>DAIQBK010000008.1:0-194917 GCA_036781205.1 Myxococcaceae bacterium
ACATGGGACGACCATGTGATGCGATGACCGTTTGAGACCGCCTGCCGCGGGGAACATTACTCACCACAGTTCGCTCACGGAGCGGTGGTGGCTCCATGTCGGGCATTCCGCCGGGTACTAAAGAACGGCGGTGCCTTCGATTTCAACTTGCGCTGCACGTTCCAGCAGCGCGGAGACCTCCAGGAGCGTTATCGCCGGATAGTGTCGTCCCATGTGCCGCCGCCAGATCACGCCCAGCTTCTTGGCCGCGCCTTCGTACTCCTTCACATCGGTTACATAAATCGTCAGCCGAACCAAATCCTCCGGGCGACCCCCGGCTTCGCGCACTACCGATAGGACGCTGGTCAGTGCCTGTTCGAATTGCTCAGCGAATCCCTTCGGAAGCTTGGGCGAGCCCAGCCGCGGGTTCCATCCAATCTGACCCGCAATGAACAGAACCTGTCCCTGAGCGAGCCATCCATGGCTGTACCCTCTCGAGCGAGCCCAGCCGAGGGGGTGGATCGCACGCTTCACAAGGTCTCTCCGGCGTCCACCGGGTAGGCCGCACCGGTCACGGCCGCCGCTGCGTCGGAAGCGAGGAACAAGCAAAGCTCGGCGACTTCCTCCGGTTGCACCAATCGTCCCATCGGGTTCATCTGCTCCAGGGCTCGCCGCGCCTCTTCCGGGGTTCGGCCGGTGGCGCGAGTGATGTTATCGACCGCGGCAGCCACCATCTCGGTCTCCGTCCATCCCGGGCATACCGCGTATTGTTGACGCGCCAACGCGATTGCAATCGCGCGACCGATTCCGCGACTTGCGCCAGTTACAACTGCAGTGCGCCTTTTGATCGCCATCGGGTTCTCCTTCGTAAAGAATCTACGTCGTTTGACTGGCTATCGCTTCGGGAGCTACAAGCCCGCCACTTCGGAGATTGCCATGAGTCGCGCCCAAATCACTGACCTGTACCGAATTGATGACATGCTTTCCGACGAGGAGCGAGCCGCGCGCGATCTGGTCGCCGAGTTTGTCGACCGCGAGTACCTCAAGCGCGTCGGAATGCACTTTCGCAACGGCACCTTTCCGATGGAGCTGGTGCCCAAGCTGGCCGAAATGGGGATTTTCGGAGCCAACCTCCGCGGCTACGGCTGCGCCGGGATGAACAACGTCTCCTACGGGCTGATTTTGCAGGAGTTGGAACGCGGTGATTCGGGGCTGCGCTCGTTCGCGTCGGTGCAAGGCTCCCTCGTCATGTACCCGATCCACGCCTTCGGCAGCGACGAGCAGAAGGAACGTTTCCTGCCGCCAATGGCGAAAGGAAAAATGATCGGCTGCTTTGGGCTGACCGAGCCCGATTTCGGCTCGGACCCAGGGGGGATGCGCACCTTCGCCCGCAAGGACGGCGACAGCTACGTGCTCAACGGGAGCAAGATGTGGATCACCAACGGCAGCGTCGCCGATGTCGCCCTGGTCTGGGCGAAGACCGATGGTGACAATCCGGATTCGGTTCGCGGATTTTTGGTCGAAAAGGGAACGCCGGGCTTCCGGGCCTCGGAGATTCACGGGAAATTCTCGCTCCGCGCCTCGTTCACATCCGAATTGAGCTTTCAGGATGTCCGAGTTCCCACCCGCAACATGCTTCCCAAGGTAAGCGGCCTTCGTGGACCGCTTTCTTGCCTGAATAACGCTCGCTATGGCATCGCCTTCGGGGTGACCGGTGCCGCGATCGCCTGCTTTGAAGGAGCCCGCGAATACGCGCTCTCCCGGATCCAATTCAGCAAGCCAATCGCCGCCTTTCAGCTGACCCAGAAAAAGCTGGTGGACATGCTGGAGGAGATCGTCAAGGCGCAGCTGCTCTCGCTTCGATTGGGGCGGCTCAAGGACGAAGGCAAAGCGACCGTGGAAATGGTGTCGTTGGCCAAGCGCAACAACGTTCGATCCGCGCTGGAGATTGCCCGCTCGTCACGCAGCATCTATGGCGCCAATGGCATCACCGATGAATATCCGCCGATCCGCCACATGCTCAATCTGGAATCGGTTTACACCTACGAGGGAACCCACGAAGTCCACACCCTGATCCTCGGCAAGGCGATCACCGGGTTGAACGCCTTCGAGTGAGGGTCGATGGCCTACGTCCAAAGTCTTCGGGTGCGATTCGAAGAAGTCGATTTTGCCAGGATTGTTTATTTCCCGCGCCTATTTGGTTACTGCCATTCGGTCTTCGAGGACTTCTTCGAAAAGGAAGTTGGTGTCACCTACGCGGACATGCTGATCAAGCGGCGCGTTGGATTTCCGGTCGTCCGCACCGAGGGCGATTTCAAATCTCCTCTGCGTTTTGGAGACGTTTGTCGGGTGCTGATGGAAACCAATAGCCTGGGACGCCGCTCAGTTACCTGCGGCTACCGTTTGTACCTGGCTGAGAGCGATCGGCTCTGTGCAGAAGTGGAAATCGTTTCGGTGGTGATCGATATGGACAAATTCCAGTCGAGGGATATCCCCGAGGACGTGAGTGCAGCATTCCTGCGCCATCTGGCCAGCCGGCCAGAATCAGGCCACTGAGGAGCTACTCGCCGGCGGCCGGACCATCGCTCTGAAAGCCGATCGGAGAGCCCTTTCGGTTGTAAAAGCGTACCGATTTGGTGCACAGCGCCACGATTTTTTCTGCCGTTTCGGCAGGTACCAGCGAATGCTCGATGCCGCCTGGCTCCGGCCGCTCGACGATCGCCAATTGGCCAGCCTCGAGAAGTTGAGCCTGCTGCTCCGACAGGTCCCAGCGGCGCAGTTTGCCTTTCCGAGTCATGAAAAAGAACGCGCGCTCGCCCGTCTCGACTGGTACTTGCGAAGCATGAACCCACTGGCGCACCGTTCGATCCAGCTCGAGTTGCCGCAGCGACTCCTTGCGCTGAAAGGCTTTGCTTCCCGGCGCGGGCGGGGAGGGTGCCGGTGCCGAGACGGTCGGTCGTGGAGTTTCACGAGCCTGCTCTTCCGTCACCAACCCGGCCTTGAGCAACTTTTCTCGGAGACTCTGCACCGCGCAAGCTTCCATTCGAAGAGACCGATGCGCAAGGCTAAAGGCTTGCGGCAGCATCGATGGACCACGTAACGTTCGCCGGTCCAAGTTCGGAGGTCGTTTGAACATTTGGATTCGTGGCTGGGCCACCGCGGCCTGCCTGGCATTTGCTTTGGGTTGTACGGACAACGGGGAAAAACCTGCCAAGAGGCGGATTTTCTCGCCTGAGGATCCGCCCAAAGTGGTCGCTTCCGCGCTGGAAAAACTTGAAGTGGACAAGCTGGACAGCAATCCGAACAGCACTCGACGGGTGCTTCAAATGGGCGCGGCGGAGACGACCGAGAGACTGGGACCGTATCAGTTCAAAGCCTCTACCCGCTTTCACTGGACCGCCGGTTCGAAGTCGATTCAGCTTTCCGAAAATCGGGTCCTGATCGCCGGTCCTGGTGGTGTCAACGGGGACTTTCAGGGCCAAATCGAAAATTCGGAGGACCAGGGCCTCGAAGTCGTCCGAGTCGGTGGCGCGGTCTACGCGCGAAATCGGTATGGCAAGTTCCGTCAACGCCAGCGCGACCGTGGCATGGCGGAGCGCGAGCGCGAGGAGATTTTTGACGCTCTCCGCGGCTATGACGCGCTGTTTTTGGGGAGGCTGAAGCTGACCTCGAACGGTGCTACCAAATACCACGGTCGATCTGCTTGGAAGTACACGGTGGGCTTGGCTCCGGAAGCCAACCGCACCGAGCAGGTGGGTCAGCTGCCGCCCGTTCCGTTTCCCAAAGGTGGAATGGATCCCAGCACTGCGCGGCGCAGTGCGTTTTGGGATGAGCGGCAACCGAAGTCGCTAAAGGGCGAAATCACGGTCGACGAAAAGACCGCCGTGGTGTTGCAGGCTCGGCTCGATGGCAGAATGACCGTTCCGCCGGCTCGAGGGAATCCCGGAGCCGAGCTGCAGCTCGCGCTTGAGTCTGCTCTCACCGACATTGGAGTCGATCCGGCTCTAAAGCCTCCAAAAGACTTCCTGCCGGATGCTGACAAACCCTTGGGGATCGCGGCCGCGCTCGATCGCTTCGGCATCCATCGCGGAGGGCGAGGGGGAGACGGCGGGGTGGTGGAGGAGGAGGAAGAAGAGCGCTGAACACCGCGCGGCATCAAAAATTGACCGAGAGCCTCACCCCTCTACAATGCCGAAAAGTCGCGGCTTGGCCGCGCCGAAGCTGGTCGGGCGTTCAGGGCATACCGGTGAGGTGAAAGCGATGGAGCGCAAGGCGGGAAAAGTTGAGGTGCAGGTCACAGCGGAGGAAGTTCGCGAATCGCTCCCGAAGGCGAAACTCAGCGCGGAAGAAGAAAAGGTTCTGCGGATGCGCCATGGAGTGGCGCCGGCGGATCCCAGCGAGTCACTGCCTGACGTGGCACCGGCGGGAAGCCCCGTCGCGGACGAGCTTTTGCTGATCGAAATGGAGTTGCTGAAAGCGCAGCGGCGCAAGCCCCGAACGGCCCGTACCCATTCTCGAACCGCGGCCTCGACCTTGCCCAAGCTTGATCCAACGGCGCAAAAAACCAGAGACAAGATCCTTCGAGCTTTGCGCAAGAAGAAGTAGGGAACGCCACGGCCAGCGGATGCTGCGCAGTGCTGCAGGCCAGTTGCAACCGGTTGCAACTCTAAGACTCCGAATCTCTTGAGCATTTTCTGGCTGGTGTAGGCGAAGGAAGGTTTTGCACTCCTAAGGTTGTGGCTGTGCCCGTAATTACCCAACAAGAAGGCTCATGATCGGCGGTCGTCTCGATTCCGTGACATCTTTTTCGAGACTTGGCGATCCTGCGCGCGGGCCGCCGTGACATCTTTTAGGAAAATGGCTCGCTAATCCATCAATGCCCCAGTGACATCTTTTACGAAAATGGGGGGACGATTTCGCTCTGGAGGCCAGTGACATCTTTTCCAAGAAATGGCGAGGGGCAGCGTCTAACGGCCGTGACATCTTTTGCGAAAAGTGGTCCTCGGCCGCTTGCGAGCCCGTGACATCTTCTGCAAACTCCTATGAGCCGTTCAGCGCCGCGACCAGCCGCGTTCCCGCCATCGCGAGCTCCAGCGGTCCGCCAAGCTCTTGACTTAGCTTCGTTGCATCATCTCGTTGTCCTCGCGAGAACAGCTGGCTGAGCCAAGTACCTGTCGCCGGGTTTCGCCAGTAATCCTCGTTGAAGCGCTCGCGCAGGACGGAGTGGAGGCGAGCCTCGAGTGCGAATCCCCGCAGGACTTGGGGTCGGCTCAGCTGCGGTAATGATTCATATAGGAAAAACGAGGGGTTGACCCAGACCAGCAACGCCGCGCCCATTCTCTCCTCGTATTCGCTGCTGCCCTCCTGATGTCCACGCTGGAAGAGGGTGAGCTCGCAGGGCAAAAATCCGCAGGCACTTCGCAAGGCGGCGAGCTGAACAAAGGCGGCCATTTGGCTGGCCTCTTTAGCGACTCGCTGCGGCAAGCGCAGATAGCGTCGATTCCATGCAGGCTCCAGCAGCAGATGTTCAAACAAAAAGCCGAACGCGTGATTGACCGATGCGTCTCCCAACCTCCGGTACTCGAGCGGTTGAGAGGCGTCGGTGTTGGCGCGGTGCTGAGCCTGGCCGAGGACGTGGAGTAACCGTGCGGCGTCGGCCATGCCCCCGCGCGGCCGAGCAGCCGCGCGAACTTCGTCGGGCACCTCAATTGAAAAGCATCGAGGTGGAAAACCCTCCGGTAGACCGGGTTCGGAGTCAATCGCGATCCTGCCTCGCGCGCGAAAGTTCAGCCCCCCTTCCGCGAACGAGCGCGCGATCGCGGGAAGCACGCCGGACGGCGCAAAATGCTCCAGCAGCCAGGGCACCACCGCGGCGCGCGATAAGTCATGTCTCTTTGCGCGCCCCGGGCGAAGCATAGGATCCAGCCGGCTCAGGGCGTAGCTCAGGGCGTCGCGATAGGCGTCTTCGGTCTGCCGGAGGATCCGTTCGCAGTCGGCGGCCAGGCTCGAGAAAACATACCCGCTAACTTGCTCTCGAAGGCCGAGATAGGAGGATGCCCGGAGCGCTTGAGCTGCCTCCTCAGCAGCCGCGGGTCGACGCGCATATGCGTCTTGGTGGTCCGCCAAGGTGGTGGCGAGCGTGCTTTCGAGCTTTTCCCTGCGCTCGCGCGTACGCTCGTGGGGAATGGCGGCGACCGTTTCTCGAATGGAGAGATGAGGCTCCAAACCGATGGATGGAAGCACCGGTGAAGCCTCGAGCGCCGCAATCGCCTCATTTGCCGCAGCCGCTCTGGCCTCTTCCACCTGCGTCGCCACGAACTCCAACCACGGAACGAGCGTATTGGATCCACCCTCCTTTGCCGACTGCGCCAATTCACGCAGCTGCGCGAATGTCTCTGGGTCGGACAGCTCCGGAAATTCCGCGTATAGCTGGGTGATTGAAAGTTGCGTAGAACGACCCACGAAATATCGATGCTCCGCGCGAGCGAGTTCGCTGAGAAACTTGTCGGCACGATCACGCAGGATGTCGAGAGATGGCTTCATGTGGGCATTTCAAAGTAAGCAGATGGACTTCCTTCTTCAGCACGGACAGGCGGTAAAATGAAGCGGCGTTCGCTGCGAGTAGGTTCCTCGGACTCGGGAACTGGTCTCGAAGCTTTCGTCTCCTCGAAGCTGGACTTGGAACCTGGCGTCGCCGGCCGCCTGATAGGCCAGGGTTCGGTCTACGTTCAGGGGAAGCGCTGCAAGAATCGCGATCGAGTCCTCAGGAGCGAGGAGCAGGTGATGGTGGTTTTATCAGAGAGAGGCCGCAGTACGCTCGAGCCAGTTTCTCCACAGTCTCCCCCGGTCCAGGTGCTTTTTGAGGATGCGGCGCTCTTGGCGGTGAACAAGCCGGCCGGACTCGACTCACAGCCCAGTGCATCCCGAGGGGGAGACAATGCGTTGGACCTGATCGCCGCCAGACTGCGTCGCCGGCCCGGGCGGGTGCACCGGCTCGATCGAGAGACTTCAGGAGTGTTGGTGTTCGGTAAAACCAGTCAGGCTGCCGGAGCCCTCTCCGACCAGTTTCGCCGTGGTTCGGCGCTCAAACGCTACCTGGCGGTCACCTCGTCTCGACTCCCCGAGAGCGGAACGATCGATCTGCCGATTTCTAAAGATCCGTCTCGGGTTGGGCGGTACCGGGCGACGCGTAGCGCAAACGGAGAGCCCGCCGTAACGCATTTTCGCCGATTGTTTGCGTCCGACCAGTACAGCTTGGTGGTTCTCTATCCGCAGACCGGACGAACCCACCAATTACGCGCCCATCTCGCGGCGCTCGGATCGCCGATCTTGGGGGATGTGCTGTACGGCGGACCGGTAGAGCTCGACCAGCAACCCATTGGCCGCACCCTGCTGCACGCCCAGGGCCTGCAGCTTGCACATCCGACGTCGGCAGAGCGACTCTGCCTCGAGGCTCCGCTGCCTGAGGATCTCGCGGTCTTTTTTAAGCGCTCAAGCGTCAGCGCGCCGACAGGCCCGTGGGAAGCATCGCAAATTGCGAGCTAGAGATTGAGCCTGACCGTCAGCGCAATCAGTTTGCTCTGCGCTCCACCGAACTCTTGCCGATAGGCCAGATCCAGCCCGCCACTATCTCCGAGCAGCCCAAGTCCACCGCTCGCGAAGTGGCTCGAAGCGCGCGAGTCGTAGGAGTAACCAGCCCGCACGGGAAAGTTGCCTCCGGTGATGTACTCGAAGCCGACACCCGGAAAATACTGGGTGTTGCCGCTGGTGAAATCGGCGCGTACATCCCCGGCTGCGAGAAACTGTCCCTTCGCATAGCCAAGCCCAAACGCGTAGTAGCGCGTCAGGTCCGGATTCTTCACGTCGATGAGGTTGTGGGCCGATAGGGACGCGCTGATCGAATCGCTCATTTTCAGAGCCAATCCGGCGTCCATGGTGATTCCACTGCGGTGGAACGCGCCATTTTCCAAGACGTAGTGCCCCGACGCACCCAGGATGATGCTCTGCGATAGAGGATAGGAAAGAGCGAGCGTTGCCTGGTGAGCGATGCGATTTCGATCTCCTCTGCCCACCGAGATCAGGTGATAGCTGACTCCCGCCCCCAACTCGCTGGTTTGGGTATCGTAAATGGCAGCACTGCCGTAGCTGAATTTGGTCTGCGTATCCAACGCGCCCCCGAGATCGATTTCGTACCGTTTGCGCAAACCCATCGCTGCGGGATTGCCGTCGATGGCCTCCGTTCCGAGACCGAGCGCGCGATAGGCCCCGCCCATCGCGTAATTTCTAGCCTGCATCAAGTCCCGAAACCCTGGTTGCTCACCCTGCGCAAATGCAAGCGCGGGGGCAAACGCGAGCCAAGCAAACCGCCGCGAAAGGACCTTGATGGGGCCCGGCTGGGTCACTAGATTGCCGCCCTTCATGTTCAAATCCCCTTTGATTGGGACGTCCGTTGTTCCCGCAGCCGGCCTGCGAGCCCAATTCTTACCCAGCACTCAGGCAATTCCGAAAGAAAGTCGATGACTGCCTGCCGCCCGCTCGCCCTGCTGCTGGGGATTCTCCACGCACACCCGGTCGGCGCCTACATTCTGCCCGCAACCTCCATTCTTCGTCGGATGATCGAGCAACGCGACGCCATGGAAGTCTCGAACATCCGGGTGGATGGCACGCTCACATTTTTTGGCGCCGCGCGAAGAGACGCAGCACGGGCATTTCGGTTGTCCAGTGCCGGCTCTGAGGCAAGCAGCGAGGCGGCGATGATGTTGAAAGCTCCTGGGCGCTGTCGGCTCGAGGTTTGGACCCCCGACGGTTCGCGCGTTGCAGCCGTCTCCTCCCATCGCCGCGCGCGGTTTGAGGGCACCGAGATCGCGGCGCTGGGCGCCGTCGTCGAACAGGTGTGTGCCATCTTGGGCGGCCGCTCCGGCTCTGAAACCGAGGGGCGCGCGGCTGTGGAACGGCACTTGGATCGCCTCAAGGTTGACTCGAGGCGATCCTACCTTGCCCGTGTGGGCGGACAGATTGCATATGTGATGGGTGGACCCTTCGACGCACAACCGAGCTTCTGGGTCTACAAGGATTCGTTTCTTCCGGCGCGCTTGCATTGGATCGACGCCGATCAGGCCGCATGGGACCTTCGCCTTGCGGATTACAGCTCGCCGCTGACTGGGGAGTTGTTTCCAAGAGTCGTCGAGCTCTCGCGCAACGGCGAGCTTGCCCTTCGCTTCAATGCCTTGAAGGTCAACCAGGCAGTGTTGCCGGATAAGCTGTTTTGACGTGGCAGAACTCCTTCTCGCCGCCGTAGCTGTCGGACGCCCAGTTCGGGGCGAATTCACCTACCTGGTTCCAGAACAGCTCGCCGGCCGACTCCTTCCGGGCCAGCGAATTCGCGTCCCGTTTGGCCGGGGAAGCGCGCTTGGCTTCTACCTCGGCCCGGCGAAGGAGACCTCCGCCGAAACGCTTCGACTCAAGCCAATCGAACGGGAGCTGGAACGTGAGCCCAGTCTACCTCCCGACTTGGTTTCCCTGCTGCGTTTTGCTGCCGGGCACTACCACTATCCACTGGGTGAAGCGATCCGGACGGCGTTGCCACCAGGACTGTCAGGCAAGGATGCGCATGAGGAAGTTCTGCCCGAAATCGAGGTAGTCGCGCATGTTTTACCGGGCGCCGACCCCGCGACTCTCTCCAACGCCCCCGCCCAATCCGCCGCACTTTCGTACTTGCTGGCGGTTGGGGGCAGCGCGGGGTTGACCGAAGTGGTTCATGCTATCCCAGGTGCTCGCGAGTCCTTGAAGAGGCTGGAAAAGCGACGCTGGGTGCGTCTCGAGCGACGCGAGGTTCAGCTGCCGACGAGTGCAGACTGGGATCAGGGACGGCCTGGCCGTCTCACCGACGAACAGCGGGCGGCGGTCGCGGCAATTACCTCGGCCATCGATTCCGCGACGTTCTCGGCTTTTCTTCTCCACGGCGTCACCGGAAGCGGAAAGACGGAGGTTTACCTTCGCGCGGTCGAGCACGCGCTCGCGACCGATCGGGGTGGATTGATTCTGGTCCCGGAAATCGCGCTGACCCCGCAGTTGGTGGGCCGTTTTCGTTCGCGCTTCGGGGCGCAGGTCGCGGTTTTGCACTCTGGTTTGGGCGATCGCGAGCGCCTTCGGTACTGGCAAAGGCTGCGCAGCGGATCGCTGCGGATCGCAGTCGGCGTCAGGTCCGCGGTGTTTGCGCCGGTGACCCAGTTAGGAATCATCGTCGTCGATGAGGAGCATGATCCTTCGTTCAAGCAGGAAGAGAAGCTTCGCTACCATGCGCGCGATCTGGCAGTGACGCGAGGCCAGCAGCTCGGCGCGACGGTAGTTCTGGGGTCGGCAACTCCATCCCTCGAGACTCTGGAGAATGCCCAGCGCGGTCGCTATCGCAAGTTGGAGCTGCATTCGCGCGTCGACGATCGCCCGCTTCCCCAAGTCTCGTTGATCGATTTGCGGTTGGAACGCCCGAAAGATCCAGCGCGCCTCACCGAACCGCCACTCCTTTCCCCACCGCTCTTCGTGGCCATCCGGGAGGTATTGGGGCGCGGCCAACAGGCAATCCTCTTCTTGAATCGTCGGGGGCACAGCCCATTTTTGATTTGCGAGGTGTGCGGTACCTCGCTCCGCTGCGCTTCTTGCGACGTGTGTCTGACCCACCACCTCACCCCTGCACGGGTGATTTGCCACTATTGCGGATTTGCTTCTTCGGTCCCATCGCGCTGCGCCGAGTGCCGGGGCCCGCTGCTGCGGCTCGGAGTCGGCACCGAGCGGGTGGAAGCCGAGGTGGCCGAGCGATTCCCAATGGCTCGGGTGGCCCGATTGGATCGAGACTCCGCATCGTCGGCTCAGAAGTTGACTTCGATCCTGACGGCATTCGCGCGACGCGAAATCGATATCCTCCTGGGCACTCAGATGATCGCCAAGGGCCACGATTTTCCCGGCGTCACCTTGGTGTGCGTGTTGATGGCGGATTCGTCGCTGGCCTTCCCTGATTTTCGGGCGGCGGAGCGAACTTTTCAGCTGCTGACCCAGGTAGGAGGCCGCGCAGGTCGTGGCGCTGACGCGGGTCGGGTGATGGTCCAGACGTATAACCCCGACGCGGAGCCGCTCCAGCGGATGCTGGTTCATGACTTCGACGGTTTTGCGCGCGCCGAGCTCAAGTGGCGTAAGGCAATGGCCTACCCTCCCTTTACTCGCTTGGTGGCGTTGCGGATCGAGGGTCTGGATCCGCAAGAAACGAGGACCAAGGCGACCGAGCTGGCGAAGCGTCTTGCCCGAAAGCTCCCGCCGCCCTCGTGGGGGGTGCGCCTGCTGGGGCCGGCTCCAGCGCCGATCCGCAAGCTCAAAGGAAAGACGCGGTGGCAGATGCTGCTCAAGGGCCCAAGCCATGCGTCCCTGGCCGGACCGCTGTCTGTGGTCGAAGCATTTCTCGACGAGCTGCCGGCATCGGTGAAGGTGGCAATCGATGTCGATCCGGCGGCCATGCTGTAGAATTGCCGAGCATGCAGACTCCAGTTCTGTTGGTGCACGACGATGTCTCCCAGATTGCCGCAGTACGCCGGCTCTTGGTGAACGAAGGTTATGAGGTCACGCTCGCCACTTCGGCGGCGGATGCGGTACTCGCGTTTGGGAACTGCCTTCCCAGGCTGGTCGTCCTCGCGCCGTCGGTTGAGGGCGGCCGCGGGCGAAGCGCACTCGAGGGGCTCGAGCGGCATCCCGATTGGAAAATGTCGAAGCTCCTGCTCTTGGGCGAGACGATCCAGGATTGCGATGCGCCGGTGATAGCGCTGCCTTTCGACGGCGCGGCAGTCTTGGAGACAGTTCGATCCCTGTTGACCAACGAGCCGCCCTCCGAGGTGCGCCAAGCGCCGTCCAGTGCGTCCGAGTCGAACGTCGACGGCTCGATTGCCGATTCAAAGGCCGCGGATACGCTTCCGCCTGCCTCTCAGCCTCCGGCCATCGTCGTGTCGTTTCCCTCTCCTGAGAGCCCGCAAGCCCGAGCTTCTGAGCTTCCCGCCTCTGGAGGAGTCTCCCAGGAACAACTGGCCAGACTGGTCTTCAAGCTCAGTTCGTGGCTTGACCCGGTTTGCCTGGAACTTCGGTCTTCTCCAGGCTTGCGCGCCTTATGGATTCAGGGCGGCTGCTTGGTGGCCGCCACCTCCGCAGTGGAGCAGGAGTCATTGCTGGATCGGGCGCGCCGCGATGGCTTGATCGAGGCGCATCAGGAAAGTGAGATTTGGCTATCGGGCGCGACCTCCTCGGTGGAGATCGTCCGCGCTCTCCTATCGAAGGGCTTTCTGCGCCAGTCGGAAGTGGGTCCTTTGGTTCAGCGATACGTGGAAGAGGTCGCGCGTTCGGCCTTCAAGGAGCCGGAATGCGCCTACCGCATCTCGGACCGTTCAGTGCCGCGCAACGTCGCCGCGTCCACATCTTCCGCCCCGACGCTCCAGATCTTTGCCGACGCCATTCGCCAGAGTCGAGGCGTGGACTCCCTTTGGAGAGCGATCGGCGGGCACCAAGCGGTCCCGCTTCCGCTCCAGGCGAGTGCAGTAGGATTGGCAGCCTGCGTCTCAGATGAAGGATGGGCGTTGCTGAAGTCAGCCAATGGCGCAGAGGGCGTCGACGCTCTGTGCGCCGCCGCGGGGATGCAGCTCGACATCGGCGCCTCGCTCTTTTGGTTGGCCAAGCATTTGGGAATGCTCGAATTCAAGGAATCGGAAGCGCCGGCCGTAGCGGTGAAGGAAATCGACCTCGAGCGGCTGAATGCAAAGGTACGAGAAGTGGAGGAGGCCGATTACTTCCAGATGCTTGGCCTGCCGCGGTCGGCCGGACGTGAGGAGGTCCAGCAGGCTTTCGCCTTCCTCTCCAGCCAGTTCGACCCCCTGAAATTCGTCGGACATCCCGACCCCAAGGTGCTCGAAAAGGCCCACCAACTACAACTGACCCTCGCCGAGGCGGCCGCTGCGCTGCGGGATGACGACTTACGGCAGCTCTATGCCCAGAACCTTGTGCATCTAGGCTAAAATTCCCTGAACGCACTGGCCTGGGTCGCAAACGCCCGCTTGCCCCCAGGCCGGCGCGGAATTATTGAGAGCGATATGGTTCGTGAAATTCTGATTTGGCCAGACCCGATCCTGAAGAAAAAGGCTTCGCCGGTTGGTGAGGTGAATGAGTCGATTCGGGCCCTGGTGAATGACATGTTCGAAACGATGTATTCGGCGGACGGCGTGGGCCTTGCCGCGCCGCAGATCGGAGTCCTCAAGAATATCATCGTCCTCGACACCACCCCGCGGCAGCCGGAGGCCAAGCCTTACGCGATGATCAATCCCCAAATCATCGCCCTGGAAGGAAAGATGGTTTACACCGAGGGCTGCCTTTCAATCCCCGGAGAGGCAGAGGAGGTCGAGCGGGCGGCGAAGGTAACCGTCAAGTTCCTCGACCCCGAGGGCAATCCACAGAAGCTTGAAGCGGAAGGACTCCTGGCGGTTGCGATTCAACACGAGACCGATCACCTCAACGGGACGATGTTCGTTGATCACCTTTCCGCGTTGAAGCGAGAGGTGATCAGAAAGCGGATGAAGAGGTTGAAGGCTGAGCGAGAGGAGCGCGAGGCCGTCGTCTAACTCCGATCTTCGGGCAAAGGTCCGCTACGACGCAGCGCTCGCACGCCGGACGGCGAGCAAAACAGGTCCGGCGCCCGTGCCAGATCAGAAGCTGATGTCCCTTCGCCCATCGATTCGTGGGTAGGAGTGCTCGCAAATCCATCTCCACATCGTCCGGGTTGTCGTGCCTGCTAAAGCCGAGCCGCTTCGCCAAACGGCGAATGTGCGTGTCCACTGGAAATGCGTCTTCGGTGCCGAGATGGATGCAAACGACACCGGCGGTCTTGTGACCGACGCCGGGCAGAGCTTCCAGCTCCTCGCGGGTTTCCGGAATCTCCCCCTGATGCCGCTCGACAAGGACTTTGGCGGCGGCGATCAAATTGCGCGCCTTGCTGCGGTAGAGACCACAGCTCTTGATGAGTCCTTCTAACTCGGAGACTTTAGCGCGCGCGTAGCTCTTGGCAGTGGGATAGCGGTGAAACAAAGCGGGGGTCACCAGGTTGACTCGTCGGTCCGTGCACTGAGCGGACAAGATGACGGAGACCAACAGCTCCAGCGGAGTTCGATAGCCCAGCTCGATTTTCGCGCCAGGCATATGGGCATCCAGCCGGTCGATCACCGCTACCGCTCGCGGGCGCTTGGCTTGCTGGGACTCTCGGGGCATGCCGGAGTATAAGCGGTCTCAATGCGACTGCTCGATTTTCGATCCGATACCGTTACTCAACCCAGCTCCGGGATGCGCCGGGCGATGGCCGAAGCGCCGGTTGGCGATGATGCCTACGGCGAAGATCCCACGGTGCGCCGGCTGGAGGAACGCACCGCCGAACTTTTGGGTCATCCGGCGGGCCTTTTCGTCACTTCCGGCACCCAGGCCAACGAGGTTGCGATTGGACTGTTTTGTCGACCGGGCGACGAGGTGATCGCCGAAGCCGGCAGCCATATCATTCACAATGAGGCTGGCGGCATCGCGGCGCTTTGGGGAGCTCAGCCGAGGACGCTCGTCGGCGAGCGCGGCCTGATTTCCGTGCAGCAACTGACCGAGGCGATCCGGCCCAACGGCGACCAGTATCCCCGATCGAAGCTGCTCTCGATCGAAAACACCCACAATCGCGGAGGAGGCACCGCGTGGCCAATCAGCCAGTTCCGCTCGATCGTCGCTGCCGCGCGTCAGGCTGGCCTGAGCGTCCACCTCGACGGAGCCCGGATCTTCAATGCCCAGGTGGCGACCGGAACCCCCGCGAGCGAATACGGCAGGCTAACCGATACAGCATCCGTCTGTTTCTCCAAAGGCCTGGGCGCGCCGGTTGGATCCGCATTGTGCGGAAGCACCGAGTTGATTCGCGAGGCGCGAAGGCTGCGCCGGCGCTTGGGAGGAGGGATGCGGCAGGCGGGAATTATCGCGGCTGCCGGCCTTTATGCCCTCGAGCACAACATTTCCCGTTTGCAGGAAGACCACGTCAATGCGCGCAGGCTCGCGCAGCTTTTGTCGGGATTGGGCTCAGTTGAAGTCGATCCCTCCCGCGTCGAGACCAACATGGTGTTTGCAGGTTTTCCCGGTCCAGCGAGCGACACCGTCGCCAAGCTGCGTCGGGCTGGAGTACTGGTGAATGCAGAGGGGACGCGACCTAACCTGGTGCGGTGGGTATGCCACCTCGACATTGCCCGCGCCGATGTCGAGGAGGCGGTGGCGCGGGTGGAGCCACTGGTCAGAGCGTCTGCTTGAGCTCCTTGGCCGGCCGAAAGCCGATGGTCCGCGATTCGCCGAGCTTCATCAGCTCGTTGGTTTTCGGGTTGCGGATTCGGCGCGCCTTCCGGGAACGAAGCGACCAGGTTCCAAATCGAGGGTAGCTGAAGCGGCTCTCATTCTTGACAGCCCGACTGATGTTATCAAAAATGGTATCAATAATCCGGGCGGTGGATTTTTTGGTTAACCGGGATTGCGTGGCAACCGCTTCAACCAGCTCGGCCTTCGTCATCCAGCGCTCCTAGTGATCAGCTACGCTTAATTCCGGCGATGATAACAACCGCGGATTTTTCACGTCAACAGGGAAGGTCAGCAGCCTTTCGAGCTTTGGATTTGATCCGCTTCGCGAAAGAACCCGTGAGAATTCGATCAGTTGCGAAACATTCCTGATCCAAAACTTCCGAAGATGTCTCGAGCGGCGCTGATCTTGGTTCTATTCATCGCGAAAGCGGCGCCGGCCCTCGCGTCCGAGCCGGCCGCCGAGTTGTGGGTCGACGCGTTCGCCCCTGCGTCTGGAGAGGGAACGGCGGCGCGGCCCTACCGAACCCTGGAGCGCGCGTTGTCCAAATTACCCGCACGAGGCGGTCGGGTGTTTGTGGCCAAGGGTCTCTACCGAGGACCATTCCGGATCCCCGCTGACGTGGAGATTCAGGGAACCTCGCCGGCCGTGCTCTTCGTCGAGGGTAACGAAACGGTGGTGAGCTCGAAAGGGCCGCTGCTGCTCACCAACGTTTCGATCCAGGGAGGAGCAATTGGTCTCGAGACATCTGGCCGGGTGACGCTCGATGGAGTTCACCTGAGTGGGCAGCGCCAGGTCGCGGTACGCGTCGCTTCTGGCGAGCTGAACGTGAGTCGGTGCCGCTTCTCCGCTTCGATTGCCGATGTCCTCGGAATCGCCGCCGCCCCCAGCACGCGAGTTCTGATCAGCGAGTCATCCTTTGAGGGACCCTTTCGAAGAGCAATCGAGCTGCGCTCGAAGGGCACCCTGCAGGTGCGAGACGTGGAGTGGCAAGGAAGCAACATTGGAATTCATCAGACGGGCGGAAAGAGCCTCATTCGGCAGGCGCGCTTCATCAGCGGCACTGGGCCGGCGGTGACGGTGGGCAAAGGCGAGCTGCATTCGGAAGGCATGGTGGTGTTCGGGCACGAATACGGATTGCTCGCAAACGAGGGAGCAGTCGTGTCGCTGCACGACTTCATCTCGGTTCGAGCCGAGCGCGCGGCGATCGCGCTGGTCCAGGCGCGAGGGGAGCTGGATGGCATCCAGACGGTTGACAGCGGCTCGTTCGGTGCAATTCAGCTGGTGTCTTCCGACGCGACGATTCGCCATTTTTGGCTTCACCGCGCGATCGATTACGCCATCCAGGCGCGCAACAGCCGGCTCGATGCGAGCAACGGCGTGATCACCGAGGTCCGGGATGTGGGCGGATCCGAGGGGGATGGCATCCACCTCCGCAAGTCGATTGGAACCGTTCAATCGGTGGTGGTCAGGTCGGCGCAAGGCGCGGGCGTCTTCGTCGCGGAGGGATCCTCGATTGCGCTGCGGGATCTACAGCTTCTGCACTGTCGCGGGGCAGGGGTGGTGAGCGACACGCTCGCCCGGGTTCTGGCCAGCTCGTTGGTGGTGCGCTCCTCGGAGGGCGCGGCGATCGTGGCGCTCGATCACTCGCGGGTTGTGGTCGAGGCCCTGACTTCCGAGCGGAACGAACAGGGTCCGGTCTGGGCGGAATGTCAAAGCGGCGCGAGCGTTGAGCTGTGGCGGGTGAATGCAGACCAGGCTTTTGAGTTGGTTTCGCCCTGCGTCGAACCCCACTAGGGATTTTTCCGTTCGCTCGCGTGCGCGATCAGCCATTTGCAGATCAGCGGATAGACCTCGTCCGGTGCGCCTTCCCCGAAGATCAGATCGGCATGTCCGTAATCCTGCGCGCAGCCCGTCTCTCGACCGAAGATCGCCAGCTTCTTGTCTGAGCTACCGGCGAGCTCGTACGCCGCTCGGACTTGCGGTACCGGAGCCAACCGATCCGCGCTACCTCCGATTACCAGGATCGGCACTGTCAGCCGCGCGATTCCCGCTCGATAGTCGCGGGTTTGGTCGAAGGAGCGAAATGCGTCGTTGAAAACCCAGTCCTTCAATTGCAGGAGCATCTTGCGGCTGACCGAGGACATCAGTTGCGCGTAGACCTGTCGTTGCACCCGCGCTGCAATGTGGCGAGGATTGATCACCATCTCGGTGAATGGCAGCGACACGTAACCCAGGAACGGCGCTACCGCCGCGCTGAATATCTGGTGGCGGAAAGCGTAGGGCCAAGCCAAACTCGAACCGAGCCGAACCGCGAGCCTTACCAGCGGATCGACCTCAGAGAAGACCGGCGCCCCGAGCGTAATCATGCCGCGGAGTTTCCCCGCCACAGCACCTTGGGCGGACGCCAGACCAATTAACGCTCCGAGCGAGTGCCCGACCCAGAATGCCTCTCGCGCTCCAGTTCGTTCGAGCGCGAGCCGGACCAGCGCAGGCGCGTCGAAGTCGATTTGATCATCAGCGCAATAGGCCATCCTTCGGCCTTTCGGCGGGCGCCTCGAGGCACCCGCGCCACGGAAATCGACGGTAAAACAGTGAAAACCCGCTTCGGCCAGGTAGTGGGCGACTGAATAGGGCGGCTGGAAATCAAAGTTGTAATGGTTGGCCGCAAGCCCGTGGCACAACAGCACCGGCTCCTCGAACCGCGGCCGGACTGGCTCCCGCTGATACACCGCGATTTCCCACCCGTCGGCGCAGGTGGCTCGCAGTGGGGTGAGACGGCGCTCGCGTGGTCGGTAGTAGAGCCGAACGGCTTGCACCCAAAGCGTCAAGGCAACCACCGCCGCCAACGCCAAGGCCAAAAAAATCAGTAATTTATCCTGTGGACTGATTGGGTGGTCTCCTGCGTTGAGGTAAGAAAACTGCTATTCTTGGACTTGACTAGGTGGGCATACTCGCTCTGAAGTCGCCTTTGGAACCGCGATGAAATTCCGCCGATTGATGTTCGTCCTGCCGAACCTGTTCACGCTGACATCGATCTTCTGCGGTTTCTACGCGATCACCCTCTGCGCCGGCGAAGCGACTGCGGCGCAGCTCTACCAAGCTGCCCTGGCGATCTTCTTCGCCATGTTTTTCGATGGCTTCGATGGTCGAGTTGCCCGCCTCACCAAGACTCAGAGTTTCTTCGGCACCGAGTTCGACAGCCTGGCGGACATTGTTTCGTTCGGAGTCGCTCCTGCGGTGCTCGTCTACAAGTGGGCGTTGATGCCGCTGGGCTTCATTGGAATGTTTGTCTCCTTCTGCTACGTCGCCTGCGGCGCGCTCAGACTGGCGCGCTTCAACGTACTCGCCCAGCGATCGAACCATGGGGCGTCTCCGTTTTTCATCGGACTTCCGATTCCGCTGGCCGCCGGGATGATCGTCTCGATGGTGATTGCCCACTACGGCGCCCGCGGCAGAGTTCCGGTCGGCGCCCACGTTCCGATCTTGATCATCGTGGCGATCCTCTCGCTGCTGATGGTTTCGACGGTTCGTTATCGAACCTTCAAGGATGTCCGACTGTCGAAGAAGTCCGCTAGCATCTTCATGCTCATTTGCGCGACCGGCGTAGTGATCGCCACCCAGCTTCACCCGGCCTACGTGTTGCTGGCGTACTTCTCGATGTATCTGGTGCTAGGGATCATCGAATCCGGTGTGCTGCTCAAAAATCACCTCGCCGCGCGCAAGCTCGCGGCCAGTACTGCGGCCGGCACCCTCCTTTCGTCCGAGGAAGATGAGGACGAAGACGCCAATGACGTCGACGAGCAGGACTTCCTCTAGTCCAGCTTTCCAGTAGTATTGCCGCTCGTGCGAATCGAGGTCATCTGCACCGGCGATGAGCTGCTCAACGGTCTCACCACCGACACCAACAGCCCCTATTTCATGGCGCGGCTCTTCGAGCTGGGTGAGCGAGTCGTCCACGCGCAAACCGTCGGCGATGTCCGAGAGGAAATTGTGCAGGCGCTGAGGTCCACCGCCGCTCGGGCGCGAGCGGTGCTGGTCTCGGGAGGCCTGGGGCCGACCGCGGACGATCTGACGGCGGAGTGCGCGGCCGCCGCGGCGGGAGTTCCGCTGGTCGAGGATCAGCCCACCTTGGACCTCATCCGCGCGAGGTTTGCCAAGCGAGGTATCGCGTTCACACCGAACAACGCGCGTCAGGCCCTGGTGCCTCGAGGCGCCGAAGTGGTCCGTAACCCGGTAGGCACCGCCCCGATGTTTATTCAGCAGGTCGGTGGCTGCACGCTGTTCTTCGTTCCCGGAGTGCCGCGGGAGTACCGCGCTCTGGTCGATCAACAGGTGCTGCCGAGAATTGCCAAGTTGCTTCAAGCAGAGCCGAATCGGACCTTCCGCGCTTTTCGCTTGCTGAAAACGGTAGGCCTCCCCGAATCACATCTGGACGCGTTGGTGGCCCCGCTGGCCAAGGTCCACACCCGGGTAATTTTTGGATTTCGCACCCACGCGCCCGAGAACCACCTCAAGCTGTTGGCCGAAGCGGACACGCAGCCCGCCGCAGATCGCGCGCTCGCGGAGGCCGAGAAGGACTGCGAAGGCGTTCTCAAGCAATTCCTCTTTGGCAAGGATCAGGACTCCTTCGCGGGGGTGGTGGGCGCGCTGTTGCGCGGCCAAAAGGCGACGCTTGCGGTAGCAGAGAGCGTGACCGGCGGAAAGATTGCGGAGCTTCTCACCGAAGAGCGCGGCGCCAGCGATTACTTCGTCGGCTCGGCAGTGACCTATCACGAATCGCTCAAACAGCGCTGGGCCAGCGTACCGGCGGAGCAGCTGGCCCGTTTTGGCGCGGTTTCCAAAGAGGTGGCTCTCAGCATGGCCGAAGGAGTTCGGGCGCAGGCCGCGACGACCTATGGGCTGTCGGTCACGGGGTTCGCCGGACCGACCGGCGGAACGGCCAGCGATCCGGTAGGAACCGTCTATTACGCCCTCGCGGGCCCCAGCGGTTCCAAGTGGCACCGCACTTTTCTGCCGGGAGACCGCGAGCGGGTGCGTGCCTTCGCGGCGTACCAAGCGTTGGATTTGCTTCGGCAACACTTGATGGCCTTGGGGCCGAGGTTGTGAGCCTCCGCAGTCTTCGCGTCGAGTTGGCGCTGTTTGCCTGCTCGTACGTGCTGCTCGCCTGCTTCAGCTCGCAACGCTTCCTCCGCCAAAGCGAGGCCCCGCATTTCGTTTACCAGGCCAAGGCCTGGCTCGAGGGTCGACTCGACCTCGATCCTCAGGTGCTTCCCAATCCGGAGGACTGGGCATGCGTGCGCGAGCTGCAGGGGCGCAAGGTGCGGTGCGAGGGCAGGCCGACGCCAGGGGACAAATGGTACGTCAGCTTTCCTCCATTCCCCGCGCTGTTGATGCTGCCCTTCGTGGCGGTCCACGGGTACCAGTTCAACGACACCTCGTTCACCGTTTTCATCGGCGCCCTGTCGATCGCTTTGTTTTATGCCTTGTTGAAGCGCCTTTCGGCGGATGGGGAAAGCGAGCGCGCCGATTACGAGAACACGTTCATCGCGCTGACCCTTGGATTTGGAACGGTCTTCTTCTATTGCGCGATCCGCGGCGAGGTGTGGTTCACGGCCGAGGTGATCGGAGTGGGGCTTACCTGCCTCTACGTCCACGCGGCGCTGCGGGCAAGACGCCCCGCACTAGCCGGACTTTTCTTTTCAATGGCGGTGCTCACACGAACGCCCCTGCTCTTTGCGGGCACGCTGTTCTTGCTCGAATGTCTTTGCCCGCAAGCCGGCGAGCGGCTGCAACAGCTCAAGCGGCTGCGCTCTGAGTATCCGCTCGCACTTCGCAAGCTGGCGCTCTTTTGTCTCGGCGCCGCGCCCCTGGGCCTGGCGGCGGCCGTGAACAACTTTCTGCGCTTTGGCAGCTTCACCGAGTTCGGCCACAGTTTTCTCTACAACAACCGGGTGAACGCGGACATCGATCGCTTCGGCCTGTTCAGCCTTTCCTACCTCGCCCGTAATCTCAAAGCGGCGTTCCTGATCTTCCCCGAGATCAGCCTGCATCCTTTTCGGCTCAACTATGATCCCAATGGCCTCAGCCTGCTGCTGACCTTCCCCTTGCTCATCTTTCTCATCATTCCCAAACGCATCCCTCGCCTGCACTGGCCGCTGTGGTGGACGGTGGCGGCGTGCGCGCTCCCCGGCCTCTTCTACCAGAATACCGGATACATCCAGTTTGGCTTTCGATTCAGCCTCGACTACACGCCCTATCTGCTGCTGTTGTTTGCAGTCGGAGGCTGGGCGATCAAGAACCGTTGGGTGTTGGCTGCCAGTGCGCTGGGGTTTGTGGTGAACTTCTGGGGCGCGGTGGCTTTTCGCGGCTACACCGAGATGGTACGGCGCTGGTAGCAGGTTCTCAGGATGGGCGTTTTACCGGATGGACGGCGGCATACTCGAGAGGACAGTGGAATCCGCCTCGACCGTCATGGGCAATGGTGGCACGACGGGCAGCCGATCGAGCACCCGAAAATCATCGAAGCCTTCAATCGCGGGCTCTCCCCCAGCGACGATGGGAGGTTTCGGCTCCAATTTGGAAACGACTGGTGCTACGTCGAAGTCGAAGACGCCGCCTACCGCGTCCTTCAATTCGACGTCGGCGAACAAGGGCCTTCGGTCGAGCTGAGCGATCGGACATCGGAGCCGCTGGATGTACAGACGCTCTCGCTCGACGCCGATGGCGTCGTGGCCTGTCACGTCAAAGGGCGTCGCGCCAAGGCCCGTTTCTCGCGCGATGCGCAGTTTGCACTCGGCGAACGGTTGACTGAGCGTGGGGAACAGCTGGTGCTCGACCTCGGCTCAAAGACGATCCCGGTTCCGCTGCGACTTCGGCCCCAGCGCTAGCTTATGAGCCATCTCGCGACGGATACGGACCGGACGTCACTGCCGAACTAGAACCGTCCTTCGCTCGCAGCGTCTTTGCTTTTCCCGAGCGCCTGGGCTCACGGCGCTTTTTTTCCTTCGGCGCCTCGAGCGAGTACCCGCGGCCGGTGGGTGCCGAGGCAACCGGAACCGCTGCTTCCACCGCCGTGCCGACCGCTCCGGGAAGCTGGGGTGAGAACTTTTCGGCTTTCAGGCTCTCATCGATTCGATGGCTTTCGTCGTGCATCCAGGTGGACCGATGGCTGCATCCAAACCAGAGCGCGAGCGCGCCGAACGCGCAGAGCCATCGCGCTCGCTCGAGATTCAAGCCGCCGCCTCGGACTGGACCGGTGCAGGTTCGGCGATCGGCTTATTCATGGTCAGCGCTTGCGCCGCCAGCTCCTCCAGAAGCTGGGGCCGTTCTCGAAGCCACTCGACCGCCCGCTCCCGACCTTGGGCGATTCGCTCCCCTCGAATGCTGAAGTGACTGCCTGATTTCTCCACCAACCCCAACTGCACGCCGAGGTCCAGGACTTCGCCCCCGCGGCTGATTCCGCTGCCGTAGAGGATGTCGAACTCCGCCTCCCTAAACGGCGGCGCCAGCTTGTTCTTCACCACCTTGACTTTGGTCCGGGTCCCGACCACCTGCTCCCCTTCCTTGATGTTGCCGGCTCGACGGATCTCCAGCCGAACCGAAGCATAGAATTTCAGCGCGTTGCCACCGGTCGTCGTTTCTGGGTTTCCAAACACCACGCCGATCTTCATCCGGATCTGATTGATGAAGATGATGCAAGTCCCGGAGCGGCTGACCGCGCCGGTGAGCTTTCGCAGCGCCTGGCTCATCAGGCGAGCCTGGACTCCCATGTGCGCATCGCCCATCTCGCCATCGATTTCGGCCTTGGGGACCAAGGCCGCGACCGAGTCGATCACGATCAGATCCACCGCTCCAGAGCGAACCAGTTGTTCGGTGATTTCCAGCGCTTGTTCACCGGTATCCGGCTGGGAGATCAGCAGCTCTTCAATCCGCACCCCCAACTGGCGCGCGTAGCTCACATCCAAGGCGTGCTCCGCATCCATGAATGCCGCGACCCCGCCCTGGGACTGAACCTGCGCGATTGCGTGAAGGGCGAGCGTGGTTTTCCCGGAGGACTCGTTGCCGAAAATTTCGACCACCCGGCCGCGCGGATAGCCGCCGATCCCGAAAGCTTTGTCGAGGCCGACCGAGCCGGAGGGGATCACCGGCACCTTTTGCTCGATCGCGTCCCCGCCCAATTGCATCAACGCGCCTCGGCCGAACTGCTTTTCAATCGCCGCCACCGCCGCCGCCACCGCCTTCAACTTTTCGGAAATCTTGCTCATCGACATCCCTTCGGTTTTCGGCAGGAAGATCCCGCGCGCCCGCGAGCGAGCAAGCCGCATGCCGCCTCGAACGAGGTGAAACGGTTGCCGTTTCAGCGGCGGGTCCGTCCAGAACTGGAGAATCCATCCGCCGCTTGGGAAGGGGGCGGCTCGTCGAGAAGCTTCGACACGTAGGTCTGGTTGTTCCGCTCCATGTTGGACGCGGTGGCCGAAAACCAACCGCGCCGGTCGAGCATCCGGCAGTCGATCGCCAGCTGCATGTCGACATCCTCGATCTGCTCGTGGCTTTCCAGATCCGCGCGGGTCCGCGCGAGCTTCAAAATCCGATCGTGCGCCCGGGCCGACAGTCCATGGCGGTGCATCGCCAGTTCCAGCATGTGCTCCGCGCGCGGGCTCATCTCGCAGTGCGAGCGCACGGTGGCGGGCGCCATCTGGGCGTTGCAGTAGACCCCCGGCTCGAAGCGAAAGCGGTGGCGCTGCCGCTCCCTCGCCGCCTCCACCCGCTCGCGATAGTGGGACGAAGGCAGCTCGCTCCCGCGTCGCGCAGCGATCCTTCGGTACTCCACCGGCAGGGTCTGCAGGGTGATGTCGATCCGATCCAGCAGCGGACCGCTGACCCGCGCGTGGTAGTCCAGGATCCGAAATTGGGCGCAGGTGCAGGCGCGGCCAGGGACATTGAAATAACCGCACGGGCAGGGGTTCATCGCCGCCACCAACATCACCCGACAAGGATAGGTGACGTTCTGATTTGCGCGGGCCAAGTGCACCTGCCCCTCCTCGAGCGGTTGCCGAAGCACTTCCAAAACATTCTTGCGAAACTCGGGCAGCTCATCGAGAAACAACACCCCGTGGTGGGCCATCGACAGCTCGCCGGGGCGGGTCATCGGACCTCCGCCAACCAGTCCCGCATCCGAGATGGTGTGATGCGGGGAGCGAAACGGTCGCTCGGCAATCATCGCTTGCCCGTCGCGCAACAATCCCAGGACCGAATAAATTTTTGTAATTTCGAGCGCCTCTTGAAACTCCATGGTTGGCAGAATGCTGGGCAATCGCCGCGCCAGCATCGTCTTGCCTGAGCCAGGCGGCCCGCACATCAAGACGTTGTGACCTCCCGCAGCGGCGAGCTCCAGCGCATCCTTGATTTCATCCTGGCCTCGAACGTCGGTCATGTCCGGCGAAGTCGCGCCTCGCGCAACCTGTCGAAACGACACCCTCGGGTGGCACGCCAAGGGAAACACGCCGCTCAAGTGGTCCACCGCTTCCCGAAGGTGGGAAACCGGAATCACATCGATTTTGTCGACCAGAGCGGCTTCCGCCGCATTGAACTTGGGCACCATCACCCCGCGAAACCCACCGTCGCGCGCGGCAATCGCGAAGGGCAACACTCCGCGAATTGCCTTCACCGCCCCGTCGAGAGAAAGCTCCCCGGCAAAGAGGAAATTGGCCAGCGGCTCCTCATCGAGAAAGCGCGAGGCCACCAGGACTCCCAGCGCAATCGGCAGCTCGAAGGCAGCCCCTTCCTTGCGAATGTCCGCTGGGGCCAGGTTTACGGTGATCCGCTTTTGCGGCAGATCGAAACCGGTGTTCTTCAGCGCGGAGACGACCCGGACCTTGCTTTCTCTAACCGCGCCCTCCGGTAGGCCCACCACGTTGAAGTAGGGCAGGCCGAGCGCCATATCGACTTCGACATCGACGATCACGGCGTCGATTCCAATCAGCGCGCCCGACCTCACCCTCGCCAGCATTCCGTGGCTGAAAGCAATGGACGTACCCAGAGCGACCCGGGAAGCGGTGGCGATGAAGCGACGATTGACATCCTTCCGTCGAGACTGACCGTCCCGACGACGAAAGGATGCCGGACTTCAGAAACCGACTAGGGCGACGGTCCGGTGGTCGACGAGGGCGTTCCCGGCGGTGGACTCGTGGGGGGCGAGAGCGGCGCCCCTGGTGTTCCTGGAGCTCCCGGTGCGCCGCCGGTGCCGGGGGCGGGAACGTTCTCGGCCAACTCGGTCATCATTCCCAGCGTTTCCGCTCCGGCCAGCCGCGCTCCGTCCAGCGCGCCGATCACCTTCGCGTAATTTGCTTTCTCATCCGGCATGAAGAATACGAGCTTTTCGCCGGGCGGTTTGGCCGCCAGCATTCGCTTGAGCCGATTGACGTACTCATCCTCGGTGATCTTCTGGCTGTTGATCAGCAGCTCGCCCTCGGGAGTGATCCCCACCACCAGCTGATCGGGGGGAACCTCTTCCGGCGTTTCGACCTTGGTGGTGTCCGGCACTCGAATCGGGATGTCCTTGTCCAGCAAGGGGGTGAGCACCATGAAGATGATCAGCAGCACCAGCACTACATCGACAAGGGGAGTGACGTTGATGTCCGAATTGGGCCGTAGAGGCGGCTTGGTAAATATCTTCCGTCTACGCATCGACATCACTTCTTTGCTTCCTTCGTTTCTTTGATCTCCTCGACTCCAAGTTGGATCCCCTTGGCTCCCGCCTTGCGCGCGGTCTCCATGACTTTCCTCACGTCGGTATACGCAAGTTTGGAATCGCCCTTGAGGAGAATGTTTCGTCCTGGAGCGGCCTCCAACTCTCGTTTCAAACGCCGCTCGAGCTCTGGCCCTTCAGTGGGGTCCTGCTCCACAAAGACTCGCTTGTCCGGAGTGATGGAAACGATCAATGGGTCCGGCTGATTCTCCGCCTTTTGTTCCGTCTTGTGCGCCCTGGGAAGCGCCACGCCTTTGCCACGCTGAAGCATCGGTGTGACCACCATGAAGATGATCAACAACACGAGCACCACGTCTACCAGCGGAGTTACGTTGATTTCATTCTTGACGCCCTGGTTAGGGCCAACTGCCATTGACATAGCTACGTCCGTTCCAAATCAGTCGGTCTCGAAGGGGTGGCTAGTGCGAAGCGCCCAACTGTTTCGCCACGACATCGAGGAACTCGTTCGAGGACTCCGAGATATCGACGGCGCGGGCATCGACCCAGCCCTGGAGGAAGTTGTAGAGCATCACCGCGGGAATCGCGACCAGCAATCCGAACGCGGTCGTCACCAACGCTTCCGCAATACCTGCCGACACCGTACCCAAGCCGCCGGAACCGCTGATCGCCATCTGCTGGAAGGCGTTGACGATTCCCATCACCGTTCCGAGAAGACCCACGAAGGGGGCAGTAGAGCCAACCGTGGCGAGCAGGTTGAGGCCTCGTTTGAGACTCTGAACCTCCCGCTGCGCCTGGCGTTCAAGTGCGCGGGCAACGGACTCGACGGTCGCCTCCTTCGGTCCAACGGTACTGATCCGGTAAGCGGCCAGGCCGGCGCCAATTACCCTGCCCAGGTGCCCTACCTTCTTCCCAACGTTCGCCGTTGAGGCAGCTTGGAGATCGCCCTTGGCGAGGATCGCTGCCATCTTTTGCGCGAATGTCTTCGAGTCGCCTCTCGACTTACTGAATACGATGACTCGTTCTGCCGCAACAACCAGGGATGCGACAGACATGAGTCCCAATACGAACACGATGAGGCGTGCAAACATCCCCATGTGATGCCAAAGATCGGTGATTGTGAATTGCATGGTTTTGCTCTCTACCTCCTAAAAACACGATACGGAATCAGACTCCGGTCTACACGATAAGTACAACCTATCGAATCGGCTCGTCCTTCCCTAATACCTTGGGAGCACGAGCCGGATGTTGAAGACGTAATCAACTGATACCGGCCGACCTTGGAAGGTTACCGGCCTGAACTTCTGTGTCGCGAGAGCGTCTAACACTGCTTTCTCCATGTGTGGAAGGGCTTTGATCATCCGGCAGTTCTCAGCCGTACCTTCCGTGGTGATTACGCACTTGACAATTGTCAAACCCTCGACCCGAGCTTCGAGAGCTTCTCGAGTGTAAACAGGATCTTGCCCAACAATTCGCGCCGGTCGCGTCATTCCCAGGCCGAACGGAAGGACTTCCATCCGTAAGCCTCCGGCGAGGCCTCCTCCGACCGTGCCTCCGGAGACTCCTCCCAGCACGCCCCCGCTCGCGCCGCCTGCGATTCCGCCCTCGATGCCTTGCATCGATTGTTCGGCGTTGCCTGACGGATCGGGCGGGGGCTTCGACTCTGCAGGTCGTTGCGCAAGGCTCTCGGTTGATGGGCGCAGCAGCGAACGTTTCTTCGTCGGTGTAAGCTCGTGCCTAAGGGAAGCCTTTCCGGCCAGTGACCGTAGAGGCGGTCCGATCGGTGGTGCGAGCGCTCGCCGGCCCGCCATGAAGGTGATCGCTGCCTGACCGTCTCGATGAAGGGCTGGCGTTCTGGTGGACGCCCACGCGATCAACGCAAACGCCAGCGCATGGATTAGGACCGAAATGGCAGCGGCCGGCCCCAAAGGTCGGGGCTGAGCTGCATCGCCATTCAGCACCGCATCAAACATTTCATGATCCTGGCGCGTTAGGCGAGCCCGGGTGTCGACGCATTATAAAGGTCGCCCAGTCGACGATCAGGACGCGACGTGGGCGATCGGCTCACCCCAGGCGCGCGGGTCGAAGTCGACCCCAACCCGCGGAGTTACCGAAGGGACGGAAAGCTCGATATGTCGCGGAAAAAGCAGGTGCCGGCAAAGCCCGGATTGTTCACCGCATTCGGGCAAATCGGGTTCCCTGTTCCGTCGAGGCAGTCCGGGGTTGGGCAATTGCAGTAGGTTTCGTCTGGATCCGGCAAGGAGGTATCACAAAAGACCGGATAGTCCGGGTTGATGCCCGATCCAAACAGTTGACCCGGCGCTGGGTTTGCGGCGCAGTCTGCGTCGACGTTGCACGCGATTTCTGGAAACAGGGCGAACACTGCGTAATTGGCGGTGCAGCCCCCGCTCGTGTATCGCATCGTCCCGGCGAGCTGTGTTCCGTTATGACGCGTGGTGACGTACCACTGGAGGCTGTTCCACTGGTAGCGAATCGAGCCGTTGGCGGTGCCGTCGACACTGCCGAGGGAGAAGCCGGTCGCGGTGCAGAGATTGCTGCTGTCAGGCCGGGCAGCCTGGAATGTGCCCAGCGCCACCGAAGGTGGCACCGGCACAGTTGGCGGATTCGCGAGTCCGTTGGGAGCAATATCAGCGAAGGTGTTGGTGTAGATGCCGACCGTTGGATTCGGAATGTTGAATCCATATTTCTCAATTCCGAGCGCTTCTCCCTGTCGATGGCCTCTGCCGCCGGTGACTGGATTCACTGCGGACGCGGAATAAGGAGGCGCGAAGTCATTCACGCACGCGCCGGATACGGACTGACCCGGAACCAAGGTGTATTTGGCAATCCATCCTCCGCGTCCGATCACGCAGTCAGGAATCGGTTCGCTGCCGCATCCCAGTTCGACCGCTGAGATCAGAAGCACGGTTAAGACCAACGCGCTGGCTTTCATGAGGTCGCCATCCTTTCCATTCGACCGCATGCTCAAAACGTGAAACGCGCGCCGAGACGGATGTCTCGGGGCGGTTGGTAGGCGGTCGGATATTTGAAATTCGGGTTTGGAACGGCGCCGGTGTTCGCCAAGTCTGCCGGGCTTCCGTTGAGAAGCGGGTTGATCGCGGAGAAGGTGTAGTTCTGATCGACTCGGGTCGCTCTTTGGAAGTTCAAGAGATTGAATATGTCCAGGCTGACCGTCAGCGCGCGGTCGTTGTCGAAGTTGAGGCTGTACGCCAACCTGAGGTCGACTGAGCTGATCCAGGGTGTGCGGCCGGCGCTGCCTCGCGGCAGGAGGTAGATTTCCCCCGGACCGTACAGGGGATGAAGGCCGGTATAAGTGATCGGGTCGCCCTGGCGCGTGGTGAAGTTGCCGCCAACCACCAGGCTTTGCCTTCCGGTAATGAAGAACTGCTTTGCAAGATGGAGCTTGATTTGACTGCCATCGCCGGGAAGCGGACCGATCCGGTTGATCAACAGGCTGCGTAAGTCGAAATCCGAGGAGATGTTGGGATCGAGCTGACCGGTATCGTGTCGATACAAGCCGCTCAGATTCCCCTTCAGTGAGGTATAGGTGTAGCTGAGCTGGGCCAACCACAATTCCGAGAAGGCCTTGGTGAAATAGAAGGTCACCGCCGTGTAGTTGCGAATCGCCTTATGGAAATCGGAGGCGGCTCCATAGCCTGGATTCGCGAGGATGAAGGTATTCCCCTCGTCGCGGCTCAGATCCTCGACCCATCGATTGAGGTACCTGCGAGTGAAGGTAGCACCCAGCCGGCCCCTCGACACAATCTCGTACTCCGCCCCGGCGACCACTTCATCGCCATTGCTCGCGGTGATGTTCGGATCCACCGGAGTTCGATCTCCCGCGTACACCACATGAGGATCGACCAGCCGTGGGTTGAAATTCGGATTGAGGTTTCTTGAATCGAAGCAGCCAGCGGTTGATCGGCCGGGCAGTGGATAACAAGCAGGCGAATTGCGTCCCGCGGCATCGAAGAAGCCGGGTTGACCGGGAAATTCCCGGTCCATCGCGTCGAGTGGGATGTTTTCATAGAAACGGGCGTAGCTGGCGAACAACCTCGACTTGCCTTCCCGAGTGAAGTCGTAAACGAGGCCAATGCGCGGAGACCATTCGTTGCCGAAGTTCACCCCGGGGCTTCCGTCCTTACCGTACAGGCTCTGGCCGTCGTAGCGTACGCCAGCATTCAAGGTGACGACGTCGAGAATGCTCCAGCTGTCCTGAATGTAGGCCCCTGCGATCACCGAGCGAACTTTGTTCTCGATCGAGGGAAGATCCACCCACTGCCCGGGACCCGTGAGGTAACCCAGGCCTCTGAATTCAAAAAATCGGCTCCCATCGTTGGATTCCTGCAGAACGAGTCCGCCGGAATAGCCGACCATGTGGTCGTAATCGAAGTATTGGACGTCTGCTCCGGTCTTGATCACATGATGCCCAAGCGCCTGTACCAAGTAGGTGAGCTTGAGGTTTCCCTGCCAGGAATTCATCGTCGCGCGCTGAAGGAATCCATATCCCCCAGTCGCATAGTTTCCGTAGGCCGGACAGGTGAGATCTCCGCGCAAGGTATTTGGCGTGCCACAAGCCGCCAGCAATCCTGGTACGAAGGGCTCGAGCTCTGCGATCGAGTGAGGACCCAACGGGTTGTTCGCTAGATTTCGCGTCCAAAACACCTGTGGATCGCCTGCGGCTCCAGAGCTTCCCGGCCAGGCACTGTCGTCGCCGGGCGAGATCGAGAAAGTCTGGCGGTGAAATCCCGCGGTCGCATCCAGCAAGAGACGCTTGTCGAGGAAGGATGACTGCCATTTCAGCACAACGTCGATCGAATTCGTCCTCTCCACCGCGCTGTTATCGCTGATCGATGCGTAGAGGGGCCCGCCGTTGAACAAGAGGGGGTTGGGGGGAAGGCCACTTTGATAATCAAAGGGCAATTTCCCATTTCCGCCGGAGGTAGTTGGTGTCCCAAGTACCTCCAGGCTCAATCGGTTGTTATCGTTCGCAAGGAAGGTGAGCTTTCCGATGTACTGAAGGCCTCGCTGATCCGCGAATACGAGCTGGCGGGCTCCGGGAATTCGGTCCCTCAGTATGAACGACGAACCGTCGGTAATTGGGTTGTTCTGCGCGTCGAGTCTGATCGTGCTGTAGTTCTTTTCAATTTGAAAGCGCTGAACGTTCGGGGCGATCCCGACGAAAAACCAGAGCCTGTCTTTGATGATCGGGCCGCCCAGCGTCGCTCCGAAGTCGGCGGAGTTCCACAAGCGGGAGGTCGTCGACGTTGCCGCACCATTCGCAAAAACTTCCTTGGCGGAACCTTCGAACGCGCCGGGGGTGAAATAGAGCCAGGCGGATCCATGAAACTCGTTTGATCCGGACTTGGTCACCGCATTGAGCACGCCCCCGGTGGTGCGGCCATATTCGGGCATGTATCCCCCGTTGATCACTTCAACTTCGCTAATGAACTCCGAAGTGACGGGGCTGCCGTTGATTCCGTAGGCTGGGTTATTCACGTTTACGCCGTCAATCAAATACGAGTTTTCCGGCGAGGTCGTCCCGGCGATCGAAATCCCGAACACGTCCTGGTGAGTTTCGGGAGCGACCAGGGCAAGGGATTCGAACGATCGTTGGGCGCCCCCTCGACCGCGTGGCGGCGACAAGGCAAGATTCCGCACGAAATCCGAGGTCACTGCGGTGGAGATGGTGCTGGACCCAACATCGACGGTGGGCGCGCGGCCGACGACTAAAATGCTTTCGCCCAGAATCGTCTCGGGCAAAAGCTCGATGTTGACTCGCAGCGTAACGTCGGCTCGGACCTGGATGTCTCCCCTTACGTACGGCTTGTAGGATTCCTTCTCCGCCCGAAGCTGGTAGGTACCGAGCGGCAGCTGAGGAATGCGATAGGTGCCGGTAGAGTCAGTGACGACGATTTGCTCGCCCTGCAAGCTCGGCGACGTAGCGGTCACTGCCACGTTGTCTACGGGCTGATTGGTGGCCGCATCGATCACCGTACCGGTGAGGACCGATCCGGTCAGACCTTGCGCGTGGGCCACTCGCGCCGTCGCGGAGACGAGCAGTGAGAGGAACGCGGCTGCGAAAAAACTCCCAACACCTAAACGATTGGGCACGTCCAAACTCCCGTGAAAAGAGCTTGAAAGGAATGGGGGAAGGGCGGTCAGCGACTCACCGGGTCAAAGAATACCAGCAGGCGCAAATTTGCTCAGCAGTTGCCGCGCGTTATCGCTGATTATCAACGCCCGATTGTGAGTCCTCGGTGTTGGTTGTGTGCGGAAGTGGCCTCAGCTTGGCATTATGCTGCGACTTCGAATGCCGGCGCGCCGAGACGAAATCTCAAAGATTCAAGAGCTGCTCTCTGAGGAGCAGGGGGTCATCCGCAAAACCGGAGCCCTACGGGTAGCGCTGTGTTACCCCAGCCCCTACCACGTCGGGATGAGCTCGCTTGGGTTCCAGACGCTTTATCGCCAAATCAACCAGCATCCCAACGCGTCGTGCGAGCGAGCTTTTTTGCCCGACAGCCTGGAGCCCCATCGGCAGGCGCGCCTCCCGGTACTGACCTTCGAGTCGCAAACCCCGATCGGGAATGCAGCGGTCGTTGCGTTTTCGGTGGCCTACGAGCTGGAGATTACAGGCATGTTCGCCGTCCTCGAAGTATCGGGGATACCGGCACTGCGGGAACAGCGTACGAGCGCTCACCCGCTGATCATTGCAGGTGGACCGCTGACCTTTTCCAATCCTACTCCGCTCGAGCCGTTCGTCGACGTATTGGTGCAGGGGGAAGCCGAAGAGGTGATCCACGTCTTTCTGACGGCCGCTTTGGAAATGGATCGCGAGCAGCTCCTGGAGCACCTATCGAAGGTTCCTGGTTTCTTTGTCCCGGGCCGCGGAGGGCAGCGCTATCAGTTGGCCAAAGCCAGCGACGCGTACCTCCCAGCGCGCTCACAGATTTTGACTCCGCACACCGAGCTTCGCTCGATGTTCTTGATCGAGCCGGAGCGCGGGTGCTCGCGCGGATGCCATTACTGCGTGATGCGGCGCACCACCAATGGCGGGATGAGGACCTTGCCGCTCGACCGCATTCTTTCGCTGATTCCCGAGGAGGCGCGCAGGGTCGGATTGGTTGGCGCGGCGGTAACCGATCATCCGCAGATTGCCCAGTTGCTGCGCACGCTGGTGGATTCGGGGCGGGAAGTGGGCGTTTCCTCGCTGCGGGCTGATCGCCTCACCCAAGAGCTGGTGAACCTCCTGCGCCGAGGAGGCGCCAAGGTCTTGACGGTAGCCTCCGATGGCGCCTCGCAGCGAATGCGCGACTTGGTAGATCGCAAGCATACCGAGGAGCAGATTCTTCGCTCGGCTCAGCTCGGACGGGCAGCGGGAATGAGCCACCTCAAGGTCTACAACATGGTCGGTCTGCCCGCGGAGCAAGATGCCGATATCGACGAGATGATCGCCTTCACGGTCGAGCTGTCACGGATTGTTCCGGTGGCGTTGGGCGTCGCCCCATTTGTCGCGAAGCGAAACACTCCGATGGATGGATCGCCGTTTGCCGGCATCGAGGTCATCGAGGACCGTCTCGCGCGTTTGCGCGCGGGCCTCAAGGGCCGTGCCGAGGTGCGCCCCACTTCAGCGCGTTGGGCGTGGGTCGAGTACATGCTCGCTCAAAGTGGCGCGGAGGCAGGATTGGCGGCGTTTGACGCCTATCGAGCCGGAGGAGCGTTTGCGGCATTCAAGCGCGCCTTCGAGTCCCGGGCAGTGGTTCCCTTTCTCGAGCGCCGGACGCCGGATGGCCGGCGAAACCCCACCGTGTGGCCGACCGTTTCCGCGCCCGCCGCAGCCGCGGCCGTGTAGTCCAAGCTCAACGCAGGGTGACCCGCCGCTCGTTTGCGGCCTTGGCGGGATTGGGAAGACGTAACCGGGACGCGCCCGGTACTTGCGACAGTACTTCCCGAACCGGGACCGCAGCGCCCACGGTCGTATAGGTCGACAGACCCGTGCGGGTGCGCGCTTGCTTCAGCGGAAAGCGCTTGGCATTTTCCAAAAACCATTGCCGCGTCGATCGCATCGGCAAGCGGTGGATCTCCCGAGGCGCTACGAAGACGTAGAGCAAGAGATCCGCCTCGCTATAGAGAAAACAGCCGGGCGTATTTTTTTCGAGGTTCGAGACCAACTCGAAGAAGTAGTTGCCCCGGCGAGCGTTCCGGTCTCCCTTCACCTCAATTCCTTCCACCGCACGAGTCGACCTCTCCCATAGGAGATCGACCCCCCGATGTTGAAATCTCGGATCGGTTTGCACGTCATGAATGCGGCCCCCTGGATCCAGCGAGCGCAAGTACTCCTGGGCCAATTGCACCGCTCGCGCGGCGGGACCGCTGACCCCGCGCATGCTGTAGCTGCGGATCATCGAATCGGTCTGGATGCTGCTGCGTCAGGGTCCATCGATTGCACGTAGCCGGAAAATCCTTGCTGGATCAAGACCGTCCTGTACAGTCCGCCAACCTCATCGGCCGGAGGGGAAGCATGCAGGTCCGATGTCCTTATTGCAGCACCGTATTCGACGCGACACGGACCGGCGTTCAGGCGTGTCCCAATTGTCAAAGGCAGATTCAGGTACCGGAGGTGAGTACCGCAGGAGGTCCGCCGCCTTCCGGCCCTCCGTTGGCGCCCGCAGGCGGCGGTCCGGGACTCGGCGCCGGCGGTGGATTCGGGCCCGGTGGCGGAATGCCGCCGGGCGGACCGCCCGGCCCGGGCTCGATCCGGGGTCCGACTCCCTGGGAGCGGCGAAGCGAAATCGGCGTCATTCAAGCGCTGATCGATACATGGAAGACTTCGATGTTCTCGCCGGAGTCGTTCTGGTCGACGGTTCGGCCCGATGGTCCATGGCAGGATTCGATCTACTACGCCTGGATCATCATCGGTATCGGTGCGCTCATCCAGGTGCCCCTTCGCTCGCTCCAGAGTGCCCAGATCAGACGCGTTCTTGAGCAGTTGCAGGACTCAATGAAGAACATTCCGCCCGATGCTCAAGATGCCATCAATCGCGTTCTCGATCACTTGGGAGGCGCAAGCCTTGCCTCAGGCATTTTCGGGTTCATCATGACGCTGATTTTCTACCCGGTGTTGCTATTCATCGGTAGCGCCATCCTGCACTTGTTCTGCATGCTTTTTGGATGTGCCAAGAATGGATACTGGGCCACGTTTCGGGTCAGCGCCTATGCAACTTCGCCGCTGGTCTTCTATGGCATCCCCTGCCTGGGTTTCATCGCGTGGGTTTACTCGTTGGTCTTGTCGATTTTGGGCATTGCCAGAGTGCAAGACAGCACGGTCGGCAGGGCCACTGCGGCCGCGTTGTCGCCTGTGGTATTGAGCTGCTGTTGTTGTTGCGGCGTTTTCACGCTAGCGGCAGGTGCGATCGCGCACCACCTGCCCGGGTGAGCAGCGGTTATGAAGCTGGACTGGCCCAAGCCAAACCGGACGCTGGGATTTTTCGATGTTCTTGGCCTGCTCGGGCTACTCGGGCTTCTGGTCGCTCGCTTCGTCCCCGTAGCGCGACTGCCGTTTTGGGGCTGCGCTTTGCGCCAGACGACCGGCTGGCCGTGTCCCAGCTGTGGGCTGACCCGAGTGGCCGAGCGAGTCGCGCACGGCAACCTAGCGGGAGCCTGGGAGGCCAATCCCCTCGGCACGGTGGGGGCGGTCTTGTTTGCTCTCATCGCCCTGGTTTCTTTGCTGCACCTGCTGTTCAAATTGCCCATCCCTGATGTCCGCCTTACGCGGCGCGAGGCATTCCTGAGTCGCGCGACGATCGTCCCGCTGGTGGTCTTCAATTACGCGTACCTGATTGTGAAGGCAAAGTTCCCCGGGCTGCTTTGAGCGACCGATGATTGCCGCCTTCCTGGTCGCGCTGGGTTATCTGGCGGGTTCCGTTCCGTTCGGCGTCCTGATGACGCGCTGGCTGAAGGGCGTCGATGTGCGGTCCGCCGGCAGCGGAAACATTGGCGCGACCAACGTTGCTCGGGTAGCGGGAAAGAAGCTCGGCGTGCTCGTGCTCTTGCTCGATGCGCTCAAGGGGGCATTGCCGGTCCTGATATCGCTTCACTGGTCGTCCGAGAATTGGCTCCACGCAACAGTGGGATTGGCTGCATTTTTGGGGCACGTTTTTCCGATCTGGCTTCGGTTCCGCGGCGGAAAGGGCGTGGCAACGGCGCTCGGCGTGTTGGCGGTGCTGGTGCCAGATTCTGCCTTGGCCGGCGCCGGCGTTTACGTGCTGCTATTCGCCCTCTTTCGAGTCAGCTCGATCGGCTCATTGGCCGGCGGCATCTGCGCCGTAGCGGTTGCGATGTTGCGCGAGCGGCCGATCGAGTATCGGATCCTTACCGCGCTTCTGTTTGTGCTGGTGCTGTACACGCACCGCGCGAACATTCAGCGGTTGCTGAAAAAAACCGAGCGATCGGTCTAGCATCGAGCTTGCTCACTCGAAGCGGTAGTCCAACAGCTGACACTCGATTGGGCCGTTGAAGAGCACGCGCCGGTGCAGAGGCTTCGCGTGAAACGCGCTTTCAAAGGCCACGTTGCCTGCGAGCACGAATGCACGCCATCCATGTGATTGCCGAAAGGCCTCGCCCAATTTGAAGTAGAAGCTCTTCATCCCTTTTTGGCCGCCCGCCTTGAGGCGGTCTCCGTAGGGAGGGTTGCAGACGATAAGGCCCGGAGGAATCATCTCCAAACCGAGGGGCAAGGTGGCATCGCGAACCTGCGTCGCGATCTCTTTCGAGAGCCCAGCGGCGCGAGCATTCTTTCGAGTCGCGGCGATTGCTTCCTCGCTGCGATCGTACCCGATGATCGGCCAAGGCGTGGGCCGCTCGGAGCGGCGCGCCTGCTCGCGCAGCTCCGCCAGCATTCTGCTCGCCTCGCTGCCAACGTAAGGCCAGCGCTCAACCCCGAGCGCGTGCCCGAGCCCCGGCGCCCGCCCAATCGCGATCAGTCCGGCTTCGATCAAGAATGTTCCCGATCCGCAGAGGGGATCTGACAGCGACTCCTCACCCTTGTACCCGGCTGCTCGTAGGATCGCCGCGGCGAGCGTTTCCTTGAGCGGTGCAACCGTCGGCTCCACGCGGTAGCCGCGTCGATGCAAAGCCTCGCCGGTCAAGTCCAACGAAAGTGCGAGCGATTCGCCACTCAGATGCGCGATCACTCGAACGTCCGGATCGCGCGTGTCCACGTCCGGGCGCGCGCCGAGCTTGTCCCTCAGCCGGTCGGCGATCGCGTCCTTGATCTTGAGGGCCACGAACCCCGAATGGGAGTGCTCTGAGTCTCGGAGTGTCGCCTCGACTGCGAAGGTACTCCGCTGGCTCAGGTGCTCCTCCCAGGGAACCTCACGGCTGGCCTGATAGAGACCCTCTGCGCCCTTGGATCGAAATTCCCCCAGCGGCAGCAAGATCCGCATCGCGATCCGGCTCCAAAGACAAATGCGCAACGCTTCCAGCCAATTGGCGTGAAAGCGCACGAGTCCTCGTCCCTGGCGTACTCGGCTCGCGCCCAGCTCGCTCAGCTCACTCGAAAGGAGATCTTCGGTTCCACGCGCAACGGTTGCGAAAAGCTGAAGGCGCTCGGGCATTCCTCATAGAATCGCTAGAGGGCCCCGGCTCCCGGCATCTCGCCCAAGGGACGAATCAACACGTCCCGCGGCTTGGCGCCGTCCGGCGGGCCAACGACCCCATCGCGCTCCATTCGCTCGATCATCCGTGCGGCGCGGTTGTAGCCGATCCGCATCTTGCGCTGAAGCATCGAAATCGAGACCTGGCGCATTTCGCTCACCGCCGCCAATGCCTGGTCATAGAGCTCATCCGAAAGTTCGTCCTCGACGCCCGAGTCTAGCTCGTCTTCACGCGGCCTGAGGATAGACTCGTCGAACACCGGCTTCCCCTGGGCCTTGAGGTGCTCGACCGCTCGCCGGATCTCCACTTCCGACACGTAAGCACCGTGGACTCTCTGCAGGTGAGCGCTGGTTGGCGGCATCAACAGCATGTCACCCATTCCCAAAAGCGCCTCCGCCCCGCTGGTTCCGAGAATGGTCATTGAGTCGGGCCTGGTGCGCAGCATGAAGCTGATTCGGGTTGGGAAGTTCGACTTGATGACGCCGGTGACCACATCGGTCGAGGGCCGCTGCGTCGCCACCAGCAGGTGGATCCCGGACGCGCGAGCCATCTGCGCAAGTCGGGCCACGTAGATTTCAACCTCGCGCGGAGCAACCATCATCAAGTCCGCGAGCTCGTCGATGATCACCACGATGTACGGAAGCTTCTTGAGTTCACCCGTACTCGAAGCGGCGATCCCGCCCTGGACCTCTGACCGGGTCGGCTCTGGCGCCGTGGACGAGCTGCCGTCAATTGGCTCTCGGATGTCGCGCGAGGGCTCTTCGGGCGCCGGAACTCCAATTTTGGCGAGGTTCGCCCTTTGCAACGCGTCATCTTCTGTTTCGCCGTTGGCCACGTCCACCACAAGCAGTTTGCGGGCCGGCGGTGGATCCAGCGCTGGAGTGACGCTGCGTTTTGGATGCTGCTCTGAAGATCGAAGCTGGGACTTTGTAGAGAGGTGCGAGTTCTCCACCAGCTTGTTGTATCCGGCGATGTTGCGGACCCCCGCCTCCGAAAGCACCTGGTACCGGCGCTCCATTTCCTCCACCGCCCAGCGCAACGCCAAGGCCGCCTTCTTCGGATCTGTTACTACCGGCAAAAGCAGATGCGGGATGCCCTCGTAGGCGGACAACTCGAGCATCTTCGGATCCACCATGAGGAACCGCACCTCTTCCGGCGTCGATTTGAGCAGAATGCTCATGATCATCGAGTTGACCGCCACCGATTTGCCGGATCCTGTCGTACCGGCGATGAGCAAATGTGGCGCCCGCGCCAGATCGAGCACGTAGGGCATCCCCTCGATGTCCTTGCCCAAGCACATCGTCAGTTTTGAGCTCGATCTGAGGAAGACGTCCTGCTCGGCAATCTCCTTGAGGTAGACGGTCTCGCGGTCCCGGTTTGGGACTTCAATGCCCACCACTCCCTTTCCGGGGATGGGAGCAACGATCCGGACCCGCATCGCCTCCATCGCCATCGCCAGATCGTCCGCGAGCGATGCAATCTTCGACAGTTTGATCCCCGGTCCGGGTAGAAACTCGTACATTGTCACCACCGGACCCGGACGGATCTCCACCACTTCGCCGGTGATCCCAAAGTCTGCGAGTTTGGCGCGCAGCTTTTCCGCGGTGGTCAGGAACACTTCCTTGTCCAAACTGGAGCGTTCCGTCTTGTCGCACTCGAGCACATCCAAAGGAGGCAAGGTGAAGCTCTTGCGATCGCCGACAAACTCGAACTGCATAGGCTCCTTTCGCTTCGGGGGTGTCGGTGGCTTCTTGGGCTCGACGATCAGCGGAGTTCGGGCCAAGGCACTCGCAATATCCACCCCTGGCGCTGGGGAATTGCCGGACGCGACCGACGGGTCCGGTAACGTGGACGGTGGTGGACCGAGTGCCCAGGGAGGGTTGGACGACGACGTGGGGGCGACCACGATCTGTGGCAATCGCCGGATACCCTCGCTCTCGGTTCGGTCCGAAGGCACGAAGCCTGAGTCCTGGGCTGCTTCGGGAGGCTCAGGGGAACGTTGCCATTCCTCCTGACTTAGCCGATATGCCTCGTCGGCCATTTCTGCCGCTTCCGCAGCTTCCCGCTCTTCTTGCGAACGCTCCTCCCCATCCGCTTCCAGTTGGGCCAAGAAAGCCGCCTTCTCCGCGTTCGCCTGGATCACCTTTTCTCGTTGACGCTTCAGCCACGTTTGGTGCCCTTCCCAAAGTGTGGAAACGAGCCGCGCCATCCCTTTGGCAGCGGCCGCAATCCCAATCCCCACCAAGGCGCAGGCCCTGAGAAAAGCCAGCTCGGAGCCGAGAATCAGGGCAACCGCCATTGCGGCGCTGACCACGATCGCTGTTCCTGCGAAGGACAGCTGAGCGGCCAGCGCCTCGAACAGCCCCCGGCCGACCACTCCGGCTGGGAGGCTTTGACCGCTGTCCGGTTCCCACAACAAAAGGTGCGCAAGTACGCAAAAACTCAGGAAAAACACGACTGCGGCCAAGAGCCGAGTCCAGCGTTTGAAGTGGGGGTTTCCCGTGAACAGAACCACCGCGGCGTAAGTGCCGGCAACTGGCGCCGCGTAGGAGCACATCCCAAACCAATGGAGGAGCAGGGTCGCCACCAGCCTGCCGGCCGGACCAGCCGCGTTGCGCAGTCCCGGTCCCGGATGGGAGTGTTCCTCGTAGGTTGCGAGAGCGACAAGCGCTAGCAGGGAAAATGCGAGGAGCAGGACTGCCCAAATCGGTCGTCCTGGATTGTGGGCGGCGGCGGGCTTCTCTTGGGGCGGACCCTTCCTGCGCTTGGCGACCGATTGTTTGGAAAGTACTCTCTTTTCCACCCTGGCCCGCTGGGGTGCCATGCCCACTCCTGTTCACCGTGATAGAGGTTGGTCAAGCGTGTCAGTCTAGGAGTGGGTGAGAGAGGGTCAATTTTCTCGCCGACCTCCGAAACAGGGCAAAATTTCGATGGAAGTCCGCTGCGAACGGTGCAAAACGGAATATGACTTCGAAGACACGGCCGTTCCCGAAGCCGGGGTAGCGGTCCAGTGCACGACGTGCGGGCACGTTTTCAAGGTCAAGAAGAAAGCCGTCCTGGTCACCATGCCGCTGCAACCCGGCGAGATGACGCCGGTTGGAACTGCGGCCCCGGAGCCTACTCGGGCGCCTGCGCCGCCGGTCCAGCGGGAATGGAAGGTCCGTCAGGCCAACGGAAACTACTTCACCTTCCGCGAGCTCACCACGCTCCAAAAGTGGATCGTCGAACGCAAAGTAGGCCAGGACGACGAGATCAGCCTCGCGGGCACAGAGCATTGGAAGCGCCTGGGCAATATCACCGCGTTGCTTCCCTTCTTCAGCATCGTGGAGAAGGCCCAGAACGGAACACAACCGGAGGCCCGGCACGCCATCAATGATCCGCAGCCCCCCGGCCCGTCAGCGCCGCCGGGCGTTTTGAGCACGCCTGCAGTCTACCCTCCGATTACCAGCCCCTCTGCGCAGACGGCCCCGAGTTCGACCGATTCCGGCCCTTTGCCGCTCACCCCAACCGGCCCTTCCATCCATCGGTTCCCGATCGTGCCCACGGTCATCGTCGAGGAATTCGGAGACAACGACTTCGAAGATCTCAAAACCGGTCGCGGAGCTTGGCTCCTGCTTCTGCTGACGATTGTGTTGCTCGGCGGGGGCGGGTACTTCGGATACATGTACTACTGGCAGCCCCAGCAACAAAAGGAGCAGGCCGCTGCCAGGGACAGCGCGCGTGCCGCCCAGGCCCAAGCGGAGAAGGATCGCGCCGCCGCACTGGCGCGCTCTAAAGCAATCGAAGAGGCCCGTGCGAAAATCGCCCAGGAAGCAAAATCGGACGAAGCTGCGTCCGCGCAGGCCGCCTCGCCGCAGGATGCGGGTGTGGGCGGCGTTTTGTCGATCCTCGAGCCGGGGACCACGGTTGCCAAAAAGGAGACGCTATCGGGTTCTGCTCAACGCGCCTCGCGACCGGAGCCGCCCCGAAATTTCGACTACTACATGACCCAAGGGTATCGCTATTTGGAAAAACAGAGTCCGACGCTTGCGGTGGAGGCCTTCGGCAAAGCAGCGGACCTCCGTCCCGATCGAGCTGAGCCTTTCGGCGGTCGCGGGCTCGCCCTTTTAAAAATTGGAGACTTGACTCAAGCAGAGGCCTCGTTTCAGGAGGCTCTCAAGCTCAACCCCAACTTTGGAATTGCAGTGATCGGCCTGGCCAAAACGTACTTATCGCAGGGGCTAAAGGACAAAGCGGCGGATTATTATGGGAAGTATCTGGAGATCCTCCCCGATGGGCCCGAGGCGAACGGAGCCAAGCTGGCCCTCAAGAGACTGCGACAGGAGTGACCTGTGACTCACCAGTTCGAGAAGCCTTCCAATCAGGAAGAGGAGTACTTCGCGCGAGAGGAGATCGAAAAGAAGCTTAGGTTGGCGCTTCAGCAAGCCGAAGAGCTCGCCGCCATGCAAAAGGAGAACCTTCGGCGAGTTCATTTCATGAAGTGTCCTCGATGCGGAATGGACCTGCACACGCTCAAGCAGGGACCGGTCGATGTCGACATGTGCTTCCATTGCCAGGGGATCTGGTTGGATAAGGGTCGGCTCCAAAAGCTGATGGCTCGCCCCGCGCATGAAAGTGGGGCGGTGATGCGAGCCGTGCTCAATATCTTCAAGAGAACGCCGGCTTTGGAGGAGTCTGCATGAAGCTGACGGTCGAGGAAGTTCGGCACGTGGCCGCCCTCGCCCGGCTCGCGCTGACGCCGGAGGAGGAGGAGCTGTACCGAGGTCAGCTCTCCGCAATCCTTGATGCGATCGAGCAGCTGAAGTCGTTGAACACCGAGAACATCGAGCCCACATCCCATGCCACGGCCGCCGATGCGCCGTTGCGCGAAGACGTCGTGCAACCTTGCCTCGATCCAGACAAGGCCCTGGCCAACGCCCCCGCCAAGGTGGGCACCAGCTTCGCCGTGCCCAGCATTCTCGAATGAGCGCCGCCGAGCTGACCGACCTCTCGATGCTCGAGCTGTCGGAACAGCTTGCCGCGAGAAAAGTATCCTCTGAGGAAGCTACGCGCGCTTGCCTCCAGCGCACTGAGCAACTTGATCCCAAGGTGAGCGCATTCCTCAAAGTGGATGCGAAAGGGGCGCTTGCAGCCGCTCGGGCCTCCGATGAGCGCCGTGGCTCTCGGGCGGCTTCGAGCAGGGTGGATGGCGTGCCAATCGCCCTCAAGGACATTTTCGTGACCGAAGGGGTCGAAACCACCTGCGGTTCCAAAATCCTCAAAGGCTTCGTGCCGCCCTTCGACGCAACCGTCGTCCGGCTCCTGAAGCAGGCGGGAACGCCGATCCTCGGCAAGCTCAACCAGGACGAGTTCGCGATGGGCTCGTCCACCGAGTCCTCGGCTTTTTTCCCAACTCGCAATCCTTGGGACCTTGGCCGAACCCCGGGCGGCTCCTCGGGAGGCTCCTCCGCAGCGGTTGCGGCGCGCCTGGCCTTTGGCGCTTTGGGCACGGACACCGGAGGCTCGATCCGCCAGCCGGCTGCGCTCACCAACACCGTTGGACTCAAACCGACGTACGGTCGGGTTTCACGCTTTGGCGTCATTGCATTCGCCAGCTCGCTGGATCAGGTCGGCCCAATCACCCGAACCGTGTCCGATGCCGCCGCCTTGCTCCAGGTGCTCGCTGTGCACGACGTGCAAGATTCGACATCTTCGAGAAATCCTGCGCCGGACTACCTGGCGGAGATCGATCGAGGCGTCAAAGGGCTCAAGATCGGCTTACCCAAGGAGTACTTCCTTTCCGGGATGGACCCGGAAGTCGAGCAGGCGGCTCGCAAGGCCGCCCAAGAATATGAGCGGATGGGAGCAACGGTAGTGGACGTCTCGCTACCGCATACCCAGTATGCCCTGGCCACCTACTACCTGATTGCGCCTGCCGAGGCATCGTCGAATCTGGCTCGCTACGATGGCGTCCGCTATGGCTTGCGCGTTCAGGGCAAGAGTCTTCGCGACATGTACTTGCAAACGCGATCGGCGGGATTCGGACCCGAGGTCAAACGTCGCATCATGCTTGGCACGTATGCGCTTTCGGCCGGGTACTACGATGCTTACTACCTCAAGGCCCAGAAGGTTCGGACGCTGATCCGCCAGGATTTCGCCCGGGTTTTCGAGAGCGTGGATGCGATCATCTCCCCGACTTCCCCGGTGACCGCGTTCAAGCTTGGAGAAAAGGTAAACGATCCGCTCGCGATGTATTTGATGGACGTGTTTACCCTGCCGTGCAACTTGGCAGGTCTGCCCGGAATAAGCATCCCCTGCGGTTTTAGCGCGGCGGGGTTACCGATCGGGCTGCAAATCCTTGCTCGACCCTTTGAAGAAGCTCTGTTGCTGCGCATCGGGCGGGCCTTCGAGCGTGAGCACGATTTCTTTCGGCGGAAACCGCCGCTGTCTTGAGGATCGAGAATGCCAGCCGGTGAATTTCAGCCCGTGATCGGCCTCGAAGTACACGCCCAACTGCTGACCCGATCCAAAATCTTCTGCGGCTGCTCGACACAGTTCGGCGCCGAGCCGAATCACCACACCTGTCCGGTGTGCCTGGGAATGCCGGGCGTCCTTCCCGTGGTCAATCGCCGCGTCGTCGAATTCGCGATTCGTACCGGACTGGCGCTCGGATGCGCCATCCGTCAGACCAGCCTCTGGTCGCGCAAGAATTACTTCTATCCAGACCTGCCGAAGGGCTACCAGATTACCCAGTATGATCGGCCGATTTGTGAGTTTGGAAAGCTGAAGATCGATGCCGCTCAGGGCGAGAAGGAAATCCGGATTCGCCGAATCCATATGGAAGAAGATGCGGGCAAGAACGTGCATGATCCTGCGGCCGGACGGTCGCTGGTGGACCTCAATCGAGCCGGCGTTCCCCTTCTCGAGATCGTCAGTGAGCCAGACCTGGGTAGCTCTGAGGAGGCTGCCGAGTACCTCAAGTCGCTGCGGGACATCCTGGTTTACATTGGCGTGAACGACGGGAACATGGAGGAGGGCTCGTTTCGCTGCGACGCCAACGTTTCGGTGATGCCCAAGGGCTCGACCCAGCTGGGGCAAAGGACCGAGCTGAAGAACATGAACTCGTTTCGCTTCGTTCGCCAGGCGATCGATTTCGAAATTGCCCGACAGGTGGAACTGATTGAGTCGGGAGGGACGGTGGTCCAGGAAACTCGCCTGTGGGATGTCCAGAAGAACGAGACGCGACCGATGCGGTCGAAAGAGGACGCTCACGACTATCGTTACTTCCCCGAGCCGGACCTACCGCCGCTGCACGTTCCCGACGCTTTGATTCAGCAAATCTCCGCGATCCTTCCCGAGCTGCCGAGGGCCAAGCTGTCGCGATTTCAGGCGCAGTATGGACTGCCTGCCTACGATGCGAAGATCCTCTGCGGAGATCCCGCGCTCGCGGACTACTTCGAGCTGTGCGCCCGAGACTACAAGGAGTACAAGAAGCTCTCGAACTGGTTTTTGGGAGAGTTGCTGCGGTTGTTCAAGGAAGAAGGCGGGCTCGTCTCGACTTTGAAATTCACGCCGAGTCAGTTCATTTCCTTGCTGAATTCAGTCGATCGCGGCGAGATTTCGACCAACAGCGGCAAAGAGGTCTTCGCCGCGATGTTTCGAACTGGAAAGGACCCAGCCGCGATCATCTCCGAGAAAGGGCTGGCTCAGGTCAGCGACACAGCTCAACTCGAAACGGTGGTGGATGAAGTGATTGCCAAGAATCCTGACGAAGTTCAGAAGTACAAAGCAGGCAAAGCGCAGGTGTTTGGCTTTTTCGTCGGGCAGGTGATGCGGGCGATGAAGGGTCGAGCCAATCCGGCACTGGTCAATGAGTTGCTGAAAAAGAAACTGAACGCACAATGACATCCCCGATCAAGCTGGGTCCCTTGTGGGATCGCTCGGTTTTCGACCCGAAGGCGCGCCGCATCAAACGGCGGATGCGCACCGTCTGTCGCTTCGAGGACGTAGAGCGGCTTCGACTGCGCGAATACTTCAACCGCGACGAGGAGGAACAGCTTTTCAATCTGCACCCTGAGGTTCAAAAGAAACCGCGCGATGCCGAGCTGTGGGTGGACAGGAAGGACGGCACTTCCGCTTGCGTTGCTACGCTGGATCGGGCTGGCCTTCTGCTCGAGTACGCTTCGGAGGTGGCCGGCTGGATAGGAGTGCCGATCACTACCGAACGCGTCGCGATCGGTAAGGACAACTCGCGCGCCGCGTAAGGGGCTTTCGCGCTCGCCGCAGCGAGTGCGATCTCGGCGTCTACGCGACCTTGTCGGGCTCGTGTAGCAGCCGTCCAGCGTGCCCGCTCAGTGAGCGCGAACTGACCGCGCGCCTCACCGCCTCTACCCAGATCTCAGGATCCTCGCGTAGCATTCGCGCAGTGACTTTGACCACGAGCCAACCGTGCAACTGGAGTAGGTTTTCAATGCGTTGATCGTCCTCCCAGGTTCGAAGCTGCCGATGAAAGCCGGCACCGTGGACCTGAATTGCCACCCTCTTGGAAGGCCAAGCCAGATCGACTTCGGCAATGTGAAGATCGCCTTCAAACACCCGGTAACGCTTAACTGGCTGGGGCAATCGATTCTCACGCAGCAGCGCAGCGACATCGGATTCGAGCACGCTGTCCGGGGCATGTTGCAGCCTCCGTTCATGCAGTAGCGCCTCCAGGTCGGCGACGCCGCCACGCCCACGCCGACCATTGCGTTCAATGCACCAGCGCATCGCCTTCAGGGTGACCTGATCCTTTCTGAGCGCTTCATCGAGTGTGCGCTCCAGAGTTCGTCGCGGGACCAGCGCTGCCAAATCCAAAATCGTCCGAGCGACGCTCGTGACCCGAATGCCAGAGTGAGTAGCGATGTCTGCTGGGGCCAGCCGGCTGACTCGGCGATAGACCACGCCAGGTGGCGCCGACAAATCTGCAAGGCCACTGAGCTCGACGCGCGTTCGCCAGTAACCGTCGAACTCCCACAGAGCCGCTGCCGACTGTCCCGAGATGACGGCTTTTCCCTTCGCCCAGAGGCATGCGGCCATCAAGGGCTGCCGCCAGCTCTGAGGCGCGGCGGCGGCTCGGTACACTTTCGGAAGGGCTCGAATCCAGGAACCTCGGGCTACCAGCCGTTTGATCCTAACGGGAGTGAGCCCGACATCCTCGGCCTGCTTGCGCGACAGCAATCCGTATTGCCCCGCCGCAATCGCTTCCCACGTCTTGGCCGCTTCTAGGTGCATTTCAGGGTCAGAAACATGCTGGTTTTGCACCTAGAATCGAACATGGCTCTGACAATCGCTTCACGCCTGCACGTCATGTCGCCGATCAACGCCAACGCTGAGTCCAAGTCTGCCCGAGCTTCGGAATTTTCCTTGTCGAACGCGCAACGACACTGTGCTAGCGCTGTCCTGTGAATATGGGGGGTCTCTTGGTTCGCCTGGCCCGGCCGATGGCGGTCCTTTTCATTGGAGGAATCGCGCTTGTGCCAGGGCGCAGCGACGGATACCCATGGATGATCCGCCACGACTACACTGGCTGCGCCGTCTGTCACGTCGATCCGTCTGGCTCCGGGTTGCTGACGCAGTATGGGCGGGCTCAGGGTGAGCTGCTTCTGCTCACGCAGTATTCTCCTCCTCCCGCAGGTCAGGAACGAGAGCCAGGGCGTCTGGCGAATTTCCTTTGGGGTGCATTGGATGGAGCTCACATTCCCGATTGGCTATTACTCGGCGGCAGCTTTCGAGGCGCAGTCCTCGGCAATAAACTCGTGAGCAACGACGTCGGCTTTCCGAATCCGGCTTGGAACGTGCAATACGTCCAGATGCAAGCCGACCTCTATGCCGGGGTTAGCATCGGACATTTTCGTGCGGACGGGAGCCTTGGCGTTCTTCCCTCCGGCGGGAAACCCGCCGTCGTCACCAATATCGGCTCTTGGGAGCTGGTCTCGCGGCAACATTGGATTGGCTACGAGTTCGGGGACAACGCATTCCTACTGCGCGCAGGCCGAATCAATCTTCCATTCGGTTTGCGAAACATCGAGCACACCAGCTGGGTTCGCCGCAGCACGCGCACCGATATCAACTCCTTCCAACAGGATGGCGTGGCTTTCTCCTACGCGGGAGATAAGTGGCGCGGTGAGCTGATGGCGATCCTCGGCAATTTCCAGATCACCCCGATTTTTCGTGAGTACGGCTACTCCGGATACGCGGAACTTTCGCTTACCAAAAACGCTGCGATCGGGGCCAGCTCGCTTTTGACCTATGCAAAGAGGGACATCGTGCTCAAGGCAGGTCCCCCGGGAAACGAATTTTCACCGTCCAATCTGCGGCAAGCGCACGGGCTATTCGCGAGGTATTCCCCGGTTCGCCTTTTGGTGCTGCTGGCCGAATGGGACTTTTTGGTGCAATCCCCCTTCGGGAGCCCCGCCTATCTCGGCTATGCCGGCTTTCTCCAAGGGGACGTTGAGATCATCCAGGGTGTGCACTTGTTTGAGACCGTAGAACTCTTCCGGGACCGGACCGACGGGGCCACGCCCTCGTACGCCTTTTGGCTGACCCCCAACTGGTTCTTCGCTCCGCACGCAGATATTCGACTAGACTTGTTTCTTCAGCGGCAGGTCGAGGTTCGAGGTAGCGCTACTGCGATAGGATTCGTCGCGATGCTCCACTTCTATTTGTAGAGTTGCTCCATGCGACCGCATTGCGCCATCAGGTTTTTGCTGGGTATTGCGACGTGGGTCACCGTCATCCCAAGCGCTGTCGCTAGCCCGACCTTTCCTGCGGTCGTACAACAGACGCTCCATCTGCCAGCAGCTCCTGACTGCACGCTCTGTCATGGTCTCGGGCAGACCGGCTATCGAACGGTGACCACGACGTTCGGGGCCACGATGCTTGGATACGGTGCGATCGCCGGGGATAACGCGACGATTCAAGCCGCGCTGATCCAGTTGCAAGCCCAGCAATCGCCGTTGATTGCGGATTTGATTGCTGGCCGGGATCCAAATCAGCGGGCTGGCGATCCTCGGTTCGGCTGCGGGTCCAGCGCTGCGCCTTCCGGACCGAACGTCGCGCTTGGTTTGGCCTTGGCGTCGGTCCTTTGGTTCCAACGCTCGCGTCTGGTCCGGCGGCGTCTGAAGGTGTCGCGCTAGGCGGCCTTGGCTGCCTGCTCGAGCCAGCTTCTCATCCGCTGATGATCCGCCAGTCCGGCTTGCTGCGAAACCACACGGCCGCCTCGTAGGACGATGAAGTTTGGGATTGCTCGAATGTTGTAACGGCTCGCGAGCTGCGGTTCCTTTTCGGTGTCGACCTTTAGGACCAGGGCGCGCCCGGCCATTTCCTCCGCCAGCTTCTTTACCTCGGGGGCCGCCATCCGGCAGGGTCCACACCATTCGGCCCAAAAATCGACCAGAACCGGTACCTGGGCCTCCTGCACGATCTGATCGAACGTCGCCTGATCGACCTCGAGCGGCGCATTCGTCGGGGGTAGCGGAGCTTTGCAAGCCCCGCAGTATCCCACTTCGTGGAGGTGCTTCGCGGGAATCCGGTTCTTTTGGCCGCAGGACGGGCAAGTTCGAATCATGTTTTTCCGGGGATAGAGATAAGGACGTTTGCCAAGCGAAGCAGCCTTTCTTGCTTAGGGCTGTCAACGGCTTGACTTCCCTCGATAATCTCACCATAAATGCGGGCTCTTCGAGCGCCCGGTCGGGAGCTGATTGCGGCGTCTTCCACCTTAGGCGACGCCCAAAACACAGAGGTTTGCGATGTATGCAGTGATTCGCAGCGGCGGAAAGCAGTATCGAATTACTGAAGGAGATGTCCTTCGGATCGAGAAGATTGCCGGCGACGTGGGTGCGGAAGTCGCCTTCGAACAGGTGCTGCTCGTCGGAGGTTCAGGTGAGCCGAAGGTGGGTCGTCCGATGCTCTCGGGCGCGAAAGTAACGGGTAAGATTTTGGCCCAGAAGAGGCAACGGCGGGTGCTCCATTTCCGGAAGGAAAAGGAAGGTTGGGCGCGCAGGCGGGGACATCGGCAACCCTACACCGAAGTGCAGGTGACCTCGATTACGGTCTGAGAAAGGAACTTCAGAATGGCTCACAAAAAAGGACAAGGCTCGTCTCGCAACGGACGCGACTCCGCTGGCCAGCGTCGCGGGGTCAAGGTCTATGCGGGTGAGTCCGTGAACGCCGGTAGCATCCTGGTGCGCCAGGTGGGCACGGTGATTCACCCCGGCCGCAACGTGAAGCTCGGCCGCGATTACACCCTCTATGCCACGGTGGACGGCGTAGTGAAGTACGAGCGACTCGGCAAGGAGCGAAAGAAAGTCTCGGTCTACCCGCCGGCCACCGCCTGAGCGAGCCAGCGCCAGGCCACCGAAGGGTGGCTACTTTCAAGGACCTACCATGAAGTTTGTCGATGAGGTCCGAATCTCGGTGCGAGCAGGAGACGGCGGTAATGGCGCAGTGGCCTTTCGACGCGAAAAATTCGTCGAGCGGGGCGGACCAAGCGGTGGAGACGGAGGTAGCGGGGGCTCGGTCGTGCTGGTCGCCGACCCGCAACTGACGACCCTGCTCGACTATCACTACCAGCAGCACCACCGCGCCAAGGGCGGCCAACATGGAATGGGAAGCGACCGCAATGGAGCATCGGCGGAGGATCTGATTCTCAAGGTCCCGGTTGGAACCTTGGTGATCGACGCCAGCACCGACACCCAGCTTTCTGATCTCAGCACTCCCGGACAGCGATTCGTGGCAGCGAAGGGAGGGCGCGGCGGCCTCGGAAATATGAACTTTGCAACCTCCACTCGTCAGACGCCGCGCTTTGCTCAGGAGGGCACCGCTGGAGAGGAGCGCCAACTGGTGTTGGAGCTCAAGCTGCTGGCGGACGTCGGTTTGGTCGGGTTTCCCAATGCGGGCAAGAGCACGCTCATTTCCCGAGTGTCCCGTGCTCGGCCGAAGATTGCGGCTTATCCTTTCACCACGCTCGTCCCCAACCTGGGAATGGTCCAATACAAGGACGGTCGGTCGTTCGTGATGGCTGACATTCCAGGGTTGATCGAAGGAGCGAGCGAAGGAGCCGGCTTGGGCGATCAATTTCTTCGCCACATCGAGCGGTGCAGGATTTTGATCCACTTGGTGGACCTTTCGGCGGAGGGACCGCAGCGCTCGCCAGTCAAGGACTGGCAGACGATCAATCGCGAACTGTCGAACTACAGCCCAGCGCTGGCTCGAAAGCCGCAGATCATCGCCGCCAACAAAATGGATCTCCCGGTCGCGAGAAAGCGATATCCGAGATTCGCGCAAGCGATGAAGCGACGCGGACAAAAGGTTCTGCCGATCTCCGCAGCCAGTGGCGAAGGCCTCTCCTCCTTGCTTGATGCCACCGCCGAAGCGCTTTTTCGCACCGTTGGCTCTAGCGGCGAGTTCGCCGCGGCGTCTGCGCCGAGCGATCCGAGGTCCTGAGTGTCGAAGCGCGGAAGAAAGCAACGCAATCTGGAGCAGTTACCGCTGGCGAGCGAGCTGCTGCTCGATGCGCGCAGGGAACGAATCGAACAAGTGGTGCAGCTGCGCACCCGCACGTTGACGATCGTTCTCGACCGGCTCGAGGATACCTTCAACATGGCGGCAATTCTGCGGACCTGTGAAGCCCTTGGCCTGCAAGAGATTCACGTCATTCTCCATCCCCAACACCGCTTCTCCCCCAGTGACAAAGTGACCCAGGGCTGCGACAAGTGGCTGGAGATCCATCGCTATCCGGACTTCGGCTCCTGTCGGGAGCGGCTCAAGGCTCGTGGCTTTTCACTCTGGACCTCCGCGGTTCTGCCGACCGCGCAGAGCGTGTTCTCAATGCGCTTCGATTCCAAGCTGGCGCTGGTTTTCGGCAACGAGCGCACCGGGGTCGCGGCCGAAACAGTGGCCTCTTCGGATGGGGTGTTCTGGATTCCGATGAGGGGGTTTACTCGTAGCCTCAACGTCTCCGCGGCGGTCGCGGCGACGCTCAGCCAGGCAATTCGTTGGCGCGCCGAGCACGTCGGAGAGGCTGGCGATCTCGGAGAGGAGGAGCGCCGGGAGCTGGTTGAAAAGTTTCAGGTCCTCTCCGTCAAACAAAGAGGACGGATTTACGGTGAAGAGGTGGATCGGTGAGACTCCAGCTTTGCGGAGGTTTGATCTCGCTGGCAGTCGCCTTGCCTACCGGCGGCCGCGCCGAAGGGGAAGGCAAGACCCGGAACGACGCGGAGGTGAAACTCCTGACCCGGCGAATGCAGGCTTTCTACGAGAAGACCTCCAGTTTCAGCGCCACCTTCAAACAAGAGTACGTCTACAAGTCCTTCAATCGCACGCAGACGTCTGCCGGGAAGATGTTCTTCCTCAAACCGGGGATGATGCGTTGGGATTACGAAAAGCCATCCCCCAAGAGCTTCGTCCTGACCGGTGACAAGATTTACGCCTACGACGCCGAGGCGATGACGTTTACCATCGCGCCCTTCGACTCGAGCCAGCTCTCTGCGGCGGTGACCTTCCTTTGGGGACGGGGCCGGCTGGAGAAGGAATTTCGAATCGACGGCGCCGCCTGTGCGAGCTGCCAAGGTGTGTTGCTGGAACTGACCCCGCTGCGTCCCGATGCTCGCTTCCAGAAGATCAGATTGGAGGTGGACCCGAAAACCGCTCAAGTGCTCAACAGCACCGTGGTCGACCCCGACGGCAGTGAGAATCGCATCTCGTTTTTTGACTTCAAGGCGAATCCCAAAATCGATCAGGGGATGTTCAAGCTCACGCCGCCTGCGAATGCCCAGGTGGTGGACATGACAAAAAGCTCCCGTTGATCGGGGACGCGAACTCACTTGCATTGAAGCATTGCTCCTTGGGCGCGCCGCGCTTATATCGGGGCGCGTGACGCTGGGCTCACGCCTGTCGGCAGCTTTGATTTTTCTTCCCGCCCTCGCCGCTCTCGGTGCCTGCAAACGACCGTTTCCAATGCACGACGCAAAAACACCGGCGGAGCAATTGCGGGATCTCGCGCTCGCGAAATCCAGGGCGCACGATTGGGTACGGGAGCTTGCCGATGGAGTCGGCGCACGGCTTGCCGGCATGGCGGGTGACGCCAAGGCGGTGGCATGGGCCAAGGCGAAGATGGCGGCGGTTGGCCTCGCGAACGTGCATACCGAGCCGGTCACGGTACCGCACTGGGAACGGGGAATCGAAACCGGCGAGGTCAGTTTTCCATCGAAGCAGCTGCTGGCCTTGACCGCGCTCGGCGGATCCGTGCCGACTCCGGAGCAGGGCATCGAGGCGGAACTGATCGAGCTGAGCTCGCTGAAGGAGGCGGATCTGCTTCCGGAGGACAAGCTGCGGGGAAAGATTGCGTTCTTCAATCAGCCGATGGAGCGAACCAAATCAGGAGAAAGCTACAGTAAGGTGTCGCCGATTCGACGCAGCGGAGCCAGCAAAGCCGCGGCTCGCGGAGCGGTCGGCATGGTGATGCGATCGCTTTCGACCGCTGAGAACCGGTTGCCGCACACCGGAGCGATGCAATACGAGGCGGGCGGCCCCAAAATCCCGGCCGCAGCGCTCTCCCTACCGGATGCGGACCTTCTCCATCGGCTCCTCGCGCTCGGCCAGCCGGTGCGAGTTCGCTTTACGCTTGGCTGCCGCAGCTTGCCGGATGCGCAATCGGCGAACGTGGTGGGAGAGGTTGTTGGTCGAGAAAAACCCGACGAGGTGGTTCTGCTAGGCGCCCATCTCGACTCGTGGGATCTGGCCACCGGTGCGCTCGACGATGGAGCCGGCGTTGGCATGGTGCTGGAGGTGGGCCGCTTGATCGCGCAATCGCAGCCGCACCCGAGGCGGACCATTCGGATCGTTCTCTTTGCCAACGAGGAACATGGGCTCAATGGCGCCTTCGCTTATGCGCACGCCCACGAGTCCGAGTTGGGGCGTCACGTAGCCGCCCTCGAATTGGATCACGGTACGGGCAGGCCCTACGGGGTGACCTACTTGGGAGGGCCCTCGGCCGCTGGCGTGATGAACGAGATTTGCGGTCCGCTGCGCGATCTGGGCTTGCCACCGCCGACCTCGGGTAGTCGCGGGGGCGCAGATCTGATTCCTCTTCACCCGTCGGGAGTTCCGCTGATCTCGCTGCAGCAGGATGGCACCTACTATTTCGACATCCATCATTCCGCAGACGACACTTTCGACAAGGTGGATCCTGCCGCGATGTCACAGACGGTCGCCGCCGCCACCGCCCTGGTCTATGGCCTGGCGGACTCGCCCAACGATCTGGGAAGAGTTCCCGAAGAGCAACGCAAGCAGCAGCCGTGAACCTCAAGCGCGTTAACCCGCCGGTTACTTCGTAAGGAACGCCTTCATGATCACCACCAGGCCAAGCGCCGCTTCGGTGGCATAGGTCAAGGCGACGCCGGTTTGTTGGAGCACCCCGACCCGACCGAGGTAACCCGCGGCATGGCAAATTCGGCCGGTAATGATCGCCAGTCCGAACATGTCCACCATTAACTTCCGAGCGCCGAGCAGCTCGTAGACCACCAACAACAGCAATAGCGGCGTGAGATGCTCGACGGCGTTTCCATGAGCGCGAATCGCGACTTCCAGCTCCTTTACGTCACCGGCGCCAAGAAAAATGCGGTGACGCAATCGGACTCGGCTGACGTGCATCGACAATCCGGTGAGAAGCAGGATGCTCAGGCCGCAAACGACCGCCGAGTGAATCGGAAGGGCGCTCAACGAGGCGCTAGCCACGCCTGCCCAAGCGGGGTAGCGCGGAAGGGACTTTGGGGTCTTCGTAGGTTCGAACCGTCGATCACCCTCCCGATCAAGTCGTAGTCGTGAGCTTCGGTCACCTCGACGGTGACCAGGTCTCCGGGGTAGGCCATCCCCTCATTGATGTAGACTTGCCCATCGATTTCGGGCGCTTGTCCGGCATGCCGACCGACCAGTAGATGCTCGCTCTCGGGGCTCGCGCCCTCGACGAGCACTTCCAACCGCTTGCCGATCAACCCCCGATTCTGCTCGCGGTTGATCCGCTTCTGGATCGCCATGATTTCACGCCAGCGCCGCTCGATCGTTTTCGATGCCACCTTGTGCGGCATCTCAAATGCCGCGGTCCCCTCTTCGTCCGAGTACTGAAAACATCCCATCCGCTCGAAGCGCTGCGTCCTCACGAATTCCTTCAGAAGCTCGAAGTCCTCCTCCGTCTCGCCGGGAAGCCCGACGATCAGCGAGGTGCGCAAGGTGATCCCTTGGACTCGGGCTCGAAGCTTCGCGAGCAATTCAGTCAGAAAACCAGACGTGCGCCCGCGCCGCATCGACAACAAGAGCTTGTCGGAAGCATGTTGGAGCGGCATGTCGAGGTACTTCACGATTTTTGGTTCTTCGGCGATCGCCTCGATCAGCGGGTCGGGAAATGCCCGAGGATAGGCGTAGTGCAGGCGAATCCAGCGGACATCTACCTGGCACAACGCCCTCAGCAGCTGATCCAGCCTCGGCTTGAAGGGTAGGTCATTGCCATAGGCGGTCAGGTCCTGCGCGACCAGGTTCAACTCCGTCACTCCCTGCGCCGCCAAGGCTTTCGCCTCGGCGACCAGATCCTCGATCGGTCGAGAGCGTTGGGCCCCGCGCAGCTTTGGAATGATGCAGAAAGCGCACGCGTTGTCGCAGCCCTCGGCAATCTTCAAGTACGCGGTAAACCCCGGAAGCGAATTGATCCTCGGAGTCCGAGCGTCGTGGATGTAGTCGGGATCGGGAATCACCTCTCTGGGAGAGGCTTCGGCCGCAAGCAAATCTCCCACTTGGGCGTAGGCGGAGGTGCCCAGGAAATGGTCCACTTCCGGCAACTCCCGGGAAAGCTCTGGCGCGTAGCGCTGCGGAAGGCAACCCGTCACCACCAGGGTTTCACACTTTCCGGATTTTTTCTGCTCGGCCAGCTCCAGGATTGTCTCCACCGATTCCTGTTTCGCGGGTTCGATAAATGCGCAGGTGTTGACGATGATCACCTGCGCATCCTGGGGTTCCAACACCAACGAGTACCCTCGGCCGACTAAGGTGCCGAGCATCACCTCGGAGTCCACCCGATTTTTTGGGCAGCCCAAGGTCGCCAGATACAAGGTCTTCGCCGGACTAGCCGATTTCGGTCCGTTCAAAATGATCAGTACTCCAGATGAAGTTGACGCTGGTTCCGCCCGTGTAGCCGATGGTCAGCGCGCCGTTTGGTTCCAATACCACGGAAAGTGCACGCCCGAGAAGGCAGGTGGCGGCAGGCCACTCGAGGACCCGGCGAGCGGTGTTCTCCTTCACCAGATAAAGGCCCAATCGCAGCTCGTCCTCCGCCTTGCACCGACCTTCGGTCGCAAACGGATCGGCTCCGCTCAAGACCGCGAACAACGCGCCGACGCCGCGTAAGGATAGGCGGGAAGGCAGCGCCATCCGGGCTCTCACCGAATCCGAGGCATGGTCCGGAAGCAAGCTCCGAAGGCCCTCCGGCGTGAGCGGTACCTCCGAGAGTACCCAGGCAGGGTAATGCCGGCGTGCAAAGCCAAGCCACCCCTGTTCGCGCCCTTCCAAGCTGTCCACCTCGGCAGGAGGGTTGAGTTTGAGGCTCTTTCGAAACTGGTCGGGAAGCCTTACCGGTGCGTGACCGCCCAGACGACCGTCGCAGTTGGTGAGAATGGCCGCTGCGCCAGCTAAATCGTTTCGGTCCTCGTAGCTAATGCAGATTTCAAGAAGCAAGGGTTGGCTGACGGGGAACCGGGGCAATGCCTGAGCCGGAAACGCCGCCAGCATCGACCAGCCTTGGGGAATGCGCTCGACCGCGGCCTGGACTCTTTGATTGGCGAAGAACGGCGCTCCGGTATCCGGGTCCGGAGCACGTTTTCCATCGGCGCCAAAGCGGTAGGTGTACGGACGAGCGGTGGTTCCGGAGAGCGGAAAGAAAAGGCCAACGTTCAAAACGTCGCCCGGGGTCACGCTCGGATCGGATACCTCCACATAGAGGTAAATCGTGTTTTGGCGATAGGCCAACCTCGCAATGTATGAGCTGGACGGCGCGGACTCCTGCGAGGGCAGCGGACGAATCGTTAAGCCCGGTGTGAATGGTTCCGGACGCCCGGTCGTTTTCGGAGCGTGGGTAAGCGCCGGCACCTGCTGCGCCGCCACTTCTTCGGTTGGCCCCGCGGTAGCCGAGGGGGCGCAGGCCACGGCAAACGTCAGAGCCAGCCGAAACTGCATACGTTAGTCCCGAAAGTTGGTGAACTGGATGTCCAACTTGAGCGTCTCCTGCTGCTGCCGAAAAAGGGCCATTGCGACCTGAAGGTCGTCTCTGCTCTTGCCGCTGATCCTCAGCTGGTCACCCTGGATCGCCCCTTGCACTTTTAATTTGGAGTCCTTGAGGGCCTTGATCAGCTCTCGGCCTTTTTCGACTGGAATGCCCTGTTGAAGTTTGATCAGCTGCTTGACGTGACCCATTGCCGCCGGCTCGATCGGACCGGGTTCTAGAGCCCTTAGCGAGATGCCGCGTTTCACCAATCTGCTTTGAAGGACATCGTACCCTGCCTGGATTCTCCCTTCCGAGTTGGCCTTTAGCAGCACGCTGGTTTTGTCGTCCGAGAGGTTGATCTCGGTATGAGTGCCTTGGAAGTCATAGCGCGTCGAGATTTCCTTCCGCGCCTGGTTGAGCGCATTGTCAAGCTCTTGCAGATTGATTTTGGAAACGACATCAAATGAGGGCATGCCAGCATTTTATCAAATTCGACCGCCACCGCTCGTTTCAGGAGAATCAGTTGACGGCTGGACTGCCCTCGCTCTGCCAGGGCAGTTCGCTGATTCGAACCACCCCCTGGCAGCGCGCACACTCGACGCCGCGCTCATCGAAGATCTGGGCCGAGGCGAACAGGATGGACTTGCCGTGAGCATCGATTCGCGCCTCCGCGCGCAGGGAGTCCCCTTGGACGGGCCTTTCAAAGCTCATCGACAGCTGCATCGTGGCGGTGCGACGGACCGGATCCAGCAGGGCTGGAGTGCAGCCGATCACCAGGTCGAAGAGGGCCGCCAGCACTCCGCCATTTACCGCCGATGTACCCAGGCCGCCGCGTTGCTCCGGCCGGATCTGCGGGATCGAGGCCACCACCCTGTCGCCGTTTGGAAAATCGATCCGAACGCCGAAGTATTGCAGGGTCTTGCTTCGGTTGAACGCCTCAGCGTAGCGAGCGAGCAATTCCTTCGTCGGTCGAGCAATCGGGTCCATTCACCTACTTTACGCGAGACCTGGCCGAATGGGATGTTCCGCAGGTTTCGATGACCGCTTCGCTAATCGAAGATCTAAATTCAGCTCAACGAGAGGCCGTCCTTCACGAGAAGGGGCCGCTGTTGATTCTTGCAGGAGCGGGCTCTGGCAAGACCCGGGTGATCACCCGCCGGATTGCGCACCTGGTGCAAGAGCGCGGGGTGCCGCCTTGGCGGATTCTTGCAGTCACCTTCACCAACAAGGCGGCTCGAGAGATGCGGGATCGGCTGGATCACTCGTTGGGTCCCCGCGCCGCGGATTTGTGGGTTTTTACTTTTCATTCCGCGGCGGCCTTGATGCTGCGCCGGGAGGCCGAGCGTGTTGGACTGAGTCGATCGTTTCTCATTTACGATGATGCGGATCAGCTGTCCCTGGTGAAGCGCGCGATGCGCGAAGCCGAGGTGGAGCTTACCCTGATCAGCCCTCGGGAAATCCTCTCGCGGATCGATCAAGAGAAGAACAGCGGTCGCCTACCGTCGGAAATGACCATCGCTCCGGGCGACTACCGACGAAAGCTTACCCAGCAGGTCTATCTTCGCTACCAACAGCTTTTGCGCGCCGCCAACGCAGTGGACTTTGGAGATCTCCTTCTCCTTTTGGTGTCTTTGCTGCGGAAGGATCCGGAGATCCGCTCGTTTTACCAGCACAAGTTTGAGCACGTGCTGGTGGATGAATTCCAGGACACCAACCCGGTTCAATATGAGCTGCTGAGATTGCTCGCCCCACCCGGCTCCAACCTGGCGGTGGTGGGCGACGACGATCAGTCCATCTATCGCTGGCGCGGTGCAACGGTGCAGAACATCCTCGGGTTTCCGAACGACTATCCGGGAACGCGCCTGGTGAAGCTCGAGCAGAATTATCGCTCCGACCGCAACATCCTCGACGCGGCGGACGCGGTGATTTCGAAAAACGAGCGGCGGATGGGAAAGAAGCTCCGATCCGAGCGAGCGCGCGGAGAACATCTTTCGCTGCTGATTGCTCGCGACGAGCGGGAAGAGGCACAAAAAATTGCGGAACGAATCCAGGCGCTCAATCGAGAAGGCTTGATTCGTCTAGGGCAAATCGCGGTCTTCTATCGGGTCAACGCGCAAAGCCGGATCTTCGAGGAAACCTTTCGGCTGGCGCGCTTGCCTTATACCTTGGTCAATGCGCGGGGGTTCTACGAGCGCGCGGAGATCAAAGACGCCGCGGCTTACTTGCGGCTGATGGTCAATCCCAAGAGCGATGCCGATCTCCTTCGGGTGCTGAATGTTCCCGCGCGGGGGATTGGGGATACCACCACACAGCGATTGGTGGACTTCGCGACCGCTCGCCGGGGTAGCCTGTTTGAGGCGCTCGCAGAGGTGTCGCAGATTCCCTCTCTCGGCTCGGCTGCAGTGCGGCGGCTGGAGGGTTTTCGGGAGCTGCTGGTCCGATTGACGACCTTCGCAGAAGCGGCACCGGATGCGGCCACCGCAGTGAAGAGCATGCTCGAGGAGACCGCGCTGGTCGCCGCCTTGGAGCAGGAGGGAACGGATCAGGCTGCGGCACGCGCGGAAAACCTGCGCGAGTTTCTCGGAGCGGCACAGGAGTTTGACTTGATGCGCGAGTCCGAATCAGCGGCCGCTCGTTCTCTCGAAGTGAACGTTCCTCCGCTACAGCAGTTTCTGGAGCGGATCAGCCTTACCGGTGAGGCGGATGCGGAGGTGGGTGAGGGGCGAGTGGCGATGATGACCCTGCACGCCGCCAAGGGCCTGGAGTTCGATGCGGTCTTCGTCTCCGGGATGGAGGAGGGCGTTTTTCCCCATTCCCGCGCCCTCGATGAAAATGCGGACGCGGAGGAGCTCGAGGAGGAACGGCGCCTTTGCTACGTCGGGTTCACCCGGGCCCGAAAGCGACTCACCTTGTCGCTTGCGCAGAGCCGGTCGCTGTTTGGGGAGCTTCGGTTCAATCCTCCATCGCGGTTTCTCCGAGACATCCCGCGGGAGCTGTTCGACTTCGAGCAGGAGCTGCCCAGCCAGGCGATTCACCCGATGCTGGTGCCGGGAAGGCGGAAGCGGGCGAGGGACGATGATGAGGGACCTGTCATCGATCGAAGCTACGACCAGAGTGCCGAATGGGCCGGCGCGCGGGAGGATCTGCGCGGAGCGCGGGTGGTACACAGTCAATTCGGCGAGGGGGAAATTCTTCAGTGCGATGGGGAAGGTCCGAACGCGAAAGTGACCGTTCGATTTCAGTCGGTCGGACTTAAGCGCGTGGTGGCGCGTTTCCTCTCGCGTCACTGAGTTGGGGTTGGCGCGAAGGCACGCTCTAGGACACCTTCATCCCTTTGGGAATCACCACCACACCGCCCTCGGTGACGTGGAAGTGCGCACGATCCTCGTCAAGGTTGGAACCGATCGTCATCTCCGGAGGGATGATGACGTTCTTGTCGATGATCGCCCGCCGAATTTTGCAATGGCGACCGATTTCCACGTTCTCGAACAGGATCGAGTCGGTGACCTCGGAGAATGAGTTGACCCGAACCTTGGGCGAGAGCACCGATCGGTTGACGTGGGCGCCGGAGATGATGCACCCGTCCGAGACCAGCGAGTCCGTCGCATAGCCGACCCGCTTCTTCTCCACATCCGCGAACACGAACTTGGCCGGAGGATCGTTCTGATTGGCGGTGAAGATTGGCCACTGATTGTTGTAGAGATTGAACGTGGGGTGGACTTCGACCAGGTCGATGTTCGCCTGGTAGTAGACGTCGAGGTTTCCGACGTCGCGCCAGTATCCTCGCTCCTTCTCGTCCTGACCGGGGACGACGTTTTGGGCGAAATCGTAAACGAAAACCCGCGAGTGCTTGTACAGCTCGGAGATGATCGACTTTCCGAAATCGTGAGTGGAGTCTTCGTTGGCGGCATCTTGAACGACTTCCCGTACCAAGCAATCGGTTTTGAACAAGTAGTTTCCCATCGAGGCAAGACACAAGTCGGGGCGGTCCGGCATCGGCGGAGGGTACGAGGGCTTTTCGAAGAAGTTTCGCATCCGGCCGTCTGGGCCGAGGTCGATGATCCCAAAGTGGCGCGCTTGCTCGATCGGAACCGGAATCGCTGCGACCGTGCAATCCGCGTCTCGCTCGAGATGGAAATCAAGCATCTGGCGAACGTCCATCCGGTAGACGTGGTCGGCCCCGAAGACGAAGGTGTGTTCAGGCTCCTCGTCGGTAATGATGTTCAAGTTCTGGTAGATGGCGTCGGCGGACCCCTTGTACCACTCAAGTCCGGTGCGCATTTGGGCGGGTACGGACTCCACGTAGTGACCCAAAAATGCGGTCATCCGCCAGGCACGCGACAGGTGGTTGTTGAGCGAGTCTGACTTGTATTGGGTCAGCACCTTCATTTTCAGAATCCCGGAGTTTGCGAAGTTGGAGAGACAAAAATCGACGATCCGGTATCGCCCGCCGAAAGGAACCGCTGGCTTCGCTCGTTCTCGAGTCAGCGGCTCGAGGCGGGTACCCGCGCCGCCCGCGAGAATCATCGCAAGTGTCTTAGGCATCCCGGAAATGGTTTAGGCCCTTGTCTGCACCGCGGCAAGGCCGCCGGTGTGAATTCAGATGTTCGTTGCTGGGACCATTCGAGCTACTTTGGCGGAGATGCCCACCGACCTCCGCTTGGCTCCCGGGCACAGCCGGCGCAGCTTTCTGAAGAAGGGACTCCTGGGCGGATCGGTTCTCGCCTTGGGCGGAGCCGGCCTCCTTCTCAGCAGGCATTCCCGGCGAGTGCCGATTCCCACTGCCGGGCTGAAGGTGCTCGACGAATTGGATTTCGCGGTCCTCTGCGCCATCACCCGTCGAATTGTTCCGGATCAGCCAGGCAAGCCATCGATTGAGAGCCCTGACGTTGCCTTGAATGCAGATCGAATCCTGGTCCAGGTCGGTTCAAGTGCCCAGGCCGAAGTCAAGCAGTTGCTGAAGCTCTTCGAGAACGCGCTGACCGGCTTCGTCTTCGGACTGCGGGTGCGTCCGTTCACTCAGCTCTCGGACGCCGAGCAGGATGCGGTGCTCTCCGAATGGGAAAACAGTCGACTTCTCATCCGAAGGACTGGTTTTCAAGCGATTCGGACCTTGGTGGTCGCGGCGTACTATGGCTCTTCCGCGAGTTGGCCGGCTACCGGCTACCCTGGGCCACCCGCTGGATTTTTTCAGCCGGACGCGGCTCTCTGGCTCGGCGGCCCTGAGAAGCGGCCCGTTGGTGAAGGGCGCATTTATCGCGGGGAAGACGTCCAACGCGACCTGAAGCTGGATTGCGACGTTTGCGTGATTGGCTCGGGTGCGGGGGGTTCGGTACTGGCCCACGAGCTGGTCTCGCGCGGCTTGTCGGTAGTGATGCTGGAGGAAGGCGGCTACCACACCCGGCGGGAGTTTGACCTGACCGAATCGAGGGCCTTTCCCAACCTCTATCAAGACCTGGGAAACCGGACGACAGATGACTTGTCGATTGGCATCCTCCAGGGCCGCAGCGTCGGCGGAGGAACGACGGTCAACTGGTGCTCCTCGTTTCGAACGCCGCCCCGGATTTTGGAGCGTTGGCGTGACGCTTATGGGGTGGAAGGGCTCTCCGAACAGGTCCTGAGGCCCCATTTCGAGGCAATCGAGGAGCGATTGCACATCGCGCAGTGGCCTGAGGAGCGGATAAACCGAAACAATCGCATCCTCTGGGACGGTTTGGGAAAGCTCGGGTACGGCCGGGGATTGATTGCGCGCAACGTGAACAATTGCGCCAACCTCGGCTACTGCGGGATGGGTTGCCCGATCGACGCAAAACAGTCGATGTTGGTTACGCTGATCCCCGATGCCGTGGAAAAGGGCTTGTCCGTTTATGCCAACGCATCGGTGCGCAACCTACGAGTCACCGGCCGCAAGGTCAGCGCGGTCGAAGCCGAGATCGTCGACGTCGCCAACCGGCCCCTTGGCCCCAAGCTCACCGTGAAGTCGAAGCTGACTGCGGTCTGTTGCGGCGCGCTGAATTCGCCGGCGCTGCTTCTTCGCTCCGGCCTCGATGGGAGCGGCAGGGTCGGCAGGCGGACCTTCCTTCATCCGGTGGTGGTGATGGTCGCGGAATTCGAAGAGCCGGTGGAAGGCTTCTTTGGCGCACCGCAGTCGGTCCATTCCCATCACTTCATCGACCGGGGCCCGGACAGAATCGGCTTCTTCATCGAAGTCCCGCCGATTCATCCGATGCTGGCCGCCACGACGTTTACTGGTTTCGGAACGCGGTTCGTGGATTCCCTTTCTCGGCTTCCCTTTATCAATGTCTGCATCGCGCTCACCGTCGATGGGCTTCTGGACGGAGATGAAGGCGGCACCGTCGGCCTGCGCAGCGGAACGGACCGCCGCCTTCGAATCGAGTATCCGTTGCGTGACGCGAATTGGGAGGCATTTCGGACCGCGTGCAAGGAGATGGCGCGGATCCAGTTCGCAGCCGGCGCGAAACGGGTAATCAGCCTTCATTCTGAACCGGTGGTCCTTCGCTCCGAGGCTGAGCTCTTCAAGCTCGACGCCGCGCCGTGGGAGAAGCTGAGGGTCCGGGTGGTGACTGCACACCAGATGGGGGGCTGTGCGATGGGGCGGGACTTCCGGAAATCCGTCGTCGATTCGCAGCTGCGTTACCACCACCTCGACAACCTCTTCGTGGTCGATGGATCCGTGTTCCCCACGTCGCTGGGAGTCAACCCACAGGAGACCATCTACGCCATTGCACGGTGGGGCGCGAATCACCTCGCCTCCGCCGTCTGACGCTCAGCGCGGAACTCGGTTAAAGTTGCACACGAGTGACGGGCCGAGACGACCAGGATATGAGCGAGCTCGACCTCACCCAGGTCTCAAGCTTCGACGAGAAGGTGGTCGGAGGAGAGAGCTGTTTGGTCCAGATTCATGGCCCTGGCTTGGGTCGCAGGTTCGCACTGATGGGCGGCGAGCTGACCATCGGACGCGATGGAAAAAACGGGATCGTGGTTGATCTCGATACCGTCTCGCGTCGCCACGCCAAGATCGTCATTCGCGAGGGCAGATCCTATGTGGTGGATTTGAAGTCGACCAATGGTACGTACCTGAACAACAAAGAGGTGCTCGAGGAGTTACCGCTGCGCAGCGGTGACCATTTGAAGGTTGGAGGGTCGATTTTCAAATTCTTGAGCGGTGGGGACATCGAAAGCCTCTACCACGAGGAAATCTACCGGCTCACGATTGTCGACGGCCTCACCCAGATCAACAACAAGCGGTTCCTGCTCGAGTTCTTGGAGCGCGAAATCGGGCGATCGCAGCGATACGGACGCGCGCTGTCGCTGCTCCTTTTCGACATCGATCATTTCAAGACGGTCAACGACAACTATGGACACCCCGCGGGGGATGCCGTGCTGCGGGAAATGGCGTTGCGGATCAAGCAATACGTTCGCAAGGAAGAATGCTTTGCGCGCTACGGGGGAGAGGAATTCGCGATCGCCTTGCCCGAGACCGGGCCCGAGAACAGCCGCAAGTTCGCGGAAAAGGTGCGCCGCCTGATCGCGGATCAACCCTTCGAATTCGAGGGCCAGAAGTTTTCGGTCACCATTTCGGTCGGAGTAGCCGAGCTCTCGGGCCAGATGTCCGAACCGATCGGGCTGATCAAGATCGCTGATGCGAATCTCTATAAGGCGAAGAAGGCCGGTCGCAATCGGGTTGCTTGCTGAGCGGCCCTCGCAAGAGGTACTGGACGGTGTCGTGGAGCGTTTCGTGTGGATCGCGCGCTCGAAACCCGAGCTCACGCTCCGCCTTGGAGGAGTCCAGGTAGAAGAAGTGCTCGCCAATCTCCACTGCGTGCTGGCCGATTGGCGGATCGACGCCCCGTAGCTTCGCCCACCGTTCGAGCAACTGGCTGCCGAGCACGTTCAAGCGGGGCGTGAGGCGCAGCTTGGGTGCGCCAACTCCGGTGAGCCGCGCCAGCCGGCCAAAGAATTCCCGGAAGGACATGTTCACGCCCATCAGGTGTCTCCCGCTCACCTCGCCGCGTCCCAGCGCTTGAACGAAAGCGTCCGCTGCATCTCGGACGTCGACAAACGAGAGTCCCCCGGAGGGCATTGCAGGGATGTCCTGATTCAAGAACTTCGAGACGACCCAGGTGGAGGACAAGCGCTCATCCCCGGGGCCAAGGAGAAGACCTGGATTGAGCACCACGAGGGGGAGGGAGTGGGCCCGACAAAAGTCGAGGGCCAACTTTTCCTGGTAGATTTTCGAGAGGTAGTACGGCCAACGGCCGACTACGGTGATCGGGTAATCGTCTGCCTCGGTGCCCACCCTGTCGCTTCTGGCGACTGCAATCGTCCCGGATGTCGACGCGAGCACGATTCTCTGCACCCCGGCCTCGTTGGCCTGCTCCAGCAGGCGGCGGGTGCAGTCGACGTGCAGCTCGTACATCGTTCGCGCGTCATCCGGGTCGAACGAGACCAACCCTGCCAGGTGGTAGACCACCTCGATCTCCTTGAGCGCCGCTCGGACCAGATGAGGTTCGCGAAGGTCGCCGCGGAGGCATTCGAGCCCAGTGGTCGAGCTCGGAGCGTTGCGACTGACCAGGCGCACCGCGTGTCCTGCGTCGACCAACCTCTGTACCACCGCAGCGCCCAAGAATCCGGTGCCGCCGGTCACCAGGATTCGCACCGGCTATCTCCGACGCTTGATGCCATGGCCCACTCCGCCACCCGCTCCGGACGGAGGTCGCTTGCGATGGCGCGCGAGATCGATCCGTTCGGGCGCACCTTTCAGTGTCATTACCCGTCCGTCCCGAAGGGCCTTGATTGACTCTTCCGCCAGGCGCGCCACCTGACGGTAGCTCTCCGAGCGCGCCATTCCCCGGGTCCTTTGGCTCAAATCCACGTACCGGAGCACCGGCCCAATTCTCACCGTCAGATCTTTTGCGCGAGGGATGATCGCCCCCTTGGGAAGCGCCTCGAACGTTCCGCCGAGGTAGATCGGCAGGACGTCCACCTTGTAGGTCAATGCGAGGAAACCCAGGGTCGGCTTGAATTCCAGCAGCTCCCCATTTGGGGATCGGGTGCCCTCAGGGAAGATGAGCAGGTTGCATCCTTGATTCAAGGCTTCCCCGGCGATCCGAAGGGATTCGCGAAGCGAGCCGTGGCGATCCATCGGGATCAAATTTGTGAAATTCTCGAAGTAAGCCCGCTTGAGTGGGGTGTCGAAGAAGTAGTCCCGCGCTGCCAGCGCCGCGAGCCGCTCACCTTGGTCCCCCAGCACGACCTTGATCAGGCCCATGTCAAGGTGGCTGGTGTGGTTCGCAATCACCAGAAAGTTCTGATTTTGTGGAATGAAGCTCTTCCCGCTCACCCGAACGTCGAACACCCCTCCGTAAAGAAATCTTTGACCCAAAGAAAGCAGCCGCCTTCCGAGGTCGGCGACCGCCTCCGGCACTTCGATCTCTTCCGATTTCTGATCCGAATCTGGTGGCTGGGGCACCCTCGCGCGCGAGCCAACCGGAGCGACCGAGGCGATCAGCTTCTGGAGCTCCTCCACCGTTTCCACCTGCGAGAGGTCCGCGCCGGCGGGAAGTACCACCCCGGCTTGTTCCAGCGCGACTCCCAGCTCGGTCAGCATCAACGAATCAAAGCCGAGGTCCCCAACCAGTTGCGACTCGGGCCGAATCTGGCCCAGGCTCCTCTGAGCGACTTCGGAAAGCAGAGGGTAAAGCCACGGAGACACTCCGCTGCTCGCGGAAGTAGTAGCGGCATCCCGCAGTCGCTCTCCTGAGGCTGCGGCCCGCTCAAGCCGCTGAAGCTCCAACAGCACCTCGGAACGTTTTACCTTGCGGGTCGAGGTTCGTGGCAGCTCTCCGTCCCAGAGGCGCAGCACTTTCACCCTTCGATAGAAAGGCAATTCTGAAGAGACTTTGCGAAAGTGCTCTTCGAGCTCTCTGCGCACCTCGTCCTTGGGCCGGTCCTTGTAATCCGGCACGCACAGGCAGGCGACCCTCTCGCCTCCGATCGGATCGGAAAGACCGACGATCGAAAGTTCCTTCAGGTGAGGGTGCTGCGAATAAAGGTTTTCCAGTTCGTCTGGATAGACGTTCTTTCCACTGGCCGAGAGGATGACGTCCTTTTTTCGACCCACCAGAAAGAGCCGGCCTTCGGAATCCAACCTGCCGAGATCGCCAGTCCGAAGCCAGCCGTCGTGGAGAATCGCCTCGGTGGCCCCGCGATTCTCGAAGTAGCCCGCCATCACGTTTGGCCCTTTGGCCAAAACTTCGCCCACCCCTTCCGCGTCCGGATTGTCGATCTTCAACTCCACCCCGGGCAGCGGCTTGCCGACCGTTCCAGGCTGCCTCTGATTGCGCGCCTCCTCCACGGTCAGCACCGGGGCAGCCTCGGTCAGCCCGTAACCTTGAGTGATGTTGAATCCCAAAGCGTGGAAGGCTTCCTGGACCTGATCGGGAAGAGCGGAACCGCCGCTGACCATGAACCGCATCTTGCCGCCGAACTTTCGGTGGATTGGCCAAAAGAGCAACTTCCCGAGATTGATCGCGCTTCGATTGCGCAGCTCCGCGTGCGCCGCCAGCAGGGCTCGAATGCCCTGCTCGATCACTGCCGGCTTGGCGGCGATCTCCTGGGTGATCTTGCGTTGCAGCAGCTGCCAGATCGCCGGCACGCCGATCATTGCGGTCACCCGCCCAGTCTCGAAAACCTCCCCCAGCCGGTCCGCGGTCAGCTCATCGAGGTAGGTGATCTCCGCCCCTCGGCGGAATGGAAGCAGAAATCCACAGGAGAACTCGAACGTGTGGTGCAAAGGCAGGACCGACACCAAGCCGTCGCCCACGCCCAGGTCGTACACCGCGGCAAGCTTTGCCACCAGCGATGCAAAGTTGCGATGGGTCAACACCACAGCCTTCGGCTGCCCGGTGGTCCCAGAGGTAAAGATCAGCGAGGCAGCGGCATCGGCGGAGGCACTCTTTCTGACCGGACCGATTCCTTCCGCAAACGCGCTGTCTCCTTCGAGCGCTTGCGCCAAGGAATGTACCTGGGTTGGTAAGTTGGCCTCGCCGAGTGCGCGGAATAGACCCGGTAGGGTTCGGGCCGCCTGCTCCGAAATCAAGCAGCACACTGCTTGGGAGGTGCGCGCGAGGTTGATCACCTCGGCCTCGGACAACTCGGGGTCGACCGGCACCGCGGTGGCGCCGCTGCGCAAAATGCCGAAATAAGCGATCCCCCACTCGGGTCGATTTTCGGAGATCAGCAGCACTCGATCGCCCGGCCTCACCCCGGACTTCAGCAAAAAGGAGCCGATCCGCCCCGCATACTTGTGAACCTCGCCATAGGTGAAGTGGACCTCCTGGTCGCCCTGAATCATCCGAAGCGCGACCCGGTGCCGGTACGCCTGAACCGCGGCTTCGAACAGCTCCAAGAGATCCCGGTGTGCCGGCACTGCCGCGCGGCGTTTTGTCTCCTCCTCCAATCCCGGGAACACCCATTTCTCCAAACCGGGAAGATGCACGTCGAGAAAGTACTCTCGCCAGTTGAGGTCCTCGGGGTTCCAGGGGATCTTCGCGCGATCTTTCGGACTCATCGATTGATAGATGGCGCGGGTATTGTCGCAACGGAACACGTAGCGGTTGTCCCAAATGAAGGGCAGAAACAGCTCGACCAGAGCGACGACCGAAGCGGCCTGTTCCTCCACTTCGCTCAATTTGACGCTCGCGCGCTCCAGGATCGCAGCGACCTTTGGCGCTCCCCAGGTCGGCTTGACGTCTTGAATGATCTGCTTGAGGACCTTCGCCCCTTTGAGCAGAAGAGGCGCGGAGCGCGACTGAAAGGCCTTTCGGGTGACGGCTTGAGGCTCGATCCGCGAGAGCACCTTATTCCAGACTGGATTGCCGCTCGTCTTGTTCCGAAAGTGCCGGCGCTTGTAGAGACCCACCAGCTCCACCGAGCGCTGGGCGATGAACGGATTCACGTCGCCGGAGGCGAGGTGGTAGACTCGGCGCCCAGGCCGCTGCACAGTCCGCGCGGTGATTGCAATCAAGGCGCCGGCGACCAGATCGACTGGAATCATGTCCAGAATCGTCTTCTCGCCCCCCGGAATCTCCCGTTGTCCGCGCATGATCGCGAAGCACAGAGGCGCCGAGGTGGTGAAACCCTCGTTCCAGCCCGGAAACGGGTAGCGGATCGCGCTCTCGACGATCGAGGGCCGGACGATCGCGTACTGAAGACCGTGGGTGCTTGCGATCACCTGCTCGCCGAGCGATTTCGTATAGGTGTAGGTGTTCGGCCAGCCCCAATGTTGCGACCGTTCCATCCCGAGACGCGTCAGCTCGTTGGAGAGCCAAAACTTGCGCTCGCGCCCGACCGCGAGCCGAAGGGTTCTCTCGTCCGTGGAATCTCGGCCCTCGTGCGCCAAGCGCTCCACCGCACGCTGGCGGAAACTGGAGGTTAATGCCTTGTCCTCCGCCTTCTCCCGGATTCGCGCGACCAGGTTCTGGCAGTCGAGCAATTCCTGCTCCAACGAGAAGTCGCGCCCATCCAGCTCTCCCTTTTTTGGAAAGTACCCGTTCACCTCCTCGTCCTCGAACACCAGACCGTTGCGATTTCCGGCCACGAACGCAGTGGACACGTGGACCAGCGGTACCTCGAGAGCCTGGCAGACCTGGACCACGTTCCGCACTCCAAGGGTGTTGACGTTGAGGCCCACCTCCAGCGAAGGATTGAACGACACCAGCCCTGCGCAGTTAATCACCACCTGCACTTTGCCCTTGAGCTGCTGAAGTTGAGAGGAGCTGAGACCGCAGAGGACAGAAATGATGTCGCCGTCGAGAACCTGGCATTTGGCCTTCAGGAAGGAGGCGGCCCGGTCCCGGCCGAGCTGTTCCCAAAGCGGATTGAACGGTTCGCTGGTGGCGATCTGGTCCTCGAAGCGGCGGGAGGCCGATCCATAGGAGCCCCGGCGCGAGAGCACGTAAATCGACTCCAGCTCGGACCCGTAGCGCTGCAGCAGCATCGAGAGCGCCACCTTGCCAACGAACCCGGTCGCTCCCATGAACAGGATTCCCTGGTGGCCGAGGGCCTGCGCGACGTCGAGGGTGGGTTCATCGTTCACGATCCGAAACCCCTTAGAGCTTGACGTCCGTTTGCAAAATCGGAGGCAGATGCGCAAATGAAATCTGCGAGGAACGACCCATGAAACCCTTGGCGATGTCGATCGCTTCGGCCAGGGTGTCGGTGCGCTCCCAGCCCATCATCTCTGGAACGTGGTTGTTCTCCGATCCAGCGACGATCACCTTGCCCACGTGCTGTCTGCCGTTTTCGCCCCAGTACCACATGTAGAATGGGTGCGCTCCGTGGTAGGCGTGGCCCTTGCGGTAGAGGTGAAGGTAGCTAGGGTTGGTGGCGAACTCCTCCTCATACTTGTGCTCCAGGACCAGGGCATCCCGCGTTTCGGGTAGCAGCCGATTGAAAAATTCGATGTAGCTGGGGTGATGCTCGGGATCGAACTCATCGTACGCCGGGTGGCAGAGAATCATCACGCCCCCCTTCTTGAGGAGCGGAATTCCCCGATTCAAATTGAAAAAATACCCCAGCCCCATCACTTGGAGTAGCAGCGGGTTGAGGATCGAATTCACGTTGTAGGGAGAAATGTAAGGCACCCCGAAGATCACGATCTCCGACTGCCCATCGACCGCCACCGCGTATTGCTTCCAACACAGCTCAAGCGCCTTTTGGTGGGTTGGCTCGGTTGCTCCGGCGTGCACCCCGATTACCTGGTATCCGGCCGGAATGCTCATGAACAGCTTTCGCTTTGCCACCCTCGGCATTTTCGAGAGCATGTATTTCATGCTCTGAAACTTCAGCCGATCGAACTCGGTGTAGTCCTCCTCCTTTTTCCCCAGAAACCCGATCGGCCCGTCGAACATCTGGTTGTTGAGCGCGGTTTCGATGTGAAACACGCTCAGGTGCTTGTCGATCACCCGCCCGATCCGTTCCGCGCTCTTGTGCAGCGCCGAACGCGAGGGCTCCATGTAGCTTTCCGAGCTGCGGATGGTGGTCGGATTGTGGTGAGCCCTGAGGGTGGCGTAATTCGCCAGCCCGGTGCCGACCGACTTGTGGCCTCCATCCATCGGGACCAGGTTGATGTTGATGTAGATCAACAGGTCCGAGGAGGCGGCCCGTCGGTTGATGGCCACGACCTCGCCGTTGCCGGTTCGCTCCAACTCGACGATTCCATCCGGATCCTCTGCGTCATGGTTGTAGTATCGGTCCGGGTAGAAAGCGGAGAAGATCTTCTCGCCGACCATCCGCTTCATCTCTGCCTCGGTCATTCTCCGATGCAGGGAATTGGCGATCACCAGGTGGATGTCGTCCACCGCTGAGTCGGCGAGCAACTCGAGCACGATCTCCAAGACGCTCTGGCGCACGTCGGGAGTGCGCATCGGCGGTAACGGCAGCGAAATGTCGTCCAGCGCGATCGTGACCTTCATCCCCGGCTTGAGCCTGGCGTGCAACGGCTCGCTCTCCTCCGGGTGGTTGATTGCCCAGCGAATCGCAGCCTTGAGGTTGGGGACCCCCTCGAGCGGAGGTCTGGGGAAAATCACCCGGGTGCCGATCGGCAAGTCCTCGAGAAGAAAATCCTCGCCGGAGAAGATCGTCCGGGGCGGCGAGCCCTTTTCGGTGATCACCACGTGCGATTCTTCCTCGTAGAACTTTTTGAGGGTTTTCAGGGCGCGCATTTGGACTTCACCTCAGGTTGAGAATCGGCCACTGGTAGGCACGCGCCAGCGCCCGAAGCCGAATGTCCGGATTGACCGCGGTCGGCCGTCCGACGATCGCCAGCATCGCGTAGTCCGATGCGCTGTCGGAGTAGGCATGGCTTTTCTCGAGCGCCAGCTTCTCGCGCACGCAATACTCGCGAACCGCATGCGCCTTGTTTGCTCCCTCGATGATCGGAGGGATCACCTTGCCGGTCGCGATACCCCCCACGTACTGCATCTTGTTGGCGATCAGGTCGTCTGCTCCAAGGTGCTTGAGCAGCGGGCGCACCGTGAAATCCAGCGCTCCGGTCACCAGCACGATCTTGCACCCCGAGCGCCGGGCTTCCTCGATCAGCTCCCTGGCCTGGGGAAAAATCGAGGGCCTGAGCAAATCCTCGAACATCTCCTCGGCCAAGGTGAGCAGTCGGTCTTCGGAGAGCCCGGCGTAATATCGATAAAAGAACTCGTTGAACGTCTTGCGATCGATCAAATCCAATCCGAGAAAGATCGGGATCGAAGCAATCGTCCCGAGCGTTCGGCCGGCGATGCCGCGCAGCGATCCACGGTTCATCGCGTAGTAGCCGTAGGTATGGACGATATTGGTTTTCACCAGCGTCCCGTCCACGTCATAGAAAGCGGCCTTGGTAAAGCGAGCGTTGGAGGTCACCATTCCTACACCCAGCCATGCCGCTGATACCACGCGGCGCTCCGATCGATCGAGTCGCCAATCGATACCGCGGCCCGAAATCCCAGCAGCCGCTCCGCTTTGGCGGTCGAGCAGGTCCAGGCGGGCGCGAGCAGCTGCCGCGCCAGCTTGCGGTTGAGCGGCAATCGGCGGCGCAATACAAGCGACGCACCGTCCGCCAAAAGCGCGAGCGCCCGCAACGCGATCGGGGGCAGCCGGAGCGTCCTGGGCGCAATTCCCAGAGCGCTCGCCGCCCGGTCTTCAACTTCCTCCAGAGTCATCGTTCCCGGCGCCGCCACGAAGAAAGTCTCTCCCTCCGCTCGAGGGTGTTGTGCCAATAAAATCAGAAAGTTGGCAACGTCTTGCACATCGATAAGGGACAAGGGCCGCGGACCGCCACCAATTGACAACCGGATTCCTTTTCGGAGGAGCTTGAAGAACGCCAGGTTTTCGCGATCGCCCGGGCCGAGAATTCGGCAGGGGCGCGCCGAGGTCACCTCTAGCCGAGCTCGATAGGAAAAAGCGATTCGCTCGCCCTCCAACTTGCTCTCTCCGTACCACTCCTGCGGGCGAGGGGGGTCCTCCTCGAGGCGGGGCCGGTCGGGAGACGAAGGGCCGGAGGCAGCCAGGGAGCCACAGAAAACCAGGCGGCGGGCGCCGGATTGAAGCATGGCCTCGCACACATTGCGCGTGCCTTCCGAGTTCACCTTGAAGAAGAGCTGCCGAGAGGGCGCCCGTCGCACTCCCGCCAGGTGGAACACCACGTCCACCCCTTGGAAAGCGCGCGCCAGGCTGGGCGGATCGGTCACGTCGCCGAGGTGGATCTCCAGCCCAGTCGACGGCCCCTCCTCCATTGGCCCACTCTGGCGTACCACTGAGCGAACCTGGTTTTCCTGCGCCAAGAGGGCGCGAGCCAACCAGCCGCCGACGAATCCTCCAGCCCCTGTGATCGCTGCGCGCACCGCCTGCTTCTAGCCTCAAAGGGGGCGGAAGTGTCTGATGAAGTCCAGACCGCGCCCGATGCGCCGATCCGCTCGAGACTGGGTGTATGAGATCTCTCTGCACTTCTCTCTTGACAAATGCGAAGGCCACTCGAGAACTAAAAGACCGTCGAGCGGGCTGGCTCAAAATAATTGCGCGAGAGACTATTTTTCGCTCTTCCGCTCTGGTAGGAGCCGACACGGCTTAACGGACGAAGCCGATTTTCAACGTCCCCTGGAGGGGAGGAGACCGAATGGCCGCAAAGAAAGCTAAGAAGACCGCAAAGAAAGGTGGCTCGAAGCGAAAGCCCAACGCTGCATTCATGAAGGCGATGCAACCCTCGCCGGTTCTCGCTGAGGTGGTGGGCGATAAGCCGATCCCACGGACCGAGGTCGTTAAAAAGCTCTGGCAGTACATTAAGAAGAACAATCTGCAAGACGCCAAAGAGCGGCGGATGATCAACGCGGACGAGAAATTGAAGGCGGTCTTTGGTGGAAAGAGACAGGTCTCGATGTTCGAGATGACTAAACTGGTGAACAAGCAACTTAGTTGATCCACCAGCGAGGCTCCGCACCCGCGGAGCCTCGTGTCTTGAGTCGAAAGTTAAAGGTCGAACCGACTTTTAACCTTCGACTCTCGATTTTCGGCCTCAGAGTTGTCGCATGCTTTACCTTGCGGCGATATGCCGTTCGAAATCGAGCCTGAGCAGTTGTTCGCCCGCGTACGAGACGAGTTGCTCTCGAAGCAACGGCTGCCGCTTGCGACCTATCGCTTGCAGTTCAACAGCCGGTTTCGCTTCGCGGATGCTGCCCAGATTGTGCCGTATTTAGCGCGGCTGGGGGTCACCGACGTCTACGCGTCTCCCTATCTGAAAGCGTCGCCGGGCAGCGCCCATGGCTACGACGTGATCGACTATCAGGCGCTGAACCCGGAAATCGGTTCCGCCGAGGAGCACGCCGCGCTTTGCGCGAGGTTGAGTGCGCACCAACTGGGACAGGTTCTCGATTTCGTTCCCAACCATATGGGAATCGAAAAGGGCAACGCGATGTGGGACGACGTTCTAGAGAACGGACCTTCCTCGATCCATGCCCGGGTGTTCGATATCGATTGGGATCCGGTCAAGGAGGAGCTCAAAAACAAGGTGCTGCTTCCGGTGCTGGGCGATCAGTACGGAATCGTCCTCGAAAACGGCCAGCTTCGATTGGTCTTCCGGGACGGAGCTTTCGCGCTTCATTATTACGACCGGGTTTTTCCGATCGCGCCGCGACAATCTGCGGTGATTCTGCGGCACCGGCTCGAGGAGTTGGAAAAAGAGCTGACCAACCAGCGAGAGCAGTTCGATGAGCTGCAGTCGATCATTACCTCAATCGAGCACTTGCCGCAGCGGACCGAGACCGAACCGGCGAAGCTGATCGAGCGGAACCGGGAGAAGGAGATCGTCAAACGGCGATTGGCCAGCCTGGTCGCCCAATCCGATCGGATCGCCGCCTTGATCGAGCGCAACGTTGAAGTCTTCAACGGAACTCCTGAAGACGCGCGAAGTTTCGATTTGCTCGACCAGGTGTTGGGACGCTGCAGTTACCGACTGGCCCACTGGAGGGTGGCGGGCGAAGAGATCAACTACCGCCGGTTCTTCGACATTAATGGCCTGGCCGCGGTGCGAATGGAGGATCGAGAAGTCTTCGAGGAAGCGCATCAACTGGTGTTCCGCTGGCTGGCCGAAGAAAGGATTTCCGGGTTGAGAATCGATCATCCCGACGGGCTGTTCGATCCCACCGCCTACTTTCTCAACCTCCAGGAACAGTACTTCATCGTCCACGCGGCGCTTCGCTACCGCGAGGCGGGCGGCGCGGAGCAAGACTGGCCAGCCTGGGAAGCCCGCTTGCGATCGTTGGTTCGGGAGGAGATCGGGAGCGCTGCGGAGACTCCACTCGCCAAGGCGCTCTACGTGGTGGTGGAAAAGATCCAGGGCGGGAAGGAGCGAATCCCGGATTCTTGGGCAATTCATGGCACCACTGGCTATCGCTTCGCCAACAACGTCTCGGGTCTCTTCGTCGACCGGGACAACGAGCAAGCGCTGACCAGGATTTACAACCGCTTTATCGGAGGCCCGCTCAACTACCGGCAGCTCCTTTACGAAAAAAAGAAGCAAGTGATGAGCATCTCGATGGCGAGCGAAATCAACGTGCTTGCACGCCAGCTGAACCGGATCTCGGAAATGAACCGCCGCACCCGCGATTTCACCCTCAACGCCCTCCGCCGAGCCTTGGTGGAATTCATCGCCCTCTTCCCGGTTTACCGAACGTACGTAGATGAATCGCGGCCCGAGATTGATCAGCGAGACGTTCACTACATCCAGTGGACGATCGCCCGGGCGAAGGAAATCGATCCGACCACCAACATTTCCCTCTATGACTTTCTCGAGGACATCCTACTCCGCCAATATCCCGCTCATCTCAACGCGCGCGAGCGAGCGGTGATGTTGCAATTCGCGATGAAGCTTCAGCAGCTCACCGGGCCGGTGATGGCCAAGGGTTTGGAGGATACCGTCTTCTACATCTACAACCGATTGGTGTCGCTCAACGAGGTCGGTGGCGAGCCCGAGCGATTCGGTGCAACCGAGGCCACCTTTCACCTGAGAAATCAGGAGCGCGCCGAAAAGTGGCCAGGCTCACTGCTTACCACTTCCACCCACGATACCAAGCGCAGCGAAGACGTCCGGGCTCGGATCAACGTGATCTCCGAAATTCCTGACGAATGGCAGCAGCACCTGCGGCGCTGGGCGCGGTGGAATCGCCGGCATAAGACTCAAGTGGGCGACATCCTCGCTCCCGTTCGGAACGACGAATACCTCTTCTATCAAAGCGCTTTGGGTGTCTGGCCGATGGGCGACTCGCTTTCGGTGCCGCAGCGTGAGGAGGTCCACGCGCGTCTGAGGCAGTACATGCTCAAGGCAATCCGAGAGGCGAAAGCTCATACCAGTTGGATCAACCCCGATCCTCGATACGAAGCGGCGGTAGGCGGGTTCGTCGATGCCGTGCTCGATCCCGCGCGGAGCGCTCCGTTTTTGGATGATTTCCTTTTTTTTAAACGGCGGATTGAAAGGCCCGGTCAGATCAATGCCTTGTCCCAGGCGGTGCTAAAGATCGCCTCTCCGGGGACGACCGATATCTACCAGGGCTGTGAACTGTGGGACTTGTCGCTGGTGGACCCGGACAACCGCCGTCCGGTGGACTTTGAGATGCGAGAACGCCTGCTCAACCAGCTGGATGCCGCGGCCGAGCAAAACCGCGAGCAGCTCTGTCGTGAATTGTTCTCGGAAATGACTGATGGACGAATCAAGCTGTACGTGCTTTCACAAGGGCTTAGATTCCGGCGTCAGCGTGAAACTCTGTTCCGTCGAGGGGAGTACCTCCCACTGCAGGCTTCCGGACCTCAAGCGGCTCAGGCGATCTCTTTCGCCAGAAGGCAACAGGGACAATTGGTGCTGACGGTAGCGCCGCGGCTGGCACTGCGACTGCTCGGCCCGAGCGGAGTGGGCGAGGCCTTCGCGGAGACTTACATTCAGCTGCCTTGGCAGCAACAGGAGTTGGCCTTGAAGGACATTTTTACCGGACGCACCTTTCAGACCCCAATGCTCGACGGCTCGGCGGCAATCCGGGTGGGCGAGGTGTTGTCGTCCTTTCCGGTGTCGATCCTGGAAAAGGTTGAGGAATGAATCAGCCTGCCAGTCCGATTCTCCCTGGGAAACCCTTTCCGCTCGGCGCCCACTTCGACGGAAAGGGAGTGAACTTTGCGGTCTACTCGGAGAGCGCCCGGAAAATGGAGGTGTGTCTTTTCGATCCGTCCTCCCCCGGCCAGGAGATGTGCCGATTCGAGCTTCCAGACCGGAGCGAGCACATCTGGCACGGTTACGTCCCCAACCTTCGACCGGGCGTTCTCTACGGATACCGGGCCCACGGCCCTTACGAACCGCAGAAGGGTAACTTTTTCAATCCGAATAAGTTGCTGGTGGACCCCTATACGCGGGCAATCGTCGGCAAGCTGGACTGGAGCGCGCCAATCTTTGGACATAAGCGCAACGGCACTTCGCCGATCTGGGAGCCCGACGAACAAGATGACGCGCAAGGAAAACCAAAGGGGCTGATCCTCGAAGACCGCTTCGATTGGACCGGAGACGAACGCCCGGCGATTCCTTGGTCAAAGACCTTCATCTACGAGCTTCACGTGCGCGGGCTTACGATGCGCCACCCTGAGGTTCCACCGGAGCTGCGCGGAACCTACTTAGGGCTGACCACTCCCCCGATCCTCGAGCATCTTCGGCGCCTGGGGGTCACCGCAGTCGAGTTACTGCCAATTCATGCCAGGGTGGATGAGAGCTTCCTGCTCGAACGGGGCCTCTCCAATTACTGGGGCTACAACACCCTCGGTTTCTTTGCTCCGGACGCGCGGCTCTCCGGCCGGGGCCAAGGCCAAGAAATCGCTGAATTCAAGGAAATGGTGAAACGCCTCCATCAGGCCGGCATCGAGGTCATCCTCGACGTCGTCTATAACCACACCTGCGAAGGCAACCAGCTCGGGCCGACGATCTCGTTCCGAGGACTTGAAAACCGCACCTATTACCGCCTCAGCCCCGACGACCTGCGGAATCATCTCGACTTCACCGGGACCGGAAACAGCATCAACACCCGGCATCCGCAGACTTCAAAGCTGATCGCGGATTCGCTGCGCTATTGGGCCTCGGAGATGCACGTGGACGGCTTTCGGTTTGATCTCGCCACCACCCTCGGACGCGAGGTCCACGACTACGACCGAAACGCGCCCTTTTTCCAGATCGTCCACCAAGACCCGTTGCTGTCCCGAGTCAAGCTGATCGCCGAGCCCTGGGACCTTGGCCCGGGGGGTTATCAGTTGGGGAACTTTCCAGTTCTCTGGTCCGAGTGGAATGGAAAGTACCGGGAGGCGATCCGCCGCTATTGGAAAGGGGACGAGAATCTGGCCACCGAGCTGGGATATCGGCTCACCGGTTCCTCCGACTTGTTCGCGCTCAGCGGTCGCAGGCCGCGGGCCAGCATCAATTACTTTGCGATTCATGACGGTTTCACGCTTCACGACTTGGTGACTTACAACGAGAAGCACAATGAAGCGAATGGGGAAGAGAACCGCGATGGCGCCAACGACAACTATTCCTGGAACTGCGGAGTGGAGGGAGAAACGGAAGACTCGCTGATCAACTCGCTGCGCCATCAACAGATGCGAAACTTCATCGCGACGTTGTTCCTTTCCCAGGGCGTGCCAATGCTGTGCGCGGGCGATGAGATGGGGCGAACTCAGCGAGGAAACAACAATGGCTATTGCCAGGACAACGAACTGTCCTGGGTGAACTGGAGCCTCGACGCGACCTCTCGCGAAATTCTGGAGTTCACCCTCCGGATGAGTCGCCTCCGAGTCGAACAGCCGGTGCTCCGCCGGCGAGATTTCTTTCGAGGGGCCTATATGTGGGATTCGGCGCTCAGGGATCTCGCCTGGTTTCGGCCGGATGGCTCGGAGATGAGCCAAGCGGATTGGCAGGCTCCCTTCACCCGAAGTTTCGGCTTCCTGCTCGGAGGCGATGCGATTCCCACGCTCGATGAACACGGGCAACGCGTGGTGGGAGACTCCCTCTTGGTTTTGATGAACGCCCACCACGCGCCGGTGACCTTTGTCTTGCCCGCCTCCCAATGGGGGCCGGATTGGGAGACGATCGTCGACACTGCGCACATGGAGATCCGACGCAGAACCATCTCGGCTGGAGGCAAGCTCGAGCTCAGCGGCCGTTCCTTGGTGGTCCTTCGCCAGGCCTCCCAGCAGCGCCCGAACGCTCCACGAACGCTTGCGCCTGGGACGGCAGGCTGACAGATTCCCCCGCATGTCGTCGATTACCACCGACGGGATCCAGGTGACCGTGAAACCGGCCTACTGGCCCGAGCGATCTGCCCCGGAATCAGGAAGGTTCGCCTTCCTCTACACGGTCGAGATCGCCAACGTTGGTACGCAGGAGGCTCAGCTGCGAAGCCGGCATTGGATCATCACCGATGCCAACGGTCAGGTCGAAGAGGTTCGAGGTCCGGGAGTGGTTGGAAAGCAGCCGCACCTCGCGCCCGGGGAGCGATTTGAATACACCAGTTGGGCGATGATTCGAACCCCGTTCGGATCGATGCGCGGCAGCTACTGGATGGTGCGCCCCGATGGGACCTCATTCGAGGCGAAGATCCGCGAATTTACGCTCACTCCACCCAACGCTCTGCAATGATTCCTCCGGGGAACGCCCAGGGTCTTTTATTGATGAATCTGGGGACCCCGGATGCTCCCACTACTGCGGCGGTGCGTCGGTATTTGCGCGAGTTCCTTTCCGATCCTCGGGTGATCGACATCCATCCGCTCGCCCGCTGGCTGCTTTTGAACTTCGTGATCCTGGTGTTCCGACCGCGCAAATCGGCGATGGCGTATCGGAAGATCTGGGACGAACGAGGTTCTCCATTGCTTTTGCACAGCCTCGAGTTCACCCGACAGATTGGCCTTGAGCTGGAAGGAGAGTTCGAGGTCGAGTTTGGAATGCGCTACGGGCATCCATCGCTCAAGGATGCGCTGGAGCGGCTCCGCGCCAAGAAAGTCCAATCGATTACGTTGATGCCACTCTATCCACAGTACGCCGCTTCTTCGACCGCTTCATCGTTGGAAAGCGCGTATCGCCTCATCGGCCAGGGGTGGGATGTCCCGCCAGTCCGGGTGGTGCCCCCATTCTTCAATCAGCTAAGTTTTCTGGATGCGCTGGCCACCTCGTCCGCGCCGGTGATTCGACAGAGCCGAGCCGACCACGTTCTGTTCAGCTTTCATGGCCTGCCGGAGAGGCAGATTCGAAAGAGCGATCAGATCGGAAATCACTGCCTCGCCTCCCCGCAGTGCTGCGATCAGATCGGCGCCGCAAACGCAAATTGTTATCGGGCGCAGGCTCACTACACCGCGAGGGAAGTGGCGAAGCGGCTGGGGATTGCAGCCGAGGGCTTTTCGATTTCCTTCCAGTCCCGGCTCGGGAGAACTCCGTGGATCCGACCGTATACCGATTTGCTGGTGCCCGAGCTCGCCCGCCGCGGAGTCCGCCGACTCGCAGTGCTCTGTCCCGCTTTCGTGGCCGACTGCCTCGAGACGCTGGAGGAGATTGGGATTCGCGCGCGCGAGAGCTTCCTCGCGGCGGGTGGAGAGGAATTGATCTTGGTACCTTGTCTCAACGCCCATCCTGCCTGGGTGCGCGCCGCGGCCGACTTGGTTCGGAGCAAAGCGGTCGGCCTCTCCAATCAGGACCGCTTTGGTCGAGCAATGGTGTCGGTCTCCTCGAGGGCCAAGGCCTGACTCTAGTCCTTCAGGTCGGCGCCAGCCGCCCGAGCCAGCCGGTCGCGAATGGCCAGCCCGAGCCCCGTGGCCTGGGGAACCAAAAATACGGCCACGTCAAAATGCTGCCGGTCGATTTCGCGCAGAGTCCGGTAGAGCACCTGGGCGTACTCCTCGAGCCTCTCCGGAACTGGTAGATGCGCGAGCCCGGCCGGGACAGGAAACCCTTCCGGCGCCACGACCACCACTACATGGCCCTTTCGGCGCTCCAGTTCCGCCGCAGCGGCGACTTCGGAATGCTCGGCGATCACGATCCGCGTGGCCGGCGCATAATGAGTGGGCTGCATCCCGGGCGCTCGAACGCCGCTCACGCGTCCCAACGGAATCCGATCGCCGACGATCTGCTCCAATTCTTCTCGAGGCACGCCACCGGGGCGTAACAGCGCCGGCGAGCCCGAGCTCAGGTCGACAATCGTGGATTCCACGCCGATCAAGCAGGGCCCTCCGTCGAGGATCGCGTCGACCTGTTCTCCTAGCTCCGCTCGCACATCCTCCGCGGTGGTCGGGCTCACCCGTCCGTACCGATTGGCAGAGGGCGCGGCGATGCCGCCCCCAAACGCCTCCAACAGTTGCTGTGCAAGGGGATTGGCGGGCACCCGGAGAGCGACCGTATCTTGCCCGCCGGTGATCGCGTCGCTGGCCAGCCCAGAGCGTTTGAGGACCATCGTGAAAGGGCCAGGCCAAAAAGCGCGGGCCATCTCGTACCCAATCGCCGGAACGGATCGGGCCCACGCGTCCAGCTGGCTCGCGTCTCCCAGATGGACGATCACCGGGTGCGAAGCGGGACGACCTTTGACCGCGAAAATGCGGAGCACTGCCCTTTCGTTTTGGGCATCAGCTCCCAACCCGTAAACCGTCTCAGTTGGGAAGGCCACCAGACCTCCCGCCCGGAGAATGCGGACCGCGTGAAGCAAGTCTTGTTTCACCACCTGTCGGCGATATCTGCTTTTCGGCCCGGCGCAAAGGGGCCAGCACGCCGCTTTGCCCCCTCAATCCGTAATCGGAAACAGACACTTGACATTCTGCGCTGGCACCGGAAATAGAGTGCCCCGTTTTTCTCGGGAACAGAGGAGTCGATGATCCAGGTAGAAGGCCTGACAAAATACTACGGCAGCCATCCCGCCATTCAGGATCTGAATTTCACCATCGAACGTGGCGAGGTGATTGGCTTTTTGGGCCTCAACGGCGCCGGAAAAACCACCACCTTGAAAGTGCTCGGCTGCGTCCTGCTGCCAACTTCCGGGCGGGTGCAGATCGACGGCTACGACGTAGTGGAAAATCCACATGAAATCCGAAAGAGGATTGGCTTTCTCCCGGACACGCCGCCGCTCTACGGCGAGATGACGGTGCGAAGCTACCTTGCCTTCGTCGCGCAGCTGCGCGGGGTCAGCTCCCACGAGGTCAAAGCCCGGGTCGACAAGGCGGAAGAGCAGACCGCGCTGCGCGAAGCGGATCGGGAGCTGATTTCTTCATTGTCCCATGGCTATCGCCAGCGCCTGGGCGTCGCGCAGGCGCTGGTTCACAACCCGGCGCTGCTGATCCTGGATGAGCCCACAGGAGGATTGGACCCGGTTCAGATCGTCGAGATGCGGCGGTTGATTCTTGGCCTCAAAGGGGGGCATACGATCCTGATTTCTAGCCACATGCTCTCGGAGATCAGCCAGACCTGCGACCGGCTATTGATCATCCAGGCCGGCGAGATCGTCGCGCAGGGTACTGAGCAAGAACTGGCAAGCCGACTGGGCGGAGCCGGGCATATCGAGCTTGAGATTCATGGCCCAGAGGAACGGGCAGTGGAAGTATTACGGGCGGTGCCGGGAGTGGAGCGCGTCTCGCTGCACAGCCAGGCAAACGGGGTGGCGGTGATTCGGGTCGAGGCACCCCTCGAGCGTCGGCCGGAGTTGGTACGAGCGTTGGTCCAATCCAACATCGACCTTTTGCGCCTCGAGCGAATTTCCGAAAAACTGGAATCGATCTTTCTCAAGCTCACGCAGGGAAAGGCGGCATCATGAGAGCCGCCTTGCTGATCGCCCGGCGGGAACTGGGATCCTACCTGAGAAGTTTCAGTGGATACGTGATCATCGCCGTGGTGCTTGCTCTGCATGGCGTTTTCTTCAACGCCTATGCGCTTGGCGGCGCAAGCAAGCGTTCGGCGGAAGTGTTGCAGGGATTTTTTTGGAGCTGCTTCGGTTTCACGGCGGTGGCCGCGGTTCTGATCTCGATGAGGCTCTTGGCGGAAGAGCGACAGACGGGAACGATCGACCTGCTCTACTCTTCCCCGGTGAAAGACGGAGAAATTGTCTTCGGCAAGTATCTTTCCTCTTTGGCGTTCCTCGCCCTCTACTTGGTAGCGACCGCCTACATGCCGGCACTGGTTCTGGTGAACGGAAAGATCTCGTTCGGCCAGATTGTCGCAGGCTACTTCGGCTCTTTCCTCGTCGGAAGCGCGTGTCTGGCTGTCGGAATATTTGGTTCCGCGCTCGCTCGGTCTCAGCTGGTGGCCGCGATTGCATCGGGCTGCATGGTGATCTCGCTGGTGATCAGTTGGTTGCTGGCGAAAGTGAGCGATCGCCCGTTGACCGATATCTTCACCAATCTGGCGCTCTATCAGCAGCACTTCCCGCCGTTTGAAAAGGGTCTGATCCATGTGCGGGACGTGGTCTATTACCTGGCGCTCACCTATCTAGGGCTCTTCGTCGCAACCCGGGTCCTGGAAGCAAGGCGGTGGAAGTGAGATGACCAAGCTTAGCTACGTTTGGTCTTTGGCATTCGTCTTGGGCCTGATCGCCGCCTACATCGGCGAGCGGATTGTCGGCGCGGGAAGCGCGCGCGGTATCTTGACCGGGCTAGGTGTGCTGCTTGTTCTGGTCACGCTAACTGGTCGCGTGGTGCGAATGGCGCGTTCGTCAGGCGATCGCCGGCGAATCGAGCGCTATCTGCTGGTGTTCCAGTTCCTCGGCCTTTTCGCCCTGATCTTGTACTTCGTTCAATCGGATCTGTGGCTGCGGGTCGCTTCCAAAATGTTGAACGAAAGCTCGCCCAAGCTGGCGGTGGTCCTGAGTGCCCTTTGGCCGGTCCTGATGACGACCTCGATCCTTCCGACGCTCCTGGTGGAGATTTCCTACGCGGGCATGGTGTTTGCTCCGCGCGTCGAGGCGGCCCGGATTCAGGATGCGGCGCTGACCGGCCTGGGCCTTTCGGGCGCGCTGGTGCTCGCGTTCTGTGCCGTTTACGTCGCGACCGAGCGGGATGTGACGTGGGACCTTTCGTATTTTCGGACCACCCGCCCTGGCCAGGCGTCCCGACGGATCGTCCAGACGCTCACCGAGCCGGTCGAGGTGTCGCTCTTTTTCCCTCCCGCCAACGAAGTCCGGCAGGAGGTTTCCGACTACTTCCAGGATTTGGCGCGGGGGAGCACCCAGCTTTCGGTGCACGCTTATGACCAGGCACTGGATCCGGCCAAGGCCCGTGAGCTCGGAGTGTCCGGAAACGGAGCGGTGGTGTTCAGCAAGGGCTCACGTCGAGAAACGCTCTTTCTCGGAACGGATTTCGAACGCGCCCGTTCGCAGCTGCGAACCCTTGATCAGGACGTGCAAAAGAAATTGCTCGCAATCGGCCAAGCGCGCCGCGCACTCTATTTCACCACCGGTCATGGCGAGCGCGGCGAACGAACGACTCCGACCGACCAGCGAACGCCGATTACCGCTTTTCGCGACCTGTTGACCTCGCAGAACTACGAGCTGCGAAACCTTGGCGCGGCTGAAGGACTGGCCAGTGACGTGCCATCCGATGCCGCCGCGGTGCTGGTGATTGGCCCGACCCGCGACTTTCTGCCGGAAGAAAATGCCGCCCTGGGGCGCTACCTTGATCGCGGCGGACGTGTGTGGATCGCTCTCGATCCCGAGGCTCGCCTCGAATTCAAGATTCTCTTGGCCAATCTCGGGATCAAGTTTGTTCCGACCGTTCTCGCCAACGACGCAGCTTTCATCCGACGAACCGGACAGCTGAGCGATCGAAGCTTCATCGGGACCGTTTCGTTCTCGTCTCATCCTTCGGTGACTTCGCTCTCGCAGCTTGGAGGGCGCGCTTTTTTTGCCCTGCTGGAAGCTGGCTATTTGGAAGAGCTCAAGGATCGATCCGGGCTGACGGTGGATTTTACGATTCATGCGCACCCGGCCACCTGGAATGATTTGAATGGGAATTACCAGCTTGACGGTGCGGAGAAGCGCAAGTCTTGGGAGCTCGCCGCCGCGATCCAGAAGACAAGGCCAGGCTCTAATAAACCGAGCGAGAACGGACGGGTGATCATCGTCGCCGATTCGGACGCGCTCAGCGACCTTCTCTTCGAGAACCCTGGAAACATGTACTTCGCGCTGGATGGCCTCAAGTGGCTGATCGGCGAGGAAGCGATTGTCGGGCAGGTGTCAAGCGAGGCGGATGTGCCGATCGAGCACACCCGGAAAAAAGACGTGCTTTGGTTTTACTCCACCATTTTTCTGGCTCCTGCGCTGGTGTTGGCAATCGGTTTTGTGGCGACCCGCCGCCGATCCGCCCGGAACGCCTCCCCAATGGGTACGGCGGCCAGGGAGGTGCGATGAAAGCCCGAGGCGCGATTTTACAAGGAGCTTTGGCCCTGGCGGGCCTTGGGGCGGTTTACGCAACCTGGCAGCGCCCAGAGCAAACTGCGCCGGGAGACGTGGTGGTCCTGGACCTCGGCCGCGGAGAGTTGAGCCGGATTCGGTACGAGGATGGAACCAAGTGGGTTGAGCTCGAACGGCACCGCGATCGGTCAGCGCCGGCAATCTGGATCAAACAAGGCAAGTTGAATCGTCCTCTGCCCGACGGTGGGGTTGCTGCCCCGGCCCCAGAAACCAAGCCGACTCCGCGTGGTGAGCTGCGGGCCAATGACTTCGCCGAGAAACTCTTCGAGCGATTCGAGCCCCTCAAAGCTAACCGGGCCCTCGGCACGCTCGATCCAAGCAAGCTTCGAGAGCTCGGATTGCAGGATTCCGCCAAGTCGCTCCAAGTGGAGGGCCGAACGGGCAAATACGCCTTTCGGATCTCCACCTCCGTCCTCGGGGCGGGTTCGCCCTACCTTCAGAATGAGCAGGATGGGCGCGTTTACTTGCTGGGTAACACTGCTCTGTCGGACCTCGAATCTGCTCCGGTGCGTTTGGTCGACCGCCAGTTACATACCTTCAAGCTGCCCGAGGTGGACAGTTTTGTGGTCAAGGTGAACGACAAGCAGCGCGCATTTTCGATCAAGGCAATCGCAAACCAGCCGACGATCGTGACAGCCAAGAAGTCTCCCCAAAAGCCCGACGAGTTCGTCCGCAATTGGCATGACAAGATTTGGCATCTGGTGGTGCTCGAGGTGCTCGGAAAAGGAGATGTTCCAGCCTCGGGTGAGCCGAACGTTGCGCTTCGGTTGGAGTATTCCAATCGTGGCAACCGGGTGGGTTGGCTGGAGCTGGCGACCCCGGCGGCCTCGTCTTCAGCCAACGCCCGCGAGCTATACGCTCGATCGGAGCACACCATGGGCTGGATCAAAGTCCATAGCGCATCCGAGGATCAGCTCAAGGAAGCAAACCGAGTGGTTACTGAATAGCTGGTCACTCCTGGCTAAACGGGGCCCGGGTTCTTCCTCAACGCCAAAAGTCGAGCGACCTCGCCAACCAAAGCATCCGGTGGACATGGCTTGGTGACGAACGCATCACACTGAAGCGTTTGACTTTGAACGTTCTCAGGTGCGTGTCCGGTCACGACGACCAATGGAATCTGACGGGTGCGTGGATCCTTTCGCAACCGCCTGGCTACGTCGCTCCCATCGATGTCGGGCAAGGATAAGTCCATCAGAATGATATCCGGGAGCAGATCATTGGCCTTTCGCAGCGCCTCGGCTCCGTCCTTCGCTTGGCTTACCCGATAGCCGGCGAGCTCCAGGAATTCCGCGTACATCTCACGACCGTCGTCATAATCGTCAACGACCAGCACATGAGAAGGCACCGCGTCGCTGTTCTTGGTAGCGCTCAATCTGGAAGCCCGGTAGGAGATCTAGCCGGTGGACGACCCCGGGAGCTTGCTTATCGAACCAGGGGCCGTCACGGCTACTCGCTGTTCAGCCATTACAGCTTAGGGCTCAGTCGGGGTGAAATGCACCCAGCTTCAATCTGCATCGATAGCCTAGTATCGACCGGCTGGCCCCTGCCCTCGATTCCTCTTGAGGGAAGGTGTACATGAGAGCGAGGATATGGAAGCGAGAGCAGCCTTTGATACGATCGCTCCTTTCAGAACGAGGTGGGCACGATGGTGAATGTGATAGAGGCTGAAACCCCCGAACACTTCAACGCGGTCCGCAAACTTTTTCAGGAGTATGCGGACGAGCTTGGCATCGACCTTGATTTTCAGCACTTCGATCACGAGCTGGCCAGTCTCCCAGGCTGGTACGCGCGACCGTTGGGTCGGTTGCTGCTGGCCATCGAGGATGGCGAGCCGGTCGGGTGCGCGGGGTTGCATCCGCTGGAAGACGAAATCTGTGAGATGAAGAGATTGTACGTGCGCGACCATCACCGCGGTCGCGGCATTGGCCGGGAGCTCGCGACGGCGATCATCAGCGATGCGAAGCGGATCGGCTATCGAAGAATGCGCCTGGACACGCTCGAGTCGATGACCGAGGCCGCTTCGCTATATCTTTCGTTGGGGTTTAGGCCAACCTCCGCCTATCGCTACAATCCGATCGAAGGCGCGACGTTTTTGGAGCTGTCACTGCGTCCGCATTCCGAGGCGCACGCACCGACTGTCCTTTCGTAGACGGAAGGACAGAATCTCCTAGACGCGAGCACCCGATTTTCGCTTGAAGCTTGTCGCCGGCTGCCCAGACCGGGGTGGTGTGCCCGATCGACGACCCGCGGGATGGATATTCCATTTAGGTGAAACGGTGGAAGGCAACCAGAGACGGATAGGGTGTTGAAAGCGTTGCTCCGATTGCTGGCCTGAGGAATTTTCTGGTTTCGGCGAGGGGAAAAGGATGGCAACGATCGCCTCACGAGGGGTGGCTAACTGCCCTTGCCTAAGATGAGCGCGCTCTTCCCACCGAGCTCAAATACCGTCTTTCGGGTGATCGCATCTTCCCTGCTCGCGATCCCAGTGATTGCCGTGGGGGCTGCGTACGTGTACCTCGAAAGCCCCTATTACACCGGGCAATACGACCAAGTGGAGCAGGTGATTCAGTTCGACCATCGCCATCACGTCTCAGACGATGGCATCGATTGTCGATACTGCCATGGAGCGGTGGATCACTCGCCTTATGCGGGAGTTCCTTCCACCTCCGTCTGTATGAACTGCCACGAACAGATTTGGAACAAGAGCCCACCGCTCGGAGAGCTGCGCGCCCGGTACTTCACCGCGCAGCCCATCCCCTGGAATCGCGTCCACCGCCTGCCTCAGTTCGTGTATTTCAACCATGCGATTCACGTGAACAAGGGTGTGGGCTGCGTTACGTGCCACGGTCGCGTGGACCAGATGGCGATCGTCGAGCAGATCTCTCCACTCACGATGAGCTGGTGTCTGGAGTGTCATCGAAATCCAGCTAGAAATCTCCGTCCGCTCCAATTCATCACCAGCATGACCTGGCAACCCGAGGGCGACCGCGAGCAGCTGGGGAGCACTCTCATCAAGCGTTACGAAGTCCACACCCGAACCAGTTGCACCACTTGCCACCGATGAAGCTCCCGCCGAAAAGCGATGGTCGTCAGCCCGGGAATGAGCCGAAGGGCTTAGGCCGCGAATACTGGAAGAGCATCGAAGAGCGAGCCGGCGCCCCCGAGCTTCAGGCGGCGCTCGAGCGCGAATTCCCGGTCGGCGCGGCCGAGCTGTCGGACGGAATTGGTCGCAGGAGCTTCATTCGGCTTCTGGGAGCATCGCTGGCCGCCTCGGGCTTGGGAGCCTGCCCGCGAGCCCCGCCCGAGAAGATCCTCCCCTACGGCCGGCAGCCTCCGACGCTCACCCCCGGAAACCCCGTCCACTTTGCCACGGCCTTGCCAGTCGACGGCTACGCGGCCGGACTGTTGGTCACCAGCTGGGAGGGGCGCCCCACCAAAGTGGAAGGCAATCCCCAGCATCCTTCCAACCTGGGTGCAAGCGGGATCATCGACCAGGCCTCCATCCTTCAGCTCTATGATCCGCAGCGAGCTCGGCTGGTGAAGTACCGCGGGGTTCCCAAGGCATTGAAAACGTTTCTCTCCGACCTCACGCGCCGGGCTGGGCAGATGCAGCAAAACGGTGGGGCGGGGCTGCGCTTCCTGTTCGAGCCGACGAGCTCGCCCACGCTCGCGGCATTCCGCTCTCGGATCCAGGCACGGTTTCCGCGGTCCCGATTCTACAGCTATGGGGCGCTCTCGGAGGAGAACATCTACCGAGGAGCTCAGATCGCCTTTGGCCGTCCACTTGAGTTGCTACCGGATTTCGAGAAGGCATCGGTCATCGTTTCTCTCGAGGCCGACTTTCTGGAATGCCGGGGAGCGCACTTGCGCGATGTGCACGGTTTCTCCCGCCGCCGTGATCCAGGCCCGACGATGAATCGGCTCTACATTGCCGAAAGCACCCTCTCGATCACTGGAATGATGGCCGACCATCGTCTTCGCTTGCGCCCCTCGCAGATCGAAGGCCTGACGATGGCCCTGGTGGCGCAGCTTGCGCGCGCGCAGTCGATTTCCTCGCTTTCCACCCTCGCCAGCGTCGCCGAGTCGCGAGCTGGAAAGTCCGACGCCCCCTGGGTGAAGGCAGTCGCCGCGGACCTGGCTCGCCACCGGGGTGATTCGATCGTCCTGGCTGGCCCGCGGCAGCCCCCGCTGGTCCACGCGCTCGCTTTAGCGATCAACGCGGCACTGGGGAACCTCGGTAGCACGTTGCAGCTGATCGCCCCGCCTCTGCTGGACGTGCGATCGGGAACTTCCGAATTGAATGAACTGAGCGAGGAGATCAAGGCGGGAACAGTCGATACCCTGGTGATCACCGCTTACAACCCGGTTTATTCAGCCCCCGCCGATGTCCTCTTTGCGCAGCGTCTCTCCTCCGTTCCCAACAGCGTCTACCTCGGATTGTACGAGGACGAGACCACCGAGAAGGTAGGCTGGATGATTCCCGCCGCCCATCCGCTGGAATCGTGGGGCGATGCGCGCGCGCGGGATGGAACGGTCTCGATCACGCAACCTCTGATCGATCCTCTCTTCAACGGCATCACCGAAGTCGAGGTGCTGGCACCCTTCTTGGACGAGCGCGACCGGACTCCCTACGAGCTGGTGAAGAGTGCTTGGCGACGAACGGCGCGAGTTCCGGACTTCGAATCCAATTGGGAGAGTTGGCTCGGAAGCGGGGTGATTCCCGGTACGGCTTCCACTCAAGTGGTGGCTCCGATTCTCTGGGATTCGGTGATTGCGGCGGCTCGCTCGCCGGCTCCGCCGTCGCCGTCGAAAGACTCGCTCGAGCTGGCCTTCATTCGCGATTACAAGGTGGGTGACGGCCGTTTTGCCAACAACGCCTGGCTGCAAGAGCTTCCGGACCCAGTGACGAAGTTGACCTGGGACAACGCGGCGCTTCTGAGCCCGGCGACGGCGCATCGCCTTCAGCTCGAGCGCGGAGATCTGGTGCGGCTTGAATATCGGGGACGGAATCTGGTCGCGCCGGTGTTCATCCTTCCGGGTCACGCTGATGATGTCGTCTCGGTTTCACTCGGCTATGGTCGGCTGGGGACGGAGAGCATTGCCCGCGGGGTTGGCTTCAACGCGTGCTCTCTGCGGCACTCAGAGCATCCCTGGTTTGACCAGGGTCTGCGGCTTGAAAAGACCGGCGGCCGCCACAAGCTTGCGATCACTCACGATCACTGGTCGATGGCTGGCCGGCCGCTGGCGATGGAGATGACGCTGGCGGAAGTGGGCAAGGCCCCTAGTCCGCTAGAGCATCTGCGCGGTCCTGTCGAAACGCTTTACCGTCCCGTTGACTACGATGCCGCGCCTTACCGATGGGCGATGGCGATCGATCTGAACCGCTGCACCGGCTGCAGCGCCTGTGTGGTTGCCTGCCAGTCTGAAAACAACATCCCGGTGGTGGGAAAGGAAAACGTCCTTTGGAGTCGGGAAATGCACTGGCTGCGGATCGATCGTTATTTCAGCGGCTCGCTGGAGGACCCGGGCGTGATCACCCAGCCGGTGGCCTGCGTTCATTGCGAGAAGGCGCCCTGCGAGTACGTCTGTCCGGTGAACGCCACGGTCCACAGCGATGAGGGCCTCAACGAAATGGTCTACAACCGCTGCGTCGGAACTCGCTATTGCTCTAACAACTGCCCCTACAAAGTTCGGCGCTTCAATTACCTGCACTACACCGACCACAAGCCGCCGACCGAGCGGATGGCAATGAATCCGGATGTCACCGTTCGCGCACGCGGGGTGATGGAAAAATGCAGCTATTGCGTCCAGCGGATCGAACGGGTTCGGATTCAGGCGCAGATTGAGCACCGAAAAATCAACGAGTCGGAGCTTCGTACCGCGTGCCAGCAGGCCTGCCCGGCTCAAGCGATTCAGTTCGGATCCCTAAACGATCCGAACTCGATTGTCAGCAAGCAGCATCGCGACTCACGGCGCTACGACTTACTGCATGAGCTTGGTACCCAACCCCGGACCGCTTACCTCGCGCGCATCAAAAACCTCAATCCGGAGCTTGGCTGACCATGGAGGCGACGGAGGTCAAGGATCCGCTTCAAACCCATCCTTTGATCGAGGGCCATTACGACAACGTCAGCATCACCCAGATGGTGTTCGGTCCGGTCTGGCGCAAGACCGGTCGGGCCTGGTGGCTGCTCTTCGTACTTTCCCTCGGAGGGACTGGCCTGCTGATTACTGGGATTTCGATGACGCTGGCCCGGGGGATCGGGGCTTGGGGAAACAACATACCAGTGGCGTGGGCGTTTGGAATCGTCAACTTCGTCTGGTGGATCGGAATCGGACACGCCGGAACGTTGATCTCCGCGATCCTATTGCTCTTCCAGCAGAAGTGGAGGACCTCGATCAATCGCTTTGCGGAGGCAATGACGCTCTTCGCAGTGATGCAAGCGGGAATGTTCCCGGTTCTGCACCTCGGCCGGCCTTGGTTTGGTTATTGGTTGGTTCCCTATCCCAACCGGATGCGGATCTGGCCGCAGTTTAGGAGCGCCCTTCCCTGGGACGTGGTCGCAGTGTCGACCTACTTCACCGTGTCTTTTCTGTTTTGGTACGTCGGCCTGGTGCCCGACCTGGCGGCGCTGCGCGACAATTCCAAAAGCAAGGTTCAACGAATTGTCTACGGCATTTTTTCACTCGGGTGGCGGGGCGGCGGAAGCCAATGGCACAACTGGAGGGTGGCCTATCTGCTGCTGGCGGGATTGGCGACCCCACTCGTGCTCTCGGTGCACACGATCGTCAGCTTCGATTTCGCGATTTCTCAGCTGCCTGGATGGCATACCACGATCTTTCCTCCCTACTTCGTGGCGGGGGCGGTGTTTTCCGGATTCGCGATGGTCCAAACGCTGATCATCCCCGCCCGGCGCGCACTGGGTTTGACTCAAGTGATTACGCTCAGACACATCGACAACATGAACAAGGTTCTGCTCGCGACCTCGATGATGGTCGGCTACGGCTACTTGATCGAAGCATTCATGAATTTTTACAGCGGAAACGAGTTCGAGCGCTTTGGCCAGATCAATCGAATGACTGGCCATTACGCGCCGGTGTATTGGCTGCTCATTTTCTGCAACGTGCTGGTCCCCCAGCTGTTCTGGTCGAAGAGAATGCGGACCCACACCCTGGTTACCTGGTTCGCAGCGCTGTTCGTCAACATTGGGATGTGGAGCGAGCGCTTTGTGATCGTAATCGTTTCGCTCACCCGCGATTTCATCCCGTCCTCCTGGGCCAATTATGCGCCTACCTGGGTGGATTTGAGCCTTTTGTTCGGGACGATCGGGTTCTTTGGAATGCTCTTTCTGCTCTTCCTTCGGTTCATTCCGGCGGTCTCCGCGAGCGAAGTCAAAGAACTGCAACACGAGCTGTCGGAAGAAGAACGCGTAGCCGAGGCTGCATAGGAGATTCAGCGTGGCCATCTGGGTACTGGGAGAATTTTCAACATCCGAGGCGCTGCTGAAGGCCGCTGAGCATCTCCGAACCCGTCGCTCCGAAACAATCGAGACTTATTCCCCTTATCCGCTCACTGGTTCGAGCGCGGCGCTGGGCCTAAAGAAATCCAAAGTGCCGGTGCTAGCGTTGATCGGTGGCCTCGCCGGGGCCAGCTTCGGCTATCTGGTGCAGTTTCTCACCAACGGAGTGGACTGGCCGATCAACGTCGGAGGCCGCCCTCCGCACAGCGCTCCAGCCTTCGTCCCAATCACCTTCGAGAGTGGAGTGCTGTTGTCGGCATTTTCCATCTTCTTCGGGCTTTGGGCGATCCTCAGACTGCCCCAGCCTTATCATCCCGCATTCGACGTCGATGCATTTCGGAGCGCATCGTCTCACGGCTTCTGGTTGAGCATTGAAGCGGAGCAGACCGGTCCGCAGATCGAGGACTTGAGCCGCGAGCTGCGAACCCTCGGAGCTTTGCAAGTCGCCGTGGCCCCGGAGCGGTCATGAAACGGCTGGCATTGATTTTGGGCGCCGCAGCCTGGTGTGGATGCACCAATCACGAGCTTCAGCGGATGGTGAACCAACCGAAGTATCTGCCCTACACAGAGAACGATTTCTTTGAGGACGGGCGCAGCATGCGCGAGCCGCCGTTGGGTACCGTGTCGCAAGAGAGCCTGGCCGAAGCGGACGCCGTGCCGGGCGGTCGCGTGGGGACTGCCTATCGCACCGAGATTCCCGTCCCGATCACGCTGCAGATGCTCGAAGCTGGAAAGAGGCGATTCGAGATCGTCTGCGCCGCCTGCCACGGGATCTTAGGCGACGGAAATTCGGTGGTGGCAGAAAAGATGGCGCTGATTGCTCCGCCCTCAATCCACGCGTATGCGGATCGCCCGGTCGGCTTCTTCTACGATCTGATCACGGAGGGCTATGGCCTGATGCCCTCCTATGCGGCTCAGATTCCGCGGCCCGGGCGCTGGGCGGTGGTCGCCTATGTACGTGCGCTACAACGCAGCCAGAATGCCCGATTGCAGGACGCTCCCGCCGATGTCCAGGCCAGGCTGCTCAAGGAGCCGCGATGAACGAGAAAGTCGTCGCTCCGTACGAGGGTGGCGGGCGCGTGTTGCGGGTTGCGCTGACCGTCGGGGTGGTCGGGTTGGTGGCGACGGGAATTGGAATAGCCGTCGAGCCGCGCCAGACGCTCTTTTCTTACCTGGTATCGTTGACGTACTGGCTGGGCCTCTGCCTGGGTGCGCTGTTTCTGCTCACCATTTTTCACGCTTCCAACGCTAAATGGCCGGTGGTGGTGCGGCGGATGCTCGAGAGGATGGCCGAGTGCTGCGCGGTGTTAGCGCTCCTCTTTTTGCCGGTCCTCTTCGGGATCAAGCAGCTGTTTCTCTGGACCCATGAAGGTCTGCCCGCGCAGATTGCCAAGTTGCTGGAGGAGAAGCGGTTCTATTTGAACGTCCCGTTCTTTTTGGTCCGCGCCGTGCTCTACTTCGCGATTTGGATCGCGGTCAGTTGGGCGTTGAGCCGATGGTCCCGGCGCCAGGACGAGGTGAAGGATCTCGCTCTAACGGTAAAGCAGAGGCGCCTCGGCTCGTTCTCGATTCCGATCCTCGCTCTCAGCTTGACCTTGGCCGCGGTGGACTGGCTGATGTCGCTCGACCCGACCTGGTACTCGACCATTTTTGGCGTGTATTACTTCGCTGGATCGTTCGTCTCGGCGATTGCGCTGTTGATTTTGGTGACGGCCCTTTCACGAGGTCCGAACCTGTACGGAAGTTTGGTTTCTCCCGAGCATCTTCACAACCTCGGCAAGTTCCTTTTCGCATTCGTCGTGTTCTGGGCCTACATCGCCTTCTCTCAGTTCATGCTGATCTGGATCGCCAACATTCCGGAGGAGATTCCTTGGTACCTGTTGCGGGCCTTCGGAGGATGGCAACCGATCGGCATTGCGCTCTTCTTTGGGCACTTCATTCTTCCGTTTTTTTTCTTGTTATCGCGAGAGTTGAAGAGAAATCGGCGCGCACTGGCTTGGGTGGCGGCGTGGATCCTGGTCTTTCATTACCTGGATCTCTACTGGGTGGTGATGCCGGTCCTTCACGCTGCGGGCCCTCGGCCTCATTGGGCGGATCTCACCGCCTTTCTTGGAATCGGCGGCTTGGCGATCGGATTCGCGATCTGGCGAATGCAGGGTAGCTACACCGTGCCAGTTGGCGATCCCTACTTGCTCGCCTCCCTGCAGTATCGACAGCCATGAGCCAGCCCTCGACAACGGCCGAGCCATTCGAGCCGACCAAAGCAGGAGATCCCGAGCGGCTGCCGACGAAGAAAGTGGTCGCGGTTGCGGTTATCGCGTGGTTGATCTTCGGCCTTTCGGTCCTTTGGGCTGACGACATTCTGAGACTACAAACCAGGAGACTGCTCCCGAGCGGTCCTGCGCCCGCCCCAAGCGAGGTAGGAAAGCGCCAGGTGGGAATGGTCAATCAGCTGCTCTTCGAGCTTCAAACCGAGGCGGCGAACAAGCGCGAAGAACAGCTCAAGCGGTTGGGTAGTTATGGGTGGATCGATCGGGATAAGCAGATCATTCACATTCCGATCAGCAGTGCGATGGAGCAGATGGCTGCCGAGGCAAGGCGATGAGGCGCTCGCCGATCATCCTGATCGGGCTGGTGTGGGTCCTTCCCGGATACGCGGCAGATCCGACTCCTCCCGTTCTCGAATCGGTGGAAGTAACAGAGCGGATCGGAGAGCTGGTACCAGAGGATGCGCTCTTTCAGGACTCATCGAGTCAACCGGTGCAGCTCAAGCAATTGTTGCATCGCGGCCAGCCGCTGCTGTTGTCGCTCAATTATTACCGTTGCCCGATGCTTTGCAGCCTGGTCCTGCGGGGAATGGTGAATGGTCTGAGGGGGACCGGGCTCAAGCTGGGCCGCGATTACTTCGCGTTTACCCTCAGCATCGATCCTCGAGAAACCTCGGAGCTCGCCGCGGAAAACAAACGCGGGTACCTGCAGGCGTTAGGAGAGCCTTCGGCAGAGGCTGCCTGGGCATTCACCACCGGTAAGGATCCGCAAATTCGCGCTCTGGCGGACGCGATTGGCTTTGGCTACGCCTACGACGAGTCTACCGAACAGTATGCCCATCCGGCGGTAATCGCGGTGTTGACGCCCGACGGAAAGATCTCGCGCTATCTCTACGGAATCGAATTTCCGCCGCGCGATCTCAAGCTGGCGCTGGTCGAAGCCAGCGGAGGCAAGGTCGGCACCTCCTTCGATCGGTTCCTGCTCAGCTGCTTCAAGTACGATCCGGCGCTGCGGCGATACGGCGTTTACGTCGCGGGAATTCTCAAGGGCGGAGCGCTGCTGGTTTTCGTGGTCCTTGCTGCGCTGCTGGCGACGCTTTGGAGGCGTGAGCTGAAGAGAGGAACTGTCTGATGAATGAGTTTCTCCGACGCGTCCTCTTCCTCCCCGAGCAAGCCTCTAGCTTCGCCCGGCAGGTGGATTACCTGCATTATTTCGTAATCATCACCACGATGTTGATGTCGACGGCGGTCGGACTCACCGCACTGTTTTTCTTCGTGCGCTTCCGCCGGAGATCCGAGTCACAAACGACGCCGGTGCTTCAGCCCCCGACCTGGTTGGAGGCAATGTTCGTGCTGGTCCCACTGGGATTTTTCCTTTCCTGGTTCTACCGCGGCTATCACGACTACGTGGTGCTCACCACACCCCCGCGCGAATCGATGGACGTCTATGTGATGGCCAAACAGTGGATGTGGAAATTCAGTTATCCCGACGGCCCGAATTCCGTCGGCGTCCTTCGAGTGCCCGCCAACCGGCCGGTACGGCTGATGCTCACCTCGCGAGATGTGATTCACTCTTTTTTCGTCCCTTCCTTTCGAATCAAACGAGACGCTTTGCCTGGGCGGTATACCGAGGCCTGGTTCGAAGCGGTGCAACCGGGCAGATACCAGGTCTTTTGCGCCGAATTCTGCGGAACCAACCACTCGAACATGCTGGCAGAGGTGGTGGTGATGCGGCCCGAGGAGTTCGACACCTGGCTGGTTGAACAGCGGCTCGGACGGGTGGCACAGCAGGACGGTACCCAGACCGAGGACGAGGACCAGTCGCCACAGACGAATCCGATCCGCCAGGGAGAACAACTCGTGGTCCGCTACGGCTGCCTCAAGTGTCACACCGTCGATGGCTCGCCGCACATCGGCCCCACCTGGTTGGACCTCTATCTTCGCCGGGAGGTGCTTGAATCAGGTCAAACGATCATTGCCGATGAGGCCTATTTGACCGAGTCGATGATGGATCCGCGTGCCAAGGTGGTGAAAGGTTTCAACCCGGTGATGCCCACATTCAAGGGTCGCCTGGCCGGGCCAGAGGCGGCAGCAATCGTCGAATTTATCAAATCGCTGCGGAGCGAGCCGTTGGAAAGGGCCCGCGCCCGAAGGCCAGTCTATGAACCCGTCCGTCGCTGACAGCGCTTTTCCCGCGCACCACTACTTGAATGCGGGGACGACCGTGCGCTCCTGGCTGTTGACGACCGACCACAAGCGGATCGGCGTGATGTATCTGGTCTTGGTCCTGACCACCCTTTTCGTCGGCGGGATGTTCGCGCTGATGCTCAGGTTTGAGCTGCTCACTCCCGGTCCCACTTATGTCGAAGCAATCACCTACAACCGCTTGTTCACCCTCCACGGGATCGTGATGGTTTGGTTCTTCCTGATCCCGTCCATCCCTTCAGTATTTGGAAATTTCTTTTTGCCGATCATGCTCGGGGCTCGGGACGTGGCATTTCCACGCCTCAATTTGGCTTCGGTCTACATCTACCTGGTGGGCGCAGCATTTACGCTCTGGGCGATGATTCATGGTGGCGCTGACACCGGGTGGACTTTTTACACGCCCTACAGCACCACCACCCCAACTCATGTCACCCCGGTCTTACTCGGGATCTTCATTTTGGGGTTCTCGACGATTCTCACTGGACTAAATTTCATCGTCACCGTCCACACGATGCGCGGTCCGGGCCTGACCTGGATGCGGCTTCCCCTATTTGTTTGGGCCATCTATGGCACCTCGATTATTCAGGTGTTGGCCACCCCGGTGCTGGGATTGGTGATGTTGCTGGTGGCGGTGGAACACGCCTTCGATTTCGGGCTATTCGATCCTGCCCGCGGAGGAGATCCGATTTTGTACCAGCACCTGTTCTGGTTTTACTCTCATCCCGCGGTTTACATCATGGTCCTGCCCGGAATGGGGGTGATCAGTGAAACCGTGGCCTGCTTCGCACGCAAGAACGTGTTTGGTTACAAAGCGGTGGCTTACTCCTCGCTCGGAATAGCGTTTGTTGGTTTCTTCACCTGGGGCCATCACATGTTCGTGGCTGGTCAATCCACGTTCGACTCGGGCGCTTTCGCGGTGCTCTCGATGTTCGTGGCGATTTTTACCGCGATCAAGGTGTTCACCTGGGTCGGCACACTCTACAAAGGAGCGATCGCGTTCAAAACTCCGTTCGCTTATATCTGCGGATTTTTGTACTTCTTGGTGTTTGGCGGGATGACCGGTATCGCCGTGGCCACGATTGCGCTGGATGTGCACTGGCACGATACCTACTTCGTCGTGGCTCACTTTCACTTCATCATGGTGGGCGCGTCGGTGATGGCCTTTCTCACGGCCCTGCACTATTGGTTCCCCAAGATGTTCGGGCGTTGCTACCCCGAAGGATGGGGGCTGGTTTCTGCAACGCTGATCATCCTCGGCTTCAATGCCACCTTCATTCCTCAATTTTTGCTCGGCAACATGGGGATGCCGCGCCGTTACTACAATTATCCGGAGCGCTTTCAAACCTTGCATGTGATGTCCACCGCGGGTGCCACGCTGTTGTTCTTCGGATTCGTGATCATTTTCATCTACCTGACCCTGTCCTTGAAGTACGGGAAAGTGGCCGGTCCCAACCCCTGGGGATCCCGCGGGTTCGAATGGAATACCCCGTCGCCTCCTCCGACTCACAACTTCGAAAAGACGCCGGAGTTCACCGGGCAGCCGCATGATTACAGCACGCCGGTGGCCGGGGAGGTTTTCCATGCATCCTGAGGCCGCCGCGGAGAGTCATTTCTCATCGCCCGAAGTTCAACGGCACGCCGCCCGGTTGGGAATGTGGACCTTCCTGGCGACCGAGATTCTTCTTTTTGCCGGGCTGTTCGTTGCTTACGTGGAGTATCGCTCGCTGTATCACGAGAGCTTTTTTCAAGGGTCTAGGCACCTGGATGCGATGCTAGCGACGATCGAGACCGCGGTATTGATCTCCGGCAGCTTCGCCGTGGCATTGGCGCATCACCACACGCTGATCAATCGAAGCAGGTGGGCCTGTGTCGGGTTGTTGATCGCTGCGGTCAGCGGGATTGCCTTTCTCGCCCTGCATGGCGTCGAGTACGTGACGCATTTTCGAGAGGGAGCGCTGCCGGGCAAGTACTATACATTTTCAGAAATTCAGACTGCCGGTATCAGTATGTTTTTTACGTTGTATTTCTTGCTGACAGGGCTCCATTCGTTGCATGTGATCGCCGGGACGGGCGTGTTGCTGTGGCTTGCTTTTTTCGCCGCCCGAGGTGCTTTCTCATCTCAGCATTACTCCGCGGTTGAGAACGGCGGTCTTTATTGGCACTTGGTGGACCTGATCTGGATTTTTCTCTATCCGCTTCTCTACTTGATTGGGTGAGCGAAACGATGGCTCAGGCGACCCGCAGCGGCGCGCACCCAGAATCCGCAGTTCCTTATGCGGTCACCTATCTGGGGCTGTTGGCTCTGACAATCACCACTTTTTTGCTCTCGCGGAAGGACTTTGGGATCTGGTCTTTCGTGATCGCAATGGCAATTGCGGTAACCAAGGCCAGTCTGGTGGTGTTGATTTTCATGCAGCTTTGGCATCACCGCGGATCGCCGCGGCTGGCGCTCGCCACCGCCCTGATGTGGTTGGCCTTGTTGATGGTTTTCGTCCTCGCCGACGTGCACACCCGATTCCCGCTTGCCAATCCTTCTAACAATCCAATTGCCGGGCCGGGAGGGCAGGCGCACTCTAACGAGACGACTGGCGCTGAGCAGCGACCCCACCCCTAGGATCTCTGCTCACCGACGTGGAGGGATTCTGCAGGCTTTCGCAATCTCGCCCGATAGACTGGAGCTCCCGAAGACAGATACCGGCGCTCCCGGGTCGAGGGAATCTCGTCCGGCTCTGGAGGATGAAAGATTCCAGGACCCTGCGGATTGGCGAATCCTACATGTTCGAGGATTTCGAGCATTTGCGTCGCTCGTTCCTCGACGTCGGTGCGGAAATCGAAGAGGCCCCCTTGAGCCAGCAGTTCGAAGAGGATCCGGCAGAATTGGGCAGTAAGCACAGTCCGCTTTTGGTGGGAGCGCTTCCACCAGGGGTCGGGAAAGTGGAGGTGGATCGCCGCCAGGGAACCGGGCGCGAACAGTCGCGGGACTTCGATCCGCGCATCCGCCTCCACCACTTTCAGGTTTGTCGCACCTCGGCTGCGGGCGCGACGGTCCAATTCGCGGGCGAACTTCTTTCTCCGTTCCAGCGCGACATAGCGAACCTGCGGAAACTGGCGCACATAATCGAGGGCAAACCCTCCTGCCCCGCAGCCGATTTCCAACTCCAGTGGCCCGCCGCGTCCAAACACCTCCGCCCAATCGGGTGGCGAGGCAAGGCCAACCAATTCCTGACCAACCGGATTCGGCAAAAGCGGGACGCGGGACATGCTTTTACAGCTTCGCCACTGGGGTATACCGAAGACCGATGAGGGTTTTCCACGGGATTGCTAGCGCCGCCGAGCTGAGAGGCTGCGCGCTGGCGATGGGCAACTTCGACGGCGTTCACCTCGGCCACCAAAGCCTCTTCCAGCGCGCCCGGCAGCTGGGGATGCCCGCGGCGCTGACCTTTGATCCTCACCCGGGCAAAGTGCTCCAGCCGGAGCTGGCGCCGAAGCTGATTACCCTGCTGCCGCGCAAGCTGGAGCTGTTGGAACAATACGGGCTAGAAGCGGTGGTCGTTCAGCCTTTCACCCTCGAGTACGCCCGAACTCCGCCGCTGGACTTCGAAAGCTCGGTCCTGGACACATTGGGAGCCAAGTACCTGGTGGTGGGTTCTGACTTCACCTACGGAGCCCAGCGCAAGGGCACGGTGAAGCGGCTCGCCACCGCGGCCAAGAGCCGGCAGGCCCAGGTCCAGGTGGCGCCGCCGGTCTCCGTCGATGGGGTGGTAGTCTCTTCAAGCAGAGTACGGGAATACATTCTCGAGGGGCGAGTCTCGGCAGCGCGGCGCCTGCTGGGGCGATTCTTTGATCTCGACGGAGTGGTAGTGCCAGGGCAGGGACGCGGGCGACAAATCGGATTTCCCACTGCGAATGTGGATACTGAAAACGAGCTGCGGCCGGCTCCCGGGGTGTACGCGGTTCGGGTACGCCTCGCGGATGATCCTGCTGGAGAAAGCTGGCTACCGGGAGCCGCAAACATCGGGACGAAACCGACCTTTGGCGGCACCGAAGTGACGATTGAAGTCCACCTGCTTGAATTTGCGGGTCAGCTCTACGAAAGGCGATTGCGAGTTCAATTCGTGGATCGGCTTCGCTCGGAACAGCGCTTTGGTTCAGTGGCGGAGCTGACTGCGCAGATTGGCCGAGATTTAGAGTCGGCCCGAAGCGCGATTGCACGCGCGTCGCCGTAATACATGTAAATAAATCCAAGGTGTCTACACACATCGGCGTTCCTGTGCGTTCCTTGACACCATTTTTCCATGCTGGGTAGGATCTCTAACAATTCGAGACATCGAATAGTCTTTCCAACTCCCCACGAATTCTAACTGTTTTTGGTAAGCACTCTTCGTCGCTGAGGCCACAAAAGCAATGTCTGGACGTCTAGGTGAATTGCTGGTTCGCGAGAATCTGATCTCGATCCAGCAACTCAGAAAGGCGCAAGAGGAGCAGCAGAAAAATGGCACCCGGATTGGCAGCGCGCTGATCAAAACGGGTGCGATCGAAGAATCCAAACTCACCGATTTTTTGTCCCGGCAGTACGGCGTTCCAGCGATCAATCTCAAAGATTTCGACATCGATCCTGAAATCATCAAGCTGGTTCCCAAGGACGTAGCGGAGAAGCACCTGGTCATTCCGGTGAACCGGGCCGGGCCGTCGCTGATCGTGGCGATGTCCGATCCCTCCAACATCTACGCCGTGGATGACCTCAAGTTTCTCACCGGCTACAACATCGAGCCGGTCGTCGCCTCGGAAGTGTCGGTCCGAGAGGCGATCGAGAGGTACTACGCGGAGAAGACCCAATCGCTGGAAGAGATCGTCGGCGAGGTGAATGACGAGCTCGAGATCACCCACGAAGAGGTCGAAGATCTCGAGGATGTAGCGAAGCAGGCGGATGAGGCTCCAGTCGTCAAGCTGGTGAACCTGATTCTCCTCGACGCGATCAAGAAGCACGCCTCGGACATTCACGTCGAGCCCTACGAAAAAGACTTCCGGGTACGGTTTCGGATCGACGGCGTGCTCTATGAGGTGATGCGACCTCCGAAGCAGCTGAAGAACGCGATCACCTCGCGGCTCAAGATCATGGCGGAATTGGACATCTCCGAGCGGCGGCTTCCCCAGGACGGCCGAATCAAAATCAGGATCGGCGGTGGAAAGGAGATGGATTTCCGGGTCAGCGTGTGCCCCACCTTGTTTGGCGAAAAGATCGTGCTTCGACTGCTCGACAAATCGAGTCTCCAGCTGGACATGACCAAGCTTGGCTTCGAGCCCGAGCCGCTCAAATGGTTCAAGGAAGCGATCGATCGGCCCTATGGGATGGTGCTGGTCACCGGCCCCACCGGGTCCGGAAAAACCACTACCCTCTATTCCGCGCTCTCCGCCTTGAATCAGGTTTCCGACAACCTTTCCACCGCCGAGGATCCGGTGGAATTCAACTTCGCCGGGATCAATCAGGTCCAGGTGAATGAATCGATCGGCCTCACCTTCGCCGCGGCGCTGAGGAGCTTTCTTCGTCAAGACCCGGACACGATCATGATCGGTGAGATCCGGGACTTCGAGACCGCCGAGATTGGCGTCAAAGCGGCGCTGACCGGACACCTGGTGCTCTCCACCCTGCACACCAATGACGCCCCAGGTACGGTGAGCCGATTGCTCAACATGGGGATCGAGCCCTTTCTGGTCACCGCGTCGCTCAACCTGATCCTGGCGCAGCGGCTCTGCCGCCGCCTCTGTCAGGTTTGCAAGAAGCCAAGCGAGAAAGGCGATGAACAACCGCTGTTGGAGGCGGGGCTTCCCCCGGACAAGGTGAGTGGATTCACCGTCTACGAGCCGGGAGGCTGCAAGGAGTGCAACGATCGGGGCTACCGCGGCCGGGTCGCGGTCTACGAGGCGATGCCTTTCTGGGATGGGCTCAAGGAACTGGTGATCAACGGGGCATCAGCGGCCGAGCTGAAGCAGGAAGCGATCCGCTTGGGAATGCAGACGCTCCGGATGTCGGCGCTCAACAAGCTGGTCAGCGGCGTCACCACCCTGGAAGAGGTGGTGACCAACACTGCGGCGGATCGCTTCTAGGCGGCGGAGCATGGTTCAGGCGAAACAACGAAGGATCAAACTCGCAACGGCGAGGTGACGTTTGGCGAATCTGCATCAGCTGTTGAAAGCAATGGTTGAGAAAGGGGCGTCCGACCTTCACCTCACCACCGGGTCGCCTCCGCAGCTTCGGATTGACGGCGAGCTGGTTCCCCTCAAGATGTCGCCGCTCACGCCGGTCGAAACGAAGCAGCTCGGCTACTCAATTCTTACCGACGCGCAGAAGCACAAGTTTGAAGAAGAGAACGAGCTTGACCTCTCATTTGGGGTCAAGGACCTGGCGCGTTTTCGGGCGAATATCTTCATGCAGCGCGGCTCGGTGGCCGCCGCGTTTCGGACCATTCCATTCAAGATTATGAGCTTTCAAGAGCTTGGCCTGCCAGCGTCGGTCGCCGAATTTGCCAAGCGGCCGAGAGGCTTGATTCTGGTGACCGGGCCGACCGGCTCGGGCAAGTCGACGACCCTCGCTTCGATTATCGACAAAATCAACACCGAACGTCATGAGCACATCATGACGATCGAGGACCCGATTGAGTACCTTCATCCGCACAAGAATTGTCTGGTCAATCAGCGGGAGGTCGGGGCCGATACCCGGTCCTTCAAGCTCGCGCTCAAATACATTCTGCGACAGGACCCGGACGTGGTGCTGGTGGGAGAGATGCGAGATCTGGAGACGATCGAAGCCGCGCTGGTAATTGCCGAAACCGGCCACATCTGCTTCGCCACTCTCCATACCAACAACTGCGTTCAAACGATCAACCGGATCCTCGATGTCTTTCCTCCCTATCAGCAGCCGCAGGTCCGGGCTCAACTCTCCTTCGTGCTGGAGGGTGTATTGAGTCAGGCACTGCTCGCCAAGGCGAATGGGCCCGGCCGAATCCTGGCGCTGGAGGTGATGATTCCCAATCCCGCGATTCGAAATCTGATCCGCGAGGACAAGATTCATCAAGTCTACTCACAGATGCAGATCGGACAAAATAAGTTCGGGATGCAGACCTTCAATCAAGCCTTGGCTCTGTTGCTGACCCGCAGGCTGATTACCAACGAGGAAGCATTCGGTCGCAGCTCCGATCCTGAGGAGCTCAAGACGATTATTGCCAGTGGCGTGATTTCTGGCCAACGACCAGCCGGAGGCGCGGCAGTGGGTGGGCGTTAGTCCCGCCCAATTCTGAGGAGGCGTACGAGATGGCAGTTCGGGCAACAGCCGCAGTGCAGAAGGCGCCAGCGCAAAAGAAGGCGAGCCCTCTCCATTGGCAATGGGAGGCCAAAACCAAGACCGGGGAGCTGAAGAAGGGAGAAATGGAGGCCAACGACGTCGAGGCGGTGAACAACCGCCTTCGCTCGTTGGGTCTCAATCCAACCAAGGTCAAGAAAAAGCCACTCGAGTTCCCCTTCAAGATCCCCGGCATCGGTGGGGTGAGTGGCAAGGACCTGCTGGTTTTCACCCGCCAGTTCGCAACGATGATCGACGCGGGCCTGCCGCTGGTGCAGTGCCTCGACATTCTCGGATCGCAGCTCGACAACGCGGCGTTCAAGAAGGTTGTTTTCGCAATCAAGACCAAGGTCGAGTCCGGCTCCACCTTCGCGGATGCCTTGAGGGATCATCCGAAGATTTTCGACGAGCTCTACGTCCAGCTCTGCGCGGCTGGCGAGGTGGGAGGTATTCTCGACACAATTCTCAACCGGTTGGCGGTTTACCGGGAGAAGAGCGAGAAACTGAAGCGCAAAGTGAAGGGGGCGATGATCTATCCATGCATCGTGATCGTCGTGTCAATCGCTGTCACCGCGATCCTGCTACTCAAGGTGACGCCGGTGTTCGCGAAGATGTTCGCCGACTTTGGCCAGTCGCTCCCCGCGCCAACCCAAATGGTGGTGGACCTGTCAGTCTGGTTGCAGCATTACATCCTTCACCTGGTCGCCACCCTCACCGTCTTGGCCGTCGGGATCACGATGTTCTATCGCAATCCGAAGGGACGTCGGGTGGTGGATCGGTTTTCCCTCAAGGTGCCGATAATTGGACCGGTGATTCGCAAAGTCGCAGTGGCCCGCTTCACCCGCACCTTGGGAACGATGATCAGCTCCGGCGTACCGATTCTCGACGCCCTCGACGTGACCGCGCGCACCGCGGGCAATCGAACCGTCGAAGACGGCATCTTCTACGTGCGGACCAAGATTTCCGAAGGCAAGAACATCGCCGGTCCGCTGCTTGAAACCAAGGTGTTTCCATCGATGGTGGTGCAGATGATCGGTGTCGGTGAGGCAACCGGTGCAATGGACGCGATGCTCAACAAGATCGCCGACTTCTATGACGACGAAGTCGACACCGCGGTTGCTGGGCTGACCGCGATGATCGAGCCTTTGTTGATGGTTTTCTTGGGCGCGGTGGTCGGCGGCTTTCTGGTCGCGATGTACCTGCCGATCTTCTCGATTGCCGGTGCAATCAAATAACACAGTCGCCGAGCCGCCCCGGCCCGAATTCGCGCTCGGCGCCGCAGATCTACGGCTGAAGCTCGTTTGGCTGACGGTCTTCCGCACCGTGGCTACCACCTTGCTCTTGAGTGCCACGGTGGTGCGCGTGTTGTCGCAGCCGCTCACCGAGCTGACGCACGAGGACACCTTCTTCTTCGGCCTGATCGCGATCGTCTATCTGTCCACCCTGATTTACGGGCTGATTTTGAGGAGGCACCGAGTCGGGCCCGCGGCGGCGTATGCACAGGTGTTGGGCGATGTGCTTCTGGCTTCCGGGGTGGTCTACCTGACCGGGGGGAGCGAGTCTCCATTCATTTTCGCTTATTCGCTGGGCGTGATCGCCGCCGCAATCCTCTTGTATCAGCGGGGCGCGCTGCTGGGGGCGTTTGCCTCGTCGATCGCGTTTGGCGGATTGAGCCTGCTGATTCAATCTGGACTGCTGCGCTCTCCTCAAGGCAGCCCGATGCCCGCATCCGGCAAGGTATGGTTCGCGGTCGTCAGCAATACCCTCGCCCAAGTTCTGATCGCCGCGCTGGCCAACTACCTGGTTCGACAGCTGTGGACCACCGGGGGACGCCTGTCGCAGAGGGAGGCAGATCTCAAGAAGATCGTCGATCTGCACAGGCAGATTTTGGCCTGCATGCTGTCCGGGCTGGTCACCTGCGAGCAGGATGGAACGATCACCTTCATCAACAAGGCGGCGGAGGGGATTTTCGGGCCGGGAGCAAGTGGCTCCACGCCTCGCAATATCGAGGAACTCATCCCCGGGATATTGAAACTAGGTCCGGTCGTGCGACGGTGCGAAGTGACAGTGAAGACTCAAGCCGGACCCCGGATTATCGGGCTTTCAATCACGCCACTGGAAGGGCAAAGCAAGTCGCTGCTGGTGGTCTTCCAGGACCTGACCGATCTGCGTGCTTTGGAAAGTGAGCTGCGAAGAGTTGACCACCTGGCTTCGTTGGGCACCTTGGCCGCCCAGCTGGCGCACGAAATTCAAAACCCCTTGGCCGCAATGCGCGGCTCGGCTCAAATGCTCGGCGGTGAGGCTCGCGAGGGCTCCTCGTCCAAACGGCTGTCGACGATTCTGGTGCGCGAATCGGACCGGCTCACAAAATTGGTGGAGGACTTCCTCCACTTCGCGCGGCCGCCCGCGCCAGTCGTACGACTTCAGTCGCTAGGCAAGATCGCAGAGGAGGCGGTGGAGATGCTGCGCGCCGATCCCCTCTCGGCGGGGATCGACGTCGAGCTCTCTCTCTTGGAAGCATCCGCACACGTGGATCCGGACCAAATCCGACAAATCCTGGTGAATCTGATTCGAAATGCGTTCGCTGCGGTCGGCGGAGATGGGCGAGTGCGAATCTCCGTCGAGAAATCCGGACTGGAATCTCGCATTCGGGTGTGGGACTCCGGGGGGCAGATTCCCCAGAGCGAATTGAGTAGAATCTTCGATCCCTTCTACACCACGCAAAAGGGAGGGACCGGGCTTGGCCTTTCGATCACCCATTCGATTGTTCGAGCGCACGGGGGAATGATTCAAGTCACCTCGTCCCCGGAGTGTGGAACGGAATTCTTGGTGACCTTGCCGGCCGCCCAGGAGGCGAGCGTTGCAAATTCTGGTCGTTGACGACGAATTGTCGATGCGTGAGTACCTCGAGGTCCTCCTCTCGCGAGGTGGTTACCAGGTAGTCACCGCTCCGGACGTCGCGACGGCAGTCGACACCATCCTAAAAAACAACCTCGACGTGGTGATCTCCGATATCAAATTGGGCCAAGAGAGTGGGCTCGCGGTCCTGCGGGCCGCGCGCGCCTCCGCCACGCCTCCCGAGGTGATCCTGATCACCGCCTATGGAACCCCGGCCACCGCGGTAGAGGCGATGCGCGAGGGAGCTTACGACTACATTTGCAAACCATTTGATAACGAAGAACTGATGCTTCTGGTTCAGAAGGCGTTGGAGAAACGAGAGCTTCTTCGCGAAAATCGTGAGCTCCGCGCGAGCGGCGCGCCGGGTACTCAGATTCTGGTCGGAAAGAGCCCGGCGATGCAACAAGTCTGGGCATTGATCAACAAAGTGGCGAGCTCCCGGTCGACCGTTTTGATTACCGGGGAAAGTGGCACCGGCAAGGAGTTGGTGGCGCGAGCCATCCATTGGAAAAGCTCACGTTCGGGCCAACCCTTCTTGCCAGTGAACTGCGCCGCGCTGGCGGAGGGAGTACTGGAAAGCGAGCTGTTCGGCCACGTCAAGGGAGCCTTTACCGGCGCCACTGCGGATCGGGCGGGAATCTTGGTCTCCGCGGGCGGTGGGTCGGTCTTCCTCGACGAGATCGGCGAGATCTCACCGGCGATGCAGGTCAAGCTCCTTCGCGTGCTCCAAGAAAGGCGCGTCAAGCCGGTCGGAAGCTCGGAGGAGATTCCATTCGAAGCGCGCGTTCTTGCCGCCACCAATCGAAACCTGGAGGCCGAGGTGAAGAGTGGGAGGTTCCGGGAAGACCTCTACTACCGGCTCAATGTGATCGCGATCGAGTTGCCGCCGTTGCGCAAGCGCCGGGAAGATATTGGCATGTTGGCAAATTTCTTCCTCGATCGGATGAAGGAGACGTTGGGTCGGCCGGAGCTGAATTTATCGCCCGCTACCTTGGAGCTGTTGGAAGCGTACTCCTTTCCCGGCAACGTACGGCAGCTGGAAAACATCATCGAACGGGCAGCGACGCTGGTGGAAGGCTCTCTCCTTGTACCAGCCGCGCTACCGCCCTCCTTGCGCGGCGAGTCGGAGCCGATCCGCCCAAACGGCGCGGTGGTGCTGGCCCCGGGCTTCTCATTGGACCGGTATCTCGATGAAACCGAGCGGCACTACCTTTTGGCTGCGCTCGAGCACGCCGATGGAAACAAGACCAAGGCGGCGGAGATTCTGAACCTGAGCTTTCGCTCGTTTCGCTATCGATTGGCCAAGCACGGCTTGGCGGACAAACTGGATTCCGCCGACGGCCCGTTGGAATGATTATTTGAAGTCGCGGTTCGAGAAGACCAGGATCGCCAAGCCAACCAAAGCCGCTGAATAGCCGAACCCCATCAGCACCGCACGGACGATTTCGCCGGCGCCCACGGTGATCGCATAGGCCGCATGCGGGCGGAAATTCAGTTTTTCGAGGTTGGGCAAAACATAATAGGCAACCTTCCCCAAGGCCTTGAGAAAGCCACTCGCCGACTTTTGCGACAAATTGTAAATTTCGGACGACAGGTGTCCGGCGAAATAGACGCCGGTCGTCACCACCGCTGAGACGATCTGGCTGGAAAAGCTTGACATCAAAAATCCAACGCTGGTGAGTACCAACAGCTCCACCCACAGCAAGGACATCGCGACGAGGTGTGACTGGTGGAGCGGAAAGCGATAGAGGGCCAACTCTCCGAGAAACAGCAATGCCATCAGCAGGAGGATCACTCCCAGCGTCAGCATGTTTCCGGCCAAGCGCGCGAGCAAAAACATCCCCCGGGAGACCGGTCGCGAGACGATCATGAAGATCGTCCTTCGCTCGATCTCCTTGCTCAAGAGCCCACTGGAAAGAAAAATGGCGAGCAGGGTCAACATCAGGCTCATCGAGCCAAGGCCGAGGTCGGTCAGAACCCGTTCCAGGGTCGAGACGGTGGCCTCGGTGAGCAGCACTGCCCCGATCACCAGCGCCACCGCAAATGCCGCTACGATCACCGTCACCCGGTTTCGACGGGCCTCCCGAAAGCCGTTCCAGGCGAGAGTGGTGACCGCACCGATCATACGAATTGTCCTCCCACCGCCGTCTGCTTTGCCTCTTCGATCGTTTTAAGGAAGAGATCTTCCAAGGAAAATCGGGCTGGCTGCACTTGCGTGACTCTGCCACCCTGATCCAGCACCTTGCGAATCAAGACTTGCGATTCGTTGTCGCCGGCGCGCACCAACTGACGAGTCCCCAAAGCTTGGGTGGACTGGAGAGGAACGCCCAACGCCTGGAGGGACTCGCCGCTAATTCCCTCGAGAATTAGCTCCACCACCGGCACTTGGCCGCTCACCAGCTCTTGTACGCTCCCTTCCCGCACCAGTCGGCCGGCCACCAGTACCGCCACGCGATCGCACAGGGCCTCGATGTCCGGAATGATGTGGGTGCAAAACAGAACCGTAGTGCCGCGGTCGCGTTCCGAAAGGATCAAATCCCTCATGTCCCGCCGGCCAATCGGATCCAAGCCGGAAGTCGGCTCGTCAAGAATCAGCAGGCGAGGGCGGTGAATGATCGCCTGCGCCAGAGAGATTCGCTGAATCATGCCCTTGGAGTACCTGCGGATCTGTAGATTGGCGGCGCGCTCCATTTGGGTCAGCCCCAAAACTTCCCGGATTCGCAGATCGAGCTCCTGTCCGCTCAGGCCGGCCAATCTTCCCGCCAGGCTGAGGAACTCCTTGCCTGTCAGGTACTCGTACGGCGTCGGGTTTTCCGGAAGGAACCCCACCAGCTTTCTGGCCGCTTGATCCGATGGTGAAAATCCGAAGATTCGGGCTTGCCCATCACTGGCTCGAACCAGGTCCATCAGAATCTTGATCGTCGTCGACTTGCCGGCCCCATTGGGTCCCAACAACCCATACACCTGGCCGGGTTCGATTCTCAGGCTCAAGTCCTGAAGCGCCCGAACTTTTCGGTGCATCCAAAATCCGAGTCGGTAGGTTTTCGTCAAATGCTCGATTTCGATTGGGATAGAGAGATTCATCGGGCTCCACGTTCGTCAATTGAGCTTTCTCGCATCAAATACTTCGAGTCGCCGATTCTCGGCGACGGTTGAGTAACTCCGCCCATCCGATCCAATCAAAATCGTTCCGCCCATCGGATCCGGTGGAATCTCATGGATTACCCCGGCGCTGATCAGTTCGAGCGCCGTGGCGGGGAGTCTCCCTTTCTGCTTTCGGAATTCCTCAACCGCCCGGTCCATCCGCCGCAGTTCGCGTTCCAGCAGCAGCTCTTTGGTCCGACGCTCAAACGCTTCTCGGGTGCCGGGATCCGGCGCGTTCTGGAACAGGGATTGGGCCAATGAAAGGCCCGCATCGATTGCCCCGGCCTGAGCGTAGAGCCGGGTCGCCAAAGCAGAAAGGTAGCTCGGCGCTCTCGGCAACTCGAGCGTATCGCGAAGAATGTCGGCGGCCTGCTTATATTCTTGATGGAAATAGCTCAGGTTGTAGGCCAGCAATATCCGCAGATAGACGTAATCTGGAAACTGAAGAAACCCCTTGCTCAAAATCCGAGTCGATTCGTCGGTGTTGACCCAGGTCTCGCGCCCGAGGTTGTAGGGAACGGAGACACCAGCGAACACGTAGATGTATCGAAATTTCGGGTCCAGCTCAGAAACGATCTCGGCATAATCAGCGATGTCGCGATACTCATACCGGCTGTAGGCTCTACCAGTCGCTTCGGTGGTGAGCACCCAGTAATAGTCGGCAAGCATGTGCCTCTGCGCGTTGCCCAGCACCTTGAGCAACTCCGGCCGCGGCAGCAGCGGCGGTTCGTATTCGTGTCTGCTGAGCGCCGGGGGGCCCGAGAGCGCGGCCACCACGGCAATGCCACTGCCGATTGTCAGAAGTGACAGATGAACACTGCTCATCTTGAGGGCAACCTCCCGGTCTAGAATGACACAGCTGGAAGACCGATCGCGAGCTGTGCGGGATGGTGTCAGGATCAGCGAAGGGGTGGGTACAAACCGGGTCCAGGACCGAATCGAGCCCTGGCCTAGGCAAAAACAAAAGCGACAGGAAGCGCGAAGGCCTCCTGTCGCCAGGTACTGCGAGATCGGCTGATTTAGCAGGTAACGTCGTTGTTCGTATTGTACGGCGTTCCGGCAGGAGCCGCAGTGTCGCTATTTCCGCAGGAGCCGTTCACGCTGGCATCCTTGGAGCTAATGAACCACGTGTCGATCGTCGCATCGGTATCGATGTTACCCGTCGCGTGCCCTTGAAAATTGCAAAGCGGGCAGCCGCCTACTGGCAGGGTCCCGGGCTGCCCCGGGTCGGGCGAGCCGTTCTGAGCATAGGCAATACCGCCTATGCCGACTGCGGCGGGGTTGGTTAAGGCGCCTTGGAATTTAAAGGTATCCACCGTGATGTTGGTATCGGTGGTCAGCGAGGTTCCAGACAACGTGCTGCGGTCTGTCCAGGTGCCGCCGCCATTCCAATACGCATAGCGGTTGCCGCGCTCGGGGCCGAACCCGATGTCGTTGATCGTGTTTAGATACTTGTCTTTCTCCTGGAAGTAGGAGCGCTGGGCGGTGAACAACGACTTTAGATTTGCCTTCGCTTCGCCCTGCTTGGAGCGGGCTTGGAATTTGATGAAGTTGGGAATGGCGATGGCTGCCAAAATGCCGATGATCGCGACGACGATCATCAACTCGATCAGGGTAAAACCGCGCTTACGAAGCTTACGAATCATTACATCTCTCCTTTGGGACCAAAGTGGCGAGGTTGCCGAGAGCCCGTTGTGCAATCTTCGCTCCAGCGGGCAGCCGCGCTGGCCACCCGCGAAAATCCTGGCCAAATATTCACGAGGGACGCCCAGGGACCGCGAGGGGTGACGTTTTTTGTGACCCAACTGCCAAAAATCGACGAAATACGATTGCGCCCGACGCCGCAAGCAAGCTGAATAGGCTGATACAAAAGCCTACCAGCAAGCCGGGGGTACGATACGAAAGGACAACCTGGTGCTGGCCAGCGCTGAGCTCGACTCCTCGGACAGCGTAATTGGCCGGAATGATCTCGGCCGCTTTACTGTCTACGGTCGCTGTCCAGCCTTGGTAGAAGGCATCGTTGATCACCAAAAGAGCGGGAGAATCATTCCGGACGCTGATTTCCACCCGTTCCGGAGCATAGGACTCGATGCGCGCTTCGTCCGATTGGGCAGGGCGGTACTCTGCGGAGAGCCGCGTCGGATGACACTCCACGACCGCTTCTCGCGCTGAATCAAACTTTCTCGCGATCACTGTCTTAAAGGCTTGCTGATCGTTCTCGACGCAATGGCTTCGCTTCAACGATGTCCTCGGAGCGGCGTCAGAGTTTCGCAGCAACAACAAGTGCAGCGCGCTGTGCTCCATCACCACCAATTCCTTTCGACCGTTTACTTGCTCGAAGAATTCTTGTGGCAGAACCGTATACCGGGCACCGAAGTCCCCATCGAAGCGCAGGTACCAGATGGAAGGTTCTTCCGTTAGCCGGTAGACGCGCTTGGACTGCGCGGGGAGATACGCATCCGCTGACTCCAGGCCCCAGAGGGAGGGGATGTCCGGGACGAGAGCGCTCGCCAACGAAATCGCATAGCCGTCTGGGAGCGTGAGACCCGCCAGAATCGGAACATGATGCTCCTGAATGCCGGAAACAACCCGGTATCCGCCGAGACCACCGCGTCCTTCTTTTTTTTGAATTGCGGAGACGAAGGCGGTGGGCGTATGCAACAAATTGGGAAAAGTCACCTCGTACATCGATTCATTGGCCACCGCCAGGTCTGCAAAGCAGATCGCGGGGATCAGGAGCGTCCAGCCAGGCCGCCGCGAAAGAGCCAACAACACCGCGGCGAGACAGCTAGCCACGGCAGCCGACTGTGCAGTCGACTTCAAAAACGCGCGATGTAACCTGCCCAGTGCCTCCGGGGACGGCGTGCCAGCCCAAAGCGGCGCGAGAATCCGGTGCGAAAATAGATTGACGACCGCTTCGAAGCCGAAAAGAAGCAAACTCACGGCACCGGCGATTGCCAGCACGACCGCGAGCCGATGCCGCAGCTTCGGGTTTCTGAACGCGAACTCCAGGCCAACCGCGGCAGCAACCGCCAAAAGAAACAGAAAATAAGGCAGCATCTTTTCTGGGTACCGAAACCCTCTCCACAGCGGAAGGAGTCTGAACAACAACGCATACAAACCGATAAATTTTCCAAGAATCAGCAAAAGGAGAACCGACCCACAAACGATCAGCCACCACGCTCTCCAGCTGCGTCGATGGAAGAACAAGGCGATCAACGCCAGGGTGACTCCCGCGACACCGAAATGTACCGACTCAACCCAAAGAGTGGTCATTCCGGCTTTAAGCAGATTGAGGTCGATCAAGGCCGATACCTCGCTGCCGGGCTGGCCTCCGAACAGCGGGCCCCAGACCAACTCCACCAGCCGGATCGGGTGCATTGACCAGAGAAGAGCGCTCTCCAAACTTCGCAGACTGGTGACGGTCTCGGGAAACAACTGCAATGCGGGCAGCATTTGCGCAGCGCCGAGAAGCGATGCCAGGCCGATCAACGCCAAGAGCGCTCGTCCCTCGGATCGCAACCGCCCGGGTTTGTGGCGAACCAGAAGCAGCACACCGACTGCAACGGTGCCAAGAAGAAAGCTCTGCGCATCGCCGGCAAGGAGGATGAGGGCGAGCAGGCTCGAGCCAACAATTCCCCGGGAAATAGAAGGCGCGGCGAAAAAGCGATCGGTGGCCCATAGCGCCCAGGGCAAAGTAGCCGCCGCCATCAGATAGAGAAGATTGTTGGTAGCAGAGATCATGTAGCCGTTGAAGGTGAAGAGCACCGCGGCGACCGCGCACGGAATCATCGACAACGACCAGCGACGCGCAAACAAATACATCCCGAAAAACGCAACCGGATAACAAAGCAGGACGTTCAGCTTCAACGCGGTTCCCAGCGGAAGAGAGAGGTAAAGAAGATTGGAGGGGTGAAAGGCGCCGGAGATTACCATCCCCACAAACGGCTGCCCGAGCCCATCGTAGGGAAACCACTGTGGAAACTCGCCGTGCCAAATCCGATCGACCCAGTACCGTCTGAGAGGGTAATACACCCGCTGAATATCTCGCGCGAAGAAGATCTGGTCGGTGAGGGCCGCACGATAGAAGAGCGCGATTACCGCCGCGAGTACCGCAGCCACAGACAATCCCGCGCGGGAACGCTCTAGGGTGCGGCCGAACGTCATCCCCAGCTCACTCGTTGCTCGCGAACAGCGAACGAGCGTCCCCTCGCCGGGAAAACTCGAGGAATGGGTGGTTATCGCTGGCGATCCGAGTTTCCGAGAAGAGTGCCGGAACATCGGAGGGCATCAGTCCACGCAAAAAAACCTTTGCGGGAACAAACGGAGTCAGCACGCCGATGCTCTCCAGCGCAGCTCTCGTGCTCGGAGTCAGGCTTAGCCGTTCGATCGCCGACGGATCTGCAGAAAGCGGACCGTTCGCAGCCACGACGTTGTAACCATTGTTGTATGCGGGAAACATTTGAATGTTCTTGAATGAACTGGCGAGCGTGCTCATCACCAGTGGCAGCTCGGTTCCAAAGGCATGTTGAAGCACCACTCCGTCGGGTTTTAGGTGCTGCTTGGCCAATTCGTAGAAATCGCGATGAAAGAAACTGGAAGAGCCGGGCAATCGGGGATCGGTGATGTTGATCGAGATGATGTCGTACCGTTCGTGACTGCTCGCCAAGAAATGTCGCCCATCATCGACGATTGTCCGAACTCGGGGATTGCGATGGTATCCGATGTTAAAGGGCATGAACAGGTCCGCCGATTCCACCATCGCGGGAATGATTTCCACCGCGTCAATTCGTTCGAGCTGCGGATAGGCTCCGAGCGCACCGGCAGTAATTCCGTATCCACTGCCGAGCACCAAAGCTTTCTTTGCACTCGGATTGAAAAAAATGCCGAGATGTCCCTGCATCTGTTGCACGTATGAGGTGCTCAAGGCTCCTAGATGGTAGACGAGCGCCGTCTTGTTTTCGGTAACCATGAGAGTTGAATCCGGAAGTCGGACGACTTGGAAGACGCCGTACGCGTCCTCCTTGCGGAAGAGCAACTCCTCCTTCTCCCCCAAGACCGTCAGCTGCGCGGGAATCACCCAGTAGATCGACGAGAGCACCGCAGTGGCGCCGAGCATCCCTGCAAGCCGGGGGGTCCTGGAGGGAACTGAGGCGAGGAAAACGAGCAAAGCCACAGCGGCGCCCAATCCGACCACCGCTCCGATACTCCCGAAGGTACCGACCTCGGAGAGCGACCAAAAACCGACCAGCAGCGAGCCAGCCACGGCGCCCACCGTATTCACGAGATAAAACAGACCCGCGGCGGATCCGGCCTTCTCGTTCGAGAGGCGGGCGGCGGTCAAGCTGAGGGGAAAAAGACAACCCATCGGAATCAGCATTGGCGCAAGCAGGAGGAGCGTCTTCACCACCTGCCAGACCACAAAGAGAGGGCTCGCAGCGAGGCGAGCGTCGAGCCAGGGTTGATGGCGGATCCACCAGTCAGCCATCCAACCACAGGCCAGCGTGCAACCGGCGGCGACCAGGAGGACCGCACCCAGTACTTGCGGTAACCGTTGTCGCGCGGCAACCAGCAGCTTTTCCGCTAGGCGTGAGCCGATCGAGAGCAGCAAAAGCACGCAAGCCACCAGCGTGCTGAATGCATACGTGCGGTTCCCCAGGAAGAAGCTGGCAAGACGCGTCCAAATGACCTCAATCGCAAGCGTCATGACGCCGCTGGAAAGGGAGACAGCTAGCAGCACCCAGTCAGGCATCGCACCCGCCTCTGCCGGCGACAGTTTCGGGGCGTCCCCGCTGGTCAGCGGATGGCTCAGGCCGATGAAAGGGTTTCGGACCAGCAATACACAAACGGTGGCCGCGATGAGATTGAAACAGGCTCCGAGCAGAACAGACCCTTGAATCCCAAACAGACCAATCATCGCAAAACCGCAGACCAAGGTTCCGGCTGCTGCTCCCAACGTGTTCAGGGTATAGAGTCTCCCCACGATGGCCATCGAACCCCCGGCGCGCCGAACCGATGCCACCATCAGCGGAAAGGTCGCTCCCATCAGGACTGTCGGGACCAAGATCAAACCGAGCGCCGCGGAGAACGCGACGATCGCCCGCTGCAGACCCACCAGGCTTCCTCCGATGATCAGCTGATCCCGAAAGTGAAATAGAACGAGCCCGGTGGCAGCCGAGGAAGCGGCGATTGAAAGCTCCACGATCACGTAGGCTCGCAGCGGATTCGGGAGCCGATCGGACCAACGACCAGCGAGGTAAGCTCCGAGCGCCAAACCCACCAGAAAGGCAGCGAAGGTTGCCGCCGCAGCCTCCACCGTGGCGCCGACCATTGAGGAAAACGATCGGGCCCAGAGCGTCTCTGCCACCAAGGCGGCCGCCCCGGAGAACAGCGAGGCCGCTCGCAACGCCACGACTTCGGGTCGAGTCGTGCCACTCATGGAGTTTGCGATCCCGCTGGAAGGAATCGGTGCGCCAGCGCCTCCGCGAGCTGCTGATCAACCGGTTTCATCCCGCCCAAACGTCGCAGAATTGCCAGGTGCGCCAGCGCTTGCTCCGCCTGACCTCGTTGGGCGCACACCCGGGCCGCCAGCCGGCGTAGGTTTGGGCTAAGCGGCGCCAGTCGGTAAAGCTCGATCAGCTCCTCGTCATTGACCCTGCCGTCACGCTCGAACTGGAGCCTCGCTCGCAGCTCGCGGTAATCGATTCGACCCTTCAATCGCTTGTCCATCCGATCGAGAATCGACAAGGCCCAGTCGAGATTTCCCCGCGCGCCGATCTGCTCGGCAATGGTGAGCACCGCAGACGGAGATTCGGTGTGGTCCAGCAGCTGCAGCATGTTCTCGAGGTACGCGAGCGGCAAGCTCTGCGCGGAGCGGCCAAACGGAGAGGGGCAGTCGGGGTATTCCACTCCGCCAACTGCGCGAAACACAAAGCAGCGGTTCGCAAAGGCCTCGCTCGTCAACGGCTTGGGCTCTCGAATGGAGCTGGTCAAGTCAACGCTTGCGAGCCGGTATGGCGTCCATGCCTTTTTGGGATCCACCTCGCCCAGCGAGACGGATGCCATCAAGAATTCCAGTTGCGGCCGATCGAAAGTGTTGATCGGCGCACCCCAGCGCGTAGTCATGATCTGGTGATCGGGAAGCAAGAGCGACTCGATAAAATCGGTGGTGGAAAGATGGAACCGCTCTGCCCCGATCTTGTCGCGCAGGGCAGCTGGCCACTCGCTCTCGGAGAGCCGATGTGGGCCGAGCCTTTGGGCTCCGCAAATTACCTCGCAGTAAACCGGGCTCAGATAAACCAACTGGCAATCGACAAAGCTGTGGCGAATTGTCTCGAAAATGATCTTTGCTCCCTCGGGGGTTACCCGGGAGTCGAACCACATTGCATAAACGCCGCCGGGCGCCAGGCGGTTCTTTGCCAGTTCGAAAAACTCGCTTGTGTACAGCTTGCTCGACGAAAAATAGAGCGGGCTCGTCACAGTGTTGATGATCGCATCGAACCGCTGATCCGTTCGCGCCAGAAAAGTAAGACCGTCGTCGAGGACCAGCTCGAAGTCGGATCGTTCCAAGAGATGAAGATTGTGCTCCGCGAATCGAGGCAACGCCGCTAACACCGCTGGATTGATCTCCACCCCAACCGTGCGCTTGAATAAGCTTGCAGCCGCGCCGGCGGTGATTCCAGTTCCAACTCCCAGCACCAACGCGCGCTCGCGTTTTTCCGCAAACAGCGCAGGGGCTGCGCCGACGATCAACTCCTTGACATTCGTTTTGCCGGAGTGAGAAGAGACCAGACTTCGGTAGCCATTGATCACCACCTCGGTTTCGCCTGCAGCCGTACGAATCAACTTTACGTTCTCGTCAAACCTTCGGAGCTCCTCGAAGCCAGCAACATTGGCCATCGCTCGATTAAGGATGTCTGGTTTGATGTATTCGCGGTAACTCAGCCGCAGCAAAGCCGCGGGCCAGGCGAATGGAACTACGGTAAGCAGAGCGACGGCGGCGACCGAAGACCAGCCAATGGGCAGACGTTTTTTCAGCGCTTGCCCGGCAGCAGTCGCCATTAGCCCCGCCGGAAAGACAAACGCCAACAAGGCATATGAGACCCGCTCGTAAATGAGGAACACTGCCGCCAGGTACCCGATACAGTTTCCGAGGCTTGAAATGCAAAGCAGCTGACCCGCCGCGCGATCGTCGGTCGACGCGTCGTGAATCAGTGAGGGAACCGTCGCCCCGAAGACGAAAATCGGCCCAGCCCCGAAAGCGACCAGCATTCCAATCTTGAGCAACCGACTGAGCCACGGGGTCACCCCGAAGGCTCCGTTCAGCGAAGCCCAAAGGTAGATCAGTGGGCCAAAGCAGATGAAAACCAAGGAGATCAGGATTGCGCCACGAATGAGCACCTGCTCGAAACGAAGCCGTCGCCTTTGTACCAGAAAGCTAGCGACGGCAATTCCGGTAAGGCTGAGTGCGAGTAAGAGCGCGAAGTTCTCGTGAAACGGGCCGAACAGGATCTCGCTCAGTTTCAACAAGAAGAGCTGGTACAGCCCGCTCAGCGCGCTGGCAAACAGGAGCCCCAGTCCCTCGTGGGGCAGTTTTGGTTTGATCGCCGAAGCGCGCGCGTCCTGCTCAAACGAGCTTCCCAGCAGAAGTAGCAGGAGGCCGCTGATCCAGTTGATAGAGCCAAGGCAGACCAACGTGGCCCGAATCCCCCACCAGCGCAAGAACCCATATTCCATCGAGAGAACGCAGAGACCGGCGCCGAGGTTGTAGAGCCAGTAGACCCTGCGAAACGAGCTGCCTTCTGCATCGGACTGCGCCGCGCGCCGTAAATAGAGTGAAAACAATGGAACGCTGAATCCGATTAAGCACGCGGGAACGACGGTGCACGCGATCGCCACCACCGGGGTGATTCCAGGGCCGCCCGGCAGCCTAGGAAGGACGTAGTGCAGCAATTGATTCTGAAATCCAAACAGGGCAACTGCGACGCAGATCGCATAGGTGCCGATCAGGATTTCCACCAGCCAGAGCCAGCGCGCGAACCGCCTGGCAATTCCCGCTCCCACCCCGATCCCGAGTAAAAAACTGGTGAGGATAGCGGCGTTCACATGGAACATGTCGCCAAGATAGGTGGTCAGCAGTCTTGAATAGAGCAGCTCATACGCGATCCCACACCAACCGGAGGCGACGGTGAGAGTTCCGAGCATCTGGAGGCTAAGCCGCTTCAGATCGCGTCGTTCCACTCGTATCCCATGTTGTCGTCAGTGATCAGCGCGAACTTCGAGGTACGCAGAAGAATCCTGTCCTTTGATTCGTGTTGATGCTTGAGCTCGAACACGATGCGCTCGACTTCCGCGCGGTCTTCACTGGTGGCTTTTGAAAGCACTTGCTGACCGTCGATTCGGTATTCCCAAAGTGTCCTTTGAAGTCTTTCGAGATCGAATTGGATGGGTGAATCGCTCACGGCTATCCACTGAAATATCCGCCGTGCATCTTTGAAGACCAGCGCCGCGGTTCGCTGTGCCCGCGCGGAGCCGGTGGTGTTGAAATAGTAAATGCCTCCCGGCGAGAGATGCGCCCGCGCCAATTCCTGGAACTCTTGCGACAGCAGGTGGGCGGATGAGGCGACCCAGTGGGCGAGACTGTTAAAGACAATCAGATCAAAATGACGCTCAGGGTTTCGGGCCAACCATCGCCGGCCATCATCGATAAAGATTTCGACCTTAGGATTCTCGAGGAGACTCGCCACCTCTGGAAATTTCGGAATCAGGTGAAGGTAGCCGGGATTGATCTCCACAATCGTGAGTCTTCGAACCTGCGGATGGTTGACGAGCACCTGAGCCCAGGCGCCCATGCTCACTCCAATCATCAGGACGTCCCGCGGATCTGGATGGAGTGCCGACACGGCGTAGGCGCGGATGATTCGGTTGTTGTCTGGTTTCTTGGGGCTGAGGTTGATCGCCCCGTCATACATTCCGCTGCAATAAACCGTTTTGTCGGGAGTAATCGTGATTACCCCGTTGCGGTTTTCCAGGACCTCGGCGAAGCGGTAGCCGGGTTGGTATTTGGTACCGAGCTGAATCTTCTCGTAGAGTCCGTCGAACAGACGAGGCGCGGCCACCGATCCTGCCGCGCCCACACCCAAAAGCAGCAGGAGGCGAACCAACAGCGCAGACGGGGAGAAGCGGCAGGAGGCGTACAGAATGGCGGAGATTGCGAGTCCGAGGGCGAGCACGAATCCGCTGATCTGCTGAATCGACCAGATGTCCATCAGCCAGAATCCAGTCAACAGGCTGCCGGAAGCAGAGCCGACAATGTTCGCGAGATAGAGGTACGAGAGGCGAGCGCCAGCTCGCCGATCTGGCGGGACGGAGAAGTGGACCATCAGTGGAAAAGCCGCGCCGATCAGCGCGGCCGGCAACGCAAGCCACGGCAATCGGCTTTGCTGGTACTGGACGCTGCAATACCATCCAAAAGCGGGGACGGAGATGAAAGCAACCAGATAGGCGACGACGAGCAGGTCAGCGATCATTCGAAGGTACTTCGAAGAATCCTGCTGATCCTCCTTGCAAAGCCGATGACTCCACAGGGAACCGAGGGCGAGCGCGAGCAGATACGCGCCCAAGAGGATCGCGAAGCCCGAAGCGAGCGCGCCCTTGGCGATGAAATAGACGCGGAACCAGAGAAGCTCATACGAAAGGGAGATGAATCCGGATGCTGCCGCAAGCAGAATCGCCAAGAGCAACTTCACCGGCTTCCTCCCCACTTACCTCCCAGGAAGAACGCGCTCACCCCAGCCGCTAATAGATTCAGACCCGCGGCGATCCACGTGGTGCCCTGCAGGCCAAGCATCCTTAGAAGGAAAAGCGCCGCAAGCAGCGATGCCAGCGCCGAACCGAGCGTATTGATGAAGTAGAGCGCCGCGACCGATCTGCCGACATTTCCGTTGCCTTTCACTGCGTGGGCCGTGAGCAGGGGAAGAGTTCCGCCCATGAACACCGTCGGAAAAAGCACCAACAATAGCGCCGTCAGCGAGGTACCCAGACCGGAGAGGCGCAGCGTGAAGCGACCGATCCAATGGAATAGAGACAGGGAGGCCAGGCCAAAACAGCCGATGCTCAATTCTGCCAAGCAAAACAAAAACAATGGCGAGCAGCCCGGAACCTTGGAGACGGCTCCGCCGCCCAGGCTTCCCAACCCCAGACCGAGAAGAAAGGCCGTCACCACAATCGCCACCGACTCGACATTCGTCCCGTAGATGGTCAGCAGCGTTCTCTGCCAGATGACCTGGTACAGGAGGGCAGCAAACCCAGACAGGAAAAACACCGGATAGAGCCATGCCTCCGCGATCGTGCGCTTGGTCGGTTCAGCCGCCCCTTCAAGGGGAAGTGGATGAACGGTGTTTACGTCCATGTTGGGTGTCGATGGCGATCTAAGGCGCTTTCGGCGATTGCTACAACGGTGTGGCGCTGTGAGGATCCTCACACTCTGCCCACATCTGTTCGGCCTACGATGAACTGCTGGCGGTGGGCCACCAACGCGAAGTGTAGCGAAAGACTTTCAAAATCGCGGGCCAGGCTTGCTCCTCGGCCTTTTTCATTTCGTCAGCGCTCAGAAAGCGACCATCAGTTCCCTCAGCTCCGAGGATTCGCAGCCGCCCGTTTTCCGCACGGAACCGGACGAGTGATTGAAAGCGAATGAGTGCAAAGTCTCGCGGATATCCCAACGAAAACTGAGCTGCCAGAGCCTCATCCGTGCCCTGAGAGAGCAGCGAATGCCCGTCGGAATAAGTCGAAGGATCCAATTCTATTCCTGCTGCGTCTAACAGGGTGGGTATCACATCAACGTGGCTGCTGATCCTTTCAATCCGCTGTGGACCTCGACCCGGGATGCTCAAGATCAGCGGAACGTGTAACTGAGCGGCTGAAAGCAGCGAGGTATGGGAAAACCGGCCGTCATCCCAGAAAGACTCTCCATGATCGCCGGTAATTGCGAGAATGGTGTCGGTGTCGATCTGACGCTCGCGCAGAGCTTGGAGGATCTCCCCTAGTAATTGATCAACGTGGTGAACTGCATTGCGGTATCGGTTGATGATTTCTTCCCGATGGCGCTCCAAATGAGGATCGCTGAGGTCGATCTGGTCGAGTTGCGGCCGGAACAAGTCGCCGCCAGGGGGCACGTAATACGGAAAGTGGGTCCCATTAAGAAACAGGAAGGAAAAGAAGGGCGAGGCGTGAGGAGCACGAATGTAATGAACCAAATCCGCAACCGCCTGCTTGTCTGGGTCGGTTGCGCCCTGGTATCGACCGAGCGCAAGTTGCGGTCGTAGAGCCTGTCGATCAATCCCAAACCAATCCGGATTGGTGGAGCTGGTCGCGGTCACTTCATATCCCGCACGGCGCGCCAACTCGTACACGAATGGGGGCTGTGAGAGATCGATTATCGGCCCCCAGATTCGAGGAGAGAGCGCGTACAACAAGCTAAAGAGCCCGAGGTGGGTGCAGTTGGCTCCGGAGAAGTGCGCTTTTGCCCAAATGTGCCCTTCCGCCAAAGCGGCCAGGTACGGTGTGATTTTTGGGTCTACGGCGTCTGCTCGTAAACTCTCGATGCCAAGCAGGATGATGTTGGGCCGTCGGCTAGGCCCCGGAACGAAGCTTTGTGCTTCAGACGAGGGATAGTGCACGTCGCTCATCCTCGGTGCACTGCCGGCGCGAGCTTCGGCGTGTCGGCCGTAGGTATCTTTCAACCCGAAGAGGGCGAATACCGTATCCTCGGGGAGCCGGAAGGCAACCCATTCGTTGAGAGGCAAGACTTCCGACGGATCATCTCGATCACTCATCATTCCTGGAGAGAGCACTGAGTAGGCCCCGCGCTCGACGGCAAACAACGCGAGAGACGACCATCCAAGGTACTTGATCCACCGCTTCCCCCCGGCAAAGTTGCGGGCAACAATTGCCGCGGCCGCCCAAATGGCCGACGCCAAGCCAATCGAGGCACCGAGCAGCAACGACACCTGCCAGAGGGCTGAACGGGGCAAGCCAATTCCCTCGAGGGCGCGGGGTTGGCGCAAAACCCCAACGATGCTCCAGTCCAGATGCAGTCGCGTAAGCCGAAATAGCTGCCGGTCTATGAACAGATACCAAAGCTCCAGCGCACAAATGGCAATCGCGATCAGGCGCGCACTCCATTGACCCCACCTATGGCGGACGCTGGTGACGAACGCGGCAGGAACGACGCAGCTTGCGCCGGTAAGCAGAGCCAGAGACAGTATCGCGAGGTGATCCTCGACCCTGATCCACGCGGGGGCTCCCCTCAAATCCAAGAAAGGCAAGTAGGTCAAAAGGAGACCGAGCGTGAGCACGCAGTGGAAGAGCCCCATCACAACCAGCTCGAATTGCGAATCTCTCATTGGCTCGACGCCGCTCGTTCAGCGGTTTGCGGCCGCGACCTCGCTCTGACGCCTCACCACGCTTTCTCGTAGGCGACTGGTGGGTGCTCCCAGTTCTTCGGCGAGGCTTAGTGCGGCGATCGAATCAGCCAGCTGCCCGGAGCCGGCCAGCCGTGCTCCTTCAACGTGTTGCTCTGCTCCGGGGCGATCGGCGTTGATGATCGGCAAATTAGGCGGACCCAATCGAGCGAGATGGTCCAGGATTTCCTTCGCCGAAGAGAGCCTGAGGACGTTGGCCTTGGGAGTTTGATATTCGAGGTACAGATTGTCGTCGGTAGAGACGAGCCCGGGAGGAGCGCCCTGATCGAGAGCGTGCTCGGCGATGAATCGTTCGACTCCTCGCTCGTCCAGGCGAAGCTCTCCATAGAGGAAAAAAACGTCCTCGCCTGGAATGCCTTTGAGGGCGGGAGTACGGCGCAGCCGCGCGTTCAGATCCACAACCTTTTGGTAGTTGATCACCAGCGGTGAGGCGGAGGCCAAGATCTCCCCTTGCCCACCCCCCGCGAAAAGAGCGACGTGAGGTAATTCGGTGCGAATGGTTTGGAGAATGACGGCCAGGTTCCGATCGGTCATGTGGTGGAGTTGAACCCATTGCTGCATCACGCCGGTGGGCGCCAGATGAGCTCGCACCAACCGATAAAACTCTCGGTTGTACAGATCGGCGGCTCCGGCGATCCAAATGCTGCTGATCTCGATCGTGATCAGATCGTATGTCTGACTGCTGAGCAGCAGAAGATTTCGGCCGTCTGAGAACCGGAGCTCGACTCGATCGGATTCCAGCACATGATAATTGAGATCTGCGAAATGCACTCGGGCGGCATCAACGATGTCCCGCGAGAGGTCGGCGGCCTCGACGTGCCGATAGGGTTCGACCGCAAGGGCCGCCAGAGAGGTTGCAGTACCGATTCCGATCAACAACGCGCGTTGATAGTCGTGATCCACGAGGAGGGGAAGCTGGGCAAAACGGACCTGAGCGGTAACTTCCCCGGCATTATTTCCCTGAAACTTTCCATTGGTGAGAAGCGTTTTCCGACCGGACCCTTCGGGGGGAAGCTCAACCACGGTGGTCAGTCCGGATTCAACGCTCTCCTTTGCGAAAAGGATTCGGCCATCTGCCCAATTGGGCATCGAGAAATACACATTCGCGCCCGAGGAAATCTTGATCAGGTCCCAACCGGGAATCACAAAGATCGCGCCTGCTACTGCCATCGCCGCGCCTTGATAAAGGGTTCGGCCTCGAAAACAGAGGGCTGCGACCAAACAACCCGCGGCGGAAAGCAGTTCCAAGAGCGTCCGCGAATTGAACACCGGAAGAAGAATGAAACCGGTGCTCAAGGAACCCGCTGCGGCGCCCAACGTATTGACCGCAGTCATTCCACCGACTGTATTGCCGACCTGCCTCTCCCCCGTGGTGCTCCGCAGCAGAAGCGGAAAGAACATCCCCAGCAGAACAGACGGAACCGAGAGCACAAGTAGGCAGATCAGAGCGCGGATCGCTTCTCTGCCCCAGAACGTCGCGATCTTGGGTCCGACGAGGGCAAAAAGCATCGGGGCTTTTCCCCACAGCGGCAGTGTCGCGACCACTCCCACCGAGGCCGCAAGCTGAATTGCCCCCAGGATTGCCCACGACGGAACTTCACGAAGCCGTGAGGCGCACGCTGAGCCAATCGTTAGCCCCAGCAAGAAGGTCGCAAGCATCAGCCCAAACGCATAGGCAGAGCTGCCAATCACCAGCGCGACCAACTGAGTCCACGCCACTTCATAGGCAAAGGTTACGAATCCCGACCAAGCGGACGCCGCGAGGAAGATCGCAGGTGCCCGACGGACATCGAGCTCGACTGCTCTCGAAAACGTAGTGCCCCGGGTAAAGGCAATCGCCGCCGCGGCCGCGAACAGATTGAGAGCTGTGCCACACCACAGGGTTCGTGAAAGTCCCAGGGAAGGCAGCAATAGATAGGTGGCGGACGCGGCTCCGAGGCAGGCGCCGAGCAGATTTACGGCATATACCTGCGCCACGCCTTGACCCGCCTCTTCCGCCTTCTCCGTAAACCTGGTGATTCCACTGGCCAGCGCGGGGAAAGTGCCACCCATCAGAAAGGCGGGAATGAAAGCGAATCCGAGCGCAAGCAGCAGCCTGACCGCGGCGACGTAACCGGAGCTGGGCTCGTGACCTGAGGCCAGCGATTCAAAAATTGCGATCAGCCGAATCGAGGCAGTTGGCGTGACGAGGGCGAAGGCCCCGATCCCGAGCTCGAGCAGGGCATACAGCCGAACAGGATTAGAGAGTCGATCCGACCACCGGCCGAACGCCGCCGCTCCGAGGGTGGTGCCGATCATGAACGCCGCCAAGACCGTAGCCGACGCCCAGGCGGTCACACCAAAGGCGCGCGACAATTCGCGCTGAAGTGCTACTTCGAAAATCAGGCCGGCGACTCCGGACGATGCGTAGACAAACAGCAGCAGCCGACGTCTCGAAAAAATCATTCGCTCGAGCCTACTCGGGCGCGCTTGAATATCATTGCAACGTTCTCCCCGATCGACTTGCACGCATTCGGAAGATCGGATTTCCTTCGCAACATGCGGTTGATCCGTCTGAATCGTTTATCATCGCTCGCATTTCCCCAAATACGAAACCTTCTCGGCAGTGGCGCCGTCGGAGGTGTCGCTTTACTGATTTGCCATCTCTGCTCCGGCTGCGTGCTCTTGTATCCCGCGTGGAAACAGCTTGCGCCGCAGGCGCGCGCCGAGCTCAGCTCAAACATCCCACATATCGCACTCACTCAAACTGAAATCGCATTTGCGATAACTCTAATCGGAGCAGTTGCAGGGATCGTTTCGCATCTTTTTGCGAGAGGATTTGGCTTTCGAGTTTCCCGCTTGCGAGTGCTCCTGCTCACGCTGGGCTTGATTGGTTTGTGGACGACGCGAGTGATCGCTCAAAGACCTGCTCTTTTGGAAGACTTACTCTGGCGCGCCGGGGGAATTCGCGCCGCTGCGCAGGTTTTGATTGTCGAACGCATCGGTTACCGGGCGATTGATCTCGCGATTGAACTGCTAGTGGCGCTTTGGTTGGGCGCGGTGCTCTGGCGGAATCGCTCGCGCTTGCGCCGAACGCCGGTGCCGATCGCTGCTGGGCTAATTGTCACACTTCTGATCCCCCTCAACCCTTTTCGCCCACACTATCGGGGCGTGGCCAAGCCGGTAATTGTCTTGGCGGCGGATTCCCTTCGACCGGATCATTTCTCATCCGAGGGATATTTCCGTTCGACGACTCCGAACCTCGACCAACTGCGAAAGGACGCGGCCTGGATTCCAGACTTTTTTTCTCCGATTGCAAGCACCACCGCCTCGTGGGCGTCGATGCTTTCTGGAGTCTATCCGCACCGTCACGGGGTGAGAGATCTGTTTCCTCGGCGCGAGGAGAGCAATCTTCAGCTGCCGACGCTTCCCAAAATTTTGGGCGCGCAAGGTTATCAAACCGTCGTGGTGAGCGACTATGCAGGTGAAATGTTCAACCGGGTGCGGTTCGGATTCGATCTGATCGACGCACCACCGGCGACTAGCTTGGAGGTTTTCGCGGATCGAGAAGCGTTTCAGCGCCTTCCATTGGCGATGGCCTTGCTGACTGGCTCTTTCGGCGAACGGCTGTTCCCGGTCGGGCGCTATTTGCCAGTCAATGCGGATCCCGATCTTCTGGCCGATCGCGTAGAAGCTCACCTCGACCGGCTCGCGAGCGAGGGGCGTCCATTTCTGCTGGTTGTTTTTTATTCGGTCACCCACCTCCCGTTTGCCGCGCCAATGCCGGACGCGAACGCTTTTACTCGTCCCGACTACCGCGGCCCGAGCCGATATTCGTATGAGATCCAGCAGATCGGCGATATTTCCCGCCTCTCCGCCCGGCCCAGCGAAAGCGAGGCGGATCAGGTTCGAGCTCTCTACGATGGCGCCCTCCGCTCTTTCGATCGCCAGGTCGGACGCGTAGTTCGTCGCCTTGAGCAGATTGGCCTGAAGCGGGAACAACGCCTGTTGATCATCACCGGGGATCATGGAGAGGGGCTGTTTGAACCTGGCGTTACTACCGAGCACGGCAAATGGTTCGCCGGTGGCGAGGCCGCAAATCGGACCCCGCTCCTGATTCAGGGAGGAGGCGTATCCCCGGGAACCAAAGCCAGGCTCGCCAGCGGCGTTGATTTTTTTCCGACCATCGCCGATGCGCTGCAGCTGCCAATACCGGACGGGCTCGATGGCGTGTCTCTTTTGCGAGAAGGTGATGCCGAGCGATCGGTGTTTGCCGAGACCGCGCTTTGGCTCGGTGGCGAAGCGAGCGCGCCGCCCGGGGCGATCGGGTATCCGCCGCTGGTCGAAATCCTCGAGGTAGAGCTCGACTCGCATGCTTTGGTTTTGAAGCGAGCGTACGTAGAGGCAACCGTCACCGCCAAGCTTCGAGCAATCAGAAAAGGCCCGTGGGAGTTGATCTACACCCCAACCAAGCAATTGCCTCGTTGGCAGTTGTTCAATCTGCGAGACGATCCGTTCGCAGAACGGGAACTTTCCAACGAGTACTCGGAAACCTTTCGCTCTCTACGAAGCGAGCTGATCGAATGGCTGACGCGGGATCCCTTGAGGTGGTTGGACGCCAACGATCGGCTGATCAGCCGAACCGAGCAATGAAGAAGATTATCATCGGAGGTGCATTGCTGGTGTTGGCCTCCAGTGCCGCCCTGGGAGTGGTGATTGCGAAGCGACATCGCGTTCAATCCTCGGGAGTGCGGCTGATCGACGCTTTGGTGGATGCCATCGAAGTACCCCAAGCGCCCGTCGGGCAAACGATCTACGTCTTGCAGGCCCTTCCCCCAATACCGGCAGCGGCCTCGCTCGCGATCCCCTTTCGCGCAGAGGGCCACCGGGCGTTCGTGGTTCGGCTCCGGCTTGACGCGAGTTCCCCTGCGGTGGTGACGCTTCGATCTCTTGATCCAGCGGAGCAGGAGCGATTCGGGGACGCTCCGCGATTGGCGACGGAGCCTGCACCCGGTAAGCAGCTCGGGCTTTGCGATCCGGTCTCGGCGGCAGGCGAGACGAGGATCTACCAACGCTTCGATCACCTCCCCGACAGTGCCGCCGCGGCGCTGCTGGTCATTCGCGCGGCGAGTCCAACCCGAGGCGGTCTACAAATTTTCGATGCCGAAATGCCGGATCCGGACGTGCCAAGGAACCCGATTCTTGCGAGGCTGGTTCGGCGCTCGCCCAATCTGACCTCCACCGGGACGAGTTGGCGGTCCAGCTTGGTCGCTCGAGACGAGGGACGGTATGTTTTTGAGCTCGCCTTGAAGGAGGGCGCCTCGCTCGAGCTCGGGACTGGGCACGAGCCGGGCATACGGGGCGGCCCGGTTCGCTTTCAAGTCCTCCAAGACGATCGGGTCCTTCTCGACGAGGTGGTGGCCAATGATCGACGCTGGCACGATCATCGGCTGCTCCTTTCCGGGAAGGCGGGCGTCAAAACGCGCATTGCCCTCGTTTCGCGGTCGGTGCAAGATCCAAAATACGCTCGCGGCCTCTGGTCCAATCCCCGGATATTCTATCCTTCGAAGGCACCGAACATCCTTCTGGTCACCTGCGACGCGGTCCGACCGGACCACTTGAGCGCTTACGGTTACGAGCGAGACACCTCGCCGGCGCTTGTTGCGGCCACGCGTTTTGGGGCGCGGTTCGATCGGGCTACCGCTCAAGCTCCACGAACTTGGGAGTCAGTTACCTCGTTGTTTACGGGTCGATATCCCGCCCGCAGTGGCGTGAGGCACCGCGGGCAGGCGCTGCCACCGGACGTGCCGCATTTGGCGCAACTGCTCTCCTCGCAAGGATATCGGACTTTCGCGGGAACGGACTTGGCCAACTTCCCGCCAAGTTATCTGTCGAGATTCGACGAGGCGGAGATCGCCGCCTCGGGGGAGAAGATCTCTCCACAGAAACAGTTCAAAAGAATTGTTCAAGGCTTCGAGGCGCACCCGGTCTTTGCCTGGTTCCATCTCGAGAACGCCCACTATCCTCTCGCGCCCAAAGAACCGCTCCGATTTCAGCGGCATCCGGGCCGGTTTCAGCACAGCTTCACGCTGGACGACCATGCCAAATTCAGCCGCTCCGAGGATCTCAGTGCATTGGAGCTGGAACAGGTCACCGCGCTTTATGATGCGGCGATCAGGGATGTTGACGAGGAAATTGCGGGGCTTCTGACCACTCTCAACCAGCACGATGCGCTCGATCGCACCATCGTGGTGATTACCGCGGATCACGGAGAGCAAATCGGGCAGCACGGAATGGCCCTCGAGCACTTCGGCCCGTACGATGAAGTTCTTCACGTTCCGTTGATTGTCCTTTGGCCCGACCATCTCGTTTCGGGCACTCAAATACGTGCTCGAGTGCAACTGATCGACTTGGCACCCACTCTCTTGTCGCTGGTCGGCCTGCCGCGACCACCGGGGTTCGACGGCCGGGACTTGTCAGCTGCGCTGCGGGGCGAAGAATTCCCCGATGCACCGGCATACGCCGAGTTGGCGGGGAAGGTTTTTGTCCAGTATCGCGACCAGCAGCAGCTGCTCTTTAGCCCCGGAGGGGCCTTCATCCAGCTTCCAAGCGGAGTCAGGTCCTCTTTCGCCGAAGTCGAACTGTATGATCTGTCCAATGACCCAGGCGAGCGCCATAACCTGGTTGATCAGAATCCGTCGCGAACTCAGGCAGCGCTTGCTGCAATGGAGCTTCGACTGCGGGAATGGAGCCGGCTGAGCCCGCCGCCAGGCTCGGAGGAGATCGGGCCGGCGGCTATCGAGGCGTTGCGGCAAGCGGGCTATCTTCAAAACGAGCCGCAAGGCTCGGACCTCGTTCACCGCTAAATGGATGGTTTGGGCGCTCTGGTCTGCACTACTCGTGGCAAGGGACGTATTATCCTGGATAGACCGTGAATGTGAGCGTTCCGCTGTTCGACCTGAACCTCGTTTTTTCAGCGGGACTGGCAGTCTTGGGCCTGATCGTGGGCAGCTTTCTCAATGTAGTGATCGTGCGCTTGCCGCACGAGCAGAGCATTGTTCGTCCGCGATCCCGTTGCCCCAGCTGCGGTCATCAACTCGCCTGGTTCGAAAACATCCCCGTCGCATCCTGGCTGTTCCTTCGTGGGCGTTGCAGCTCATGCCAGGCGCGAATCTCGTGGCGTTATCCAGCGGTAGAGCTGATTACCGCGGTCCTATTCTTGGCATCCCTCTACCGCTATGGATGGACCTGGGAATTGGTGATCGCGTTGACTCTGGTCACCTTGTTGATTCCGCTCACCTTCATTGACCTCGAGCACTGGATTCTTCCGTTTTCATTGACGCTTCCGGGCATTGCTTTCGGTTTGCTGCTCTCTGTTCCGCGTGGTTGGGAGCACCTTCGCGCTGCTTTTCTCGGAGCAGTCCTGGGCTTCTTGGCATTTTGGATGCTCGAGTGGGTCGGACAAAGGATCTTCAAGAAGGAGGCATTGGGAGGGGGTGACAAGTACCTGCTCGCGTTGCTGGGAGCGTTTCTGGGCCATCGCTCGCTTCTCGGGCTGGTATTCCTCGCTTCGATTCAAGGCGCGATCGGAGGAACCCTGTTGTTGCTGGTGTTCGGCCGCGCTGGGCCGCTCCCCGCGGAACCCAAAGCGCCGGTCCCGCCGGCGCCTTCTCCGGATCACAACGCCGAGCAACCAACGGGAGGCGAAGAGGACGATTGGACGCCGGGCCCTCACAATCTTCCATTCGGTCCTTGGCTCTCATTGGCGGGAATCGAGCTGATGTTATTTGGGCCCTGGCTTGCGGATCGGTTGCCCTTCGTCGTGGCGGAGTGGTTCGTCGGCTCCTCTTGAAAGACTGAATGAAGCTGCGAATCGCCAGCATTGCGTTCTTGTTCGGATCGGTCTCCACCGGCCTGACCTGGCTTACTCTTCAACCGGTGATCGTACGGATGATGAATACGATCAGCCGCTTGGCGCCGGGCAGTGTCGAGGCCGAAGGAGTGGAGTTGACCCGTGGCTTTCTGCCTTTCTATCTCGCCCTGGACATGTTGCTGGTCACGATCATTTGCTCGGTGGTGCTCAATCTGGTGGTGGCCAGACCGCTTCGTCGAATGGAGCAGTCGATCGATCAACTGGGTCGACTGGAGATGGAGATTCCGTTTTTCTCCGACGCCGGCCCGCTGGTGTCGCGGGTCCAAGCGGCTCTGCACAGAATGGCCGAAGCCCTTCGGCAGCAGCAAGCGATCACCCGTCAGCAGCTCTCAGAGCTCACCGCCGCCAATGAAAGGTTGACCCGCGCTCAGACCGAGCTGGTTTCTGCCGCGCGGCTCGCGACGGTCGGGGAGTTGGCCGCCGGGGTGGCACACGAAGTAGGAAACCCGCTCGGCGGCATTTTGGGCTACCTCGCCTTGGCTCGCAGCCGGCTGAGCGCGCCCAAGGAGCTCAAAGAATATCTCGATCGGATCGACGCGGAAGTGCAACGAATCGACCTGATCGTTCATGGATTGTTGGATCTGGGTCGTCCGGCTCGTGGAACCCGAGGACCGGTGGAAATCTCGACGCTGGCGCAAACCTGCGTTCGGCTGGTATGCGCCGGCCCCGAATTCGCCGAGGTCGAAATCGCGCTGGAGATTTTGCCGGATGCGGTGGCCCGGGCGGAGGCCGGCCCGCTTTCTCAGGTTCTGATCAACCTGTTGATCAACGCCGCCCATGCGATCAAGGGAAAGGGAACGATTCGCGTTCGAGGGCGACGCGAGGATCAGCAGATTATCGTCGACGTGGAGGACAACGGACCGGGCATTCCCGCGGAAGTTCTGCAGCGTTTGTTCGAGCCCTTTTTCACCACCAAGTCCGCGGGAAAGGGAACCGGACTCGGGTTGGCGGTCTCGATGCACCTGGTCTCGTCGATGGGCGGCCAGTTGATCGCCGGCAACCTCGCGAGTGGGGGAGCGAGATTCACAGTGAGCCTTCCTGCCGCATGAAGGTCTCTGTGATCCTATCCCTTTGAGAAGACTGCGACGATGATAGCCGGAGGTTCGCCACCGAGATGGGAACATTCCGCTCGATCCTCATTGCCGATGACGAACCATCAATCCGCCATGTTTTGTCGCTCTTCCTGACCGAGCGCGGTTACGAGGTGAGAGCCGTTTCGGATGGCACCGAGGCTCTCCAGGAACTGGCCGGACGCCACTACGACGCGGTGGTGTCGGATGTCCGAATGCCGAAGCTCGATGGACTGATGGTGCTTCGGCAGGCGTTGGCGCAGTGGCCGGAGCTTACCTTCGTGATGATGAGCGCGTATGGCACCGAGGACCGCGCACTCGAAGCGATCACCTTGGGCGCATACGGATATGTGCACAAGCCCTTCAAGCCGGAGGAGCTGGAGATCATTCTCCGCAAGGCGGAGGAACGGCAGCGGCTGGTCAAGGAGAACCGCCGCCTGAAGGAAACGCGCGGTGGAACCTCGCCCCTCAAGGGAATGTTGGGAACCAGCGAGGGAATTCAGGAACTGCACAAGCAAATCATCAAGGTCGCGCCGGTGACGACCACCGTACTGGTGACCGGCGAGAGCGGCACCGGCAAGGAATTGGTGGCGCTGGCAATCCACGAGCTCTCCCCCCGAGCGGCGATGCCCTTTGTGACCGTCAATTGCGGAGCCATTCCCGCTGGTTTGATCGAATCGGAGCTGTTCGGACACGCCCGCGGGGCTTTCACCGACGCGCGGACCGCCAAGCGTGGCCTGTTTACCGAGGCGGACGGCGGCACCCTTTTCCTCGATGAGATTGGAGAGCTGCCTCAGCCGGCGCAAGTCAAACTGCTGAGGTTCTTCCAAGAGGGAGAGGTGCGCCCGGTGGGTGAAACCAAATCCGAAAAGTTGGATGTGCGGGTGGTGGCTGCCACCTTGCGCGATCTCGGCAAGCTGGTTGAACGCGGTCAGTTCCGCGAGGACCTCTACTATCGACTCAACGTGGTCAACCTACAGGTGCCCCCGCTGCGAGACCGCGGCGAGGACATCCTACTCCTCGCGCGCCACTTTCTCAGTCGTTTCAACCGGGAGCTGAATCGAGAGAAGCCGGTCGCCGGGTTTTCGCCTGATGCGGAATCGATGCTCTTGTCCTACCGTTGGCCGGGCAACGTTCGGGAGCTCGAGAATGCCGTCGAGCGGGCGGTACTCCTCGCAGAATCGGACCAGGTCGTTCCGCAAAACCTACCCGATCGAATTTGGAGCCCACCGTCGACTTCCTCCGAACGAGAGCCGCTGATGCCCGTTCCCACCGACTCCAGCCAATTGTCCCTCAAGCGGGCAATTCGTGAAATTGAAGAGACCTACATTCGGGCCGCACTGCGGCGGACCAAAGGCAATCGCACTCGGGCCGCCGAAGTGCTGGAAATCAGCCATCGAGCCCTGCTCTATAAAATCAAGGAATACGGAATCGATCCCGACGCCGAGGGTGAACGTAACTAAAACACATACATGCGTTGATTACGAAAGGTGGCAGCCCAAACCACTCCGCGGAATGATATAAGTCCGTGTATCTTAGATGTATTTGATACGTAATTAAGGTGTGTCTGGTTGACGCCATCTGTTCACCGCCCGATAATTCTTAGTCCGGGTCATCGGAGAGGGAATGGCCAATCCAAAGTCAAACAATGTGAGGCGCCTGAGGGAGGATCAGCTGATGTCCAAAGCAGAGCTCGCCCGGAGGGCGGGCGTCTCGGTGCTGACGATCGATCGGATTGAGCGCGGCGAGAGCTGCAGGATGGATACCAAGCGCAAGATCATTCTCGCTCTCGGACTGAAAGTAAGCGACCGGCAAAAAGTTTTTTGGGACCTGATCGCCCCGCATTCCAGGGGCGCATGAAAATAACCTAGGAGCAGGGATGGCAAAGGGTAAGTTGGCGATTGGGTTGGATATCGGATCGACGTCGGTGAAGATGATCCAGCTCAAAGAGCAGCGACGCCGAGGGCAGGTGGTATACGCCCTCCAGAGCTTTGGGATGAAGCCGCTTCCGCCCGAGGCGATCGTCGACGGCGCGCTGATGAACTCCACCGCGATCGTCCAAGCGACCCAGGAATTGGTGAGCGAGCTGCGGATCAAGCAAAAGGAGGTCGCGATCGGGGTGTCCGGGCACTCGGTGATCATCAAGAAAATTTCGATCCCCCGAATGACCCAAGAGGAGCTCGAAGAATCGATTCAATGGGAGGCCGAACAATACATCCCCTTCGACGTCAAAGACGTGAACATCGATACCCAGATTCTCAATCCCGAGGCCAACGACGCGACCGGTCAGATGGACGTGCTGCTGGTGGCGGCCAAGAAGGACATGATCAACGACTACACCACCGTGGTGTCCGAAGCCGGACTGATTCCGGCGGTGGTGGACGTGGATGCGTTCGCGGTTCAGAACATGTTTTCGTCGAATTACGACGTGCCGGATCGAACGATCGTCCTGATCAACGCCGGGGCCTCGGTTGTCAACATCAACATTCTCTCCGGCGGCATCACCGTGTTTACACGCGATGTCACGATCGGTGGGAACCAATTCACCGAGGAGATTCAGAAGCAGCTCAACGTTTCGTTTGAAGAGGCTGAAGCGTTGAAGACCGGCGGCGGTCACAGCGAATCCGAAGCGGTGGTGCCGCACGAAGTGGAACGGGTGATGGTCACCGTCGCCGAGCAGGTGGCGGGTGAGATTCAGCGGTCGCTCGACTTTTACGCCAGTACCGCGGCCGATCCGCACTTCAGCCGGGTCTTCCTCTCGGGCGGCACCGCCAAGATTCCAGCCCTGTTTAAGACCATCGAAACCAGAGTCGGCGTCCCGGTCGAAATCATGAATCCGTTCAAGGCGATCGAGGTGGACGAGCGAAAATTTGATCCGGCATTCATCACCGAGGTGGCTCCGATGGCGGCGGTCGCTGTGGGACTGGCGCTTCGAAGGGCGGGAGACAAGCTGAGTTGAGCGCGGATCGAGCAAATCGGCGAGGTTTGAGATGGCCAAGCTGATCAGAATCAATCTTCTGCCGGTTCGCCAGGGCCGGAAACGAGAGATCAGTCGCCAATTTCTGGTCCTTTGCGGTGGGGTTCTGATCCTGAGCGTGGTCGTCAATTACGTCCTCTATGAACATGTCAACGGCGAGTACGAGCGAAACGTCACCCGGCTGAACCAGACCCAGGCGCGGATTACCGAGTTGGAAAAGGTGATCGGCGAGGTGAACAACCTCAACGCCCGCAAGAAAGAGGTGGAGGACAAGCTCAAGGTGCTCAACGGCTTGCGCAAAGGTCGAACCGGACCGGTCAAGTTGCTCGATGCGCTGGCGATCGCGGTTCCAAAGAAGGCTTGGCTGAGCGAGTTTGAGGAAAAGAGCAACGTCGCGAGAATTCATGGCACCGCCCTAAACCACGACGACGTGGCGGAGCTGATGCGGTCTTTGGCAAGCGTGGTCTGGACGCCCAAGGGGATGGGTCGGTTGGTCGAGCAACGGCGCGACGCCAAGACTTCGCGCGTAGAGTTACTGGGCGGGGGCAATGCGATCGAAGATTTCGCGGTGGCCGATGTGGGCGCTTTCTTCACCAACATCGAATTGAGGCACGCCGAGCAGCGGGAAACAAAGAGCACCTCCGGCGCTTCCAAGATCGTCGATTTCGAAATTGGTCTTTCCGTCAACTACGCGATTTAGAACTCGCATATGGAACAGCTGCTCGACAGAATTTCAAAGGCGCCTGCGGCGGCGAAATACGGCGGCCTGGCCGGAGTGGTGGTGCTGCTCAGCGCGCTGAATTTCTTCCTGGTGATTCAACCGCTGGAAGATTCAATTTCCGGGCAGCAAGAACGGATGCGGCAACTGGATCGCCAACTGGCGGAAAAGCAAGAAATTGCTCAGAACCTCAACGAGCGGCGCCGGGAAATGGACACGCTGGAGCAGAAACTGGCCGAGGCGCTGACCGAGCTGCCCGAGAAAAAAGAAATCGACGAGCTGTTGACTCAAATCAATGACATCGGGAAGCGATCGGGTCTGGACATTGCGCGCGTCGAGCCAGGAGTCGAGTCGCCGGCGGGGTTCTTCGCAAAGATCCCAATCAAGATTGTGTTGTCCGGCAACTACCATGAGATTGCGATGTTTTTACAAGATGTCTCGACGATGCGCCGGATCGTCAATGTCAGCAACATCAAATTCGGGTCGCCGGTGACGAGAAACGACAAGGTGGTTCTCGGTTCGGAATTTCTCGCCACCACCTTCCGCTTTCTCGAAGCGCCCAGCGGCACTCCGACGACGGGGCAAGCCGTCAAACCGGCTTCGGGTGCCCAATGATCCGACGGACTGCGCTTCTGATCGGGTTTGCGATCGCTGGGACGATCGGTTGCGGCGACAGCAAAAAGCCCACCGTCCCTGAAGTGGTGTCGAAACCGGCGGTGGTGGTGGCCCCAGCCATCCCGGACGCGGGAACGGTGGTGATCGCTCCCTACATTTACAGCTACAACCCGCTCGGAAAGCGAGACCCGTTCCGGAGCATGGTGGACGACCGGATTGCAACGACCACGGATTCCCCCTGCAAGGAGCCGCTCTGTCAGTGGGATCTCGACCAGTACACTTTGGTGGGGGTGATTACCGGAGACGCCAACCCGGTCGCGATGGTGGAGGACCCGATGGGGCGTGGATACGTGATTCGGCGTAACACCCGGATGGGCAAGCAGGGAGGAAAGGTTACTCAGATCCTGCGCGACGCGGTGACGGTGAGCGAGCATTGGACCGCGCCGGACGGGAAGGACCACGTCAATCCAATCAACCTGCGTTTGAAGCCAGACAAGAGTTTCGCACCGGTCGTCGATCTCTCGAGTGGGAAGCAATATTAAATGGCCCTATACATGTTTCAAAAAGTGTTTTGTTCACGCCGCCCAACTGAGGGAAGCCAAATGACTCTCAAGTTGACAGTAATGGTCGCTGCTTTCCTGGGAACAGGATTGGCAGGAGCCACCGAGGTCAATCGACTGGGTGAGCTCAGGGTCTTCCCAATTGAAAGGGGCGCCCAGGTCATTCTCAAGGGCAGTCAATCGCCGAATTTTACCGTGTTTCGACTTCCCGATCCGGACCGGCTGATTGTGGATGTTTCGTCTGCGGACGCCCATGCGATCGAAGGCCAGCGCGCTGGCGCCGGACCGATCAGCGGTCTGGTAACCTCTCAATTCTCTGACGCCCGGTCGAGCATTGGACGAATCTTGATCGGGCTTTCTCGTCCTTCGAAATATGACGTCCACGCGGACGGCGAACGCTTGATCATCTCGGTGTTCGAGGAGGATAAGGAAACGGCCGCGAATGACTTGGGGACAGCCTCGGCTCCAGCCCAAAGCATGGTGACTACGTCCAGACAGACGGGTCGGCCCGGTGCACTCGCAGCCGATTCAGTCGCTCCAGAGCAGCCTCTCAACTCCGAAGTGGAAGAGCGCGAAGTCAAACATCCGGCGAGACAAGTCAACCAGGTAAGCTACTCGAGGGATACGCTGCGCATCCAGGCGGACGGCGAGTTCGCCAAGGACGAGGTGCTGGAACTGAGAGATCCGCCCAGGTTGGTGCTGGACCTCTACGGCGTGGGGTTGAGGGCAAAGGTGCCCAAGGTCCACTCACGAATCGTGAAAGAAATTCGCGCGGGCGCGCATGCCGACAAAGTTCGGCTGGTATTCGATTTGCGCGGTCCAATGCCCGCGCACACCACTCGCCAAATCGGCCATCGATTTGAATTGGTGCTCAAGCGCGCGCCTGCCGTCCAAATCGCGGTCCGTGCAAAGTCGCGCTCGCTCGCTCTGCAAGAGGGAGAAGTTGAGATCGACGGTACCAAGGTGGACCTGCAAACGCTGGAGACGGGCACGATACGCGTCAAGCCGGAGGGAGGGCGAACGGCAAAGGGTCTGGCCGAGGTCAAGGAGCTCACTTTCCGGGAGAGCACGACCGGAGGGCGGATCGATCTCAAGCTTTCGGCACCCGCTGCCTGGAAATTGGAGCATCCCGATGACCGGAGCGCCGTGCTAACCCTGGAATCGGCGCGCTTGGCGAAGAAGCTCGAGCGAAGCCTCGATACGAGCGCATTGGAAACCCCGGTGAAGATGATCAGCGCGTTCACCGTGCCGCAGCGGCCGGAGCGGGTTCGCGTGGTGGTATCCGCGAGCTCGCCGTTCGAGGGCGCCGTCACCACGACTGCGGACGGTCTGAGTTGGCAGCTGAGCGCGAAGAGCTTGAAGGCCGAGGCCAACGCGGAGGAGGCGATGGTGGAGCAAAGAGCCGCCGCCGAGGAGGCCACGTCTCAGGCCCCAGCGCAGACTCCGCCGCCGGCTCCTGGCGGCCGTTCGCGTTACGTCGGCAAGCGGGTGTCCTTCGAATTCAAGGACATCGACATTCACAACCTGCTGCGGCTGATCGCGGAAGTCTCGAAGAAGAACATCGTGGTGGCCGACGACGTGCAGGGCAAAGTCAGCATCCGGCTGCGCAACGTTCCTTGGGATCAGGCGTTGGAGCTGATCTTGCGCTCGAAGGGCTTGGGTAAGGAAGAGCTAGGCAACATCGTTCGGGTCGCGCCGCTCAAAGCCCTCGAAGAGGAAGCCAAGCTGCGCGAGGAGCGGCGGAAGTCGATGATTCGTCAGGAAGAGTTGGTGGTCCAGCTGATTCCGGTGAACTTTGCCGCCGCCACCGACATGGCCGCCCGGGTCAAGGACGTGCTCTCGGACCGTGGAACGGTGACGGTAGACGCTCGGACCAACGTTCTGATCGTCCGTGACATTCTTTCCAACATCGGTCGGGCCCGGTCCTTGGTGCAAAAGCTCGATACCCAGACCCCGCAGGTGATGATCGAGAGTCGAATCGTGGAGGCCAATACAAGCTTCAGCAAACAAATCGGCGTGCAGTGGGGCGGAGGCGCTCAAGCCGCCACCGGAACCGGAAATCCTACCGGGCTAGTCTTCCCCTACAATGTGGTAGCTCGCGGCGGGGTCTCGGGCAGCGCGCCCGGGCTGCCGGATACACCGAATTTCGCGGTCAACCTGCCGGCTGCGGTCGGATCGGGATCCGGCGGTGCAATCGGGATGGTCTTTGGGTCGGCCGGCGGCGCAGCCGCCCTCAACTTGCGCTTGTCGGCGCTCGAGAATCAGGGCTCGGTGAAAACGATTTCGGCGCCCAAGGTGACCACGCTCGATCACAGCACCGCACGAATCAGCCAGGGCGTGTCGATTCCCTTCAGTCAAACCTCAGCCGCTGGCGTCAATACCACGTTCGTCGAAGCGCGCCTGTCTTTGGAGGTGACCCCCCATGTTACCCAAAGCGGCAGCGTGCTGATGAACATCCGCGCCGAGAACAACCAGCCGGACCAAGCCAACACCGGAGCAAACGGACAGCCTGCAATCCAGCGCAAGGAGGCCAACACCCAGGTGTTGGTCAAGGATGGTGATACCACCGTGATCGGCGGAATTTACGTGCGCCGCGGCTCCAGTAGCACGGCGATGGTTCCCTTTTTGGGGAAGCTTCCGCTTTTGGGCTTCTTCTTCCGGAACACGACCGAGTTCGACAACCGTCAGGAGCTGCTGATCTTCATCACCCCTCGGATCGTGAACCGCCAGACAATCGCGCAGAACCTCTAGAGAGCAAACATGAAGGACAGCAATATGAAACGCCTGCTGAAAACTCTGTTCGTCACCGCACCGCTGTTGGGAACTAGTTGCGTGCCCAACGACAGCGCAGTCCACATTCTGAATAGCTTTCCCTATCAGAGCGCCACCAGCAATGGCGCGTGCCAGGCCATGTCGGTTGGAATCGCTGGCGGTTCCCTCGACCTCTCCGGGAACACGTCCTATATCCTCCAATGGACGGTGGAATCCACCCTGCAGCTAATTTCGAATAACATCTCCGGGGAACCTGCGTTTCAAGGACCGTCGCGAAACGACTGGATCTCCAAAGAGGTGGTTTACAGCTATACGACGGTCCCCGCTCTCACTCCACCTCTTGCCGATGAGACGCAACCCTACTCGTGGCGGATCGCCGCGGGCGCGTCGACGGGTAGCTTTATTGGTATGCAGATGATTGGGCCCACCGCCACCACCCAGCTACTCAACAGCGTGCGCGCCGGCAGCCCTGGCGTACAGCTGGTCGTCACCTTCTATTTACGAGGGGCGCTCGCTTCGGGTCAGAACCTCAACACCAACAAAGTGACCTACCCGATTTTTATCTACAACAGCGGTTTCGCCGGTTGCGCGGTGGGCGTGAAAAGAATTCCCAGCGGCCCGTGCGGATACGCTGGTGGTCAGGATGGCGCCCTGGTGGGCTGCTGCGGGGGCACTCCTCCGCCGACGGGCTGTTGACGCTGGGAACTTGACCGTTCCCGGCCACCTACTACAAGGCGGCAGGCATGTCCTTTCGTGCACAGCTGGAGGCGGTCGTTGAGCAAGTGGACGGAGCCCTGGGGTGCACGATCATGGGCTTTGATGGAATCGCGGTTGAAAGCCATCAGCTTCCGGCAGCGGACGATCTGGACCTCTCGGGGGCCTGGGTCGAGTTCGCCAACGTGCTCAACCAGCTGAAGCAAACCTCCAGCGCGTTGAGAACCGGCCAGGTGAACGAGCTGAGCATCAACGCGGAGCGGGTGATCGCAGTGATCCGGTCGGTCTCCTCTGAGTACTTTCTTGCCCTCGCCCTTCGGCCAAACGGTAACTTGGGCAAGGGGCGTTATCTCTTGCGGGTCACCGCGCCGAAGGTGCTGGCGGAGCTCTGACCGCGCGGCGCCCAGAGCCTACCTGGCCAGAATGCGGCCGATTTGGCGGCGACCGATGCGCGTTTCTCCTATGCTGCAGCTTGGTCATCGGCTACACACTTTTATGGTCGCCGCGCGTTGAGGAGACGTCCAAGATGGCCGGAGTGATTGACACCTCGGAGTTCCGGAAGGGCCTGAAGATCGAGGTCGACGGCGAACCTTTCGAGATCATTGAATTTCAGCATGTCAAACCCGGCAAAGGCTCCGCCTTCGTGCGGACCAGCATTCGCAGTTTATTGACCGGCCGGGTGTTGCAGCCCACTTTCAAGAGCGGCGACAAGGTAGGCAAGCCGGACATCGAAGAGCACGAGATGCAGTACCTCTACAAGCAAGGCGAGGACTACTACTTCATGAATAACCGCTCCTACGAGCAAACCTTCATCAACGAGAAGGTGCTTGGCGATCAGAAGTGGTTCTTGAAGGAGAACATCGACGTTTCGATTCTCTTCTACAACGGTCGACCGATCGGGGTCTCGCTTCCCAACTCAGTTGATCTCAAAGTAGTCAAGTGCGATCCGGGGGTCCGCGGGGATACGGTTTCGGGCGCGATGAAGCCGGCGGAATTGGAGACGGGTTTCCAGGTTCAGGTACCGCTGTTCATCAATGAGGGCGACGTGTTGAAGATCGACACCCGGGATGGGAAGTATCTGACCCGGGTCTCATCGGCGGCATAACGCGGAGCGTGCGATGGCGAACAAGCGAAAGTCATCAGCGCGGCACAGTTCGGCGAGGCTGGCTGCCCTACCCAAGAGTGGCGAGGAGGCCACTTCCTTGGACGTGGAAGTGCTGCGGCAGATCATTGAGTTGCTGGAGGCGTCGGACGTCACGCGCCTGTCCTGGCGTAAGGGCAGGGAGCGGCTGTTGATCTATCGCGGCAGCGGGGGCAGCCCATCCGGGTCGATGGGTTTTCCATCGGTCTCGGTGCTACCCGGCTCGGTCGATTCTGGATCCGGGAAACCGAAATCCCCTGCTTCAGCCGACAGCTCCCAGAAACAGACTGCGCAGGCTTCCTCGAAGAGCGTCCAGGTGGTGACCTCGCCATTCGTCGGCACCTTCTATCGAACGCCCGCGCCCGATCAACGTCCGTTCGTCGAGGTGGGGAGTGCGGTGAAAAAAGGACAAGTGCTCTGCATCATCGAGGCGATGAAGCTGATGAACGAAATTGAATCGGAAATCGCCGGAACGGTGTTGGAGATTTTGGCTGAAAATGGGCAGCCGGTTGAATTCGGGCAGCCGTTATTCCGGCTCGATCCGGCGTAAGCCTTGTTCAAAAAAATCCTGATTGCCAATCGGGGAGAAATTGCGCTGCGGATCATCCGTGCATGCCGCGAGCTTGGAATTTCCACCGTCGCCGTGCACTCGACCGCCGACGCGAACGCGCTCCACGTTCGATTCGCCGACGAGGCGGTATGCATTGGGCCGCCGCCCTCCAAAGACAGCTATCTCAACATTCCAGCGATTTTATCGGCCGCCGAGATTACCCGCGCCGATGCGATCCACCCAGGCTACGGATTTTTGTCTGAGAATTCGGAATTCGCGGAGGTTAGCGAGAACTGCAAGATTCACTTCATTGGTCCTCGTCCGGAAATGCTTCGGTTGATGGGAAACAAGGTTCGGGCCCGGCAGGCGGCGCGAGAGTCGGGACTGCCAATCCTCCCCGGCTCCCCCGGAGTCATCCGCGATCCGCAAGAGGCGGAATCGCTGGCTCGCGAGATTGGGTTTCCGGTGATTCTCAAGGCGGCGGCGGGCGGGGGCGGTCGGGGAATGAAGATCGTCCGAAGTCCCGGCGCGGTCGCGCCGGCGTTTTCCACCGCTTCCGCTGAAGCGGTGGCCAGCTTCGGTAGCGGAGATCTCTACATCGAGCGCTATGTCGAGAAGCCCCGCCACGTCGAAATCCAGATCGTCGCCGATCTGCACGGGAACGTGATTCACCTGGGCGAACGCGAGTGCTCGGTGCAGCGGCGGCACCAGAAACTGATCGAGGAGAGCCCCTCTCCAGCGCTCTCTGCCGAGCTGCGCGAACAAATGGGCCAGGCATCGGTTCAAGCAATGGAGAGGATCCGCTACAACAACCTGGGCACGATCGAATACCTGATCGATGAGGCGGGGCACTTCTATTTCATGGAGATGAATACCAGGCTGCAAGTCGAACATCCGGTGACCGAGTCGGTAACCTCGATCGACCTGGTTCAAGAGCAGATCAAGTTGGCGGCAGGCCAGCCGCTCTCGCGAAAGCAATCGGACATTCGATTCAGCGGAGCGGCAATCGAGTGCAGGATCAACGCGGAGGATCCGATCACCTTTGCGCCTTCGCCGGGTCAGATTACCGCCTATAGCGCGCCTGGAGGCTTCGGAGTGCGAGTGGATTCCGCCGCCTACGAGAACTACTCCGTCCTACCTCATTATGACTCTCTGCTGGCGAAGCTGATCGTCGTCGCCGAGGACCGACCAACGGCGATCCGAAGAATGCAGCGCGCGCTGGGCGAGTATGTGATCCAGGGAATCAAGACCAACATCCCTTTTCATCGCGCGGTTCTCGCCGACGAGGGCTTCGTCACTGGCGCTTACGACACCCGGCTGGTGGAGCGACTGCTGTCGTCCGAGACGGGTACGCGAAGACTGCGCAAAGCGATCGAAGAAACGCCCTAAGCTGCCGGAAAACGGGAGCTCTGGTAGACCGAAAAGTGCGATTGAGTAAGCATTTTTCGTCGCTGCTCGCAGCCTTGACCCCAAGCGCGCGAGTCCGATAACCTGATACTCACCGTAATCCGATCGAAACCCGCGTAGTTTCAAGGTTTTTAGTGTTTCGCGGGAGCCCCAGACCTCCTCGATGGACAAGAACAAAATCATCGAAGCCGCGGCGAAACTAGTCGCGAAAGGGGCCTATGACAAGGCAATCAAAGAATATCAAAAAATCCTGAGTGCCGATCCGAGGGACACCCGAGCGCTTCAAAAACTCGGCGAACTGTATCAAAAAAAGAATGACAATGCACAAGCAGCTCAATTTTTCACAAAAGTTGCCGAGAGTTATTCAGAGGAAGGGTTTTTTCTCAAAGCGGTTGCGCTTTACAAGCAGGTATTGAAGCTCAGTCCCGGCCTGCTCGGGATCAATCTTAAGCTCGCGGAGTTGCACCAGCAGCTGCAGCTGATGTCGGAGGCAGCTTCCTACTACCAGCTGGTCGCGAGTCAATACGAACAAGCCGGCGATGTTCGGGCTTCTTTGAACATCTTCAAGAAACTGGTGGATCTTTCGCCGGAAAACGTCACCTCCCGGGTCAAGCTCGCCGAGCTGTACGTGCGCGAGAGCATGAAGACCGAGGCGGCGGAGGAATTCAGGCGGGCGATCCAATATCTTCAAAAACATAAGCGCCAGGATGATGTGCAGCGAGTGATGGAGCGGCTGGCTACGCTCGAGCCGAACAATCTCCAGCTCGCGCGGGAACTGGCAGGCGTCTATCTCGCCTTAGGCGACGCGAAGCGAGCGCTCGCCAAACTTCAGGTCTGTTTCAACGCCGATCCGAAAGACGTGGAGACGTTGGTTCTGTTGGCGGGCGCATTCCAAGACATTGGCCAGACGGGAAAAGCAGTTTCGATCTACAAGGAAATGGTTAAGCTTTTTACCGAACGCAACCAACCGAGCGAAGCCAACAAGATACGCGCCAAGATTCAACAGCTCGAGCCGACCGATGCGGCTCCAGCGGGCGCCGAATCCTCCACAGGCTCACCGCTTCCCGGGACGCCGGTATCGGTCCGGGTTACGACGGGGCCGGTTCCCGTCACTCAGAATGAGCCCAGCGGCGGCGATCCATTCGCCCGGGTTCTGACCGAGACGGATGTGTATTTGAAGTACGGTCTGCATGACCGCGCGCTCGAGCACCTGGGAAAGATCTTCGCGATCGATCCCGAGAACCTCGACGCCCATGAGAAGGCCTATCTGGTCTATGAAGCGTCCAATAATCCGGCGCAAGCACTGGAGCAGCTGTTGAACGTGCTTCGACTTTGCACCCGCCTCGAGGCGGTGGAGCGTGGACGTCCCTATCTGGCGAAGCTGCTTGAACGAAGTCCCGACCACGCAGAACTTCCGGTCTTCATCTCGGTGCTCGGTCAACCTGAGGAGGCAATTGAGCCGGAGCAAGTCGCTGAGCTCACCGATGAGCAAATCGTGCTTGAGCCGGACGATGCGCCACCCGACGATGAGCTATCGCCTGAAACCGTTGAGGCGCAGGATCTCGCGCTGGAGAGTTTGGCTGGATCGAATGACCAGGAACCGTCGGGCCACCACGCAGTCGATGAACCTAGCGGCGAGCATGGCGCCCTGAACTGGGATGAACCGCTCTCCACTCCGCCGGAAGCTGAGGAGTCGATCGAAGTTTCCGTCGATGATGCGCTCGAGGGATCGGCTGAGGAAGAAGCGTCGCTTGAATCACCGGAGACGCCGATCGAAGAGGAAATCGCCGAGCCCGTTGCCGACGATGGCCCGGTCGCGGAGGAAGACGCCGCGTACGACGAGCTGGCGGAGGCGGAATTTTTCTTGGAGCAGGGGCTTCTGGGAGAAGCGCGGGAGACGCTGGAGACGGTGCTGATTGTTTATCCGGAGCACGCTGGTGCGCAGGCGCTCGTGGCCAGGCTCGCCGAGCTCGAGGCCGCGCAGTCGTACGGCGATGAGCCGGATGCGGCCGGGTCGGACGAGGTTGCGGCGCCCGCAGGGCGCAAGCCTGCGGGTGGCGACGATTTTCAGTACTCCGCAGAGGACGTATTGGCGGAATTCAAAAAAGGATTGGAAAATGTCGTTCAACCCCACGATGTCGAGACTCATTACGATCTCGGCATTGCTTACAAGGAGATGGGTTTGATCGATGAGGCGATCGCCGAGTTCAACATCGCGCGCCAGGGGTGTGTCGACCAAAAGAAGGAGATTGATTGCCTGACGATGATCGCCTTGCTTCAGCAGATGAAGGGAGAACCATTCGCCGCTATCGAATCGCTCAAGCAAGCGCTGGCCTGCCAGCAAGTCACATCCGACATCCAGAAGGGATTGGAATACGATCTCGGAATCGCTTGGGAAAAGGCCGACAAGCCCGGGAAAGCGCTTTACCACTACCAAAAGGCGTCCACCCTCGACCGCAGTTATCGAGACGTAGCGAAAGTCGTGGCCAGACTCTCCGCGACTTGCAAGCCGGAAAGCGATCCGGCATTCCCGCGCCGCGACTCGCGAAACGGCACGCGCTCCGACCGCGATGATTCCGGTCGAAACGCCGCAAAGGCGGACGGGGAGAGCCCCCGAGCGGCTGGGGCTCGTCCCGGTCGAGTGCGAACCGCCGCGAAATAGACTAGATGCAACCCGGCGAACCTCGACGCGGTTTTGCCCGACTGATGAGAACGTGGAACAAACGCCTGAGGGCGATTCTGGTCCTGCTGCTGGTGGTGGCTGCTGGAATCCTGTTCCTGAAGAGCCAGTTTGCTCGTCGGCAAGGCTGCGAGGTTGCGAAACACTACTTGCCGCGACTGCTCGGCGCAGAGGTGAGGTTCGACCGGTGTGAGGTTGATCTGCTGGCGCAAACTGCTTCGCTCACGCATCTCTCGGTTTATCAGTTCGGTGACCAAGCGCCGACCTTCTCCGCTGAGTCGGTGAAGGTTCGAATCAACGCACTGCGGCCGTTTTTCGGATCGACCCAGTTGGATTTCGTCAAGGTCGAGCGGCCACAGGTGTTGTTGGACCTGCGCACGAAGACACTTGCCGGCCATCCTCGCGCCGCTGCCTCCCGCGATTGCTCGCTGCGCTTTTTGAAAGAGGTTCAAGTGGACCAACTCGAGCTCGGTGACGGCCAGGTCCGGGTTCAGTGGGATGGGCACCAGATCGACCTGAACGGGCTGGGTATCGAGTGGAAAACTGACAAAAAACGAGCCCAGTTCCGGATTAAGTCGACGGGAGGCTCGGCCAGCATGGGCGAAGGCCGAGAGATGGGAATCTCCGCCCTGGGCGCGGAAGGGCACGCGGACTTGCCGCACCAGAAGATCGACTTTCAGCGGGCGATCTTTGCCTTGGAGGACGCCCGCGTGGTTCTCAACGGCACCGTCGAGGAGCTGTGCGATCCGAAGCTTTCGCTACAGGGCCAAGCAGTGTTCCCAATCAAGGCAGCGGAGAAGCTATTGGGGCTGAAGGGGCGCCTGGAAGGAGAGGTGACCGCTGACTTTGCTCTGACCGGTCGCCCATCCGATCCAATTGCTTCCGTTCACCTTACCGGTCGCGGCGTGGAGGCGGGACAGTTCAAGCCAGGAGATTTCACGGCCCGGCTGCTCTACTCAGGTCGAGATCTCACGATCGAGGAACTGGCGCTGATGTTCGGGCCAGGTGGGGCCAAGGTGTACGGGAAAGTCACGCTCGCGAAAAACTTCCCGGCCCAAGTCGACGTCATTCCCAGCTCGGCGCAGTTTGGGAAGATCCTGGAGAATGTCGGCCTGAGCGGCGCCTGGGTAGACTTTGCCGCTACCGGACGTGTGTCGCTATCGGGACATTTTCTTCCTAGCCCGAGCTTCTCGGGTGAGGCGGAAATCAAAGGATCCAAATTCTTGCTCGCCACTCGGCCCTATGATGCGGACCCGCGCAAGGGGAAGGACATTTTTGGCTTCGATCAGGGGCGGGTGTCGCTTGGTGTGCGGATCCTCGGGGACCGGGTGGAGATGCATCACGTCAAGGGTGAGCTGGCCCGCACCCGTTTTAGCGGCAACGTCACGCTCCACTATGATCCGATGCGCGGTATCGAGTCCGACGCGCACGCAGATCCTTTCGATCTCTCCGACTTCCGCAAAATTGCCGGCCTCCACGCTTCCGGACGTGGAATCGTCGACGCAGTAATTGCCGGTCCGTATCCAGACGTTCAGATCTCCGCGCAGCTCAACCTCAACGAGTTCGGCTTTTGGCACCTGGCTTTGGGCAACGTACAGGGGCGGCTGGAGTCGCAACGTGGGGTACTCGCCTTTCCAGAAATCACTGGACAGAAGGGGAGAACCTCGTACGTCGCCAGTGGCCAGATCGATTTTCCGGATCGCGGTCGAATGAGATGGGACCTCCGCATCCCGAAGGGACGAACCGAAGATCTGATCGAGGCAGTCTCCGGCCTAAGCCCGGGCTTCAAGCTCTTCACCTCCGTGCTCACCGGGGAGAGCACCGGAACAATCCATGTCGACAGTCCTCCCGAGGATCTCGATGGAACGGTTCAATTGGAACTAAAAGGGACGGAATTCTACGGGCGAAAATTTGGAGATGGCCGGTTCTCCTTGCGCTTCGTGGACGGGCAGCAAGTGGTAGTGGACCAGGCCAACCTCCGTGGACCGGCGGGCCAAGTCAGCGGGAGCGGCTCTCTTTCTTTCGAGGGCCCACTGGCCTTTCAATTCAGGGCGCAAGAGCTTTCATTGAGCGAGCTGGTGGGAGCCGAGAGAGCGCGCGCTTTGGGCGCAAGCGGGAAATTTACGGTCTCTGGCCGAATCCAAGGAGATTCCATCACCCCGGTAGTCAACGCGTATGTCACTTCGCCGGGCGTGCGCTTTGCCAATCGAGAGCTCGGGGAAACGCATCTGGAAGCGAAAATCCAGGGCAGAAATTTGCAGATCTGGGGCCGGCCCTTCGCAGATGCGCACGCCGCCGCCGAGGTGGAGCTCAAAGCGCCGTTTGCTTACAGCACCAATGTCTCCTTGTCGCTTGCGGAAATCCGTCCGCTTCTGCCGCGCGGAGCGGTCGCCCAGGGCCTGTCGGGCGCGATCGCCGGGACGATCAAGGCGGAGGGAAACATAGCCGAGTTCGAGGATTCCGAGCTCGATGCGAGCTTCAGCACGCTTCGTCTTTCGCGCTCAGATTTTACGGTCGAAAACTCCGCTCCGGTTCGCCTTGGCTATTCCAACCGAAAGCTCAAGCTGACTTCGTTCGCGCTGCGTGGACCGAACACCGAGCTTGCGCTCACCGGGTGGATCGATCCATCGAAGCTGGATCTGAGAATGAACGGGACGATGGACATGAGACTGTTGGAGTCGTTCATCCCCAACATCGAGCGGACCACCGGCCGAATTGAACTGAGCGCCTCGGCAAGTGGAGCTACCCGGGAACCCGCCTTGCTGGGCCGCGCCGAGGTGCGCGATACCGGCTTGACGCTCCGAGAGTCGGGTGTGGTCGTCAGGAGCTTGTCGGGCATGGTGGAGTTCTCTGAAGCGCGAGTGCTGTTCCAAGACTTTCATGGGGTGGTCAACGATGGGCGGCTGTCGCTTCGCGGGACGGCGCAGCTTGAGAAGTTCAACCTGAAGTACCTCGAGCTTGCTGCTCAGGTGGACGAGCTTGCACTGCGGCCAGTAGAGGAGCTTCCGCTTCAGCTGTCGGGGGTGGTGTCCCTGGTTGGCAAACCCGGTGCGTTTACCCTGGGGGGAGATCTGGACATCCTGAAGTTGCGCTACGAGCGGCCGGTCACTCTGGAAAAGCTTCTCCCGGAAATACAGAAGGGACGCGGGCCGACCAGCTACGAGCCGTCCACAGAATGGCTGACCTTCGACCTCGGTCTGCATGCCAAGGGGGACGTGCGGGTGGAGAACAATGTCGCGCGCGCCAAGCTGATAGGCGACCTGCGGCTCACTGGAACGAATATCCACCCTGGGCTACTGGGCACGATCCAGTCTACTGAGGGGAGCCAGGCGTTTTTCCGCGGCAACCAATTTGCGATCCGGCAAGGGCTGTTGGAATTCAAGGAGCGAAAGAGCATCGATACGGTGTTCGACGTGCACGCCGAAGCGCGCGTGCGCGAATACTTGGTGCGCCTCCACGCGTTCGGCCGGACTTCGGACCCCAAAGCGGTGCTCAGCTCGGAGCCGCCGCTGCCGGAAGGGGACATTTTGTCGCTGCTCACGCTGGGGGTCATTTCCACCGACAAGACCAACACCGCCGGCGCGAGCGCGGGGCTGGCGGCAGAAGCTTTGTTCAACGCCTCCGGGCTCGATCGGCAGGTCCAGCGGTTTCTGCCCCGAAACCCGCTGCTGAGGGACCTCTCCTTCCATATCGCCACTATCTACAACGACTACACCGGCTTCCTAGAGCCCAGCGCACAATTGGAGTCGAAGTTCTTGACCGACCAGCTTAAGCTGCGGCTCACACAGCCGGTTTCTGGGCGCGGTACCCGGGCTCAGGCCGAGTATTGGTTCGACGAACGCCTATCTGCCCAAGCACAGTGGGACAACGAGCACACCGACTACTCGAACATCCCCGGCTTGACCTCGCTCGGAAACTTTGGCCTCAATCTGAAACTTCACTGGGAGGTGGATTAGCAGCGATCCTGCTGGTCCTCTACGCAGCTCCCACCCACGCGCAGCCTTCGCTTCCGACGGACCAAACGGTTACTGCGGTGGAGCTGCACCTACCCGCCGGCGCCGACCCCAGCGGATTTCCGGAATTGATCGCGGTCGAAGTGGGGCAGAAGCTGTCGATGCGCGCGGTGCGAAGGTCGATCGAGCGGCTTTTTGCCACCGGTCGACTGGCGGATGTGGTGGTGCGCACCCAACCCGAGCCAGGGGGCGTGGCGGTCCTGTTCCAGCTGACGCCAAAGCGGCAAATCGTCGCTTATCACGTTCGGGGAAATCGCCTGCTCAGCGACTCGCAGATTCTCGCCGCATCGAAGCTTTCGGAGGGAATCGACTTCTATCCCGAGCGGGTGCAAGACGCGGTGGACGCGATCGCCAGGGCCTACCACCGGCGCGGATACGAGCGCGTTCAAATTGAAACCCAGCAGCGCGACGTTCCAAAGGGCGTTGAGCTGATGTTTTCGATCCGAGAGGGAGAGCCGACTCGAATCGCGGCGATCAACATCGCCGGGAGTCCCGGGCTGCCCCTCAGCCAAATCCTCGAGGCCCTCAACTTGGAGGTTGGAGGCGTTCTCGACCTGGAGCAGATCCACAGCAAGCTCGAAAAGCTCAGGGAGCTGTATCGCCAACAACGCTTTTACCGGGCCCGGATCGGAGAACCGGTCGTCTATCATCCTCGGAAAGGTGCGATTGTGGCGCTGCCGATCTTCTCCGGCCCGCGATACGACATTCGCTTTCGAGGCAATCGCAGCTTTCGATCTCTGGTGATGCGGGCGGTCCTCGACTACGACGGCTCCGAGACGCTCGACCGTTCCCTAATCGAGCGGATGGTGCGCAGGGTCGCGACCTTCTATCGATACCGCGGCTTTCGCGACGCGAAGGTGGACGCGCGGGAGCGGCTCAGCCCTGATCAGCGGAAGGCGTCGCTGGTGTTCGAAATCGAGGAGGGACTCCCCGTCCTGATCCGCGAGGCCGAGTTTCATGGAAATCAGGCCATCTCGACCGCCGAGCTGCAACAGGTGGTTGCCGACACGGTTCGGGCGAAGGCTCCGGTTCCGGTCGGCGAGATTCATCCGACAGATGATCCGCTGGAGCTCGAGGGCCGAACCCCCAGCTCCGCCCGAGCCTCGGAGCCGGACCCAGATCCCCGCACCGTGTTCGTCGACGGCGCCTATCAGGAGGCGGCGGAGTCGCTTACTCAGCTTTATCGCAGCCGCGGCTTCCTCAGCGCGCGGGTGGCCCTTGCCAGCTTCGAATCCGATCTGAACGGACCCGCGGGCGTGCGGTTTGATGTGACGGAGGGAGTGCAAACCTATGTACGGGAGATTGCGTTTGCGGGATTTCCTCCCGGCTTTCTGCCGAAGGCAGACTCAATTAAGGTCGGGCAGCCCCTGCGCCGCGCCGCGGTCGACCAGAGCCGGGGCGAATTGCTGCGAGATTTGGGTCACCATGGATATTTATTTGCGCGCGTCGACGCCAATACCGAGCTCTCTGGCGATCATCGCACCGCGAAGCTCACATTTCAGGCGACCTCGGGTCCTCAGGTCCACGTTGGGCGGGTGATCATTCAAGGGCTCAATCGAACCCATCAAGAAGTTGTGCGCGCGAACCTGCAGGTTCGTTCGGGCGCGGTACTCGATCCAGACGACCTGTTTGAGAGCCAGCGAAATCTGCTCGTGCTCGGCATTTTCAGGCAGGTGGCCGTGCACTTAATCGCGCCGGAGGCGGTGGAGCCGATCAAGGACGTGGTGGTCGAGCTCAAAGAGATGCCGCGCCTGGACGGCAATATTCTGGGCGGCTATTCGCTCGTGGACGGTCCGCAAATCGGGGGAGACGTCCTCTACCCCAATCTAGCGGGGGTGGGCATCAATCTATCTGCCCGAGCCAAGGTGAACTACGTGGGATGGAGTACCCTTGGCTTCGGACCCACTCCAGAACCGGATCTCAAAGGCTTTAATGGCTTGGGCGGCCGCGCCAACATAGGAATTCAAGATCCTCGAATCTACAGTCTGCTGCCGCTGCGTTTGGCGGCGCGGCTGGACTTCATCGCCGAGCGAGTCTTTCGGCCCTCGTATCGGTTTACTCGATTTTCCGCCGTTGCCGGGACCGACTGGACCGCGTACCGCTGGCTGAACATCTCGCTGCAATACGAGATTGAGCACGACAGTGTTGCGGCCGGACCCAACTTCTCCACTTTGTTGCCGACCTTGACTCGCGCGGATCTAGAACGCCTCCGGTTCCCGCTGGGCATCTTCAACCTTCAGTCCGTGCGTCCGGGGATTGCCCTCGATTTTCGGGACGACGTGGCGAATCCGCGCAAGGGCCTTCTGGTCTCAGCGTTTACCGAGGTGACTCATGACTTGGGCGCGGTCAACAACGATACTCACGGAGATCGGCTCTCGAGCCAGACGATTTTCACACTGAAAATCGCGGGGAGCATGACTTTCTATTTTCCCCTCGCGAGCCGAGTGGTGCTGGCGGTCTCGACCCGCGGCGGAAGGGTTTACCAGCTGGACCCAACCTCGGTCACCATTCCCCCGAAGCGCTTCTTTCTTGGGGGGAGTGCGACGATGCGCGGTTTCACGGAGGACGGGCTGCTTCCTCAGGATCAAAGGCAACTACTGCACAAGGAAGTGGCGGACTGCCGCGCGCTGATCAACATGGCCGGTTGTACCGCTGCTGCCAAATCGCTCGTAATGGGCAACCAGATCCCTTCCCAGGGGGGAAATCTGTTCACCTTGGCGAAGGTGGAACTTCGGTTTCCGGGCGTGGCGCCATTCGACTTTGGAGTCTTCTTCGAAACTGGCAATCTCTGGATCGATCCGCACGCCTACCAGATGCGGGATCTGCGCTACGCAGTTGGAGCCGGGATCCGCTATCGCACGCCGGTCGGGCCATTGGCGCTGGATGTTGGATTCAACTTGTCTCCCGACGACACACTGAACGAGCCGGTCGCGCAGGTGCACTTCAGTATCGGCTTGTTCTGAGCAGGATTCAGGCTGCGACCGGCGACGAGGCGGGAGAGCGGAGGAATTTTGTGCCGATCAGCAAAACCAGCCCGGCAATCAAGACTGGTAGGGCATTGAGCGCAATCGCCGTAGCGAGGCTGAAGCGCTGACCGACCGCTCCGATCGCGGTCGGAGAGAGGGCATCCCCGAACAAATGAAGAACGAGCACGCTCAGGCCCATCGCGAAGGCGCGGAAGGTCGGAGCGACAGCGTTCACAATCGCGGCGTTCAGCGGGCCGGTATTGATGAAGATCAAAAACAGGGCGACGAAGGTGAGACTGAAAATGGCCGAGGTTTCCCTCACGTTGGCGATCGCAATCATCAAAGGCGCCGCCAGCGCGAGGCTGAGGCCCGACATCCAGATTCCCCCGTGGGCGCGGCGCCGATCCGCCCAATCGCCGAGTAAACCTCCCACCAGCGTCCCGAGAAATCCGGCGACAGCCGTGATCGCGCCGAACACCGGCCCGGCGGTGCCCAGCGCCATTCCGCGCTCGAGGTTGAGAAAAGTCGGCATCCAATTGGCCAGGCCGCCGATCGCGAATGTCATTAGCGTCAATCCGACCGTGACGATCCAGAAGGTGGCGTTTCGCCAGAGCTGGTTGAGACCGACTCGGAACGGAACCTTTTGCCCTTCCGAGCTCTCATCGGTCGCTCCGCGCGCCGGCTCCGGAAGAAGCAAGGCAAGGCCTGCCAGTGCCAGACCGGGAGCGCCGCCAATAAAGAAGGCGGAGTGCCACGAATAGGTCGCGCCCACCCAGCCGCCGATCGCAAACCCAGCAGCCGCTCCCACCGGGAGAGCGAGATAGAAAAAAGAGAGCATTCGGGTCCGAAGGTCCTTCGGAAACAGATCTGAAATAAGCGCCGGGGCGACCGTGCCGTACCCGGCCTCGCCAATCCCGATGATCGCCCGGGCGATCAGCAGCATCGCAAAGGTCGATGCGAGGCCTGATCCGATCGTCGCTAGGCTCCAGACGAAGACGCCGCCCGCCACCAACAAACGTCGCGGCATTCGGTCGCCGAGGTACCCTCCAAAAGGAGAGGCAATCATGTAGACAATCATGAAAACGCTGCCTAGGAGCCCGGCCTCGGCGTGGTCGATTCTTAGATCCTTCTCAACCAACGGAATCACACCGGCGAGGATGTAGCGATCGAGATAGTTAAAGAAGTTGATCAGGCTCAGGATCGCGAGTCCGAAACCAGAGCGGCCCGACGAGATTCCCCCGGATCGCGTCAGCTCAGGGGCTGGCATCCGAAGTCGGTCCAAAGTGTTCAAGAAGCAGGCCCCACCGCAGACCACGGTCGCTGATCACACAATCCGCGGCGCCCAGCTTTTCGAGTGCAGTCTCCAAAATCAGCGCACCAGCGCAAATCACGTCGGCCCGCTTCGGTAGCAGGCCCGGCAGTCGCATTCGCTCTTCCAACGGGATGCCGCAGAGTTGGTTGGCGAGGCTCCTCACCTCCTCGAGGGTCAGTTTCCCCCCGTGCACTTTGGCCGGGTCGTACGGTTCAATCCGATTCTGGACCGCGAACAGGGTCGTTACGGTTCCGGCCACCCCAATCACAACCGATGGTCCCGGCGGCGGCAGCTCGGAAAAAGTCTTGCCCAGCTCCGAGTACACGCGAACTCGATCCTGATCGCGGATCGGGTCGGTATTGAAATAGCGTTCGGTCAATCGCACCGATCCGACATCGTAGCTGCGCCGGAAGGAGATCTCTCTGGCCGCTCCGGCGCGACCATAGATGAACTCGGTCGAGCCGCCACCAATATCGATCACCACCAAGGTCTGGTTGGGAAATCGTTTGCCAAAGTCCACGACCACCGCCGAGTACACCAGCTGCGCCTCGAGATCTCCCGAGATGATCCTTACCCCCACCCCAGCCCGTTCCCGGGCCCTGCTCAAAAATTCCTCCCCGTTCTCGGCGTCTCGAGCAGCACTGGTCGCCGACACCACCCATTTCTGGACGCCAAGAGCGCGCGCTTGACCTACATAACTCGCGAGCACCTGCAGAGTGTCTTCAATCCCCCGCTCCGAGAGCCGATGGGTCCGATCAACGCCTCGCCCCAGCCGGGTAATTTCCGCTCGCTCCAGGATGGGTTGAAATACGCCCCCGGCGTCGCGCTGCGCGACCAGCAGCAGTACCGAGTTGGTTCCGATGTCGATTGCCGCGTAGTGATTCATGCTTGCGGCGCTTCTTCGCATTGGGCGAGAGCGTCCGCCAGGTAGTCGTATTGCTCCAGCCGGTTGTAGAGGTGCGCCGACACCCGGAACAGCCGCTTCGGAGGGGCGGGCCAGGCCCACACCGGAACCTCGATTTTGAAGGAGTCAAACAACCGCTCCTGGAGGGGATCCATCTCGGCGGAATAGACCGGGGCCGCATTGGAGCTCTGCTTCAATGGAATGGCGGCCATCGAGCCCAGCATTTCGTCCGGAGCCGGCAGTTGAATTCCCAGCTTCGTGCACAGGCGCATTCGGGCCGCCACCGCTATCTGGTGATTCCGATCCATTAGCTCCTTCCAGCCGCCGGGAAGAAGGCCGCCCAGGTAGCGGATTGCATCCGCCGCGCAGAGGTAGGCGGTTGGGTCGTCGGTGGCGTTGATGTCGAACTGCAACCGAAAGGAAGATCGATCGGTACGGCGAGAGCTTGCGCCGTGGCTGATGGTGAGAGGAACGATCGCCGATTGCTTGTCCCGGCGCACGTGCAAGAAGGCCGCGCCCTTTGGGGCACAGGCCCACTTGTGGCAATTGCCGGTGTAGTAGGCCGCTCCGATCTGGCGCAGATCCAGCGGTACCATTCCAGGGGCGTGCGCACCGTCCACCAGGGTCTCCACCCCGCGCCGCTCCAGCTCCGCCACCAACCGCGCGATCGGAAAGACCAGCCCGGTTGGACTGGTCACGTGGTCCAACAGGGCAAGCTTGGTTCGCGAAGAAACCTTGCCAAGTACCGCCTCGAGCACCATCTCGGGCGAGCCGATCGGGAACGGAACCTCGGCGACCGTCACTCTCGCTCCCCAGCGCGCGGCAGTCCACTCCAGGCTGTTACGGCAGGCCGCGTACCCATGATTGGTGACGAGCAGCTCCTGTCCTGGCTCGAGGATCAGTGAGCGCAGAACGGAATTCACCCCGCTGGTGGCGTTGTGGACGAAAACCACGTCATCCGGATCCGCACCGACGAAAGTGGCGAGCTCTCGACGAGCGCGATCCATCGCCGGTTCCTGCTTGCGGAGAAAAAATTGGACCGGCTCGGTCTCGAGTTGGCGGCGATAGCGGTCCTGCGCTTCAAGGATTTTGATCGGGCAAGCTCCATAGGAGCCATGGTTGAGAAACGTCACCGCTGGGTCCAATGACCAGAGGCCGATGAAGTCCTCCCGCCCAGGGTCCATCAAGGTCCCCAGCTGGGCGTGGTGGAATTCGTAGCGGCGACCGGAAGTCGAAGCTGATTGTTGCCGTCAGGCATCATCACGTACAGCTGAGCGGGTCCTGCACGGGTCGACGAGAAAATGATCAATCTGCCATTTGGAGAAAAGGTGGGCTCTTCGTTGCTGCCCTGGTCCTGGGTCAGGCGGATCACTTTGCCGCTGTCCACGTTCACCGCGAAAAGGTCGAACACACCGAGCTCATCGCGCGCCGTAAACGCAATCAGATCCCCTCGCGGAGACCAGTCCGGAGTCTGGTTGTAGTTGCCTTGGAAGGTCAGGCGCTTCAATCCCCCTGTGCCATCGGCGTTCATCACGTAGATCTGCGGAGAGCCGCCACGGTTCGAAACAAAGGCGATTTTCTTGCCGTCGGGCGACCAGGAGGGGCTCGAATTGATGAAGAACGGGGTGTCGGTCAGTTGCCGCGGGTTGGCACCGTTGGCGTCCGCTACCCAGATCTGGCTGTTTTCGCCATTCGAAATCGAATAGGCGATCTTCCTCCCATCCCGTGAATAGGCGATCCCCGTTGCCATTTGGCTCGCTTTGACCAGGAGGGTTGGAGTCCCGGCTGGCCGTTGCACGTAGATCTGCGGTTTCCCGTTTCGAAACGAAGTGAATGCGGCCCCGTTACCATCGGGCAACACGACGGGAAGGATATTGAGGCCGTCGGTCGCGAGCGGCACCGCGTTGCCACCGTCCCAGTCGGAAAGCCAGACCTGCTTGGAGTCCGCTGCCTTGCGAACATAGCTGAGATGGGTCTCAAAGGAACCTGGCTCCTTGGTGAAGCTCTTGAACAGTGCATCGGCGAAGTAGTGCGCCAAGCGACGAGCATCGCCGATCGGAACGCTCTGGCTTGCGGTGAAGTCCTCTCTCTGAGTTCCGACCGTGTACAGATGGAGCTCGCCGGAGAGTCGGTCCGCATTGGCCGAGAGCTTCACCTTCACCAGCGCCTCGGCCCCAACATCAGCCCAGCGATTGAACCGGATGGTGGAGAGGGCGAATCCCTCATTTGAATCCGCGATGAAGCTGTTCCGATCGAGCAGACGAAATATCCCTGCCGCGGTCAGGTCGAAGGTAAAGGTGTTGTCGAACTCGATCGCGCGGGCCTTCGGTACCGCCGAGTCGCTGACCGGTTGCGGTACCGCAATCGGCATCGGTCGGAAATTGGCGCCCGAAATCTCGATCACTGGCGTCTGCGCAAATGGCGCTGACGGTTGCAGAACGATCAGCAAGCCTAGCGCGAGGAGTGTGGAACAAACGATTCTCAAGGTCGAAACTCCAATCTGACTCCGGTCTTTTGAAGCATCGCTCGCAAATGGTCCGGAGGCGGCGCGAACGGGCCGGCTTTACGTGCGGCGGTGAGAACGGCATTATCGAACAGATCATTCCCCGAGCTCTGGAGCAGCTGGATCCGAAGCACCTCCCCACTGCGTCCAATCAACAACAGGACCTGGGCCTTCAAGCGAATTCGCTCCTGAGCCGGAATGGTGTCCGAAATGTCGTAATTCCGGTGGATCTGGCTTGAAATCAGCCCCCAGTAACGCTCTCCTTCCGCCGTCGCGGAGTCGCCGCCCGGGTCGCCGTCTAGCTGGCCTTCCAACTCGCGGATGCGAGTGCCCTTTGCGGTTCTGTTGAACGCCCCTAAAAGCTGCTTGCGTCGTTCCGCCTCCGACTTCTCTCCGTTCTGCTTGGGGGCAGGTGGCGTGTTGGCCGGCTTGACCCCGGGGATCGGAACCGGCACCGCGGGCTGCAGAGGTTTCTCCGGTGTCGGTACCGGCTCGGATCCCTCGCTCTTCGGAGGAGGCGGTGGCAACTCTTCCTTCTGAGGCAGAAGATCGGGATCCCTCGGCTTTCCCAGCCTGACCAGTGAGGCCCGGATCGGTTTTTGATTCAGATCAATCGGGGACGGCAGAGCGAGATAGCTAAAAGCGAGGATTGCGCCCACCCCCACGATGTGCACCACGGCGGAAAGGAAGAGGAACGGCCCAAGGGGATCGTGTGCCGGAACGAGCAGGCTGCTGGTCACTGCCGTAGCTTGCATGCGCTATCTGGGCCTTCGGCTCACCATCGGGTCGGTGATCATGCCGAGTTTGTCGATCCCCGCGCGCTGGGCAGCGGCCATCACCTCCACCACGATTCCGTAGGCGAGGTCCTTGTCGGCGTGGAGGTAAATCTCCTTGTCGGTTTGCACCTTGGAATTGGTCTTCAACTTCTGCTCCAGATCGCGCAACGGCACTTCCGCTTCACCGATGAACACCCGCTTGCTTCGGTCGATCGACAGAACCACCTTCTTCTCGGTGGCCTCGACCGGCGCGGCCCGCGTTTGAGGCAGATTGACTTTTACGCCTTGCTGAATGAGCGGGGCGGTGACCATGAAGATCACCAGCAGAACCAACATCACGTCCACCATCGGCGTCACGTTGATCTCACTCAGGGTCGTGCGACCAGGCGTTCCTTTTTCAGAGCTCATTGCCATTGGGCGACCCTAGTGAAAGAAGTACCGCTTCACGATGTTGAGGAAGTCGGACGAAAAGTTCGACATCTCGGTGTCGAAGACTCGAATCCGTGAGACGAAGGCGTTGTAGGCAACCACCGCCGGAATGGCCGCAAAGAGACCGGCCGCGGTCGCAAACAGCGCATTGCCGACGGGAGCCGCCACCGTCGCGAGCGTTGCGTTTCCCTTTTCAGAGATTTCATTGAAGGCGTTGAGGATTCCCATGACCGTGCCAAACAGGCCGACAAAAGGTGCGGTGGCTCCTACCGTACCCAGGAACGGCACCTTTGATTCCAGGTGGGTGATTTCCGACGTCGAGGCACGGTTGAGCGCCCTTTCGACGTTTTCAATTCCACCCAGCCGCTCCGCCATCGCGCCTTCCTTGCTCTCTTTCGTCTGTGCAACTCGGGAGAGTTCCTCGTACCCCGCGCAAAAAACTCTCGAGAGCGGTGAGACCGCGAGGGATTGGGCGGTCTGGTAGATGGCTTCCAGTTGTGAGGCCTTCCAGAAGGTGTCGAGAAAAGTGAGAGATTGTCTTCGGGCGCGCGACAGTTGCGCCATCTTCAAGGCAATCAGGGCCCAAGAAAAAACCGAAACGCAACCCAGCAATAGCAGAACGCTTAGCTCAACGATCGAACTGCCGCGGACGATCTCCAGATAATTGAGAGCTGCGAATAACGGAAGGCAATTGATGCTCATCGTCCTTCGCTAGCATTGCGCCTGCGGAGGGTCAAACAACCGCACCCACTCGAACACACCTGGCCTTGTTGAATGCCCAGCAAGCAGCACCGTCAGAAACTGGTTGAGGGAAGTAAGCGAACCCAAATCCTCAAGGCGGGTACCATGAACTACAAGATTCTGCTTGGTCTGATTGCTGTATCCGCCGTGAGCGGTTGCGTAATCACCGATCAGGGGCGCTTCGGGGGAGACGTCACCTTCAGCTGGACCTTCGCGGGCCAACAATGCGCTGCGGTTCCCCAGGTTAGCTCGGTGCGGATCATCATCCCGGGCGAGGTGCTTCAGAACAATGGCGTCTTCCCGTGCCTGGTTAGCAATTACCCAGGGATCATCCTCCAGAACTTTGCACCTGGGGATTACACGTACACGATTCAGGGATTGGCCTACGCGGGCGATATCCTTTATCAAGCGGGTGGAAGCTTCACCGTGGATGGAAACGTTTCCGTCCAAGTCGACCTTCCACCGGTGGGGGCAGGGACCTCCTACGCCTATTTGATGTGGACGTTTCCACCTAACGGCGTGAGTCAAACGCCCAACTGCGCTCAAGCCGGTCAAGCCGGGATCGCCTATGTGGACATCAGAATCGATCAGGGTGCAGTCCAACGCGCGAACTGCTCCGACGGCTTTACCCAACCGGGCTTTCGCACCAGCTATCTGCCGGCCGGCCTCCATCAAATCGAACTGCTTGGGCTGGATGTGAACAACTTCCCCTACTACCGATACGCCGGAACGTTGCAGACGAATAGCGCCTCACCCGTTTCCGCCAGCTATGGATTCAACTGGAATGTCGGAGGCGCGTCGATCGCCTGGCAACTGATCAACGGCGGGTTCATTCTGAGCTGCAGTCAGGCGAACGTCGACAGGGTGTTCGTCAATTTTCGCAATGCTTCTGGACAGCTCGTCTATCCAAGCGGTGATCCACAATGGTGCGGGGGAGCGCCGATTCTCTACAACGCGCTTTTTCCGGGTACCTATCAAATCATCTTGAGCGCGACCGCGATGGGCGGGACGCCGACTTACCGCTCCGACCCGGTCAATCCTCCCACCGTGACCATCGTGGCCGGCGCGTTCGTGGACGCGAGCTCCACGCCAGTCACTGTGGCCATGAACGCACAGTAAGGCGCTTGGATCTTCCGGGCTGCTTGCGCACGGCATCGGCACGATTCGTGGTAGCAACCGAAGAAGGTGCATCCGGCAAGCCACAGACCCATCGGTGTCTTTGACTCGGGCGTAGGGGGTTTGACCGTGCTCAAGGCGCTCCGGCGGCGCCTACCTGGCGAAAGCACGATCTACTTGGGTGATACCGCGCGCGTCCCCTATGGCACCAAGTCCGCGGAAGTGGTGACGCGCTACTCGTTGATGAACGCGCGAATGCTCGCCCGCAACGACATCAAATTATTGGTGGTCGCTTGCAACACTTCCTCCGCCGTTGCACTGCCCCTAATGCAGGAGCAGCTGGAGATTCCGGTGGTCGGAGTGATTGAGCCAGGCGCAAAGGTTGCAGCAACGGTTTCGCGTTCGGGTCGGATTGGCGTGATCGGTACTCCCGGCACGATCGATTCCGGGGCTTACCAGAAAGCGATTGCGCGCTTCAGACCGGGAGCCACCGTGCTTGCTCAAGCGTGTCCGCTCTTCGTTCCACTGGCGGAAGAAGGATGGACGACCGGCGACGTCCCTGGTGCGGTGGCCCGCCACTACCTGCGGGAGATTGCCGAAAGCGAGATCGACACTTTGGTATTGGGGTGCACCCATTACCCGCTGCTTCGGGACACGATTTCAGCCGCAGTGGAGGACCGCCTGGCGTTGGTGGACTCGGCAGAAGCAACTGCCGAAGAGGTCGCAGTCCTGCTGATGACCCAAGACCTGCTCAGGACCCGTGGTCCAGTAGAACATCGCTACCTGGTGACGGATACCCCTTTGCTCTTCGCGCGGGTGGGCTCGCGGTTTCTGGGAGAGCCGATCGTCAATGCAGAGCGGGTAGACGTGCTTTTTGAGGACTAGGATCCGGCTCGCACTCCGGCGCAGCCAACGCCAGGGCGGCTCGTTCGCCGAGATCATCCCGGCGGGGAACTGCGCCGCTTAGCGCGCTGACCACTCGTTCCATGAAGGGAAAGAAACGAATCTTGGTTAGCGGCCAATTCAGCCAACCAACCGTGATGCAGTAGTAGCGAGTGAACGGCGGGCAGTGGTGAATGGCATGATGGGCAGGCGGCAGAATCAGGTGCAGCTTCTGCAACCAGTCGATGAACGGTGGCGGGTTCGCAAGGTGAGCCCACTTGTGGAACTGGTTCGTCGCGAAGACTCACAAGGTCAGTGAGCCCAGGAAGGCCACCGAAAAAATCGTGAGGCTGTCTCCGTCGTCCAATGGGATTAGAAGCGCCACCAGCGCGACCGGGGTTGAAATTAGGCAGTTCGACCCGTTGGTTTCGATGAAGTCGTGTCGGGTGATCGCCGTCTGCTCCACGTGGTGTTCGCGAAATGGGCGGATCAGCGATGATCCGAAGAGAGGCCACTCTGGCGTCCCCCACGAATCCCGGCCCAATGGACCACTCCGGACACCAGATCCGCAGCAAGGTAGGCCAAAAGTACTGCGGAAAGGACCAACCAAGGGCTCCTGAAAATGGAGCTCCACAGCCTTCCTACAAGTCCGAACATCAACAGGAAAAACGTAAAGATCGCGACAATCTCGACGCTGCGGAACCGGCGCGAAAAACTGCTGTCACAGGTGTCCGCTCGGGGCTCCTGGATCATGTGCGGCGCCTCCCCATTGAATTTTACAAAAGAGGTTCAGAAAAACAATCGCAATTTCAATGGGTTCCCGGGCTAAACGAGTCAGCGCGCGGTGCCGTGAATCCGCTCAGGGTGGGTATACACGTTCAAATTCCCGCCCCGGACAAATGCCGCGAGAGCAATCTGCGAACGTTCTGCAAGATCAATCGCCAAGGAACTGGCGGCAGAGACGCTGGCGATGATTGGAATTCTCGCGACGGTCGCCTTTTGGACGATCTCGAAGCTGGCGCGCCCGCTGACCACCAGAACTGCTGGCGTCCTTGGATCGACGACCCGCTTCGGCCGCCCCAGTGGCGAGGCATGCACCTGACCCCGCAGCACCAACTCGCCAACCACCTTGTCGACGGCGTTGTGCCTGCCTACGTCCTCGTAACTCGCCAAGAGCTCACCATCGCGCGCCAGCGCTGCCGCGGCGTGGGTACCGCCGGTGTGCGAAAAATTCATTTGAGCCTCGCGCAGTCGCTCGGTGGCCAGGGCCAAGATCGAGAGGTCCAGCGGTGGTCCCGGCGGGACTCCGCCGCACAGTGCCAACAGATCATCCACACTGCGGCGACCACAGACTCCACATGCCGCGGTGGTAAGAGTGCCCCGGCGACTCGCCTGCACCTTCTCGATGTCCAAAACCAGGCCAGGGGCGGGAGTCATCTCGATCACATTCTCGAACCCTTCGTCGCTGGGACGTCCGCAATGCGCGACGGCTCCCACGTCGTCGACTGACCGGATGATTCCCTCTGAAAACAGAAAACCAATCGCCAGGCGCTGATCGTGACCGGGAGTGCGCATGGTAATCGCGATCGCCTCGCCGCTTACCCGGATCTCGAGAGGTTCTTCCACGGCGACGCTGTCCGGCTCGCCGAGGGACCAATCCCCATTAGCGCCGATCCGAGTTACCTGTCTTTCAGTGACTCCCTTCACGTCCTCGGCCCAAAACCGGCCATTTCCGGGCACAATGCCCTCGGATTTGCGGCACCCTTCATCTGCGCGAGATTCTTAATCCAGAATGGAAGCAAAAGCAGAGCACGCTGGCCAGGATGTGACGTTGGCGATCATCGCTGGAGGCGGCGGCCACCGCCTGGGCGGCGTGGCCAAGGGGCTGCTGACGCTCGAGGGTCGGCCGTTGATCGAGAGAATCCTGGATCTGCGGCCAAGATTTTCTGAGGTCCTCCTGGTCGCCGATAATCCAGGCGCTTACAAAGCTTACGGTCTTCGGTCGGTTCCAGATCTCGTCGAAGGCCGAGGGGCTCCAGGAGGGGTGCACGCTGCGCTTGGAGCTGCGAGGACTCCCTGGCTGTTCGCGGTCGGATGCGACATGCCTTTCGTCGCTTGGCAAGTGGTGCGCATGGTTCTCGAGGCGCGTGCGCCGGACGTCGATCTGGTCTGTTTCGAGATCGATCGACGCTTCGAGCCGCTGCTCGCGGTGTACCGCTCCAGCCTGGCCCAGTCCTGGGGGGCGTGCCTGGCCAAAAACCCATCATTTGGAGGCATTTTCTCCGGATTTCGAACGCGGGTGCTGCCCAAGTTGCGGCTTCAGGAAGTCGATCCGGACCTCCGGTCCGTGGTGAGTATCAACGGCCCCGATGACTTAGCCCGCTGGGGGGTCCAACTCCCTGCAACCTGAGCGAGCGCTGTTGATCTGCGGGATCCACGGGGGTAGTTTTTGCAGGCTGGGTCATGTCGCAGAATTTCGAAAAGCCGGTCGTTGGGTACAACCACAACGTCAAGCACCGCGGGAGGCTTTTCCATATCCAGACCGAGGATTCCGGGGTCAAGAATCCCCACGTCATCACCCACGTCTTCGTCGGAGGCAACGTGATTGCGACGAAGAGGATCTCCTATGCGGACATCCTCGACGCGGAGAACCTGCCGGATGCGGTTCGGCAGCTGATGGAAATGCAGCACAAGGAAATCCTGCGCAATCTGATCAACGGCGTCTACGACGACTTAGACTCAGCTACGACGGCGCCTTACTATCAGCCGGGAGAAATCGCGCCTGCGGCGAATCCGCCTCCTGCACAGCCCATCACCCCACTTCGCCGCGGCGCCGAATCTCCTCGCTCGGCAACCGTGCTCAAACCGCTCGCCCCAAAAGCCCCGGCCGCGAAGAACGCGCCAGTTCCTCCGACGCCGAAGGAGAGCCCGGTCGACACGCTTTTCGGAGAGGACTTGATCTCGGAGAAGAGTCTGGACGAGGTCATCCTGAGCTACTTGGCGGACGAGAAGGATCAGTAGCACGCTGCGCTTTACCTTGAACGGCGAGGGTCATTTCGGTACACGTCGTTCATGGTGCCGCCCGATCTCGCCACTGACCCGTCGCGCCTCGAAGAGATTGCTGCTCGGCTGCGAATCGACATCATCGAGATGATTGGAAAGGCGGGCTCCGGTCATCCCGGTGGCTCGCTTTCAGTAATCGACATCGTAACCTGCTTGTTTTTTTCAAAGATGCGGCACGATCCTCGCCGCCCCGACTGGAAGGAACGCGACCGCTTCGTGCTGTCCAAGGGACATGCGGTGCCGGCTCTATACGCGGCAATGGCGGAAGCGGGCTACTTCCCCAAAGAGGAGCTTGCGACCTTGCGCAAGCTTGGGAGCCGCCTTCAAGGCCATCCGGTTCGAAATTCGCCGCCCGGGGTCGAGGCATGCACCGGCTCCTTGGGGCAAGGTCTGTCGGTGGCTCAAGGCATGGCGCTCGCCTCGAAGCTGGATGGGGGCTCTTTCCACGTCTATTGCGTGATCGGAGATGGCGAGTCGCAGGAAGGGCAAATCTGGGAAGCGGCGATGAGCGCCCCGAAATACAAGGTCGACACGCTGACCGCGATCCTCGACTACAACCACGGACAGATCGACGGTCCGGTGGATCAGGTGATGAGCATCGAGCCGGTGATCGACAAGTGGCGCGCCTTCAACTGGAACGTGTTGGAGATTGATGGCCACGACATGGGCCAGATTTCCAGCAGTCTGGATCGCGCAAAGGCGGTCAAGGGCAAGCCCACTTTCATCGTGGCGCATACCGTGAAGGGAAAGGGAGTCAGCTTCATGGAAAACCAGATCGCCTGGCATGGCATGGCGCCCAATGCGGAGCAGACCGCGAAGGCGCTGGCCGAGTTGCGATCCGCGTATCAACAGCGCTTCGGAGGCGGCAATGCCCGCTAAGGCCACTCGCGATGCCTTTGGCGAAGCTCTGGCTCGGCTCGGCGAGCGTTACCCGAACCTGGTGGTATTGGATGCCGACCTGTCGAAGAGCACCAAATCCGAGCTGTTCGCGAAGAAATTTCCGTCGCGGTTCTTCGAGATGGGGATTGCCGAAGCCAACATGATCGGAACCGGCACCGGGCTCGCATTGGCCGGGAAGATTCCATTTGTCTGCTCCTTCTCGTGCTTTGTGTCGGGCCGGTTCGACCAACTCAAGATATCCGTCGCCTACTCGCAAGTGAACGTGCGGGTGATCGGCAGTCATGGCGGGATCGCAGTCGGGGATGATGGGTACTCGCAACAGGGCTTGGAAGATCTTTCGGTGATGCGCTCTCTTCCGGGGATGGCGGTGATCAACCCCGCCGACGACCTCGAGACCGAATCCGCGGTGGAATATCTATGCACCTATCCGGGTCCCGCTTACCTTCGCACCACGCGGCAGAAGGTGGAGCGGGTGAATCCGGAAGGCTACCGTTTCGAGCTCGGCAAGGCGGTGGAGTTGAGAAAGGGCGGGAGCGACGCGGTGATCTTCGCAACCGGTGGAGAGGTGTATCTGGCTCTCAAAGCAGCCGAGTCCTTGGGCGAAGCTGGCTTGAAGGTAGGCGTGGTCAACATCCACACGCTCAAGCCTCTGGATTCAGCGGCGGTGGTCGCCGCCGCTCGAAAGACGAAGCTCGTGGTCACCGTCGAAGATCATCAGATCATCGGCGGGCTCGGCTCGGCGGTTTCCGAGGCGCTTTCGGAATCGGCGGTCGGCGTTCGCCTGCTCAGGGTAGGAATTCCGGATACCTTCGGAGAGAGCGGTTCACCTGAAGAGCTTTTGGCCAAGTACAAATTGGACGCTCGTGGAATTGCGGAACAGGTCAGAGCCGCTTTCCGCTGAGCCGCGAGGAGGGTCGATGGAAACGAAAGCATCGGACCTGGCCTCAAAAACGTGCGTCCCGTGCCGTGGAGGCGTTCCGCCGCTCGCCGGCTCCGAGCTGAAAAAATATTCGGACCTGCTCCCATCTTGGCAGGTGGTGAACGGGCATCACCTTGAAAAGGAATTCTCGTTTCCAAACTTCAAGGCGGCTCTGGAGTTCACGAATCGAATCGGAAACCTTGCCGAGGAGCAAGGGCATCACCCGGATATCTTTCTTGCTTGGGGCAAGGTTCGCGTGACCATTTGGACCCACAAGATCAATGGTCTTACGGAGAGCGACTTCATCTTGGCGGCGAAGATTGACGCGATAAAGCCAGTCCCGGGTCGTCCGTAACCGCTCTAGCGTTGCGGAAGCGCAGGCAAAGACGGGGCGCTCGAGAGCGCTTTTAACAGCTCGAGTGGAATCGGGATGATGGTGTGGTTTCCGCTGCTGGTGATCTGCACCAGAGTTTGAAGATATCGCAGCTGGAGGGTGGCAGGATCGCGCGAGATCACCGCCGCGGCGAGCGCCAGCTTCTCCGCGGCTTGGTGCTCGCCCTCGGCGGAAATCACCTTGGCGCGCCGCTCGCGCTCGGCCTCCGCCTGACGGGCAATCGCCCGTTGCATCTCATTGGGTAGATCGATCTGTTTGACCTCCACGTTCGAGACCTTGATCCCCCAAGGGTCGGTGTGAGCGTCGAGAACTTTCTGCAGTTCGCGATTGATCCGATCCCGCTCCGCCAAAAGCTGGTCCAACTCGGCCTGGCCCAAAATCGCGCGCAGCGTGGTCTGGGCGAGCTGGGAAGTCGCGTACAAATAGTTCTCGACCTGAAGCACCGCCTTGTCCGCTTGGACCACCCGAAAGTAAACCACCGCGCTCACTTTCACGCTGACGTTGTCTTTGGTGATCACGTCCTGCGCGGGCACGTCGCGAGTCACGGTGCGAAGATCAATCACCACCATCCGCTCGGCGATCGGAATGATCCATCGAAACCCCGCCCGTTTGAGCCCTACGTAGCGGCCCAATCGGAACACCACGCCGTTCTCATACTCGTTGATGATTCGGACTCCGGAGATGAACAGGAAGAATAGAATCGCAGCTGGAATCAGGAAGCTGACGGCTCCCGCTAAGTCCATGATTTCTCCTCGACCTGCACGGTAAGCCCGCGGACGCTCCGAACCACGACCGGAGCGCCTTCGGGGATCTCTTTTTGCGAGACGGCCTGCCAGCGTTCGCCGTGGACGAACACTTCGCCGCCCTGCTCGGTGACCGGCGTCAGAGCTTTGCCGACTTCGCCCACCAGCCCCGCGTCGCCACCGCGCTGAGGCATGCGCCGTGCCTGCGCGCCCCGCACCACCACGTAGGCAGCGGCGCCGCCCAGAAACGCGGCGGTCGGCAGCACCCAGGACAGTGGCAATCCAAAGGAAGGCTCGATGAACCAGCGTGGATTGAACCGATCGATCAGCAGAATGCCTCCGAGCGCCAGAAACACCGCTCCGCCCAGCGCGAGCACTCCATGGGAGACGAAGAGCTCGGCGAAGAGCATTCCAACGCCGAGAAAGAGGAGGATCACCGCGCCCGCGCGAATTGGAAGCGCGGAAAAAGCCACCAAGGCAAGCACCAAGCACGCCGCTCCGACAATCCCGGGGGCGATCATTCCCGGATGGGAAAGCTCGATCACGATTCCCAGGCCGCCGATCAAAAACAAGAGGTAGGCCACAGATGGATTGGCCAGCAGGTGTACGAATCTCTGGCCCAAGGTCGGCTCCAGCGCCAGCAACTTCGCGGACCGGGTGTGAAGAACGCGCTCGCCTTCGCTGGTTACCACTTTGCGCCCATCCGATTGGCGGAGCACCTCGGACTCGGTGGCCGCCAGAAAGTCGACCACTTTGAGCTTCACCGCGTTGTCCGCGGTCAGGCTGGCGCTTTCGCGAACCGCTTGCACCGCCCAGCTCTCGTTGCGGCCGCGCTGATGCGCAATCGATTCTGCGAACGCCGCGGTGTCGTTTTCGATCTTCTTAGCCATGTGCTTGCCGGCTGATTCGGGATCTCCCCCGCCGAGATCCACCGGATGAGCCGCGCCGATGTTGGTTCCGGGCGCCATTGCGGCGACATGCGCGGCCAGGGTGATGAACACGCCCGCGCTGCCGGCGTGCGCTCCCGCTGGACCAACCCAGGCCAGCACTGGAACTCGCGAACGCAAGAAGGCGCCAACAACGATTCGGGTGGAATCCAAGGAGCCGCCCGGCGTGTCGATCTCCACCAGCAGCGCTTCGTGGCCCGACTGCTGAGCCCGCTCGACGCAGTCCACCAGATAAGCGGCGGAGCCCGCGTCCACCGTACCGCTCAGCTCGCAACGCCCCACTACCGGCCCCGACGCGTCTGCGCCCCAGAGCTGGCCCGCCGGGGGCAGGGCGATCACGAGGAGCAAGGCGAACAGGCAGGATGCCTGGGTGGGCATGGCGGCCGGCATACTAGCGCGGATTGCCATACCAACGCGCCATTCGGTGAGGAGATACGCCGAATCGGTAAAGCAGAGGGAAGATGTTCGTGAGCGCGAAGTAGCGAATCGGATGGGCGAGAAACCGACGACCGGAAACGCGAACCGATGCGGTCAAGATTTCGACTCGACCGAGCGCGCGCAGCCGTTTGGAAAACACCAGATCCTCCATCAGGGGTTGCTCGGGAAACCCCTGCAGTCTTTGGAAGATCTCCTTTCGCACGAAGATCGCTTGGTCTCCGTATGGCAAGCGCGAGTAGCGCGAACGCAGGTCCGCCAGATGGAGGAGGAACTTGAGCGGGGAGCGGCCCTCGGACACGGTCCAGGTGCGAAACGCGCCGCCCACCACGCTTGGCTGCACCAATGCGCGGGCAATCAACCGGGACCCCTGGGGAGGAAGCTCGACATCGGCGTGGAGAAAGAGAAGAATGTTGCCGGTCGCGACCTGCGCCCCAGCATTCATCTGGTGCGCTCGCCCTCTTGCCGCCTCGAGGACTTGGACTTCGCGATATTGACGTGCCAGCTCCACGGTACGATCGGTGCTCGCGCCGTCCACGACAATGACCTCGGCGTCCCGGACGCACGTCCGGAGGCGTCGGAGACAGGCTTCGATTGCTCTCTCCTCGTTGAAGACCGGAATGATCACCGAAAGCCGCAGCCGCTCGTCAGTATTCGCGTCAAGTTGAGCCATGACCAAGGCCCAGGGCGCGCTCAGTGCGAGGCGCGCGGACGGCTCGCCGCGCAATCAGCTTCTTTAAGCGATGCAGATCATCGATCCGATCGACATCGAACCATGGATCGAGCACCGCGATACGCAGTCCCTTCCTTTTAAGGCAACCCATCGTTTGAGAAAAAACGCTCGAGCTGCCCCAAGCGACGTTCTTGAGCAACCCGCGCGGGCAGCGAGTCAAACCCAACAGGTAGAATCCGCCGTCCTCCGTTGGCCCGATCGCCGCATCCGCGCCGTTGCTCAATTCCCGTCGCGCGCGGGTAAGAAAGCCGGACGGCAAGCCGGGCGTGTCGGCTCCGATCGCGATTGCTTGCGAGTGGCTGCGAAGCGCCCGCCGGAGAATCCGCTCGAGTCGATTTCCCAGATCTCCTTGTCCTTGAAGCCATACTTCCGCTCGCGCCGGGCGTAGGGAAGGCGCAAACCGGCCCGTGCTTGCGAGAATCGGATGCGCCCAGCGAAGCAGGCGCACCGAAGCCCAGGTATCCAACAGAAATTGGTGCGCAAGGTGCGCCGCATTCTCGGGTCCGAGGGACTCAGCCAGGCGGGTCTTCACCTCTCCGGCAAGGGGCGGCTTTGCGAAGATGCAGATGCAACACCCAGAGTCTAAAGACCGGCTCACGAAGAAGCGGTATAGCGAGAAAGGAAATCCATCGCCTGCTGCTCCGCCCAGTACCGCGGCCGAAACAGGCTACCGCTCACGAAGCCGACGTGTCCGCCTTTTTCCGTTGCCACCACCGTCAGGTTCGGGTTGGTGAGCGCTTCCGGGGGAACGGGCGACGGAGCGAGTGGATCGTCCTTGGCATTCAAAAGAAGCGTGGGCCGACGAATGCGATTGAGAATCGGGCCGGACGAGCACTGCGCGTAATAGTGCGTCGCGCTGGCAAAGCCGTTCAGGGGCGCGGTCACCGCCTCGTCAAAAGCTTCGATCCGAGAGGCCGACCGGATGGCTCGGCGATCGAACAGCTGCGGGAATCGCCGCGATTTTTCGAGCGCCTTTTTCCGCAGCGAGCGTAGAAATCGGCTGCGGTAGATCCAAAACCATCCTCCAGGGCTGTCCAGCGCCCGCGCGCAGGTCTGAAGATCATAGGGTACGCTGATCGCAACCGCGGCATCGATCGGCGCCGCGTCCCCAGTTTCGCCCAGCAAACGCAGAAGGATGTTGCCTCCCAGGGAAAACCCGATCGCGGTCAGTGGTGCAGGCGCCGCTTCGCGCAGCTTGCGCGCGACGAAAAGGGCGTCTGCGGTTGATCCCGAATGATAGGAGGTAGCGAGTCGGTTGGGTTCCCCGTTGCAAGAGCGGAAGTTCAAGCCGATGGCCTGCCATCTGCGCAAACAGGCTTGCCGGAAGACCTCTGCGATGTAGCCGGCTTTCGAGGACGCTTCGAGGCCGTGCAGTACCAACACTCGCGGTGCTCCCGGCTCCGCAGGCAAAAGGTCGAGATCCACGAAGTCGCCATCGGGCGTCTCCCATCGCCTCCGCGTCACCGGCAGCCGATGCCCTGATCGCATGAGGGAGGCGAAGACGGTTTGCACATGGGGACTACCGAGCCCGAGCGCGGGTCGAAAGGAGGGGTCAGGAACGAAAAGGGGCTGGATCAGGAGGCCCGGAAGGCGGCTCCGGGGACAAGCGTGCCAAACGCCGTCGGTCTGAAGCGCAGCGATGCAGACGGTTGGAGCCGGTACCAGCCTTCTTTTGCGATCAGCCGCCAAACCTTCTTGCTGATCTGCTCGCGGATTCGTCGCACGTGGTCAAGCGCCAGTCCGGTCGGATCCGGCAGCGTCCAATCCTCGCGACGCACTCCCTGCAAGCGATTTTCCACCGCGCCACCACCAAAGGTGACGAGCAGATTGATCTCGGCGCTTTCGTCTGGGCGCAAGGGCTGCGATTTCATGTCGGAAGCGTCGATCCCAATCTCCTTCAAAGCCGCAACTAGCTCGGGTTGCGGGGTTGCTGCCTCATGCGTGGCACAGACCGCCTTGACCAACGCCGGGGCGCGAAGCGAATTGAAGATAGCTGTCGCCAAATAGGGCCGGGCAGATTCGCCTGTGCTGAAGAACAGAACGTTTTTCATGCAGTACCTGTTTGGAGGGGTGTTGGGTTGAGGTGGATGTCGGGTGGCGTACTACGCGGGGCTGGAACTGTCATGGCATTTTTCTAAACGACGGTCCAAATACGATTAGGGTTGCTTAATGGCCGACAGATCTGAATGCTTCAGGGAAAGTTTGCGGTTTTGTTCCGAGCGCTCCTAGGCTTCAGCGAAGGGCGATTGGTAAGTTGCCGTACGCGAAGGAAGCGTCATGGATCCCGTCCACACCAATAAAGCTTTTGACAAGGACCTCAACGATTTGCGCGAGCGCTTGCTAACCATGGGCGCGAAGGTGGAGGCCCAGATCGCCAACAGCATGCGGGCGATCACCGATCGCGATTCCAATCTCGCTGAGAAGGTGAAGGAGGCGGATGCCGAGGTGAACCGCCTAGAGGTCGAGATCGACGACATGTGCCGCAGGATTCTGGCGCTGCGCCAACCGGCGGCCAGCGACCTTCGGCTGATCACCACTGCGCTCAAAATTGTGACCGATCTCGAGCGATGCGGAGATATGGCGGTCAACATCGCCGAACGCGCGATCGACCTGAATTCCGCGCCGCCGGTCCCCGGGTACCAGGACTTGCCGAAGCTCTCTGAAATGGCGCAGGAGCAGGTCAAGATGGCCTTGGACAGCTTCGTCGCGGCGGATCCGGTGGGAGCGGAGAAGGTGCTCGCGGGCGATCAGAATTTGGACACTCTGTTCCTGAAAATCTTCAGCGAGCTGTTGGCGCTAATGATGGAGGACTCAAGACTGATTCGTCGTGCCACCAGCCTGATGTCAGTCGCCAAGCACCTGGAGCGGATCGGAGATCACGCCACCAATGTGGCCGAGATGGTGATCTACATGGTGCGCGGAACCGACGTTCGACATCCGCGAAGCCGGGAGCTGGATCGCGCCTCCAATCTATGAAGGAGATCGGCTCGCCGATTCTCTTGGTGCGTCATGCCAAGGCAGAACGGGAGCACCCGTTGGGGGATTGGGCGAGAGGTCTCACCGCCAAAGGTCGCAAATCCTTTGCAGCCCAAGCGCGCGTCCTTGCCGAGCATTGCTCATTGAAAGGAATCGCCACCAGTCCCTGGGTGCGGGCGGTGCAAACCGCGGAGATTTTGGCTGAGGCGACCGGGGTAAGAGACGTCCAGTCGCGCGGCGAGCTTCTTCCGGATCGCAACGCTCCCGCGCGGATCCTCAAGCTGGCGCAGGAGCTGGGCTCCGGATGGGCGCTGGTCGGACATAATCCATCGCTCGAAGAGGCGGCGGCGCGCGCGTTAGGCGTGAGCGAGTGGCCGCTGAACTTGAAGAAGGGAGCAGCGGTCGCGCTGCGCTGGCAGGGCGGATCCTTTGCCTTCGTCTGGCAGGCCTGTCCCAAGAAACCCCTGGTCAAAAAGTTGGACATTCCGCGTTAGTGGCGCTGGACGCGGAAGGCGAGCTTCCGCCGAAATACTCGCTTGAAATTGGCAGCCTCGTGCTCGACGTCCCACAGCTCGAGATCCACCGGGGCCTTGGCGCGCAAGTGGACCACCACCGAATCATGGTTGGCACTCGCTCGGATCTGGTGGACGGGCTGATGGTGGCTGCGATCGAGGGAATCGGCCACCCGCAGCAGAGTGGAAAGCTTGCGAACGACGTTCACTTCGCTCCGGCTCAGGCCCTTCATCCCCGAGTGGCGCGGATCGGGGAAACTTCGGCGATGGTAGCGGGCGATCCGGGCCACAACCTCCCGCTCCCGCTCCACCAATCCAGGAATGTCCGCGTGGGTGATCAGATAGTAGGTGTGTCGATGGTGCCGATCGTAATTGACCGCGTTGCCGATGTCGTGCAGCAGCGCAGCGACTTCGAGCAGCGGACGAGAGTCGCTCGGCAACCGATGGATATCGCCCAACGCGTCGAACATCGCGAGCGAGATCTTTGCGACCTGGCGGGCGTGGTGTTCGTCGGTTTGAAAGCGGCGCCCCAATGCGGCTGCGGCCTCCAGCAGCCATCGGTCGCTGCGGGTGTCGCTCCGCCGTCGCATCAGCTCCACCAACAGACCGTCGCGCAGGCCCCGATCGACGGCGGTGACGGACTCGAGGTTGAGGTGCCTCGCGAGCGATTCGAGGATGACCGCGCCGGCCACGATGATGTCTGCGCGACCGGGTTCGAAGTGCGTGCGGCGTTCTGAAGGGCTCATCTCCACCAGCTCTTCGACCGCGCGGGTGAGGTGCTTGGCGCTGGCGTGCGGGCTACCCTCCTCGGCCGCATAGGATACCAACGCGCGAATTGTTCCCGAGCTGCCTAGCGCGCGGTGGGGCAACCCGTCGAGCCGTTTGGGCAGGCGTTCGCCAATCGCTTCGTTAGCGTACTCACGCATCGCGTTGAGTTGCTTGAACGGCAGTCGGCCATTGCTCCCAAACAGCTCGGTCAAACGAACCGCGCCCAAAGCGATGCTCCACAGATTGGTCGGCTGCTCGCCGGTGGCGCTTGCGACTTCGGTGGATCCGCCTCCAACATCGATGCACAACGAGCGCGCATTCGCCGGCTTTCCGTGTAGCACCCCCAAGCAGATCAGACGGGCTTCCTCGCGACCGGAGACGATTTCCAGGTTCAGCCCTGCTTCTAGCCGGGCTCGGCGGAGGATCTCCTCCTTATTTCGCGCCTCGCGCAGTGCGCTGGTGGCCACGGCACGAACCCTCGCCCCGAAGCGGCGGCACAGCGCTCCGTAGCGCCGTAGAGCGGAGAGCAATCGATCCGCGACATCGGGAGGGATGATTCCAGTGGTGAATACGCGCTCACCAGGGCGTACGGGATCCCGTTCCTGATGAATGGTCTCAAATGACCCATCCGGAAGCGGGCGAGCCAGCTCAAGTTTGACCGAATTGGAGCCCACATCTATCGCGGCCAGCACGGTGTCATGATTGGCGCGGCGCATCGAAGCAAGTCAGGATAAGTAGTGAATGGATGCCAATGTGAGTTATTTTTGAGTTCTGAACCGAAAATGTCCGTTTATCCTAATGATAGACCGGACATCGACACCGGGAAGCGAGCTGGCGTGGATACCGTTGATCCCAAGTTGTTCATCAACCGAGAGCTCTCCTGGCTAGCATTCAACGATCGAGTGCTCGCGGAAGCCCGCGACGCGGGGCTGCCTCTGTACGAACGCTTGAAATTCTTGGGAATTGTTTCCTCCAACCTGGACGAGTTCTTCATGGTCCGGGTTGCGGGTCTGAAGCAGCAGATTATCGGAGGAGTGGCCGACACGCCGGCCGACGGAATGCTCCCCCAGGAGCAGCTCGCTGCGATCCGGGAGCGAGCCCGCGGGCAGGTGGCTGAAGAGTACCGTATTTGGCAAGAGGACATGACGCCGCAGCTGGCGGCGCGCGGGGTGGTGATCATCTCGCGGGATGGTTTGTCCGCCGAGCAGTTGCGCGCGGTCAAAGACCACTTTTGCTCCTCGGTGTTTCCCGCGCTCACGCCGCTGGCGGTGGACCAGGGACACCCGTTTCCCCATCTGCGGAACAAGTCGCTGAACATCGCAGTCCTGCTTCGCCGCGATGGCCGCCGGCGGCGCCGCGAGCCTCGCCAGGATGCGCTGGCGGTGGTGCAGGTGCCGAGCGTCCTCAAGCGGCTGGTCCCGGTGCCGGTCTCCACCGGGCAGACGTACATGCTGCTGGAAGATCTGATTTCCATCCAGGCGGCGGACCTTTTCCCGGGATTCACCGTCGTCGAGACGGCCTCGTTTCGGGTGACCCGAAACTGGGACCTCAACGTAGACGAAGAAGAGTCTGAAGACTTGCTCTCCACCATCAAGGAGGAATTGAGGCGACGAGACCGGGGCGCGGCGGTGCGATTGGAGCTGGATGCGAAGGCCTCGGCGCCCCTCGAGCAACAACTCACCTCGGCGCTGATGCTCACTCCCGAGGACGTCTACCGCGTCCGCGGCCCGTTGCAGATGTCAGACTTGCCCGCGCTCGCGGATACCGATCCCCGCCCGGAGCTGAGGGTGGATCACCTGGTCCCAGCAATCCCTTCCGTGCTGAGGGATGCGGATTCGATGTTTTCGCTGATCAAGGGACGGGATCAGATGCTTCATCACCCCTACGAGTCCTTTGATCCGGTGATCCGATTCGTGGAGGAGGCGGCCGAGGACCCAGACGTCCTGGCGATCAAGCAAACCCTCTATCGAACCAGCGGCGACAGCCCGATTGCCCGCGCGCTTTCCAAAGCGGTGGAGTACGGCAAACAGGTAACGGTGCTGGTGGAGCTCAAAGCACGACTGGACGAAGCCAACAACATCGCCTGGGCGCGGCGAATGGAAGAGAACGGGGTGCATGTGGTGTACGGCCTGGTCGGCCTGAAGACGCACTGCAAGATTGCGCTCGTGGTGCGGCGCGAGGGCAGCGGGATCCGGCGCTACGTGCACCTGGGAACCGGCAATTACAATCCCCAGACCGCGCGACAGTACACCGACGTCTCCTTATTCACGGCGCGCGAGGAGATTGCCGATGACGCCACTGCGCTCTTCAACATGCTCACCGGTTATTCGATCGCGCCGAACTGGCGGCGCTTCGCGGTGGCCCCGTTCAATTTGAAGGAGCGGATTTTGGCGCTGATTCAGCGGGAGACGGAGTTGGCTCGCAAGGGCGAGCCGGCGCAAATCGTCGCCAAGATGAACGCGCTGGTGGACCCGGTGGTGATCCGCGCCCTCTACGCGGCAAGCCAAGCCGGGGTCGACATTCACTTGTTGGTTCGGGGAATTTGCTGTTTGCGACCCGGAGTCCCTGGGGTCTCCGAGCGGATCCGGGTGACCAGCGTGGTCGACCGCTTCCTCGAGCACAGTCGAGTCTTTGCTTTTGGGGTGGGAAGCCGAATCGAGGTTTACTTGTCTTCAGCGGATTGGATGCCTCGGAACTTCCATCGGCGAGTGGAAGTGATGTTCCCAGTCGAAGACGAGGCGATTCGCACCCGGCTTTTGGACGAAGTGCTCGGCGCCTACGCCCAGGACAACGTGAAGGCCCGCCGCCTGTTGGTGGATGGACGGTACGCGGCGTTGGAAACCAACACGCCGGCGTTTCGTAGCCAGCTGATCCTGCTCGAGGCCGCCAAGCAGTCCGGAGGCGTGAAGATCCACGAGCTGATCCGGCACGTTGCCGCGCCCGAACGACCCGCCGAAGCGATTCGCGCTCCGCTGGCCGCCGCGATGGTCAGGCCCGCGGCCGCGAGCTGATTCTTTCGCGTATCCCAAATTCTGGACCCGGGGTGCCACCCGGAGGATGGATAGCTCCGGGCGCCGGAGCGCAAGGGCAAAGGTACGCCGATTGCTGGGAAGTCTCATGGAAAGGAGATCCATGGAGGCTCGAGAGCGGCTGTATCGGGTGGGGGTCGCCTCGTTGAGCGATGCAGAGCTCTTGGCGCTGATCTTGGGCACCGGCTCTCCGGGGAAGAGCGCGCGGCAGATTGCCGAGAACCTGTTGTGCAATTGTGGCGGCCTCAAATCGCTCGGTCAGCACTATCCTCAGGAGTTGTGCCGGATTGAAGGGATTGGCAGAGCCCGGGCCGCCCAGATTCTCGCCGCGCTCGAGCTGAGCAAACGGGCCCACCAGCAAGTGGATCGGCGTCCGCGGCTCAAAAGTCCGGAAGACATCTACCGCCACCTCGCTCCTTCGTTGAGCGGGTTGCGAAAGGAGGTTTTTCACGTCCTCTCCTTCAACTCGCGCCAGGTGCTGTTGCAGGATTCACGAGTGGCGGAAGGGACGCTCAACGCGTGCCCGGTGGATCCGCGCGAAGTGTTCTCGGCCGCGATCGCGGCGCACGCGAGCGGGATTGTGCTCGCTCACAACCACCCCTCCGGGGATCCGGAGCCTTCCACGTTGGATCTCGCGTTGACCCGGCAGCTGGTCCAAGGTGGGCGGATTCTCGGCATTCAGGTGCTGGATCATCTCGTTCTGGGAGATGGCGCGTTCACCTCGATGCTGGCGCGCGGTCAACTGCCGCGGCCGATTTCGCAGCTGCACCTTGGGCGCGCGGCCCGCCCATTGACCCGAAGAGAAGAATCTGGATGATGCGCCCAATGCCATTGGCGCTGGAGCACCTCGAGGAAGCCAAAGCTGGCTTGGTCCACTTCGGCCTCGAGGAATTCCGCCCGGGCCAAGCGGAAGTCATCACCGCCGTGCTCTCGGGTCGCAATGCGGTGGTGGTGATGCCCACCGGGGCGGGGAAGAGCTTGTGCTATCAGCTTCCCGCAACGCTCTTACCCGGCGTCACGCTGGTGGTATCGCCGCTCATCTCCTTGATGAAGGATCAGGTGGAGCAGCTTTTGAGCCGAGGCATTTCCGCCACCTTCATCAATTCCACGGTCGGCGAATTGGAACGGGCCGCTCGGCTCAGGTCATTGAGAGAGGGCGCCTACAAGCTGGTGTACGTGGCTCCGGAACGCTTTCGCAGCGCGAGCTTTCTCGCGGCGCTTTCCGAAATTCAGGTGGACCTGTTCGCGGTGGATGAAGCGCATTGCATCTCCCAGTGGGGACACGACTTTCGCCCCGATTACTCGCTGCTCGGCCAGGTCAGAAAGCGGCTTCGTCCGCCCAGGACGGTTGCGCTCACTGCAACCGCCACCCCCGAGGTTCGCAAGGACATCGTCCATTCGCTGCTGATGAAGGATCCCCAGGTCTTCGTTGCCGGCTTCGACCGAGGAAACCTCTTCCTCGAGGTGACCGCGGTCAGCGGGGAAGAAGATCGACGCCGGGCATGTGAGCAGCTTTGGTCTTTTGGCGGTTCGGGAATCATTTACTGTTCCACCCGACGGGCGGCGGAAAGCTTGCACCGCTCGCTCAAGGCGAACGGTCACTCGCCCATCCTTTACCACGCTGGAATGGGGGACGAGGACCGGCACCGCGCGCAAGAGGAATTCATGAGCGACCGCGACGCGGTGGCGGTCGCGACCAACGCATTTGGAATGGGGATCGACAAGCCAGATATCCGCTTCGTCGCCCATGCGAACATTCCCAAAGCGGTGGAGGCCTATTACCAGGAGATCGGCAGGGCCGGCCGCGACGGCAAGGCGGCGCAGGCGGTCCTGCTGTTCAACCACTCCGACGTCTTCACCCAGGAGCGGTTGATCGAGGGCAGCCATCCGTCGGAGTCGGTCTTTGCCGACGTGTGGAGCGTTCTCTCTCAGGCGGAGGTCTTCGAACACGGCGTCGGGACGCTGGCCGGGCAGATCAGTGCCTCGGAGTTCGAGGTTTCCGCGGCGCTTCGAGTTTTGGAACGCGAAGGAAAGATTGCCCGCTCCGGCCGAGGGGAGGGCCGCTACGGATTGAAGATCTTCCCCAAGGCGCTCGAGCTCACCCCGCACGCTCCGGACGCCAAAGCGCTTCTTCCCTGGTTGATGAAGAGCTTTCCGATCGGACGGGAGGTTACCGTCGAGCTGTCCGCAGTCGCGTCGGGCTCGCGCCTTTCGGAAGCTCAGGTGCGCCACGCGCTCGGGCTGCTGGAGAAAAGTCGCGCGCTCGCCGTTCGCCGTCCGTTTTCGGGTCGGGCGATCCGGGCGCTGGAGCGCGTTCCGTTTTCAGAGCTTGGGATCGATCTGTCGCGTGTTCGGGAGCAGGAAAAGCAATCGCTTTTACTTTTGCGCAGAATGACCGACTACGCCTACGCCAAACGTTGCCGGCGCGCCTTCTTGCTGCGCTACTTCGGCGAGTTGAAAGTGGACTCGCGCTGCCAAGCCTGCGACATCTGCGCTGGGCCCAGGCTGCAGGCGCCGCCGATCAGAAAACGCGCCGCGCCCGCGGAAGCGGCGGACGGAAAGAGCGAGCTGGCGGCCGCTGAGCTTCGGCGTTGGCGACGAGAGCTGGCGAGAGATCTCAACGTTCCCGCCTTCATCATCTTCAACGATGCAACGCTGGTCGGCTTGGCGACGGCGCTTCCCACCGATCGCCAGTCCTTCCTGCGAGTGAAGGGTACTGGGGCCGCCCGATGGGAGCGCTTTGGCCTCAAGGTGGTGGAGATCTGCCAATTGGCGCGGGCCGCGGGGAGCCTCAGCAGCTAGCGAGGGCGCAGCGCTCGTCGGAATAGCCACATCAGGCCACCCACGATGAACCCGAGCGCGAAAATGATTGCGACCACCACGATGCCAAAGGCGAAGCGCAGCCAGAATTCCGACAACCGTCCCTGGGCATAGAATTGACGCAGGTAACCCAGCAGACCTGCGTACTCCAGGGCTCGGGCGGGAAGCGCGTCCATCGCAAGTGAAATCCGCTCCGCCCAGCGCAAAGGGTAGAGCCGGCGCACCACTTCCACCAGCGCTCCCAGTCCTAGGTAGAGCCCGGACAGGAGCATGGAGTTGGCGATCATCGCCCGCATCAGCGGAACCCGGCGCACCCCGTCTTGCACGCTATCTCGAGGCCACGCTCTTCTTGATGCTCGCTACCAGCCGTTTGACCCGAGTTTCGTCCTTACGGTTTCCGCCAATCCGCAGAAACGCGCTGTACTGCTCGAGGGCCTGGGAGGTGCTCTCGGGAGATCGCGCCAAAAGATCAGCCAATGCCAACCGGGGAGACCCGTTGCCCGGATCCAGCTCGATCGCCTTGCCCAGCTCGCCCTTGGCCTTCTCCTCGTCCTTTTGGTGAACTGCCACCAACCCGAGCGCCAGGTGCGTTTCGGCGAAGAAAGGAGCGTGTAGCACCGCCTGCTCCGCCGCCTTCCGCGCCTCTTTCGGCGAGCCCGCCGCCAACCACCATCGCGCCAGAATGGCTTCGGCAAACGCGCGATTCCAGGTGCTCGAGGCGTGGTGCGCTAACCCCGATAACTCCTTGCTTCCCCCGCGCTGGTAGCTGGGAAGCCTGGCAAAATGCAGTCCCACCGCGGCGCAGGCGCATTGCTTGTCTTCGCGCTTGGCCGCGGCATAGGCCTTGAGCGCATTGGCCGAATTGCCCTGCCGCACGAAGGCCCGGCCGATCTCGCAGAACGTTTCCGGATCCTTGGGATTGAGGTGGTTCGCTCGTCTGAGCTCAGAGAAGCCGAGCTTGGTTTGGCCACGGGTGAAAAGGAGCATCGCTCGCAGCCGATGGGTTTCTCCGTCTCGCGGACTGGATCTCAGGGCCCGGCTCACCGCGGCTTCCGCTTCTTTGAGCTTGCCAGCATAGAAGAGTGCCCATGCCAAATCTTTGACTGCCGCGCCAGGATTGTCTTTCTCCCATGAGTCAAACTGCTCGATCGCTTCGGAGATCCTTCCCAAATCCAGGTAGGCGCGACCGAGCGCCTGGCGCGCCTCGCCGTGGGACGGGTTGCGGGCGATGGCGCGCGAGAGCGGCTGGATCGCCGCTCCGGGCGTGCCGTGCTGGATCAGCAGGCGCCCGAGAGCGCAGTTGCCTTCGAAATCGTCGGGATCTTTGGCCGCCTCTTCGAATTGCGAGCGCGCTTTGTCCAGAGTGCCGCGCTGCCAGTAAACCTTCCCCAACGCGACGCGAAGGTCGCTTTTCACTTTGCGACTGCCAGCGAGGGCCTTTTCCAACGTAGATTGCGCGCGGTCCAGCTGGCCCTCCGCCGCATCTGACATCGCCAAATACAGGACCGCCTCACTGGGAAACTTCCCGTCGAGCTGGGTGTTGGCGAGCTCGGCTCGGGCGTGCCGCCAGTCTCCCACTTTCGCGAAGGCTTCTCCGCGAATCAGCGAGATTCGGCGAGAGTGGCGATCTGCCGGCAGCCGGGAAAGGGCTTCCCGCTCCAGGTCTCTTGCAATCAGAATCCGGCCCAGCGCCTCTTTCGCTTCCTCGCTCTTCGGTCTCTGTTTCAGAGCACTTTCGAGCGCCCGCTGTGCCGCCTCCATCTGCGCGCCGGCACGATACGCGTCCGCCAGGGCGAGATCGAAGTCGTACTCGAACGAAGCGAAAGTGCGCGCGCCCGCTTGAAGCTTCTCAATCGCTTTCTCGGGTTGCCTGGCGGCGGTCAGCAGCCTGCCGTGCGCCAACTCCCTGCGAGCGAGAAGCTGGGGCGCCAATTCTTCTGGAGGAGGCAGCTTCTCCAGATCTTTGAGCGCCTGGTCCAGGTCCGTCGCCAGCGCGAGCCGGCTTTCCGCCGCGCCAATGATTCGACCCGGGTGGTCCGGCGACAGCTGCGCCGCGACGCCCAAGTAGAATTTGAGGGCGGTCGGATGATCGGCCGCGCTGCGGTAGTAGTCTCCGAGCGCCACCAGGGTTCGCACGTGGCTGGGGGTGAGCTTCAAGGCATGGGCAAAGCGCTCGAGTGCGCCTTTGGAGTCGTTTTGCGCCAGCAAAATCCGGCCGGCCAAGTCCTGAACTTCGACCTCCTCGAACTTCGCAGCCACCACCGCGGTTTTGGTGATCTCCTTCTGCGAGCCTTGGGCCAGATAGTAGTCCGCCGCCAACGCCAAGCCGGGAAACTCGGCGCGGACCCGGGGGTGCTCCAACGCCGCAACGGCATTGGCAACGACTTTGGAGTCGCCCCCATGCTCCGAAACCAGAAGGGCCTGCACATAGCCGCTGAGCGCCCACGCTTGGCGACTCTTCACGTCCATCTCGAGCGCGCGGCTCAGGTGCTCCAGTGCGACCAGGTAGGAGTGGCGCGTGTCCTGGGTTATTGCTTTGCGAGCGAGCGTCAGCGCGTCCTTGAGATCCTGCCCCCGGTGGGCCGCCCGGGTCCGCTGGTAATTCCCAAGGCCCACCGCGGCCGCGACGATCAATACCGTTCCGATGCCGAGCTTCCAGCCGTTTCGAGCGAGAAACGACTTGCGCGCCTTCTCCTGAGTGAACTCTGCCTGAAGTTCTCGCTCGTACTTTTTTGCAATCTCTTGGGCGGCCTGAACAGAAACGCGACTCGGCTCGTCGACTTCAGCGCCCGCCGGCGGCTCAGCTGGGTCGGGCAGATCGCCCAGCAACCGGGATCGAGCATATTGCAGGGGCGGCGGCGAGGGCTGGTGATCTGCCGTAGCTTGGCTCGTTCGCCGCTGGGCCGGTTTCGGCGGCACATGATTCCCGCTGGCGACCGGCGGCGGCTTCGGCGGCGCTACGGGACGAGGCTGGGATCGCGAGGACTGGGGCGAATAGGGAGCGGCCAGCGGTTCCAGCGGTGGCCAAGGGGTTCCCGAGCCTTTTCCGGCTGCGATCTGCGCGTGTTCGAGCGCCTGCTGTAATTTCGCGTCCGCGGGTTGAAGCGCCACCAGCTTGCGCAGAATCGGTAACGCAGAGCGATAGAGCCCCTTTTTCAGCAACACATCGCTGATCAAGCGGTAGGGATGTGGGTCTTGCGGGTTGACTGCGATGGCCTTCTCGAACTGTTCCATTGCCGCCGCGGCTCGACCCAAACCGATCAGCGCCCTGCCCCAGAGAACATGGAGCGAAACGGAATTCTGATGGTGCTCGAGCGATTGCGAGCAGACTTGGACCGCTCGCTCATAGCTCCCTTGCTGGATCAGCGCCGCCGCGAGGTCGGCGAACACCGCGGACGAGGGGCTCTGGGCTAGAAGTTGTTCGTATTCCTCGATCTTCGGCGCGGCCATCGGGTCAGAAGCCCTTCGCCTCCCAAGAGGGCGAGCCTCAGGATACCACCCTGGTGATTGGGCGGACGCTAGGGGGTCGAAGGTGGGCGTAAAAAAAACGCCCGCCGCGTCGGGGCCGGCCGAAGCGGCGGGCGTGGACATCCCCCCATGGGATGTCCTGCCACTACGGGGCTACGTGGAGCAAAGTAGGTGCCAGCCGCCGAGTTCCCGATGACTGCGGAATTTTCAATAGCTTAGAAAGCCCGTGCCCTTTGGCGTAGGCGCAAGAACTCTGACAGTTGTGTCAGAGTCTGCCACAGCAGTTTATTCCGCGAGGACTGAACGAATCGTTTCGCGCATGGAGTACTTCGGCCTCCAAGCGGTTGTTTTCTCCCAGGCTGACCCATCGACCGCGCAGAGAAACTGGATGTGGTCCAATTCCGGTGGCGGAAAGTTCGCAAGTCGGTAGCGGAAAAGCAGCTTGAGGGCGGCGTGAGCGAGCGGCTCCGGCAACGCCAGATCGGTCCGGCCCAGTTCGCGCAGAATGGCGCTCAGCGGCACTTGTCCCGGCCCCACGACATTGTAAACGCCCTTGAGCCCAGGGGTGAGGGCGGTCTCCATCGCTCGGCAGACGTCTTCTACGTGAATCAGCTGGATCATCGGATCGAAGCCGGCCACCACCCAAGGTCGCCGAAGCCGCAAGTAATTGGATGGAGCGTTGCTGATCGTCGGCCCCACGATGTGGACCGGACGAAGGATCACGGTTTCGATTTGAGGATGACGCCAAAAGAAGCTGTGGGTCATCATGTCGACCTCGATCAGATCCCGCACCCCCGAGAAACGGCTTGCGGCCATCAACGGCGCTTCTTCGGTGAGGAAGTTGGAATTGTCTGGCGAGGGGCCGTACACGTTGGCGGAAGAGAGGACGACCACCTTCTTGACCCCGTGCTTGACGCAATACTCCAGCAGACGGGTGGTGCCGACCACGTTGAACGAGTGATGTTCCTCCTCGGTCATTCGCGGATCATGCATGATTCCCATGTGGATGACCGAGCCCACTTGGTTGGTGCGAAAAACGTCCTCCGCTTTGCGCTTGCGCAGATCCAATTCGTACATCTGGATGTCTTTGGGCCGGCCGACGAACGGGCGCCGATCGATGCCGAGGATCCGGTACTTCTTGTGCAGCAGTTTCGCCAGGGTCCGGCCCAGGTTGCCGCTGATTCCCGTCACCACCACGGCCTGCGTCGTCATAGGCTAACGAAAGACGTGTTTTCGCTCGGCGAGGCCACGGTGGATCATCTGCTGAATGGTGTCCCTCACGATTGCCACCTTCTTGTCGAGCTCCGCATCTTCGTCGTCAGCCTGGCCATGAAGGAGCAGTGGATCGCCGAAGTAGATTCGGTACTTGGCTGGGAGCGGCAGCGGCAAACCGGTGAGGGTGATGTTCAGGTAAGGCATCTTCAGCGAATTCGCGATCGGCTTGAGGTTGACCAGCGCCGGTGATTGTTCCTCCGCTCCAATCACCGCCACCGGGACGATCGGGCTGCGCGTTTCCAGAGCCAGTCGGAGAAACCCGAGCCCAAACTCCTGCAGCTGGTAGCGCTGCGGCCAGAGCTTGCCCAGGCCGCGGACGCCTTCAGGAAAAACCAGGATCGCCTCTTCGGCTTCCAACAGGCGCCTGCAGTTCTCCGGAGTCCCGACGATCTGCCCAGCGCGGGCCATGAAGGTCGACACATAGGGCAGCGTGGGGACCCACTTTTCCACCATGCTGCGAACCGCTCGGGGCGGTTCCGCCTCGACCAGCATCGCGATCGCAATCATCGCGGCGTCCAGCGGCAGCTGGCCGGAGTGGTTGGCGACCAGCACGGCTCTGCCGGTAGGAACCTTCTCAATCCCGAACGTCTGCACTCGGAAATAGTGCCGATAAAGCCAGAGGAAAGGACCAATCGCCGCGGTGACGAAGTCGGGATCGAACCCGAACGGGTCAACTCCGTACTCGTTCTGCTGTTGTGGCAGCGCCATCACTCGGCGTTCAAAATCAGGGCCGGCCAGGTTCAGCGACCATTGCCGAAGCAATGTCTTCAATCCGTCCTTCACTCCCTGCAGCATCGAACGTCCATCGCGACTTTAGTCGGCCCTGGCGGTGGCGAGCCGGGCCGCCGCTCGAGCAAGGGTCATCAGCTCGCGGTCTTGCTGAAGCTGTTTCAGCATCTCTTCGAGGCGAGATTTCTTCTTCGACCAGCGCACCTCGAGATCGCGCTGCCGCTTCGCGAGCTCCGCCGGAACGCCGTCCTCCTGATCGAGCAGGTCCAGCGCATGCAGCTCAAAATTGAAAAGCTTGGTTTGGCGCATCGAGCGATATGCCGCCTGTACCACAAGCGGTGGAAAGACCAATGCGAATGTCCCGATGAATGGAATTCGCGTCCACGGCGCGGTGGAGATCGGCAGCTCGAGCACCTGGCCAGAGCCCCGCCGGTAGGGATGGGTAGGGTCGGGCCAGTAAGGCTGGGGTGGCGCCAGAAGAACGCGAGGGGTGTCCAGGTACGCTCCCGACGGGCGGCGTAGGAGGACGAGCGCGCCCATCACCAACGCCTTGGCGGCGTAGTACGGCGCGGCCGGAAAAACCGACGAGTCATACTGGTACCCGAGGGTGCCGATCGCCTGATAGAGCGCACCCGAGAGCGCGTAACCCGGGGCCCGGAAGCCCACCGGCGCCGCGCCGGTAGCATGGGCGATCGCCTGGTGCGCTTTCGAAAGATCCGCAGCCACGGTCAGCGCCGCTCGCGAGGCCAGCGCGTAATCATGCGAGAAGCTGTGATTGCCGATTTCGATCTCTTCCGATTGCGCGGCCTTGAGCGCTGCCCTTGCCGCTTCATTCTCCAGATCTTCTCCCACCACAAACAGGGTCGCCGGAATGGATAACTTCGAGAACAGCTCGATGAACCGGGGGAGCGCGACGGTGTACACGAGTTGTCGGGCGCGGGAATCGAGCAGTGAATCGTCCAGCCCGTGAATGCGGCAGTAGTGCGGCAGAGAATCGAGATCCACCGAGATGCAGGCCGGGAGCACCCCTAGGCCCCTCGAACCCGGATCACGTAGACGAGTTTGGCGACGTTCTTGAGCACGTTCGGGACGCGCCGAAACAAATGGACCGACGGCTGCCTCTTTTCCTTGAGCTGGATCGGAATCTCGAGCACGTTCAAACCCCGGCGGTAGGCCCGGATCACGAACTCGCTGGCAAAGACGTCCTTGTCCACCACGCAGGAGCGAATCACCGGCCACAGGCGCTCCCGTCGAAAGGCCTTGATCCCGTGGGTGTCGGTCCCTTTGAAGCCGAGCGCGAGCTTGAGCAGCTTGTTGTGAACCCGCGTCGCCATCCGCCTGACCCAGGGCCGCCGGTCACTCGCGCCCTTGGCGGCTTTGGATCCGATTACCATGTCGACCGAGCGATTTTTCAAAATCGGGAGCGCGGAATCGTAGAAAGTGAGATCGCAGAGGTCGATTTCGTCGCAGATCACCAGCTCGCCGCGCGCTTGCAATATGCCTTGCTTCAGCGCGGCCCCGTAATTGGGCTGCTCGGAATGAAATACGCGGATCCGATCGTTCGATCGGCTGAGCTCCTGCAGCGTTTGCTGGGTGCTGTCGGTGGAGCCGTTCTCGGCAAAGATCAGCTCGTAGTCCAGCGTTCTCTCCTCCAGCCCGCGGCAGAGCTCGGCGGAGGCGGGCCCAACGAACGACGCCTCGTTGTAAACCGGGATCACGATCGACAGTTGGGGACTCGCGTTGGCCATGAATCGGGGCGATCACCGGGGGCTTGCGGCGAGGTGCTGCGCACAGCTGCGGCCGGCGAGAATCGCATCCTCCATCGAGGAGTATTCCCATTGTCCGTAGCGGCCCGCGGTTTGAATTCCAATTGCATCGAGGAAGCGCAAAATCTCCGCCTTCGCCGGTCCGTACTCCTCGTCGTAGAGAACATAGGCGTTCGGAATTTCGTTCGCCTGCGCAAAGAGGATGTCGTCGGCGTTGTGGATCATTTGCGAGTTGAGCAGATCTTTCACCGCGTAGATCTCGCACTGTTGCTTCGAAAGCTCTCCGTGGTGCGAGTACTCGACGTAGAAGGAGCAGTGATTGACGGGAGCGAGCGGCGGGTAGGCGGCGGAAGGTGAGCCGATGCGATAGCTCTTGAACTCTTCTTCCGGCAAGTAGATCCAGTGCCAGGGCTGGCGGTTCGGCCGGCGAACCCCGACGCTCACGTGGGTGACGGTAGTGGCCCGCAGTCGCTTCGCCGCGGCGATCACCTCGCCGGGAACGCCGGACGGTCCGTCCGCCAGTCGCTGCACCAGCGCGGGCAGGGGGATGGTGGAGATCAGCTGCGAGTAGCTCAGCGTGCTTCCATCGGAGAGCTGGATCGTTCGGGTCTTCCAATCAATCCACTTGGGTTCCGTTTGAACTTGAACTTGCCCGTTGCGCAGGTGGGCCAAGATTGCCTTCGCAAGCGATTCGATCCCACCGGTCTTTGGATAGAGAAAGCTCGCGTTGTAGCCGATCGTGTCCTGACCGATCCCTAGCGCACCGTCGACCACTTCTTTAATCGTTGGCTTCGGGACGAACCTTCCACACCAGGCCGCGGAGAGCGCGGAGGGGTCGACGGTCCAGAGCTTTCGGTTGTAGGGAATCATGAAATTCTTGGCGAAGCCCGCTCCCATGTACTTGAGGATGAATTCAGCGAAATTTCGAGGCTCGCGGCCGCGCAGCTCGCGCCCGCTTTCCCCGTATTGCGCTTCGACAAAGCCAATCAGGTTTTCGGCCACCACCTCGGGGGGCAACCCGTAGGTATTCACTTGATAGGGAAATCGAGTGAACACGCCTCGCGAGAAAATTGCGGCCCGCCGCTGAATTGTGACCAGGCCATCAGGGAGCCAGCTTTCGGTTACCAGTCGCTTGATTTCAGGATCGCGCAGATGGAGCCAGTGGCCAGTCGGATCGAAGTGAAAGCCACCGCCTAAAATTTCGGTCTTGACCAATCCGCCCACCCGGTCGGTCTTCTCGATCAGCCGCCAGGGTTGTTGCAGGAAATAGGCGGCGGAAAGCCCTGCCAACCCACCTCCGAGAATGACCACGGGTTGCATTGGCCGAGTCTCGTACCATGAATATGGGGCGGATGTAGGCATCTGGGCGCAGCGTTTCAAGGCCGAGGGCGCTTTGTTAATCTCGCTCTGCGCGGCGCCTCGAATGGTATCCGGGATCTTCGCGGCCTCCCAACAATGAAAGTCATCTGTCCGTCCTGCAACACGAAGTATCGACTGGATGGCGCTCGTGTCCCATCCGCCGGGGCCAAGCTTCGGTGCGCAAAATGCCACACCGTTTTTCCGATCGTTGCTGAGCAACCCGAGTCACTTCCTTCGTCGGAGCCGCAGGGCCCCGATACTTCACCCTTCTCGACGGCGCCGTTTGCTCATCCCGCCGTTCCGCTTCCGGGCGCAGCTGGAGCGATCGCTCCGCCCAGCCTCGGCTCGGCGCCTTCCGGTCCGCAATCGAGCGCACCAGCCGACCAATTCAGCGACATTTTCAGCGGTGAGCCATCCTTACCGGGCCACCTGAAGTCGGCAGTTACCCTTCCAGAAAACAGCACTCAGCTCGATCCCAGGGTCACTGGGATGGAAGAGGGCTGGACCGAGCCATCGTTCTCCGAGGTCGGCTTGCCTCCCGCGTTGGGCGGCCCTCGAGAGCAAGAGCAGCTGGGCCCGGCGATCGATTTTTCATTTGATCCCGCTGCCGCGCCGCCCGCGCCTGACCAGGCGGCGGGAAATGAGCCCCCTTCAAGTCCACCGCTCGCCGACTTCGACTTCTCAAATCTTCCTCCTCTCGAAGGGGCCGATAGCAGCCCGCCCGAGGCGGCGAATTTGCCCGATCCGATGGGTGCAATCCCGGATTTCTCCGAGGACCTTCCGGCGCCGTTGAGCGACGCGACCGGAAGCGAATTCTCCGGCGATCTGCCGGTCCCCGCCGGAGACGATCTACCCTCTCCGCTCGAGCTCCAGCAGTCCACAGCGCCAGAGGACTCCGCCGCCCCGGTGGTGAATCAGCAACCGGATTCGCTCGATCTTGAAGAGCTGCCTCGGATTCAGCCGGCGGCCGGCTCAGCGGGAACCAAGGAGGGCACCAATCCGCGCGAGCCGAGCCAGCGGCCCACCGCGGCGAGCCTGGAACGCCTCAGGGGAATTTACGAGGGGCGGATGGCCGCAGTCACGGTGGTCCGCAACGAAACGATGGGCACCAAGCTCAAGCGCAAGCTGCCGCTGCTGATCGCCGCCGCGCTTGCGCTGGCGGTCGTTACGACCGGCGTCGGCCTGGGCCTTTCCCGCTACGGGTTTTTCGCACTGAAGCGAATCTTCTTGTCCCGGATCAGCGAGGGATCGCCGCACTACAAGCAGCTGGAGGACGCCCGCAAAGCGCTCCTCGCGGACACCTTCCAGGGTTATCAGCAGGCCCGGGATGGAGCCGGCGAGCTGTTGCGGATCAAGCCGTACGCCGAAGCCCAAGCCCTCTGGTGCCAGGCCGTTTTTTACTTGTCGCGAAAGTGCGCGACGTCCTCGACGAGCGATCTCGCCAGGGCCACGGCGTTTGTGGAGAACATTCTGTTACTGGGGGACAAAAATACCGACGTGGTGAAGGCCAGCGCGGGCAACTTCCTCAGCACCGGGTACCCGGACCGGGCGCTGTCGATGTTGCAGGACGCGGTCGCGCGGGCCCGGAACGTCGAGGATCTGGATCTCTTTTTCCTGCTCGCGGAGGCCTACTCGGCGAAGAATCAACCCAAGCTCGCGATCGAGGTTCTCAACAAGGTGATCGCCAAGCACAAGGACTCCGCTCGAGGCTTGCACGCCCTCGGAGATGCATACCGATCGTTGAAGCAGCTGGACAAGGCCGCTGCGGCGTATTCGGACGCACTGGCCGCCGATTCGAACCACCTGAGCTCCGCGGTGGAGCTGGCCTCGATTGCGCTGTTGGTTCAAAAGAACGCCGAGCTGGCGGCCAACACGCTTGCTCCCACGCTGAAGAAAGAGAATCAAAAGTACTTGGGTCCCCCGGATCTTTCGCGCGTCCATGCTCTCAACGGAACGCTCTTGGTGGCGGACGCCAAGCCCAAGGAGGCGATCCCGGAGTTCGAGGAGGCGCTGAAGCTCGATTCCAGGTCCATTCTCGCGAAGTCGAATCTGGGCGCGGCGCTTCTCGCGGTGCAGGATTTCGGGCGGGCCGCTGCCGCTTACGCCGAGGTCAGCGAGGTCGACCCCCAGAATCCCGATTTCGCCGAGGGATATCTCTCCGCCCTGGTGAGCGCTGGAAAAGTCAGTGAGGCGGTCAACGTGGTGAAGAAGTTCAACGCGAGATTTCCCAGCCACGCGCGAATCGCCTACCAAAATGGCCGGATCCAGGAGGCTGCCGGATTTACCGGCGAGGCCGAATCCAGTTACAAACGCGCAGTCGCTTCGGCTCCGGATTTCGTCGAAGCTCGTATCAGCCTGGCCCGCTTCTACCTGAGCGGGCGGCGGATGCCCGACGCGAAGGCGGAGCTGGAGCAGGCGGCGACCCGCGCCCCCAAGAGCGCGCTGGTCCATGCCGGCCTGGGAGAACTGGCGTTGTCCGAAAACGAGCTGGATCGCGCCAAGTCCGAATTCGACCTCGCGATTGCCCTGGAGCCGCAACTCGCGGACGGCTACGTCGGTCTGTCGCGAATCGCGTACGCCCGGGCCGACTATCAGGCCGCGCGCGCTGCGATCGACCAGGCGTTGAACCGGCAACCTCGAGCGCGTGATGCTCGGCTCCAATTGGGATTGGTCCTGTGGAAAACCGGCGACCTCAAGGGCTCGATGACCGAGCTGTTGCAGGCCAAGGAGCAAGAGCCCAGGTCCGCTCGGGTGCTGATTGCGCTGGGCGCGGTGATGCTGGACAAGGGAGACTTGGTTGGCGCGGAGAACAGTCTGCTCACCGCCATTTCCTATGAACCTTACGTTCCCGAGGCCCATTTCTACCTGGCGAAAGTGAGGGCCAAGCGCGGCGAGTTCTCGCCAGCGATCGAGAGCATGAAAACGGCGCTCGAGCGGGTGCGCGACAACCCGCTCTATCATTACGAGCTTGGGCTGATTTACCGCGATGCAAAGCGGATCCCCGAAGCGCTCGAGGAGTGGAAACGGACGGTCGAATTGGACCCCTCGAGTGCGGACGGGTATCACGCGCTCGGGCAGGCGTATCTGGATCGGGGCGATTTCGCTTCGGCCGTCGGCTCTTTCGAGAAGGCGCTCGCGGCGGATCCAAGACGGGTGAAGGAGCTGGAGCTGGCGGGAGACTCCTACTTCCAAGAAGGAAAATGGGACAAGGCGATCGCCCGCTACACATCGGCGCTCAAAGCGGATTCGCGCCTCAAGACGGTTTTCTACAAGCTAGGTCGGGCCTACACCGAGAAGGGTAATCACCGTCAGGCAATCGACTGGTACGAAAAGGCAGCCGAGGCTGAGAGTGAGAACCCGATGAGCTTCTACTATCTGGGTTACCTCTACAAGGAGAAGGGTCGCCGGCGCGACGCGATCGTCGCCTTCAAGGACTATTTGACGAAGCGGCCCAGCGCAGAGGACAAGCAGGAGATCGAAGACGAAATTTACGATCTCCAGCATGAATAGCACTCTCCCGTCACGCCTTGCCCCCGCCGGCTGGTGCGGTTACAAGGCGCCAGATGCTCGACCTTCGTTACGTCGCCCAGAATTTTGAGTCGGTGCTCGAGCGCCTGCGCACCCGCGGCGGCGAGCTGGACCTCACGACGTTCCAGAAGCTGGTCGAGGAGCGCCGGGCGCTGCACATCGCGTTGGAATCTCTGAGCCATCGACGAAACGAAGCGAACGAGCAGATGAAGAAGAAGGTCGCGCAGGATCCAAAAGCGATCGATCAGCTCCGCGGTGAGATGCGCGCGGTTTCGCAGGAGATCAAGGACAAGGAAGCGCGGCTCAAGGGAGTCGAGGAGGAGCTCGAGCGTATCCTTTTGGTGATCCCAAACCTTCCGGACCCGTCGGTGCCGGTCGGAAAATCCTCCGAGGACAATCGGGTGGAGCGCGAATGGGGGCAAAAGCCCTCCTTCCGCTTTGCGCCCAAACAGCATTTCGAGATTGGGGAGAAGCTCGGGATGTTGGACTTCGAGCGCGCTGCCAAAGTGTCCGGCTCCCGGTTTGCCTTCTACCGAGGGCCGCTCGCGAGGTTGGAGCGCGCGCTGATCGCATTCATGCTCGACGTCCACCTTGCGAGGGGCTACGTCGAATTGCTGCCGCCTTACCTGGTCAATCGCGCTTCGATGATCGGGACCGGGCAGCTTCCAAAATTCGAGGAGGATGCATTCAAGACTGCGGGCGCGGCTGAGTTCTTCTTGATTCCTACCGCGGAGGTTCCGGTCACCAACTTCCATCGAGATGAGATCCTCGATGGGGATACGCTGCCGCTCAAATACTGTGCCTTTTCGCCGTGCTTTCGCGCCGAAGCCGGAAGCGCCGGCAAGGACACCCGCGGCCTGATTCGACAACACCAGTTCCACAAGGTGGAGTTGGTGAAATTCGCCAAGCCCGACCAAAGCGCCCAGGAACTGGAGTCACTCACGGAGGATGCGGCGGAGATCCTTCGCAAACTTCGGCTCCCGTATCGAGTGGTCAGCCTCTGCACTGCCGACCTCGGATTTTCCGCGACGAAGACTTATGACCTCGAGGTCTGGCTTCCCGGTCAGCAGGCGTATCGCGAAGTCAGCAGCTGTTCGAGCTTCGGTGACTTTCAGGCGCGCCGCGCGAAGATCCGCTTTCGACCGGCGAAAGGGGTAAAACCGCAGCTTTGCCACACCCTCAATGGATCAGGCCTGGCAGTCGGCCGCACCCTCGTTGCGATTCTGGAAAACTATCAGCGCGAGAACGGCACCGTCGAAATCCCAGAGGCTCTAGTGCCGTACATGCAGGGCATCACCGAGCTGCGGCTCACTTAGCGAAGCGGCTTTTCCGGCAGGGTTAGGTTAGGGTTTGCGCCCAGGCAGCCGGGAGGAGTGGCCGAGCGGCTGAAGGCAGCGGTCTTGAAA
>DAIQBK010000009.1:0-22923 GCA_036781205.1 Myxococcaceae bacterium
CTAGTAGTGGCTCCGGGCGCGCTCGATGGCAAGAAGTCCGACCTCGTGCCCGATACGACGGCCGAAGAAATCGTCTGGCTCGATGTGGATCCCGCCCCAGATCCGAGATTGTCCCGCCTGATCGGATGCATCGTAATAGGTCGCCCACTGCAAGCGGATTTCACTCGAGGGCCCCTGCTCGAAGCTGAGAGCGGTACCTTGTCTGGCGACGAATTCGCCCAGGCCGCCGGGGAACGCCGATGAACCGGTGAGCGCGGTCAGCACTTCGGCCGAGGCTCGACTGAAGGTGCTGTGTCCGCTGATGAAACCCGGAAAGGCGGGCGTCACAAAGGTCTTTCGCTGATAGGGAATCCAGTCCGCGGCCCGAATCCAGGCCACGCCTCCAACCTCGTGCGCGCGGTCGCCCGGCTCTCCGCGCCAGCTCTTCAGCGCCAGCTGTCCAATGAAGCACCGCAGGTTTTGGTGGCGCTGTGCCAGCGCGCTGCTTTCTGGCGTGATCAGCTCGGCCACTCCGGGCTCGAGCGGCAGCCCCAAGGCATCGTAGTTCGGCAAGCTCGGATCCGAGCTTTGTCCCCGGCTTGCCATGTAGCGGATCAGCGAGATGGGTCGAGACGAGGTCACCAGCCGCTTTTGCTCCCACGCCGCGATCGCCGCATCGTGGACCGCGCCATTCAACGCCAGATACAGTTTGACGTCCCACTCCAGGCGACCCAGCTCTGGGCCGGTCCCGAACAACCGATGGGCCAGCCGTGAATCGTCGGAGACCGCGTTGGCGATCACGTTCCAGTGCCCGGGCGGTGTCTCGCTGTTCGGACCGTCTGCCCAAAATTCCGCCAAAACTCTTCCAAAATCGGATCCGCTCACGAATTGAGCGGTGTAGGGAGCGCCGGTCGCCGGATTGACCGGGTAGCCGAGTCCATCGTTGGATCCAAGCGGGTTATTGCCGAGCGAGGCGGGGGAGATATCCAACACCTCGCCGGACGAGCCATCGAGCCGACCGGACTTGCGCAAGACGTCCAAAACCCAGGCGCGGGTCTGAGGCCCGAAACCGGGATCCTGCAATTGGGGCGTGAAGTACGGCGCACCGGGCGCGGGTCGGTGAAGCGCGAACGGTACGACGAGGCCCCAGTTTGCGCCGATGTACTGCTGAACGCCGGGCCGAAGCTGAATCCCGTTTTGCGTCACCGACGCAGCGAGATCCAGCGGTTGCCAGCGGGCGGGGTCCACCAACTGAATGGCCGTCTCGTCGACCCGCAAAGCGGAGTTCACCGCCACAAAGCCGGTGGTGTCCGCGTAAGCGTTGAGCTCGTTGGCGCCGTCCTGAGCAAAGGATGAAATCACCGCCGCCCCGACGCGGTTGCCGAGCGCCCGCGGATCGTTCCCCACGGCGCGGGTGTCGGACGGATCAAAACCGAGCCTCTGAAGAAGCGCGCCGAAGCAGGCACTCGAAACCGGTCCACCGGCCGCGTTGGCGTAGCGGTACTGAAGCACGCGGTACGCGGCGTAGGAGAGCGCTTCGGTTTGCGCCTGGGTCAGATCCGGAGGTGGGGGGAGCTTTTCGGTCACCACCACCCCTACCGCGGTCGGATCGTACACTGCCCACGCGTCGAACAGGGCCACCGAGAGATGATAGAGATTGCGCGCGTGCACCCCTGGGCGCGGAACATCGCGCCGGATCGCGGAGAGAATCTGCTCGTTCCAACGTCGAGCGATGCTGCCATCGGGGACCGGATCCAACGCGCTCCCCGGACAGTCGGTAGCGACCGGGAGAGGATCGGTCGTCGGCGCGGAGAACTGCGGCATCGACGTGCCGCGGTGCACCAGCCGCCCGGCCTTGAGCGAAGCGGAAAGAACGTCCCCTCCCACGGCCCACACCCCACCGTCCGGATCCAACCAGGCCGCATGCAAAGATTCGATCGCGCCGACGTCCGCGCCCAGGACAGGTTGCCACGCGCCGGACGGCAGCCGCTCGTACAAGGCCCCCCGCTCTCCGGACGCGATCGCGCGTCCGTCTGGATGGGCGAACACCCCTTGGAGCAGCGGCGCGCCGTTGGGCGTCCGGCGCTGAAAAGCCTGTCCGTCCCACTCGAGAAGGACTCCGGCGCTGGCGCCGCCGACGATCAGCACGGTGTTGCCGGCGGCGTGGACGGTAAACAGAATGTCGCTCACCCCAGAGGGGACCAACTCTAAGGGTCCCTGATTCACGGAACGAAGGACGAGCCCCGAGCCTCCCACCATCCACACCGTACTGCCGGACCCCGCCACCTTAAAGAGGCCCGGAGCATCGCCCGATCTTCCGTGAGGAACATTTTCTGGAATCGGCAGGTCTCGCCAAGCCGTCCCGTCGAAGTGCCATACAAACCCATCCCGGCCGCCCACGCTGCCCACTGCCCACATATCGTCCAGCGCACTCCCCCAAACTCCATAGACGGTGTGCTTGGCTACCCCGGGCGTGTGCAGCCGTTCGAACTGCTGTCCCTGAAATCGCAAGATCGTGGCGTTGGCGCCGCCGATAAAAACGGTGCGATCGGGGAAGACGTGGGCCCACCAGAGATCTCCTCGGCTGCCCGGATTCTTTTTCTCCCAGCCGCTTCCGTCAAAGTGCCACACCGCGGGACCACTTCCGTGGTCCGCACCGACGATCCAGACATCTTGCGGCGAGCTGCCCGCAACGCTGAGCAGCGCATCGGCTTGATCGCTGGTTAAGGTTTGCCATTTTCCGCTGGAACCCTTTCCGCAAGCGGAGGCAAATAGGAGCGGGAACAGCAGGAAGAATCGTCGGCGGAGCATCAGGCTCCCTCCCACTGGACCCTCACGTCTCGGGCATCCACCGCGACACCGGCGGCGTTGGTGATGCGCGCCGAGAGATGCACCGTCTTGCCGAGCACGTCCTCCGGCGTCGGCACCACCAGGCGGATTCCATCCAGCTGCTCATACGGAGCGCCGGAAACGGGCGCAAAATCGAGCGGGGTGTAGAAGGGCGCGGACACCACCACGCCGGATGGACCCGTCGCCGCGAGGTCCACCAATGCAGTATGGCCACTCAAAGCGCGCGCCCGCAGACAAATCCAGATGTGCTGCGCGCCCTGAGGCCCGTGGATCAGCGACACCGTGTCGCCATTGGTGATCGAGAAGAAAACGCCGGGACCGCCGGTGCCGAGCTCGAGCTGAAGCACGGACGGTGCAGTGGAGCCGCCGCATGCGGAAACGCCGAGCAGTAGCGCGCAGGAGAGGTTTCTCATTCGAAGCAAGATTCAGCAGCGGCCCATTCCGGAGTGTGGGCAAATACCGACTTTGGAGGAGGGATGTCAAACCGCCGGGGGGTCGGCGCGGACCCGCAATCAGAAAATTGCAGGCTTAGGCCTCCGTTCGCCTACAGGCAATCCCAGCTGAAGCATCGCCACCACATCGCAAGCCTCTCCATCATTCGATAGGCTTTTTTTCTGCCGCTCGCCCGCTGACTGCGATTTGGGCAGGACTTGCTTACCAAACGAGGGCGTTAATGAAGTGGACGTCTTTGCTTTTCCTTGCGCTCGGCGTCGCCATTGGAGCGATCGCGGGTTGCCAAAACTATAGTTTCGAGCCGGTGGTGCCGCTGGCGGTTTCTCAGACGACGCAGGCGAGGACCATCACCTACCGCCAAGACAAGCCCAACACGATGCTCGTCTTCGATCGCTCGGGATCTCTGACCCTGCCGATTGACAGCACCCAACCGTCTTGCCATCCCGACGGAGGAGCCGCGACCTGTGGAACTTTTGCCGACGATTGTCCGCCGTCTTGCATGACCCGCGACCGGGCGATCAAATCCACGATGCAATCCTTCCTGACCAATTACGGAACGATCGCCCGCTTCGGGATGATCACCTTTCCTACGCTGCCGGACCAGTGTGGCGCAGGCACCGTACGGGTGCAGATTCCCAGCGCCTCGGATGATGCAACGCTCAACGCCGCGGCAAGCAACATCCTTTCCATTTTGCAGTCCAGCAATCCATCCGGTGGTACGCCGACGGCTGCGACGATGGCGACCCTGGCCAGCTACGCGCCCCTCCAAGATCCGAACTTGCTCGAAACGTACATCCTGATCACCGATGGCGTTCCCAATTGCAACCCCAACAACCCACACGATGCTTGCAACCCGTACAACGGATCCCCGGGTAATGGTGCGTGCGGATGCACCAACGACATCGGTAATTGCTGCCCCAACCCTTGTGCTCCCATTCCGCCCGGCAACTGCGCGCCAGGTCAGAACATTAATCCCTACCGCCAACTCGGTTGTCTTGATGCCGACGCTACCGCCGCGGCGATGGCCGGCTTGAGAGACAACAACCGCATCAAGGGGTTCGTTCTGGGGGTCGGTGATGAGACGCTCGGAAATGGCGTCACCTTGAATGCGATGGCCGAGGCCGGTGGATTTCCGCGGCTGTGTCCAAACGGCACCAACGCGGAGTGTGGAACGAATAACCCGTGCATTACCGCGACGAGAAAGTGCACCCGCGAGTATTACCAGGCCGGCAGCAGTCAAGACCTGGGAGCTGTGCTCGATACAATCCGCAATACGCTGATTCGCGATCCTTGCATCTTCACACTCAACGATACCCCGTCCGATCCCCAGCTGCTCTCGGTGATCGTCAATCGCCAGCCGACGCAACCGGGGCCGGACACTTGGACGTATGCCCCGGGACCGCCGCCCAAGGTGATTTTCGCGCCCTCGGGAGCGATCTGCACTGCACTGATAAATTCCACGCCGAGCAACCCGGTTACCCTCGAATTCCGGATTCTTCAGGCGCCGTAGAAGGCCTCAGCGGCCCTCCCCAGGGCCGCATGCGTCCCGGCCCAAGATAGCGTGGTACATTCGCCTCGAGGCTCAAGATGCCGCGTTCGGTGGCGCTTGTTTCGTTGTCTGCATTCGCTTGCGTCGGCGCAATCGCCGGCTGTGCGACGTCGAAGCTGGTCTATTCTCCTGACGAGCTGCGGCTCGAGCTGGCCCGCCGGGCCCCCAGCATTCCTCCCGAAGAAATCGTCGTGCCCTACGAGATCGACGCCAGCCAATTGGCGCTGGCCCGAACGCTGGTCCGCTATGCGAAGTCGGACACCGATCGAGTCCGAATTCTGACCGAGGCTTTCGACGATCCGAAGATCTTCGGGTTGCGCTACGAGCCGACGGTCACCGTCGACGCAAGGCAGACCTTGAAGAACAAGGAAGGAAATTGCCTGTCGCTGTCCTCGGTGTTCATTGGCCTGGCGCGCGCCGCGGGGCTCGAGGCCTACTACGTCGACGCCTCGGTCCGAATTCACGAGAGGCGCTTCGAGGACAACCACGGTCTGAGCATCGACATCGGCCACGTGAGCGTGATGATCAAAACCACCGATGAGGCGATCGGCTTGGACTTCGCCCAACTGGGACGGGTTCGCTGGTACCGCGTCATTTCCGATCTCGAGGGGCTGGCTCATTTCTTCAACAACCGAGGATTTGAACTGATCGATCTCGCCCAGCAGAGTGGGCGAGAAGTCGACTGGTCGCTGGTGCACCATAACTTCTGGCTGGCGCTGCAGGTTCAGCCCTCCTTTGCTCGGGCGTGGAACAATCTAGGAATCGCGGAAGCCCACCTCAGCCACCACCAGGAGGCGATCGCCGCCTACCGTAACGCGATCGCCCACCAACCTGATTTGGCCGCAGCCCACAACAACCTTGGCTCCCTTTATCTGGAAATGGGCGAGAACGCCTTGGCGGTGAAGAGTCTCGAAACCGCGGAGAAGCTCGAGCCGGGTGGCTCCCACATTCGATACAATCTGGCCATTGCACGGCTGCGCTTGGGCGATCGGGCGGGGGCGATTCGGGCCTTGCGCCAAGCGATCGATCTCCGCAGCAGCGATGCGCAGGCTCGGTTACTTCTCGACGAGCTGGCCCCGCTCGAAAAAGCCGCTCGCTGATTCTTCTCAAAAACTGTCGACCGCCCACGTCAAGCCAGGATCGCCTCCAATTGCTCACCTTGCTTAGAATCGAGAAGTTCGCGATCGTTTGGCTGTGAGAAAACTCCCCATTGCAGCTGTAGCGTGGGCGGTGGTCTTGGTTCAGAGTCTCGCCACTACGCCGGCGAGCGCGGCCCTCCAGCGACGTTCTTCTTCGCGGCCGTCGACCCGATCGATCAAGATCGCGGTACTCGCCAAGGAAGGCATCAAAGAAAGCCGCGCACGGAACACCGTGATTCGCGCGCTTCGCGCCAACCGGCGGGTTCAGATTGCATCGAGCCGAGAGACGGCGAGCGCAAGGGCTGCGTACCAGGGCAGCGGCCTGACGGAGAAAGACTTCATGTCGATCTCCGAGGAACGCGGGATCGCCGCGTTTGCGCTGGTCGAAGCCAGCGGGCGCAAAGCCCTCACCGTCACCGTGACGATCCGGAACGGAGAAGACGGCTCCGTCCTTGCGGAGGCGCAATGGTCAAAGCTTTCGCCGTCTAAGCTCAAGACGGTCCAGCGAACGTTTTGGAAGACCCTCGGGACACACATTGCCAAGGCCCGGGTCCACCAGACCGCCGCCCCGAGCACTCCGCCGCCCGTTCCAGAGACCCCTGCCCCAGAAGTCACTTCGCCCAAGGAGCCGGAGCCCCCCGCGCCGGTGGCCGCCCCGCCCAGCGAACCGCCGACTGTCGCCGACTCGCGGACGGCGGCTGTGCGTTCCCCCGAGCCCTCCTCGCCCACCGCCCAAGTGGCAAACGTGGCCAAGTCAGAGGCGGTCGATCCCGAGCGGGTCACCCTCGATTTCGCAATCGGAGCCGGCGCGTTCTCGCGAGACTTCGCCTACAGCGCGGATGCCGCCGCGCTCGGTTCCTACCATCTGAACGTTGGACCGATGCTTAGCGGCAGCTTGCAGTGGTATCCACTGGCGCCGGCAACCACCAGCTTCGTATCCTGGATCGGCCTGATCGGCAGCGGCGACTATGGATTGGGGATCAAGAGCTCCACCCCCAATGGCCCTTCGCTTCGGACCACCTCATACCGATACAGCGGCGGCTTGAGGTTTCGAATTCCGATGGGGAATTCCGAGATCGGCTTGAGCGGCAGCTACGGCTCATCGACCTTTTCGATCAAAGATCAAAATCCGCCCCCCGGCTCCACCTCCATTCCCGACGTGAAGTATCAGTTCATTCGGCCCGAGCTTTCGGTGAGAGTGGGCATTCTGCGGAGCTTCTGGATACTGGCCGGAGGAAGCTACATGCAGGGGTTGAAGAGCAAGCAAATCACCGCCACCTTTCCGAACGCCACTGCGAAGGGCTTTGGCGGCTCGTTCGGGTTGGCCTGGGGGGTGAGCAGCTCGATCGAGCTGCGGGTGATCGCCGAGTACACTCGAGTCAACCTGACCATGAACAGCCAGCCGCAGGATCCGGTGAGAGCGCAGGGAGCGGTGGATCAGTACCTCCTGGGGCGCGGGACGTTCGCTTACCGCTTCTAATGAGCTAAATCCCCGGGGCATGACCCCGGACGAATTTAGAGTGTTCGGCCACGCCCTGGTCGATTGGATCGCGGAGTACCGAAGCAACCTGCCCAAGCTGCGGGTGATGAGCGATCGCAAGCCCGGCGAAATCCGCGCTCTGCTCCCCACCCAACCTCCTTCCGAACCGGAGCCGATGGAATCGCTTCTGGCCGACCTGCGGCGGGTGGTGCTGCCGGGCATGACGCACTGGAGCCATCCGAGCTTCTTCGCCTATTTCCCTTCCAATTCCAGTCTGCCCTCGGTCTTGGCCGATCTGGTGGCGTCCGGTCTGGGCGCGCAGTCGATGAGCTGGCAAACCAGTCCCGCGGCCACCGAGCTCGAAGAAGTCATGATGGACTGGCTTCGACAGATGGTTGGCCTTCCCGAGACCTTCACCGGAGTTCTTCAAGACACCGCCTCGACGTCCACCTTGGTCGCGCTGATCTGTGCCCGCGAGCGCACCAGCCGGCTTGCTCAGATGAAACAGGGCCTGCAGGCATCCCATCCGGCGATGACCGTCTACGCATCGGAGCAGGCCCACAGCTCGGTGGAAAAGGCTGTGCGCCTGGCTGGGTTTGGGCTTTCCAACCTGCGCCTGATCGAGACCGACTCGGAGTTTGCGTTGGTCCCGCAAAAGCTCGAGCAGGCCATTTCCGCAGATCTCGACGTCGGCAAGCTGCCCTCGGCGGTCGTCGCCACGGTGGGGACCACCGCGACCGTCGCGGTGGATCCGGTGGAGGCGATCGCCCAGATCGCCGCTCGGCATCGCCTTTGGCTGCACGTGGATGCGGCGATGGCCGGGACGGCGATGCTTCTTCCCGAGTGTCGCCGGTTGTGGCAAGGCGTCGAAGCTGCCGACTCGCTGGTCTTCAACCCCCACAAATGGATGGGGGCGACGTTTGATTGCTCGACGTACTTCGTCCGCGACCCGGGACATCTGGTTCAGGTGATGTCCACCCACCCCAGCTACCTGAAGACCGGGCAGGATGCGCAGGTCAAGAATTTCCGGGACTGGGGCATCCCGCTGGGACGCCGCTTTCGGGCCTTGAAGCTGTGGTTTTTGATTCGCGAGCAGGGAGTCCGCGCGCTCCAGGCCCGCATCCGCCGCGACCTCTCCAATGCCCGATGGCTGGCGGAGCAAGTGGATGCCTCGCCAGATTGGGAACGGGTGGCTCCCGTGCTGCTCCAGACCGTCTCGCTTCGGCACCGGCCTGCGGGCATGCAGGACGACCAGCTCAATCCTCACAATCTGGCGCTGGCCGAGCGGGTGAATCGCAGCGGCGCGGCCTACCTGACCACCGCCTTGGTCGGGGGCCGGCAAATTCTGCGGCTGTCGATCGGCTCCGAAACCACCGAGCGAGAGGATGTCCAGGCCGTTTGGTCCCTGCTCAATCGCCAGGCCCAGGTGCTCCTCTAGCAGTTTCCGCTTCTCCTCGGGCCCGGTTCATCTAGAGTGCCCGGCCACCCACGTCGAGAGGAGACTCCGGATGACGCGCTCATACCAATCCCTCGGATTTTTCCCGCGCAGTTTCGTAGTTCTGCTCGCGCTCGCCACCGTTCAAGGCTGCAAGCGCGAGGACAAGAAAGCGGTGACCGCCGATGCGATCACCATTGGAGTCGTGCTTCCGTTGACCGGCCGCGAAGCCAAGCCCGGCCAATATCAGAAGGAAGGGATTGATCTCGCGGTCAAGCAGATCAACCAGGCCGGAGGGGTGATGGTCAAAGCCGCGGGCAAGAAGCTTCCGCTCAAGGAAATCTTCTACGACGATGGCTCGGACCAGGCGAAGTCCGCCTCGTTCGTCGAGCGGACGATGAGCTCCGACAATGCGACGGCGGTGATTGGCGGATACTCCACCGCCTTGGGAGAGGCCGAATCGGTGATGCCGGATCGCTACAAGGTGCCCTGGATCACCCCTGGCGCGGCGGCCAGCGCGATCTTCAACCGCGGCTACCAATGGGCATTCGGAATGCTGACCCCCACCGACATTCTCGGCTCTACCACTGCGGAGTTTCTTCAGTCCGTCGTCGAGGCGGGGAAGCTCCGAAAGGGGCTCAACGTCGCTTTGGCCCTGGAGAACACCGATCACGGGATCGACTATGGAAACGGAATCAAGCAGTGGATCCAGAAGCACCCCGGGTCTTTCAACGTGGTGTTCAGCGAGACGTTCGATTTGGGGTCGCCGGACTTTTCCGGGCTCTTGCAAAAGGTGAAGAGCGCCAACGCGGATATCTTCCTCTCCGACGCCCACCTGCAGGACTACATCACGATGCACCGGCAATACATTCAGAACGGAATGAAACATCAGATGATCAGCTACGGTGCAAGAGGACCGGAGACGGACGCCCGCAAGGCCCTCAGCGACGGAGTGGATTACATCTTTGCCGGCATCTGGTGGTCCAAGAGCTTGCCTTATCCGCAGGTCAAGCAGTTCGTGAAGGACTACAAAGAAGCGACCGGGCGGGAGCCGGATTCATGGTACGCGGCCACCGCCTACGACTCGGTCAGGATCCTGGCCAGCGCGATCGAGACTGCCGGGAACCTGGAACGAACCGCCATTCGCGACGCGCTGCGCACCGCTGAGCTGAAGGGGTCGCTGCTACCGGGGCAGACCGTTCGCTTCGGGCCCAACGGCCAGGCCCAAAATCCATTCGTGATCGTTCAGAACAAACCGGGCGGAAAGGTCGACATCGTCTTTCCCAAGGACGCGGCGACGGGCGAAGTGATCGCCCCGATTCCCACCCGCGGCTAGAGCCGGATGACGGATGGCGGCGCTCGATTGGCTCAACGTGGTGGTCGCGGCGGTTCTGCTCGCGGGCATCTACGCGGTGATGTCCGTCGGGATGACGATCATCTACGGGGTGATGAAGATCGTGAACCTCGCCCACGCGGGGTTCATGATGCTCGGCGCTTACTTCGCCTACGAGCTTTTTGAGCGCGGGCACCTCGACCCGCTGGTCGGGGCTTTTCTGGCCTTCCCGGTGTTCTTCGGGATCGGCCGGCTCGTCTACTGGTTGTTCGTTCGATGGCTGCCGGTCTCGAACCAACCGACGCTGGGCTCCCTGCTGTTAATGTTTGGAATTTGGCTCGTGCTCCAGAATTTGGCGTACCTGGTCTGGGGCAACGAGGATCGCTCGATCTTCACGCCGCGGACCTTCTTGACCACTCAGATTGGCCCGATCACCATTTCGACGCTACGGCTGGTGGCCTTCGCGGTCGCACTCGTCTCGTTGGTCGTCTTCGAGTTGGTGCTGCGCCGAACCTGGTACGGCCGCTCGGTACGGGCGCTGATTCAAAGTCGCTATGCGGGTCAGTTGGTCGGAGTCGACACCCGCCGGACGGCGAGCCTGACTTTTGGGCTGGGGATCGGCTTTGCCGGAATGGCCGGCGCGCTGTTGGCGAGTCTCTACTCCTTCAACCCGGACTTCGGCCGGCCCTTCTTGATTCGCTCCTTCGTGATCATCGTCCTGGGAGGGCTGGAGTCGGCTTCTGGAGTGGCCTTGGGAGCGCTGGTGCTCGCGCTGGCGGAAACGATCGGCATTCTCTTCGTTCCGGCCGGGTACCAGCTGGCGATCTCGTTCGGCTTGCTGGTGCTGGTGCTTTTGGTGCTGCCTGGCGGCCTGGCCCAGCTGTTTGCGAAAAGATATCGGTCGGCATGAGGGTCGTCTCCGCCATCGCCGGCGGCCTCGGACGCCCAGGCTGGATCCACGTCGCGATTCCACTGGCGCTCCTCGCGGCGTTGGCGGCCACGCCCTGGATCGGCGCGGAGGCGAATCTGCTCCGGCTTCTATTCATCACCTTCATCTGGACCACCACCGGGATCGCCTGGAACATTCTCGGAGGATTTACCGGGCAGGTTTCCTTCGGCTTTGCGGTGTTCTACGGCCTGGGCGCCTACACCGCGGCGATCCTGATCAACACCGGTATCCATCCGTATCTTGCTTTCGCTGGCTCCGCCTTGGTGGCCGTTCTCGCTTCGCTGATGGTTGGAGTCCCCACCTTCCGTTTGCGGGGGCCCTACTTCGCGATCGCGACGATCGGGGTCAGCGAGACGGTTCGGGTCATCATGAGCAACTTGTCGGTGACCGGGGGCGCGAGCGGTTATCGGATCGTCGAGGCGACCGCGTTTCGTCAAGCCGATCACTTCTACACCGGTCTGTTGCTGGTCAGCTTGGCGTTTGTCGTTTCGGTTCTGATCTCGCGGAGCAAATTTGGCCTCGCATTGACAGCAATTCGAGATGACGAACCAGCCGCTTCCGACGTCGGGATCAACCCGCTGACCCAAAAACTGGCCGCGCATGGAGTGGCGGCCGCTTTGGCGGGAATGGCGGGGGGAGTCTACGCGCGCTACGCGGCGTTCATTCATCCCCATGGGGTCTTTGCATTCAACACCAGCGTTTACATTCTGCTGATACCGGTGATTGGTGGAATCGGCACACTCTGGGGCCCCGTCCTGGGCGGTGTGATCTTCGGGATTGTCGAAGAGCAGCTGGTGGCCTCGTTCCCCCAAGCCCACTTGCTGATCTACGGTGCGCTGCTGATACTGATCATCCTGCTCGAACCGGGGGGAATCCTCGGCATTGTGCGCAAGGGGCTGCGCCACCCACGGCTTCGCTTCAACCCATGAGCACGCCCGTTCTCCAGATCGATCGAGTGAGCATCAGCTTTGGAGGGCTGGCTGCATTGCGCGACGTGAGCTTCGAGGTCGCCGAGAAGCAGATCTACGGGCTGATTGGCCCCAACGGGGCCGGGAAGACCACTTTGTTTGGGGTGATCGCCGGAGCGCTTCAGCCTTCGAGCGGAAAAGTGCTGCTGCGAGGGGGCGATCTGACGGGCAAAAAAGCATTCCAGCGCGTCCACCGCGGAGTGGTCCGCACCCATCAGGTGGTGGCTCCGTTTCGATCGATGACGGTGCTCGAAAACGTGCTGGCCGGACTTTGCTTCGGACGGCATCGGCTTTCCCGAGCGGCCGCGCGGGATCAAGCGATGGATTTGCTCAAGGGCGTGAGCCTGGAGGCGCAGGCGAATGAACGCGCTGATCTGATTTCGCTCGGCAATCAGAAGCGGCTGGAGGTGGCCCGCGCGATCGCCACTCATCCCGATGTGCTGCTGTGCGACGAAATCTGCGGCGGCCTGAGCCTGACCGAGACGCGCTCGATTCTCGAGCTGCTCCGCAAAATTCGAGAGCGCGGCACCACCGTCCTCTACGTCGAACACGACGTGAAGGCGATCATGTCGGTGTGCGATCGAGTTCTGGTGCTCAATTCGGGAGAACGACTGGCCGAGGATACGCCCGAGGGAATCCAAAACAATCCAGCCGTGGTGGAGGCTTATCTGGGCCGTGCCGCCGCGAAGAGAGTATGAAAGCTTGACGCCCACGGCCGACAATCTGCTCGTGATCGAAAACCTGCAGGTCGCCTATGGCGCAGTGCAGGTGCTCTGGGATGTTTCGTTCGCGCTCGAAAAAGGCGCGGTGACGTGCATTGTGGGATCCAACGGAGCCGGCAAGACCACCACTCTCAACTGTCTGGCTGGCGTCTTGAAGGCCAAGGCAGGTCGGATTCTTCTTCGCGGACGCGACATCACCGGCCTGTTGGCGCATCAACGGGTCGCTGCCCACATCAGTCTGGTGCCCGAGGGCCGCCGGCTGTGGCCGGGAATGAGCGTCGAAGAGAACCTCTTGATGGGCGCGTTCCCGCGTTCCCTGCGGCCCCACGCGCGCGACAATCTCGCGCGTGTGTACGAGATGTTTCCGCGGCTTCGACAGCGCCGTCACCAGCTCGCCGGTACCCTTTCCGGCGGAGAGCAGCAGATGTGCGCGATCGGCCGGGGATTGATGGCGAACCCGGAGCTGTTGATGCTCGATGAGCCCGCGTTGGGACTGGCGCCGAAGCTGGTGGATGAGATTTTTGAGTTCGTCGCCCGGATTGCCAAGACTGGAGTGACGGTACTGCTGGTCGGCCAGAACATCCAGGAGGTGCTACAGATTTCCCAATACGGCTACGTGATGGAGACCGGGCGGATTCGGCTGCAGGGAACGAGCGAAGAGTTGATGGACAACCCGATCGTCCGCGAGGCGTACCTCGGCTGAGGCAATCGGGCGCCTCGATCGCCACGAGGTTCCCGACACCTTCCAGACCGTTCACCCGGTGGACGGTCGTCCGGGCCGATGGATAGCGCCGGCGGGTTGGCTGGTGGTTTCAGGGTGAGCATTAGTGGTGAAGGTGCATTGTCTAAACAGCAATTTGGAGCGTTACCAATCGTTTCAACAATTTGAGCAATCGGCATGTTTACGGCAAAATCTTTACGTTTGAGGGTCCTTTCCAAATCGGTTGCGGCGCACAGCCACTTCACTCCGCATGCCACGACCGCGAGGCTAGTGCCGTTCGCTTGTAGGCAACGCCGAGAACATGTCTCGACTTGAGACGCGGAATGGACAGACTTTTTCCTAAACAGAAATTTCGGCTTTTGTGAGTCGCTTCAAGCATTTGACAAAAACGCCCGTTTAGACCGAGGGGGTTCACCACTAATGGCCACCCCAAAAGGTGTCCCCGGCTGGGGCGGCATGACTGTCGCACGAGCTGAGGGCCGTGAGGGACATCGAGGCATTGATCGACGCGCTCCTTGGGAAGTGGCCCGATGGTTTTCGCAACAAACACATGGCTCAGGCGCTAGGGGTCTCGAGATCTCGCATTAGCCAACTTTTGGCGCCTCGCGTGTTATCGGGCGAACTTGCGCGAAAACGCTCGGGCCGGCGCGGTTACATCCGAGGTCCCAACCATCGAGACACTCCTGGAGCCGGAGCACGTGGAGCCCTGCCCAACAGCTTCTGGAACCAGCTCGTCGAGGCGAACCCCAAGGTCGCTTACGTCGCGCTCAGCCGGCTTGGACTCCTCGACTTGCGGACAAGGCGACAGATCCGAGATGCGGTGGGCGGGCTCTCATACGAGAAGTATTTCCTCTTGGTGGACTTTGAAGGCGTGCAAACGATCTCGTCCGCAGCAGCCAACGAGCTGCTTTTTAGAGTTTCGAGTTACAAGTTCATTTGGGTTCAGCCCATCAATCTGGAGCCCGCAGTGGCTCGCACCCTTTGGCATGTTCGCCATCTGGGCGATCAGTGAGCGCTAGCTTGTAAGGCGGGCCTTGGATCGCCGAACGCGCGGACCATCAATGCCCATCGCGTTCATCTTGGAAACCAGCGTCCGCCGCGGGATTTTCAAAATCTTCGCCGCTTTGGTCTGGTTCCCATTCACCGCCTTGAGCGCGTCGAGGATGCGCTTGCGCTCGGCGTCGCGAAACTGTTCCTTGAGCGACGAGTAATCCCCGGACTGCTCTGCGGCCATCGGTGCCTTTAACTTGGCCAACGGCTTGGCCATCTCCGGCGGAAGATGCTCCAGAGTGATCTCCGATTCGGACAGCACCGCCGCTCGGCCGATCACATTCCTCAACTGCCGAACGTTTCCCGGCCAGTCATAGGTGGTCAGCGCTTCCAAAGCCTCCGCCGAAATCGTCACCGCCGGTCTTCCGGCGAGCCTGCACTCTTCGCCGACGAAGCGAGCCGCGAGCAGGGCGATCTCCCCGGGCCGTGCGCGAAGGGGTGGAACCTCGAGAGTAAAAGCGTTCAATCGATAAAAGAGATCCTCTCGAAAAGCCCCGGCCTTGACGTTCTCGTCCAACTTTTGGTGGGTGGCGGTCACAATTCGCAGATCCACCGGCGTATCTCTCACCGCGCCCAGACGCCGAATGCTGTGTTCCTCCAAGGCTCGAAGCAGCTTGGCTTGCAGGGTGAGCGGCATCTCGCCGATTTCGTCCAAAAACAGGGTACCGCCGGAAGCCTGTTCGAGAAGTCCGGCCTTGGGTGCGTTGGCGCCGCTGAACGCACCCCGTTCGTAGCCGAAGAGCTCGCTCTCCAGCAGATTTTCCGGCAGGGCCGCGCAGTTCAGCCGGACCATCGGCTTGGCGGAACGCGGACCTAGCGAGTGAATCGCCTCGGCGACGATCTCCTTGCCGCTGCCGGTTTCCCCATGAATCAAGACCGGAAGTGACGTCCCCGCGATCCGCTCTACCAGTCCGAACAGTCGAAGCATCGCAGGATCGGAAACCAGGATCTCCTTGCTGCCAATCTGGAAGACCCGGGTGGCCTCATTCGCCACCGCAAAGCCGCTCCCAGACACCTTGCGGATTGCCATCTGAGCCGCCATGGGCAAGCTCTCCGCGGATGGCGCATCCCCAGGGAAAGCGGCGACGCCCAGACGTGCCTTGATGCCATGGCCCTCCAGGGAAGCCTGAATTCGCTGGGCCGCGGCACTGGCCGCCTTTTTGCCACACTCGGGCAAGAGCGCGTCGAACTGCCGCTTGCTGGTGCTGGTGACGATATCCGTCGACCGAACCGACTCCCGCATTAGCTGTTTGAGGTCCAGAGTCTGCTCCTGCGTATCGGAGGGCAATTCCAGGCTGATCACCGAAAGCGAGCTGTTGAATCGGACGCAGCGCTCGCCCTCCACCACCAGCCGGTTCATGAACGACTGCTCCGGCAGCGGGTCGGTGGACCGGTTGAACTGGCGACTGGAGAGCTGAAGCTGAGCCTCCGCGCTTCCAAACCTCAGGAAGTCCCCCAGTCGAAGCCGAACCGGCTCGGAGGCGATCCGCTTGTCATTGACGAAGGTCCCATTGCGGCTTGCGAGATCCTGAAGAACGAAGACCTCGGCCTTGAGGGTAATTTCCGCGTGCACCCGAGAGACCGAAGGATCGGGAATCCCAATCCCACAGGAAGAAGATCGGCCGATCTGAAGCGTCGCATTCTCGGGGAGCTCGAATTCGCAGATCCCAGTCGGGGCCCAGACCAGCAACACCATTCTGGGCCGCCCGACCCACGGCGTAATTCCCGACCAGATTCGGGTGACCTCACTGCCTTCCGTATCCCTCACGGCGCAATCTTCCGCCACTCAGACCACCTCCGCAAGAGCGGATCAGAAAGCGATCAACCCGCGGGGAGTCTTGAGGCCGATCAGTCCTCGTCCAGCGCGCCATGCCAGTACGAGATGTCGCGCAGCCACGCTCGCCAAGTTTGGGGCATCCCACGCTCATAGGTGAAGGAAAGCCGAAAGACTTCTGGCAGGTGTCTCGGCTTGACCGGGGTGGAGAGCAGTCTCATCCCGGCTTCGGCCGGGGTGCGTCCCCCTTTGCGCTGATTGCAGGGAACGCAGGCAATCACCACGTTGGTCCAGTGAGTCGTTCCGCCGCTGACCCGTGGGATGACGTGATCATACGTGGCCTCGTGCCGAGCGACTTTAGCGTGGCAGTACTGGCAACTGCCTTTGTCCCGGGCATAGACGCTCTCACGCGAAAACTTGATCGCCTTCTTGCGTCCCCTAAGGGCCCGCAGGAATCGAATCACCGAGGGCATCCGGAACTCGTACGTCACCGATCGAACGAACCGATCCTCGTACTCCTCCACCACCTCTACCTTTCCAAGGAAAAGCAGGGTCATTGCGCGCTGCCAGGGGATGCGCGCAACAGGTTCGTAAACTGCGCTAAGAACTAGGGTTTCCATCGTTTAGGCCTGGCGGCCCTAGTTAGTTGAAATCGCGTGATTTGCAAAGTACCCGGCGGTGAGGCTCAGCCGGCCGCAGTCTTTGGCCAGAGGGGCTGATTCAGGAAATGCTCCTTGTCCTGAGCCAGGACGATTACGGCATCGCGGATCTCGCGGATCTCGTCGTAGCTGACGGCGTAGTCTTCCCTAAAGAGAAGACCCTTCCCCACCTCGAAGTGGGTGACGTCAAATGAGTGGACTTTGCCAAGCTCTTCGCCATCCGCCGTTTGGACCAGCATGCCTTCACGCAGATCATTTGAATTGAACATTCTTTCCTCCTCGGTGCTTTCGAGAAGATGCGCACGAGCCGGGGGCGCATCCGCGGATGCCTTCCGCTCGCCCGCTCGCCTGCGAATAGGGATGCTTAGGGCTCAGGCGCCATCGGCGCTTCGCGGATTGATCGGCTCTGGAGGCAAATTGAGCAGGCTCTCCGGAAACAACTCGACCAGCCAGCGAACGATGTCGCGAACTCCCACCACCCCGCGCGGACGATTGTCGTCGGAAACCAGCGGAATGTGACGATAGCCCTCTACGCTCATTTTCTGCAGCGCATAGGCGATCGAAGCGTGTTCCGGGAGGGTAACGGGGTCGGGCGTCATCACGCTGGCCACCTGGGTGTCGAGATCGAGCTCGCGCCAGGCCACCTTTCGCAGCACGTCGCGCTCGGTGAAAATTCCGGCCAGCTTTCCACCTGCGTCGACCACCAATGATACCCCGATGTGACGATCGTTCATCGCCTGGATCGCGTCAGCTACCAAATCCGTCGTCTTGAGGAGCAAGAGCGGACGAAGCGGAATCTTGCTCAGCGGCTCTCCGAACACTTCTCCAGGAAAGTCGCGATCGTCTTCGTAGGAGTCTTCAAATTCGCTGCTTCCGACCCAGCTTTGCGAACGTGCAGTCACCATGCGCCTTCCTCCGGACTGTGACCGGCACAGCATAGCGCGTTCGGTGGGGAAGGAGGGAGTCGAACCCGCTGAAGTCGAAATCAGCTGCAGTTTTCCGCTGTGGCTGCCCGGATCGAGGTCCATTGCAGGTCAGCCGCGGAAGCGTCGAGCGGCACTTCCCGCTCATCCTTGCTGGGACATTGGCAAATCTGGGGCTCCTCGGTTCCGGGGCCGGGGGTCCCATTCGAGCTTCCGAGCACCGACGCGAGGGATCCTACGAGCACGATATACCCGGCCGTAATTGCGGCGAAGACGGCGAGGTCGAAGAACCGATGAAACCTGTGGGTGTTGCCTAGAACCGCCAGCGCTGAAGCCATTGTTTCCTCCGACTTCGAAGAGATCGTCCCCAATACGCGCCGCTCGGCGGGGTATTGCGGGTGGGACGCGAAATGGCTACGTCACCCCCCTAAGCGTGGAAACTCCGGTCGATCCCACCACAAACTTGCGCCGAGGGATCGTCACCTTGCTGCTGATCGGATTACTCCTGTTGATGCTCGAGATTCGCTTCGAGCACCGGGAGGTTTTGGCCGAGCGCTGGGAGACGTACATTCCGCTCGTCTACTGTGCGGGGATGCTGATGCTGGGAGCGTTGGGGCTTTACGCATGGGACAGGTGGGGGCGCGTCCTTCTTCTAGTTGGCTTTGGGTTGGCATTCGCCGTCGGAGCCCTGGGGCTGTGGCTTCACACCGATGGACACCCGGCGAGAAGCGTTCGGAGGGTACTGATCGCTTGGACTTTGCCTCCTGGGGACAACGGAGGCATGAAGCCCCAGCTCAGCGGCCCTCCGGTGATGGCGCCGCTGGCTTTCCTCGGGCTGGGATCGATTGGAATGACCGCTTGCGCTCGCCGCCGCTCAAGCCGTCACTGAATTTGTCCGCTGCGGAGGATCCAGCTCACCCCGCCTCGGCCATCCTGGACCACCACCCAGAACGTGACTGCGCCTGCCGCCGGCGGATCCGGGGGTGACCAGGTGCTGTCGGGGGCAATTTGCTCCCCGGTTCGATTGCTAACCCCCCCGGTGACCGGATTGTTGAACTTACCGAGGGTGGAGAAAAACGCGTAGCGCAAGGTTTCATGAAACTGCAACAGCTGGTGATCAAAGGTCAGGCGCTGATAGGACTCGATTCGGGTCGGGTCAGGCGTCGGGATGAATACGTGGTCGACCCGGACGAATAGCGGGTTGGCATCGGGTGACCAGTCCTGGCCATCCAGGGTGATCCCAAGCAGCTGGGGATTGGTGTTCGGCGCTTGGGGTGGAGAGGTAATGGGCGCGCTGTAGACGATCCGCTTGAAGCCGACCGCGCTCTCGCCACCGGCTTGCAATTCCACCTGTACCGGGAGCGGCAGCCCCCCGAATCCATGGTAGGTGTCCAGCGTCTGCGCTTCGCTGAGCAATTGGGAGGAGGGCCTAAAAGTGATTTGCAGCTCTCCGGACACGCCGGGAGCAAAATCGCCCTCCGCTAAAATCCGGTAGCCCAGCTGTCCAACGAGGCAGCGATGGGTGCTGTTGTCGACCACCGCATCGCTCTGATCGACTCTCGCACAGGTGGAGAACAGGTAGTGCACCAACCGTCCCGCTCCGAGAGGATCGGCAACCAACGCCGTAACAATGATGGCAGGCGAAACGATTCGACTGGAGGGCATTCCGTCGGCGCCATCGACGATCACCTCGGGCGGATCGACACGCATCGCCAAAATCCTCAGATCGTGTACCTGATCCGACGAGTCCAAGGTCGGAGTACAGGCCCAGTGGGCGAAGGAGGCGACGGCAATCAGCACTGCGGCGCTTAGACGGGGCATCGCGATGTTCCTTTTCACCAGACGGCTTTCACGCCCAGGTTGGGAAAGATTGGCATGTCGGTCACCGCACCATGGGTGCGAAATCGGTAATCGTTCAAAAGAAAGGCCTGATTTCGAATATTGAAAACATTGAGGACCTCCAGATACACGTCCAAAGACCAGCGCTCAAAGGTCCAAGTCTTGTCGACTCGTACGTCCAGCTGATGAAAGAGCGGCAAGCGCGCCGAATTGAAGCCCCCGTTGATCGGATGGTACGTATTCGAATCGGCGTCGAAGGTGGAGTCGACAAACGGCGTTGTAGGAAGTCCGCTGACCAGACGGTATCGGCCTCCCAGCTCCCAGCCGTTGCCGAATTTGTATTGGGCGATCAGGGTCAGGATGTGCCGCTGATCGAAGCTTTGCCAGTGGTAGTCCCGCTCGTACCTGCCTTTTTGCTGGGACCAGGAGAGGGTGTAGGCAACCCATCCGAAAAAATGCCGGCTCAGCTCGTGACGTAGAAATACCTCCACCCCGTAGGCGCGACCGATCGCCCCGCCGTCGTAGTTCACCCGACTCGGAGTTCCATCGGGTTGGAAGACCACCTCGTTCGATCGCTCCGCGAGATGAAATCGCCGGGTGTAGAAACCAGTGATGTCGACGTTGATCAGGTTGGTGATTCTTCGCTCGAAGCCGAAGGAAGTCTGAAATGCTGCCTGGAGCGGAAGATCTGGATTGCCGGTGACTGGATCGAGAAACTGGATCGGCGGCGCCTCATGGTAGAGACCTACCGATCCCTTGAGCGCCGTTTTGCCGTCGGTGCCAAGCGATTGGCGAGCAATTAACCGCGGATCGAGCGAGTAGCGCGATTGCCCCCGCAGCGCAAACACATCTCCGCGCGCGCCGGGAAAGAGCTTGAGGCCGAAGGGAAAATGGATCGCCCCTTCCACCCAGTACCCATAGTCGTAGACCCAGCGGCGTTGAGTCAGTTGCTCGAGATCGGCCGAGGCTTGCTCTCCCGGGAAGGAGCGATAGGTGGACGACCTCGGAGGAAGGTCGCTGCTGATCGCGCTGCGCGTACCCAGCAAATCCAGACCTGCCCTTCCAACGAAGGCAGGTGCAAACTGGTACTCCAGCTTCTCGCGCAGCCCGACGTTGTAGCTGGATTGATTTAAGGTCAGCAACCCCGAGCCATTGTTGTTGAGGGTATGGCCCACGTAGGGCTCGCTGACCACGGTGAGCCGATCGCCTCGATAGGTCCATGCCGCCATCATCCGCTGGAAGGCGATGTGTTGGTTGAGCCGAAAGCTGTTGGCCACGGTGTCGTTGTTGATGATCCTGAGCACGTCATCCGAGCCGAAGAAGAAGAGCTTGACGCTGTGCCTGGAATCCGGCGGGTGATAGTCCGCCCTCAGCTGGTAGTCGTAATAGCGAGGCGTGACGGTGGTGTTGTTGGAACGCGTTCTTCGCAAGATCACTGGAAGGAACAGATCGAGATAGCTTCGCCGCAGCGCCGCGCTGATCGTCCAGCTCCTGGAGATCGGCACGCTGACGTACGCTCCGGCGTCGATTAGATCGATCTTCGCCGAACCGTGCCAGTCCGGGCCGTCTTGGCGTCGGGTGTGTACGTCGACAATCCCACCAATCGCGCGGCCGTGCTCCGGCCCAAAGCCTCCCGGATAGAAGTCAACTCGATCGAGGAACTCGGAGTTGAGCACCGACGGTCCGCCGTTGAAATGGTAGAGCAACGGCAAGGGAACGCCGTCGAGATACGTCCCGGTGTCGTTGGGCGATGCGCCGCGGACGATGATCTGACCAGCCAAAAACGGCAGCCGCGCCACCCCGGGCAGATTTTGAATCACCCGGACTGGATCGCCAAACGAGCCGGGTACCTTCTGCAGCTCGCTGCGGTCTACGGAGCGGCGGCTCACCTCCTTCTTGTCCCGCTCGCCGCGGACCACCGCCTCGAGCCCTTCCGACTGCGATTTGAGGAAGTAGTTAACCTCGAGCCTTTGATCGACTCGGATCTGTTGCTGGGTGGAGAATCGCTCATAGCCCGGCGCGACCACTTCGATGTTGATCAGGCCCGCCGGCAGCTTGAGGCTGAAATAGCCCCGGGAATCGGTGATCGCCGGCTCTGCTTCCCCCAGGGCCTGAACCGACGCGCCGATCACCGGCTTGCGTATTCCCCGCTCGAAGACTCGACCTGCCAGCATTCCGCCCTCGGCCGGCGTAACCGGGGGCTTTGGCTGAAGCAGGAAGTGGTGGGTGTAGTTGACTCGAACCGCGATCGGCTTGCCATCCAGTTCGGCGGGGCTGAACACGAATTGCTTCGCCGCTTCGACCGCCGCCTCGTCGAACCCGTGACCGGCCGGGGTCACCACCTGCACCGCGCTGACGTGACCGTTCGCATCGATGTCCAGCTGCAGGACGATGTCGCCCTCCACGCCGTCGCGGATCGCGTCCTCCGGGTAGATCGGTTCCGGCGAGACGAGCAGCTGGGGCGGTTTGGTCACCGTCGCGGCGGGATCGGGCGATGCAGCCTTGGTCGGTATCGGACTACCGAAGAGTAGAAACGATGCGGTCAGACACGGCGAAAAACGCATGAGTCTGGGTGAACCACGGCCCGAAGGGTCGGCAGCATAGGCGCAAACGGAGGGTGTCGAGGCAGGAAAGTGGTAGGGCAAAGTAAGCGCGTGCACACGGCCGCTTGGTTCTTCTACTCCGGTTTTGCAGGGCACAGTCCAATGACATCCAGTACTTACACACGCACAATCCGCCAACCATGATGGATCTGTACAAAGCGCAACCGAGCGCGACGGGCGGTGTCCTTAGGAGTAGGGTCGAAATTCGAACGCAAGCGGTCGCTGAACGCCGATCGTCATTGTGTCGGAGGTCGCGCAATGCAGATGAAAAAGTTGTTCAAGATTCTGGTCGTTGGCGGCTCCGCACTCGCGGTCTTGGCGGGCGCCGGATGCGGCGGAGGCAGCAATTCGGGCGGTAACAGCAGTCAGCTGAACACCGATGGGGGCACGGACGGCGGCGGCGTCCACGGCTGGTAAGTCTGTTCGAAGCTAGCTTTTAGCTGGCTCGGGAGATTGCCCCAGCTCGCGTGCGCGACGGGTCGCGGTCTCGACCGCAT
>DAIQBK010000009.1:23023-182178 GCA_036781205.1 Myxococcaceae bacterium
GGCTCGGGAGATTGCCCCAGCTCGCGTGCGCGACGGGTCGCGGTCTCGACCGCATCGATCAGAGTGGTGCGTAGCCCTCCGGCCTCCAGGGTGTGAAGCCCGGCGATCGCGGTCCCACCCGGCGAGGTGACTTGATCTTTCAGTTGTCCGGGGTGAATCCCGGTCTCGAGCAGCATATGGGCCGAGCCGAGGAGCGTCTGGGCGGCGAGCGTCAAGGCAATCTCCCTCGACAGGCCCACTTTGACCCCCGCGTCCGCGAGCGCCTCGATGATCAAAAAAATATAGGCCGGGCCGCTTCCCGACAGTCCGGTGACTGCGTCGAGGTGAATTTCATCCACCACTACCACTTTGCCCACCGCCTCGAAGATGGTTCGCGCCGCGGCCAGGTCCGCGTCGGTCGCGTGCGCTCCTTTGGAGATCGCGGTCGCGCTGCATCCCACCATCGCCGCGGTGTTGGGCATCGCGCGGATGATCCGCGCCGCCCGCCCAAGATGGGACTCGATTGCCGTGGTCGTTACGCCCGCGGCGACCGAGATGATCAGCGCGGAGGCGGGAATTCGCGCAGCGTCTTGCGCCAGCACGGATCCGAGAACCTGGGGCTTGATCGCGAGGATCACGATTTCCGCTGCTTGAACGCAGCTGGCGTTGTCGTCGGCGGAGCGGATGCGATAGCGCTGGGCAAGCTGCGCCGCCTTTTCCGGCCGCCGCGCCGAGACGCAAAGGTCCTCCGGTTTCACTTTCCCAGAGGCAACCAGGCCCTTGACGAGTGCTTCGGCCATGCTGCCCGCCCCAATTACCGAAATGCGTTTCACTTCGAGCATAGGGCTCAGTGTACACCGAGGCGTGATAGAGGTCCGCGAGTGGATCGGCTGAAGCTTCTTAAGGGCATTCGCCGCGCGGTGGTCAAGATCGGGACCGCCGTCCTGACCGACGAGAATGGGAAAATCGACCGCAAGGTGGCCCAGGAAATCGCTCGGCAGTGCGAGCGAATGCTTGCCGGCGATCGGCAGGTGGCGCTGGTCTCCTCAGGCGCGATTGCGCTGGGTAGAGCGCAGCTGGCTCTGGAAACGCGCCCGAAGAAGATGGATGCGCTGCAGGCTTGCGCTGCGGTGGGCCAGAGCCAACTGATTCGCCTGTGGGGCGAAGCGTTTGCGCCGTTTGGAAGAACGGTGGCGCAGGTGCTTCTGACCCATGCCGACCTGGCGCACCGCCAGCGCTTCTTAAACGCGCGGCGGTGCCTGTTCGAGCTATCCGCCCGCGGCGCAATTGCGGTGATCAACGAAAACGATACCGTTTCGGTCGAGGAGATTGCCTTTGGAGACAACGACGCCCTTTCAGGGCAAGTCGCCAACCTGCTCAACGCCGACCTGTTAATCATGCTCTCGATTGCCCCGGGGTTGTTGGATGGGGATCGGTGCGTTTCAGAGGTGCCCCAAGGAGACAAAAGAATCGATCGATTGATCTGGAAGGGGCGCAGCAGCTCCGGCACGGGAGGGATGACGACCAAGGTGGCGGCGGCCCGAAGCGTCGCGGCGCGGGGAGGGCTCGCCATCATTGCGCCGGGAAAAGTGCCGGGGGTGTTGGATCGGCTTTTCGCGGGTGACGAGCTGGGAACCTGGTTTCTGCCCGCGCCGCGGGCGATGTCCAGCCGCGCCCAGTGGATCGCTCACACCCTGCGAGCCAAGGGGAGCCTGAGGTTGGATCCGGGCGCCGTGGAGGCCGTGGTGGCCCGCAAGCGCAGCCTGCTGCCCACCGGCATCGTAGGGGTCGAGGGAAACTTTGGTCGAGGCGACCCGGTTGATCTGACCAGCCCGACCGGCAGCGTTCTTGCGCGCGGTCTGTCCGCTTACTCGTCCGCGGAGTTGGGGAGAATCCAAGGCAAACGCACCCGGGAGATTTTTGGCATCCTCGGATACCATTTGGGCGACGAGGTGATTCACCGAGACGACCTGGTGATCCTCAAGCCCTCGTCTTGACGATGAAGAGTGAGACTGCAGCGATGTTGGATCGGGCGCGCTCGGCGGCGCGTGCGCTCGCCGGCTCGACCGAAAACGTCAGGCGGGAAGCGCTAGAGGGAATTTCGAACGCGCTCGGCGCGCAAAAAGCGGAAATCCTCTCCGCCAATGCAAAGGACGTTGCGTCCGCTTCCAAGGATGGAATCTCGGGAGCACTGCTCGATCGCCTAATCCTCAACGAGCCTCGCTTTGAAGCAATGGTTCGGGCATTGCGCGAGTTGATCTCGCTGCCGGACCCGCTCTCGGAGAGACGCAGAATTGGCAACCGCCCCAATGGCCTGGAAGTGTTTCGGCGCCGCGTTCCCCTTGGAGTGCTGGCGATCGTCTATGAAGCGCGGCCCAACGTTACCATCGAGGCCGCCTCGCTCGCCCTCAAGAGCGGAAATGCAATCGTGCTGCGCGGTGGCCGAGAGGCAAGCCGCAGCAACGCCGCGCTGGTGCGAGCGGCGCGGGAAGGATTAATGCGGGCCGGCCTGCCCAAAGACTGCGTTCAACGAGTCGAGGACGACTCGCGCAAGCACGTCAAAGAGCTGCTGCAAGCGGTCGGCAAGGTGGATTTGGTCATCCCCCGCGGCGGGGCCGAGCTGATGAAGATGGTGGACGAGTTGGCGCGCGTCCCGGTCATTCGCCACGGCCAGGGGATTACCCACGTTTACATCGAACGCTCCGCGGACGCGCAGATGGCAGAGGAGATCGTCTTCAACTCTAAAGTGCAGCGACCGGGTGTCTGCAACGCTCTGGAGACCCTGCTCTTAGACGAGGATTGGGCCGCGAGCGAGGCTTGGCCAAAGTTGGCGCTTCGTCTTGTTGGCGAGGGCAAGGTGGAGCTGCGAGTGGATTCGAGATCCGCCGCACCGCTCACCGCACGGGGCATTCGATGCGTATCCGCTTCCGAATCCGACTACGGCACCGAATTTCTCTCGCTCGTCCTCGCGGTGCGCACGGTGCCTTCCTTGAACGACGCACTGGCCCACATTGCCGAGCACGGAACCCGGCATACCGCGGCGATCGTTACCCAGGATCGACAAAGTGCCGAGCGCTTCCTCCAGGAAGTGGACGCCTCGTGCGTCCTGTGGAACGCGTCCACCCGATTCAATGATGGCGGGGAGCTGGGTCTGGGCGCCGAGATGGGCATCTCGACCTCGAAGCTCCATGCCTACGGACCCATGGGTCTACGTGAGCTGACGACGGAGAAGTTCGTCGTTTACGGGGCAGGACAGATCCGCAGCTAAAGACCGTCTAGAGTCGAACCAACAGTCCGACCTTGGCGGCGGGACCGATTTGCGCGGCTTCCGTGCCGAAGGATCCCTGGAACATCGTCCCAATGCCCTGTTCGGAAGCCTGAGCGCGGCTCAACCCAAAGTTGAGTGAAACGTCGAACCATCGCGTTCCGAACTCCGCCCCCAGGTACGCGCCGTCGTAATAGTAGTTGAAGCTGCGCTGCCCAGAACGTTCCGTTGCTTTGTCATTCCGAACCGACGAGAAGCTGGTTGTCACGGCGAAGGCGCTGCCTCGCTCGAACGTCAAGACGGGGCGAATGAAGGTGCGAAACGGGATGAAGGAGACTTCGAGCGATCCCCCGGCATGAGCATCTCCGCTCACTGCGACCCGTAGACGCAGCCAGGGTGCGACGCTCCATCCGCCCCAGCTGTGCAGGACGCCCCAATTCTGGCCAAGTAGAGAGCCCAGCGAGCTCCGGGATACCTGAATCGAGCGTTCCTGCGTTACGTCAAGCCCGGAAGCGGGGACGCTTTCGAGCCGAGGCGACGAGCTCAGCGAAGCGGCCAGCGCCGCCATACAGATGAAACAATTCACGCTGCTCTCACCCTATGCAAACCCGACGCCCGCCGCCTCTGCCATCAACGGTGTGTACTCTAGCACAGTTGCGCAACCCCTGGCGGCACCGCCGGGGCGGCAAGTCAACGGTTTGGGTGAAGCGCACCGCAGCTTCGTGACCCTGGGGCGCTGAGGACTCGTTCAAAATCGAAGTGATAGCGTAAAGTTTTTCATCTCGGGGGTACCTTTCAGTACCATTTGGCCATGATCGTCGCCTTCGCTCTGCTGAGCCTCGCACTCGCCGCAGCCTCGACCCCTCCGAAGACATTTCGAGTGGATTACTTCCATACGGGCAACGCTACCGAGGAGCGCTTTGGTGTGGATCGTCTGGTGGTGGAGCCTCTCCCCTGGCCGGGGAATCCGCGGCAGTCGGTAGATGATACCAACCTCGGCAAGTATTTCTTCGAGGTTCGCGACCGCGCCAGCAACCGGGTGCTCTACTCACGCGGTTTTTCGTCCATCTATGGCGAGTGGGAGCTCACTTCGGAAGCCAAGATTCGATTTAGGACTTTCCACGAATCGTTGCGCTTTCCTGTTCCCAACGAGCCAGTTCAGATTTTGGTCAAGAAGCGTGATCCCACCGACAATGCGTTTCGAGAGAAGTGGTCGCTGATCGTGGACCCGAAGGACATCTTCGTGGATCCCTCCCCACCGCCGTCCGCCGGAGCGCTGATCACGCTCCAGAGCCGGGGATCCTCCTCCGAGAAGCTCGATCTGCTCATTCTGGGTGACGGCTATGCCGCCTCCCAACGGGCCAAGTGCGACCATGATGCTCATCGGCTGGTGGACACCCTCTTCAACGTTGCGCCGTTCAAGCAACGGCGGGACGACTTCAATGTTTGGGGCCTTTGCCCGATCTCGAGCGAGGCGGGAATTTCCAGGCCTTCGCTGGGAATCCACGTGCGCAGCGCGGTGGGAGCTACCTACGATGCATTCGGCTCCGAGCGCTACGTGTTGACCTTCGATAACCGCGCGTTTCGAGAGCTGGCTTCCAATGCGCCGTACGAGGCGGTGGTGATTCTGGTCAATGGACGGACTTACGGTGGGGGAGGAATCTTCAATCTCTACAGCACGGTCGCCGCGGATTCCGTCTGGGCGCCGTACCTCTTCGTCCACGAATTTGGTCACCACCTTGCCGGCCTGGCGGACGAGTACTTTACGTCCGAGACCGCCTACGAAAGTCATCCGATTCGGCCTGAACCCTGGGAGCCCAATGTCACCGCGCTGCGGGATCCGAAGCAGGTCAAGTGGCAGTCTTTGCTTTCCCCGGCAACGCCCATTCCCACGCCATGGAACAAAGACGCCTTCGAGAATTGGGAGGCGGAAATCCAAAAGCGACGCAAACAAATTCGGGCGGAACGGCGGCCCGAATCCGAGATGGACGCGCTGTTTCGCGAGGAGAAGTTACAGGAAACGCGGATCCTCGCGTCCGAAAAATACGCCGGTAAGGTGGGCGCTTTCGAGGGCGCGAATTACGAGTCCAAGGGCTATTTTCGCCCCCAGCTGGACTGCATCATGTTTTCGCGCGACGAGGTGCCCTTCTGCTCCGTTTGTGGGGAGGCGATCAATCGAGTGATTGATCTCTATTCGCGGCCGCGCTCCCAGTCCCACTGAGATCGGCGCCGGTCACTTCGAAGGCTTGCGCGGCCGAGCACGACGACCGAGCTTTCGTGAATTCCTGGGCATCCCGAAACCTCTAACCCTTGGAATGCAGCCCACTTCGGGCATCGCCGGTAGTCCGTGATGTCGAAACCGATGTTGAATAATCAATAATTTACATCGTCTTTCATATGTGGTGAATACGGCACCGGGAGAGGTGAAACATGATACATCCAGGCAAGATTTTCTTGATATCCGGCATCAGCCTCCTCGGCTTGAGCGCGTTCGCTGAACCGATCTACCGATGGGTAGATGATCGAGGCGTGGTGTATTGCACTGGCGATCCCACCGAAGTTCCCTCCGGACGGCAGGCGGAGGCGGGCGAAGATGCCACCGGCTGTATCACCGCGAGTGACAGCGCTCCTCAGGCCACGACCCACGCAGCGGTGCCGTTCCACGCCTACCGCTGGGTGGATGATCAGGGCGTCACAAACTATACCGATAACCCCGAGAACATCCCCACCAAATACAAAGTGGAAATTACCTTCGGCGCTGAAATCGGAAGGGACGCACCAAAAGCTGAGCCCAAGAGCTGATCCGCCACAGCCTCATTGCAACAATGAGAGGTCGATCGCCTCAACGCGCCAAGCTGACGAGCGAGACACCCACAACGAGATTAAACGATTTTTTCATCAGTTGCCCCCTTGTGATGCTGCCCTATTTCTTTCTGGACGTGCGCGACGCACAGCCCGCCGTTGAAACAGACCTCTCAGAATCGAGCGCAACCACCGCAGCAGATTTCGCAGCCGGCCGTGCTTGACTGGTACCGGCACCGGGCTCTCCGCCGCTTTGGCTTCCGCTTCGATCGCCGCGAAGAACTGACCGACCATCGCCTTCGCGGCGCCCTGGACCATGCGCTGCCCCACGCTGGCCAACGCACCACCGATCTGCACCTCTCCCTGGTAGGCGATTCGGGTGAGGTGCGCTCCGGACTTTTCGTCTGACTCCAACTGGAGCAAACCCTTGCCTCGGACGAACCCGAGCCTTCCTTGGCCATCCACCGCAATCTGGAGTCGGCTGGGCGGCACTTTCTCGCTCAGGGCCACCCTCCCCTCGTACGTGCCCTGCACCGAGCCGAAGCCAACGTCCAATATCACTGCGAATCGATCCTCGCCTTCCCGGATCAGACGGCGCACCCCAGGGACACAGCGGCGAAGCACGTCCTCGTCGATCAGCAGAGCAAAGGTGCGTGCTGGGGCGGCTTGGATCGTAGAGCTGCCCTCGATCTTCACGGGCTTGGATTCAGACCTGCGGCCCGCCTCAGCGCTCGCGCGCAGTGAACCCTGGCGAGGTGGAGGCGGTAGTTCCCACTGGCGTGAATGTCGGAGATTGGATCGTCGATACTCTCACCCGCCAACTGCGACGCTGCGGCGATCGTCTTCTCATCGAGCCGCTTGCCCACCAGGGCCTTCTCGACTGCGGTTGCAGGGTATGGATACTGGGCGACTCCGGTAATGCCGATCCCCACCTGCTTGCCGACTCGATCTGGACCATATTCGAGGATCGCCGCGACTCCAGCGATCGCGAAGCCGGAGGCGCTCTGCCTGACTTTCTGGTAGGCGGCGCCGCCGGAAGCAGGTCGTCGGATCCGGATCTCGACCAGCAGCGAGCCAGGAGCGAGCGCCGTCTTCATCATTCCTTGAAAGAACTTGCGCGCTGGAATTGACTTGACCGCGTCGCCAAAACCAGCCGCGACCAATTCCGCATCCAGCGCGAGAACTGCCGCCGGCCAGTCAGCGGCAGGGTCGGCATTTGCCAACGAACCGCCGATGGTGCCCCGGTTGCGCACCTGTCTGTCGCCGATGCAACCTGCGACTTGTGGCAGAAGGGGGCACACTGCGCGCAGGGCTTCTGAGTCTTCGATCGACGCGTGCGTGGCCATCGCCCCGATTGAAATCGGATCCGTCTCGGCATTGATCCGGCGCAAGCCGGGGATTCGGCCCAAGTCGATCAATCGCTCAGGCGCGGCCAGCCTCAGCTTCAGTACCGGAATCAGGCTCTGCCCGCCTGAGAGAAGCTTCCCATTGGCGCCGCCCGACTTGAGCAGGAAGAGGACGTCTTCGAGCGTCTGCGGCGCGGCGTAGTCGAACGTACTGGGGATCATCACCTGCCCTCCTTCTGCATCAGCCGCCAAATCTTCTCTGGTTTCAGCGGCATATCGATGTGAGTTACCCCGAACGGTTCGAGAGCATCGATCACTGCGTTGACGATTGCAGGAGTGGCCCCGATCGTCCCCGCCTCGCCAACGCCCTTTACGCCTAGGGGGTTCACGTCGGTGGGAGTCTCGGTGCGCTCCGTCTCGAAGTGGGGACACTGGTGCGCCTTGGGAATCGCGTAGTCCATCAGCTCGCCAGTCACCAGTTGGCCCGCTTCGTCGTAGATCGCCTCCTCGTACAGCGCCTGCCCGATCGACTGAGCAATGCCTCCGTGGATCTGCCCGTCCACCAAAAGCGGATTGATCGCTTTGCCGCAGTCATCCACGGCCACGTACCGGAGAAAAGTCACATCTCCCGTCTCCCGATCCACCTCGACCACACAGACGTGGGTCCCAAACGGGAAAGTAAAGTTCTTTGGCTCGAACGAGGCGGTCGCGCTCAGGCCAGGTTCGAATCCATCCGGGATTGAAGCGGCTCGGTGTGCCGCGTTGGCGACCTCGGCGAAGGAAATCGACTGGTCCCCGGCCGAAAAAGTCCCACCTGAAAACGTCACCGCATCGGGGGATGCTGCGCCGAGGAGATGCGCTGCAAGCGGTTTCGCCTTATCCCGAACGCGCTCCATCGCGCGCAGAAGAGCCGTTCCGCCGACTGCCATGTTTCGGCTTCCAAACGTCCCGATCCCGTACTGCACCTCCGCGGTGTCGCCGTGCTTGACCAAGATGTCCTCGAGGCTGATCCCAAAAAAATCGGCCGCGAGCTGGGCGAAGGTTGTTTCTTCCCCTTGTCCGTGAGGGGACGCTCCGGTGAGGATGGTCACTTTTCCGGTGGGCTCCACCCGAACAGTTGCGCTCTCCCAACCCCCCGCCGGAACCGCCGCCGAGGGTCCGAGCGCGCAGATCTCCGCGTACGAAGAGATGCCAATCCCAATCAGCCGGCCCTGATCCCGCAGCGTGCGCTGCTCCTCGCGCAGCTTTTCGATTCCGGCGATTTCCAGGGCGCGGTCGAGCGCCTTCCGATAGTTGCCGCTGTCGTAGGTCAGCCCCGTGGCGGTCTTGAATGGGAACTCCTCGGGGTGCGGCATGTTCCTGCGACGCAGGTCGGCCGGATCGATGTGCATCTCATCGGCGATGATGTCCATCAGTCGCTCGATTTGATACGTCGCCTCGGGCCGACCCGCTCCGCGATATGCGTCCGTCGACATCTGGTTGGTATAGACGCCGGTGACTTCCACCAGGATCGAGTCCATCTTGTAGCAGCCGGCCGCCATCAACCCGGTGAGAGTTGGGATTGCTGGGCCGAGCAGCTGGGGATAGGCCCCGAGATCCTGGATCGAGCGATAGCGCACGCCGAGGATCCGCCCATCACGGTTGACCGCGGCCTCGATCGTTCCGACCTGTCCGCGGCCGTGAATCGTTGCGGCGAAATTTTCAGGTCGGGTCTCGATCCACTTCAGCGGGCGCGGCGCGAGCTGCATTGCCAGGAACGCCAGGAGGATTTCCTCGGCGTAGAAATTCAGCTTGGACCCAAACCCGCCCCCTACCTCTGGAGCGACGACTCGCACGTGATTCTCCGGAAGGCCGATTACCCCTGCGAGCATGGTGCGCACCAAGTGCGGAATCTGCGTCGACGTGTACAGGGTGAGTTGTCGGTCGCCGGGGAAGTACTGAGCAACGACTCCTCGCGGTTCAATCGAGCAGGGGATTAGGCGCTGATGGACGATCCGTTGGGACGCAACCCGCGCCGCCGATTTGAAAGCTGCCTCGATGTCTCCGCTGCTGACGGACCAATCGAATGCCCGATTCGTTTCCAACTCCTCGTGGACAAGGGGGGCGCCGGGTTTTAGAGCTGCTTCCGGGTCAATCACCGCCGACAGTGGATCGTATTCGACGGCGATCAAGTCGATCGCGTCGCGAGCCGCAGCGAGCGAGGGTGCCACCACTGCTGCGAGAGGTTCCCCTGCAAAACGGACCTTGCGGCGCGCGAGCGGCCGGTGCGTAGGCTTTTTCATCCCGGAGAGCACTGCTCCGCATGGCACGTCACCAACGTTCGCTCGGTCGAGATCGTCCACCGTCACCACCGCGAGGACGCCGCTTGCCGATCGGGCTTTTGAAGCATCGAGGGATGTCACTTTGGCGTGGGCATGCGGGGACCGCAGAATCGAAACATGGTGCAGGTCGGCGAAACGCAGATCGTCCACGTAACGGCCGAGCCCCTGAATCAGCCTGGGATCCTCGGTCCGTTTGATCCGGCGTCCGACGTAGGGCTCGCGTTCGCTCATGGTCACCTCCCTTGCACCGATGACTGGGTTTTTCTCGCCGCGTACTGCACGGCTTCGACAATGTGCTGATAGCCGGTGCAGCGACAGAGGTTCCCCCCTAGCGCCTCCCGGATCTCCGCTTCGGTGGGACGGTGATTTCGGTCGAGCAGCGCTCGGGCCGTAATGATCATCCCCGACGTGCAGTAACCACATTGAAGCCCGTGCCGCTCCCAGAAGCCTTCCTGGACCGGGTCCAGTTTTCCGTCGCGCGCAAGTCCTTCGATCGTTTGCACCGACGAGCCATTGGCCTGCACCGCCAGCATCATGCAGGATTTGATTGCCATTCCATCGAGCATCACGGTGCACGAGCCGCACAAGCCTGTTTCGCACCCGACGTGCGTTCCGGTTAGGCCGAGGACATCTCGAAGGTACTGAACGAGCAAGAGTCTCGGCTCGACCTCTTGCTCATGGCGCCCACCGTTGACGGTCAGGGCAAGCTTCATGGCAACACCTCCTGGTTGGCCAAGCAGCGACCCCGTACACCTCACCCCCAGGACGGTCAAGCGAGACAGCGAGACAAATTCATATGTTCGTCTGCGTCGGGCGCGCTTGCCTTTCATCAGCCGCCGCGCAATCGTGCCCTCGGAGGTTTCGATGGTGATCAAGACCATCGGCGTCCTGACTTCTGGCGGTGACTCGCCGGGAATGAATTCGGCGATTCGCGCGATCGCAAAAGTCGCCGCGGCCCGCGGTGTGCGGGTTCTTGGAATCGAGGACGGTTTCGAAGGACTGATCGAGGGTCGAACGCGCGAGCTGACGCGCCCAGTGGCAACCCATCCTCCGAGCTATGTCGTTCTGCCAGAGGTCGACTCGATGGGTGGCTCGGGAGGCACCCTGCTGGGCTCCTCCAGATCCGCCCGATTCAAAACAAAGGAGGGCCGCGCTCAGGCTGCCAAAACCCTGTCGTCAATGGACGGTTTGATCGTCATCGGGGGCAACGGCTCGCTAGCGGGCGCTCATCTGCTGTTTCAAGAGGTGGGCGCGCGGGTGATCGGGGTCCCGGCTTCGATTGACAATGACATCGGTTGCACTGCGACCGCGATCGGAGTGGACACCGCGCTCAACACCATCATCCAGGCGTGCGATCGAATTTCCGACACCGCCCGTGCTCACCGCCGCGCGTTTGTGGTGGAGGTAATGGGCCGTCAGTGCGGCTATCTGGCGATGGCCAGCGCCGTTGCCGCAGGAGCCGACGCCGTGTTGTTCAGGGAGCAGGGACGAGGCGAGGCCTCCTTGGTCGAGGAGGTCGCGAAAATCATCCGCGATGCTTTCCTCGAGCGAGGCAAGCGCCGGGTGCTGGTGATCAAGGCCGAGGGAGTGGAGGTCCCCTCACAGCGGCTGGTGGAGAAAGTGCAAGAGCGGCTCGCGCCCGAGCTGCCCAACTTGGAGATTCGCGCCACCGTGCTCGGGCACCTGGTGCGCGGCGGCAATCCCACCTACCAGGATCGAATGGTCGCAGGTCGCTTGGCCTTCGCCGCGGCGGAAGCGCTGATCGGCGGAGGGGCGGATGAGATGGTGGCCTGGACTCCGGTGGTCCGAGACGGGACGCCCACCAACGATTCTTTCGTGCAACGCTTTCCACTCGAGCGGGTGTTGATCGAAACCGAGCGGCTGCTGAACGGCACCAGTGACGTCACCCAGCGTCGCCTCCGTCTGATGGAGGTGGTCGAGGGCGTCTTACCGCTCTGATCGAGCGCCCAACTCGCCGCGAACGAGCTGCTCCAGTGCTTCGTACGGCTGTGCTCCCACCACGGCCTTGCGACCCATCACGAAGGTCGGAACGCCCGTCACGCCCAGCGCGCGACTGCGAGCCCAGTCGGCGTCCACCGCCGCTCGCATTCTCCGTTCCGTCAAGACGGTCTTTGCCTCTTCAGGCGGAATACCAACCCGACTGGCAACGTCGAGCAGCACGTCGAGGTCGCCAATGTTGGCGGCATCGACGAAGTAGGCACGATACAGCGCGTCATGGATCTGCGTGACGCCTTTCTGATCGCCGAACTTTCCGAGCTCCTGCGCCAAGCGGGAATTGAACGTTCGCGTTCGATTTCCGTATGGTAGCCCCTCCGCGTCCATCAGATTCTTCATCCTCGCCTGCATTGCCTCGATATCCGCTCCTCGGCCCGCGAACAGCTCGGTCAGCAGCAGGCCCTCCTGGGGTGTATCGGGGTGAAGGGGAAATTGGGTATGTCGAAGCCGCAGCTGAAATTTGCGCTGGAGCCGTTCAGTACGGACCGTACTGAGGTAGCACCACGGTCATACGTAGTCGGCAAAAATCTCGAGGGTCGGTTCGTCCATACCCCCTTTTGTTAAGGCCCGGCGGGGCTGGATGCTACCTGGCGTCCGACTCGGCGTAGGCGGCGGCAGCGGAGATTTCTTTCTCGGCGAGTTCGAGCAGCTCGATTGCCTTCACCCTGTGGCCCCCGAACTGCGTCTTCTTCAAATCATTGGCCGCAGCGAGCTGACCTTTGGCGCCTTGAATCTGCCCCATCGCCCTCTCCAGATGCGGATGCTTTCTCCACTCGATCGCCATCGCCGCGGTGGACACAACCATGCACAACACGATCAACATCGTTCGATTCATGACGCCTCCTCGTTTTTTGGGAGGACTGCCTCCCAAGCCGGCAAATTCACAGAGAAGGCTGTCGGGCAAGCAACAATCCCGTCAAGGCGCACCCATTGGTGAAACGTAGGCCGATGTGAAACCGACCAGCGCAGTTTTTCGTCCCCCCTTACGTCGGACTGGAGGGCTGGGTGGGCGTGCGACTGGATCGGCGGATCGACTGGAAAGGCCTCGTCCGCGGATTCGGTCTAGCTTTCGAATCGACTGGCTGCCCCTACCTCGAGCACCAAGCTCCCACCTGGCTGTTGCCAGTACGATTGATCCGCGTGCCCCGAAGACGGGCCCTAAATCTTCGAGCGATACCGATGCACATTTTCCTTTCGATCGTTTTTGCCCTCTTGGCTTTGAACCTGATTGGCTTCGTTTTCACGATCTGCGGCTTCGATCTGGGATGGCCGTTTCTGCTCGGAGGCCACGAGGCGAGTCGCAGCAAAGAGCACCTCGGGCGCCGAAACTGATCGGTTACAGACCGATCGTCGGCTCGAAGTATTCTTGAGCAACTGGCGTGACGACGCGCGCGCGGGACGCCTCCCAGAGAACGCCCAGCCCGTACGCTGAAATACAGAGCAACAGCCCGAACACATTCTGGCCGAGCAAAGCGGCATTGGCGCCCGTGCCAATCGCGAGCACTTTCGGCCAAGCGCCCAGCACACCCACGACGCCGACCGCCAGCCCGCACACGAACGAGAAAAAGAACGCCGCGGGCGCAGGACGATGCCAACGCCAAAGCAGGAAAGGCGGCGCAAGCCCAAGCACCATCGTCCCGCTGATCGTGGTGGCCTTGAGGATGTTGGCGTTCCAGAACAGCGGCAGGTTGCCGAGCACCGCGAAGGCGAGCATCGTCCAGCGACCCAGTGATAGGCCGTGATCGCTCGCCGCAAGCTTGCGGATGGGCGCGAGCAAGCCGCGAAAGCCGCTCGGGTGCGCTCCGCCTTCGCCCGCCAGGTCGACCGACACGTGCCGCGCGATCGCTGAGAAGCAGGAGTCGAGGCAGGCTCCGGCCGAGTTCATCATCAGCAGCGACACGATAATCAGCGCCCCACTTCCGAGCGACACCGCCACGCGCACCGGTGCATCGCCGGAGCCACCCAATCCGCTAAGGCGGGCGTGCACTCCCAAAAAGCTGTACAGCACGATGAATCCGCCGCCCAAAAGACCCGCGAGCGTGTACGCGACCAGCATTTTTCCGGGTGGGGTCACGAACGCTCGATCCGTGAGTACTGGATCGTGAAATGGGTAGCTGGATGTTTGCAGCAGAGCGACCAAAAAAAGGTCGAGACCTCCCGCCAGCGTGAATTGGCTGGTCGACCCGAGCCGGGCGACTCCGTGCGCGGGAACAGCCATCCCCAGCACCAAGGCCAACAGCACTACCGCCAACGCCAGTTGCAGGCGGTCGGTGAAGATCGACGCGCGTAAGCCGCCGCGAAAGGTGTAGAGCAAGACGCTCCCGGTGAACGCGACGGCGCCGGCATAGAACCCTGGAGTGCCGGTTGCGCCAAAGTAGCTACCGACCACCGCGGTATTGCTCCATACCTCGTTGAAGAGCCGGATCAGAATGGCGGCGGAAAACAAGAAAGCCGCCGCGGGTCCGAAGCGAGCGGTCAGAAAGGGAATCAAGCCTTCGTGACCGCTCTTGCGAATCCGGTATATCAGCAGCCCGGCGATCGGGACCGAGAGATACCAGCCGGCATAAGCGATGCCTCCCAAAATTCCATACTTCTCACCGAGGTTGGCGGCGTTGGTGATGCTCTTTGCGAAGATCCAAGTGACCAACACGCTGGCGGTGAGCAGGGCGGCGGACGGCGCCCCTCGCTCCGAGCGCGCCCAAAGGAACATCCGGTGGTTTTCGGCGCGCGGAGCAATCAGGTAGAGCAGCAACCCATAGCCAAACAGCGCCACCCATTCGATGATCGGACTCAGAAACAGTCTCCGCGGATCACATACCCGCGAAGACCCATTCGTACCAGGGAACGTTAGGGAAGAACGCGAAGAACGGTCGCTCCGCGACTGGTGGAGACGTGCAGCGCAGGGGGCGACACCATCCGATCCAGCTCGAGTCGCAAGACGCGGTCATCCGGCAGCCACTGGGGCGCGCGAAGGCTTTGGTGCGCTCCCGTAGCCGGGTTCCACAACGTGAGTCCGCTGTTAGGCCCGGCCACGACAAGTTGTCCTGTCGGCAGGGCGATCAAATCGCGGACGCTCCGCTCCGGCATCTCGAGATCAATCTGAGGATCGTAATAGTGGAAAGTGTGCCCATCCCAGTAAGCTATCCCGTAGTCCGGATAGCCGTTGTAAAGGGCTCCGCCCGAGAACCATACTTTTCCGTCTGGCGCCACCGCGACCGCACTAATCGAAACATGGTCTCCCTCAAGCGGCGGCATGAAGACCGGTTGGTTGATGAACCCATAGTCATTGGGTGGAACCGGATACGGGTCTCCAAAAGCAAACGAGAATGCCTGTTCCCCAGGTCGCATGAACCAATGAAGCAGATCCGGATCCCATCGAATCTTGCCGGCGGTCCACATTCCGGCGACCCACAAGTCTCCATCGGGGGCCAAGGCTAGACCGCGCCAGTCGCCCATCCGCTGGTTGCTCTCGGTGTTGTCGCAGGGGCGGTGATAACAAACTCGCGGGTGGAGATGGTCGGCCATGAATTCGAGGTTGGCGGTGTCGAACCACTCGTCGGGCCGCGGATAGCGGAAGTGATCAGGCCTCATCAAGTCGACGCCATGATTGGTTCCCACGTACAACTCATGCGGGTGAATGAAATGGTCGTAAATCATTCGTTCCACGGTTCGGTTGTGCCAGTACTGCCCACCGTGCGCGCCTGAACACATGTCGATCCGATCCGCCTGGATTGCTCCGTTCGGAAGCAGCCGGACACGGTCGAGTTTTCCGGTATGGCGGTTTGGGTCATCCCACTCGCCGGTGCCCTCGTCGTGTCCGGCGTATCCGACGAATACCTCGTTGGGTCCACCGCCAACGATCTCCGTGATGCCGGGATCCACCGCCGCGCCGTAAATCGGGCAAAGGTGATCTCCGCCAGGTAACCGAGCGTCGCAGTACACCGCCGGATTGGATTGCAGGTGCAATCCATCCGCTGCCGCATAGCGATGAAACGTCGTTTGTCCCGGCCTCAGTAAGTAAAGCGCGTCGTGCGTAGCCACCCAGCGATTCTGAGTTTCATCGGTAGTAAAGCCCACGACCGGCGATTCGAGAATGCCGTCCGCGGCACCGTAGCTGTGGTTTTCAATCGGCCACGGACCAGGGCCGCCGAAGTTGATTCCTCCGTCGGATCCACCGTCCACTCCTCCATCGATGCCGCCGTCCGGTCCACCGTCGAGGCCCCCATCTGTCCCTGCATCGATTCCGCCATCTCGTCCCGTGTCGGGGATTCCGCCGTCATCGGCGGGAGGGGGAGGAAGATCTTGAACACTCCTCATTCGGTCCGAGCCGGAGCCGCATCCCAGGTGCATCAGGCCGAGCGCCAAGCACAATGCGCCAAACAGACCCAATCCTGCGTTTGTCCGAATGCCCTCGCCGCCCATCCCCGTCCTCCGCTCCGACCCCGAGAAAGCTCTTAACCATAGGGATGACGTGTCACGGCGACCAGGGTTGCTGACCGTGCGAGCGGCCACCCGGCCTTCGACTATCGTCTAAGCTCACGCGGATGACGGATTTGGCTGGAAAAACAGTTCTCATTACGGGTGCCACGAGCGGAATCGGTTTCGAGGCGTCCGTCGAGCTTGCCCGGATGGGCGCCCAGTTGGTGATCGTCGGGCGCAACGAAGCGAAAACCGCACCCACGGCCGAAGAGGTGCGCAGGCGGTCCGGTTCAAACCGCGTCGAGTTCCTGGTTTGCGATTTTGCATCGCAGCGCCAAGTCAGGCGCCTGGCTGAGGCATTCCTCGCCCGACACGATTCGCTTCACATTCTGGTGAACAATGCCGGCACCGTGTTCGCCAAGCGAACGCTCACCGAGGATGGAATGGAAGCGACGTTTGCAGTGAATCACCTCAGCTATTTCCTGCTCACCCATCTGTTGCTGGACCTTTTGGTGAAAAGTGTTCCAGCTCGCATCGTGAACGTTACCTCGGTAGCTCATTATCGAGGGACGATGGATTTCGACGATCTGATGTTCGAGCGCGGCTATCGACTGATGCGCGCGTACTCTCGATCGAAGCTAGCCAATGTCCTTTTCACGCGCGAGCTCGCCCGGCGACTCAAGGGCAGCGGAGTGACAGTGAATGCGCTTCACCCGGGCGCAGTCGCGAGCAATATCTGGAGCGGCGCCCCACGGCGGATCCGTCCGGTGCTCTGGATTGCGAAGAGGCTGATGATGACTCCGGCCGCAGGGGCCAAAACAATTCTGTATCTTGCGACCAGTCGCGACGTGGAAGGGACAACTGGACTCTACTTCGAAAAAAATCGCCCCAAAGAGCCATCGCCACTCGCCCGTGACGATGCGGTAGCAAAGAGGCTCTGGAAAGAAAGCGAAAGGCTTGTGAGGATTACGCGCACTGTGACACAGGATGAAAACATTGATGTTACAAGGGCATCACCCTGAACGTGCTTTAACTTAAATTCAGGAATTCAAGCCAAACTGTTGCTTATCCAACTGTACAAACGTGGCTTGCTTAGCAAGCGATCGGTTCAGGTACTTCTTGACTTGCGCCACCGATGGCAGCAAAACGCTTCTCGCCGAGGCAGGTCTCGACAGGCCTGAGGGGCGGCATTGAAATCGCAGGCTTCGCCGGCCTGAGGGGCAGTCCACCAGCAGTAAGACACTTATTCGGGGGTTCTCATGAAACACATCATCCTTGTGTTCTCAGGCGTTGTCTTCGGGACGGGCGTGCTCTGCAACACAGCGCTCGCGCAAGGTAATTGGCCGCAATGGGGTCAAAACCCGCAGCACCAGGGTTTCGTCGACGTAGTTGGCCAATCGCTCAGCGGGCAGTTGGCCAATATTGTCTACGATCCGTTCGTACCACAGGAGCAGCAAGACCAGGGTGGCGACTTGCTCGCCCACTACCAGGCCACAATTCTCCACCAGAACGATGCCTACATGATGTTCAAGTCCGGCACCTACACGCTCGACGATGGGATCAACACCGCCACTCACTGGAACAGCCAGATCTGGAACGAGAAACGACTGCACTGGGAGGGCGGCGTGCTGGTCGAAAAATGGACTTTTCAAAGCGACTGGAAGCCTGAGCCGGCTGACCTGGTCGGTGGCTGGGAGCCGGTCTTTCACGCCGCGATGGCCAACGGCTTGATCTACGTCCCCGGTGCCAACGGGACGGTCTGGAAGTTGGACACGGGTGATGGCAGCGTCGTTTCCCTCATCAACCCGGCGTATCCTTCCATCTCCGGCAGCACGGTGTACGTGGCCGGACCGCTCTCGGCGGACAGCAATGGGAACGTCTACTTCAATGCGCTCCAGTTGGACTTCGATCCTCAGAACCCGAACGCCGGGTCCGAGAGTGCGCTCAACAGCTGGCTGCTCAAGATTGCCCCAGACGACAGCACGAGCAAGGTGAGTTTTTTCGCCCTGGTCCCCAACGCGCCGAGCTCATGCGTAACTGCCTTCGGGAACTCGCGGCTGCCGTGGCCGGGCGTCGCCACTGCCTTCGACTCGACGAGCGCGTATAATCCCAACTTCCTTCCGCCTTCAGCTCCGTGCGGGCCCCAGCGGCCGGGGATCAACGTCGCTCCGGCGATCGCGCCGGACGGCACCATCTACACAATCAGCCGGGCGGACTTCAGCAGCCGCTACAGCTACGTGGTGGCGGTCAATCCCGACTTGACCCCAAAATGGGCGGCATCGCTGCGCGACCGTGGGATCAACGATGGCTGTGGCGTGCTCATCCCGATTGCCACCCAGTCCCAGCCGGTCCAAAAGGGCAAGTGCCGTTGGGGTACGTATGACGCCAATCATCTTGGCGTGGATCCCGGTACCAATCAGATGCCGGCCGGGCGCGTGATTGACCAATCGTCGTCCTCGCCCACCGTGCTCCCTGACGGGAGCGTTCTCTACGGCGCCTATAGCCGCTACAACGTCTCCCGCGGTCACCTCTTCAAGTTCAGCTCGACGGGTGCTTTCATCTCCTACTATGACTTCGGCTGGGATTCGACCCCAGCGGTGTGGCCGCACGCCGGCACCTACTCGGTGGTGCTCAAGGACAATCACTACGACGAAGAGGAAGGCTTCTACTGCAACTTCTTCCAAGGTAACCCTGCCGTCGCCAACATCGTCTGCGACTACGGCGGACGGACCGGTCCAACTATCCCGGCGGGTCCCTTCTACATCACGCAGCTAAGCGCTACTCAGACCGACACTTCCAACCACCATATGGCGGCGGAGTGGAAGTTCCAGAGCACCAACACCATGAGCTGCCATGGCGATGAGCAGCCTCAGCACTGCGTCTCCGACCATCCGAACGGATTCGAATGGTGCATCAACGCGCCGGCGGTCGATGGCAACGGGACCGTCTATAATAACAGCGAGGACGGGCGCCTTTACGCGCTGCCGCAAGGCCACACGGGTGTCTGGAACGACCATTCCCTCGGCCCTCCGGCGACTCACTTCTTCACCAACCTGGCGCTGGGGGCGGCCTATACACCGCTCTCGATCGATGCGCAGGGCCGCATCTTCACCCAGAACGACGGCCACCTGTTTGTGGTCGGAAATTGAGCCGCGTAGCCATCGCCACCGCGAGCGGGCGGCCGGAAGTTGTATCGCGCCGAGCGTCCGATCCGGCTGACGCAATCTGATAGCCTTTCGCTTGGCACGTGAGGGGTAGCGCATTCGCTACCCCTTTTTGCAGGAGTAAGAGGCACTTGCAAAGCGGCTTGGAGGAAAAGCGACGAGGCCCGCTGAAACATCGATATCTCCCTCAGGTGTTTCTTGACTTGCGCTGCCGAACGCAGCAAAAGTCGCTTCGTCGAAGCAGGTCTCTACTGGCCTGAGGATCGGCATTTGAAGTGGCAGGCCTCACAGGCCTGGGGGGAAGTATTCACCAGACGTAAGACAACTCAATCGGGGGTTCTCATGAAACACATCCATCGTATGAAACACATCACAGTTGCGTTCTCGGGGGTTATCCTCGGGGCGAGTGTGCTGTGCAACCAAGCGTTCGCACAGATTAATTGGCCCCAGTGGGGTCAGAATTCGCAGCATGACGGCTTCGTGACCACGGTGGGTCAGGACGCCACATCGATACTGGCCGACATCGTCTACGATCCTTTCACAGCGGCAGAGGAACGGGATGCTGGCGGGACCCTTCTGGTCCACTACCAGGTGCCCTTGATCCATCAGAACGATGTTTTCATGGAGTTCAAGACGGGCCGCTTTATCGAGTGCAGCCCGCCGGGATCCGGGAACCCGCCACCGGGCGAGACAGACTGCGGCCAATCCGCCTGGAACAGCCAGATTTGGAACCAGGCGAGACTGCACTGGGAGGGCGGCAACTTGGTGGAGAAGTGGAGGTTCCAAAGCGACTGGAAGGCGGTGCGCATCGAACTCGCCCAGTGGGAACCTGTGTACCACGCGGTGCTAGCGAACGGCTTCGTTTACGACCCGGGGTTTGGCGGCACTGTTTTCAAGCTCGACCAGGGGGACGGTACGGTCGTTTCGCGCATCAATCCCTTTGGTACTATTGATGCCAATACCTTCGTGGCCGGCCCGCTCAGCGCCGACGATGCCGGCAATATCTACTACAACGCCATCAAATTCACCGATCAGACGATCAATGTGTACCCCGGTCTGGTCAACAGCTGGCTGGTCAAAATCGCGCCCGACGACACGGTCAGCATGGTCAGCTATCCGGCGCTGCTCTCCTCGGTGAACCCCCCGACGGTCTGCGAGAGATCATTCAGTGTCGCAACCCTTCCGTGGCCCCCGAGCCCGGGGTCAAATCCGCGCACAGGTGCCTGTGGCGCCCAGCGGCCGGGCCTGAACATCGCTCCCGCGATCGGGCCCGACGGCACCATCTACACAGCCAGTAGGGGCCATGGGGATCTCGCCTTATTTGGCGCCGCCGGTGACCGCGCCTCTTACGTAGTAGCAGTGAACCCTAATTTGACACTCAAATGGGCGAGTTCGCTCCAGCACACGCTCAACGACGGCTGCGGCGTCCTGCTTCCGATCGCATCCTCGCCGACTCCCGAGAAGGGCAAGTGCCGCAACGGCGCCAACGTCGGCGTTGATCCTTCGACCAATCGGCGGGGCTCAGGACGAATCCTGGACGCAGGGACGTCGTCACCGGTCGTGCTGCCCGACGGAAACATCTATTTCGGTGCCTACACCCGCTACAACATTGCGCGTGGCCACGCTTACAAGCTCCGCGGCTCTGATGGTGCCATCTTGGCGACCTATGACTTTGGTTGGGACGACACCCAGGCGGTGTTCCAGCACGACGGCACCTACTCGATCGTGATGAAAGACAATCACTACGATGAGGAGGCGGGCTTCTACTGCAACTCGAGTCCGGCCTTCCCGGTGAGCGAGGTCGTTTGCGCGTTCACCGGTATCCCGGCCGGGCCGTTCTACATCACTCAGGTGAACTCCAACCTCGTGCCGGAGTGGAAGTTCCTAAGCACTGAGACCCGCAACTGCCACCGCAATCCCGACGGGTCCATCACCTGCGTCAACGACGGTCAGCACCCGCACGGCTTCGAATGGTGCATCAATGCGCCGGCCGTCGACGGCAATGGAAACGTCTACGTCGAGAGCGAGGACGGCAACGTCTACGTGCTCGGGCAGGGGAATACTGGCGTCTTCACCACGCCTAACTTCAAGTTCTTCACGAATCTTGCGGTCGGCGCCGCCTATACCCCCTTCTCGATTGATCCGACGGGCCGGCTCTACGCCCAGAACAATGGTCACCTCTTCGTGTTGGGCCAAAACTAAGAGGGCAGAAGGTCCACAGTTCTAGGTTGAAGGATCGAGGGTAGCGGGATGTTGCCGCTACCCTTTTTTCTTGTGCCTTCGGTAGTGCCGACGCGCCTTGGCGCGATTGCCACACCGCTCCATTGAGCACCAGCGGCGAGTGGCGTTCCTCGACGAGTCGAGGAACATCCAGCCGCATTCGGGGTCGCCGCAATTGCGAACCCATTCGCGGCGGTCGGAAGTGAGCAAATCGGCAGCATCCCAAAGCACCGGCCAGAGGGGGCGCTCCAGCAGGAACGCCTTCTCTTCGTTCGCCCAGTGATACTCGTTGCCTCTCGCTACGATCGCTGCTCGTGCCGGGGCACGCCGCAACATCTGATTGAGCCAGGCGAGATCGCCGGACTGTCGCTGCCTGGACTGCTCGAAGACTCTCGCAATCGCTTCCCGGAGGGCTCTTGCCACCTCCAGCACGCGCGCCGCCTGCTTCAGGTGGCGACGCGCCTCAGCCACAAGCCGCCGCGACTCCGTCTTGCCCAATGCCCCGGCTTGCAGTGACCAGTAAACGAGCTCCTCGTAGCTCGTCAGCCCATCCGTGTCGCCCGGCCTCCCCCGCCAATCGACCGTGTTGACGAGGTCCAAACACAGGCTGTTTCCGATCAGTGGAGGTGGGTTATTTGCGTACGAGCTTTGGCTGGGTTCAGGCACGGAACCGGAGCATACCGGTGAGCAAATCCCGGGCACAACTTAAACTCTAACTGGCTAGGGGGTTGACAGATGGCGGGTCCGCCCGTCATCCTCATTGTCTAACCGACTTGGTAGTTAGAAACGGGAGAGGCACCCATGACCCATGCGCTGAGCGCCGAACTATTTGCCCTGGATCGGAACATCCGCTACGTCGCCGTCAATCAGGAGGGCCGCCTGATCGAGATGGCGCAGAATCCCCGGTTGCCAAGCCACAATCCGGTGGAGACCGATCGGATGGAGGAGCTGATCGTTAATCCCGTGGCGATCGAGCTGACCCGCCGCCGCGGCGATCTCGACCTTCAGGGCTTACGGTTTCTACTGATCCGGTACGGGATTCAATTCCAGCTCGTTCTGCCGTGGCGAGCGGGACACATCTCGGTAGGCCTCGAACCCAGCGCCGACGCGGTGGTTGTTGCCGAACGGATCTTGACGGTCCTGGCGAGCCGTGAGGCCGCGGCCGCCTGAGGTTCCGCTCGCGGCGAACCTGGGGCAATGCAGTCAAGGTGCGCTCGTATTAAGAGGCGAACATGGCCCCTGCCCTCTCTCGAGCCCTCTTCGGTTTGCTTCTCCTTCCCTTGGCTGCATCAGCCCAGCCAACCGCGAAAGAAATTCTCGCCAAGGCCAAGCAGGTCACTGGCGGCGAGGCCTGGAATGGGATTCGAACGAGTCACTCCCAAGGCAAACTCTCGACTTCCGGGCTGACCGGCAAAGGCGAGTCCTGGGATGACGTGCTGACCGGACGGCACGTGGATCGTTATGAGTTAGGTCCCAGCTCGGGAGCCGAGGGTTTCGACGGCCGAATCGTCTGGTCTCAGGACACGTCGAAGCAGGTGCGCGAGGAAGGCGGCGGTGATGCGCTGGAGTCGGCGGCGAATGAAGCCTATCGCCGAAGCCTCGCCTATTGGTTTCCGGAGCGCTGGCCGGCGACGATCGAGCGCCCCACCCAGAAGACCGAAGACGGCAAGCGCTATTTCGTCCTGCGGATTACACCCAAAGGCGGGCGCCCGTTTGATGTTTGGATCGATGCGGCCACCTCCTTGTTCGATCGAGCGGTGGAGAAAGCCGCGCTCGAGACTCGCACCACCTACTTCTCCGATTATCGAGCGATCAGCGGCGTGAAGCTGCCCTTCCAGCAGAGATCCACCAATGGCGAGAAGCAGTACGACCAATTCACTACGCTCGAAAAGGTCGAGTTCAATGTGCCGATTGACGACAGCCTCTTTCGCAAGCCGGCTCCGCCCCCGCCTGACTTCGCTTTCGAAGGCGGCAAGTCGTCGACTACCACTCCATTCGAGCTGGCGAACAATCACATCTATGTGAAGGTGAAACTGAACGGTAAGGGGCCTTTTACATTCCTCTGCGACACCGGGGGTGCGAACATCGTGACGCCGCCGCTGGCAAAGGAGCTTGGGCTCAAGCCGCAGGGCGCGCTTCAAGGACGGGGGGTGGGCGAAAAGTCCGAGGACGTCGGGCTCGTCAAGGTGGACATGCTGCAGCTGGGGGATGTCACCCTGTCGAACCAGCTGTTTGCGGCGTATCCGATGCAGAGCTTCGAGCAGGTTGAAGGCCTCGCGATCGGCGGGCTCGTCGGCTACGAAATCTTCAAGCGATTTGTCGTCACCGTCAATTACGAGCGCAGCTTGCTGACGCTCACCGCACCCTCCGCCTTTAACTACCAGGGCAACGGCACGGTGCTCCCCTTCAAGTTCAACTATCATATCCCGCAAGTGGAGGGAGAGATCGACGGGATCAAGGGTGCGTGCGACATCGACACCGGAAGTCGCTCGTCGCTGTCCCTGCTTGCGCCTTTCGTGGAAAAGCATGGCCTCAAAGGCCGGTACGCTCCCAAAGTGGAAGGCGTCACCGGCTGGGGTGTTGGAGGCGCGGCTCGTTCTTTGATCACGCGGGTCAAGGAGCTTCGATTGGGCTCAATCGTGGTGAAAGATCCGGTGACCGAATTCTCGCTACAATCCAAGGGGGCCTTCATCGATCCGTACGTGGCGGGCAACGTCGGCGGCGGAGTACTGAAAAGATTCAACATCACATTCGATTACGGACATCAGCGCCTGATTTTCGAACCCAACGCGAACTACGGGAAGAGGGACGTCTTCGATCGCTCCGGAATGTGGATCAATGCATCCGCGGAGGGCTTCGAGGTGCTGGACGTTTTCGCCAACGGCCCGGCCGCCGCTGCCGGGCTTCGGGTCGGCGATAAGATTGTGGCGGTTGATGGCAACCCTTGGCGGCAAGTCCCGCTGCCGGCATTGCGCGAGCGCTTCAAAACCGATCCACCCGGAACCAAGGTTCGGCTGACCGTGCGCTCCAAGGAGCAGACGCGAGAAGCGGTCCTGGTCCTGAAAGATCTGGTCTGACACTTCCATTTGGCGAGGCCCGTCCCCTCTGCTAAGGATGGCCGCCTTCGGAGGTGCCCATGCGAAAGATGATTGGTCTGATCGCCGCAACGCTTTGCCTGCAGGTGAGCGCTGCCTATGCCCTAACCCTGGATGAGTTGATCGCCCGTCACATTGAGGCGCGCGGCGGAATGGCGAAGCTGCAGGCCATCCGGTCCATCCGCTATACCGGGAAAGTGATCCTGGGCGGCGGAGATCGAACCTTCGAAGCAGCCTGGGGTGAGGTGCTCAAGCGCCCGGGGATGATTCGAGCCGAGATGACGCAACAGGGGCTCACTGGGGTGCAGGCATTCGACGGCAACGAGGCCTGGACCGTGGAGCCTTTCCACGGACGACGAACCGCGACGCGGATAGCCGCGGACGATGCAAAGGAGCTGGCCCAGAACGCTGACCTCGACGGCCCGCTGGTTGGCTGGCGCGAGAAGGGACATCGGGTCGAATACCTCGGAATCGAGGATGTCGACGGCACGCCCGCCCACAAAGTGAGGGTCTCGCTAAAAGACGGCGACACCCACTACGTCTTTCTGGATCCCGATTATTTCCTGACCATCCGCATCGTGCGCCAACGGCAGATTCACGGGGTTGAGCGAACCACCGAGACAGACTTCGGCAGCTACGAGCAGGTCAACGGAGTCTGGATGGCGTTTTCAATTGAGTCGGGACTCAAAGGCGCCCGGCGAAGCGCGCGTTACACGATCGAACGGGCCGAGGCGAATGTCGAGATCGACGATCCCGTATTCCGGTTCCCGGGGCCGAGCGCCCGAGTGGAACGCGTCATTGTCCCGGGGGCAGGCGCTGCACCCGCCGCCGCTCCGCAGGCCACCCGCCCCCCACCCGCCGCCGCCCAAGGTAACCCTAAATTCGAAGAAGGGATCATCTCTGGCCTCGGCGCGCGCAACATTGGATCGGCAACGATGAGCGGACGGATTTCCGCGATCGCCGCTCGCAACGACCATGGCAAGACCACTCTCTACGTTGGCGCGGCCAGCGGCGGGGTTTGGAAATCGATCGACGGAGCCACCACCTTCAAACCGGTGTTCGACAAGGCGCCAGTGCAGTCGATCGGCGCAATTGCAATCGATCCGGGAAATCCGCAGACGGTCTGGGTGGGAACCGGCGAGTCGTGGACCCGCAACTCCGTCTCGGTAGGAGATGGTATTTATAAGTCCACCGATGGCGGTGAGACCTGGACCAACATGGGGCTCCGCCAATCCGAGCGGATCTCCAACCTCGCAGTACATCCCAAGAATTCGTCGATCGTCTACGCCTGCGTCCCCGGAAAGCTCTGGAGCGACAGCGCCGACCGCGGCCTTTACAGGACGACCGACGCCGGAAAGACTTGGAGCCTCATCCTCAAAGGTCCAAACCTGTCGACCGGCTGCGCCGGACTGGCGATGGACCCGACGAACCCCGAGATTCTTTTTGCCGGCCTGTGGGACTTTCGGCGCCAGGGATGGACCTTCCGTTCCGGCGGCAATGGACCGGACGCATCGAGCGGAAGTGGGCTCTTCCGTACCACCAACGGAGGAAAAACGTGGAGCGAGCTGAGCGCCGCCAACCATTCCGGACTGCCCCCAAAACCTTGGGGGCGGCTCGAAGTTGTCATTGCTCGCTCGGATCCGAAGATTGTGTACACGTTCATCGAGTCCACGGACTCGGCGCTTTACCGTTCTGCCGATGGCGGCAAGACGTGGGAGGCACGCGACCGCAGCCAGAATATGGTCTGGCGGCCCTTCTACTTCGCCAAGCTGGTGGTCGATCCGACCAATCCGGACCGGATCTTCAAGACCGATCTTCAGTTGATCGTGAGCGAGGATGGGGGTCGCAGCTTCTCTGCTGGAGCCAGCGCTGGCTTTGGGGCCGGTGGCATTGCCCGGGCTCACGGCGACTGGCACGATCTCTGGATCGATCCGGAAAATCCCAAGCGCATTATCGGCGGCAACGATGGCGGCCTATGGCTCTCGTTCGACGGCGGCAACCGCTGGTGGAAGTCGGAGAATCTTCCGGTCTCGCAGTTCTATCACGTGTACGCGGACAACAAGGATCCCTACCAGGTCTATGGAGGCTTGCAGGACAACAGCTCATGGGTCGGAGACTCTTCCTTTCCCGGTGGAGTCTCGAACGCGCGCTGGGAGAACCTCTTCGGCGGGGACGGATTCTGGACGGTCGTGGATCCGTCGGATCCCGACGCGGTGTATGCGGAATCGCAGGGTGGATTCTTGGGGCGCGTCGACCGCAAGACGCGATCGTGGCGCGATATCCAGCCAAAGGCGGGCTACAAGGAGAAGCTGCGCTTCAACTGGAACGCGCCGATCCAGATCAGCCCAACCGACAAGAATACCGTTTATATCGGAACGCAGTTCCTCTTTCGCTCGCGGGATCGGGGCGACACCTGGGAGCGCATCTCCCCGGATTTGACGACGAATGATCCGGAAAAGCAGAAGCAGGAGTTGTCAGGTGGGATCACGGTCGACAATTCCTCCGCCGAGGCCCACACCACGATTTATTCGATCAGCGAGTCCCCGCTAGACAGCAAGACCATCTGGGTCGGTACCGATGACGGAAACCTTCAGCTCAGCCGCGATGGAGGAAAGACCTGGACGAACGTGGTCAAGGCGGTCACTGGTTTGCCACCGGCATCCTGGGTCAGCTGGGTGGAGGCAAGCCGATTCAACGCCGGCACCGCCTACGCCACTTTTGATCGGCACACTTTCGGAGACATGACTCCCTGGGTCTATCGGACGACCGATTTCGGCAAGAGCTGGACCCGGATCGTCGCTCCCCAGCAGGGCGTCCGAGGTTACGCTCATGTAGTCAAGGAGGACGTCCTAAAGCCGGACCTTCTGTTTGTGGGAACCGAGTTTGGCCTCTGGATTTCGGTCGACGCAGGCAAGAGCTGGGCGGAATTCAAAGGAGGAGACTTCCCGAGCGTGGCGGTTCGGGATCTCCAGGTTCATCCCCGTGAGCACGATCTGGTGATCGCTACCCACGGCCGCGGGATCTGGATTGTCGACGACCTCCCGCCACTACGAGCGCTCTCCAGCGAGGTTTTGTCGCAGGAAGTCGCGTTCCTCCCCGCTCGACTCAATCAGCAGAGAATGAGTGGCCGTGGCGGTTGGTCTGAAGGAGACGCGACCTACGTGGGCCCCGCTGCTCCCGGCGGCGCGCTGATCACCTACTATCAACGCACTCGTCATCTATTTGGGCCCATCAAGCTCGATATTCTCGATCCCGACGGGAAGCTCGTCGACACCATTCCTGCGACCAAGCGTCGCGGAATCAATCGCGTCTCGTGGAGCATGCAGGTTAAGCCGCCGCAGGTCCCACGAGCCGCGACGGTTGCGTTCGCGGCCTCCCAGGGCCCTCGAGTGGTTCCAGGCGCCTATACCATTCGCCTCACCAAGGGCCCGCAAGTGGTGCAAGCAAAGCTGGAGATCGGTTTGGATCGCCGTGCGCCCTACACCGTCGCTGATCGCAGACAGCAATTCGATGCGACGATGCGCGTCCACGCTCTGTTCGGATCGATGAGTACCCTGGTCGCTCGGATCGAAGGTGCGCGTTCGTCAGCAGAGTCCCGCCTCAAGTCGGTGCCACCGAACGATGAGTTGCACAAGAAGCTGCGCAGCCTGGCGGACCGACTGGAAAACGCGAAGAAACAAATCGTCGCCACCAAGGAGGGCGGCGCAATCACCGGCGAGGAGCGAATCCGCGAGCACGCGGACCACCTGTATGGCGCGCTGCTCAGCTGGGAAGGGCGACCGGCCCGTTACCAAGTTGAGCGGATCGATGCCTTGCAGCACGAGCTCAACGACGTCCAAGCTCAATTCGATTCGATGATGAGCAAGGAGGTGGGTGGGTTGAACCAGGAGCTGCAAATGCGCAGACTGAGTCCGATTGCCACGGGACCGGCCGTGCCCGGCAGCGCCGTTCAAGGTTCCGCCGCGGCCGTCCATAACTGAGACGGAGGAGCGATGAAGCGCATCTCGCCGAAGGAAGCCAAGGCGCTGCAGGATGAAGGCTGGACCTATCTCGACGTGCGCAGCGAGGGAGAGTTCGAGAAAGCGCATCCGGCGGGAGCGATCAACATCCCGCTCCTGCACGCTGCGGCCGCGGGGATGTCGCCGAACCCGGACTTCATGCGGGTCGTCGAGACGGTTCTGTCAAAAGAGGCCAAGATTGTGGTGGGGTGCCTTTCCGGCGGTCGGTCGCTCCGGGCCGCGCAGATGCTGGAAGCAGCTGGCTATCAAAACGTGGTGGATCAACGCGCTGGATTCGGCGGCGCCAAGGATCCGATGGGCAAAGTGACCGAGCCTGGTTGGGCCGCGGAAAACCTTCCGGTTGAAACCGGACGCCCACCGCAGCGCTCCTACTCGGATCTGTCGAAGCGCGGCAAATGAAGCGCGCATCGGGACGAACCCGTCGCGCTTGACGCAGAAGTCCCCGCGCGAGCGTGTGAACGAGTTGTGAGTCGGAATATTTCGAAGCGCAGTGAATCGCTCCGGATCGCGTCGGACGATGCACTGCGACTCACAACTCGTTATACGCGCTGCGCCCCCCGCACCCCATCGCCCTCCCCCCTCCCGGCTGACATACGGTCAGTGGTCCACCGCCTCTGCTAATTGATGGACTTCCTCGATCAGCTCAGTTCCCTGGGCGATCAGCGCGCGCGCTTCGCGGGGATCGATCGGCTGATTTCCGAACGTAACTTCGTCGAGAATTCTCTCGATCTGCTGAGGGAGGTGATTCCGGCGCTCGGTCACCCCCTGCAGGTAACCCTCGAAGATCGCATAGGCGACGTCCTGTGTCGGGTCGCCACTCGAGACGGCGAAACTGGAAATCCCCAAGCTGTCGAATCCCAATGCGCCGACCGGGGCATTGAGCTGCTTGTACACCGCACCCAAACGCTGCACGAGCTGCTCATGGCGGCGGACCTCTCGCGGCAGGGCCCAACTGTGAATGATTTCGTTCACCAGCCGGCCCTGATGGCCGTAGTCATCGCTCAAGCCCAAAAGAGAGAGAAGGGTTGGTCGAAGATCGGCATGGTCGCTCCAGACTGCGCCCTCGAGGCCTCGGCGCTGAACGCCCGGGCCGACGATTCCGGCCCAGGTGCTAACGATGTCCTGTGTGTTGTCACCGTGATTCCACGCGAACGCGGGATTTTGGGTGATGCAGGTCATATCTGGATCGCTGCAGGTCTGGGGTCCGGTGACCACGAAGTAGTCCGGCTTGGCGAACATTGTGAGGGTCGGCGTCCGCGCGGGATCCGCCGTCACCAGGTGGAGCAGATTCATCTCTACCGGATCGGCCAGATAGTTGTTGAGGTGCTCGATCTGACCAGTGAACACGTTGGGAACCTCAATTCGCGCCAGAGCGCGCCCGAACTCACGCGTAGCACTGGTGTCTCGAGCGGGATTACCGGTAATGTAAATGGTGGGTGCCGAATCAGAGTGGACCAGAAACGGCGTCGTGATCCCCTGCCGCGCGAGTAGGCCGGTAAGATTGGCAGTGAGCTCCCCGATGTCGATGTCCGGCGGGCTGCGGCGGAAAGTGCAGGGAAGATTGATACCGTCGCATCCTTGCGGACTGCCCGCGCGGCCGACGTAGTGATCGTTCTCATCCGACGTAATCACGAACAGGGTGTTGCCGGAGTTGATGCCGTCTTGCGCCAATCGGGCAAAAAACTGAGCGAAAGCACGGTCGTATTCGCGAAGCGCCTGCACATAGCCGGCTTCTCCCGGCCCATAGGCTTGACTCATCGCGCGGTTGTCGTGGGCGTCCGAAATATACGCGTAGACGACTGGAATGCCGGCCTCGAGCATCTGGGCCACATACGAGAGGCGTCACCCGAGCGTGCATCCCATCGAAACCGGGAAAGCCGATGTGGCCGTGTCCATCATCGATGATGTTTCCGTCAAGGTCGCGCAGCGGGCCGCTCGGATCCAGCAATGGCGCCACGTACACATGTCCGAACAGCCCTCGGTAGCCCACGTAACCACCCGGCTCATCCGGCAAAGGATCGGGCTTGCCATTTTGTGCTTCGGCGCAGCGCGGGGAGTCGATGGCGCAGTGCAGCCCGATTCCAACAAAGTCAGCGAAGGCTTGAGGCGGGTCGTCCATCGCTTCGTGCGCCTCCGGAGAGTCGGGACCGAATACGGTCGGGATATCGATCGCGATGTTCTCCAGTACGATGTTCGGATTGGCCGCGGTGGCGAAGTCGCAACCGGCCCGGGTGTACGGAACCCACGGAGCCGGAGCATTCAAACCTTCCCTGGTCAACATGTTCGGAGTGGTATCGGTCGGAACCAGTGGATTGGAAGGATCGAAGATCGGCGCCGTCCAATAGGCGAACGACACGCCGGGGTTGCTGGTGCCATCCGGATTGAAGTAGCGGAAAGAATTGCTGACTGGCACGCCATGCCGATCCCCGTACACGCCGGTCAGGCCAGTCAGGATGTCGGTCGCGGTGTGTGAAATCAAAGGAGTGTGATGATTGGTCAGCAGCGTTCCTTGTTGAGTCAGGAAATTAAGCAGATTCGGCATCTGCTCCAGATCAGACGGAACGTTTGGGTCATCGCGACGCAAATGCATGTTATCAAAAACAATGTAAACAACGTGCTCAATCTCGCCGCGGGCCGAGCGAAGCCTGCACTCGCCCCGCACGATCGAAGGCGCGCCAACCGACAGCGCAACAACGAGCACTCCAAGTCTGGTCATGGATGAACCCCCTGTTCGCGGCGCACAGGTAGCATCCAGACCGATCGACGATGCTAACGATTGGCTAACAGTTGGATGTCGGCTGGCGATCGATCGGTGCCGATCGGCGGCCCGTTTGCGCTCGATCTAGAGACGATTTTGTTGCAGGGTCGTCACCTGGTGCCGATTGCGACGGCAGGAAGCGAGGACGTGGATGAAAGCGGGATTGGTGGGCTACGCACTGGTTGGCAAGACGACGCTCTTCAATGCACTCACCGGCATGCACCGAGAAGGCACCGCGGCGCACGGCCACGCAAACCTCGGCGCAATCAAAGTTCCGGACCCGCGGGTGGACGCCCTTTCGGATATCTACAGGCCCCGGAAAAAAACCTATGCTGAGATAAGCTTCGTCGATTTGCCTGGAGCGCGCGGCAAGGGCTCGGGCCTCGATGCCGATGCGATCAAGGCGCTGGGCGATGCGGACGCATTCTGCCTGGTGGTTCGCGCTTTTACGGGTGGAGACGGATCTCCGCCAGACCCGCTGCGGCAGCTGCGCGATTTCGACACCGAGCTGGTGCTTGCCGACATGGCTTTGGTCGAAAAGCGACTCGACCGCTTGCGCAAAGAGCATGGCAAAGGCAGTGCGGAATTCCATGAACTGTCGCGCCTGGCGGAGCACCTCGAGGCCGGACAACCGCTTCGCACGATGCGCTGGAGCGACGCGGAGGAGAAAGAGATGGCTCACTTTCATTTTCTCTCCCGCCAGCCGATGCTCGTGGCAGTCAATCTGGCAGAAGAAGAGGCCGCCAGCCCGCCCCGGAGCGACCTGGTCGAAGCAGCGAAGGAACGCGGAGCCGAAGCGCTCGCGCTTTCCGCCGCAGTGGAAGCGGAGATCGCGCAGCTCGATCCTAAGGATCAACGCGAGTTTCTCGAGTCCCTTGGAATCTCCGAGCCGGCGCGAGCGCGTTTCATCCGGGCCGCCTACCGACTGCTCGACTTGATCTGCTTTTTCACCGTCGGCGAAGACGAAGTGAAGGCGTGGACCATCCGCCGCGGAGACCGGGCGCCTCGAGCCGCCGGCCGAATCCACAGCGACCTGGAGCGCGGATTCATCCGTGCGGAGGTGATGCACTACAACGACTTCATCTCAACGGGCAGCGAGAGCAAGGCCCGCCATGAGGGTAAGCTGCGGCTTGAGGGCAAGGAGTACGTGGTGAACGACGGCGATATCATCAACTTCCGATTCGCCGTCTAGCCGTCGAGAGTTACTGCCTCAACCCGTACGCGCTGATCCTGCTGGTGCCGACGAACACCATGCCGTTCGCCACGATTGGGGTGTTGTACTTGCCGGCCTGCACCAGCTCCCCCTCCGTACTTCTAAACACCATCTGCAGCACTGTCATGCTGCTGGCATCGATCGCGTACAGGATCGGCTGGCTATCGGCCAGCGGCTCGGCACGGAGCCTGTTCGGGTCTACCACCCACAAGATGGCCGTAGAGAAGTCATTGCCGTTGCTGCTGATAACTCCAATGCCAGGGTTCCTGAAGATGATCCCGTCGTCATACGCATCGAGGCTCAAGTACGCGGGCCGATCCGGCGCGGGAGTCACGAGCTTAGTCCGCGCGATGGACGGAAATGTTGGGTCGATGCTGCAGAGCCCTGGCTTGGTGGATCCGGTGAAGAACACGTAGGCCTGTCCGTTCTGGTCCTGGAAATACGAGGGCGTGGTACGACCGCGGGCCAGATTCCCTTGATGGCAGTCTTCCTGGTAAGGGCCGAAAAGATTCAGTGGACCGGGGCGGTCCTGCATCAACCCATCCTCGCTCTTGTAGTAGTCGTGAAGCTCCGGGCCAAAGAGCGACTTCTCCGAGGGGTCCGCGGTAGGATCCAAATGCGTCCGGTGACCTGGATCGCCTTGGATCCAGTGGCAAGGCGGCTCGGTGGCGAGATCGCCGGGCATGTTGTCGCGATCGAGCAGGTAGGCGTTACCCTGTTTGCCGCCGATCGAAAGCAAATGCGGAGTCGAGGTGAGGCTCGGATCGACGTCGAATAGGATTGTGCTGCTTCCAGACAGATCGGCGTCCCATTCATCCATCTGACAGTGATTCCAGGGTGTGTAAGTTCCAATCAGGTTGAAGGTGAAATCCGGCGGTCCCACGGGGGCGAATACGAGAATGGCCTCGGACCAGTGATTTGGAACGGGCGGGTCGAGGACCGGGATTTGGTTGCCAGTCACCACGTAGACGTTTCCGTTCGCGTCCAACGCAGGTCCACCCGGCGCCCACATCCCGCCGGATGACTGATGAGTCACAGGATCCGCATTGGGGGCAGATGCAAAGGCCCTTAGGATTGCGGGCGTCCCGGAAACAATCCCCGTGTCCACGGCAACCAAAAATCCAGGACCGGCGTCCTGGTAGCTGCCAAATGTGAGGTACAGGATCGTCTTGTCGTAGCTTAGGGTGAGCGCGCCTCGCTCATCCATGTGGTTGACCTCTTCAAACAAGGTCGGGCCATTTACTTGAATTCCATCGGGTGCTTGATCGCCAATCGTCGTGTTGTCGAAAATGAGCGGCCAGCCGTCGAGGAAATTGCCGTTGGTGATGTCGATTGCGAAGCCGCGGTGTTTTCGGCAAGGGGTCGCTGGATCGCAAATGTCCGTGTCGCCGACGACATACAGACGCGGTGGGGTCGAATCGAGATCGATCGCCGGCGTCCCGAAAATCCCTTTGGCAATCATATCTTGCTGCTGACCTGGCTGATCTGACGGGGCGCCGAGCACCTGGCTCCAAAGGACGCTCCCTGGCGGAACAACTCCATTCGGGTCGAATGCCACGATCGCGCAGACGTAATTCTTGTTGGTCGCCGCGAAAATCACGTTGAAGGTCATTCCGGCGTACGGGTCTAACGTCATCGTCAGGCCCTCGACGTAGAGCGGCGAGGCATACATGTGGCTGTCAGGGCCGCCGCACTGATCGGGGTCCGATTCCCAAACCAATCCGAAGTTCCCGGTTGCCACAGCCTGCGGGGTCAGGATCGTCTCGTTCGGGTTCCAGCCGGTAATCTGCTCGTCCTTATGGAAGTGGAGCCAATTGTTCGGGCTCTGCGCGGCGACCTGGCCGGAGAGGGCCAGCGGCAACCCAATCGCAAGCAAGACTGCTCGTTGAATGCTTCCCCACGCCTTCAGCATTGCGTTCATAAAGACCTCCCCCGCTAGCTCATTTTCACAGGTTTTTGGGTAAGGCAAGGCGGGTTCGATGGCCGGCCCTGCCGCGTCCTCGCTCCCATCAAGCGGATGACACCGGAGCGGTCCAAACGTTGCGTAGATCAAGTAGAACCCCCCAGCAATGGAATCGTTTGAGCAGATCCGGGAGGGGGTACGGGCGCTCTGTCGCAAATTCGATTCAGCGTACTGGCGGAGAATGGACGAGGAGCGTGGATATCCCGACGAGTTTGTCCGAGCCCTGACCGAGGCTGGCTGGCTCGCGGCTCTCATCCCTCAGGACTTTGGGGGCGGCGGATTGGGGTTGGCGGAAGCCTCGGTGATTCTGGAAGAAATCAATCGCTCCGGCGGAAACTCCGGCGCGTGCCACGGTCAGCTCTACAACATGGGGACCCTGTTGCGGCACGGCTCCGAGGCGCAAAAGCGCTACTACCTTCCGAAGATCGCGAGCGGCGAGCTGCGCTTGCAGTCGATGGGGGTAACCGAGCCCACCACTGGGACCGATACGACTCGGCTCAAGACAATGGCGGTAAAGGACGGAGACCGCTACCGGGTGAATGGACAGAAGGTCTGGCTCTCCCGGGTGCGGCACTCGGATTTGATGATCCTGCTGGCCCGCACCACCCCACTCGCCCAGGTCAAGCGCAAGTCGGATGGAATGTCGATCTTCCTGGTCGACGTGCGCTCAGCGGTCGGCCACGGGCTGACGCTGAGGCCGATCCGAAACATGGTCAATCACGAGACGTTCGAAGCCTTCTTCGACAACCTGGAGATTCCGGCGGAGAATTTGATTGGCGAGGAAGGCAAGGGGTTCAAGTACATCCTTGACGGGCTCAACGCCGAGAGAGCGCTGATCGCCGCGGAGTGCATCGGGGATGGATACTGGTTCGTGGACAAGGCAACCCGCTATGCCAACGAGCGGATCGTCTTCGAGCGACCGATTGGAAAAAACCAGGGGATACAGTTCCCGATCGCCGAAAGTTATGTCGAAGTCGAGGCGGCGAACTTGATGCGCTGGAAGGCATGCGACCTTTTCGATCGGAATCAGCCTTGCGGCGCTGAAGCGAACATGGCGAAGTACCTTGCCGCCAAGGCCTCGTGGGAGGCCGCAAACGTCTGCCTGCAGACTCACGGCGGCTTCGGCTTCGCGAGCGAGTACGACGTCGAGCGCAAGTTCCGGGAAACCCGCCTCTACCAGGTGGCGCCGATTTCGACCAACCTGATCCTGGCCTATATCGCCGAGCACGTGCTGGGCCTGCCTCGCTCCTATTGACGCGCGATGCGACCGTTTCAAGGGATCACAGTGGTATCGCTCGAGCACGCCGTGGCCGGGCCTTTCTGCACTCGCCAGCTCGCGGATTATGGGGCGCGAGTGATCAAGGTCGAGCGGCCCGGGAGTGGAGATTTCGCCCGAGACTATGACCAGACGGTCCGAGGGATGTCCTCGCATTTCGTCTGGTTGAACCGGGGCAAGGAGAGCGTGACGCTCGATCTCAAGCAGCCCGACGCGCGTGCCGCGCTTCAAAGGCTGTTGGCGAGAGCGGACGTACTGGTTCAGAATCTCGCGCCGGGAGCCAGCTCGAGGCTGGGGCTCGATTTCAAGGCGCTGGCTCCGAAGTTCCCCCGATTGATCCTCGCCGATCTCTCGGGTTACGGGGACGAAGGACCGTATCGGGACAAGAAGGCCTATGACCTGCTGATTCAAGCGGAGGCGGGGCTGATCTCCATTACCGGAGGAGCGGCCGAACCGTCTCGCTGCGGCATCTCGATCGCGGACATCGCTGCAGGGATGTATGCGTATTCGGGCATTCTGATCGCCCTTTTTCAGCGTGAGCGAACCGGTAGCGGCACTCGGATCGAGGTCTCGATGCTGGAGGCGCTCGCGGAATGGATGGGTTACGCGCTCTACTTCGGCGGCTACGGCGGCAAACCCCCACCTCGAAACGGCGCGACCCATCCGGCGATCGCGCCGTACGGTCCGCATCGCGCCGGCGATGGTCAAGACGTGATCTTCGGGATCCAGAACGAACGGGAGTGGGCGGTATTCTGCCGCGAAGTAATCGCACGCCCGGAATTGATCGGCGATGATCGGTTTGCCACCAACAGCCGACGCGTCGAGCATCGCTTTGATTTGACCGATCTGATCGAGCAGGCTTTCGCGGATGCGAGCGCGGATCAAGTCGTGCAGCGGCTCGATCGCGCCGGGATCGCCAACGGCCGGCTCAACGACATCGACAGCGTTCTGGCTCATCCACAGCTGAAGGCGCGAAGCCGATGGCGCACGGTGGCCACGGAGACCGGGCCGATTGAGGCGTTGCTTCCTCCCGCCAACCTTGAGGGCGCAAGCGCGGTAATGGGCGATGTTCCACGCCTCGGTCAACACACGGAAGCGGTGCTGAAAGAGCTGGGCTATGGGCTGGTCGAGATCGAGTCGATGCGTGCTCGTGGCGCGATTTGAAGCAGGCTTGCTAGGCTTTAACTACGCTGACCGAGACGCCGCTGAATGCCGCGGTTCCCGAGAGCGCGTCCACGCACTGCTCGTCGGTCAGGTCATTGAGACTGGCCCCCGGGTGCGCGGCCGCGACGCCAAGGGAGATGCCCTCGCGGACGTGCCCCCAACCATGGGGGAGGCTCACTACGCCGGGGGCAATGTCGTCGGTCACCCCCACCGGGACTTCCACGCTGCCCACCCGCGAAGCCACCCGAGCGCGATCTCCCGATCGTAGGCCGCGCGCCGCCGCGTCCTCGGGGTGAACCAGCAGCACGCAACCAGCCGGGCCTTTCACCAGCCGCGGGCTATTGTGCATCCACGAATTGTTGCTGCGCAGCTCTCGGCGGCCGATCAGCAGCAGCCCATTGTGGGCATTCTCCGCCAGGCGAGACTCGAGCCGATTCAAATCGCGCAGAAAAATCTCCGGCGCAAGCTGAAGGCGCTTGCCGGCCGTGCACAGCCGTCCGGGTAATTGCGAGCGCAGCGGCCCGAGGTCCACCCCATGGGGACTCCGCTGCAATTGACGCAAGCTGAGCCGATGCGGGCCAAGGCGCAGCATCAGATCGAGCAGTCGTCGCTCGCCCAGGGTGCGCCCCAACCAAAGCGCCGCTCCGAGAACTCTTCCAGCCCTCCCACCGCCGTGACGCCGAAGCGTTCTCGCCAAGTCGAGCATGATCTGAAAGTCCCCGCGCACCTTTCCCGGCACCGGGAGGAGCGGCTTCACGTAACGGGCGGCGTTACGTACCGCGAGTGTATAGAACACGAGATCGTAGTGGTCGCGCTCGAAGCCAAAGCTAGTGGGGAGGATCACATTCGCATGGCGGGTGGTCTCGTTGCGATACAGGTCGATCGAGAGCATGTACTCGAGCCCGGCGAGCGCGCGCTCCAGGCGAGCTCCGTTCGGGGTGGAGAGCACCGGGTTTCCGGCGAAGGTAATCAGCGCTCGGATCTGCCCCTTGCCGGGCGTTTCGATCTCTTCCGCCAGCGCGGCAGCCGGCAGCTCGCCGCCAAACTCCGGCAGCCCTCTCACCCGGCTGCGCCACGCGCCAAAGTGACCGCGGTCACCAGTTCGCTTCGCCAGCGCCACGAGATCCGCCGCCGGGGTGGTGAACATGAACCCGCCCTCCCGGTCGAGGTTTCCGGTAACTGCGTTCAGAGCGACGATCAGCCAGGCGGTGAGGCCGCCGAATTCCTGGGTGCAGGTGCCAACCCTTCCATAAGCTACCGCCGAGGGCGCAGTCGCGAAGGCGCGCGCGAGCGCCCGGATCTCCCTAGCGGCAATGCCAGTTCTGCCCTCGATGCGCTCGGGCGAAAATCCGCGGGCCGCTCGCTCCAGAGCATCCAATCCGTCGATCGAACCCGCCAGGTGCCGCAGTTGCACTCGGCGCTCTTCGAAAACCACGTGCAGCATCGCGAGCAAAAGCAAGGCATCCGTGCCCGGCCGAATCGGCAGGTGCTGGTCGGCGCGCGCGGCGGTATCGGTGCGCCGCGGGTCAACCACCACCAGCTTGCCGCCTCGCGCGCGCACTTCTTCGAGGCGGCGGGCGATCCCTCCCGCCGTCATCAGGCTTCCGTTGGAGACCCACGGATTGGCGCCAAGCATCAGAAAAAAGCTGGTTCGATCCACGTCTGGTATCGGCAATAGCAGCTGATGGCCGAACATCTCCAATGCAGCAAGCATCGCCGGGAGCTGATCAACGGAAGTCGCCGAGAATCGTGCCCGAGAGCCGATCGCGCGCAGAAAGAACGGTAAGGCCAGCATCGCCGAATAGGAATGCACGGTCGGATTGCCGACGTACACCCCCACCGAGCTGCGGCCGTACTTGCGTTGGATTGCGGCCAGTCGATGGCCGGCCTCTTCCAGCGCCAATTCCCAGGAAACGCCCTGCCAGGCATTGCCGTCCCGGCACTGGGGCTCGAGAATCCGATCGGGGTCGCCCTGCACATCGACAATTGCCGAGGCTTTGGGGCAGAGGTGGCCGCGACTGAACGGGTCGTCGCGATCCCCCCGCACATCCCGCACTGACGTCCCTTCCATCTGCACAGTGAGACCGCAGACGGCTTCGCAAAGCATACAGGTATGCACGCCCACCCGTCGCTCAGCCTCGATTCCCACAGTTCGGTCACCTCGCAGAAACGGCAAGAAAGCGTCCCTGTTTAGCGCAAACTCGGCTTCGCTGGAATCTTAGTCCTTAGCGTTTTCGCGATTTGGAACGCATTCGCCAAAGGCCCGCGTAAGCAAGCAGCAACAGGAGCGTCGGCGAGCTAGGCCCGCCAACGCTACAGGCCAATGGAGCCGTGGAAACAACTGAAGTGCTCGCCTCCCCGCGAAGCGAGCCATGAACCGAGTCGGCTACCACCACCGAGTGCGCCCCCTCATTTTGGAAAGTTGCCCGGGCCTGGGCGACTCCTGAGCTGAAACTCGAGAGGACGAACCTGGCTCTTTGATCCGTGCTGGTAACGCGGACCGTGCCGGCGTACTCGGACGCCACGTTTTGGTACGCATCCTTCGCAACCACCGAGAAGCGTGTCTCCGCTCTGGCCATCGTGGTGTTCGGCAACCCGACGATCTCGAAAGTGACCGCTGAGCCACCTAGCACTCGGAGGCTCCCCTCACCTACCAATTGAGGGTTGTTGCGGTCCCGCAGGCTAACCGTCTGAATGCCCGCGGTTTGAAATGTCACGTGCAAGTTTGGAACGATTCCCCTGAAGAAAGCCGTGGTCGCTGGAATCTGGGCGTTCGGATCGCTGCTGCTTACCGTCGCAGTCCCGCCGTAATTGGTTACAGGGTTGCCATAGGCATCGACTGTTCCTACCGAAAACGTGGTGTATCGCGCGACGGTTGCGGAGACATCGAGAGCCGTAATCGAGTAGCGTGCAGCGGGGCCGGCCACCACTCTGGCGGTGCCGCTGCCGGAGAGGGTGGGGCGTAGCACCGACGTCGCCGAGAGGCTCGGTGACCCAGCGGCTTTAAAAATCGCGATCTCGCTTGTCACTCCGTTTGAAATGGTCACGATCCCAGGAAACTCGGCCCGGCGATCGCTGCTGCTCAAGCGTGCCCTTCCAGAATACTGGGGGATGGTATTGCCATACTGATCCGTGGCCCGAAGGGTGAACTGGACGGGCTCTCCGGCTGATACCTGCCTCGCAAAACTGATTCGATAACCAGCGATTGCACTGATTCGGACTTGGACCCTCCGAGAGGCGGAGAATGGATAAACCGTGTCCTCAGCGATCACGGTCTGACTGCCGGCCGTTTGGAGGGTGATTGGAATATTTCGAGCAATCCCGTTCACGAAGCGTTGGACCGGAGGCAGAATCGCCTGGGGATCCGAGCTCCGGATTCGAAGCGTGCCGTTGTAATCGGTACGGACGTTCCCATTGGCGTCAACGGCCGTCACGGTGAAGGTGGCGGTGTCTCCCGCCATCAGTTCCGTAGGCAACGAGCTCATAATGTATCGAGCACCGGAGGGATTTAGCAGTTCGAGAATTCTTGTCGTCACATCCGCCCTCACTCGGGCCCACTCGGTAGGATCGGAAGTGATCCGATACGCCGACTGCACCAGCCGCTGAGCTGCTTCTTCTGCATAGGTCGCAGTGCCTTCTAGGCCACTGAGCAGATGGAGATATTCATAGTCTTGCAGCCCATCGCGGATAATCTTGAGTCGCAGCGACTCGATCGGAATATCGCTCTGGCCGCCGATCCGACTGGTGGTCCCGGGATAAAAAAGCGTCCCTTCCCCATTCGCGCCGCCTACATTGTCGGGGTTGCCCCAGCTATACATGCTGTCCCAGGGATCGTAAAAACCATTGTAGTTCTGGACCGTGGAATAATAGAGCTCCCCCTTGATCCGACCCATGAATGCCAAAGGCCCCATGGCTCGGTTGCGGGCGACCGAATGATCGATCGCGTACGACGCCCAGTCGCTGAATGCCTCGCGGATGTCAGGAACTCGCGTATCAGCCCCGCAGCCGAACGTGAGGCAGGATTGGTAATGCCATAACTCTGCTTGCGGCCCGATCAGCTGCCGGGTGCGGTCAGGCGAATTGACCGGCTCGCACGATTGCGGTCCCGAGCGAGAATACAGACAGTTAATCACCGTGCTTAAAATATCGAAGTAGCCCATCAGATCGTCGTAGACTGCATCGGCGATCATCACGGAAATTCCTTGCGCCTGACGTAACAAGTTTGAGCGCGCGTGGACCGCTGCGATCCGCTCGTCGTGGTTGGGAGTTATCTCCGGCTCGTCCATCAAGCTGGTGTAATAAATGAGCTTGGCCGACCAGCCTCTTTCACGAAAATGATTACGAAAGGCCCGATAGTACGAGATCCTCTGCGCGTTGTTGGGTTGCGGGCCCTCCTCGGGCAACTCGCGGACTTCGGCGGTAGAGAACTTGGCTCCTGACGCTAGGGCGGTACCATCGAGAAACGGCCCCATTTCCTGGTCATAGCTGGTGAAATCGACAACCGCCTCGTCGCCGACAAAAGTGGTGTTCGGTGCCAGGAAAGACATTCCATGGGGGCTTAGCCGGTGCGCGAGGAGCGATCGGCCATAGTTCTGAAGCAGTGCCATTGCGGCTGGCGAGCGAGGATCGAGGTTATGCCGGTACGCGATACTCAAGACCGATATTCCAAAAGTGGTGGGCAGCGAAGACGTGACCGGGAGTTGGAACGGTTGCACCTCCAACGTGACCGGCACGGTGGCGCGAGGCCTATCGCGAGCAGTGAGCTGGATCTCACCCTGATAGGTCCCCGGCGACTGGTTGGCCGGAACGCACAACTCCAGGTACAAGACGAGGGGTCGGTCGGCAGTGGAAGACCACGGCAAGGCATTCCTTCGCTCACCGACGTACGAGTCGGTCACCGGGATCAGCGGATCGGGCCACAATCCTGGGTCTCCTTGGACCGTCGGATAGACGACGTTCATCCATCCTTCTCGATAGAGCTTCGGGGTGATCGGCGCCCCTGGCCCGGCCAAGTCGGTGGGACTGGCATCGACGGAGTCAGCGGGAGGTTGCGCGACGATTTGAATCCCCGCGCACTCGCCGCGCGCCGCGCTGATCGAAACGGAAGCACTCCCCGAAGGAAGGTTTCCGGGTCGCATTTTGATCAGCGCAGACACCGCGGTTACCCAGTCGTCCGCCCGCGCGGGAAGAATCGCAACCCAATTGGCCAGAGCACAGATGAAGCATCGCGACGCGAACCCGTTCGTCCTCATCGACCCCTCCCTCCCACCTCGCCCAGCTAGCGCAGAGACGTCCCTTCCGGCCTTTGCCTACCAATCGGACGGACGGTAGGTACGGGGGACTCATCCTTCAACTGCTCAAAGGATCCATTTCCCCATCTGGCCGCGAGATTTGTGGAATTCACGACAAAACGCTGCCCCCACCCCTCTGGCAATGTGCGTGGCTACATTTTCGTCTCAATTCTGACTGGATGTTTGTTCAAGTGTTTTTGTCGCACAGGATGAAACAATGTTGCGTGTTCTCCCGTACGGGGAGCAGGTTTGTTGCACTCTGCAGTGGATGAGTTCGACCGCGGCACGCCGGCGACATCAGCGTCGGTAGGAGCGAGCCGACCTCCCTTTCACCGCGCGGCGCCCTTACCCGCCTCCTGTATGCCGATGGCCGAGAGATCGTACCCGGAATACACGACCATGTGCCGAAATCTGCTTTTCAAAAAGAGAAAACCGCCTTCCCCCTTCATTGCCACCTTGCTCGGCGCTCTTCCCAGTTGGGTCTGCTCGTCGAACCAAAAATCGAGATCCAGGTAATCGACGCTTGAATCGGGCGCGGACTGCCGGGCGGTAATCCGGAGGACTTCACCGCTGGCGGGATCGACTACCGCATCGCCGATCATCAACTTTTCCGACCAGCTCCCCTTCGGTTCGAAGTGGATGCGCAGCAAGGAAGGATTCGATGGATCGGATCCAATTTCCTTGAACAAATAGTCTCGCTGCTGCTTGGTAGAAAACGGCAGCCGCATTTCTTTGGCTTGTGAAGGCCCCTCGGCCTTCAGTTTGTCCTTGTATTCCTGGGTAACGTCCTTACCGTCCTTCAGCGCTTTTCCGAGAAGCTCGCGTTTCTTGCCCTCCAGGTGAGTCGTGCGGACCAACAGCTCGAGGGTGTGGACCACCTTCCCCGATCGATCGAGCTCCTCGTTGATCGTATCGGTAGTAAACGAACCCTGGTCATCGATCTGATCCAGCCGCGCGTCGTGTTCAGCCAGTCTTTTCAGCAGCTCAGCCGACGGTTCCTTGGCGGTCGCGGTCGCCCAGACGGCGACGCAGCTAAGAAGCACCATCGTTCCCAGAACTCGTCTCGCGTCCATATCCAGGCCTTTTAGCAACATCCCCCAGGCGCCCCGCAAGCTAAAGACTCGTGTGAGACCTAGCCGATGGAACAACAACAAACGACTTCGGTACCGACGCGTTGCGCACTCGCTGCTTGACAGGAAAGGGGTGCACTTGTATGGGAACCTCGCTCCGAGGGGGGGCCCGAATTTAATTCATTAGTGTTGTTTTCTGTCTCACCCGTCCGGAGAGGGTACGCTTATATTGTAATCACCTGGGTCGCAGTTTTTCCGATGTGTTCATCAAGGGAGGCCGTCATGTTCAGGAAGAGTTGGGTTTTGGCTTTGGGATTGGCTTTGGTACCGGCAGTGTCGATCGCGCAGGAACAGGTAAAGAAAGGCGAGATGTCCAACATCAACACATACCCAGACTGCACTCTGGTGGCTGGCAATCTAGTGGCCAATTGCCGGTTTGATACCAGTGATTTCACCGGGTGGATGCAAGGTGGCGATCCTTCGTTTCAAAACGTCATCTCGGGTTGTGGCCACAGCGGTAGCTTCTGCGCATCCATGGGTTCGGTCAGCTATAATGGTACGCTGACGCAGTCCATTGCTACGACGGGCCCCAGCTGCTCACTCTCGTTTTGGCTTGGAAATAGCGGACAGCCGAGTCATTTCGGAGTCCAATGGAACGCACACCAAGTCATGGACCTTTACTACATCCCAAACCTCGTTATTCCAGCTAACTACACGCAATTCTCGGTTTCGGGTCTGCCCGGGGGAGGTGCCGCCTATGTCACTTTCGAATTCTACAATCCTCCCGCTTTTATACAGTTCACCGACGTCGTAGTGACTTGCCCGTAGAATCTTGTATCAGACTCGGCCGGGGTGCTGTCGGTGCCCCGGCCCGGCGAGAATCTCAGTAGCTCCAAACGTAAACGCTTCCTGCACCGTCGATGCCGTTAGGGCTGCCGTAGGGCGCCCCGAGCGCAACCGCGGCCCGTCCTTCCCCCCTGAGATCGCCGACGATTGCGACCGAGCGTCCAAGGCTATCGCCCCGACTCTCACCGTCCATTCGCAAAAGGATCTGTTGGGTCTGACCCGAGAAAACGAACGCAGTTCCGGCCGCGACCCGTCCGCCGGGACTTGCGCTCGGGGAACCGATTGCAATGTCCCCTGTGCCGTCTCCGTCGAAATCTCCGCCGCCCGCTACTGACGCTCCGAACTCGTCGAATGCGGCGCTTCCGTCGAATCGATACAGGAGCCGCCCGTTCACGCCTGAAAACAAAAACGCGCTTCCGGCCTGTGACCTGCCCCCAGGGCTCGCGCCGGGCGCGCCGACGACGAAGTCATCAATTCCGTCGCCATCGACGTCTCCAACCGAGGCAAGCGTCTTTCCAAAGTAGCCGGCACTCTCCGCTCCGTCGATCCGATACAGAAGCTCTCCCGTTCCGCCGGACCTCACTTCGACGATGCCAGCTTGTGCCAATCCAGAGGGGCTGGCATTGGGCGCGCCCAGCAATACGTCGGAGACGCCGTCGCCATCGAGATCGCCGATCCCCGCAACCGACCACCCTAGGAAATCCCCTACTGACTGGCCCTCGAATAGATAAATCACCTCGCCCGTGGCACCTGAGCGAACCGCGACGTTTCCGACGCCGATGTTTCCGCCAACGCTGGCATACGGAGTGCCGATCGCTATTTCCGGGATCCCATCCCCATCGAGATCTCCGAGCCCGGCGACCGACCATCCCATGTAAGTGCCGCCCTCGGTCCCAAGAAAATTGTAGAGGAGATTCCCGCTGGCGCCGGAAAAGACCAAGACGCTGCCGACTCCATAGGCTTCTGGTCGAGTGGTAAACGGGGCGCCGACGATCAGATCCGGTACACCGTCTCCGTCGATGTCCCCGATCGAGGCCAAAGAGCCCCCAAACAAACCGCGGATCTCAATTGGATGCAGCTCCAGATCGGTCGCGCCAGTAGCTCCGGAGTATACAGACGCGGATCCGGTGACAAAATCGTCTTGCGGAGCACCGGCCGCAATTTCTGACACTCCATCGCCGTCTAGATCGCCGGCACCGATGACCGTTCCGCCCAACGTTTGGCCGACCCGACATCCATCGAACCGGAAGAGCAATTGTTGCGAACGCGCCTCCGACCCCAACGCCAAAACGACGGCGAGGGCGAACCTAATGCGTTTCATCGCCCCCGCTTGGGCACACCGAGGCGTTCGGATACTCGACGATTCGAACGGTGTCGGCTTCCCGATTGAGCTCGATTTTGAACCACAGGCTGTTGTTGCTGTAGTCGCTTTCAATCAAAACGCGAGCCGCATTGATCTTGTGTTCGAACCAATAGCGCCCGCTCGGAACATTTTGAAGCGGCACAAACTGGTCCTGCCAATGGAAGGGATAAACGTCCCGGGTACCCGAATCGATATTGTCGGTTTGATAGCCCAATGAACAAGGCGGTCTGATGGTGTTGCAGGTAGGAGAACTTCCGAGACAGCACCAACGCTTCATCTGGCAGACCACCAGCTCCCCGACCGACCCGTCATCTGCTTCGGTATAGAGCGAAAAACTGGCGAGAGGGAGCCAGCGACCGTTCTGGCCGGGCGGGACCACCGCGATTTCTTGCTCGGTCGAATAGCACTGTCCAGCGTTATCGACTTGGGACGTAGTTTGGAAGAAATGCCAACCATCCGGCATCTGAGGACCGCGCCGCACGCGAAGATGCCCGAGCCCCAGGTTTGCGGATCCAAGCTGGAAGGTGATGATTCGCTGCCCGGTGATCAACTCGGGGCTGATCTGGGTCCAATCGTCGCAGGAAACCAGTCGATCATTCGAGTTGGCATAAGCAAGCCCGAAGGTCGAGACTTCCTCGAGGGACCAGGGCTGCATGTCGGGCAGGACGTACCGACGAAATGAAGCAGGCTCGACGAGCGAGTCCTGCGCTTGAATTTGAGCCATCTGTGGGTTGAGATTAAACGGGTCCATTCCGACTGATCCTTGCGGTCCACAGGAGATCAGGATTGCTGCGGCCAGGACTGCTGGCACCACGCCGATGCGATTCATGGATTTTCCCCTCTGCTTCGTCCGCTGGCGAGCACCCCTGCTGCTGCGGCGCGGAACGACGAGGAAGGCCGTACAACAGGCCTGAGCGGGTGTCAACGAATCGGTGGCGATTCGCCAGGCTGAAAACAAATTCGCAGCGGCGAGTACGAATTGCAGAGGCTCGACTCCTGTGACAGCGTGGGGCACGCGGACATGGGAGATCGAATCGGCAATCCTGGTTTGGCCGCACGCCTGCGGCAGGTGATGCGCGGGGACGTGCTCTTCGATCCATTCACCCGCGGCCGCTACTCCACCGACGCTTCAATCTATCAGATTGAGCCGATCGGTGTCGCCTTCCCCAAGGCCACCGAAGACATCGAGGCGGCGATTGCGTTGGCCCGGGAGGAGGGCTTTCCCGTCATCGCGCGTGGAGGCGGTAGCTCACAAAACGGCCAAACGCTCGGCGAAGCATTGGTGATGGATACCAGCCGGTACATGAACGGCGTGCTGCAGGTCGATGCCACCGCAGGCACCGCGCTGGTGCAACCGGGAATCGTGCTCGACGAGCTGAATCGACAGCTCAAGGGCGGCGGCTGGTACTATCCAGTCGACGTCTCCACCTCGGCGAACGCGACGATCGGGGGGATGACCGGAAACAACTCCGCCGGCACGCGATCGATCAAGTATGGAATCATGGTCCACAACGTGCTCGAGGTCGAGGCGGTGCTGGCCGATGGATCCCGCCTTGTGTTCGGGGAGCTCCCTGAGGACCTCGGCAGCTCGCCTCGGCGTTTGGCGGAACTGGCGCAGACGATGCGCGTGCTCTACGCGAACAACGCCGAAGAAATCGCGATGCGAATCCCCAAGCTGTTGCGCAAGGTGGGCGGCTACAACATCGAGACCCTGGGGGGATCTCGACCGAACCTCGCCAAATTGATGGTGGGCTCGGAGGGCACGCTCGGCTTTTTCACCAAAATCAAGCTGAAGCTGCACCGCATTCCGAAGCACAAGGTCGGAGCGATCTGCCATTTCCATCGCTTTTACGATGCGATGGATATCACTCGCTTCATCGTCGAGCTTGGGCCATCGGCGGTCGAAGTGGTGGATCGCACGATGATGAATCTGGCGCGCCGAATGCCGGTTTTTCAGGCGACGCTCGAACGTTACGTCAAAGGCTCTCCGGACGCGATCCTACTGGTGGAATTCGCTGGCGACGAACAGGGTCCGCTGATCGAATCACTCGGCCGGCTCGAGCAGCTCCTCGCCGATCACGGCTACCCGGACTCGGTGGTGCGAACGATTGACGCGAATTCGCAGGCGGAGATGGTCGCGGTGCGCAAGGCGGGGTTGAACATCATGATGTCGATGAAGGGGGACGGAAAGCCGGTCTCTTTCATTGAGGACTGCGCGGTGCCGCTCAACGACCTGGCGGAGTTTACCGATCGGCTCACCAGCGTGTTCCATAAGCACGGAACCGAGGGCACCTGGTATGCGCATGCATCGGTCGGGTGCCTCCACGTTCGACCGATCCTGAACATGAAGGACGAGTCCGGCGCCAAGAAAATGCGGGCGATCGCCGAGGAAGCGCTCTCAATCGTGAAGCAATACAAAGGATCGCATTCCGGCGAACACGGAGACGGATTGAGCCGATCCGAATTTCACGAAATGATGTTTGGCGAACGGATGGTGCGTGCTTTCGAGGCGGTCAAGGACGCGTTCGATCCAACCGGGCTCTTGAATCCGGGCAAAATCGTCCGAGCGCCGAAGATGGATGACCGCCGGCTCTTTCGATACAAGCCGGGTTACACCGGATTACCGATAAAAACAGCGCTCAACTGGTCGGAGTCGGGTGGCTTTCTCGGAGCCACCGAGATGTGCAACAACAACGGGCATTGTCGCAAGTTCGAAGCAGTGATGTGTCCGAGCTATTTGGCGACCGGGGACGAAAAGGACGTCACCCGCGGACGCGCCAACAGCTTGCGCCTTGCGCTGAGCGGACAACTTGGGCCGGATGCTCTCGTCTCGGACGCAATGAAGGAGACGCTGGATCTCTGCGTTGCCTGCAAGGCCTGTCGGCGGGAGTGTCCAACCGGAGTGGACATGGCGCGGATGAAGATCGAATTTCTTCACCAATGGCATGCCCGGCATCGGATTTCGACTCGTGAAAAGCTCACCGCCTATCTGCCGAGGTACGCGCCGGCAGCCAGCCGCTTTGCCCCGCTTTTGAATCTGCGCAATTCGCTGCGGGGGCTCGCCGTGCTGGGCGAAAAGCTCACCGGGATGAGCGCCAAGCGCAAGCTGCCCACCTGGCGCACCGACATCTATCGCACCCCGCCGGTCAAGAAGTCGGGCAAAGAAACGCTGTTGTTCGTCGACTGCTTCGCGCGTTATTTCGAGCCGGAAAATGCGCGGGCAGCTCGCAGCGTGCTCGAAGCGGGCGGATACACGGTCCTCGAAGATACGTCTGCCCGACCGCTCTGCTGCGGACGGACTTTCCTGAGCGCCGGGCTGGTCGACCAGGCTCGGGAAGAACTGTCGCGGCTGGTCGGCGCATTGAGCGCCCACGCCAAACGCGGCGTACAGATCGTTGGACTGGAGCCATCTTGTCTTTTGACCCTGCGCGATGAGTTGCGGGTGGTTTTGGATGGCGCCGCAACCGAGACAGTGGCGAAGCAATCGGTGCTATTCGAAGAATTCCTCATCGGCGAGGCGCAGCGCGGTGAGCTCAAGCTGCCTTTGCAAAAGAACGGTCCGCGTGAAGCCTATCTTCACGGACATTGCCATCAGAAGGCGCTCGGCACGATGCCGGAGGTCGTCGCTGCATTGCAATTGGTCCCAGGGCTCTCGGTGAGGCTGATCGACTCAAGTTGCTGCGGAATGGCCGGCGCTTTCGGGTATGAGGCGAAGCACTACGACATCTCGATGAAGATGGCCGAACGCAGCTTACTCCCCGCGGTGCGCAATGCTCCAAAGGAGGCTTTGATCGTCGCCGATGGCACGAGCTGTCGCCATCAGATTGAGGATGGCACCCAGCGCCGAGCGGTACACGTGGTGCAGGTTCTGGAATCTGCGCTCGTACGCGCCTAAGTCAGTAGGAAGACCAACTTACCGTCACCTTCGACTGCGCGGGAATCGAGGTGGCGATTCGTCTGCTGCGCAGGTCCACGAGTTCGGCCTGGATTTGATAGGTTCCGGGCGGGAGCCACAGCACAGTCGAGAGCGCCGCAATCTCTCCAACCGGAGCGCCGTCGACCAGAATCAGAATTCTGCCGTCCTGGCCAACCACGAAGTCTTCGGAGACCGTGACGCGCACGGTGACGGTTGGACCTGGGACGGTCGCGCCATCCCTCGGGCGGTCAAGGAAGATATTTTGCGCGAAACAAAGCCCTGACCAAAAGATCGAGCCAAGCATCGCTGCACGGAGAAACCCTCCCATCCCAACAATATGTCGAGGACGCTTGGGCCACGCAATCTCAACTGAGATTGTGGAAGACCTTCTGTATGTCCTCGTCCTGCTCCAGTTCGTCGATCAAAGCGAGCACTTCGTTGGCCTTTTCCTCTGGGAGCGAGATCGGGTTTTGGGCCACATACTCGGACTCAGCGGAAATGAGAGGTAGCTTTCGTTGCTCGATCGCCGCTTGGAGCTGCCCGAAGTTTGCGAACGAGCACCGAATGACGATTTGCTTCTCGCCCTTCTCGCCCTGCCCTTCCCCCAACTCCTCGAGGCCGTAATCGATCAGCTCGAGCTCGACTGCCTCCCAATCCCGCTCGTCGGGTGTCAGACGGAAAACGCCCATCCGCTGAAACTGGAAGGCCACGCTGCCCGCGTTGCCGAGGTGTCCGCCATGGTTTTTGAAGTGCATCCGGACATTGGCGACGGTGCGCACCACGTTGTCGGTGGCGGTCTCGACCACCATCGCGATGCTGTGAGGGCCATACCCCTCGTAGAGAACGATTTCGTAGTTCAGTTGCTCTTGGCCACTCGCGCGCCGGATCGCCGCTTCAACCTTGTCCTTGGGCATGTTCGCGCCCCGAGCATTCTGGAGCGCGCGCCGCAGCGCCGGGTTGCCGACTGGATTGGCGCCTCCGGCTTTGACCGCGATCGCAATCTCCTTGCTGATCCGGGTAAAGGCCTTTGCCATCCGGCTCCACCGGGCGAACATCGTGGCCTTGCGCGTTTCGAATATCCGGCCCATGGAGCGTTGATACAACAGGCGCTCTGCGTTTCCGAGTGTCGATTAGAGGACAACAAGCGGGTTCAATTTCCGCTTGGCTAGTGCCGGCAAAGGGGTCAAGGTGGCCGATGCAGAACGCGGCGAGATGGCCTCGCCCGTTTTCGCCATCAAGGGGGTTCTATGAAGAAGTTCGTCCTGGTCATTTCAATGACGTTGGTAGTTGCCTGCTCCGTGTACGCGCAAACAGACGGACAGTATATGGGGCGCACATCTCAAAATTTCACTTTCCAATTCGTGGTCACTGGAGGGGGAACGTGTACTGATCAGTTGGGCTATGCAGTAATCATCGGTTGTCCATCGGGAGGTATGACAAGCTGGGGAGTGGGTTACGGCGGATGTCAAACGATCCAACCCGACGGATCGTTCATGTGGGTGGTTCCCGCGGTCGACACGGGCCTGGTCACCTACGTGGTGACCGGCTCCTTCGTTGCACCTGACGCCGCGGAGGGAACAATCAACTTCCGGGCATCCCATCTTCGCGTCGACGGTGATGACGTCAGTGCCCAACTTTGCGACTCGAGCATTCCCGAGCAGGTCATCTGGAGAGCCACGCGGAGTGCCGGCCCCGCCGAACCGTTGAACTTCGACGGCAACCAGGTCGTTACGTCCGTCAATCAGACTTCATCGGTGAAGCTGGACTCAAAGTAGCCGAAACGCTTCAGCCGATTCGCAGAACCTACCCCGAAGCCTCCTCTGGAAGCTTCGGGGTAAGCAGCAAGCTGTCTCAGTTGCCTGCCTCGCCGTCGTCGGCGCTCCAGTAAACACCGATGCAGCCCCGGCCGTCGAATTGATGGCCGCCGAAATCCACGCAGGTGTTCGGATCTTCAGGATGCCCAGCTCTCGGGGGCCTGAGGGGAACAAACACGTGGTTGTTCTGTCGATCCGCCGCTACGGAGTGAGCGTTGAACGCGGTCGTCACGGCGGTGATGAGCCGATTGCTCTCGGCATCGACGACGCCTAGCTTCGGGCCGCTCGGATTGTCTCGCGCCGCCAGATAATAGTGCCGGTCTCCCCGGTTGAACCAGACCTCGTCGTTGCCGCCGATTTCGAGGATCTCCCTGACGATCGTGCCATCCTCGGCGTTCATCACCACGGTTCGAGATGGGTCGGAGCACCCCACGAGTAGGTTGTTGTCAAGGCCAAGCGCGAGTCCTGCCGGTTGGCAGTTGTGCACGCGGAATAGCTGTGTCACCTCTTGCGTGCCCGGATTGATCACCGCAACGGCTCCGTTTGCATTAACGCCGCTCAACTCGGGGACTGAGAGGTAAAAGAGATGGGTCTGCGGATTAAAGACGGATTGCTCGAGGCCATTGCTGAACGACGTCTCGCCGAACCGATGGGCCAAAGTCTCGTCGAATGTGATTCGACGCAAAATCGTCCGGGACCGCGTGGAGATCAGCGTCAGAAACGGCGGATCGTCGGCATTGTTCACCGCCGCCAGGATGTGATCCTCCCCGTCGTAAGACATTTCATCCGTCCGCCTCGTGCCGCCGGTGTGGATGGTGGCGACGATGCTGGGTGGATCGGAGTTCAAATCGATCACCTTGACCGAGCTGTTCATCTGAGGCCCAGGGCCATCTCCAGCCCATAGCTCATGCAGGCTGGTAATCGTGAGAATTCCGTTGGGTCCAGAGAAGTCGTTCCCGCGCGGATCGGCGCCTACAAAGCCTGTAACCCGAGTGGTAAACGTGTTGTTTTGAGCGTCAAAAAAGTCAACGCCGGCGTTGGTGCGATCGGCCAGATAATATGTCTGGGTTGGCTCCTCGACCCAACTGATGTCGAATGCGGTAAGCGGCCGACCAGGAAGCGCAATTACCGCCCGCAGTCGGAAGTTTCCCCCTTCTTCGGCCGCCGAGTCACTTCCGATGGTTGATGATTGTTTCGCACTGCCGCACGCGATCATCGATGCCGCGAGCGCGAGCCAAACGACTTTGCGGCCCGAGTGGGCCAATTGATTTCTCATAACTCCCCCCGTTGCCCCAAAACCCTTCGTCCAGGGCAGGACGGCTTAGAGAGCACCGTGGCGCGCCCAAGTCAAGGCAAGACAAACCAATCGTGCAGATGAACAACAGCAGACTCTTAGAAATCCATTTTTCCCGATTAACCCTCACTCCAATCCAATGGTTCGCGGGGCTCGGAGAATCGCATTCGGCCGTTGTTGGCCTCGGACTTTGTCCGTACATTTGCCGCCAGTGACTCGGCGCGAGCCCTATCGCATTCTATTTCCGCTCGGAGTGCTGCTCGCTGGCGCGGGCGTCCTTCCTTGGGGTCTCTTTGCACTTGGATTTACCCAAGCCTACCGCCCGATCTTCCACTCAGTTGTATTCCGTTCGATGTTTCATCCGTTGGCGGAGGTTGAAGGTTTTCTCACTTGCTTCGCGGTGGGCTCGATTTTCACGTTGGTTCCGCAGCGCACAAACACGGCGCCGCCGGCTCGCTGGCAAATGGCGGTCGCGCTCGCCGCGCCAGTTCTGATCGTGATCTCCGCGGCCTTGCAATGGTGGGTAGTCGGGCAGATCGCCTGGCTGGTGGTGATCGCTGTGATGATCGAGTTTTCGATCCGCCGACTGAGATCCCGACCGGCATCGGGAGCGCGGCCGGTGGCTTCGGTGTGGATCAGCGTGGGTTTATTGATGGGCGCGACCGGAGCGGCCTTTGCGGCCGTCGGTGAGGTATGGGCGAAGGAGTGGCCTTGGCTGCACGATCTAGGACGCGCGCTGCTCACCCAAGGTCTGTTCAGCGGTTTGTGCCTTGGAGCCGCGGGCCTGCTCTTGAGCTCACCGGAAAGCGGCGCCAAGGACGAGCGCCGCTTGAGCACGGGCTGGACGTATCTCGTGCATGCAGTCGGGGCAGCACTCTTCCTCGCGAGTTTTTGGATCGGCCAGCTCGGTTCGGCTCGGCTTGGTTTTGCACTGCGCGCGGCAGTCACACTTGCGGTCGTCCTTCAACTTCGGCGCGCGCCGCTGTTGTCCAACAAAGAGGACGGGTTGGCTCGCGCGGTTCGAATCGCGCTCTGGATGCTGCCGATCGGAAACGCCTGGATCAGCCTCGTTCCTGCCAACCGTCGCGCGGGATTGCACGTCATCTATTTGGGTTGTTTCACCCTGCTCGTCCTGGTGGTCTCCACCTACCTGTGCGCAGGGCGTGCGAGGCGCCCGGATTCTCCGGTGGAGGCCAGCTCGCTTCAAGTCTGGCTCGGAGCGGCGTGCCTGGCCTTGGCGCTCGGCACCCGAGTCCTGGTGGAGATGGACCCGCCCAATTTCAAATTGTGGCTAGGAGTGGCGTGCGTCTGCTTCGTCGCCGCAACCGTGTTCATGTTCCGAAGTGTATCGGAGTGGCTTTCCCAGCTTTTCGAGATCGAAAGCAGCCGACCATATGATCATTCACCATCCCAACCGCCTGCATGTGAGCATAGACCACCGTCGGTCCCAGAAATCGGAAGCCGCGCTTCTTCAAATCCTTCGACCAGGCAACCGCCTCTTCAGTGAAAACAGGAAAATCCTTCGCCGTACGAATCGTGTGCCGGATCGGCTTTCCGCCGACCCAGGACCACATGTATTTGGAGAACGTCCCGAATTCCTTCTGCACCTGAAGGAACAGCCGGGCATTGTGAATCGCCGCTTCGATCTTCGCCCGGTTTCGGATGATGCCCGCGTCTTTCATCAGACGACTGACATCCCGCGCCATGAAGGTCGCTACCTTTCGCGGATCGAAGCCCGCGAATGCCTTCCGAAAGTTTTCACGCTTGTGAAGGACCGTCCGCCACGAGAGCCCGGCCTGGAAAGTCTCTAGAACCAGGAACTCGTAAATCGTCCGATCGTCGCGGACGGGTCTGCCCCACTCGTCGTCGTGATAGGCGAGATAAAGCGGATCATCAAACGTGGACCAAGCGCACCTGCGTATCGATTTCATCACCCAAAGTCAGATTAACCCGCTTTGAGGGCCTTCGGCGTGGGCTTTCGACCCATCAACGAATCCAACCGTTTCGACAAAGTGGCAATGCGCCGCTTCAATTCGTCAATTTGCGACTTGCTGGCGATCCCCGCGGCAGCAACAAAATCGGTGCGCAGCTTTTCCAGCCACGTGCCCGCCTCTCGTCTGGCGCGCTCAAGGCGTTTTGCGAACTGCGCCTGACGCTTGGCAAGCTCCGCTTCAGCCGAACGCGCTTGCCGGCGGGCCACCCCGGCCGCCCGTTGACCGCGAGTCTTTGCCTCGGCCCAAGCGGATTTCAGGGGCGGCGCAATCCGGATTTCCTTCAAGGCTTTGCGCCCCGCTCGGACGCCGTTCTGAACCGCCGCTTCGTAAGCTTCGAGGTATCTATTTCTTTTTCTTGGTGCCATTTCCGTGTCCTTTGTGAGATACAGCTAATTGTAACGCGGCGCGGCAAAGCGTCAAACAACTGTGGAATGGCGGTCGATCCGTCTACTTCGGTGCTGCTGATGATCCGCGCGCTGAATATGTTCGCGCGCCGGAGGTCAGCTGATGTCGAAAAAGAGCGCCATCTTCGCCATTGCGATTGGAACCGGTTTGTCGGCCCAGCCCTTGTCGGCTTTTGCGAGCCACACGTGTCCCGCCGATCTGTCCGCCTGGCGAGACATCCTCGGCGCCGAGTGGATTGATTGCCATCAGGTCGCCGACCTCACCACGACGGGCAATTCATACATCGACACGGGCAGCCTGACCGGCAGTGGGTTTCCCCCGCCCGGCTCGGGCACCCTCAATTCCCACTACTCGAACCCGACCTCGCCGCCCGTCCCCGGCATCCAGATCGACGGCTACTTCGAAGATGCTTGCAACGCCTTTCAGGTCGAGCCGGCGCTGACCGCCCGAGACGGATCGCCTTTCATCCCAGGATGCACGCCGCCCGCGACGCTGAACCAGACGTGCTTCACCAATTGTCACCATGACGCACAGTTCGTGATCCGGATCCCCGACAGTTGGAACGGCCACCTGCTCACCGCCGGGACCCCGGGGATTCGCGACGCCTTCGCCAGCGACTTCGTCTTCTCTGATTACGTGTTGGAGAAGGGCTGGGCGTACGTTTCGCAGGACAAGGGCAACATGGGCGCGAACTTCTTCCGCGCCGGAACGGACGAGACCGAGACCAGCGGCACGCCGTGGGTACCGGGCGCGGCGATTGCCGAGTGGACATTCCGAATGCGTCAGGCGACACGCGCGGCGAGAGTGCTGTTGCGCTCGATCGCGCCGCAGTATGGCGTGCCCGGGGTTACCCGCTCATACGCGGCGGGGATCTCGAACGGGGGCTATCAGACTCGTCGCGCGATCGAGACCGACTTTAGGCACGATCGTCTCTACGACGGAGGGGTGGATTGGGAAGGAACGCTGTTTCTGCCCGAGCTGCCCACCGGCATAACCCCGGCGCAGCCTACCACCGGATTCAACCTCTTTACTTACTTGCCGACCTCGCTATTGAATTATCCGGGCGATGTATTGGGCGTTCCTAGCTCGGTAGCGGCTCTGGCGGCGGTGGGCTTCAACCCGCAGTCACAGCCGCTGTGGACTTATCACTGGACGATCTATTGGGGACTGACCCAGAAGATCTATCGGCTGGAGTTCGACCCCGAGTACACAGGCTACACGTGCTCCGACCCGCTGGGCGTTGGTCCCTCCTGCGTTTCCCCCGCTGCGCTGACGGTTCCCCCCACGGATCCAGATGCTCTCTATGACTACCGCACGCGCATCGTGCAGAACCCCGCGATCCTGGCGCGGATGCATGAAGTGGCGAATACCGGGAACCTGCAGAGGCCGATGATCACTCTCCACGGCGACCAGGACTCCCTATTGCCGATCGCAACGGATTCTGACCTGTACGTGCAGCTGGTCGCTCGCGCCCGCAAGAGCAATCGCCACCGTTACTACGTCGTTCAGGGCGGCAACCACGTCGACCCGCAATTCGACGATCACTACGGAGTCGACTCATACGGCAACACGGTACTGCGGCCGATGCTGCCGTGCGTGCGCGCGGCGGTGGATGCGATCGCCGCCTGGGTGGAACAGGGCATCGCCCCTCCTGCCAGCCACACCATTCTGCGCCCGCAGGGTGCTTCCGCTTCAGATCTTGCGAATGTCTGTTCGCTGCAGTAGCGCTCCCTGACGAATCAGGGCGGCTAACGACTACCTCGTCTCCTCTTTCCGACACCGCGTCACTGCCGGGCCGCCTAGGCCCTGGACTAAACTTCCCTTGAGTGTCTTGGTCCACTGGCGCCGCGCTCGCGCTCCTAGGCGTGGCTCTCTTCATCGCTTGGCTACGGAGAAGGTTTCACCTTCGCCGCCTTCGCCGCCAGCCACGGCTGCGCTATCCGATCGTTCTCGCCCATGGGGCGTTCGGCTTCGACCAGATCAAGCTGGCTGGACGGCGCCACGTTTACTTCCGAGGCGTTCCCGAACGGCTTAGGGCAATGGGCATCGAGGTGCATCGACCGCGCGTACCGGCGGTCGGCTCGGTGGTAGTCCGCGCGGAGAAGTTGGCGGCGGCGGTTCGCGCGCTGCCGGCAAGAAAGGTGAATCTAATCGCGCATAGCATGGGTGGGCTCGATGCCCGCTATGCAATCTGCCAGCTCGGCCTGGCTGACCGAGTGGCCTCTCTGACGACGATCGGGACTCCGCACCTGGGCACCCCGCTCGCAGACCTCGGAACGAGCGTCCTGCGCCGCTTTCGGCTTCTTTTCCGCGGACTGGTCGATCTCGAGGCTTTTCTCGATCTGACCAGCCAAAGGATGTTCACCTTCAACGGCGAAATCAGTAATGCGCCGCAGGTTGCGTACGCGAGCATCGTGGGTCGCGGCGAGCGCGCTGCGATGAACCCACTTTTGTGGGCGAGCCACCTTTACCTGAGCGAATGTGCGGGAGCGAACGATGGCATTGTCCCCGCATCGTCCCAACGCTGGGGAGACGTGGTGCGCGAAATCGAGGCAGACCACTGGGCGCAGGTCGGGTGGTCCTCCTCGTTCGATGCCCCCACGCTGTACGAGGAGCTCGCTCTCGAGCTGCGCGGGCGAGGTTTTTAACCCGTCCTTTGTTGCTCGGGTGCCTAAAGTGGCGCCGGCCTGGCATGCCCCCTACCTTGCGCCAATCAGCGTCCAGCGCAGCCTGTAATTGCACCGGATGGCTCGCGTCGGTTGTCCCCTCGCGCCCGTTATTTGCTGCGTTAGCTTTGGGACATGAGCTTGTTCCAAGACAGGCGCCATGCTGGGCGGGTCCTCGCCGCCGCGCTTTCCCGGTACCGAGGGCGGGACGATCTCGTGGTTCTTGCGCTCCCGCGCGGAGGGGTGCCAGTCGCTTACGAAGTCGCGAAACAGCTGAGCGCTCCACTCGATGTCTTTGTCGTGCGCAAGCTCGGCGTGCCTGGGTACGAGGAGCTGGCAATGGGGGCGATCGCCTCGGGGGGCGTGCTGGTTCTCAACCAAGACGTGGTGAACCAGTTAGGGCTTTCTCAAGGCGTCATCGACGCGGTTGCCTCAAAGGAGCGTGAGGAGCTCGCTCGACGCGAGCGTTTGTACCGTGGCGATCGTCCGCCCGTGGAGGTCCGCGGCAGAACGGTGATTCTGGTGGATGATGGGCTCGCCACCGGCTCGACGATGCGAGCCGCGGTCGCGGGGCTCAAAGCGCGCGGTCCCTCTGGGATTGTCATCGGGGTCCCGATCGCAGTCCCCTCGACCTGCGAAGAGCTCGCCAGCGAGGTGGATGACATCGTCTGCGCGGTCACGCCGGAGCCGTTCTATGCGGTTGGACTTTGGTACTCGGATTTCTCTCAGACGACGGACGAAGAAGTCCGCGAATTGCTCGAGGCGGCCTGGCGAGAAGAGGCGGAACGCGAACACGCCGCCGCCCCCGTGGAGTGACCATGGCGGCAAGGGATGTGACCGCGCATCCGCTGCGCGGAGCGGCACAGGATTTCGATCCGCTGATCGAGCTGGCGGAAGACGCGCGCATCGTCTTGATCGGTGAAGCGACGCACGGAACGCATGAGTTTTATCGGCAACGGGCTCAGCTCACCAAACGCCTGATTCTCGAGAAGGGCTTCGTCGCCGTAGCCGCCGAGGCGGACTGGCCGGACGCCTACCGCGTGAATCGGTACGTTCGGGGGATCGGGCATGACTCAGAAGCAGAAGAGTCCCTTCGCGGCTTCAAGCGATTCCCTGCCTGGATGTGGCGCAACGCGGACGTCCTCGACTTTGTTGGCTGGCTTCGGGAGCACAATGATGAGCTGGACGCGAGCGAGAAGGTCGGATTCTACGGCCTGGATCTCTACAGCCTTCACGCTTCGATCGAGGCGGTGCTCCAGTATCTCGAGAAGACGGATCCTGAGGCAGCGAAGCGTGCGCGCTACCGGTATGCATGCTTCGAACACTTCGGGGAGGACCCGCAGGCCTACGGCTATGCGGCCTCCTTCGGGCTGAGTCCTAACTGCGAGCGCGAGGTGATCGAGCAACTGTTGGAGATGCGGGACCGCCGCCGGGATCTGCTCAAACGCGATGGGCTCGCAGTGGAAGACGAGTTATTCGAGGCCGAACAGAACGCTCGGGTCGTGAAGAACGCCGAAGAGTACTATCGGGCGATGTTCCTTGGACGTGTCTCGTCGTGGAACCTGCGCGACACGCACATGGCGGACACGCTGGATGCACTGCTCGCCCATCTGGACCCGCGCGTAGGCAAAGCCAAGGTTGTCGTCTGGGCTCATAACTCGCACGTCGGTGACGCACGCGCCACTCAGATGGGCGAGGCGGGCGAGCTCAATATTGGTCAGCTCGCCCGCGAGCGGCATCCGGGAGAAGCTCGGCTGATTGGCTTCAGCACCTATCACGGTACGGTCACCGCGGCCTCCGACTGGGGCGGACCCGCGGAGCGCAAACGCATTCGCCCTGCACTCCCAGGTAGCTACGAAGAGCTGTTTCACCAGGCCGGCACTCCCGCATTTCTCCTCGTGCTGCGGGACCTGGGCGAGGCCGCCGGCGCGCTTCGCGAGCCTCGCCTCCAAAGAGCGATCGGCGTGATTTATTTGCCCGAGACGGAGCGCGCGAGTCACTACTTCCACGCGCGGCTGCCCGAACAGTTCGATGCCATCCTCCACATCGACAAAACCCGGGCGCTCGAGCCGCTCGAGCGGACCTCGGAATGGGAGCGGGGTGAGCTCCCGGAGACGTATCCGGTGGGAGTGTAGTTACATCCATTAACGCTCTCGGCCGTCGACGACGCCGATCGTCGCCATCATGCCTTTGTCCTCGTGTTCGAGGATGTGACAGTGGAACACGAAGCGGCCGAGCTTCGGTCCCTCGAACCGGATCATCACCAATACCCGCGCGCGAGGCGGGAGCGGGTAGTTGTCGTGCAGCAGTCCACGATTCAGGGGCGGGACGAATCCCCGGTCACCGAGGCACTGGATTGCCGCCGGCCGCGCGCCCGCGGCGCTGAAATCGGCGTCGAGGACCACGAACTTCGTCTGATGGATGTGGAAGTTGTGGCACTCATCGCTGTCGTTCACGAGCAACCAATGCTCCCGTGCTCCATACGCGACGGTCAGGTTCGGAGGCCCATTCATCTTGAACGACGGGTAGAACTTCGCGAATGCCGCTGGATCCCCCTTCTCGCTGGCCGCGGCCCTCCAGCAGGGATCGTCGAGTGAGATCGACGCGATCGCGGATGGGCTTTTCGCCTTCCGTTGGGTTCGACCCTCGGCGATCAGATCGGCCACCGCGACCGGTTTGCCCGCCTGGTCCATCATCCGGAAGTTCTCGACGTGGATCCCGAACAGCTCGCCGCCCTGTTCGCCGAAATCCCGATTGTTGAAGCGGATCAGCCGCACCAGGTCGGAATCGAGCGGGGAATCGACGGGGGTCGTCTGGTATTTGCGAACGTCGCAGGTGCCCGAAGCGGCTGGCGGCACCGGTGTGGAGACTCGACCGGCGGGCGCGCGTGAGGGTTGCGTCTCGGGACTCGGTTGTTCGGAGGGGGGTAGCCTGGGCGCGATCGATCGAGGTGTGACGGTCGAACGTGGTGACGCTCCCTCGAACACGACCGAAGCCAGAACGATGGGAGGCCACTGGTCGCCACTGTCTGCATCGATGCCGGTCGCGGCTCCCGCCGTGTACAGCCGGGCCTGGACCGTCCGCGAGGCTTCGACGCAGTCGCTGTTCTCATTCCCTGTCGAAGTGCCGGCCGCCTGGCTGCAGCGCGCGACGAGCACGTCGATGCGCGCCCCGGGCATCAATACAATCTCGGTTGGCCTGCGGTTTTGCCGCTCAACCGGGATGGGAGCTCCATCGAGCGCCCGGACTTCGAACGCGAGCCGCCTCGGCTTTGCTTCGATGGTCTCCAGCCGGAGCCGATAGGTCACGTCGGCGCCGATGTTGGCGAGATGCCACACCTCGGTCTTTCCGGGCCGGACAGTGAGGCGGGGATGGACCTGGCCAGAAACGGTGAAGACCCACCGATCGTCGGGATCCTGCTTGCGCCAGCACTGCCCCGGGAGAGCGACTCCATCGGTATACGCCAAATCGCCGTTGCCGGAAGCGCCTACCACGAGCTTGCCGCAGCGACTTTTTCGTGCATCCGTCTGCTCTCCGAACGCGTCGCGCGCGGAGCGATCGCTCGGATCCGGCGGCTGAGGGTATTCGATCAGACGAAACCTTGGTTTCCCCGGTTCGCTCTTCAGCTTCGAGACTTGAATGTCCTTGAGACCCAGGAATCGAACCTTCAACGGTCCACCGGGACTGTCTGCGTCGCGCTCCGCCGCCAGCTCCTCGCGCTGCGCTTCCTGATCCCGGCATGCGTCCGGCTCGTCGGGTAACGCCGTGATCCGGCACTTGAGGTACGAGGAGTCCCAGAAGCTGCCGATCAGCATCAATCCGGAGAGGCCGTTCGAAACTTGCCCTTCGGATCGGCCGTGCGGATGCGGGTGGAACCAATACATCCCGCTCGCGTGGTCGCGCGCAATCACGTAGCTGTAACGGATGTCGCCCTTCTCCGTCCGCGTGAACGGCGATCCCGAATCCAGCGAGCATGGATCTCCGGAGGGTTCGCCGGGACCTTGCTCCGCCGGGTTGTGATCGTGGCCCGGTACGCCAACTCCTGAAGTGGCGGCCACGAAGATGCAATCGCCGTAAGCGCGGTCACGACCAGTGCCTTCGAATCCAGTCCCTTTGGGCGAGACGGTTAATCCGTGTGTGTGCAGGTTCGATTCGGTCGGTAGGCTCTTGCCCGCGACGTCCGCCGTCACCAGCTCGTTGCGGAACAGAACACGCAGCGTGCTCCCACGATCGACGGCGATGACCGGCGGCATCAACCGGACGCTCCTCAATCCGGCGCCTTTGGGTTGGAACGCATTACCTCGGCGCACGTCGTAGCCGGAGGTCTGTTCCACTTCGCCGAGCCCCGGAATGGAAGCCGTGCCCCGCTGAGCGCGGATGATCAGGTCAGCCCCTGGTGCTCGGACCCGGATGACCTCAGGATTCTGGAATTCGTCCGCCCTGCTGGGCGGAGCTGGCAACGCGGCTGCGGCCAATAACGCGCTCGCCAGAAGGCAGCCGAATCGCATCTCGTCCCTCGGGACCACGCTTCACCATAATCCACCGCCCATCAACGCGCTGTGAAACCTCTGGCACTGGGCGACGAACTGGATCTTCAACGGTGTTGGTAAATGGCACCAGTATTGGTGAAGAAGAAGCTGCCGACTCCTGGAACGCCCCAGATACCGCGCGGGACGGCCGCAGTGTCGTCCGTCGTCCATTCGTGCCGTCATAATGAAGAAAAAAATTGGGGCCACCAATACGGAACCAAACGTCGTTTGGGCCAGCGGATGCGATTCCCGCGACCGTGTCGAGCGGCCTGGGCTGGCTGAAAGTATTGCCATCCCAGTGAAGAACGGACGAGGAATATTCTCCCGTGAGAATGGCAAACCAGACGTCGTCGGAGCCCGAGATCGCGCTCGCTCGGAGGGCCTGCGGACCGAAAATGCTTAGACTTTGCCCAGTGCTTCCTTGGGAAAGTTCGCCGCGCTCACCTTGGGTAGGTACTCCTTCACCTTGCCGTCAGGACCGATAATCACGCCGATTCGTCTCGCGTTTCCCGACTTCGCATCATCCGCAGCGCCATAGGCCATGCCGATCTTGCGATCGGTGTCGCATAGCAACGGGTAATTGAAATTGTACTTACGCGCGAAGGCGGCATTCTCGGCGGGCGTGTCGAAGCTCACGCCCAAGATCGCTGCGTTCTTCTTTTCGAACTCAGCCTTGAGGTCGCGGAACCCGCAACCCTCCATCGTTCAACCCGGGGTATCGGCTTTAGGGAAAAACCAGAGCACGAGCGACTTACCTTTGTAGTCCCTCAGCGACACTGTCTTTCCTTCGTGATCTTTGCAGGTGAAATCCGGAGCTTGATCGCCGGGCTTGAGCATGGATCGTTTCCTCGCCGCAGATATAGCACGCCCCTGGAAACTACCGAGAGGTTCGTGCGTTGTCCTTTCCGAGCAGGTCCAGCGCTGACAAGGTCAACACCGAAACGCCGGTTCGGATCGTGGGCTCGCGCTCGGGAGCGAACAGCGATGAGTGCGGCCCGGGCAACGTGGCACCCGACGCGTTGGCTTGCTCGAACTTCTTTGGCTCGACGGCGCCGAGCCAGAGAAACACCGCCGGGATCCCGGACTGGCCGTAGAGTGAGAAGTCCTCGGAGCCCATCTCCGGGGGTCTTTCGCGAATGTTCGACTGGCCCAATCCCGCGGAAAGAACTTTCACGAGTCGTGTGGTTAGCCCCGGATCGTTGTAGGTCGCCGCCGCGCTTTCCAGAATTTTGATCGTCGGCTCTTGAGGCGCGTTCGCACTCGCCGCTTCCGCTTTCGCAATGCGCTCGATTGCTGAGAGGAGGCGCTTGCGGACTTCTTCCTTATAGGAACGAACGGTGAGCAGCATGGTCACATCGTCGGGAATGATGTTCGCCTTGGTGCCTCCCTGAATCGAGCCAACCGTCACCACCGCCGGATCGAGCGGGTTCTTTTCGCGAGCGACGATGGTCTGCAGCGCCAGGATAGTCCTTGCGGCGATCACGATTGGATCGATGCTTCGCTGCGGATACGCACCATGCCCACCGCGACCATAGATGGTAATCGACACCGTGTTGAGATTCGAAAGGGTAAAGCCTGGTGTGTACCCCACGGTGCCTGCCGGCAAGAGGTTCGTATCGTGGATCGCAACTGCATACGCTGGCTTGGGAAATCGCGTGAAAAGCCCGTCCTTGATCATTGCCTCAGCGCCTGAGAGGGTTTCTTCGGCGGGCTGACCGATCAACATCAGGGTTCCCCTCCAGCGATCTTTCATCCTTGCCAGCAAGGTTGCCGCTCCGATGAGCGATGACATATGCACGTCGTGCCCGCACGCGTGCATCACCGGCACCAGGGTACCGGTCGGCCCGGGCGCGGTGATCTTGCTCGCATAAGGCAGCTCCGTCTTTTCCTGTATCGGAAGGGCGTCCATGTCCGCGCGGAGCATCACCGTGGGTCCGTTCCCGTTACGCATCAGCGCAACGATGCCGTGACCGCCCACGCCAGTAGTTACCTCGTAGCCGAGACGCCGCAGCCGATCCGCAAGCTTCGCGGCGGTCTTCTCCTCGTGACCCGAGAGCTCGGGATTCTGGTGGAGATCGAGATAAAGAGCGTCGAGCTCCGGATAGATCCCGTCGATTCCCGCTAACGCCGCGTCTTTCGCACGAGCCGGGCTGGCAGCGAAGCCCGTGAATAAAGCGAATGCGAACGCCGCCCGCCTCCACAAATATCTACTCGTCATTTTCGCGCTTATACGCTGCGCGCCGCGGCTTGTCGTGCCGCAGGCTCAGAGCTGCGCGTGAGCGAGTTGGCGGGTCGGTTCGCCGATGAATTCGTAAGCGACCGAACCGTCCTTGAGGAATCGGCTTACCACCCGCGGCTTTTGTTTCGAGTGGGTGTCAAAAGCCGTTCTGAGTGGACCCTTTGCCTTCGCCGGGAGACGTTTGCCGGCATAGAGGTATGCGGTCTTCGAGCCTCGCGCGGTCCAAGCGGAGTACTCGAATCCGGAGTGTTCCAAAGCACGCATCAAACCATCACAGTGGGGATCTTCCAACGGAGCCACGGCCTCCGTCGCGAGGGGCGCGCCGATCTGAAATGGCTCGCGCATCGTGGACCTGCAATTTCCATAGAGCCGGCGTACCTCGCCGTTCTCTGCGAGCATCCAATAGTAGGACCCACTCGCAGCCTCCCCGCAGCAGCCGGCGACAGTGCAACCGAGCCTACGCGAGAGGTCCGCAAGCAGGTCAAAGTCAGTCGCGAGGATCTTCGAGGTATCCACAAGGTACGAGCTGGAGCCGTGTTCCCCGCCCACCACCACGACCCCATCGTCTGTGGCGTTCAAGTCGCAGACGTCAAGCAGTTGCACCGATCCACGCGCGATGAAGTTGCCGGTCAGTTCGCTGAGCGCGGCAATGAACTGCCGCCATCCCGCTCGTGCCGCCACGATTCCGAAACGCGTTCCCATGATTGAGCCGTTGCTTAAGCTGCCTGTGCAGGGTCGCCGGACGTCCCGACCCGAGAGGCCGGATGATGTTCGGCATCGACCAGCTCCATGGCGTCCGCAATTTCCCAGGTGGCCATGAAAATCTTCGAATCGTCCTTCACTTCCGCGCTCCGCCAGCCACCGTTTTGAGAAGCTTGCTTGGTCGCTTGACTGTGCCCTGCTTGCCGCTTTGCCATCGCTGCTCCTTTTTGTTGGCAACCACACAGTCGTACAGCAACGGTCATGCCAGGACTTGAGCCGTGGCAAATGTCCGCTTCACGCGAGTTTGCGCGGTAGACCTGTCGAACTGCTCAGGTTTTGCTCATCGCGCTGCCTGAGGTTGAGCAGAAGATCGCCAACTTGACCGCGCCGTCGGCGGAATGGCGTAGGGTTCCGATGTGAAGTCCCCTGCCAGAACACTGGTGACGTCATGCAGCGCATCTGCCCGATTGCGGCGCGCCGCTGAGTGGCTCGCCCAGCGCCCGACGTCGGAGCGGTTGCTGGTGGTGGGCGCAACCCTTGACGCGGCTTCGGAGCTACTTCGTGAGGTCGCTACCCGGGTACCGGCGGCATTTGGATGGGAGCGGATCACTTTCGGGCGGCTGGCGGCGCTCGCGGCAGGTAAGGCGCTGAGGGAGCAAGGGCTTTCGCCTTTGAGTCCACTCGGAGTAGAGGCCGTTTGCGCACGGCTTGTGCATCAGTTGGGCGGGAAGGGCGAGTTGGGGCGCTTCCAGCCGGTTTGGAAGCAGCCGGGGCTCGCACGGGCGCTAGCGCGCACGCTGCAGGAATTGCGGCTGGCCGCGGCTCGGCCTGGCGGCGACCTGGGTCGGCTTCTCAAGGCGTATGAAGCCGACCTCGCGCGTGCAAATCTTGCGGACCGCGCGCAGGTTTTTCGCCTCGCGATCGAGGGCGACGCGCATCCGTTGCTGGCGCGTCCTGCCTTGCTGCTCGATGTGCCGCTCCAAACGGAGCTCGAGGCGCAGCTTGTCGCTCGACTGTCGGGCCCGGTGTTCGCAACCGCGCCCGGGGGCGACGAGCGGTCGATCAAAAACCTTTCCCGGGCGCTGGACGCGGCGGTGCAATCGCTCGACGACCCAGAGGATTGTTCGCTCGCGCGCGTGCAGAAATACCTCTTCGTCGAGGGCATCGCACCGCCCGCAACGGCCGGGGCTGACGTGAACATCCTGTCCGCGCCGGGCGAGAGCCGCGAATGCGTCGAAATTGCGCGCCTGGCACGCAACGAAGCGGAGCAGGGCGTGCCGTTCGACCGGATCGCGGTGCTTTTGCGGGCGCCGGGCCACTATCGAGCGCTGCTCGAGGAGGCTTTCTCCCGCGCTGGCATTCCCGTGCACTTCGCCCAGGGCACGGTGCGGCCCGATCCCGCCGGCCGCGCCTTCCTTGCCCTGCTCGCCTGCGCCGCCGAAGGACTCTCCGCTCGCAGGTTCGCCGAGTACCTCTCGCTGGGAGAAGTGCCCGAGGCTGTCGAGGGTGCTCCCCCTCCTCCGCTTCCTCGAGGCGATCGCTGGGTGCCCCCCGACACCGAGCTGTCCCCTCCGTCGAGCGATGCGCCTTTCGCTGAATCTGCCTCCCTACCCCGCCAAACGGATGCGCCAGTCGTCGCCGGCTCCCTGCGCGCGCCGTGGCGTTGGGAGAAGATGCTGCTCGACGCGGCGGTGATCGGCGGCCGAGAGCGATGGGAGCGGCGGCTCGCTGGGCTCGAACGCGAGCTGCGCGCACAGCTCGAGGCGCTCAAGGACGACGAGGCGCGGACCGCCCGCGTGCGGCGCGATCTGGACGACCTTCAGGCGCTGCGGGACTTTGCGCTGCCGCTGCTGGATAGGCTGCGAACGTTCAAGCCGGAAGCGACCTGGGGCAAGTGGCTCGACGATCTCTCCGCCCTGGCAACCCAGACGGTGCGCGAGCCGGCGCGGATCCTCTCGGTGCTCGCCGAGCTAGCGCCGATGGCGCCGGTCGGACCCGCGAGCTTGGACGAGGTTCGCCTCGTCCTGGGGCAGCGCTTGACGGAGCTCGCGCATCCCGCAGCCGGAAATCGCTACGGGAAAGTATTTATCGCGCCTGTGCAGGCGGCACGCGGGATGTCCTTCGACGTGGTGTTCATCCCCGCATTGGCCGAGCGGCTCTTTCCGCAGAAGGTGGTGCAGGATCCGCTGCTTCGAGATCGCGAGCGCGGTGCGCTCACAGGGCTCGAGACAAGCGATGACCGCGTTCTGGCCGAGCGGCTTGCGCTTCGGCTCGCTGCGGGGGCCGCGCGCCGCAAGCTGGTGCTCTCCTGGCCTCGGATCGACGCGCAGCAGGCGCGAGCTCGGGTCCCCTCCTTCTATGGGCTCGAAGTGCTACGCGCGGCGGAGGGAACGCTGCCCGGTTTTTCTGAGCTGATGCGCCGGGCCGAGCAGGTCGGTGCGGCGCGCATTGGTTGGCCCGCGCCCGCGGATCCGTCGCAGGCGATCGACGAGGCGGAGCACGATCTGTCGCTGCTCGAGCGGGCGTTCCATGCGCCCGACGGCGACCGGCGCGGCACCGGGCACTACTTGCTCAGCACCAACCCACACCTGGCGCGCGCGCTGCGGGCTCGGGCTCGGCGTTGGCGCAGGCGCTGGACTCCGGCAGACGGGTTTGTCGTCGATCCTTCGGATAAGGCACGCGCCGCAATCACCCAGGCCGCAATCGCCGAGCACGTTCCGTCCCTGCGCTCCTTCTCGCCCACCGCGCTGCAAGACTACGCGGCCTGTCCGTACCGATTTCTACTCCGAGCCGTGCATCGGCTTTCGCCGCGCGAGGTGCCGGAAGCGATCGATGAGATCGACCCGCTCTCGCGCGGCTCGCTCTTGCACGAGGTTCAGTTCGAGCTCTTGCGCGAGCTTCAGCAGGCCGGCGCATTGCCGTTGACTGAAAGCGGATTGGACGAGGCGCGGGCGCGGCTGGAGACGATCCTCCAGCGCGTTGCTGCGCGTTGGGAGGACGAGCTGAGTCCGGCAATCCCGCGGATCTGGGACGATTCGATCGCCGGATTGGCAGCGGATCTGCGCGAATGGCTCCGTCGCCTGGCCCAGGACTCCGAATGGACGCCATCGCACTTCGAGCTTTCCTTCGGCTTGCCCGACCTCACCGAGCATGATCCGCACAGCACCAAAGAACCGGTGGTGATCGAGGAGGGACTGCAGCTGCGCGGATCGATCGACCTGGTCGAGCGGAGTCGGGACGGGAGTTTGCGAGCGACCGATCATAAGAGTGGCAGGCAACGCGCCAATCCAGGCGTGGTGATCGGCGGAGGCGCGGTACTCCAGCCGGCGCTCTACGCCCTGGTGTTGCGCAAGCTGTTTCCCGAGAGGCACGTGCACGGCGGTCGGCTCTACTACTGCACGTTCGTCGGCGGCTTTACTGCGATCGAAGTGCCGCTTGATGAGCAGGCTCAAAGCCGCGTCCGCGAGCTGAGCAAAACGCTCGAAGAGGCAATCGCCACAGGGTTCCTTCCCGCCGCTCCCAACAAGGGAGAGTGCAAGTACTGCGACTTCCTACCCGTCTGCGGACCCAATGAGGAGCGCCGCGTTGGCCGTAAGCCGCAAGAGCGACTGCAAGCGCTCCGGAAGCTTCGGGACATGCCATGACCCGACTCTCCGATCAGCCGGCGCGAGCACGGATCCGAGGGGATCTCGCCGCAACCCTGATCGTCGAGGCGGCGGCCGGAACCGGAAAGACCACCGAGTTGATCGAGCGCATCCTCGCGCTGATTCAGCGAGGGCACTCGTCGCTAGAGCGCATTCTCGCAGTCACCTTTACCGAATTCGCGGCAGGCGAGATGAAGCTGCGCCTGCGCACCGAGCTGGAGAAAGCGCGCAAGGGTGCGTCGATCGAGGAGCGCGATCGGCTGACCGCCGCTCTGGCCAAGCTGGAGGTCGCCCCAATTGGGACCATTCACTCGTTCTGCGCGGATCTGTTGCGCGAATGGCCCGTGGAAGCGCGTGTGGACCCGGTCTTCGAGATCGTCGCTGATGAGTCCCGGAACCAGCTCTTCGGGCAGGCATTTGACGCCTGGTTCCAGCGGGTTCTCGGCGATCCCCCAGAGGGGGTACGTCGATTTCTGAGGCGACGGGTCCGGGGAAAGGATCTCGCGCCTCGCGAGCAACTCAAGCGCGCCGGGCTTGATCTCTTGGAGCACCGGGACTTCGATGCGCCGTGGAGCCGGCCGCCCTTCGACAGGTCCGCGGGCATCGCCCGGACGGTGGAGCGGCTTGGCGAGCTCGCCGAATTCGCCTCGCGCGTGCAGGATGGGCAAGACAAGCTGGCCCAATCGCTCGGGGAGCTTAGAAACTGGTTGGACGACCTGCGCCGGCGAGAAGGCGTGCGCTCGCGAGATGAGGACGGGCTCGAGGCGGAGCTGTGCGATCTGTCGCATCGCTATGCCATCTGGAACAAGGGCCCGGGCAGAGGCAAGTGGCTCGCCGATGGTTTGGAACGCAAGAGCGTCGCGGCGCTGCGGGACGCGGTCAAAGCCGATCTCGACGCGTTTCTCGAGCAGTGCGACGCGGATCTCGCTGCGGCGCTGCGTGAGGAGCTGCGCCCGCTCTGCGCCGCATATGAGGAGCTGAAGCTCCAGTCGGGCTGCCTCGACTTTCTCGATCTGCTTCTGCGCGCCCGGGATCTGGTTCGCGACCAGCCCAAGGTTCGGCAGGAGCTGCAGCAGCGCTTCACCCACGTCCTGGTGGACGAGTTCCAGGATACCGATCCGTTGCAAGCGGAGATTCTCTTGCTGCTCGCGGCGAATAACTCTGCGGAAGCCGATTGGCGCCAAGCACGCCCGATCGCCGGAAAGCTGTTTCTGGTCGGCGACCCCAAACAGTCGATCTACCGGTTCCGCCGGGCGGACATCGCTCTTTACGAGGAAGTGAAAGGAGTCTTGCTCGCGCGCGGCGCGGAGATGGTGCATCTGACCACCAGCTTCCGGTCGGTGCCGGGAATCCAAGAAGCGGTCAATGCCGCTTTCGCGCCGCGCATGACCGGAGGCACGCAGGCGACCTATGTGCCCTTGGATCGCTTCCGGGCTCCGCCGGAAGGAAGACCGCAGGTGATCGCCCTTCCCGCCCCGCGCTTGTACAGCACATGGGGCAGGATTGTGCATGAGAAGATCGAGGAGTCGTATCCCGACGCGGTTGCGGCGTTCATCGACTTTCTGATCAACCGGAGTGGTTGGAAGGTCACCGAGCGCGACGAAGGAGTCCGGCAAGTTCCGCTCGAGGCGCGTCACGTGTGCCTGCTCTTCAAACGGATGAGGAACTGGGATGGGGACGTCACGCGCCCGTACGTCCGGGCGCTCGAGGCGCGCCGGATCCCCCACGTCCTGGTCGGCGGCCGCTCCTATCACTCGCGCGAAGAGGTGCTCGCGATCCGCAACGCGGCGCAAGCGATCGAATGGCCGGATGACGAATTGTCGGTGTTCGCGACCCTGCGCGGTCCCTTGTTCGCGGTGGGCGACGATGCGTTGCTGCTTTTTCGTCAGCGCCAGGGCCGCCTGTATCCACTGCGTCGATTCGAGCTCGAAGCGCTCTCGCCGCTGGAGCGCGAAGTGGTGGACGCCCTTTCCGTGCTGGGGCAGTTGCACTTGCGGCGCAACCGTCGGCCGATCGCACAGACGCTCACGATGCTTTTGCAAGCGACGCGCGCTCATGCGGGACTCGCGATCTGGCCCACCGGTGAGCAGGCGTTGGCGAACGTGCTTCGGGTTGTCGAGCTTGCGCGACGATTCGAAGCGGCGGGAGCCAGCTCGTTCCGGGCGTTCGTCGAGCAGCTCGCCGAAGACGCCGAGCGGGATGACGCAGCCGAGGCTCCAGTCGTCGAAGAGGGCACCGAAGGCGTTCGGGTGATGACCGTCCACAGGGCCAAGGGACTCGAATTTCCGGTGGTGATCCTTTGCGATCCCACCGCCCGGGCGGTGCCGCGCAAGCCAAGTCGGTTCATCGAGCCAGAGCGGCGGCTCTGGGCGATGCCGCTTGCCGGCTGCGTACCCGCCGATCTGCTGCAGAACCGTCAGGCCGCGCTCGAGCGGGATCGCGAGGAAATTCTGCGCGTCGCATACGTTGCCGCGACCCGAGCGCGAGACTTGCTGGTGGTCCCGGCGCAAGGAGATGGCCAACCCGAGGGCTGGCTCGAGGCGCTCACGCCGGTCATCTATCCACAGCCGATTCACCGGCAAAAGAGCGTCCCCGCGCCGGGTTGTCCCGAGTTTCGCTCGAACGACTCGGTGCTCGATCGTCCGGAGAACCATTGGGAGCCTGTTGCCGTCTCGCCTGGTCAGCACCTGGCGCAGGCTGGCGCGCACCAGGTAGTCTGGTGGGATCCGCACGTGTTGGACCTCGGCCTCGAGCCCGCGGGTGGCCTGCGCGAGGAGGACCTCCTGGTCGGGGACGATCAGTCCCGGGAGGTCGCGCAGGAGTCGGCGCGGGCGCAAGCGTACTGGCAGTCGCGCCGGGTGCGGGTGCTGGAGTCGGGATCGGTGCCGTCGACACGGGTCGCGACTGCCACTGCACTGGCCGCCGACGCCTCGCGGCACGAAGCGGTGGAGTTCATGAGTGTCGAGGCGCGAGAAGCCACGCGCCCAAGAGGAAAGCGCTTCGGCACCTTGGTGCACGCGGTGCTGGGCGAGGTCGACCTGCGCGCCGGGGTGGATGAAATCCGTCGAGTCGCCGAAGCGCAGGCTCGGCTGGTGGGCGCAACCGAAGAAGAGGTGCACACCGCCGCGCGCGCCGCATCCGCCGCCCTGCAACATCCGCTGCTCTGCCGCGCTGCACTGAGCGCGGACTGCCGCCGTGACACGGCCGTGCTTCATCGTTTGCCCGACGGCACGGTGGTGGAAGGCATTGTGGATCTTGCCTTCCGTGAAGAGCTTCCGTCCGGCGCCATATGGACGGTGGTGGACTTCAAAACCGATTCACGGGTGGAAGACCAACCGCAATACGCCGCCCAGCTCCACCTCTATTGCGCAGCGATCGCGAGGGCCACAGGCGCGCCTACCCGCGCCGTACTCCTATCAGTCTGAGCTTTCGGTCCGGAACCCTGCTGGACTCGAAATCTTGTCTCAAGACAGGATTGGGGCGCCAATCGGACAATATCTGAGTGCGATCAACAACTTGGTCGATAGCAGCAAATCTACCAAACATGACTTCCGTGGCTCGGTAATGCCCTATGTCTCAAGACAACAAATAGCTGTGCAGAACGCTTATGCACGTGCAGCGTAACTGGAAAAGGACCGTAAATTCGAACTCGAATTTTTGAGGCAGTTGCGAAAGATGTCACGGAGGCAAGCCGAATCCAGCAGCGAATCGAAGTTAGAAGGACCGAAAGATGTCACGCCGCAGGGGGGAGCAGAATGATCATTCTGCCCCAGAATCCTATTCTGCCGCTCGGGCGCTCGAACACGGGTGGCCGCCGATCAGCCTCCGTTTGGATCAAGGCTTGCGGCAGAATCCCCATTCTGCCCCCTCTGGCTGCCGAGGCGTACAGCGCGGTCTTCAACGTGTGTCATTGATCAGGACCGATATGGAGTAGGTGCCGATATCGGTCGGAATGTTGGCTGTGGCCTGATCCGGCTTGCCGTCGTGGTTGAAGTCGCCGATGGCGATCGAGTTTCGGGTTATTGCCGGTAGCAAAGGTCAGTGCCCGCTCGAACCGCCTATCCCCATCACCCAGCAGCACTGAGAGGCTGTTCGCAAGAGCGTTTCCGATCACCGGATCCTGCTTTCCGTCGCCATTCAGATCGGCCACCACGAGTTGGAACGGATTGTAGATTCCCCCGGGAAAACGGGCGGCTGAAATGTCCCATCGCCATTTCCCAGGAACACCAGCACTGAGTTGTGGCGACCGCCCCCGCCTTGGCCGCGCGTCACCACCACATCCGGTATTGCATCACCGTTAAAGTCGCCCACCGCAATCGCTGCCGAACCCTGCTCGGTGTCATGGTTCTGCGCTGCCTCGAATGTCCCGTCGCCGCGGCCGAGCGAGAAGAGACCGGTCCGAATCCCGATCTTGTAAACCGAACATCAAGCTACAGCTCTTCGAACCAAAATCTGAAACAGGGCCACAAGCCTACCGCGACCGGACGACGGGTGCGCTGTTCTTCTGCGTCACCACCACAAATCTGAACGTGCTGGCGGATAAATTCCCGGCACCGACGCGTTCACGGTGCTAAGCGCATTTTGCCGGGTGCGCTTCATCGAGCCGCTGATACTCAAGGACCATGAACTCATTACATACTTGCTCATCAATTACATACTTCAAAAACAGTAATGCCTGTTCTCATCCAGCTTGACAGGCTGAGTGAACTCGAACAATACGGAAATTGTCACTTGGAGGAGGCCATGAAGCTCATCACTGCTGCAGCGATTCTACTGGCAGCCCTTGCGGTTGCAGCTGCTTGCAGCTCTAACAACGGCACCCCGGGAGGGACGATCGTGGGCGCCCTCGACAGACACTGCGCCCTGCCCGATGGCGGCACCATCGTGCAACCGACCGACGTGAGCGACTGTCACCCCGACGGCGGGACGGTTACCGTCAACTACGGACCGACCAACTACAACACCGAGGCGGATGACGATGACTGCAAGTATCATGTGAATTTCTCAGTCACGCCGATTTACGAAAATCAAGACGTTACCTTCACCGCTATCGCGACGCGCAAAATCGACGGCATGCCCGCCACTGGCGCGAAGACCTCGCTGGAGGTCTTCCTTTCCAACACTCATCCCGCACCCAATTCGAACCAAAGGAGCACGGAAGGGCCGGCCGGTACTTACAAGATTGGCCCAATTCGCTTCGACCAACCTTACCAATGGACAGTCCGATTCCATCTCTATGAGGAGTGCTCCGAGCTCCTCGCCACCTCGCCTCACGGCCATGTAGCGTTCCATGTTTGGGTGCCCTGAGGAGGCGCTCGCGAAAACAGCAGCCATGCTCCTCACAATCGCAACGTTGGCCGCCTGCGGCTCATCAGGCCGCTCATGCCTGAACGGCACGCGCAAGAGGCACACGCCGCTTGACAGAATTGAGCTCCGGGAGTGAGGTCCCTGACGGGGCCTGTTCGAGGCTCTACTCTGTTCGCATCGAGGAGGGAAAATGAGAAGAATTCTTGTGTTCGCAGTGCTCGCGTCCGCGCTGTCCTTGCCAACCGGTGCAGTCGCTGAGAGCAAGAACAAACTCGTTGGTACCTGGAAGCTCGTGTCGGTTGTCTCGAAAACGGACCAGGGCGATGTGAACAAAACTGTTTACGGTGAGCATCCGAAAGGATTCATCACTTATGGAGCTGACGGGCGGATGATGGTGATCATCACCGAAGATGGCCGAAAGCCGCTCTCCGTCAACGATCGCGTGGCGGCGCCGATCGAAGAAAGAGCCCAAGCTTTTTCGACCATGACGGCCTATGCCGGGACGTACACTTTCAGCGGTGACAAGGTGGTTCACCACGTCGAGGTCGCCTCGATTCCAAACTGGGTGGGCAGCGACCAATCGCGTACCGTCAAGATCCAGGGGGACCGACTTTCGATCGCGACTCCACCGCTGTCCAGGGGCGGAACGATGCAAACATTTGAGCTGACCTGGGAGCGGGTGAAGCCTTCAGGCAAAGCGTCGAAACCCGCAGGCTGAACGGCGGAGGGTTTCACGGAAACCGTTGTCGAACTCGGCTCGCGCGAGCGAAGTAAGCCACCAGTGTCTCCGGCCAGAAAGTAACTCGCAGTCTCGCGATCGAACTGCTCGGAAAAAGCCTTTGCAGGCGAGTCGCCGAAAGAAGTTCGATGTCCTGCGCCCGTCCGTCGGCCAGCTTGCCGAAGAGCTGGTGGTGGCGCCGCTGCAGTCCCAGCGGGAGAAACTGATAAAATAACAAATACGAGTGGCTCTCAAAGGGAAACCAATAGTTGGGTGTAGTCACGAACCAGCTCTTACCCACTCGCATGACCTCGCGAGCAAATTTTTCCTGCCGTCCCGCGCCAACAACGTGTTCTAGGACCGCGTTGGAGAAGACGATTTCGAAGCTCTTGTCGGGGAATGGAAGGTCGCATCCGTCGCATGTTACGTACCGCGACCGGGGATAAATCCGCTTCGCAGCCTTGACGTCCTCGAGCGCAATTCCAGCTCCGACGATCTGCTCGGGATAAGGGTAGAAGTCCTCAAAGGTATATGGAGGAAAGGTTCGGCCACTCGCTCCAATGTCGAGAATGCGATCTTCCAATCGGGGTTTAAAAATAGCGCTGAATAAAGCAAACTTCTGTTCCCGCGACTTGCGGCTGAGCTCCTCCAGCACGCGTTTGTAGAGTCCCATGAGTCATTGGCCGCTAGCGCTTCGCAAGACCACCGTCAATCGACTTCGCTCAACCGGACCCCGTCGTAATTTTGATTCACTGGGGACTAGTTGAAGTTAGGCCGTGAAATCCCTTGACATCATTCGTGGAGTATGACGACAAACAGCCGCGCCGCGGGATGGTCTGGGCCAGCCTGAGAGCTCGAGTCGAGGGGAGTCGAGCGCAACAAGTGTGAGCGGAGGTGCCTGCTTGATCCACCTGCTGCACGCCCATTTTCCCAGGCGCACCTTCCTTCTCGGGATATCCGAAGCGTTCCTGGTGACCCTTGCGTTCGTGGTGGCGGCGATTGCGCTGATGGGCGCAACCAATGCCAATTTCATGCTCAGTCATCAGCGTGGGTTGTTCAAGATTTTGGTGATATCAGCAGCCTTTGTTACCTGTATCTACTATTTCGATCTCTACGACTCCGCGATCTTGAGTAATCGGCGCGTCGTGATTGCGCGCATGGTCCAGGTGCTGGGTACGACCTACCTATTCCTCGCGATTGTCTATTATCTGTATCCGCCCCTCCACGTCGGTCGTGGGATTTTTCTGCTCGGCTTCATTCTGGTGGCGGTCCTCCTTTTGCTCGGGCGGCATCTGTTCCTGGCTCTCACCACTTTGCCACGATTCGCCAAGCGGGCCCTGATCCTCGGCGACGGGCCGCTCGCCGAATCGCTAAAAATGGAGTTCGCCTCGCGTTTGGATTTGGGTGTCCGGGTAGTGGGGCGGCTGAATGGCGAGGCGTTCCGCCGCTGCGCCCTCAATTGCCAACCAGACAGCGTGATCGTGGCGATGAATGATTGGCGAGGAAACTTGCCGCTGGAAGCCTTGCTAAAACTGAGGAGCCGCGGAGTGACGATCCAGGACGGAGCCGAGCTCTACGAGGCGATTACCGGAAAGATTCCAATCCGCTGTTTCCGATCGAGCTGCCTGATCTTTTCTGACGGTCTGGGCGCTCGGCCGCGGTTCATCTATGAGCGGGTCGGTCCGCTGGTTTTCTCCGCGCTTGCCCTGCTGCTGACATTGCCGGTGATGGCGCTGATCGCGCTAGCGATTCGCCTCGATTCGGCAGGGCCAGTGATCTTTCGACAGAGGCGGGTTGGCCAGCATGGCAAGGTTTTCACTCTTTACAAGTTCCGTACGATGGTGGACGGGGCAGACACGGATGACAACTGTCGGCCGGCGGAAATCGCCGACCGGCGCTGCACGCGCGTGGGCCGGTTTCTGCGGCGCGCGCGGATCGATGAGTTGCCCCAACTGTTTAACATTCTCCGTGGTGAGATGGGCTTCGTCGGACCGCGCCCATTCGTTCCCAATCAAGAGCGGCAGCTCGCGGAAAGAATTCCGCACTACCGACAACGTTGGTTGGTCAAACCGGGCGCAACCGGCTGGGCCCAGGTCAATCGAGGCTATTGTGTCACGATTGAAGACAACCAGGAAAAGCTCGCTTACGATCTCTTTTACATCAAAAATGGTTCGCTCGGCCTCGACCTTTTGATTCTCTTCAAGACGATCAAGTTAGTTCTGCTCGGACGGGGTGGGCGATGAGCACTCGGCTTTCCGAGAATCGTAAGCAGTGCATTCTCTCCGTTGATGTCGAGGACTGGTTCCACATCTTGGAGCTTCCGAGCACGCCGGATTTGCATTGCTGGGACGCCCTACCCTCTTTTGTGGAGAGCAACTTTCTAAAACTGATGGATTTGCTCTCAGAGGAGAGTATTCAAGCGACGTGTTTTTTTCTCGGGTGGGTTGCCAAACGATTTCCGCGGCTGGTTGCCGAGGCGTGCCGCAGGGGTCACGAGATCGCCTCCCATGGATATGCCCATCGCTTGGCTTGGTGCATGACTCCCGATGAGTTTCTGGAAGACTTGCGCATCTCGAAAGCGATCCTCGAGGCGATCGTCGGCAAGCCCGCTTTGGGTTATCGGGCTGCAGGCTTTTCGGTGAGGCGAGAGACGCCCTGGTTCTTCGAGAAGGTCATTGAGGCGGGTTACGCCTACGACTCGTCGGTATTTCCAGCCTCTCGCGCTCACGGAGGACTGAAGACCGAGAAGCTGGGTCCTCACGTAATACATACCAGCAGTGGCAGGTTGTTGGAGTTTCCAATCACCGTCCAGCGAGTGATGGGCACCCGCCTTTGCTTCTTTGGCGGTGGGTATCTGCGGCTCGCACCATATCCGTTGATCCGTAGGATGGCGGATCGGGTGCTGCGGGAGGGTCGGCCGGTTCTCTTTTACATTCACCCTCGAGAGATCGATCCCAGTCACCCGCGTTTGAGAATGGGTTTCTCGAGAAGATTCAAATCCTACGTCAACCTCACCACCGTCGAGCGAAAGATTCGCCGACTGACCACCGACTTTCGGTTTGTCACCTACCAAGACTTTATCTCAAGACATCGCGATCAAATTCTTAACTGAGGCGGGAGGCGAGATCCGCCCGTGGAGGAGCCATGAAGTTAAGCACCCTCGCCCACGCGGCCATTAGGCATGGTGCGCACGCACTCTCAGAGGCGATCTATTTGAAGGCGGGAGTTGACACCACGAAGCCTCTGGCGATTCAAGGTTTCGTTAATGAACGATGCAACTACAAATGTCTCTACTGTGATTGTTGGCGAAAATCAGTATATGTGGAGATCACCATTCCCGAGTGGTGCCAGGCACTCCAAAGTTTGAAGGACTTCATCGGCGACTATGTCATTCAATTCGCCGGTGGAGAGCCGTTTGTAAAGAAAGGCTTCCTCGATCTGTTGCGGTACTGCCACCAGCATGGGATCGGATGGGGAGTGATCACCAATGGATCCGCCTTTTCGCCCGCGACCATTGAGGCGGTGATCGGCGCAGGTCCGACCAACATCGATATCTCGGTCGACGCCGCGAGCGCAGAGATTCACGATCATGCCCGAGGCGTTCAGGGCTCGCTGGACAAGATTACCGAGGGAATCGGGCTGTTGCTCCGCGAGAGAAAACGGCACGAAGAAGACTTTCCTGTTCGAATCAAGCCGACAGTGCATCTGCTCAATTATCGAGAGTTGCCGAGTCTGGTCGAATGGACGGTGCAGATTGGGGCGACGACGATCGATTTTAGCCCGGTGCAACCTTGGACTCCCGAAGTGGAGTCACACCTCTGGATCGAGCAGCTAGCAGATCTCGAAAGACTTGCTCAAGTGGTGGATCGGTTGGTCGCGATGAAGAGAGCGGGGGCACCGATCGAGACCAGCGAAGCAAAGCTCCGATCGTTTCCCGATCACTTCGCCCGGAGGCCGGTGCAACACGGCCTTTCGCCTTGTCGGGTTGGAATGCGCGATTACCACATTCGTGCGAACGGTGATGTGAGTGTGTGCTGGCTGTATCCGCCGATCGGTAACGTCCGGCTCAACAGCGCGCGGGATATCTGGTACGGGCCGGAAGCGAACCGACGACGCGCTCAGACCGTGGTGTGCAACAAGTTTAGGAGTGTGTACTGCGCGAACTCGTGCATCAATCACCGAACCTTCGCGCAAGAAGTGGAGCGCGCAATGCTGATGTTGCGTCGCACGTAAAGTCGCAAGGTCGTCATCGATGCTCGATCAATCGAATTGGGGCGCCGCGCAAGCGATCGACCATAAATCTCCACACTCCGTAGATCTGAGCGAACCTGCACAAAATGCAGGAGAGGGCATACCCAGCCGCGGTTGCGCGCGAGAGCGGACGAGCCCGGCCACGGCGATACATCCGGCAAAACTGGGCCGGATAGATGAGTAGCAGTAACAAGCTGGTAGCCCTAGACGGCCAGGCAGCGCCAACCGAGATCACCGGAACGAGAAAACCCCAAAACCAAACCAGCCGCGTGTCGCGGACGTAGTGACGGTCGGGAGAACCGCCATGCAGGCTGGACCCGTGTGCGTACGCGTATCCGCAGCGAATTGCGCGCCGCCACCATTGTCCGAACCGAGTCATCGCTGCATCGTGCACGGCCATCTCGGAGTCCACGCGCAGAACCTTCCAGCCTTTGCTACGCAGCCGCACGCAAAGCTCGGCGTCCTCTCCAGCGAAAACCTCCGGATCGAACCCGCCGACCTGTCGAAAGGCTTCGACTCTAATCATGAAGATCCCACCGCAGGCGAGCGATTCGCCAACCGGCTGGTCCCATTCGATTTCGCAAAGCTGGTTGTAGATCGACGCAGTTGGAAAACGTTCTCGGAGCCGCCCGCACACAATCGCGATCTGAGGGTCGCTTTGCAGCCGACGAATAGCAGCCTCGATCCAACCCTCCGTCAGCTCGCAATCGCCGTCAACGAACTGAATAAACTTGATTGTTGGGTCCAAGTCGAGAAGCCGCGCGAAGCCCGCGTTTCGTGCCCGTGATGGGCCCAGCGGCGTAGAACGGTCTGTCTCGACGACTGAGACTCCCAAGGCCCGGGCTGTCTCCACGCTCCGATCGGATGAAGCTGAGTCCACATAGATGACCAACGGATTCGTCCGCAGCGCGGACTGCAGACACCTACGAAGCCGATCGCCCTCGTTTCGGCCAATCGTAGTGACGCCTACTTCGGCCACGCTCGCTCCTAGACCTGTTGCTCGCGCGCTAAACCTACTTCGCCAAACCACAAAATCGCAAACTCCAACACCGCCCCCAACGCCCCCTTAGATGATGGGCGGATTGAGGCGGGCGAATGCGGGCTGGCGACGATACGGCCAGTATGGATAGGGCGCGGTCACTGCGCTGGCGTCGTTCAGATGGGTCATTTGCTCGGGGCGGAGTTTCCAACCCACCGCGCCCAGATTCTCGCGGAGCTGCTCCTCATTGCGCGCACCGAGGATTACGGTGGACACGCTCGGTCGCTGCAGCAGCCAGTTGATAGCGACCTGCGGAATCGTTCTGCCGGTTTCCTTCGCCACCTGATCGAGCGCATCAACCACGCGGAAGAGGTGCTCGTCCGCAACCTGCGGCCCGAACTCGGCGGTCGCGTGAAGACGGCTGACCTGCGGCAATGGCTGGCGACGGCGAAGCTTACCGGTCAATCGGCCCCAACCCAAGGGGCTCCAGACGACCGCCCCCACTCCTTGATCGAGGCCTAGCGGCATCAGCTCCCACTCATAGTCGCGACCGATCAACGAGTAGTAGACTTGGTTCGCAACGTAGCGGGGGTAAGCGTATCTCTCCGCGATCGCGAGCGACTTCATAAGCTGCCAGCCCGAAAAATTGGAGACCCCGACATAACGGATTTTGCCCGAGCGCACGAGGTCATCGAGCGTGACGAGTACGACCTCGATCGGGGTCGCAGCGTCGAAGGCGTGGAGCTGAAACAGATCGATGTAATCGGTTCCCAGCCGCCGCAGCGCCGCCTCGCAGGCGCGAATCAGACGTGAGCGCGAGTATCCAGCGTCGTTGGGTCCATCGCCCGTCGGCAGGCCTGTCTTGGTGGAGACTAGGACACGGTCGCGCTTACCCTTGATTGCTTGGCCTAGCAGCTCCTCCGAGGCGCCGTCCGAGTACACGTCCGCGGTATCAAACATCTTGACGCCCACGTCCAGACAGATGTCGATCAGTCGCCGCGCTTCGATCGCATCGGTGTTACCCCACGCACTGAACAAGCGCCCTTTGCCGCCGAAAGTGCCCGCGCCAAAACTCAAGACCGGAACTTTCAATCCCGATGCCCCCAAATTTCTGTACTCCATGCTTACGGTCTCCTCGTGCTTGGATGAACATGGAGGCAATCAGATTGTCGTCCCTTCGGAACAAGACTTGTGTCCTGAACTAACGAGCGCCGAGGCGGGTAGTCAATTGATCCTGGTGACGTATCCACCGTCGACCCGCAGGTTGGCGCGGGTGATGAAATTCGTGAGGGGGCTTGCCAGGAACGCAACGGCCGCCGCCATTTCGTCGGCCGTGCCACCACGGTCGCGCCTTCGCGTGCCAACATCCGCGCAATCGCCTCGCCAATGCAACTGCTACTTCCCGTGACCAGCGCTCGCTTACCCTCGCTCTTGAGATCCAGCACGTGTTCCTGCCTTCCAGTTGGATTGAGTTCGAGCAGTGAGATGTGCGCGGGCGGGTTGCGGGGACTACACACTCCTTTGCGACATAGTCACCTGGAGGTTACCGTGGCGCATCAATTCAAGAGCCTGCCCTCGCTACCCGTCGAACGCGCGCTCAAAGTCATCGGAGGCCGGTGGAAGGCGGTGATCCCTCATCACCTCTTCGAACGACCTAAGCGGCTTTCTGAACTCAGGCGGTTAATGCCTAGAACCAGTCAGAAGGTGCTGATCCAGCAGCTGCGCGAGATGGAGGAGCACGGCATCGTGCGCCGGGAGATCTTCAAGCAAGTACCACCGCGTGTGGAATACTCGGCGACCAAGCTCGGAGTGAGCTGCAACCGCTGATTGCCCAACTGTGCGCCTGGGGTCACCGGCACGCGGCTGAGCCGAACGAAATCGATCAACTCGACGGGTGTGCCTAAAAGTCTCCCGCCAAGGACAGGCCGAGAAAATCGGAGCGCAGGACCGGAATAAATTGCAGCGATGCTTGCTCCACTCGAGTGGGCTTGCCAGGCCAAATCAGTTCTGTGGTGAATCCATCCGGTGAGCAGCCCTGCGTCGAGCAGGGGAGGGACAAGCCCAAGCGTAACGGTGAGGATTGTGCTCGCCGTCCCCGCGTGGGTCCGCGCCGCTTCGCAATGCAGGGAAAGTCCCCTTTTCACCCAGTCATCAAAAAGAATGCCTCCGCGCCATCTGGTCGGTGGATGGACAATCAGAGTGATCGTCAACGGCGCGGCATTGCCGGCGGGGATCACGAAGTACTCCCACGTGTGCACCGGAGCCCAGTCCTTAAGGGAATAGAAATCCGGCTGCGCATCCGATTCGGCCCAACTTCTTGCGGAATAGGTAACGAGAAGAGCCCCTGCGACGAGGGCCCACCACGAGCGACGAGTTTGCACAAGAAAGTTCAAAAGCTGAGCCCCGAATACAAAGTAAAACTGGTTCGGTCCTCAGACGCGACCACCACTCCGTTCAAAGTGGAGACGATTCGGTAGCCCGGGACAGCAAGCAGAATCGTGGCCCAAAGCCCGCCGCCACCATCTTTGTGCCACTTTGTCGACGACTCAGGGGTGAAGAACACGCGCCCGATGTCGAAGACCCCAAGCAGGCCGTAGCGGATCGGAAGAACACTGTTCCAACTACCGATCGCAATCCGGAGATCCACATTGCCGACCAGAGACGCGTCGCCCGCGAATCGGTTCAGGTCGTAGCCACGTAGAAGGTTCCCCGTGAACGTTCCCGGATCCAGACCCACCGCACCTGGAATGCCGCCGAGGAACGCTGCTTCAAACGGAGGATAGGTACCCCAGTTCTTCTCCCCGGCGACCTGCACCCCGAGCAGAATATCGGTGAGCAAACGGAAGGGGAGAAAGTAGGCCGCCGAGCCGCGCACCTTCAAGAAATCGGAATTCAGGTCCAGCACGCTTGGGTAGTAGCGCCCGAACACGGAGGCCTTGAAACCCCGAGGCACCAAGGACCTCGTCTGGGTCACATCTAAAGCAAGGTTCGTCTCCACCGCCATCAGGCTCGTCGCCCGGAAGCCTGGCGTCTGGGCCGCAAGGGTATTGCGATCCACGTTGGACACGTGCTCAAACAGCCCGCCTACACTCGCGTGGAACGGGCCAGCTATCTCGACGTCGAGCAGCGGGTGGAGGATGAACCTCTTTTGCGTAGTCTGATAGAACCCGGCGTTGTCGAGCTGCTGAATTCGAGGGGTTTGGTTGCCGAGTCCGAAGAAAAACACCTGGTCCATGCCCGAATAACTGATGAACCCGAGAATGCTGAGGGGCGACCCGGTGCGGAACTTGGTTGCCAAGTCGACCCGGGGTTGGCTCGTCCCGGTCGAGTATGCAGCGCCGAACCTTGTCTGATTAGAGAAGGGCTCGAGCTCGAACCCGTAACTAGTGAATACGCCGAGCGCGCCCGCCACCAGACCGCGGCTGGTGTCGTATGTGAGCTGGGGAAAGAACAGCAGATCCCAACCCCAGTCGCGGGTCGGCTCGAAGCGGGCTTGAAGCTCCTTGTGGGTCGGCTCGATGTCAGTGCCACGGACATTCTTCGCGGCCACCTTGCCGCTCTCGCGGCGGATGTCCGTGCATCCACCGCAGTGCGATTGGTCGATGATCTGCGCCTGGTCGCCAAGAGCGATGATCCGGACCGGGATACTTTTCTCCCCTGTGCCCTGGAGCACCACCCGGTCCGCCCCGCCGAGCAGATAGAGGCGGATTTCGTCCGTTTCGTCTGACTTGAAGGTGCGATGGAAGAAGGGCGCCCCAACCCTCTGTCCACTGCCCCCGTCGCGCGAGTAGAGCGTAAGCTCCACCGAGCGGTCGGGGTGGCGCAGAACTTCGACATCGTCGCCGCCCTCCGTGCCTCTTACGTCCACGTCCTGTGCGAGCAGCCGGTAGAAGTCCTCCGACGCGCGGGGAAGCTGGTCGCGCCGCGAGCGGAGCATCCGCCTGATCCTCGCGCCCTGCTTCGCGTAAAATTCTTTTGGCATCTGGTGGACCGCGTCGTCGATCGTGGCGTTGGTTAACTTCGCGACCAGATCTGCCGTGACCGCGTCCCACTCCGGTTTCTCCAGTCCCACCAGGAACCAACGGTCGGTGTAGCGCCCAGCGAAGGTCAACTTCTCGATCGACGGATAGTCGGCGCCGAAGCCGGCCAATTGCTTGGTGTAGTACTCCACGATGGTGGGGATCACCCCGTTAAAGCGGCTGAGCGCCTCATCCCGATCGCGGGGCACCGAGCGCCAGATTCGAGCGCTGCCCTCCTGGAACCGCACCCAGCGCCACTGGTCGACATGCCGATCCCAGTCGCCGACGAAGATGTCGATCAGCCGTGCTCGCAGGTAGTCGCGCGCGTCAACCCGCTCATCGCTGCGCTTCTCCAGCCGCTCGCACAGCTCGTAGGTGGTGAGGACCTTGTCGACGCCCGGGAGGCGTTTTTCATCGTGCGACTCGATTAGGCCGAGCATCCCGGCAAAGGAGCTTCGGAACTCTCCCAGACGCGGGTCGTCGGGCATCACGTACAAAGAAGGCGATGGATGCAGCACGCCCGCAGCATCCAGAAAGGGTGCGGTGATCAGCGCACCAGCTGGGTTTTCAACGCTGGTCAGGTCCTGGGCGAGAGCTCCCAGCAACGACTGCCGGATGTCCGGCTCAAGGACCCGCGTCGGATCCTTGTCGAGCGAACGGAAATCCCAGTGGCGGCCGCTTGCACTCCTGAAGTGAAGGCTCTTGGTCTGAAGCCCCCCGCCCTCTCGGTCAGGCGTCAGACCACCGTCGAACGAGCCGAGATCGAGCACCGGGACTTGGATTGGCGTGGTCCACAGATCTCGCCAGTTTGAGCCGAGGAAAATCCGGCCGACCCACCCGACCCGGTAGTGCTCGTTCGGCACAACCACCACGGTGCGGGGCGGGTCCGCGGCGTGCGCTTGGCAGATGGCCAGGACCAAGCCGATCGCGCCTGCCGAACGGATGGGACTCGCCCTGTATCGGCGCCAGCAAACTCTCTCCCTACCGTGTCCGAACGGTTTCACGGTGCTCAATAGTGCGCCTTCTCTCGATTTCGTTTCAGATTCTTGGAAGCGAACCAAGTCCGACGCGCCTCCTCTAGAAATACCCAGACAAGGACAGCCCCAAAAAGTTGCCGTTCAGCACCGGTAGGAGTTGCATTGCAGTTTCTTCCGAGCGCGTCGGCTTCACCTTCAGCTTGTACACCAGGAACGCCGTTCCCACTCCGACCCCCGTGCCAATAATGACATCCGAGGCGTAGTGCCGATTGGCCATAATCCGCAAAAACCCAGTAGCGACAGCCGAAGCCGCGGCGACGCCGCAGACTGTGCCATCCGCCGCCCTGTTCCCCAGCAGCCCGAGGTCAAGGTGCTGCAGGCAAATAAGCGTAGCGCCCGAGCTTGCAAGCGACGCATGTCCACTGAAGAAGCTGTCAGCCTCGCGGTCCCCGGCAGGCCGCTCGCGTCCGACGAGGCGTTGACTGGCGATAGTGACCAAGCCGGTGAGGGACAGCACGTCGGCGTCGAGGACGAACATCTGCAACGCCAAATCACGCCGTTCGTGAACCCACCACGTCAGCAGACCGGCATCGATCAGGACCGGGAAAACCCCCAGCGAGACGGTCAGCACGGTGCTCACGTTGCCAGCGTGGGTCTGCGCCGCCTCCGAGTGCAGGGTCAGTCCACCCCTTGCCCAGTTATCGAAAAGGATCCCTCCGCGCCAACGAGGCGGGGGATGAATGGTCGCGGTAATGGTCAGGGTCGCGGCATTCATCGCCGGGATGGCGAAATACTCCCAGGTGTGGATCGGAGCCCAGTCCTTGAGGGAATAGAACTCCGGCTCTAAGTCCGATTCGGCTCGGCTGCGCGTCGCAGAGACCAGGAAGAGAGTGGATACCAATGACAGCGGCCAATACCGACGACGACTCCGCGCGAGTGCTTTCAATAGCCGAACCCCGAGTAGACTAAGAAGGCGGTGCGCTCGCTCGAGGCGACCACCGTTGCGCTGAAAGTGCTGGCAAGGTGGTAACCGGGAGCGATGATCAGCATCCTCAGCCAAGCGCCCCCGCCGGCTCCCACATGCCACTTCGTTGAAGACTCAGGAGCGAAGAACACGCGCCCTACGTCCGTGAGGCCGGTCAGGCCAAAGACCATCGGAAGAATCCGGTTCCAGGTGCCGAGCGCAATCCGTACTTCGACGTTCGCCACCGCGGACGCGTCACCAGCGAATCGGTTCAAATCGTAGCCGCGCAGCAAGTTTCCGGTCGGCGTCCAAGGATCGAAACTCACCACCGTGGGAACGCCGCCGAGGAACGCCGATTCATACCACGGATAACCGCCCCAGTTCTTCTCGCCTGCGACGTGAAGCGCCAGAAGCATATCGGTGAGCACGTGGAAGTTGAGAAAGTAGGTCGCCGAACCGCGAACTTTGGCGAAGTCGGAGTTGAGGCTCAGCACTTTGGGGTAGTAGCGCCCGAGAAACGTGAGCTTCAGGCCTTGCTCCTCCACGAAACTAGGTCGGGTCGTATCGAGCTCAACGCTGGCCTCCGCCGCCATCAGGCTGGCTGAGCCAAAACCCGGCATATTCGCCACCACCGGCGTACTTTCCACCCCGGACACAGCCTTGAACAGCCCGCCAACGCGCGCATGTACCGGCCCGAAGAGTGCGATCCCGAGCAACGGATGGAACGTGAATTGCTTCTGTTTTACTCGATAGAAATCATGGTCCGCGAGCACTGGATTGCGAACGCTTTGGTTGCCAAAGCCAAAGAAGTTAACCTGGTCCATTCCCGAATACGTGACGTAGCCCAGAATGCTGAGAGGGGACCGTGTTTTAAACTCGGTCGCCAAGTCGAAGCGGGGCTGGTTTGTACCGGTCGAGTAGGCCGCTCCGACTGAGGTCTGACCGGAGAAGGGGGCCAGCTGGAATCCGTACCGGGTCAGAGTTCCCTTGGCTCCCAGCACCGCTCCGCGCGTCGAATCGAAGCTGAGCTGCGGGAAGAAGAGCAGGTCATAGCCCCAGTCGCGGGTCGGCTCGTAGCGAGCTTTGACCTCTGGTTGCGTGGCGTTGGCCGCTGAGAATGCGGCCCCGCCTGTGGCTAAGGTTTTCGAAGCCGATCGGATATCGGTGCATCCGCCGCACCGGGATTGGTCAACGATCTCCACCTTGTCGCCGCCACCGATGATCCGAACCAGGATGCTGCTCTCGCCCGGTCCGGTGAGCCGTACGCGGCCTTTGCCTCCCAACAGATAGAGGCGGATTTCGTTTGTCTCATCGCGCTTCAGCCTGCGGTGAAAAAAAGCTGGACCGAGCCTCTCGCCGGTGCGCTCGTCGCGCGGGTACAACGAGATCTCCACCGAACCGTCCGCGTTGCGCAAAACTTCGAGGTCGTCGGCACCTTCGGTGCCTCGGATGTCCACATCTTTGGCAAGCAGGTGGTAAAAGTCGTCGGACGCGCGCGGGAGGTTGTCGCGACGCGCTCGCAACACCTGAATGATGTACGCGCCCTCCCTCTCGTACATCGGTTTCGGCATCTGGCGCACAGCCTGATCGATTGCCGAATCCGTCAGTTTTGCCTTGAGGTCCGCAGTGACCTCGTCCCAAGCTTCTTTCTCCAGGGACACCAGGAAGCGACGGTCGCTGTATTGACCGGAAAATGTCAGCTTGTCGATCGGCGGATAACCATAGCCGAATCCCGCCACCCACTTGGTGTAGTACTCGACCAGCGTAGGAAACATCCCATTGAAGCGGCTGAATGCCGCATCTCTATCCCGCGGCACCGTCCGCCAGATGCGAACGCCGTCCTCCTTGTCCAGCCTCACCCAGCGCCACTGCTCGGCATGTCGATCCCAGTCACTGATGAACATGTCCATCAGGCGCGCTCGCAGATAGTCGCGCGCGTCGACCCGCTCATCGCTGCGCTTTTCCAGACGCTCGAACAGCTCGTATGTCGTCAGCACCTTGTCGACATTCGGCAGGTGTTTCTCATCTCGCAATTCCATCATGCTCAGCATGTTTCGGAAGGTGCTTCGGAACTCGCCCAGGCGAGGGTCGTCCGGCATGAGATAGTAAGCGGGGGTCGAATGCAGCACCCCTGCGGTTTCCAGGAGCGGGGCGGCGATCATTGCCGCAGCCGGATTCTCGGTGCTGGTGAAGTCCTGTGCGAGAGCACCGACGAGCGAATGCCGCGCCTCCGGCGGCAGGACACGCGTCAGGTCCTTGTCCACCGAGCGGAAAGCCCAGTGATGGCCGTTCTTGCTCTTAAAATGAAGAGTCGTGGTCTCCAGCCCGCCTCCCTCCCGATCCGGAGTCAAACCTCCGTCGAACGACCCAAGGTCAAGCACCGGCACCTCGATCGGGGTGGTCCAAAGATCTCGCCACTGCGACCCCAGAAATAGGCGACCAAGCCAACCCATGCCGTAGCGGTCGCCGGGCTCGACAGTGGCGGTAGGGGGGGGCTCGTCTGCGGCAGACGCCAGGGAGACGGTCAGAGCTAGGCCAATTGTGCCAGCCCAACGGCAAAGGCTTGGCCTTGCTCCAAGTCCTGGCAAATTCTCCCTCACCCTGTCCGCGCAGCGTTGGGGTGGTAAATAGTACAAGTTGACCCTATTTCGTTTCAGATTTGGGTTGCAGGGGATGAAATGAAACCGCCGCCCCAGGACCAAAGACTTACGACGCGCGACATGATTCGGCTCGTCGCCAGGCTGCTGCGGCCCTATCGCGGCTGGGTGGCGATCGTCCTGATCGCAACTCTGGTCGAGACCGCAATGAGCCTCGCCGCGCCTTGGCCGCTGAAGATCATCCTTGACAACGTGCTCGGCGGGCACAAGCTGCCCCACTGGCTTCACGACTTCGCGAGGTCGATGCCCGGCCATCACGTCGCTCGGATCGCGGCGCTGGCCGCCGCGGTCAGCGTGATCATCGCTGGGCTGGGCGCGCTCGCCTCGTATGTCAACAATTACTACACGGAGAGCGTCGGGCAATGGGTGGCCAATGACCTGCGCCTGTACGTCTACGATCATCTCGAGCATCTGTCGATCTCCTATTACGACACCCACCAGACCTCGGCGCTTCTGAGCACCCTGATCGACGACATCGACACGATCCAGGACTTCGCGTCGTCCTCGACGCTAAGCATCTTGATCGATGTTCTGGCGGTGATCGGGATGCTCTGCTTGATGTTCTGGCTCAACTGGGACTTCGCGCTTGTCGCCGTGGCCGTGGCGCCAATCCTTTTGCTCTTTGTCGCGAGGTTCAGGAAGGAGATCAAAAAGGCGACCCGCGAAGTCCGGCGTCGGCAGAGCGACATCGTGGGTGTCGTGCAGCAGGGGCTCGAGACGATCCGAGTGGTGAATGCATTCGGGCGACAGGAGCTGGAGGAGCGGCACCTGGCGGATGCGAGTCGCGCGGAGATCAAGGCCGCCCTGAAGGCCAGGAGGGTAAAGTCGCTCTTGTCGCCGATCGTCGCGGTGATCGTAGCGCTGTGCGTCGGCTTCGTCCTCTGGCGGGGCAGTTTGCTCGTCCTCACCTCCGCGATGACGGTCGGATCGCTCACCGTCTTCCTTTCCTACCTCAAGGATTTTTTCAAGCCGGTCCGGGACCTCGCCAAGATGAGCGGCACCGTCGCCCAGGCGGCAGTCGGGATGGAACGCGTCTGCGCGATTTTGGATATCGACATGACCATCCCGGAGCGCCCGAACGCTCGTGAGCCGGGAAAGTTCGCTGGCGCGATCACGTTCGATCACGTCGCCTTCGCTTATGATCCGGCGGCTCCGGTGCTGAAGGACGTTAGTTTTTCAATCGAAGCCGGGCAGTTCGTCGGGATCGTGGGGATGACCGGGGGCGGCAAGTCAACGGTCGTGAGCCTGATTCCACGGTTTTACGATCCCACTTCGGGGGCTGTTCTCATCGACCGGGTCGATGTCCGCGACTACAAGCTCCAAGGTCTGCGCGACCAGATCGCCTTCGTCTTGCAGGACACCATCCTCTTGCGCGGGACGGTGCGCGAAAACATCGCCTACGGGCGGCCCGACGCTACCTTGGACGAGATCGTCGAGGCCGCGAAGTTCGCCAGAGCGCACGAGTTCATCACGCGGATGCCGAATGGGTACGATACCCCGGTGGGCGAGAGAGGCGTGACCCTTTCCGGCGGCGAACGGCAGCGGATCGGGATTGCCCGCGCGATCATCCGCAACTCGCCGATCCTGATCCTCGACGAGCCGACGGCTGCTCTCGACAGCGAATCGGAGAAGGTCGTGATCGACGCACTCGAGCGATTGATGAAAGGACGCAGCGTGGTCACCATTGCTCACCGCCTGAGCACGATTCGCGATGCCGACAAGATCATCGTCCTCAAGGACGGCGTGGTTGCGGAGCAAGGCACACACGATCAGCTGGTGGCGCTCGGCGGGGAATACGCGGAGCTGCACCGGATCCAGGTCGGCGCGGTGCCAGCCCGCCGCTCGCCCATGACCGGATAAGAAGGAGCCTCAATGTCCAGATCCCTGCTGGTTCTTCCCGACGACTCTGCAAAGCCCATTCTCGACGCCATCCGAACGGCTACAAAGTCGATCTCCGTGAAGATGTTTGTCTTTTCCGATCCGGCGCTGCTCGAGGCAGTCGTCGCCGCGCGCCGTCGCGGGGTGAAGGTCCGGGTGATGCTAAACCCTGCCCGCCGCAGCGGCGAGGAGGACAACGAGGAGGCTCGCCAAAAGCTTACCCGTGCCGGAATCGATGTCGTCGACGGCAATCCCGCTTTCGAGCTCACCCACGAAAAGTCGATGGTCGTGGATGAACAGAGCGCATTCGTCAAGTCGCTCAACTGGGCCACCAAGAATCTGACCGAGACTCGCGACTATGCGGTCGTCACCAACCACGCGCGCGAGGTCGGCGAGATCGTCGAGTGCTTCGAAGCCGATTGGCACCGAAAGCGCTTCGATGGCGAGCAAGGCCACCTGATCTGGTGCCCAGGGGGGCGGGACCGATTCTGCCGTTTCATCGAGGAGGCGAGACATTCGTTGTTCGTCCAGAACGAGCGATATCAGGATCTCGTCGTGATCGAGTGCCTGGTGCGAGCGGCGCGCCGAGGGGTGAAACTTCATCTGATGACCCGACCGCCGCACACGCTCAAGAAGGACAAACTGGTCGAAGGCGTTGGTGGCCTTCGGATCATGGATGATGTGGGGATCAAGATTCACAAGCTCAAGCGGCTGAGGCTTCACGGCAAAATGCTCCTCGCCGACGGCGTCGCCGCAATCGTAGGATCGATCAACTTCGCCCCGGGCAGCTTCGACGGCCGTCGTGAGCTGGCGATCGAGGTGCGGGATGACGAGGTCGTGAAGCGCCTCGACAAGGTCGCACGCCACGACTGGAAGCATTCCCACCCACTCGATCTTTCGGACGATGGGATTCTTGCGGACCTGGCCGACCGCGCCGACGTCGCGGAGAAGCTCGCGCTCGTCAAGGGACGTCCCAACGAGAAGCAGAAGCGTCGGAACTAGCCTCGGCGCGTTCTCCCATCGATACTCCACCGGCCGCCGCCTCGACACGCGATAAAGAAAAACACCACGCAGTAGAGGAGGGCCGGTTCTCCCTGATTGACCGCGGGAAAGAATTGCGCGCCGAATTTCAGCTTCCAATGAAACTGGATGTAGGCGACCGCCATGGTCCCACTGGCGAGAAAGGCTGCCCAGCTCGTCAGGACGCCGAGTGCGATGGCGATGCCGCAGGCGAGCTCGATGATTCCACCGAACCAGAGCTGAGTTCCGACCGGGGGCTGGAAGTTCGAGAGCACGCCGAAGAGAATCTGAAGTCCGTGAAACGCGAACATCAACCCCGCGACGACTCGAAGCAGCGTGTAAGCAAACTCGGCCCTTGGCTCCAAAATGCGATGCAGCATGGTCCCGCTAAATTGCCGGAACTTCGGAGATTCGTCATGTGAAGATTTTCGTTCGCGGCCGATCACCAGCTCCCGCCGCTCGAATATATCCCAATGACCGAAGCCCCCCGCGCCGCTTGAGCGGCCACGAGGGGCAGCGACAGGAAGAGACGCGCGTGTCGATCCTACGCTTTTGGATCGAAGAGTACCTTCGAAACAACTTGGCTCGAGAGCTCGAATCCATCGTCCCGGATGCGGTTTTCAGATGAAATCGAGATCGCGCAGTCTCCGGTAGGCTTCAAGGACTTCTGAAACAGGAAGCCAGACTCGACGGCGCAAACCACCGATCGGGCCCCGTTGACGTAGACGACCTGGTTTTTCGCTTGATCGTAGGAGAGGCCCTCGATCTGCTTCCGGATCACTCCTACGATGGCGTCGTCGCCGCTGGATCCAGAGTCGCTGATCTGGATTTCGACCCATGCGCGCCCGAGCTCCCGGTTCACCTCGAAACTGGCATTGATCAATGATGTTTCGCTTACCTGTTCCTTTTCCAGCACTACGAACGGGCTGGCATGAACAACGGCGGGAGCGGCTGTTAACATCAATGCAAAGACAATCGTGTTTCTAAAATTCATTTTGTCCTCCTCAGGGTTATTTGTTTGTACTGTTCTTAAGTATGTGACTCGGTGATTTCAGTTACACCGGAGGCGCTCTTTCAGATAACGTTTTTCGCCTCAGTTCGTACCAAGCCAGCGCGCCGGCGCGGACGGTGTGTATTCCAAGAGCTGCGTGAGATGGAAATTACTCGGCGAGCGTTGTTGCAGGCGGGGGTTGCCACCGCCACAGTCTCCGGCAGGGGAACGGGGAGCTTCGTCGTCGGGAGAATCAAGGCGCTCGCATTCGACGCTTTCCCGCTCTTTGATCCTCGTTCGATCTTTGCCAAGGCTGAGGAACTATTCCCCCGGCAAGGGCGCAGAGCTCAGCAGCGTGTGGCGAACGCGGCAATTCGAATATCAATGGCTGCGCGCGCTCTCCCACCGCTACGCTGATTTCTGGCAAGCGACCGAGGACGCCCTGGTGTTTGCCGCGAAATCGCTGAAGCTCGATCTGACAAGGGCCCAGCGCGATCAGTTGATGGGCATGTATCTAGTCCTTCCGACCTGGCCGGACGTGCCCCAAGCCTTGGGCTCGCTCCGTCAGAGGGGAATCAGACTGGCGATACTGTCGAATGCGACATTGAACATCCTGAACGGGGGCCTTCACAAATCAGGCCTGCAAGGCATGTTTGAGCACGTCCTCAGCACGGACCAAATCAAATCCTACAAGCCCGACCCTCGCGCGTACCAACTCGCCGTCGATGCATTCCAGTTGAGACGAGAGGAGATCGGTTTTGTGGCGTTTGGCGGCTGGGATGTTGCCGGAGCCAAAGCCTTCGGTTTTCCTACCTTCTGGGTCAATCGGCAGCAGGTCCCTCCGGAAGAGCTGGGCGTATCTGCTGATGGTACTGGAACCACGCTTAACGAGCTGCTCAAGTTCTTGGAAGGGTAACCGCGAACAGGCTCCGTCGTATCTCCATCAGGAGAAGAGTGAACCGGAGTCGAAATGGCCAAAAGCCTGTCGAGGATGCCCTGCGAGCGGTATGCTGGATTCTGCCGCTGCTGATAATCGCGACGGCGCACGCAAGTGCGAGTGAGAACGCCGATCGTCTCTTGCTTCACCAGTTAGACCTTTCAATTGCCACTCCCTCGGGCGTCACCGCAGCCATCGCTTACACGCCGACGTTCAGCTTCTTCGACCATCGGTTGAACGCCGGGATTGGCGGGCGCTTTTCATCCTTCTTTGGCAGTGGAAGCGTAGTGTTTCCAAACGGCAATGCGGCGCTCATCGCTGCCGGCGCGAGGGATACTCTTACCGTGGACCAGCCTCGCAGCTACGCTCTCAATCTGATGTTCGCTGTCTCGGTACGGCTCTTCGCCGGGCTGGAAGCGGGAATGAACATCGACTTGATCGGGGTCGGTTTCGGTCCTGAGGTGACTGGCCAATATGCCGGCCTCGAGCCCGCCTTGTCCGGAGCGCAGAGGGCCAGCCCTTCCCGCCTCAATCTTTTTCTCTTCGGACGCCACGACTACGGCCAGTTGGACTCAGAATTCTTCGCCGGTTATTGGTGGGGCTCTTGGGGTGTGCGTGCTGGGGTGAGCCATATGAGCACTGAATACACGTCAAGCAGGCCACTTGATGGAAACAATGACCGTTTTCGCGCATCGGCGACGCGCGGCTTCGTCGCTCTTGGATACCGATTTTGAAAGGACGGGCACTTCATGTCATTGAAAGAGGAACTCACCGCGCTGCGCTTGCGGCTCGAAGCAGGACGTAAACCGGAAGTCGTCGCCAAGATGCATCAGGCCGTGGACGAGCTACGGCTGTCCGGTGCGGTAGATCGAGTCTTGAAGGTTGGTGCCAAGGCTCCAGACTTCGTGCTCTTGAATGCTCAGGAGCGCTCGGTCGACTCCAGAGCGCTGCTCGCCCAGGGACCGCTGGTCCTCACCTTCTACCGGGGCCGGTGGTGACCGTATTGCAACGCGGAGCTGGTAGCTCTGCAAAAGATCCTTCCGGAGTTCACCGCGCTCGGTGCGAGCCTGGTCGCGATCTCGCCGCAATTACCCGTCTACAGCCGAGAGCTGATCGAGCGCCGACACCTGACCTTCGAAATCCTGAGCGATCCGGGCAATGAAGTAGCGGCGCGTTTCGGGCTGCGCTGGAGCTTGCCCGACTATCTCCGGGAAACCTACCGCACCTTTCCACTCGATCTCGAGCAGTTCAACGGCGACGCGTCTTGGACGCTGCCGATCCCGGCGCGCTTTGTGATCGACCGGAACCGCATCATTCGAGCGGCGCAGAGCGATCCCGACTACACCAGCCGTCCCGAACCGAGCGATACGCTGGATGCGTTGCGGGCGCTTCGCTGATCGCCTCCTGCGCTTCGCTCACCGGGCTGCATCGCAAAGAGGCTTTGCGGCCGCGCCAAGAATGTGGCGGCCTTTCTTTTCCTGCAAAAACGCCACTACCTGAAGCGCGCTGCGCTTCCACGCTTTGTCCACCGACAGTTGGGTGGAAGCGACGAAATCCTCGGTCGTTTGCCGTTGGACCTCACCCAGTGAACGAAGCTGCCGGACCACGGCCGTGTGGCGAAGCGTGCGTCCTGCGTTTTCGCCTCGTCGCACTTGGCTGGCAAGGCCGCTCTCGGTAATCGCGACCAGAAGCTCGGGAGGATCGGTCTTCGACAGATTTGAAAGCTGGCCCACCGACACCTTCAATTTTGAGGAGAGCTCGCAGCGAGGCGAGAGGGTCATTTCAATTCGAGCCTTCGGTCGGGCCGACGCCTCCGCGACAGACCGGATCGCCTTCGCTTCTTCGCCAACGAATTCGCGCGAACCATCTACCACCATCTGCGGGGTGTAGATCCGGTCGCCGCCGAACGCATTGCTGTACTCTTCCTGCCGAAGAGAGAATTCAGCGGAGGAAAAGGGGTCGGCCCATCCTAGCTGGTTCCAGTAGTCGACGTGAAAGCCCAGAGAGATGATTTGTGCGTTCGGAACGGGCTGGTTGCGCTCGAGCCGCTCGAGCACGGCGTCCGCCGGTGGGCAGCTCGAACAGCCTTCCGAGGTGAAAAGCTCGACGAGCACGGGTGACCTTTCGCCCGCGCGAGCCTCAAGGGAGATCAGAGAAGAAACCAGTGCCAGCCCAAGCGACGATCGAATCATGAAGTCCAATACGCCTCGGATCAACGATCGGTTACCAAGCATGTCCTCCCTCACAACTCTATCCGTCCGCCATCCTCCGCCACTTCGACTCCCCTCAACGCCTGTGCAGCGCGCCGCGATTCCGCGGACAGATGCGTGAGCACCACGCGGCGAGCGCTCCACCCGGGCCTCAGGCGAGCGATGTCCTCCACGCTCAAGTGCAGCGCCTGCGCCGGCTTTTCGAGCGTGCATTCACAGATGAAGAGATCCGCCTCTTCCGCGACCTCTGCCAGTGGAGCGAGGGCGCCGGTATCCCCGCTGAATGCAATGACTTTGCCCTCGCTCTCCACCCGAAGACAGAGTGCCGTCCCGTCCGTCATGTGGTGGGCTGCAAACGCCCGGATGGTCCGCCCGAGAACGAGGATCGACTGACCAGGTTTCAGCGCGTGGTAGTCGAGCGGAAAAGGCCAGTCGTCCGGATTGGACTCCGGATAGAGCGCCAGCAACAGATCTCTGATCCGGGCCTTGAGCGGCGGAGGGCCGACTAGATGGAAAGCCGATTTCCTCCCCTCCTCGTCTCGCGCCCCGAGCAAAAGAAATGGCAGGCCCCCAAAATGGTCGCCGTGCAAGTGGCTCACCGCCGCCATCCCAATCGTGCTCGGGTCGATGCCCTCACGCTTGAGACGGTAAGGAGTTGTTGCGCCACATTCGAGGAGCCATCGACCGCCCTGGTCTTCGATCAGAACGGCGCTCTGCGCTCGTCCGGCACCCGAAAAGGCGTTCCCGGTACCGAGAAACGTTACGCGCATGTCGGCACCCCGATTCGGTCTTCGGCGGTGAGTCGATTGCGAATCTCATCGGCAATCCTCTGCGCCACGGCCAATTCGTCGTAACGCGTAGTCTCGACTTCGACGATATCGAAGGCAGCCAGGCCGTGCGCCACCTCCAGCGCCTCCTCGAAACAGGCACCGAGCCTTGCCAGAATCGCCTCGCTCTCGTGGAGGTGGAGCCAATACTCCCGGGGCTGCTGCGCCAGACCCGGAGTCTGGGCGACGCGACGGTGAATTCGATCGAGAGCGACGGCGGCTGGGGTGCGCAGGAATACATAGAGGTCGCGAAACGGCAGGCCGGAAAAGCGGTGGAATGCGACGATCTTTCGCTTGAGCGAGAAACGGCTGAGCGTCGGCCAATAAATGTCACTGTAGATGGCGGGATCGATGATCATGCAGCGAGTGTTAAGAACCAAGGCCGGCTGGAAACGCCGAATCATGTGCGGCTCGAGCCAGCGTTGGTAGGCGATGAAAGCGATTCGGCTCAGTCCGATAAGCCCTCGCCGACGGCTCGCGTCAACCCGGCAGAAAACGCGCTCGACGACGTTTGAGATGCGCGGGAAACAGTACTCGCGATCCGCGCCTTGCTGAACGAACGCATCCCGGCCCGGCTTGCAGATTCGGCCCTCCGCTGAGAGCTGCTGGATCGCTCTGAGCGTGGTCGAGCTCTTCCCTGAGCCGTCAATTCCAACCACGGAGACGCGAAGCGGTCGGCTACTCACGCTCGAACACCAGGATATTGCCGACTGCCAGCTTCGGCCGACCCACCGAGGCGAACCAGAACTCGTTGAACCTGTGGACAACTCGCTTGAGGGCGCGCCCCGGCAGCTGGGTGTACAGCTCGGTGAATTGACCCGCGAAGCGGTCAACCAGTCGCAAACCGTGCTCCTCACAGAAGCGCACCAGAAAGTCGATGTCCTGGATGCGCAGCATCAGGCGGCTAGACCCATCGCCAACCCACTCCTCGGATCCTCGCGGCGTCGCGGTCCTTTCATTCAGCGGGCGCCTCAGAATTCGCTTGGCGAGCCGCGCCAGTCTTTCACCTTGAACGTGAAGGGAATGCGCGTTGTTCTCCATCACCACCAACTTCCCACCTGGCTTGAGCACCCGAATCAGCTCGCCCAGAGCCACTTCGAGTCGAGGCACGTGCATCAGCACGCCCCAACAGTGTACGTAATCGAAAGCTCCATCCGGAAACGGAAGCTCGAGTAGATCTCCACGTTCCAGCCTGATGCGGTCTTCCATACCGGCGCGTCGGATCGTTGCCGCAGCCCGCTGGAGCGCTGCGTCCGAAAGGTCCAGCGCCGTTACCTGAACTCCGCTCCTCGCGAGTCGGACCGCGTGGAAACAGTAACCGCAGCCCGCGTCAAGCAGCGTCTGATCGGGCTTGGGAAACAAAATCCCGACGATGCGCTCAAAGATCTGGTCGTACAGCCGATCGAGATCCGGATTGAGATAAATGGATTCCCACTGCTCATGGATCTCCGGTTCTCGCAGGTCGACCCGGGATTTCCCTTTCGCGGTCTTCATCGAGGCGGCGATTCTTCGCAACGTACTTCGACGCATGGCCGGATCCAAGGCCACGGTCGAGGTCTTGCCGGGGGATGGTCGCTATCCTGCCCAAAGATGGAGGACCGCTGGTAGATTGCGCCTGATGAACGACAAGGTAATCGTGATCACCGGGGCATCTTCAGGGATCGGCGCAGCGGTCGCCCGACGGCTCGGACAGATGGGCGCATCGCTGGTTTTGGCGGCCCGAAGGGAACGCGAGCTGCGCGCGGTGGCGGCGGAGTCGGGTCCCCGGGCGCTCGCAGTGGTGGCGGATGTCACCAGACGCGCCGAAGTAGAGGGAATCGTCACCGCATCGCTCGGTCGCTTTGGTCGGATTGACGTGTGGATCAACAATGCCGGTCGAGGCATTACCCGGCAGGTCGCTGAGCTGACCGATGAAGATCTCGACGAAATGATGCGGGTGAACGTGAAGTCGGCGCTCTACGGTATGCAGGCGGTGCTGCCTCACATGAAGGAACGGAAGCGCGGCCACATCATCAATATCTCTTCGGTGTTATCGCGTATCCCGTTCGCTTCGATCCGCTCCGCCTATAGCGCCTCCAAGCACGCGCTGATGTCGCTCACCGCCAACCTACGCGTGGACCTTCGCGCGGAGTTTCCAGACATCCATGTCTCGTCCGTGCTACCGGGCGCAGTGGCGACCGAGTTCGGATTGAACGCGCGATACGGAGGACCGGATTCGCGGCAGCTGCCGCACGCCCAGCCGATCGAGGAGGTCGTCGAGGTGATCGCGGATTTGATCCAGCATCCTCGCGCGGAGGTCTACACTCGACCGATCTATCGACAACAGGTAGGCGCCTACTACACGGCCGAGGACGTCGCGACGATCGAGTCCCAGCCACCCTTCGTGACCGCCGAAACGCTAGATCGGTAACAGAGCGAACAGGATATCCGTTCGCTCCGAGCAGAGCCAACTCGTCTACGTACCATCCGTCGCGTTCGCGCGGATGAGCGTCGTGCCTGGGCTTTGGACGCCGCTGTGGACCACGGGGTGGAAGCCGCCATTGACGGTGGCGTTGCCGGTCTGGTCCAGATCATAGTCCCCGCCCTGCACCGGACCAACGTCGAAGAACGAATAGCCAAGCGGAATCGTGCCGTCATTGAAGAACGGGAAATGGGCCCCGTCTACTTGCCGAATCAGGATTGCTGCATAGAAAATGTCGTCAACGTTCAAGTCGACGGGGGTGTCCAGCGTGATGGTGATGAGGTCCCCTGGGACGGAATTAATTGTCGTTTCCGTTGTGGAAAGGCGAACCAGTCCACCACCGGCAGTCGGATCGTGGAGGTCGAACCCCTGATAGATCACGGCGTCGACGGTTAGGTTCGTGTAGAGCTCGCCGATCGGAAATTCGACTGAAACGATGTGTGTCCCGCCGGCCACTACCTGAAACGCGTTGGCCACCCAATTGTCCTCGGTCTCGACGCCCTCGCTATCGTTGAAGCGCTCGGTAAACGCTCCGTTGTCCCATGTGTAGTGAACCTGGGCGCGAGCAACCGACGCGTGGCTCATCAGCGCCGCGAAAGCCACCCCTACCAGTACTGCGAACACTCTTACCCTCAATTGTCGCTTCATCGAACTCCCTCCAAAGAAGAAAACCATGGTGAACAAATTACAAGTCACAAGACAAACGAAGTCACGAATGATCGAGCTTTCGATTTAGTCTGGTGCACCCCCTTGCTCGGAATGGATCCTCTATACCGAATCCACCCCCGCGGACAAGAGACGAAAGCAAAATGGTCGAACCCTGAAAAGAAGGAAAAGCCAGCGCTAGATGAAGAACGCTTTCAGCTCCAGAAAGGCTTCCTCGGGCAATTCTTCGGCGACATAATGCCCGCAATCCAGCGCATGGCCGTGCACGTTGGCCGCTACTTCCCCCCAGTCTCGGACCGGCGAAAAACAGCGTTCAATCAGGCCTCGCTTGCCCCACAGCACGAGCATCGGGCAAGAGATCTTCCGTCCTGCTTGAACGTCCTCGAGATCGTACTCGAGATCGATGCTCGCCGATGCCCGATAATCTTCGCAACTGGCGTGAATCATTTCGGGCGTAAAGCACCGCAAGTACTCGCTTAGCGCTTCAGGCGTGAACGGGGAGAGGCCCGCGCTGCCGCCGCCGACCTTCTTCAGCAAGTAAAACTTCGGATCGGCGCCGATCAGTCTCTCCGGCAGGGGTTTTGGCTGGATTAGAAAAAACCAGTGATAGTAACCCTGTGCGAATTCACGGTTGGTGCTTTCGTACATTTTCTTGGTCGGTGAAATGTCGAGCACGGCGAGTTTCACAACCCGATCGGGATGATCGACAGCCAGCCGATGCGCCACGCGCCCCCCGCGATCGTGACCTGCGAGGTAAAATCGGTCGAACCCGAGCTGACGCATCAACTCCACTTGATCGCGGGCGAGTGCACGTTTGGAATAGTTGCGGTGATCGATCGTGCCTTCGGGTTTGCTGCTGTCTCCGTAGCCGCGAAGGTCGGCCGCCACGACGGTAAAGTGCTCTACCAGACGCGGAGCAACTTTGTGCCACATCACGTGCAATTGCGGATAGCCGTGCAACAACAATAGCGGCGGTCCCTGCCCTCCAACCCGAGCATGGATCGTTACTTCTCCGGTCTTCGCCCGCACCTGTCGAAAGCCTTCAAACATCGGGTTTGCTAGGGCCATCTTGGCGTCGGCGGCCGATGATTGCGGACCAGCGGATGAGCAGCACCCGCTCCCCGTGTTGGTTGAACAACTCGCCCAGACACGTGAGCGCACCGCGGTCGGCGTGCTTCGTGGATGGACGGGTGCCCAAAACCGTCAGCCGTCCGCGAAGCGTGTCGTTGGGTCGCACCGGTTTGAGCCAGCGAAGCTCGTCGAGGCCAGCCGCTCCCATGCTCGCCACATCGTGGATCAGGCCACGGACGAGCATGCCCATGAAGAGCGAGCCGGTGTGCCATCCACTGGCGATCAGCCCGCCGTAAATCGACCGTTTGGCCGCTTCGGCGTCAATGTGAAAAGGTTGGGCGTCGAAGCGCCGCGCGAAGTCGAGAATCTCCTGCTCGCGAATCGTCTCCTCGCCTAATTCGAATACCTGACCTTCGCCGAAGTCTTCCAAGTATCGCATCTGGATTTTACCCAATAACCTGCCAGACCTCGCGCTTCAGGGATGAAAAGGTTCCGGCGAATCTCGTATCGAGTGAGCGAGGCCGCGGCAAGCTCACCGAGAACTGCTGCTTGACGCGGCCCGGACGCGGCGAGAGCACGACGATTCGATCCGCGAGATAGACAGCTTCCTCCACGTCGTGCGTCACGAACACCACGGTCTTGCGCCGCTGCTCCCACAACCGCGCCAGCTCATCCTGCATTCTTGCGCGTGTCTGCGCATCCAGCGCGCCAAAAGGCTCATCTAGAAGGAGGATGGACGGATCGGTCGCGAGCACCCTTGCTACCTCCACCATCTTGGACATTCCCGCGGACAACTCCTTTGGATATGCGGCCTCAAAGGCGGAAAGCCCGAGCAGGGTCAACAACTCGTCGCTGAGCGCCCGCCTCGCCGGCGCTTCCATCCCTTTTGCCAAGAGCCCGAACTCAATGTTCTCTCGCACCTTCATCCAAGGGAAAATCGCCGCTTCTTGAAGGACGTACCCTTTCTGCCAGCTCGGGCCCTCGATGCTGGCGCCGTCGCAGCGGACGATGCCGGTGGTCGGTTGGAGAAAGCCGGCGAAGATGCGTAGCAGCGTTGTTTTTCCGCATCCCACCGGCCCGAGCAAGGCGACAAACTCGTTCTCGACAACACTCAGGTTGAGCCCTTCCAGTGCTCGGGTCGGCGTCTGGCCGGGGTAAGTGTACCCGACCTCCGTGGCTTCCAACCGGATTCTCGGCGAGCCGCTCGGGCTCATCCGGTCCGTCTCATCCAGCGCGTGGCCTTTGCATAGACAGCGAGCGCAAATAAGTCGCAGGCCAGCACCAGAGCTCCAATTGTCCCAATTCCGATCAACATGGTCGGTACCCGCGGATAGGCACCGGCCAGGGTCAGCAGGTAGCCAAGGCTTGGCATTTTGGCATCGATCAGTTCCGCCACCACGATCGTTACCCACGCCAAGCCGAGCGCGATGCGCAGACTGGTGAAGATCTGCGGTAGGGCAGCCGGAAGGACGACCTTCCAGAAGGCGAGTCTTGGGCTGGCGCCGAGCGAAGTGGCGGCGTCGAGGTACACTTGCGGTACGGCGCGAACTCCCTGATGTGCGCCGAGGAGGGTGACGACGGCGACATTCGTCGCGATCAGGAGGATCTTCGAGGCCTCGCCGTAACCGAACCAGATCACGTACAGCGGCAGCAGAGCGAGCGCGGGTGTGAACCGAAGCAGCATCAGCCATGGCTCAGCCAGATACTCGAGGCGAAGCGCGCGGCCAGTCGCGAGGCCGATCAGAATCCCGATGGCCGAGCCAAGCACGAAACCACAGAGAACCCGGCCAGTGCTGACGGCGATGCTGCTCGGCAGAATCCACGATTCGAGAAGAAATGCCATCTCCTCGCCGAGCGAGCGATACGGCGGGAGCAGCTCCACATTTTCGATGTAGTGCACGTCCATCCAAATCCGATGCGGCAGCGCCCAGCGGCCAATTTCCGCAGCGATTCCGTACAGCAGGGCAATCGCGCCCAGCGCAACCAGGGCTCGCTTGATTTGGGTGCGATCAACCAGCGACATCCTCGTCACCTCGCCCAACGCGTGAGCCGAATCGTAAGGACTCTCGCGCCGACGTCCATCACCCACCCAGCGATGGCCAGGGCCAAGATGCCCACGATTACTACGGCCGGATCGCTTCGGGTCTGCAGCCTAGACGCCCACATTCCGCCGCCGACGATCAGGTTTCCCATCCCGTTTTCCGCCATCAACATTTCCGAACCGACAGCGGTCATCCAGGCGATCGCCACCGCATAACGCAGCCCCGTCAATACGGCTGGACTCGCGGCGGGAAGCAACACCTTCTGGATCAACAGCCAACCCTTCGCGCCCAGCGATCGCCCTGCCACGACATAGGTGCTCGCGACGTCGCGAAGCCCGTGGTAGGTCGGGATTACCATCGTGGTCGCGACGGCGTAGACGATCGGAATCAACCGGTGCGGTTCGCGGTGGCCGAGCCAGAGCATGATGTAAGTGATTAAGGCCAGCGGCGGAATAGACCGAACCAACACGTAGAGCGGATGTGCGTAATCGTTGACTCGCCGGCTCAGGCCCATCAAAAGACCGAGAAGGATTCCAATCGGCGCGCCGACCACGAGGCCGAACAGCACCCGGGCGGTGGTGATCGCGAGAGATGCCTGGAGGGTCACCCCTTGCTGGAGCAACACTTCTACGTGGTCGCTCGAGTGAGCGTGGTGGCCCATGTGGACCGGTTGGTCGGCGGCGGGTTGCTGGCGCGGGCCGGCGATCAGGTCAACGAAGGCCTCGGCGATCGCCTGAGTGGGTGGAATCACTTCGGGTTGCGACAACCTATTGGAGACCCAGGTGTAGGCGACGAGCAACCCCACCAACGAGGCTAGGCCGAGCAAGAAACGTTGGGTTGCCACGCTACCCCCGGATGGTCTTCATGAGCTCTTCGTTCTCGAAGGCCCGTTGCGGCTCCCCCTCGTAAATGATCTCGCCACGGTCGATCGCATAAAGGCGATCGGCGATCCGGGTGGCGTTGGCCAGGTTGGAGGCGGCGATCAGAACCGATATCCCCATCGACTTAATCTTTTTCACGGCCTCGATGAAACGCGTCACCACGAACGGTGCCAGACCTTCAAAGGGTTCATCGAGAAGAAGGATCTTGGGTGAGAGCGCCATTGCCCGGGCGATCGCGACCATTTTCTTCTGGCCCCCGCTCAGGTTCAGACCCGATCGCTGCATGAAGTCCTGTACCTCGGGGAACACTGTGAAAATCCGCGCTTTGGTTTCTGCCTCCGAGGTTCCGTTGGTTCGCCCCGAGGAATGCGCCAGCCAGCGGCAGATCTCGATGTTTTCCGCTACCGTCAGATCGGGGAACACGCCAGCGTCCTCCGGCGCGTACCCAATCCCGCGGCGCGCTCGCTGGTAGGACGGGAGTCGGCTGATGACTTCTCCCTGGAAGCTGATCTTCCCGGAGCGGATCGGAAGCAGGCCGATGACGCTATCGATCGTTGTGGTCTTCCCGGCCCCGTTGCGTCCTACCAGGCACACGCATTCATGGTCGCCAACCTTGAGCGACACTCGCTGAAGGATCTGAGCGGCTCCCCGGTAGGTATCGATCGCCTCGACCTCAAGCATCGGCGACCCCGATCAGGGTGCGGGTCACGCTATCGTTTCGCCGGATCTCCTCCGGCGTGCCATCGGCCAGGATCTTGCCGTCGTGCATCACCACGATTCGGTCTGAGTACTTGAACACGATATCCATGTCGTGCTCGATGATCACCGCCGTGATCCCCTGAGATCGTACGACCGAGGTGACGATGTTCATGATCTGCGCCTTATCGCGGGTGCTGACACCGCTGGTCGGTTCATCGAGAAACAATAGCCGGGGCCTCAACGCATAGGCCACGGCCACGTCCAGCAGCTTGCGTTCGCCTTGCGAGATCCCGCCCGCCACAATCGCCCGGGTGCGCTCCAGTCCAAACTGGCGGAGAATTTCCAAGGCCTCCTGCCAGACCGCATCAAAGCGGTCAGCCAAGGACCAGAAATACCGCGTCATATCCTGACGGGCAAAAATCGAGAGCGCCACGTTGTCGAGCATGGTGAGCTGATCAAAAAGGTTCACGATCTGAAAGCTCCGGGCGATTCCGGCTTTGATTCGCTCGTGCACGGAAAGACTCGTCACGTCAGCGCCGCGGAGGCGGATTTGCCCGGAGTCGGGCTGAAACAACCCACTAATCAGATTGACGAGACTCGTTTTTCCCGCGCCATTGGATCCGATCAGCGCGAGGACCTCGCCCTCGCCGACCCGGAAGTCGACCGCGTCAACGGCATGGGTGTCGCCGAAATACTTGGTCAGCTTCGTGGTCTCGAGCAGGTTCAAGCGGAAGCCCTCTTCTTGGCCTTCCTGACCAGTTGGTTGAGCATTCCGACGATGCCCGTTGGTAGCGTTAGTACCAGAAACACCAGGATCAGTCCGAGCAGCCCTTGCCAATAAGTGGTTGCCCCTACGGCGTAAGTCTTCAGGTAGTTAAAGACCACGGCTCCGACGATCGGCCCGCTGAAGTTTTGAAAGCCGCCGAGCACGCACATGAAGACGATCTCGCCGGAGAATGGCCAGTAGAGGATGTCTGGCGTGGTGAGTCCGTTCAGTGGCACCCACAGCGCGCCGGCGATTCCAGTGAACACTCCGGAGACCACGAATGCGACCAGCCGATACTGGCGGATCCGAATCCCGACGAACCGCGCTCGCGTTTCGTTGTCGCGGATTGCCTGCAACGCTTTCCCGAACGGCGAGTGGACGATCACCCACATCACCAGCACGCAGGCGAGGAACAGCACCAGCACGTAGTAGTAATAGGCGTGCGACAGGAAATAGATCTTGTCTTCGTTGCCGCCGATTACGCCGCCCAGGAGCGTGGGGGTGGGGACGCGAAGCCCATCGCTTCCACCGGTGACCCAGTAGAACTTGTAGGCCAGGCTCCAGAGCACCTGCGAGAGCGCCAAGGTCAAGATGCTGAAGAAGATCTTGGTGTAGCGCACGCAGACGAAGCCGAACAGAATCGCCACCACGAACGAGGCGACGACCGTGGCCAGGAGGTACAGCTCCATCGATTGGACGTGCAGGTACTTGACCATCATCGCCACTGCATAGGCGCCGACGCCAAAGTAGGCGGAGTGGCCGAAAGAAAGCAGCCCGGTGTAACCCAGCAGCAGATTGAAGCCGAGGGCGGCAATGGCCATCACCAACCCGTAAGCCAGCAGAATCGTCTGATACTCGGCGATAACAAACGGCAGCGACGCCAACACCGCGGCTCCCAATACCGCCCAGGCAAGCATCTTGATCGGAAAACGCTCGGTGACTGGGAGCGCGACGGTGTTCATGTGGCTCGGCCGAATAGCCCCGCGGGACGCACCAGCAGCACGATTGCCGCGATCAAGTAGAGCACCGCCAACTCAATTTCTGGGAACACCGTGATTCCAATCTCCCGGAAGACCCCGACGATTAATGCGCCAATCAGCGCGCCCTCCAGGCTACCCAAACCGCCGATTACGACCACGATGAACGCTAACACCAGCGCGTCGACACCCATCCCCAGCACCGCCGATTGGCTGGGCACGACGATCGCGCCGCCCAGCCCAGCCATGAAACAGCCGATGGTGAAAGCCTGGACATAGACTCGGTTGACGTTTACCCCGAGCGCGGCCGCCCTGCGCATGTCTTGCGCTGTTGCCCTCAGCAGCAAGCCGAAGCGGGTTCGGTACACGAACGCCCAAAGGAACAGCGCCGCGACCGCCCCGGTCGCGATCACCAATAGGTTGTACGTCGGGTAGATCGCATCCCCCAGCGTGATGCTGCCGAGCTCAGAGAAAAGCGTGCTCGCCGAGAGGGGATAGGGTCCCCAGATCAAGCGCATCAGGTCCTCGAGAATCATCAACAGGCCAAAGGTGACCAGAAGCTGATACTCCTCGGCGCGCCGATAGAATGGCCTCAAAAGGGTCGGCTCGAGCAGTGCTCCTACCGCTGCCGCAGCGAACGCCCCGGCCGGCACCAGTAGATAAAGGATGAGGGTGCGCGTCCCGGCGAGCCATTTCCCGACCAACGACGCGGTAACGAAGGCCCCCAGCGCGTAGAGATTGCCATGCGCAAGGTTGACGATCCGCATCACTCCGTAAATGAGGCTCAGTCCTCCGGCGATAAGGAAAAGGACTGACGCGTACAGCAACGCGTTGAGCAGGTGAATTAGGAGGATGTGGACTCCCGGGCTTGAATCAGGCGCTCTTCACTGTCGGCCACGTCTGGTCGATCCACGAATAGGTCGACGTGTTCTCGCCCTTCGGCCAATTCGGGGGCGCCGTGATATTCCGAATTGGGATGGTGATGACCCGAGCTGGATCGAGAATCGGGAACGGGTATTCGGGCACGTTCTTGGTGAAACCGGTAATCGCGTCCTTGTAGCCCTGATGGTTGTCGGGGCGAATGTAGACGTAGCCTCCAGGGCCCGCGAACATCATGCCCTCGAGCTGGCTGATGATCATCTCGTCATCGGGCCAGCCGCCAGCCAATTTGTTGGCCTTTTCGATGGCAGTCTTGATCATATACATCCCGGTATACGCGCCTTCCGCCTGGAAGTTCGGATACTCGTTGAATTTGGCGTGATAGTTCTCGACGAAAGTCTTGTTCAGCGGCCAGCGGTTCGCCGGTGGGTAGGTGAAATGATAGTTGGAGTGAACACCGCCGAGGACGCCTTCCGGGTGATCCTTGCCTATCGCCTGGGGAGCGGTGCCCAGCCCGAGCGTAGTGGCCACCTTCATCTTGCTGAATAATCCGTACTGGAGCGCCTGCTTGTAGAGCGCGACGTAGTCGCCACCCCAAATAGAGGTGACGAGAAGATCCGGCTTCGCGGCCATCGCCTTTGTGATGTGCGGCGTGAAGTCGGTGGTACCGAGCTTGGGCCAGGCTTCGGAGACGTGCTGCATCTTCGGCATCAGCTTCTTTGTGACAATCTTGAAGTGGTCGGACGCGTTTCGCCCATATGCGTAGTCGGGATGGATGTGGGCCACCGTCTTCACATCTGGCCAGGTCTGCGCTACGCCGATCGCGCACGTCGCTCCGTCCGCGGACTGGATGTTGGTGACCCGGAAGATGAAGTGCGGATTCGGGACCGCCTTGTCGAACAAGAAGTCGGTGCAACCGTCGACGAACATGGTGAGAAGCTTGAGCTCCTCCGCCACCGGGCCAAGGGCCGGCGTGTTCCCGCTCGAGGTAATTCCCATGAACAGATCGATCTTCTCGGAGAGCCTCAGCCGGCGCATCTCCTTGACGTTTGCGTCCGTGCCGGCGGCCTCGTCGGCCTTGAGAATCTCGATCTTCCTCTTTCCCAAGAGCCCACCGTGCGCGTTGATCTCGTCCGCCGCCAGCAGATTGCCCTTGTACATAGGCTCACCGAGGACTGCAGGTGCGCCGGTGAAGAAAGTCATGTGGCCGATTCGGTACGGCTTGTCCGGAATTGTGCCCTTCGGTTTGTCTTGAGCTTGGGCGATACCGGCTACACTGATCCCCGCCGCTGAGGCACCGAAAGTCGCCGCAGCCGTCACACCGAGTTGAGCAAGAAAATCACGTCGCGTGGCTCCGCCTGACATATTTTGCCTCCTGGATTTGTCGGCCGCTAGCATGTGAAACACCGCAAGTCAATGTATTTACAACAGCCTGGAAGTCGCTGTTCACCTGTTCAACTTCGAACGCCCCACCGGCACGACGCGCCCAATTGTCGGCCGAGTTGATCAATGTTGCGACCGATTGCGAATCGGGGGATGCGCATGTACCAGAAGAGCGTTTGCAGCGTTATCGCGTTGGTAGTTAGGGTGTTCGCGGTCGGGCTGGTGTTCGCCAGCGGTGTTCTTGCGGACGAGCCCCCCGGCCGGCCGATCACTCGGAACGTTCGTGTCATCGCCTACTCGGAGGTCCAGGGGCGACCTCCGTTCAAGATGGCGATCCAGGAACGCCAGGGGCACTGGTATCTCTACATGGGCCACCTGTGGGATCGCGGATGGACCATCATGGACGTTACCCAGCCGTCGCGCCCCAGGATAGTTCAGTTCGTCCCCGGGCCGACGAACACCTGGACAATCCAGATGGAAATCGAGGACAACAAAATGATTACCGCCCTCGAGAGGATTCCACCGGGTTGGGGAGGCGATCCTTCGCAACCGAACGATGAAGGGGTCCTGATTTGGAGCCTCGCCGACCCGATCAATCCGCAGCTGCTCGGGCAATTCCACACTGGCGGCAGCGGGACACACCGCGATGGCTATTTCGGCGGGCGTTATGTTCACCTGGCCGCGGGAATGCCGGGCTACAGCGGAAACATCTACGTCATTATCGATATCAACGACCCTTCCAATCCGGTCGAGGTGAGCCGCTGGTGGGTGACCGGGCAGTGGGTCGATGGGGGCGAGACCCCAACGCCGGGCGTATCGCTCCATGGTCCACCCCAACTCGAAGGAAATCTTGCCTACGTCCCCTACGGCGCTGCCGGGATGGTGATCCTCGACATCTCTGATGTCGCCTATCCGCAAAAAATCGGGCAACTTCCCTTCACCCCGCCATTTCTCAGCAACATCGGAGCGCACAGCGTGGTCGTGATCCCCCCGAGAAACCTGGCGATAGTGAACTCCGAATCGATCGCCGAAGACTGCAACGAGGCACTAAACCATGCCTCGGTGGTGGACGTTTCCGATCCGACCAACCCAAAGCTGCTTTCGGTCTTTCCGGTGCCCGTGCCTCCGCGCGGCCTTCCGTACACGAACTTCTGCGCCAAGCATGGGCGCTTCGGGCCGCACAATCAGAATCAGCACCGCCATAGCCCGTTCACCCAGCACTCGGATCATCTCGTCTATCTGACGTACTTCAATGCCGGGCTTCGAATCGTCGATATCTCGGATCCCCGGTTGCCGCGCGAGGTCGGGTACTTCCTCCCGCCACCACCGGTTCGGCGCTACGGCCCCCAGCCAGTCGGCGCGTTGGTGAGTCAGACGGAGGACCTCCTGGTGGATACCCGAGGATACATCTACACCAACGATAAGAATGAAGGCTTGTGGATCCTCCGGCTGACCGACGGCGAGGAAGGCGAGGGAGAGGGCCGTTAAGCTGGCAGTCGCCGGTGTCGCCTTTCGTCCTGCGTTTCCGATCTAATCAGCAAGTACGAGCCCCATCCCACAAAGGACGAATCTCCAATGAACTTACTTAGTTCGGTATCGAGGTGTTGGTATGCCAGCGCCGTAGTCTTGTTGCTTGCCGCTGCGGCCTCGGCAGATGTGATCGTTGTTCAGGAGCATACTCAAGCGGCGATCCAAACCGCGCTCAACCGGGTTCGGCCGCCCGGCATAGTGGTCCTCCCACCCGGTCGTTACCCGCTCGATGCGCGGGACGCCCAGGGTCGCTTGGTGCCGCTGCGAGTTCGCAACTCGGACATCACGTTGCAAGGAGCGGGTATGGACCAGACGGTTGTCTTTCGGGCTGCCGCGGACGACGACCCCGGAATGATTGGGATGGTTCGATCCACCGGATTCGCGCGGATGCGGATTAGTGGAATTCGGTTCGAAGGAGTTTCAATTGTGGATCCAAACGGACAAGAGACCTCAGTGGGCAGGGAGATCGGCGTCTATCTGGAGAATGCCGCGGACTTCCGAGTGGACCACTGCTTCTTCACCCACACCGGCTTTGCTGGTGTTCGCACCGATGGTGACAGCTCTGGGGTCGTCGACCATTCCACGTTCGAGGACAATTTCAAGCCGGCAGTCGGAACCGATGGCTATGGCGTGGTGGTCTACGGAATCGATTCCGAGGATTACCCCCAGCCCTTTGGCTCGCCCCTAGCGACTTTCATCGAGGATTCGTCATTTCAAGGTTGTCGGCACGCGGCGGCTGCCAACAAGGCTGCACGATACGTGTTCCGCTACAACTACGTGACCCAGAATGTCGTCGCTCACGCGGTGGACGCGCACGGCTTGGAATACGGCTCGCACGCGGGCACCGAGTGGATCGACGTGCATGACAATCTGATTGAGGACCCCAACGGCCGTTGTAACCCGCCCGGGGACAGCGCGACTTGCTACGCCGTGCACATTCGAGGCGGCAAGGGTCTGGTGTGGAACAACCAGTTTCTCCACTACAATCAGGGCATCCAGCTTAGACAGGATACACCGCAGACGACCGGCCCGGTGCACATCTACGACAACGGCCTGATCGTCAATGAGGGTACCCGCAGCCGGTGCCCCGACTCTGAGACGAGTCCCATGTTTTGCGTCACCGGGACCACTGGCACTCCCACCTACGAGCTGTCCCCGCCCGCCGATTACGTGCCCTATCCCTACCCGCATCCACTGGTTACAGACGGAGCGCGCTAAACACTCCAAGCCCCCGATTTCCGAGCTTTCCGGGGGTGATGCACTTCCCGCTGGACGTTGGCGCGGCAAGGGTGTTGACTGCCGCGCCAACTTCTCGAAGGAGCTGTTTGCACATCATCATCGTTGTGAGGTGTCCTTTGTAAGCAAGCGGTTCTACCCGTTCAATCCCACAACTCGATTGTTGCTTCGGAGGGGGCATCAATGAAAAATCTGCTGTGGATCGGTGTTTTGGTCGCGTCGCCCGGAATTATTCAAGCTGCCGGCAACGCAAAGTCGTCTTCTCAAGTCGTGTTGGGTGTTCCCTGCTCGGAAATCTTCGAGCGTGGAATCGACAAGCAGGAAAACCTTCGCGCCACCCTAATCCGAGTGGGTTGTGGATTGGATGCGCCGGGTGAGGCGGGCGAAGCCGCGGGGCAGGACTCGGTCCTGGACTTCACCAACCTCAACGTCATCACCGGCGTCGAGACGTTCCCCCACGTCACTCAGAGCGAGAGCATGGTGTGGAGCTCTCCGGACAATCAGACCATCGTCGTCAACTACAACGATTCGAACACCGCGCCGAATAACTATTCCGGTGTCTCTGTCTCCTTCGACGGCGGCCAGAGCTTTAACCGTCTTCTTCCTGCCCCGTTCGCGACCGGCCACGGGACGAACTTTGGAGATCCAATCGTCGTCTACAACAACGCCTTGAATAAGTGGTTCGCGGGCGACTTGGCCACCGGCTGCGGAGGCCAGGGAGTAGGCCTGTGGACGTCCGATGATGCGATGACCTGGACCGTTGGCGCTTGCGCCCACACCGGCGGCTCCGATGACCGGGAATCGATGTGGGTCGACAACAACGCGGGCAGCCCGTTCTACGGACGGATGTACGTCTCCTTGAACAATTTTGCTGTGGGCGGGCAGCCGATTCAGGTCACTCACTCCGATAACGGAGTGACCTGGAGCGCGCCTGTTACCGTCAACACCGGCGGCAACTTCATCCGCAACATCCAGCTCACCGGTAGCCCGGGCGATGACGGAACGGTGTTCATTGGCGGGATGGACGAGGGCGGCGGCGGCGTCAACAATCGAATCAATTACATCTACCGATCTTTGGATGGCGGCCAGACTTGGACCCAGATTCAGCAGGGACCGCCGTTTCCTCCACCGGGCCAGGCCCTGTGCGGCTACTTCGCGGCGATTCCTCCCATTTGGCGGCACATGGGCTGGGGTCAGCCGGCGGTGGGTCCGAATGGCGTCGTTCACTATGCCTACGCCGCGCGCGGCGCCAACGCGGGCGATCTGGGCGACATCCTCTACATTCGCTCCGAGGACAACGGCACCACCTGGTCAGCGCCGATTACTCTGAACAGCGATGCGGCGGCAGGTGGCAACCGTGCGCAGTGGATGCCCTCAGCGTCCGTGACTCCCGAGGGGAACGTGGTCGTCACTTGGTTCGACCGGCGCAGTAGCACTGACAACAGCTACGAGTATTGGATCATCCGCTCGTCCGACAACGGCCTGACCTGGGGCTCGGATGAGCCGATCAGCGACGTGATCAGCCCGCAACCTGAGCAACCGGATCCGGCCGTCCAGAGCTGCTACGCCGGCGACTATAACTATCAAAGCGCCACCAGCGCGAAGACGTGGGTTACCTGGACCGACGGACGCGTCCCGATCAGTGGCCACAACCAGCAGGACGTCTTCTTCACGATGGTCGATCAGATCACCACTGGAGGAACCTTGCAGGGAACCGTCACCGATACAACGGGCGTGGTCGTGGTGGGAGCTCGGGTCCAGGCGGTCGGTCCGGTGACTCGCGCCGCGACGACCAGCCGCGATGGAATTTACCGTTTCATTGGGCTGCCTCCAGGCACCTATGACATGACGGTGACGGCCCCCGACTACAACCAGGCCACCGCCACCGGAGTCGTGGTGGTCGAGGGACAGACCACAACTCAAGACTTCGTGCTGACTGGACAAGGAATCGTCGAGGGAACGGCGACGGATTCCCAGGGCATGGTGATTGCCGGCGCTCGAGTGCAGGCCGTGGGTCCGGTGACCCGCACCACGATGACGGACAACAACGGGTTCTATCGGTTGCGGCTTGTCGTCGGCACCTACGATGTGACGGTGAGTATCTTCGCGTACGACCCAGCGACTGCGAATGTACAGGTCCTCGATGGGATGACGACGACTCAGAACTTCACCCTCACGCTTTCGCCCGCTCACAGCGTCTCCGGCACGATTACTTCAGGCGTCAGCGGCCTCCCGGTACCAAACACGACCGTTCGAGTCCTCAACACACCGATCCCGCCTGTTACTTCTGACCAGAACGGCATGTATCAGATCCCCTCCGTGCCCGAGGGTACCTATGACCTCCGCGCTTCGCCGCCGCCAGGTACTGGTCTCACTCCCAGAACCGTTTCCATTGTGGTTAACATGGACATCACGGTGGACTTCGTCCTCGACGCTGCGGCCTTGAGTGTCAATTTCGAACCGCCCGATTACCAAGGCTCCGCGAGTGGTACCCGTGTTACTGGGCAGCAGGGATGGTACGTGCCGCCCGTAGCTGGGAGTACGGATCAATTCGTCTTTACCTACGATGGCAATGCCTTGGGCCTGTCCCCCAACCCGAACGGCGACACCCAGTTCCTTGGCGCCCGGACGCAAGGCGCGGACCTCTCCCGCGCCCAGCTCAATTACGACTGGAGCGCGACAACGGTCTGGACAGCCTCCTACGACCTCGCCGTTCGCTTTAACGGTACCCCGCCACCGGTCGATTACATTGGCAGCTTCTCGCTGCAAGACTCGACCACGAGCCGCTCGTTCATCGCGGTCAACAGCTGGGGGACCAATATTCAGGGAACCATGTGGGACGCGGACTACCTCGTGTACAACGCGGACGGTTCAGCGACACCTCCGTTAACTCCCGGCCCCGAGTGGCACAACCTGGCGGTGAATCACTGGTACCGCCAAACCGCGGCGTTTGACTTCGAGAGCAACAGGATTCTGTTGGTGTCGATTACCGATCTGGATACCGGCGTCACCGCGACAGTCACACCGACTAATTGGTACCTGCTCGGCGGGGCCACGGGCCGACCCCCGCTGCCAACCGCGCTGCGCTTCTTCACGGGCGGCGGGGTGGGCAACATCATAGGATACGACAACCTTGTGATTGTATCCGGTGCTCCTGGCGACAAGCCCGGGCCAAATCAGTCTCACAGTCCTCTAGTGAAGCCGTTAGTGCCGGGCGCGGAGACGAACTAAGCGTCGGCAGTATCGAAACAGTGCACCAGGTGAATGCGTCATCACCTGGTGCACTGCCGTGCTCAAAACGGCCAGAGGCCAAAGGCTTCCAAATTAGCCCGCTGTTTATCCTGCGTGAGCACGCGCACCGTTTCTTTCGCATCGAATACCGTGCCCAACCGCGTTGGTTGATTTGCAATCCAGAACGCTGCCTGGGCGGCCAACGCCGCGTCACGCACCAGAACTTCCGGGTCTACTTTATCGAGCGTGTCACCAGCGGAGTGACCCAACAAAGAAGAATCATGTGAATTCTGTAAGAATCCGATTCCAGGCACTCCGGCCAAAGTGAACGAGTACGCATCAGTAAACGACAAGTAACTGTTATCGACTCTTAGCGACCCCCACCCGGCCACGATTTCGGCGAAATGCTTGAGCGGTCTGGCCAGCTCGGTGTGCCCAGCCAGAGGCATTCCGGTAATGGGGCCCTGACCCCAATCCAGCGCCAACGCACACACATGATTGCGCATTTCTGACCGGTGGCCTCGCACATACGCACGCGAACCCAACATCCCCTGCTCTTCTCCAGTGAATAACGCAATCCGAATGGTGCGGCGCGGCTTCACGCCGGACGCAATGATTGCATCCGCGGCTCCCAAAACCGCCGCGACTCCAAAGCCGTCGTCGATTGCCCCCGTGCCTAAATCCCACGAGTCCAGGTGCGCTCCGAGGACGATGATCTGCTCCGGGTGCTGGTAGCCTGGAATGTCACCGATCAGATTGGCGGATTCGACTGGACCTGCAGAGACCTGGTTTTGAATGTCCATCCTGATCTGGACGCTTTTGCCTCTCTCCAGTAGCTGGGCAATCAGCTTGCGATGTTCCTTCGCCATGTCCACTGCGGGGATCGGATAAACGGCGTCGGAAAAGGAAGGCGGTGCGGTGTGGGGGAGCAGCGTGCCTGGTCGTGGATCCTCAATGATCACGGCCGCCGCATGCGCCGCGTTAGCGGCCTGCAGGAAGGCGGGAAGCTTCGCAAAATATTCGAGCGGCCCGAGGTGCTGCGCACCCTTGCCCACGAGAAGCAAGACCTTGCCTGACCATCGGGAGGCATTCTTTTGGGCATCGTTGCTCATCGAGTCGCTATCCACCTCCACGACGTCCGCCTCGATGCCTCCCTTGGGAGTCGATCCCGCCCAACCCATCGATGCGACGTTGAGCTCGAGATGAAATGGCGTGCGAAGCGTGGCCCGGGCAGCGACCCTGCGCCAGGACCGCTGTAATTGCCACGGCTCTCGATGCACGTTGCTCAAACCGATCGCCTGCATCGTGTGTGCGGCCCACTCGAGCGCTTTGACCTCCTCGGGCGAACCGGTCACCCTCGGTCCGATGCCATCGGCCAGCTCTTCCAGGTAGAGGCTGGCGCGCGGATGCACCAGCGCTTGACCGGCGAGCCTGGTCAGACTCTCCAATCCGTCGTCATCCAGAGTTGATTGACTCCGCGCCGATACGCCGGAGAAGAGAAGGAGTGCGAAGAATAACTTCGTCATCTCGCCGACCGACGAAGCTGCGGGGAAGTCAGAACCTCCGGATTGACGACATTGATGGGTGTACCGGCTGCGTACGCGGTGATCTGGTCGAAGATGTCTGCGAATTGAATCTCATACTCGTCGCGCGAGACGTAGCCGATGTGAGGCGTGCAAACGACGTTGCTGAGCTGGAAGAGCGGATAGGAAGGACTGGTGATGGGCTCCTCTTCATAAATATCCACCGCCGCCATACCGGGACGACCCGCTTGTAGTGCGTTGAGTAGCGCCCCGGGCTCAATCAGCGGCGCGCGGCTGGTATTGACGAGCAACGCGGTCGGCTTCATTCGAGCCAGATCGGCGGCGGTCACGATCCCGCGTGTGGCTTCGACCAGGCGAAGATGCAGGGAAATGATGTCGCACTCCTCGAAAAAAACCTGCTTGCTGGGCGCCACCGCATAGCCGTCGGTCTCGGCGCGCCTGAGCGTCGCATCTCGTCCCCATATCCGCACTTTCATACCAAATGCCTTGCCGTAGCCTGCAACCACGCCACCAATTCTGCCGTAGCCGTAGATTCCCAGCGTTTTCTCACGCAGGCTGTTCCCAACGCCGATCTGCCATTTGCCCGCCTTGAGCGCAGCCATCTGTTGTGGGATCTGGCGCATTGCCGCAAGCACCAGTCCCCAGCTGAGCTCGGCTGCGGCATATGATGGCGTGCCTGCATGAAGGTTTGAGGAGACGATCACGCCGAGCCGAGTGCAGGCCTCCAGATCAATGTGTGGATAAACGCTGCGCTGGCTGATGAGCTTCAATTTAGGCAGACGCTCGAGAAGGGGAGCGCGGATTTTGGTTCTCTCCCGGATGAGCACCAACCCTTCAGCGTCTTTCAGCCGTTCGGCGAGTGCGTCGACCTCCTGGACGTGATCGGTCCAGATCTTCACCTCATGGCCAGCAAGCTTTCGGAAGCATTCGAGCAACCGAAGCGTGTCGTGGTAATCGTCCAGGATCGAAACCTTCATGAAGTAAGATCTATCACTGGAGGGTTGGCCATGAAGCGTTTGCAATCTGTGGTTCTTCTTCTCGTTTCCTCACCAGTTTGGGCGAAGTCCCCAACCGTCACGATTACGCCGTTGGGCGCGCGAACCGGCGAATTCTGTCAGGTGGATCGTGCCCTGCTCTTCCAGGACCCGACCGGGGTCAGGATTCTCTACGACGCCGGCCGAACTGTAGCCGGGAGCGATGATCGGCGGCTCGGCGACGTTCACGTCGTGCTGTTGACGCACGTACATGCAGACCATTTGGGCGATGTCAAGCTGGCCCAGGATCCTGATGATCCTTCATCGAGCTGTGGAGGGGACCTCAGGACAAGCCCGACGCTGCCTTACTCGAACGTCGCGGAGATTGCGGTGGGGAAGAACTCGGCGGTTCTTGTCTCGGCCGACGTGAGCACGTTTTTGGCTAACAAGATCGCAAGCCTACGCGGAGTGCCCACTCCCTCCTGCGCCGCTGGCAGTGAAGTCCTGGTTCCTCGCTCAGAGCCTTGCACTTCCAACATCGGATTCGGAGCCAAGCGTACAGTCACGATGCAGGCCGGCACGCCAGGCGTTCGAATCACGGTTGTCCACGCTGAGCATGGCAACGGATTGGACCCAGCTTTTCTGATCGGGCCTGAGAGGGAGAATTTGGCGTCCAATGGCCTGCTCGCGCCGATGGGCCCGGCACTCGGCTACGTCCTGAGCTTCAGCAACGGGCTGACCGTGTATCTGACCGGGGATACCTCCCAAACCTCCGATATGGCGACGATCGTTCGCGACTATTACGCTCCGAAACTGGTGGTCTTCAACATCGGCGACATCTTCACCACCGGACCGGAAGAGGCTGCCTTTGCCGCAACCGCGCTCCTCGACCCCCAAGCCGTAATCCCAGAACACGCGAACGAGGTGGCGACACGCAATGGGCAAGTCATTCCCGGAACGAAGACCGCTCGATTCATCGAGATGATTGGAAAATTGCCCGCGTACCCGCCACTGAGCGGTCGGACGATGCAATTTGATGGAGATGGCAACTGCGTCTCAGGCTGCGGGGCCAAAAGGGCTCACAGGTGAAGCGGGCGACCGTCGTGTTCGGATTCCTGGCGGGAGCGCTCGCGGTTCCGCTGTTCCACCAGGTCATGCTCGCGATACTGTACGCGAGCCATTTCGTGGCTCGCGCCCCGTTCGCGCTTCAGCCAACCAAACCACTGGGCCTTCCCGCGGTGGTTTCCCTGACGTTCTGGGGCGGCGTGTGGGGGATCATTTTCGCGATGGTCGGCTCGCGGCGCGGTTACGCATTCGCGGTGCTGTTCGGCGCCATTTTCCCCACGGTGGTTGCCTGGTTCGTGGTGCTACCCCTCAAGGGAATCCCCGCGGGCGGCGGCTGGGCGCCGAGGGGAGTGGCAACCGCGCTGCTGGTCAACGGGGCATGGGGCCTTGGCACCGCCGTGTTCCTGAGGATTTTTTCTCCCGGCCGCTAGGCCAAGTCAGCAATGACTAACTGCAGTCTGAATCTCTTCTAGGGTGTCCTGACTGGCGAGGTTGATGTGCTTGGCGAGTAGCTCTTGCTCGTGCTGCCAGTGTTCAGAGCATTTGGCCATCAGTTCCCGCTGGGTGTCGATACAGTCGGGAACGGCGTGGATCGACAGCAACCTGGTGAGTGCGTCGAGCAACCCTCGAATGACTTGATGGTCGGCCTTAGCCTTCACTAAAGCCTCGGTCGGTTCCTCGAGACGTTCGAGAATTGGAAAGAGCGTCTTCTCCTCCAGTCTCATGGCGCGCTCCTCAGCATGTCGGACTTCTCCAAGCTGCTTCGCCGCGGTTTGAAAAGAGCCGCGCTGAACAAGGCAAGCCACATCCTCAAGCGTTCTTCTCGAAATTGGCTGTTCCTCCAATCGGCGCCGACGCAAATAAGGCGCTAGACATTCGTCCCAGAGCGCGGAGCCCATATCGATCTGCCCCTTTCGCGTCCTACGGCAAGTAAATAAATACTTCGAATCGACCGCGGACTGCAACAGCCCAGCGTCGGAATCCCCACCACTGTACTGCAGTCGTAACTGGCAACAGCCACTGGCCCGTGGGAGCGGTTCACTGCTTGCCGCTCATCCAACAGTGTCGCGCACGGTCAGCACCGGCACGGGCGACAGCCGGACGATCTTCTCGGCGACGCTGCCGAGCAGAGCATGGCTGACGCCACGACGCCCGTGCGTACCCATCACGACCAAATCCGCGCGCACTTCCTCAGCTGCACTGAGGATCTCGCGCCAGGGCACTCCGCTTCGAAGAATCGCCTTGGCCTGGGGCAGCTTCTGCTGCACGGAGGCGAGCGTACTATTCAGCTGCTCGCGCGCCGCCTGTTCGATCGGAGTAAACAGGTCGACCACGATCGACTCCGCTTGAGGATATGCGTAGAGGGGGATCTCATATGCGTGGAATAGGGTCAGTTTCGCTCCGAACTTCGCTGCCAGGTCGATGCCGAGATTGACGGCGCGCACCGACGGCTCGCCGAAATCGGTGGGGACCAGAATGTGCTTAAAGTCCATGCGGGCCGCCCCTAGGCAACGACGCTTTAGCACCGTTGCCCCACCCTTTCTAGAGACCATCGCGAGGAGGACGCTTCTAACGTCGGGTTGCCGCTTCCGAGATTAGGTCCGCATACCGATTTCGTGGATCGCGTGGATCGGTTCCATCCCGAAAATAGAACGTATGCATGTCCCAATCATCTGGGCGTGCATCATTTGCAAAAACCCATGGAGCAACTCCAGCGAGACCCGTTTTGCGCGCGCAGTGAAGCCACCCCCGGTACATCGCGCGCCTCTCCGCCAAACCAAAGCTCCCGCTGTTCCTGAGCCCAAACTCGCCGAGGACCAGCGGCTTGCCCAGTTGCCGAGCCTGATTTGCGTGCTCATAAATCCATCGCGCTCCGGCGAGGGCAACTTGATGGAATGCAATGTTCCATGTTTCAGGAAAATAATGAATGCTTCCAAAGTCGACATAACTGGATTCGAGATTTTTTCGAAAATGGTCCGTGCCTTGGAAGAGACTTGGGCCAGCATGCCGCCAAAAAGTCTCATCGTATCCGGCGTACGATGATTCGAACCCTTCTGCTCCCGTTCCGATCAGCTTTCCTGGCGACAGCGATTTCAGCTGGGCGCCGATCTCGTCGATCCAGACCCGAAGCGCGTCACCCTGCCCGTCCAATCCCCGATTGCGCGGCTCGTTTAATAGCTCCCACGCCAAGACTGCTGGATGATCTCCATAACGCAGGCCGTCCATCGTGTTGATGCGATTCAACAGACCGCGAAGATGTTGTTTGTAGTGGTCGATCACCGCCCGCTCAGTAAAAAAGCGCGGGTCGCCTTCGATTGGACCGGGTAATCCCGCCCAAGCAACATATTGTCGTGCTCCGCCGTAATCGTTCCAGTAATTGCCGAGGGGCAAGATCAGTTGAATGCCACGAGCCGACGCTCGGGCGAGAACCAAATCCAATCCGCGCAGCGCGATCTCGTCGTACTGCAGCGGCCCGATTTGGATCGCCGAATCCCAGGCCTTTTCGGGTGCATCATTGAAACCCCAGGTGCGGACAACCGATACTCCCAGGGCCAGTGCCTTGGCGAAGACTTCCTCGATGATCGGGCTTGCGAAGTCCCCACGGCGAATTGCTCTGGCGGCTTCTTCCTGCAGATAAAAGGAATTCAGTGCCACGAAGTAGGGCTTTGAGCCGAGTTGGGCGAGCGGTTGATCAGGACAAGCGGACGCGTCCGACTCGAACTCGTCCGGTCCGGAGGTCCCGCACGCGCCGATAATCCAGCCGAGGACGAGTAATCCCGTGCCTCGGCGCTGACAGACATCGCGCATCAACCGCCCTGCTTCCCGGTGAGGTTCACTCGTACCACGGTTCGTGCTGCGCTCCGCCGTGGTTTTCGAAGCGTTCAGCCGGTTCCTGTCGCCAACAGAACGGGATCTCGTCTTTTACTCACGGTGCCGTGTAGCACCACCATCGAGCCCAATCGGCGAACGCCCGGCGTCGACAGCAGTACATAATCAATCCAATGCAGAAAGTTGGACATCGACTTGCGGTGAGCCGGCGCTGACTCGTAGTTGTTTTGTAGGAGCAGGAATCGGTCGAAGAACCCCAGGAACTGAAAGTGACGCACTTTCAGTTCAGGGAGGTAGCGGCGAATGAGATCCAGCTCCCACCGGTTGAGCGGCCGTTCATTGGGTGTGGCGTCGGTGTGAATTGGAACTTTTCTTCGCAAGCGACGCAGAGTTTGATTCAAACAAATCGGCTCCGAGAAAATCACGAGCGCGTTAGGCTTGGCCCAGAAGAGCATCTTCGCCAATACCAGTTCCAGCTGCGGGAGGACGTGGTGCAAGATCCCGTCGCCCCAGATCACGTCGATACAGCTTTCGGGAAGCTCGAACAGCTCGATCGGGGAACAATGGAAGGAAGTCTGGGCTTCGACCCGGTTGATCTTCGCCCGTTCGTTGGCGAGCGCGATCGACTTTTGCGAGAGGTCGACTCCGATCACCGAGGCCCCACGCTGAGCCAGCAGCACGGAGTTGGTTCCATCACCACAGCCGAGATCCAAAACCTGTTTGCCCTTCAGGTCCTGAACCAGACGAAACCGAAATTCCTTGTTGAATCGCCTCCGCGGAGATCCAGCCGCATAGCGTTGAAGCGTCACGTGAGGGAGCGGACTGAGCGTTGTTGCTGCCTCGGCCGCAAATCGATCAAAGAACTTCGCCTCGGATCGCCACCGTTCGTCCTGCCCCCTCACACCCCCGTACCTCCCTCCAACGGTCGGAAGAGAAGGTGGACGCGACGGATGGATCTGTCAACCTGCTGGAAAGGCTGAGCCCGACCTGACACAGAACACAGGAAGGATTAGGTTGGTGGCAATTCAGCCTGGCGGCCAAGGCCCATTTAACCCGCTTACTTTTCGTTCCCAGAAAGCTGCGCTCGTGGATTCGGAACACCGGATTAGGTTCGAGCAGGTTTTTGGGCGTGCACCGGCGATATCCGCGAGCGCGCCCGGCCGCGTGAACCTGATCGGGGATCATACCGACTACAACGGCGGGTTTGTCTTCCCGAGCGCTATCCCACAATGCACCAGCGTCTTGATCGGGCCACGCGATGACCACCGGGTCCGTGTCGTGAGCGACAGCGTCGGCTCTGAGAATTTGCTCGAGTATCAGCTTGGCGGGGAGCAACCCGGACGCGGATGGCTGGACTATGTGCAAGGCGCCACAGCGCTGCTCCGCGGGGAAGCACATCGCTGCTCGGGTTTCGACTTGAGCATCAAGTCTGAGATTCCCCTGGGAAGCGGATTGGCCTCAAGCGCAGCATTGGTCGTTGCAGTCCTACGCGCCCTGCGCGTGGCCTTTGGGCATCCGGATGGTGACGTCGAGCTTGCCTTGATCGGCCAGCGAGTTGAGACCGAGTTCGTCGGAGCCCCGGTGGGCGTGATGGATCCGATGGTTTGCAGTCTCGGTGAGAGCGGCCAGGGTCTGTTCATCGACACTCGTACGCTCGAGTACGTTCGCGTACCCTTTCCAGACAGAGTAGAGCCGCTGGTGATCAGCTCCGGGCTCGCGCATCAGCACGCGACTGGCGATTACCGAATCCGGCGCTCGGAATGCGAGCGGGCCGCTCAGCTGCTTGGAATCAATCAACTTCGAGATCTCACCTCGGATCACCTGGTCCAAGTGGCGGGGCTTCCCCGGCCTCTGAATCGGCGCGCGCGCCACGTTTTCGCCGAGGATCAGCGTGTCTTGGCGATGGTCAAAGCCTTCCAGACCGGTGATGTCGATGCACTTGGCCCCCTGCTGCGCGCTTCCCACGCGTCGATGCGAGATGATTTCGAAGTCTCGACGCCGGAGATTGATCTGCTGGTCGAGCTTGGCTGCCGCGAGCTTGGGGTTCTGGGTGCGCGATTGACCGGAGGTGGATTCGGCGGCTCGGTCGTGATGCTGGCGAAAAAGGGCGAAGCCAGCACCGCTGGCGCTCGGATTGTCCAGCACTACTTCGAGCGCACCGGTGGCCTCGCCCGAATGTTGGTTCCTCCGCCCTAAACGGGTTGCACGCACCCGCAACTGGCGTATCCAGCGGGCATGCGTTAATCGCGTCCGGTGCGAGACGCGTACGATCCATTCATACGGGGTCGATTTCCTGCCGGTGTGCGCACCCTTGAAGCATTCGATACAGCGCGCGACCGACTTTTTACGTATGAACTCTGGTACCCCGCGGACGCCCGGCATGCGAGCCAAGATTTGTCGCCAGAAACCCAGGACGTCTTCGCTGTTCCGTTGCTCAACAAAGCGCGAAGCCATTTCGCGGTGCGCAATGCGGCGGCCGAGCCTGGAACCTACCCGTTGGTCATCTTCTCGCATGCGAGTGGGCAAAATCGGCGGAGTTCGACGTTTCTCTGCACGCACCTGAGCAGCCACGGGTATTTGGTCGCGGCCTTGGATCATTCCGAGGTCATCAGCGCGGATCTGGCGCGTAGGGATGATGAGTCCGAGGAGCAAAAGGCTGCCCGAACAGAGGCTTGGATCGCGAACCGTGTGCCCGACGCACGCTTTCTCCTCGATCATCTGCTCAATCCTGCAGCCTGCGGCCCGGAACTTCAGGTTGATCCCACTCGGATTGGAATCGTGGGACACAGCTTCGGAGGTTGGACCGCGCTCGCGGCAACTGAGACTGACCGGCGAATCCGAGCGGTGGTGGCCCTCGCCCCAGCCGGAAGCTCCGAGGCAAAGCCTGGAATCCTTCCGGTACGACTGACTTTCAACTGGGATCGCGACGTTCCCGCACTCTATCTGGTCGCCGAGCAGGATATTTCGCTTCCACTCGCTGGGATGTACGAGCTGTTTGAAAGGACGCCAGCGACAAAACAAATGGTCATTTTGCGCCGAGCCGACCATCTCCACTTCCTCGACGATGCAGAGCAGATACACGAGTCGGTTCGGAAAATGCGGTTCACGGGAGAGCTGGCGTGGATTTCGAAGGAGATGCGGCCGATTGCGGAACTCTGTTCAGGGGATCAGGCTCAGCTGTTTGTACGTGGGCTCACCCTGTGTCACATGGATGCAAGATTGCGGCATCAGGAGGACGCTCAACGCTTCTTGGTCGGTGATATCGAAGGGGAATTGGCAGCGCGCGGCGTCGCGGTCGTTTTGCACAAGCCGTGAGTCCGAGCCTATTGGGTGCCCTTGATCGTTGTTCGCTGCCTCCCCTTCCGGACCCATTTTGCAGCGATGCGCTCAAGGTCACCCCGTCTATACCGACAGCAGCCGCCCGGTGTACGCAGAAACACCAGAGCACCGCGGTCGGTGATCGCCTGGACTCTATCGAGGGAAAGCTTCAGCAGCTTCGCCGCATCGGCCAGGCTGAGCAGCTCGTCGGGATCTCGGCGTGGCAAGGTTCGTGCTCCTATTTTGAGGCAACGCGGACAGTTATCCAGGTCCCAGGAGTTGGCAAGCCTCGAGGGGACTCAGCACACCGCTGCTGTTGGTTTCTTGACCGTAGGTGATAAGCACGCCGACAAACAGGTGACGAGGCGTCGGGGTCTGCTGGTTTGGCTCGCAATCAAAGTCGGAGTCCTCTGGCGCGCCGGGCGCGCTGGCGTTAAGGTCTTCGCCCCACTTGTAGAGGAGGTATTTCAATGGCTTTGCGTATCGGCGACGAGGCCCCCAACTTCACTGCCCAGACCACCCAAGGTCCGATCGACTTCCACCAGTGGATCGGCAATCAATGGGCGATTCTCTTCTCCCATCCCAAGGACTTCACCCCCGTTTGTACCACCGAGCTCGGCTACATGGCGCGCATGAAACCTGAGTTCGACAAGCGAAACACCAAGATCATCGGCTTGAGCGTGGACTCGGTGGAGGACCACAAGAAGTGGTCGAAGGACATCGAGGAGACCCAGGGTACCGCGCCGAACTACCCGATGATTGGTGACGGGGACTTCACGGTTGCCAAGCTATACGACATGCTTCCGGCGACGGTTTCCGGTGACGCGAAGTCGCGCACGCCCGCGGACAACGCCACCGTGCGGGCGGTGTTCATCATTGGGCCTGACAAGAAGATCAAGGCGACGTTGATGTATCCAATGACCAGCGGCCGTAACTTCGACGAGGTGCTGCGCCTGCTCGATTCGATCCAGCTCACCGCGAAACACAGGGTGGCGACCCCCGTGAATTGGAAGCAGGGACAGGACGTGATCATCGCCGGTTCGGTGAGCGACGAAGAGGCGAAGAAGCAATTCCCTCAAGGTTGGAAGTCGCCCAAGCCGTATCTGCGCATCACCCAACAGCCCAAGTAAACGAGGCGAAGCGGCTGGCTCGACGTTGAGCGGTCGCGGCGTGGTGTTGACTTTTGATGGTTCGATGTTGCAGATTTTCGAAACACTATCGACTGACAACACCAACCCATGGTCAATGCGGACACTCATCGGCGGATCTTCGTTCTCCAAGCGGAGATCTGCCGGGGGTTGGCACACCCGGTTCGGCTCGAGATCGTCCATCTCCTCGGGTCGGAGGAGATGTCTTTCGGGGATTTGCTTAAGCGGATGGGGGTCAGCAAGACCAAGCTGTCACAACATCTGGCCGTGCTCCGGCGCGCCCGCATTGTCACCGCTCGCCGGGACGCAGCTCGCGTCTTCTACCAGCTGACGCATCCCGAAATCGAAACCGCGTGCGAGGCCGTCACTCAGGTGCTCACCCAACACCTCGCAGAGCTTCAGAACGAAACGACCGTCCTGCTCCGCCGCGTCAGCGGCGCGCGCAGGCGCTGAGATAGGAGGCTAGCGATGCCCGAGGCCGCGGCTAAGACGCTCGATACCAAGGGCGATCTCTGTCCGATGCCCGTCGTCAAGGCGAGCAAAGCGATCAAGGAGCTGAGCGTTGGCGAGGTCCTCGAGATTTTAGCGACTGACCCCGCGTCCAAGCCGGACTTCGCAGCCTGGTCGAAGATGACCGGCCACAAGTTGCTCTCGACCAGCGAAGATGCCGGCCCGCCGAAAGTGTTCCGTTTCATGATTCAGCGATCGAGGTGAGTTCTATGGGAGAAGTCGCAATCCGGCCGGCCCCCCTGACGAGCGAGGCTCCAGCCGAGGTCGAAGCGCCGTCACCTGCGCCAATCGCGAAGCGGCTGGTAATCGTCCTTACCAAGGCCACGCTCGACGAGGCCTACCCTGCGTTCATCCTGGCGAACACCGGCGCGGCCAGCGGAATGGAGGTCGACCTCTACTTCACTTTCTGGGGGATGAAGCTGCTCGACAAACGAACCGCCAAGAAGACCAAACTGTCGCCGGTCGGGAATCCCGCAATGGGCATGCCCAATCTCCTGGCGGTGCTTCCCGGTGCCACCGCGATGGCCACCGCGATGATGAAGCGGAAGATCAAGAAGTACTGGCCGACGATCCCCGAGATGATGCAACAGGCGAAGGAAATGGGGGTACGAATGCATGCCTGCTCGCCAACGATGGGGCTGATGGGCCTGAAAGAGACGGACCTGATCGAGGGCGTGGACATCGTCGGCGCCTCGGCCTTCCTCGGTTGGGCATCGGATAATGCAGTTACGATCTTCATCTGAACATGCGCGCGTTCTTGACCAGGGCGGAAAAGGCCCGGACCCGGCTCGGCCGCCTCAATCAGCAGGGGTGGCTCTACGGAGGGCTGCCCGGCCTTCAGTGGGAGGTCGAGAACGCGCGCAAAGCTGACCCGGAGGTAATGCGCTCGATTCGCGACGACGTGCAGAGCCACGCTGCATTCCACGACTACTACCGTGCGTGCATCAACTGCGGAAATTGCACCGCGGTCTGTCCGGCGTTCCGTTTCGCCGATTTTGGCCCGCGGATCGTGGTGCAGAAAGTGATGCACTCGCGCGACGAACCCGAGCTGCTCTACCAGATGGTCGATCAATACATCTGGGCCTGTTTCCAGTGCTACGCGTGCTGGGACGTTTGCCCGGCGCAGAACAACCCCGGCGGCCTGGTGGCGATCATCAAGGAGGCGGCGGTGCGACACGGCCTCGAGTCCACCAAGAAGACGCTCGAGCCGTACAGCCGGATCCTCTACAAGCTCGCCACCACCGGCACACAGATTACTCCCGACATGCACTCGAGCGTTGCCCTCTTCCGTGATTGGGGGCCGCACAAGGCCGAGCTGGCCAGCCACCTCAAGGAATACCGCGACGCGGTTCCGGTCGAAACGCTCGCCGGCGTCACCGACAAAAGCTGGAACGTCGATCCCAAGACCATCGACGAGCTGCTCACGATCGAGAAGGAATCTGGGGTGATCGACATGCTGAAGAGCTCTGCCAAAGACGTCGGTGACGTGGTCGAAGAGGCCGCGGCGGAAGCGATGGCCAGAAAGGACGACCATGACTGAGCCAAGCGCCAGCGGCCTATTCGACCGCGCAAAATTTGCGAGCAACGCCCGCCTCACTGCCGGAACGACCGAGGAGTACCTGCGGATGCTCGAGCGGATGAGAGAGCTGGAAAAGCGCGGCGAGCTCTGCCTGCACCACGTCAAAGACACCTATCAACCGACGACGGTCCGCACGCTCAGCCGGCGGGAGAAGCGCATCCCCACCGTCGACCTGTGGCAGCACAAGTCGTGCGGTCAGTGCGGGCACATCCCCGGTTACGTCACCGCGCTCTACTGGATCATGGCCGAGCTGGGGGTCCCCTTCGTCGACGACACCAACCAAACCTCGTGCACCGCCTGGAACTATTACGGCTCGGGCACCTCCAACCCGGTCGCACTCTCGGCGGTCTTCGTGCGCAACATGCACGTCGCCTGGCAGAAGGATGCTTACCCACTGATCCACTGCGGCACCAGCTACGGCGACTACAAAGAAGTCCGGTATCTGCTGGTGATGAATGACGAGCTGCGCGAGCGGGTGCGCACGATTCTCCAGAAGATCGGCCGCGACATCGTCATCCCCGAGGAGCTGGTCCATTACAGCGAGTGGTTGCACGTCATCCGCGATCGGCTCGCCGAGCGGCGCAAGCTCGATCTCTCGAAGATCAAGGTCGTCGTCCACTCCGCCTGCCACTGCTACAAGATGATGTCCGAGGACTTTACTTACGACGACGCGATTTTGGACGGCCTCCGGCCGGCGCCGATTACCAGCGTGGCGCTCGCGCTCGGGGCGCAGATCGCCGACTACAGCAACTGGTACGACTGCTGCGGATTTGGCTTTAGGCACATACTCACCGAGCGCGAGATGAGCCGGTCCTTCGCATACTTCCGAAAGATTCAGCCGATCGTGCGTGAGACCCAAGCAGACGTCTTGCTCACCCACGACACCGGTTGCGTGACGACGCTGGACAAGAGTCAGGTGGTCCCACTCGCGCACGGCTACAAGGAGACGGTCCCGGTTCTCTCCGACGCGCAGTTCGCCGCGCTCGCGATGGGAGCTCATCCCTTCATCGTCTGCCAGGTCCACTGGCACGTCGCGGACTGGCGGCCGCTGCTCCAAAAGATGGGCATCGACGCCGAGAAAGCGTGGAACGAGTATCGCGAGTACGTTGAGAACGTGAAACGCGGGATGAAGCCGAACTTCATCCGCTCCCCGCCGAGAACCCACGCATGAGCGACTCCGGGCGTGTCCTGGTGATCGGCGGCGGACCCGCGGGCTTGCGCGCGGCCGCCGATCTCGCCGCTCTCGGGATCCCCGTCGTCCTGGTCGAAAGGCGCGGCGAGCTGGGCGGAGCGCCGATTCGCTGGAAGTACAAGACGCTCGCTCCAGAGCTGAGGCCGACCGAGGAAGTGATGGGACCGATGATTTCCGAGGTCGAATCCCATCCGCTGGTGAAAGTACACCGCAACTCGGTCGTCGAGCGCGTCTCAGGCCCGGCTGGAAATTTTCGGATCGCGCTGGGCGAGAGCGGCGGGGGTGCGCAGGAGCTTGGAGTCGGGGCAATCATCACCGCCACCGGCTTTGAACACTTCGACGCGAGCCGCGATCCCCGCTACGAGTACGGCCGCGCCGCCAATGTAATCGGAATTCACGAGCTCGAGGGAATGCTCAAGGACGGGCGGGTGGTTTGCAAAGACGGTCGCAAGCCAGAGCGGATCGCGTTTGTCTTCTGCGTCGGATCGCGCGACCGTGCGACCAACCCCTGGTGCTGCACGGTGTGTTGCGGGGTGAGCATCAAGCAGGGCATCGAGCTCAAGCAGCTGCTCAAGGATGTTGAGATCTACAACATCTACATCGACGTCCGGACGTTCGGGCTGTGGGAGCAACTCTACTGGAGCAGCATGGAAGAGCACGGAATCAACTTCATCCGTGGGCGCGTCTCGCAAATTTACGACACTGGAAAACAGCTTCTGGTCAAGGGTGAAGACACGCTGGTGCGCGGACCCTTCGAGGTCCTGATGGACATGGTGGTGCTCGCGGTCGGGATCACGCCCGGCGAAGGCACGGCGCAGGCGGCGAAAGCCCTCGACCTCACCTGCAACACGTTCGGCTTCTTGCAACCGCGACATCCCAACGTGCACTACGACTCCGGCAAGGCGGGCATCTTTCTCGCCGGTGCGTGCGTCGCACCGATGTCGGTCGAGGAAGCGATTCTCGCCGGCTCGGCCGCGGCGATGCAGGCGGCGAAATTCGTTCGAAAGCCGGCACTCCAAGCGGCAGCGGGCTGAGTCGGTGGCGGACGCAAAGCAAAAGCCCGAGGAGAAAGGCCGCTTCATCGTCGAGCGGCAATATGTCGACGACCGCCGAATCAACGAACCGAAGAAGCTCGACGCCGGAGGGATGGACGTCTCGGGTCGCTGGGGTCTGCTGATCGAGCCGAGAACGATTACGTCGTTTGATCACACGCTGATGCGCGACGTGCAGCGCGAGGCGGGCGGCAAGTTCATCCATCGCTGCTTCCAATGCGGCAACTGCACGGCGGCCTGCCCAACGGCAGAAGAACACCCGGAATTCAACCCGCGCTATTTCATCCACGTGGTCCGGATGGGATACCAGGCCGAGCTAGAAAGAGTCCGCCAGTATGTCTACCTTTGCGCGAGCTGCGGGCGCTGCACCGAGACGTGTCCGCGAGAAGTCGACCCGGCGGGGGTGATGGCAGCGATCGGCACCGCGGTGCGGAAAGCCCGATGAGACAGGGGCGCGCGTATCAGATGCTCTCGTGGGGCGCCGCGGCGGCGGTTGCCGTCGTGCTGGTCGCGTCTTGGATCGCTTTGTACCGGTTCCATGTGAATGATCAGGTTGCGTCGATCGATCGGCGGACGATCGTCTCCAAAGACGTGGTGGAACTGCTGGGCTTCGGCGCGCTCGGGATTTTGGTGGTTGGCGTTGTCGTGCGAGCGTGGAGACGAAGCGCGCCGATTCTGGTGCGGGAGACGCTCGACGCTTCGGTGTCGATCGGACGGCAAGCGGCTGCGAAGGCATTCGGCACGGCCGCAAAGGAGATCGCCCTGAGCGGGGGCATGAGTGAATGCGAGGACCTGCAGCAATGGGCTTCGCACCAGCTCGTCATGTGGGGCTTCGGCGGGCTCTTCGTTACCACCGTGCTCGACGCGCTAGTAAATCCTGCGGCCGGTCCGCTGCCGCTGCTCCATCCCGTGCGCCTGCTCGGCAATCTGACCGGCGTCGCGTTCATGAGCGGCCTCACGCTCGCACTCGCGCGGCGTGCCTTGCTCGAGCACGTTCGCGTGTCGAGCAAGCGCTCCGACTGGACCTTCCTTCTGTCGCTGTGGGGGACCGGCGCGAGCGGTTTCGCGGTGCAATGGTTTGCGGACGCCGGCGCATCACGAGCGACGGCCTGGTTCTACATCGTCCACTTGATGTTCATCGCGCTCATCCTCGCCGCCGCCCCCTGGACAAAATTCATCCACGCTGTCTGGCGGCCGACCTGGGTGCTCTACCGCGCGCTCACCACCGAGCGGCGGTCATGAGCTTCGCAAGCACCATCGAAGAATGGCTGCGCGGTCGGCCGCACGTGGGGGTGGTGATGCATTTCGAGGGACTCGAGGTGCCGGCGCTCGCCGCTCGCTTGCAAAGGCTCCTCGACGATCAGGGGCTCAGCCACCGAGAAGCCATCGAGGAAGCAAACGGAGCGCCGGTGTTCAACGCGGTTGCGTCGGTCGCCGTCGGCGAGGGAATGGAGCTGTGGATCGCCGCGAGCGAAAAGCAAGGCGTGGGTTGCAAGCTCGAGCTGCGGCTCTTTCACGCGATCGAGGAGAGCGCCGAGGCTGACGAATACCTCGCGCGTTTCAGCGAGAACGTCAACGCCTGAAAGGAAACCCGATGGCCGAATCCGAGATGCGGAAGAAGTTCCTCGTGGTGATGAGCAGCGGAGCCGATGCGCCGAAAAAGGCGTTCACGCCCTTCTATTACGCGGCGGCGGCGGCCGCGATGGGTTTCGAGACCTCCATGTTCTTCCTCGCCGAGGCGCCGTCGCTTCTCAAGCCGGGTGTGGCCGAGACAATCCGCACCACCGCCGACGGCGAGCCCTTGACCAAAGTCATCGATCTCGGCCGCAAAAACGGGGTGAGGTTCCTCTGCTGCAGCGTGTCGGCGAAGGTGATCTGGAAAATCGAGGAGCAAGGCCTCCCCGAAGGGATGGAATTCGCCGGTGCGGCCACCCTGCTCGAGATGGCTGCGGATCCCGAGATCGCGGTCCTCTATTTCTAGGAGGCTTCAATGTCTGACTACCGAGGTTTTCGCGTCCCCGAGGATCTCCATTACGATCTCGGCTATCACGTCTGGCTCCGCGTCGAAGGGGATCTGGTCGCGGTCGGAGCCACCGATCCGGCCCAGGCGTACGCGGGCGAGATCATTCACATGGGGATCAAGAAAGCCGGCACGCGGGTCGAGCGCGGCGGAATCCTCGCGACCATCGAGAGTGCGAAATTCATGGGGCCGATGCGGTCACCCGTTTCGGGGACGGTTTCGGCGGTAAACGGGGAGGTCGCGAAGAAGCCCGCGCTCGTCAACGGCGACGCCTATGCCAATTGGGTGGTGCTCCTCAAACCGGAAAAGCTCAGCGCCGAGCTGCAACTGCTTACACCGGGGGCGGCTGCGGCAGAGAAGTACAAACCGATCGTCGACGAGTGGGGCATCGAGAAAAGTGGAGGGTAGCGACGGGCCGTTCGAGATCCTTCTCACCGATTGCACCAACCCGGACGCGAATCTCGCTCTCGAGTGGCAACTGCTGCGGGAGGTCGACGCGGGCTTGCGTCCGGAGACGCTACGGCTGTGGGTCAACGACGAATGTTTGGTGCGTGGTCCGCATCGAAGCCGGCTCACGGGCTGGTACCGCGAGCAGTGCGCCCGCGAGCTTGAGATCCCTGTGTACACGCGCCTGACGGGTGGAGGCTGTGTCTACCAGGACCGCGGCAACCTTAATTGGAGTTTCTATCTTAGGCGCGCCGGCGGGTTCGTGGCCTTTTCGAAGCTGTTTCGCGAATGCGCCGCTTGGGTGATCGAGGCACTGCGACGCCTCGGCATCGACGCGTCGTTCGGCGCGCCCAATCGGATCGATGTCGTGGGGCGGAAGGTATCGGGACTTGCGGCGCGCGCGCTGCGCCAAGCCACGCTGGTCCACGGCACGCTGCTCATAGCGACCAACCTGGAGCGGCTCGAAGCGCTGTGCATTCCGCCTCCAGGCTGCCCGCCGGTCGGGCGGATCTGCGACTTCGACTCCCGCCTCTCGCTGGCGACGGTGGTCGAAAGCATCGTGTCATCAACGCTCACCTTCAACGCTGGTTCGTCGCTGGACTGACGCGCTCGGCGTAAATGTCTGTTCGGCGATGACCTTGGCGCGAATCGTCTTGCCCTTGGAGTCCACGATTTCCAAGGGCTTCCCAGTCCTTGGGTCGGCCAACGCCACGCGCACCTTGCGGGGTAAACTCAGGTCATCGCTGCTGGAAGACTTATACTTGATTACGTACCGCACCTTGAGGTTTTCCAGAATGTCATCATAAAGGACCGAGAGGTGGCTTGTATTTTCCGGTAAATACAGTCGACCGCCAGAGCGTTTCGCGATCTCACTTAGATCGTGATTGACTCGCTTCCAGTGAATTCTGACAGACGGGACAGCGCTTTCGGAGGGGTTTGGGGTGTTTTGGATGATTCGAGCGAGACCAATAATATAAATGGGCGTGTCAGATTTTGTTACCGACTCGAGCACGTCCTCATATTTGGACTTGCTAAATGTATCGATTCCAGAGGAAATCAGGATAATGCTCTTCCGGCCCACGATCGAGCGGATGCGCTCCAGCGTAAAGATGAGGGCATCGTAAAGGTTCGCTTGGTCGGATGGCGTCCCAAGCAAAGTGATGGCATGGTTCAGCGTTTCGCGTGGCTGCGAAAAATCAGCCAGCTGCACCACCGTGTCCCCGTACTTGAATATCGCTAACTTGTCCTCTTTCCCCAATTCAGCCAGCAGCTGACTACACGCGTTTTCGACTTCGACACCCAGGATTTTGTTCGCCCGCTGAAATCGGCCACCGATTTCAACCAGCAATGCCAATGAAGCAGCCGCGCGGTCGATCTCGACGTTCAAATTGGTTTGGCGAACCCCATTTTCGTAGACGACAAAGTTGTCTCGGCGGATGTTGGGGATGAAATAACCCTGAGGGTCCTGCACCAGCAGCTTCATGGTGACGATTCCCGTGGATGGTTCGAATTGGATTTCGGTCTTCTGCTTCCCTTGCCGGCCCTCAAACAACGAGGTCGAAGAGCGACTGGGAATTTCGATCTTGGACGGCCCCGCTGCACTGGCAGGGAGCGACACAACGGCTAACAGAAGTATGTGCGGCAGCATCATCGTAGTTCGTCCTCCCGCGCCTTGCCCTACCCTAGCGCCGCTCATACCCAGCATTTGCTCCCGGACCAAGACTTACCTGACGAAACAAAGCCTAAGTGCCAGCACCAGTGCCAGCAGCGTTGCCACGTGCAAGGCCACATGGGCTGTGTTTGGCCTAATTCCGTGACGCTCGGGAAGAAAAGCGTGCGTCTTGCCAAACATTGCAGCATAGCGAGCCCGTCGCTTGGGATCGGTGCCAAAAAAATACGGTATCCACCAACGCCCGTAGCTCACCAACGAACAGCGTACCCAGAATAGCGACCAACGCGACCTTTACCCACGCTGGGTAGGGAACTTGATAAAACCTAACGCTCAGGAAGAGTGTGATTGCGATAGCACTACCATTTATCAGCGTCGCAAGCGCGAGCTGGCCGGGAGTATTCTGACTTCTCACTCCGGCAATGTCGTTGAGGCGGCCAAGCGGTACCCAATCCTGCAGCAGCAGAAACACCAAGATGAAGACTTGCAAGGCAATGAAAATGATTTCCATCGTGGGTGGCTTCTGGCGAACCGGCGCGAACTGCGCCGATCACTTTTCATACGAGTGATACCCCGATGACTGCGCTGAAGGCGACCACGGACAACACCAGTCGGATCGCGTGAAGAGAGTGCCAACGGTCACGGAAGTCCTTCCAGTTCGACGGAAGCGAATCAGGCGTCCAACTTGAAGTCGCGATCGCCGACATCGAAGAGCACCCGGCCGGCTGGGTACTGCCGGGAGGCGGGACGAAGGTGCAATATGCGACGCTCGAGCGGCATCGGGCTCTCGAACGATGGCTGGATGGACTTCGTTACTTACGGGTAAACCGTTCGATCAGCATGCGATGAGCTGGGAACAGCCGAAGTAGATCGTCGCGCGTCGGCAGATCAAAGTCCGCGAAGTCGAAGCCTGGCGCAACCGTGCAACCGCAGAGCGAGTATCGCGGGCCCAGCGGCGTGGCTGCCTGCAACACACCCGCCGGCACCACCGCTTGAGGAACATCGCCGCTGGCCAAGTGCGGGCCCAGTCGGATCGAGCGAGCGGCTGCAGTCTCAAGTAGGTAAAGCTCGAGTGGATCTCCAGCATAGAAGTGCCACACTTCGTCCGAGCCGAGAATTCGGTGGAGAGCCGAAAAGGTGCCGGCGGGCAATAGGAAATAGATCGCCGTTGAGGCATTGCGCGCCCCACCGTGCAGCGGAGATTGAACCTGGGCCGAAGCCCGGAACGTCTCGCGGTAGAAGCCCCCCTCCGGGTGGGGTTTAAGTCCGAGCGCCTCCACGATCGCGCGAGCCTCTGGATGCATGGACCTACTCTGCCAGTACAAGCGCCGCCAGCAAAGAGCCCAGCGTAGCAGTTGGACAAGCCGAACAGGCAGTACTAACTACCGCAGCCAACTGAGCAATGCCTACCGAATCATTTCGACCACCTGGCGAGGTCTCCTATACGATTCGGGTCATCGGGGCGCGGAGGCCTGGGCTGCGCGACGCGTATCACGCTCTGCTCCGCATGTCGTGGTGGCGAGTAATCGCTGTGATTGTGTTGGTCTTCCTCTTGCTTAATGCGATTTTCGCCCTGCTCTACATGGTTGTCGGCGGAGTCGCGAATGCGCGTCGCGGCTCATTTCTGGATGCGTTCTATTTCAGCGTCCAAACGATCGGGACGATCGGCTACGGATCCATGTTCCCGGTCTCAACCGGAGCCAACAACATCGTTGTCCTCGAATCCATTGTGGGGCTGCTGATTACCGCGCTCGCGACCGGACTGGTATTTGTTCGATTTTCGCTGACCCGCCCACGAGTGGTCTTCGGCCGCTACGCGGCGATCGGTCCGATGGATGGCATACCGACTCTGATGATCCGGCTGGGAAACGATCGCAGCAGCCAAATCTACGACGCGCGAATGCGATTGATGCTGATGACTACGAATCGGTCCCCCGAAGGGGAGGTGTCCTATCGCACCACCGATCTGGCGCTCATGCGTGATCGTCTGCCGGCGCTTGCCCGTTCGTGGACCATTCTCCATCGCCTCGATGAGCGCAGCCCACTTCATAGGCAAACGCCGGAATCCCTGGCTCGCGTCGACGCGGAGATCTTGGTAGCCGTCTCGGGAATCGATGACACGTCGCTCCAGTCAGTCAACGCTCGCTGGACCTACGAACATACTCGGATCGTGTGGGGTGCGCGGCTGGCCGACATTCTGAGCGAGACACCAGAGGGAGACCTCTTGGTCGACCTCACTCGTTTCCATGAGCTGGCTCCGACCTCGCCGTCAGAGAATTTTCCATGGCCAAAACAGATTGAATCGCCGCCACCGGTTCGGTAGCCCCGTTTGACAAAGGGCCCTCGACTACTTCCGGCGAACGCGTCTGGATTTGAGAAATCGAACGTTCGATCAGCAAATCCAGACTCCAGTCGAGCACCACCCGAATCTTGTTGCTGAAGCCTACGAGCTTGACCAGGTAAAGCGTTCGCCAGACGAGCCAGGCCAAAAATCCAGACAGCTTTACGCCGAGCAGATGCACGGCAGCGAAGTGCTCCCCCACCGAGACGAGGGATCCGAAGTTGAAATATCTAAAAGACCTGGTGGGCTTCCCAGAAAGCAGACGAACCAGGTTGCGCGCCGCTTGGGAACCCTGCTGGAATGCCACCTGCCCTAGGGGTGGGAGCGGCCGTCCAGTCTTTTCGTCGATCAGAAACGCCGCGTCACCCAAAACGAAGACACGGTCCAAGCCCTCCACGCGCAGATCCGACTTGATCCGGATCCGGCCCGACGCGTCGAGTGGCAGGCCGCTTCGCGCGAGGAGCTCAGAGGATTTCACCCCGGCGCACCACACGCAGGTACGCGTTGCAACCCGCTCACCGGTCTTCAAGACGACGTGGCGTGGGCCGACCTCCACCGCTCGATTGTCGAGCACGATCTTGATCTTGAGGCGCCCAATTTGCCTCGACGCGATGTCCACCACCCGGGTGTGCCAGCCAGGGAGGAGTTGGTTACCCGATTGAACGATCCACACCTCCGGTCGAGTGGGATCGATCTCCGGGTACCGCGCCAGCAGCACGTGCTCGATCAGGTCGTGCATCTCCGTCGCGACCTCGACCCCAGTAGGACCACCGCCGATAATCACGAAACGGAGCAGCTCTTCCTGCAGAGCGGCCGAGGTGGAGGCCGCCGCCCGCTCGAAACAATCGATCACGTGATTTCGAACCGCCACCGCGTCCCCCAGCTCGCGCATAAAGAACGCAAATCGGTCCACTCCAGGTGTACGGAAGGTGTTGGTCGTCGACCCCGGAGCAAGGATCAGGTAGTCGTAGGAGAGCTGGGCGGGCAAACAAGACTCAGATCCCATTTCATCTGTTTCAAACCTGGCGGTGATGGTGTTGGAAGCCGGATCGATGCTCTCCACCAAGGCGTTGCGAAAGCGGATGTTGGTGGTCTCGAAAATGCGTCGGAAGGGATAGGTGACCTGCCGGGTTTCAATCGCCCCCACCGACACGCTGGGCAGCAACGGAGGAAAGAGGAAATAATTGTTTTTGTCTACAACGGTGAGCTCAAAGTCCCGGTGATGGCCGAGCGCCTTGTCCAACGCGACTGCTGCGTACAGCCCGCCGAAGCCGCCTCCAACGATCACCACCTTCACTTTCCGCCCGCTGCCGCGCCAGCGATGGTAGAGCCACATCTGTTTTAACGGCAAAACCAGCATCCACACCAGGAGGATCCCTTCCGCGATGCTCAGCGGCGCAAGAAAGCGTCGCGCCAGCGAGCTCACCGGGACGAGCAGCCAAGTTCCGACGTCCAGCACTGCCAAGCCAATTGAGAAAAGGCCGAGAACCTTTCGCACCCGCCGGCGCATCGTCGTCTTGCGAAAGAGGAGCTGCGAGACAAACAAGATGACTGCAAGCCCGACGTAGTGGGCAAGCAGCAGGCCTGAAAAGACCATCGGATGGGCCCAGGCGACGTCCGCGAGCTGGGTGGCCCACTGATACATCGACGCATCGTGCGCGAACAACCAGCCCACGAACAGCCAAGCGATTCCCCAGCTGCTCAAGAAGAGCAGCACTCCAGAAGCGATCGCGAACGTCGCAAGCAACTTGCACCAGGTCGCCATGTTGATGAGCCGGTACGGGTCAGCGGGTAATCGAGAGGACATCGTCACTCCTGGCAGAAGATCACCGAAGCGCTCCGAGAGTGCCTCTCGCCGCGGGACGAGCCGAAATCGACTCAACCTGGAGGTGAGCGGGCGCGAGGTCGACACGCAGCACCTGCAGCAGTTCGGCCACGCTCCAGGCCTGAGCCGGCGCGCCCACCGCACGATGCGGAGGCTCGGGCTCGAAGATCTCCGAGATCGTTCCCAGGCATCCTTCCTCGAGATGCTTCTCGAGACCGCGCAACAGGGCACGGCAGTACGCCACGTTCACGGAGTTGTTTCCAAAAACGCGAAGGTATGCCCGAATGAACGGTCCGAGCAGCCAGGGCCAAACCGCTCCCTGATGATACGCGCCGTCTCGCTCTGCCACCCCGCCCCGGTAATGCGACACGTACCCCGGATCCCCACGGGCGAGCGTTCGCAGACCGACCGGCGTGAGCAGGGCCGCCTCGACGGCGCGAACCACCGCGACCCTGCGAGCCGGAGCGAGCAGCTGGAATGGCAAACTCACCGCCAACAATTGATTCGGCCGCAGCCGCGCGTCCGGCCCAATCGGAGTCAGTACATCGTAGAGACATTGACGCTGTTCGTTCCAGAACGCAGCCTCGAAGGAGTCTTTCACCGTTGCTGCTTCCAGCTCATAGATAGCGGCGTCCTGAGCGGCTTCTAGGGAGCGAGCCCACTGAGCCATCAAGCGCAAGGCGTTGTAGTAAAGAGCATTAACCTCCACCGGCTTGCCATGGCGAGGAGTGACCACTCGTCCTTCCACTTTGGCATCCATCCAGGTGAGCTGGGTTCCCTCGCCACCCGCAATCAAGAGCCCATCGCGTTCATCGATCGCGATTCCATTGTGCGTGCCTTTCCAGTGCCAACGCAGGATGGCCCTGGCAGCAGGATAGAATTCCTCAGCCAAGAAGCCGCGATCTCCCCCGGATTGGAGATACGACTGCACTGCCTGAAACATCCAAAGCGTTGCATCGGCGGTGTTGTATTCGGGTTGCTCGCCTTGATCCGGGAATCGATTCGGAATCAGTCCTTGACTGACGTGGTGCAAGAAGCCCCGGAGTACTTCGCGAGCCTCGGCATGTCGGCCGCGCGCCAGCAGCAAGCCTGGCAGAGCGATCATCGTGTCCCTTCCCCAGTCGGTGAACCACGGGTATCCGGCGATCACCGTCGGGTTTCCATCCGCACGTTTGACGATGAACTGATCGGCGGCTGAGAGCAGGCGGCTTGCCATCATGTCCACCTGGGAGGGAATGGGGCGCCGAAGCCGTTCCAGCCGCTCCAGTCGTTTCACCGCATCGCCGTCGATGCGTTGATCCGGCTCCAATGAGGCGACGATCCAGACGGGCGAATCGGGAGCCAGCTGCAAATGAAGCGTCCCGATTCGATATAGGTCCTCGCGGAAATCGAGGCCGCGATCGAGTTCCTCCAGGTATTCGGTGTTGTAGTGCCACCCCCCATCTCGCTCGAACGGCCTGCCGCCGTCGCTGTATCGCAGGTGCAACTCGGGCCTGCCTCGATAGGGGCGGACGCTCAGCGTGCGAAGCCCGGGCTGTTGCGATTCACGAACGCTGGCGTTGAAAGACGCGTTTGCCTTCGCGAGCGAGTGATAGTCGCGGAACGCGAGGAAAGGCTGAACTCGAAGTCCGCAAGTGCGAGTGGACTGGTATTGAATGACGACGGTTTGTTCTCCCTGGACGAGAAAGACTTTCTTTTCCAGGCGCGCCCCACTGACTTCGAAAGTCCAGATCGGGAAGGGATCGAGCCGGAATCCGACCAGATGGCGAAAACCGGTGGGGTGAAGCGTGCCCGGATACTGGTTCGTGCCAAGGGCCAGGTTCGCTCCGTCGATGGAAACTGTCTCATCCAGCTTGGCCAGGACAACCAGTCTCTCGACGGGAGGACGCAGGGAGGCGACCAGCAGGCCGTGATAGCGCCGGGTGTTGGCGCCGGACACGGTTCCCATCGCAAAGCCGCCGGTGCCGTTTGTCTCCAGCCACTCGAGATGAGATGACCGCTCGAAGTCAACACATCGCTCGCGGTCAACTCGGATTGGTGCGAGCGTCTGGGGCTCGTTTGTTTCCATCGCCTTCTCCTTCGGTCTGTCCGTCCTTGCTCTGCTGGATCAATTTGGCGACCAGCGCGGTCCAACCGGTTTGATGGCTGGCGCCCACGCCCGATCCGTCATCCCCATCGAAGTACTCGTAGAAGAGCACCAGGTCCGAGAAGTTTGGGTCATTCTGCAGCTTGGGGTGGGTGCCGCAGACCGGCCGGCGCCCGGAGGGATCGCGGAGGAAGATCCGAGTCAGCCTGCGCGACAGCTCGGTCGCCACTTCGGCCAAAGTCGCGTACTGCCCCGAGCCTGAGGGCAGCTCGACCTTGAATGTGTCGCCTAAGTAATGGTGGAACTTCTGCAGAGACTCGATCAGCAGGTAGTTGACCGGAAACCAGATCGGACCCCGCCAGTTGGAGTTGCCCCCGAATAGACCGGTGGTGGATTCGGAAGGCTCGTACTTCACTTGATACGACATTCCGCTCATTTGCAGGGTGTACGGATCGGATCGGTGTTTTTGCGAGACCGACCGGACGCCGTACGGGGAGAGAAACTCCGATTCATCGAGCATCCACTGGAGCACCCGACGGAGTCTTTCCGGGCTCGCGATCGAAAACAGCCTGCGCCCGTTCACCCCGGGGGTTCGCATACAGGCAACGCCAGCCCCAATGTCCGGGCGGTTATCGATGAACCATTCGAGGCGGCGAGCAAAGGCTGGGAACCGGGCAATCCGCCCCGCCTCGAAACTCTCGACCGCAAAGAGCGGAATCAGGCCCACCATCGAACGAACCTTGAGCGGTAACTCGTTCCCGTCGGGAAGATGGAGCACGTCGCAGTAGAAACCCAGCTCCTCGTCCCAAAGACCCATCGTGTTCATCGCATTGGCGATCGTGACGAAGTGCTCCCAGAACTTGCTGGCGACGTCCTCGTAACTGTCGTCCTCGCAGGCCAGCTCGAGCGCGATGCTGAGCATGTTCAAGCAATACATCGCCATCCAGCTCGTCCCGTCGGATTGTTCGATGTGCCCGCCCGAAGGCAGCGGCGCGCTGCGATCGAATACCCCGATGTTGTCCAGCCCGAGAAAACCGCCCTGAAAGATGTTCCGGCCTTCGGCGTCCTTTCGGTTTACCCACCAGGTGAAGTTCAACATCAGCTTGTGAAACACTCGCGACAGAAATTTGCGATCCCCGACTCCACACCTTTTCTTGTCTATTTTGTAAACTCGCCAGGCGGCCCAGGCGAGCACCGGTGGATTCACGTCGTTGAAGGCCCATTCGTACGCCGGGATTTGGCCGTTGGGGTGCATGTACCATTCGCGCAAGAGCAGGATCAGCTGCGCCTTGGCGAAATCGGGGTCCACGATTGCAAGCGGAATGCAGTGAAATGCGAGGTCCCACGACGCGTACCAGGGGTACTCCCACTTATCGGGCATCGAGAGCACGTCGGCATTGTAGAGATGCTTCCAATCGGAGTTGCGGCGATTCCGGCGGGAGTCGGCAGGTGGAGGCTGGCCCGGATCTCCGTTCAGCCAATCGCGAACCACGTAATGATAGAACTGTTTGGACCAGAGAAGACCGCCTAAAGCCTGTCGCATCACATTGCGAGCGTCAGCCGAGACGTCGGCCGGGATGATTCTCTGGTAAAACTCGTCCGCCTCCTGCTTTCGCGCGGCGAAGATTGCCTCGAAGTCGGGGCCGACTGCACCGCCCGTTGCAGGGGAGCGCCGGTTGAGCCGGAGCCTCACCGCCCCACGACCGCCACCCTCGACGCTAAGCTGATAGCGCGCAGCGCACTTGGTGCCGACGCGATCCGGGTTGACCGCTCCGGCGCGCTCGTGAACGACGTGCGCATCGATCCCGTCCTTCACGTAGGGAGTCCGGTTTGGCACCCCGAACAGGCGTTCGGCGTTCGTTTCGTTCTCGGTAAAGAGGAACTCGGGCGCGCCATCGCAGTGGAGAAAAAAACTGCCTTCGTCCGAGTGTTCGGCCGATACCGCCAATCGCCCTTCGGTTGAAGTGTCCAATCGCAAGACCGGACGGCGCGAGTCGCCGCCCCAGCTCCAAGTGTTTCGAAACCACAGCGTGGGCAATAGATCGAGGGATGCCTTCTCGGGACCGCGATTCACCACCTCGATTCGGACCAAGATGTCATCCGCGTCTGCTTTGGCGTACTCGATGAAAACATCGAAGTATCGGTCTTCATTGAACACACCCGTGTCGAGCAGTTCGTACTCGCGGCCAGCGCGGCCAGCCTGGCGATTGCGCTCGACCAATTCGGCGTACGGGTACTTCGCTTGGGGATACTTGTAGAGGTAGCGCATGTAAGAATGCGTCGGCGTGCTGTCCAGGTAGTAGTAGAGCTCCTTGACGTCCTCGCCGTGGTTACCCTCCAAGCCGGTGAGCCCAAACAGCCTGTCCTTCAGGATCGGATCGCACCGATTCCAAAGCGTCAGTGCGAAGCACAGCCGTTGATGCCGGTCGCAGATCCCGGCGATTCCGTCCTCGTTCCACCGGTAGGCCCGGGATCGCGCGTGATCGTGCGGAAAGTAGTCCCACGCCGTCCCGAAAGCGCTGTAATCCTCGCGAACCGTTCCCCAGGCGCGTTCACTAAGGTAAGGACCCCAACGCTTCCAGTGACGGCTTCGGTTGCGCGATTGCTCGAGTCTGATTTCCTCACCTGTCTTCACCAGACCCTCTTCCTTCATTTGCGATTACTGGGTTGACAGTCGGGGCATGGCATCCTGCACAAATGCAGCTTCACGAATCGGCACCGCGGGTCTGAATGACGCCGCGGCGCGCTGTCTTGTGTACGAAGCCGCGCAAAAAACGTTACCGGAAACCCGACCAAATCCCACTGGCCGGCGTTGCGCACCAAAACGGGACACTCCGTCAAGCGGCGCCGTCAATCCCGCCTTGACGATCATGGCCAACGCGCTGCGCGTCGCCGACCATCTGCGAGAACGTCTCGGCGCGCTGTGGCAGAAACGACTTCTCGGGCACGATCTCGTAGCCGTCTACAGACGTCCCGCATTATCACTGGCCCAACGCCGCCTGGATTCTCGAGGGCGCTCCAGGAGAAATACATGGGCAAACTTGAACGGAAAATTGCACTCGTTACGGGTGGCACTAGCGGAATTGGCCTAGCGACGGCGAAGCAGTTTACGAACGAAGGCGCGTACGTCTTCATCACCGGGCGCCGTGATCCGGAGTTGGCTGCCGCGGTAAGGGAGATCGGAAGAAACGTAACCGGCACACAAGGAGACGTGTCAAACCTCGACGATCTTGATCGCCTCTTCGCACAGATCAAGCGGGAGAAGGGCAAGCTCGATATTGTGTTTGCGAATGCCGGTGTTGCGAAGTACGCCCCCTTCGGCAAGATCACCGAGGAGTTCTACGACTCGATCTTCGACATCAATGTGAAAGGCCTCCTCTTCACGGTGCAGAAGGCACTTCCGCTGCTGCCGGATGGTGCCTCGATCATCCTGAATGCGTCCATCGTCGGCAGCAAAGGGTTATCGTCGAACAGTGTGTATAGCGCCACCAAAGCCGCTGTACGTTCGTTCGCGCGAACATGGACGACGGACCTAAAGGAACGGCGCATTCGCGTGAATGCGGTGAGCCCAGGTTCTATCGACACGCCCGGACTGAGTGACCTGCTGGCTTCCAGTGAAACGGGCCAGCAACGCTTGAAGATGATTTCCAACGCCGTTCCGCTCGGCAGGCTCGGTACACCCAACGAGATCGCTAAGGCCGTGGTGTTCCTCGCATCGGACGACAGTAGCTACATCACGGGAACGGAATTGTTTGTCGATGGCGGTTTCGCGCAAGTGTAGGCGCTAAAGCTTAGCGCTCATCCTCCGACGCCTGGTCGGGCTCCTCCGCCGGCTCGGGCGTAGTCCGATCTTTGGCCAACAGTCGCTCGATGTCGCTCCGGGCCAGGTCGGCCTCGTCCGCGGAAATCTTTCCCACCTTCTCCAAGCGGTCCACGATCCAAAGTGCGCGCTTACGCAAGGCGCGGGAGTGCCTCTCGGGAGTCCAGCGGCGCGGGGACGGGAGCATCGCCGCGAGGACCGCACCCTGCCCCACCGACAGTTGGCTGGCGGAGATCCCGAAATGCTCCCGCGAGCCTGCTTCGATACCGTAGACGCCATCGCCCCATTCGACGACGTTCAGATACAGCTCGAGAATTCGCTTCTTCGGCAGTGCATTTTCCAGATGCCGCGCGAGGATCAATTCTTTCGCCTTCCGCAAGAAACTCCGGTCGCCAGAGAGCCAGAGATTCTTGGCCAACTGCTGGGTGATGGTGGATGCGCCCCGCCCCAGCGACCCCTTTTCCCACGCCTGATCCAGTGCCTTCCTCACTTCGTCGAAATCGATGCCATGATGGATGAAGAAGCTCGCGTCCTCCGAGGCGATCACCGAATCCACCGCGAGCGGCGCAATCGACCCCAGCGAAACCCAATCCTGCCGGTGCCGAGGCTTTTTGCCTTGGGATCGCGCTGCTTCGTCGCGCGTTCGAATCAAGGCGGTAGTTTCAGGGTTTTGATCGATCAACCCTCGCGGGTCGGGAAGCGTCGCGTACTCGTAGAAACACCACACGCCGAGCGATAGCAGCAGCACGATGACCAAGCGGCCGAGCCAGGAGCGTTTTTTCGGCACAGGCTGAGACTCCACCTTCGAACTCGCGGGTTTTGGCTGAGTGACAGCGATCGGCAGCGGAACGCCCACTGGAGCGGATGCCCACGGCGGATCTGCACGCGGTCCACAGCTCGGACGACCTTTGGTCGGGAAATCGTCACCCATTCACTGCTGATCGTAGAAATCGCCCGATACGGCGGCCAGCCAAGATTTTTGGTCACATCACGTCACATGACAGTCACATGACAAAATTCGGGGCGCACACCTCCGATCTCTGAGTTGGATCAAGGACTTGGGGGCTAGGAAATCGCGAAACAGCCGACGTGGGGGGGACTAGCATCCGTCTCATTCCGCTTCGAAGACCACCGCTCCTTGCCGAAGACATTCAACATGGCTTGAGCGGGCTATCAGAAAACTGATGGTCCTGAGCCCAGATCCTCAGATCTATGACGCAGGTTGTTTATGCAATCCCGCTAGATTACGGCAAAAACTTCGAACGTCGCTTGGTACGCGAGTTGCTTCGAGCGGAGTCCAAGACTTTCACGCTCGCGCCCCAGAGGAATGCATGAACGCCAACCGAGCTTGCTGCGCAGCGATCTTGGCTTGCCTGGTGCTGGTCAGCTGCGGAAAGAAGGTCGCCAGTCAAGGTGAGCAATGTGCTCCCGGTTTTATGCAGAATCCGCCAGACTATCCGCCCTGTGATGTAGGGCTGGTTTGCGTCTTCTGTATTCCGGACACCGGGGGTTTCTGTTGCCCGCCCGGCCTTCGACCTTGTCGAAGCGCCTCACAACCCTGCGTCGATGCCGGCTACTAAGTGGAGCAGAGAGGGTACCAATAACGATTGATGTGCCTCACCGATGCTTGACCTCGCCGAGGTTCACCTTCTTGGCGACGGTGCTCGGCGGATTGTTATACCAACCCGGGTCCGAGTAGTTTTTGAGTCCCGCGCGGACCTTGAGGACCGTGAACATGCCGCCCATCCCCACGGAACCAAACGGTCCCTCGCCCGCCATCATCGGCAGCGTATTTTTTGGACCGCCCATATTCATCTCAGTCATGTCGTCCATCCCGTTCTCGCCCATCGCCATGTAGCCAGGCAGAAGCTTTTGAACCTTCTCTTCGAGGCCGGCCTGGCTCACGCCAGTCATGTTCGGGATTGAATGAGACATCTGATTCATCGTGTGGTGGTTCTTGTGGCAGTGGAAGGACCAGTCCCCCTCGACATTCGCGACAAACTCGATGTCTCGCGTCGTACCGGTTGGAACATTTACCGTCGTTTCCGGGAGCTGTGCCGCCGCCGGAATTGCGCCCCCATCCGTTCCGGTCTCGACAAAGTGGTATCCGTGGAGGTGGATGGGATGGCTGTCCATGCTCAGGTTCGCGAGGCGAATGCGAACGCGCTGGCCTTTCTTCACCACCAGCGGCGCCGTGCCCGGATACGCGCGGCCGTTGAACGTAAACAAATTGAAGTCGGTCATCGTCGCCGGGTTGGGCGTCGCCGCGCTCGGGGGCACGTCCCATTCGTGGAGGAAAATGGCGAAGTCTCGGTCAATCCGCCTGGCTTCCCGCTTGGGGTGAATGATGAAGAAGCCCTCCATTCCCAGCGCCATCTGCGTCGTCTCGTCGGCGTGAGGGTGGTACATCTGCGTGCCGTGCTGCCGGAGCGTGAACTCATAAGCGTACGTCTCGCCGGGTTCGATTTTCGGCTGGTTGAGTCCCGAGACGCCATCCATCCCGCTGGGGAGGAGCACGCCATGCCAATGCACGGAGGTAGCCTCGGGTAACTTGTTGGTCACCAGGATGCGCACGCGATCGCCCTCGACCGCCTCGATCGTTGGTCCCGGACTCTGGCTGTTGTAGCCCCACGCATTGATCACCATCCCCGGAGCTATCTCCTTCTTCACCGGTTCGGCCACCAGATGAAAAACCTTCACGCCGTGGTCCATGAGATACGGCAAGGTCGAGCCGTTTGGGGTCGTGACAGCGGTGTAGGCGCGAGCGGTGCCGAAAATTGGCAGCGCCAACGCGCTGAGAACGGCGAGTTGGATGATTTTGTGGCACTTCATGGCGAGACCTCGGAATGCAATGGGTTCGGCGCTGCACGCAGCGACCCGCCCGCTACGCGCTCAAGCTCGGCTCGAGCAATCCAGTAGTCACGCACCGATTCAATGTACTGACGGTAGGCTTCCACCTCGGCTTGTTTGGCAAGCAGGAGCTGGAAGACGCCGAGCAGCATCGCGTTGTACCGCTGCTGCGAGAGGCCGACGATCCGCTCGCGAATGGGCAAAAGCACCTTGCGGTAGTGCTCGACCACCTCCCGCTGGCTCAGCAGTGCAAGGCGCGCAACGCGGACCTCGGACCGGGCGTCGATCGACAGTGCGGCGAGCCGCTTCTCGCTCTGATTGAGCTGAGCCTCCAGTCGCCGAATCAACCCCTGCCGCCGGTCGAACAGCGGCAGCTCGAGGCGCAGCGTTGGGCCGATCACCCGGATGCCTGCCTCGGGCCCAACGCTTCGACTGACCCCAACTTCCACGGCCCCCACGAACCGCGAGGTCTTCGCGACCTGCAACGCCTGCGCGAAGACTTGCGCCTCTTGCCGAGCGGCTGCTAGGTCCAGGCGCCTTGCGATCGCTAGCGATTCGAGATGATCGAGCGCATTCTCGCTGCTCGGAAGGTCCGCAAGCCTGGCTGACACCGTCCAGTCGGTCTGAGAGCCCCAGAGTCCGAGCAGACGGGTGAAGCGCTCGCGCTGGAGTTCCAGCTGCAGCTCGTCGCGCGCGAGGTCGAGCTTCGCCTGCTGGTACGTGCCGCGCTCCGTCTCAAACTCGAGGTCGCCGATATTTCCGGCCCGCTGTTGCCGCTCCGCCAGCTCTGCCGATGTTTGTGCTGCCTCGAGGACCGTGCGGCGAAGCTCGACGAGTTGCTGCACTGCCTGAATCACGTAGTACTGCTGCCTCACTTCGCCGACGAGGCGGAAGACCTGGTCCGCGAGGCGCAGTTTGGCGTGTTCGAATTCCTCGGCCGCCAGCCGTTTTCGAAGCGGCAACATGAACAAATCCAAGAAGTCCTGGACGAGCGACAGCTCGGTATTCACGGTTCCGACGGACCCCTCGGGGAATCGAATGCTGAAGCCAAGCGACGGATTGCGGAGAAGTCCGGCCTGCACCAGGTCGGTTTGTGCGATGCCGAGGTCCTCGTAGGTCGCCTGCAGATTGCGGTTGTTGAGGAGCGCGAGCTGGATCGCACTCTCTTCGGTCAGCTCCTTGGCGAGAAGCTCCTTCACTCGGCGATGGACCTCGGCGTCCTCCGGCGCGCCTTGGTCCCAGTGCGTTTTGTGGCCGGTGCGCTCGGAGACCATGCGCGCGACATCGTCGTAGCCCGCCTGCTTAGGAACGCTGACGCAGGCGCCGAATGCCACTGACGCGAATGCGAAAGCCAAACCGGACCTCACTGCTGCCTCGCAGGGGGTGAGTCTGGTGACGTCGCGGGCGTCTCAGGCGAGAGCGTTCGCGAGGCAGCCCGAGGTCTGGACTCCTGCGCCTTCGGATTCGAGGGATCGCCGAGCGAAGATTGGCGCCGCGCTGGCGCGACCGCACAGCCCACCATCCCCGAGGCGACGATACAAACGTAGATTGAGCGAAGCAAAGAGAGGAACCTCCTGTAAAGGACGACAAAACAGTCAAGCGCCACCGGCCGGCGGCGCGCAGCTAGACCATTTCGCGTCGACTCAGATCAGGAGACTGCGGATGGAGAGGTAAAGTGGCGTTGAGGCCAGCACTTGCCGCCTCGGCGCGACGTACCTCCTGCCCGCGTCTTCGCGCGGGAGCGCCTGGAACCGCTCGGGGGCGCTCCAGACTTCAATCGACTGCTTCGATACAGACGGGGCTGTGGCTTTAACGACAGCGGGAGCCGTTTCAGCGGTGACCGTTCTGATCTGGCAGCAGCTCTCGGCCCTTAGCGTCGAAAGGTCCGGCGCGCTTTCACGAAGATGCGGGCAATCGCAGGTCATCTCCTCGGTCGTATGCCGGCAAATGCCCGCGGCAGTGCCCGAAATCGCCGCCTGGAATGCGACGGAAAGCGCGACTCCGAATCCAAGTGTGCGTGTCAATCGACCCACCGTAGAAGCATACACCTGATACCGAGCGTTGCAGAAGTCGCAACGCTAAGTTGGAAGAACGTCTATATTGCCGAGGTTGACCAGTTCCAAATCAGAAAGGCCAAGCTTGTCATGAAGAAATTGTCCCTACTCGTTTTGATTCTCGCTCTGCCCGCTGTCGCTGCCGATACGATCAAGCTGGCCATCACCGGCCCGTTCAGCGGCGGCTCCGCGCCCATGGGCGCTTCGATGCGCGACGGCGCCAAGCTGGCCATCCAGCAGATCAACGACGCCGGCGGCGTCGAGGTCGGCGGCAAGAAGCTGAAGATCGAGACTATCGAGCGCGACGACGAGGCCAAAAACGAGCGCGGCGCGCTGATCGCGCAGGAGCTGGCCGCCATGCCCAACCTCTCCGGCGTTATCGGCTCGGTGAATACCGGCGTGGTCATGGCCGGCGACCGTCACCTGCAGGAGAAGGGCGTCACCAAGATCATCACGCCCGCAGCTGGCTCCGCGTCGATGACGCAATGGCTGGGCAAGGCGCAGAACCTTTCCATCTTCCGCTTCGCTGCCCATGACGGGATCCAGGCGCAGATGGTGGTCGAGGAGGCCATCAACCGGAAGCTCACCAAGGTCGCCCTACTTCATGACGCGACCAACTATGGCGTGTCGGGTCGCGACGACCTCATCCGCGAGATCAAAAAGCAGGGCGATAAGCTGAAAGTGGTGGCGACCGAGAAGTTCAACATCGGCGACAAGGACATGACCGCGCAGCTCTTGCGCGCCCGCTCCGGCGGAGCCGAGGCCATCCTCATCTGGGCGATCGGCCCCGAGCTGGCCGCAGTCGCCAACGGCGAGGCGAAGATCGGCATGAAGGCCCCACTCATCGGAGGGTGGACTCTCTCGATGTCGAACTTCATCGACAACGCGGGCAAGAACGGCAACGGTGCGCTGATGCCGCAGACATTCATCGAGGACCCGATCACGCCCAAGGTCAAGGCGTTCATCGACCAGTACCACAAGACGTACCGCGTCGAGCGCATCCCTTCCGCGGTCTCGGCCGCGCAGGGGTACGACGCCGTCTACATCTTCGCCGCGGCGGTGAAGCAGGCCGGCAGCACCGACACCAAGAAAATCACCCAGGCCCTCGAGGACCTGCAGGAGCCGGTGGTCGGCGTGATCGCCACCTGGAGGCATCCGTATAGCAAGTGGGACCCCAACAATGTTGAGACGCATGAGGCCTTTCGCCGCGAGAATTGCGTGATGGGCATGGTGAAGGACGGCCACGTGGTCTTCGCCAACGCGTCCGACCGCGAGCGGCTGGCGAAGCTGGCCAGCAGCCAGTAGCCGTTCCGTCGGAGGGCGCGTGACCTTCGCGATCGTCGCCCAGATGGCGGTTTCCGGCGCGTTGATCGGACTGGTGTACGCGCTGATCGCCTATGGGTTCCAGCTCACCTTCGCCACCTCGAAGAGCATCAACTTCGGCCAGGGTGAGTTGGTGATGGTCTCGGCGTTCTTCAGCCTGACGCTGCTCAAGCTGGGCCTCAGCTACTGGATGATGCTCCCGGCCGCGCTTGTTTTTGGCGCGCTTCTCGGCCTGGCCGTCGAGCGAGCCGGCGTACGACTCGCGCTCGAGCAGAAGAGCGAAGGATGGATCTTGCTCACGATCATCATCGGGCTCTTCCTTTTCTCAGCCGCGGAGAATATTTGGGGTCGCGACGACCGGCCGTTTCCCACGCCGATCCCCAGCGACCCGATCAGCGTCCTGGGCGTCGATGTGACGCCGATCGAGATCTCGGTGGCCGTGGGCGTCTTTGCCGTGATGGGGCTGATCGAGGTCTTCAAGCGCCAGACCCTGCTCGGCAAAGCCTTCGAGGCCGTGTCCGCCGATCGCGACACCGCTGAATTGATGGGTATCTCGGCCACCCGCACGGTGATGCTCTCGTATGGACTGTCCGGGGTGGTCGCGGCGCTGGCCGGGATCCTCGTTTCGCCGATCACTACCGTGGGCCCGACCATGGCTTCGGCGCTCATTCTCAAGGCGTTCTCGGTGGCGGTGGTCGCCGGGCTCGACTCAGGATTCGGCGTGGTGATCGTCGGAATGTTCCTCGGCGCCCTCGAGAGCATCGCCAGCTTCTCGCTCGGCAGCGGCTGGCGCGAGGTGCCGGGCCTCCTCCTTCTGATCCTCGCCTTGGCGGTGCGTCCCACTGGAGTCTTCGGAAAGGCGGCGATCCGCAAGGTCTGAACAATATGTTGAAGAGGCTGCTCCTCATCCGCGGCGCCGAGTTCTTGATCTTCGCGCTGCTGGCCGCTGTGCCGCTCGCGGTGATGAACCCGTACGCACTTGGCTTGCTCACGCTCCTGGCCATCTACGGCATCCTGCTGATCGGGCTCGACATCAGCGTTGGCTACCTCGGCCAGCTGAATCTGGCGCAGGTCGCGTACCTCGGCCTGGGCGCATACACCGCCGGCCTCTGCGTCACCCGGCTTGGCTGGGGAATCTGGCTGGCGATGCTGGCCGCCATTGTGGTGGCCACCATCCTCGGCGCGCTGCTCGCCCTGCCGGCGCTCCGCCTCGAGGGGCCGCAGTTCGCGCTCGCCACGCTCAGTTTCACTGCGCTCACCGCCACGGCACTCAACGAGCTCGAGTGGCTCACGAAGGGCGCGCAGGGGCTGAGCTTCACGCGGCCGCCGGTCTTCGGCCACCCGCTCTCGTCGGCTCAGTTCTACTGGCTGTGCGTGGCGCTGCTCGCCGTGGTCTGGATGGCGATGCGAAACCTGCTCGCCTCGCACTGGGGTCGCGCGTTCGAGGCGCTGCGCGACAGCCCCATCGCCACCGATGCGATGGGCGTGGGTACGTATCAATACAAGGTCGCAGGCTTCGCGCTGGGGTCGGCGCTGGGCGGCCTCGCCGGCGCGCTCTACGCATTCAACTTCCAGTTCCTGCAGCCGCAGACTTTCGTCTACGAGCTGACCGTCATCCTGCTCTTGGGCGTGGTCCTCGGAGGACGCAAGAGCCTGTGGGGCGCCTTCGTCGGCGCGTGCCTGGTGGCGCTGTTGCCAAACCTGCTCTCGAATCGGTTCGTCTTCGAGCTGATCTCGGGGATTGGCCTTTTGGTCGCGCTCGTTGCCGGCATCCGTGGGTTGGTCCGCAGGACGATGCAGCCGTTTCAGGCGATCGCGCCGATCGTGAGCACGGGGATCCTGGTGGTGGGCGGGCTGCTGGTGGAGAATACCGAGGACTGGCGCAAGGCGATCTTTGCGCTCATCCTCTTCTCAGTGGTCGTCGGTCTGCCCGAAGGACTGATGGGCTTCGCCGCAAATTTCCTGGCCCGGCTGTTTCGCATCGAGCCCCCGCCGCTCCCCGCGCCCTCCGCGCTCGACTTAGTCATTCCCCAGCGTGCAGCCGCGGGCGCAGCGCCGCTTTTGGAGATCCGCGATCTGAAGCGCTACTTTGGCGGCGTCAAGGCCGTGGACGGCGTGTCGATGACCGTGGGCGATGGCCAGATCCACGGGCTCGTCGGGCCCAACGGCTCGGGCAAAACCACGCTACTCAACGTGGTCTCGGGCCTCTATACGCCCACGGCCGGTGAGCTGCTGTTGCGCGGCCGGCCACTGCCGCAAGGCAGCCTCTTCAAGACCGCGCGCGCGGGCGTGGCGCGCACGTTCCAGAATCTACAACTCTTCACCGGCCTGACCGCGCTCGACAACGTGATGGTCGCCCTGCGCGGCACCTATCGCCGCTCGCGCTCGCTGCCGCTGGTGCTGCTCGGCCTCGGCCGCATCGAGGAGAAGCGCGCGCAGGCCGAGGCGCTGGCCCTGCTCGAATTCGTCGGTCTGGGGAACCAGGCGCGTACGCCGGCCAAGGACCTTACTTACGGCGCGCAGCGCTTCCTCGAGATCGCGCGGGCGCTGGCGCGTAAGCCCGACCTCTTGATCCTCGATGAGCCCGCCGCCGGGCTGGCGCATCCCGACGTGCGTCGGCAGATGGAGATCATCCAGCGCATCCACCGGCGAGGGGTCACGATCCTGCTCATCGAGCACCACATGGATGTCGTTAGAGGGCTCTGCGACGTAGTCACCGTGCTCGACAGCGGCAAGGTGATCGCCGAAGGGACAGCCGACGAGATCAAGCGCCACAAGAAGGTGATCGAGGCTTACCTCGGCGATGTCGAGGGGGTCCCGAAGCCCCACCCATCCCTGGTGCGCTCGCCACAGCTTAAAGACTCCAAGATGCTCGTCGTCGAAGATTTGCACGCGGGCTATGGGCTGAGCGAGGTGCTGCACGGGACCGCGCTCGAGGTAAAGACCGGCACGGTGGTGGCGCTGATCGGCGCCAACGGCGCTGGGAAGACCACGACCATGCGCGCGATCTCGGGCGTCATCAAGCCCACCCGGGGTCGGGTGGTGCTCGACGGCAAGCCGGTCCAGGGACAGGAGGCATCGCGCATCGCGCGTCTCGGCCTGGCGCACGCGCCGGAGGGTCGCAAGGTCTTCGGCCCGCTCTCGGTCGAGGACAATCTGCTCCTCGGCGCGTATCGCCGGCTGCCCAGGTTCTTCGGCTTCGGCGCTTTCGCCAAGACTGATCTGGAGCGCGTCTACGCCCTCTTCCCGCGTTTGAAGGAGCGCAAGAAGCAAGCTGCCGGCACGCTCTCGGGCGGCGAGCAGCAGATGCTGGCGATCGGCCGCGCGCTGATGGCGCGGCCCAAGGTGATGCTGCTCGACGAACCATCGATGGGCCTCGCCCCGGTGATCGTCCAGGAGGTGCTCCGGACGATCGAGACGCTCAAGCAGGACGGGATGACCATCCTGCTGGTCGAGCAGTTTGCGAAAACCGCACTCGAGGTGGCGGACCACGCGTATGTGATGGAGGGAGGGAAGATCGCGATCGATGGCCCGCCTGAAGAGCTGCGCAAGAACGAGCGCGTGCTGGCGGCCTACCTCGGATGACCTGTGAACAGCACCTTGCCGCCGCTCGCTCCGGCTTTCGTGATCGCTTCCGTGACCTGTTCGAACCCGTAGGTCGCAGCAACCGGAGTCGAGATCGCGCCGGAAGCGACCAGCGGAGCCAGACGATCGAACATTGCGGTGAGCTCTTCCGGTTTGGCCGACTGATACCAGTAGAGAAGCCAGAAGCCTCGTATCGCCTGCTTCTTGAAAATTAGGCCGCCAGGCGACACGACCATCGGCTTGCGACTCGTTCCGCCATAGGACACCAGCACCCCGCCTTCGGACAGGCAGCTCATCAGATTCATCGGAGATGTATCGGCGACTCCGTCGAGCGCCAGTGCAATCGGCGCGTTTCTTGTTTCTGCCGCCACGCGTTTTGCAAGATCGGGTCCGTCCACCAGAACGACGTCGCCGCCGAGCGCCTTGACTTCCGCCACCACCTCTTAGCGACGGACGACATTGACGGTCTTTAGACCGAGCGATTTCGCAACCGCGACCGTGGCGCGCCCGACGCCGGAATTCGCCGCACTCTGGATCACCCAAGATCCGCGCGACAACTTCACGATGTCTGTCAACAGCAGATACGCGGTCGGTGGATTGACGCCCATCATTGCAAACTGGTTCAAATCGCCCGGCGGCAGCGGACGGAGCCAGGGCGCGTTGATCTTGACGCGTTCTGCCCAAGCCGGGTGCAGAAACGGCACCAGAGTTCGATCGCCTTCCTTGAGATGTTTGACCCCCGCGCCGACCGCGATCACGCGGCCGACTCCTTCGGTACCCATGATCGCCGGCAATGACGGTCGATAGCCATACCCGCCGGCGATCATCAGGAGATCGTATTGATTGATCGGCGAGGCTTCGACCGCGACGACGACTTCATTCGCGCCTGGGGCTCCAACCTCCGCGATCTCGACACATCGGGCGACATCGATCGGCTTGCCGAACGCTTGGATCTCGATTGCTTTCATCGCCGCTCTCTCGGCAGTACCGCGCTTTGATGCCGCCTCACCGAAAGCGTTGCGCGCCGCCTGACTCGGCTGCCTTACCTGCAACACTGCAACTGTAGCGCTACCTGCCTCGCATGCAGACTCAGCGAAGCTGAACCTGCGCCCATGCCGTGTTTCGAAGCGCATTTTAGGCACGGCTGTTGCTACGGTGTCTGAATGGTGGATCCTTGATGGACGAGGTAGCCATGGCAGATTCGCTTTTCGCGCCAGACTTTCAGGCGGTTCTCAATCAAGCCAAGAAAATGAGCGGTCAAGATAGGGGCCCATTTCCATCGCCTGAAGACTGGCGAGATCAATGGATCTACTTTCTCATGGTGGATCGCTTCAACAATTCTGGATCGCCTCCGCGGCATCAGCCCTTCGATGACCCTAACTTCTATAGTTTCCAGGGCGGGAAGTTCTCGGGCGTGCGGCAGCAGCTGGGATACATCAAGCAACTCGGAGCGGGAGCAATCTGGCTAAGCCCGCCGCTTAAAAACCTTCCATTCTCAGACGGTAGCTATCATGGATACGGCATCCACGACTTCCTCCATGCCGAGCCACGGTTTGCAGACAACCCTCAGAATGCAGATGACGAGCTGCGGGCCTTGGTCGATGCGGCGCACGCGCAGGGTCTTTACGTCATCTTCGACATTGTCCTGAATCACACCGGCGATGTCTTTGCCTATCAGTGTGACCCAGGCGATCGGCTGTGTCAGGACAAACGAGGGTCGGAGGCCAGCCACCACGACGGTCCACAACCCGTGCGATGGCGGGATGAGACTGGAGTCCCCAAGCCAGAGTTTTCCGTGATCGAAAACATCCCCAGCCCGCCTCGGGACGCGTTGGTATGGCCGCGCGAAATCCAACGGAATCGGTTCCTTCGAAGGGAAGGAAACCCGCAGGCGGGCGGCGACGACACATTGGGGGATTTCAGCTCGCTGAAGCAGCTACTCACGGCTGACACGGATCTTCAGCGCTTTCTGATTCGGGCTTACCAGTATGTGATCGCGCGCTACGACGTAGACGGGTTTCGCATCGACACGCTTCGGTATCTGAAGGGCGATCTGCCCCGGCTTTTCGGCAATTCGATGCGTGAGTTTGCCCTGAGCATCGGCAAAAAGAACTTCTTCACCTTCGGCGAGGTGTTCGATCCGCAGGCAGAAGAGGACATCGCCCGGTTTATCGGACACAACACCAATGATGGAAGCGAGTTGGTCGGAGTCGATGCGGCGCTCGACTATCCACTGTTCGACGCGCTCAAAACGGCCGTAAAAGGTTTTGGGCCTCCCGCGGCGGTGGCCGACATGTATCAGCGGCGCAAAGCAATCGAAAGAAATGTACTCAGCTCGCATGGCGATGCCACGCGCTATTTTGTCACCTTCCTAGACAATCATGACGTGAAAGAGCGAATACGCTTCGTGCAACCTGGCGATACCCATCGCTTCGACAAGCAGGTAACGCTCGGGTTGGCCTGTCTCTACGCGCTTCCGGGAATCCCCTGTCTATACTACGGCACAGAGCAAGGCTTGTACGGTCGCGGCAGTGATCCGGCGGTGCGGGAGGCGCTCTGGGGCGCTCCTGGTTTTGACCAAGGAAACGTCTTCTACCGAGAGATGCAGCGGCTGGCCAAGGTGCGCGCCGAGCAATCGGCACTCCGGTACGGTCGCTTCTATTTCCGCCCAGTGTCGGGAGATGGTCAGACCTTCGGGATCTCTCCTTTTCAGCAGGGTGTGCTCGCGTTCTCGCGGATTTTGAACGACGAAGAAGTGCTGGTTGTGGCTAACACCAATACAAGCCAACCTCAGTCTCTCGACGTGATTGTAGAGATTCAATTAAATGAGGTGAATTCAGGGCATCGGATTCTGTACAGCAACGACTCAGCTTCGGTGGCCCCATCTCCGACTCGACCAACGGCGGCGGTCACTGTTCATGAGGTGAACGGCACGACCGGAAACGGTCCCTTGCACGTCGTTCACGTTACTCTGCAGCCGATGGAAGTGCAGATCTTGGGCAACCAATAAACCCGTCAAACGCGAAGCATGAAACTCACCTTGCCGAATCGCGTCCGCTGAAGGGCTTGACCCTCACGTAACGTCGGGCCTTATTGGTTTGGGCGGAGGTGATGAGGATGGCGCTCAAGGTGAGCGAGGTCGCCCGGCTGGCTGGGGTCAGCATCCGGACGCTTCACCACTACGACGAAATCGAGCTGGTCCGCCCGTCTGGGCGCAGCGCGGCAGGATATCGGCTCTATGCGCAGAAGGATCTGGAGCGGCTCCAGCAGGTGCTGTTCTTCAGGGAGCTCGAGTTCCCGCTGGATGAAATCCAGCGAATCATCGGCAGCCCAAATTTCGACGTGGGTGCGGCGCTTCGGATGCAACGACAGCTGCTCACCGAGCGAGCCATTCGCATCAAGGCTCTGATTGCAGCGGTGGACGCGGCAATCCACTCAATCAGGGAAGGCACGACGATGACGAACGAAGAGCGCTTTGAAGTCTTCGGAGATTTCGACCCCTCGAAGTACGAGGACGAGGTGAGGGAGAAATGGGGCAAGTCCGAAGCGTACCGTGAGTCCGTAAAACGGGTGAAGCAGTACACCAAGGACGACTTGATCAAAATCAAAGGCGAGGCTGACGGCATCTTCGAGGAGCTCGCAAAGCTGCTCAAGCGTGGACGTCCGGCGCACTCGCCCGAGGCGATGGACCTGGCCGAACGCCACCGAAAGCAATTCGGTTAGCGGTCTACCCCTGCTCTCGTGCGTTCCACCGCGGTCTCGGCGAGATGTACGTTAACGATTCGCGCTTCTCGGCGACCTTCGAGCGATACGCCCAGGGCCTGGCCTCCATACGTCCGCGACGCCTGGCGCTCCAATGCCGAGCGTCATGAGTGGGCGACGGCCGCCGCGATCCGATGTTTGTTACAGATCTAGTGGCAGGCCACCGGCTTGAGACCGCCGTCAATTTTGTAACAAACCTCTGCCTGGGTGCGTGCTTGATCGGTTGGCTGCGGCCACCGGAACGGCTATCTCGTCATCGGCTTCGATCGATTTCCCTGATCGCCTTTTCGACGAACCGGTTCGTGTAGAGCTCGTCGGGCCGGAGCTTCGAATTGTCTCCGCTCCGGCGCCAGATCCCCTCGGCGCTTTGGTCGAAGGACGATGCGAGGGCCGAGTCGACGACCAATTGCACCCCCGCGGGCGAGAAGGAATAGTCTCCCTGGGCGAAGGTGGACAGCGTGTTCCTCAGCTTGTCGGTGTCCGCCTTCCGGTTCCTCTTCTCGAAGTAGCTGGGCGGAAGCTGGTCGATGATCTGCTCGGCTGTGTGGCTGTTCACAAAGCGCATGGTTCGGACCCAGGCATTTACCAGGCGCTGGACCGTGTCCGGATGCTCCTCGATGTAGCGCGGCGCAATGAACAGGCACTGAGCGGGCCATGGTGCGCCGAAAACCTCGATTGTCTTTTCCCGACTCGTGAGCTCGTAGAGCGGCGTGACCAGGTTCGTTCGCAGAAGGGCGGAAGTCATCGGCTCGAGGAACACCATCACGTCGACTTGCCCCGCACTGAGCGCGTTGAGCACGGCCGCCTCGCGGCCCTCGCTCTCCTTGAGGATCGTTGTGTAGCTATGGGGCGGCAAACCGGCCTTCTTCGCGAGATAGTTCGTGACGATGCTCTTCGTGGAGTATCCGGCACCCTCGGCGATACGCTTGCCCCTGAAGTCCGCGGCGCTGCGAATCCGTTCCTTCTCGCGGTTGGCGACCAACACCTGCACACCCGGCGCATCATTCAGCAGAACCACCGCCTTGACCGGAAAGCCATGGCGCGCACCGAAGATGACATGGTGGAACCAGTTGTACGAGGCATCGATCTGGCCCTTGTTGAGCGGCTCCTGCATGAGGTAGTCCTCGCCCGAGAACTGCGTCGCGTCGACTATCCGCACGCGGAGCCCCTCGCGCTCGAAGTAGCCCAGGCTTTGTGTCAGCGCGGGCAACAGGGTCTCGTTCACGCTCAGTTTCACTTCGACCGGGTCGCGTGCTGGCGCTACGGGTGCTGTAGAGCAAGCTCCCGCGAGCGAGGCCAGCGCCGCCGCGACGGCGAAACCGCGGATCATCCGCGTCGAATCCAGTTTCACCGTCGATCCTTTCGGTAGAACTGCTGGGTGCTGGGGTTGTCGAGCTTCTCGAGTTGCGCGCGAACCAGCTCGGGCGTGAGCGGCAAGTAACCGCCGTCTCGCCCCACCTCCTGTTGGCCTTGGCGGCTCAGGACGTAGCGCAGGAACTCTTTCACCTTGGGGTCTACCGGCGGAACGGCGACGTCTCCGGTCTTCGTGTCGATGGTGAAATAAATGTAGGCCGTGCGGGTCAACGGATAAGTCCGGTTCGCCACGCTGGTCTTGCTCGGCAGAAGGTATGGGCTCCCTTCCCTCTCGGCGAGCGCGATCGTCTTGAGCTGCGCGTTGCGATCGTTCATGCCGGCGTATCCGATACCGTAGCGGTCATTGCCTAGGTCGTGAGCCATCTGCTGGCGATCGTCGTATTCCCGCAGGCGTTCGTTGCGCGTGTCCGATCCGCCGCTCACCCGGCTCTGGAAATA
>DAIQBK010000010.1:0-9595 GCA_036781205.1 Myxococcaceae bacterium
TCGATGCCCAGACCGTCGCGAAACGGTTTCAACGTGTGAAGGCCAGGCTCCGGAAACTCGCCGAGGATGCAGGGCTTCTGGAAAGGCCCTAATGCGATCCTGTCTCCATCCGAAGGGCACAACGCGAGAGCCAATAAGGCCAACCTGTGCAATAAGGACCGGCCGAAGGAGGAGCCACCCATGCCGGAGAGCGTCTACAAGATCGTCGAGCTGGTCGGGACCAGCACTGAGTCCTGGGAGAAAGCGGCGGCCGCGGCCGTCCAGCGAGCGGGAAAATCGCTTCGGGATCTGCGGATCGCGGAGGTCGCCCAACTCGATCTGCAGATTGAGAAGGGCAAGGTGAAAGCCTACCGGGCCAGGTTGAAGGTTTCCTTCAAGTACGAAGGAGACTGACCGCCTCAAAGTATCAGGAGATCGGGCTGGAGCACGTCCTACGTCGCGCGCTCGGCCGAGCCGGCATCGTGACAGGATACAAGCACGTCTGTCGGCGCAAGGGCTGCGCGCATTCGGAGCCACGCGCTGATTCCGGATTGCGCCGGTGCCCAATCGATGGCCGAAAGCTTTGGGCGAAGCCGCAGGTTAGGCCAATTCGCTTCCAGGATTTGCGCCACACGAGGGCGAGCCTGCTCATGATGTCGGGGGCCAACCCCGCCGCGGTTCAGCGCATCCTGCGGCACAGCGACCCGCGCATAACGACCGAAATCTACGGACATCTCGCGCCGGAGTACCTCCGCGCGGAGGTCGATCGGCTGAAGTTCGGTGTGAGTCCCGCGCCGGCTGAACGCAACGGTATCAGAACGAAAAGCCGTTAGCACAAGCTCGAGCCCATTGTCCGGCTTCAGCTAGAAGTTCTGGATCGCACCGCCAGATTTCGATGTTGGTGACGGCAACTGAAATGCAGGCGCTTGCGCGCAATGGCGATTCGCGCTTCCCTTTACGCCAAGCACAACCCGTTCTTTCCGAAGACACGGCAGGAGCCAGCCGGGCCGAATTGATAATTCAGTTGCATTGACGTCGAGCCATGAGAGATCGACTATCCCGATGCAGAAGGTTCGCGCAGCCGACGGGGGAGGTCCTTTCCATGAAGCTTGCTCGCGTTCTAATCCTGGCTGAGGTCACTGCATTTGTTGTCTCGACGGCGGGCGCGCAAGAAGGGTGGATACAGACAGATCCGCTTACTCGACCTCGTTCGTTTCACACGATGACTGTTCTGATAGACGGGAGAGTCTTGGCAGCCGGGGGTGTTCTTCAAGACGGCATTACGGGGACGGCGGAGCTCTATGATCCAGTCGCAGCGACGTGGCGCGTAACAGATTCCATGCTGACCAATAGAGCGAATTATACGGCCACGCTACTGCCGAGCGGCCAGGTGCTGGTTGTCGGAGGAGAGACGGACGGATTCCCCTTCGCCAGCAGGGAAGCAGAACTCTTCGATCCCGACACGGAGCAATGGATTTCTACGAGTTCTTTAAGCGTCGCTCGAGCCTGGCACACCGCAACCCTGCTACCCTCCGGGCAGGTGCTGGTCGCTGGAGGCTCGGCGTCGGGTCACTATGCCGGAGAGGCCGAGCTCTATGACCCCATGACCGGAACATGGTCGTCCGCAGGAACCCTTGCGGAAGCTAGAGCACAAACGACCGCTACGTTACTGCCCGACGGGCGTGTGTTTTTTGCAGGAGGCTTCGGGCAGGGGGGAACGCAGCTTTCCAGCGTCGAGGTTTTTCATTCGGACTCAGGACAGTGGACCACGGCGCCACCATTAATATCGCCACGCGTCGGGCACACGGCGACGCTCTTGCCGACTGGGAACATTTTGATCGCAGCGGGCTGGCTTGATGGAGTGAATTTGCGCGCGGCGGAACTGTATGATCCCGAAACCGGGATGACTGTAGAGACAGGATCATTATCACTCGGTCGGTACTTTCACGCTGCATACATTCTTCCCTCCGGAGCCGTTCTCGTCACCCCAGGGAGAAATGGGAGCACCACAGGCGAGATTTACGACCCGGCGAGTGGGCAATGGCGATCGATCGGAGATCCTGCGATCCCGCGTAACATTCCATCGTCAGCCCTGCTGAATAGTGGCCAGGTCCTGGTTGCGGGAGGCAGGCAACAGCCAAACCCCTTCGAACCCGACTATCCGGTGGAATGGTCCGATGTCTTTACGGAAGCTATGTAAGCCTTGTCGGTTGCGAGCTCGCCTAGACCGCAACCGGCCCCAGGAAGTGAGGGGTTCTGGATACCCTTAATCCTCCTCGGCCCGCTTGTGCGTCCGGGTTCACGCTGGCGTACCTCGATGCGAATCACAAACCCAGCGGGCAATCCGACAGCGGGTGAAGGAACCGGTCAGCTCGTCGGGCGCGAAATATTGGGTGAGCCCGTCGCCGGCGACGGGCGCGTAGCCGGACCGGATTTACTTCGGTTTTTGCTTGAGGTTGAAATTGATGGCGTTGCAGCCGCAGCGCAGCGATTCGGGAATTGTGCGCGGCGTAACATGCATCCAGAAGTCAGCCGGAGTCGGGAGGACGCGCTCGAGCACGCGTCGCTAAGGTCGGGCACCCACTGGGGAAAACCAGTGGGCCCTCCAGGATTCGAACTTGGGACCAATTGGTTATGAGCGCAGAATTTGCCCAATCCGTTGAATGCCAACGCGCGTTGCCGAGTGGCAATCCGTCGGAATTTCAGGAGAGGGGAGACCAGGTGGATGTCCATACGGTGCCAGGGAATCCATCGGTCACCGATCGTTTTGGTACCTATTTCGTACCAACATTACCGATAGAGCAGCTCTTCACCGTGAAGGACCTGGCCGCGTGCTGGGCGGTCTGCACCGCGACGATCTACTCGCTTGCGAAGAGGCGGAAACTCGAGAGCCTGCGCATTGGTAACTCGATCCGCTTTATGGAGACCACCATCGCCGCTTACGAGCAAACTCGAATTGGCGCAAAGCCAAGCGCCATCCCGGTATGAGACGGGAACGCTGAGTACTAATGCCAGGCTCTTCAGGCCGGGGGAGCCGTTCGAGTTCCTCAGCCAAAAGGTTCGCCTCGCCGCCGAGAGTCTGAGAAACCCCTGGAAGCCTTCTTAACTTCACCGCAATCGAGCGCGCCTCCTTCGCAAATGGGTTGGATTCGTCGCGTTTCTCTTCAGCGAGAATGTCTTGGCAGAGCCTCTCTTCGGACGGTATTCGACCGCAGAAATTGACGCATTCGTTGCAATGAAGACGGCCGGCCCGGCAATCAACTTGCGCACTTCGCGTTGTGACTTTCGACAAAATGCGCATTCGAGCACCGAGTGATGCTCACGGGCCGTCATCGGAAGATGCCCTGGTTCAGAACTTTCGGGATCCGGCCGCCGAGATTAGCGAAGGCATCCTCGACGGATTCATCAGGCGCAAACTCCTGGTTCAGAAGAGCACGCGCGATCAGCGCCTCCTCGCAATGGTTCGCAACCGCTGCTTCTCGCAGCAGCTGAAGATTATCCGTTGATGCGTGGGATGCGAAGGAGCGATTTGCAGCCAAGCCCTACACCAAAGCAGTGCAGGAAGACGGAATGCAGGCCAACGCCTTGTTGACTACCCCTTGAGCCACGCCAGGATAGGTGAAGAAGAGCGACGCGAAAGTAACGCGGCGATACCGCTCGAGCTGCTCCAGGTCCACTGGCTGCCAATCCGTTACATCGCGGTGGGCCGCAAGCGCGACTTCACGAGCCCTTGAATCCAGTCTGTAAATGGACACCGAAATCAACTGGGCGATTATAGCGCGCTATGATCGCATCAAGTCCGCCACGTGACGCACCTCTGCGGATGCGGCCAAGAGATCCCCGCGCCGAAGCCCCATCGCAAAGCGAAGCTTCGACCACAGAGTCAGATCGTAGTAGTTGAGGAGCGGGTCGCGAAACAGATCGCCCGCCGGGACGTCGCCCAATCGGCCTGCGCCGAGCATGCTCCAGTGGTCGAACTGCTTCAGCATCGCCATCCAGGAGAAGTCGACCCCAGCGAGGTCCTGATCTGTAATCTTCGTGAGCCAATCCGAGCCGTAGCTCTTGAGGTGCGTACGTAGCTCATCCATAAGCTGCAATTGCCCTGGTGGATAATCTAGGGGCTTCTCGTAACCGATCAGCGGCACCAGGAATGGGGCAGCATCACGCTCATAGCCCTGGGGTGCGCGAAATAAGGGTCGTTCCCGAAGGATGCGACTCTCGGCGCACAGTTGGTCGACGAACGCCTCTGCATCCGCTGCGTTCTTCCGGAGCCCCAGCGCGAGATCGAAGCGCTGGCCAAACCGTATGAAAAATGCGCGGATCTTCTCCCGCAATGATTTTGCATGCTGTGTCTCAGCAGTGGGCGGAGTTGTGTCTACGGTCGTCGGGACGGCCGAGCGCGGTCGCGTCGCTTCTGCACGTGGCGCCTGTGCCTTATGCAGCACTGGACGATCTGCTGAAGGTGGTTGCTCGGGTTCTAGATCCTCCCTGGTGAACGCTCGGAAAGGAACGGCACTCGTTCGCAGCACCAGCAGCCAAACGGCGGCAACCAGAATGGTCGCGGCGACGACTTTCGAGCGAGCTTTCACGCTCTTAATGGCCTATTCCGTCAACCCAGCGGATTTTGCCTTCGCGGACAACTCCCGCGCGCGGACGAAATCTTCAAGCGCGCCTTTGATGCTTTCACCTACGAACATTGCCGGCTCAGAATGACCGAAATGAGCTTCGCTTTCCCGGCGTGCGATCATCGGTTTTGCCAGCTCGAAGGCATCAACGAACGAATACGTCTGTTGGAGTGCGTCGAAGTAGGCCTTGCCAAAATAGGTAAAGTCAGCGTCATTGCTGCACCCAAAAGAATTCTTGTCGGCTGCCGAGGCCGAACTCACTACCGTGTTCTCGTCTTTGAGGCCCTCGACGTATTGCCCCGAGTAGCAGGCGGACACCACGACGACTCGGCGCTTGACGCCGTACTCATCGAGTAACGCCTTCAACCGCTCTGGATCCAATTGCTCAAAGTGCAGAGGATAAAAGTCAAACGCCACGCCTTTTTCCTTTGAGCCGTGGGACGTAAGGAAAAGGAAGAGGATGTCTTCGTTCCGATCCATGATTTCGCTCAAGCGCTTCAACGCAATGCCCAGGCCGGTGGGGCTGGCGATCGGCGAGGCGCGAACCGTTTTGTAGACGTGCCACGGGTTTACAGAATGCTGGTTATCTGTCCTAAGTCTTGGCTAGCGCCTCCATGGCCGCGCGGTCGCCCACGACCGCCGCGAGCGCGAGAGGAAGCTCATGCCAAGGATTCACGAGGCTCTCTGTTGTAGTGATTGTGCTCATCGAAAGCCACGACAGGAATCGCGTCGATTGGAGAGAGGTCTCCATTCCCGATCACGGTGCGCCCGAAGCGCAGCTCGCGCAGCTGCAGGCCGCGGATGAACTCCAGATCGGGCAACGTTCCGCAATCGATCAGATGAAGGACCTTCAACGAGCGCAATTGCCCGACCACTTCGCCAATGTCCTTGACCTTTCTGCACGACTCGATTCGAAGCTTCCTCAGTCGAGGCGGCCGCTCGAGTCCCTGGATGCTCGAGAGCGAACGGAGATGGTACAGCTCGGCCTCCTCCAAGTTGCGGAAGCGGTCGACGCCGGCAAGGTTCGTCGCGTTTCCCTGATTGATTTCCAGCTGCGCGAGCACCGGCAAGCTCGGCCATTTGCTCATCGGCAGCCATTTGTCGAACCCGCGCACGTAGAACAGCCGGAGGTTGGGCATTCCGGACAGGCGAATCTTGCGGGTCAGCTGGACACGCACGATCCGGAACGAATCTCCCCCGATGTCCGCTGCGCCGGTGTACTCGGCCAGAAGGAGGAACTCGAGGCGCGGAAGCCTCTGCAGCCGCTCCTGCGTGACGCCGACCTTGTCCGCGAAAGGTACGGCGAGGGCGCGCAGATCGTCGGGCAGGAGCTCCACATCGGCGGGCTTGCCGTCCCAGCGGTTGTAGGGGTTGATCCCGACCCCATCCAGTCTCTGGGCAAGCAGATGCCGAGCCAAGTCCTGCAGCCGCTGGCGGTCGATCCATTCGATCTTGTAGCCATTCAACGCCTCGACGGTCTTCCCCGCCATCGTCTAGGCTCCGCGTCTGCGCAAGCGCTGCTCGTCCTCCCGTAGCATCTTTTCGCCCGGTGAATTGATCTTGTTGTAGTGGACAGCATGATCGTCGCCAGGCTGATAGGCCACACGTCTTCAGCAATGGTTGAGAAGGTGTATGGACACCTGAACAACGAGAGCCTCACCGGAGCGACGAACACGCTTCCCAGGCTTGAGGACCTGGACCCCAATTCCGGTGACAGAACTCTGCATTTGGGGGGGACTGGATCGCCTCCAGAGGATGACCCCTCCCGAGAAATTCCAGCAAGTTACTGCGCGCCCGGAGGGAGTCGAACCCCCGACCTTCGGATTCGAAGTGCTTCCAGGACGCGTCGACAGGGCTTTTCAACTCTTCCCAAGCGCTCGCAGCAGATAGCAATAGCTCGGGAATTCGGGAGATTACTCAGTCCATCCCTTCCAACCGTTCACAACCGCTCCCAGCAGAAACGAAAAATTTTGCTGCATTAGTGTTGCATTATTCCAGCGCATGCGCGCCCGGCCTCGAGGGTCTGATGACCGTCAAGGAGGTTGCGACAATCCTTCGCGTGTGCCGAGACACCGTGTATCGGCTCTGCGCAAACGGCCAACTCCCTCACGTGCGAATTCTTAATGCCATCCGGATTGCGCCAGCTGACTTAGATGGCTTCCTGAGGCTCCATCATCGTCGTCCCAAGCTTCGCCTGTGAGGAAAACTGCCGAGGTGTTTCTCTGCCTTCAGCGCACAAGGACGCGAGGTCGGCGCAAGTTCGTTGCCCGCCCGGAACGGCGCGCGGAATGCCGACGCCGGCTCGCCAAGGTGCTCGCCTGAACGAGGAGCTTCAGGGCCTGCTCGACGGCCTCGGCGCTTCCGAAATATCGCCAGAGGTCCGGCGAAAGCAGAACCACGTGCGCGGAGCGCCGAAAGCGGGCCAAATAGCGGCCTCTGGTCGCCTTCGTCCAATCGTAACGATCGAGGGATGTCTCAGGCGGGACTCGCTTATTCTTCTTCCTCATATTTTCTCCGCTGGCCGCGCGAGGCCTTTCGGGCACTGATTATACGGATACTACTCCCCCGCTCAGCGTGCACGATGAACAAGACCCGGCCACGAACGGACATCCCGATCGTGACCATTCTCCCGGGCTCATACTGGTCAGGGGCCGTCACGGCGAGGGGGTCAGCAAACGCCGTCATCGCCTCCTCGAAGGAGACGGCGTGCTTCTGAGCGTTCTCGCGAGCCTTGCCCTCACCCCACTCGAACCCGCCGAAACGGACGGTCGCCATCTCCGCGCAGGCTATCGGAATCTTACAGCAGCAGCACGATGATTGTGCCTACGCCGTGATCCTCGACCGTGCCTGGGCCGACAATGGGTGTTCATGACGCGCTCACCCACGATCATCGAACAGCTACAGTTGCAACATGGTATCCGCCCATCATCGCCGACTAACCTTGCGGCAAAAGTCACTCCAAAACTCACGCCAAAGTTCGCGCTGGGTCGCGCTAGTTTGCGGGCTACTTTGCACGCGAGTTTTGGTGCGAGCAATTCCTGACCGATCTGTTGTCATTACGAGGCCTTCCTGCCCGCCTCCTCTTGCGATTGAATCAGCGTTGTGCGCACCGCGCCGTGCTCCGATCCCACCCTCCCAACCACTGCAACAAACACTGGGGAGGCCGGGATCGGAGCACGGCGCTGGATCGATCGAAATTCCAGATCAAGTCCAAGTCCTAGTTGGGTGCGGACACGACGTGGGTGTGATCTGGGTGGCAAACTCCGAGAACGCTCAAAAATGAAGTTGGGGCGATCACAGCTTTGATGTTCAGTCCTAGCTCATGGCTGACAGCTCGCGAATCATTGAACGACATGGTTGAGGCCAAGCCGCTATCTCTCCGGTGCCTTCAAAATGGGGCTGAATCAAAGCAAAAGCCGAATGCCGCGAGTCGATCTAGGGACCGCCCCACATCCTCCACTGGCGAGATAACTGAGTCAGTCAAACTTGCGGTCGAGTTGACTAACGACGCGTATTGTTGATCAGTACCGAGACGTCGTTGGACAAGAAGTTGGCCACCGCGAGGTCGAGCACCCCATCACCATTGAAGTCCCCCACCGCCACGGAGCGAGGATTCCTGCCCAGGCCAAAGTTGCGCGCGGCTTGGAAGCTCCCATCCCCGTTGCCCAAAAGCACCGAGACGTTGTTGGAGATCTGGTTGGCCACGGCCAGGTCGAGCACCCCATCGCCGTTGAAGTCCCCCACCGCCACGGAGGAAGGAGTCCTGCCCGCCCCAAAGCTCTGCGCCGCTTGGAAGCTCCCATCCCCGTTGCCCAAAAGCACCGAGACGTTGTCGGAGAGCTGGTTGGCCACGGCCAGGTCGAGCACCCCATCGCCGTTGAAGTCCCCCACCGCCACGGAGGAAGGAAAGCTGCCCGCCCCAAAGTTGCGCGCGGCCTGGAAGCCCCCGTCCCCGTTGCCCAAAAGCATCGAGACGTTGTTGGATTGCTGGTTGGCCACGGCCAGGTCGAGCACTCCGTCGCCGTTGAAGTCCCCCACCGCCACGGAAAGAGGACCGCCTCCCGCGCCAAAACTCTGCGCGGCCTGAAAGCTCCCGTCCCCGTTGCCCAAAAGCACCGAGACGTTGTTGGACAAGAAGTTGGCCACCGCGAGGTCGGGCGCCCCATCGCCGTTGAAGTCCCCCACCGCCACGGAAAGACCGCCTCCCGCGCCAAAACTCTGCGCGGCCTGGAAGCTCCCATCCCCGTTGCCCAAAAGCACCGAGACGTTGTTGGAGTCCGCGTTGGCCACCGCGAGGTCGAGCACCCCATCGCCGTTGAAGTCCCCCACCGCCACGGAACGAGGACTCCTTCCCGCGCCAAAGCTCTGCGCCACCTGGAAGCTCCCATCCCCGTTGCCCAAAAGCACCGAGACGGTGTTGGAGTCCGCGTTGGCCACCGCGACGTCGGGCGCCCCATAGCCGTTGAAGTCCCCCACCGCCACTGAATTAGGGTTACTGCCCGCGCCAAAGCTCTGCGCCACCTGGAAGCTCCCATCCCCGTTGCCCAAAAGCACCGAGACGCTGTTGGAGCCAGAGTTGGCCACCGCGAGGTCGAGCACCCCATTGCCATTGAAGTCCCCCACCGCCACGGAACGAGGAAAGGTGCCCGCGCCAAAGCGCTGCGCCACGCGGAAGCTCCCATCCCCGTTGCCCAAAAGTACCGAGACGTCGTTGGAGCCAGAGTTGGCCACCGCGAGGTCGAGCACCCCATCGCCATTGAAGTCCCCCACCGCCACGGAATAAGGAAAGCTGCCCGCGCCAAAGCTCTGCGCCGCCTGGAAGCTCCCGTCCCCGTGGCCCAAAAGCACCGAGACGTCGTTGGAGTCCTCGTTGGCCACCGCGAGGTCGAGAGCCCCATCGTCGTTGAAGTCCCCCACCGTCACGGAAAGAGGACTGCTGCCCGCGCCGAAGCTCTGCGCTACCTGGAAGCTCCCGTCCCCGTTGCCCAAAA
>DAIQBK010000010.1:9695-12375 GCA_036781205.1 Myxococcaceae bacterium
GCACCGAGACGTCGTTGGAGCCAATGTTGGCCACCGCGAGGTCGAGCACCCCATCTCTATTGAAGTCCCCCACCGCCACGGAAAAAGGACTCCTCCCCGCGCCAAAGCTCCGCGCGGCCTGGAAGCCCCCGTCCCCGTTGCCCAAAAGCACCGAGACGTCGTTGGAGCCAATGTTGGCCACCGCGAGGTCGAGCACCCCATCGCCGTTGAAGTCCCCCACTGCCACGGAAAAAGGAAAGCTGCCCGCGCCAAAGCTCTGCGCCACCTGGAAGCTCGCATCCCCGTTGCCCAAAAGCAGTGAGACGTCGTTGGAGCCAAAGTTGGCCACCGCGACGTCGAGCACCCCATCGCCGTTGAAGTCCCCAACCGCCACAGAAAAAGCAATGCTGCCCGCGGCGAAGTCTCGGCGGGCGATGAACGATACACTCTGCGGCTGGGCCGGCGCGGCAAACAGCAGATGGCTCACCACCAGTCCCGCCCAAACCAATATGTTCCTGTTCGGGATCGGCATGGTTTCGTCCGATAAACTTAAAGAAAACCCCTTCGAAGCCGCGGTCGCGTTTCGCTCCTCTAACGGCAAATGAACTCATACCCTCTCCGATCGAGGCAAGCAAAAATCCAGTGCCGGGAAAACCGGCCGGCGTGCCGTCAGTCAGACAGCGTAACTGGCTTTCTTTGCCTCACTAGAGCTCATCTGGAGCCACGCCGATACCAGCCATTGAAAGCAAGTAAGAAATCAACTCCCGACGGGCGGCAGGTCCGAACGGACTCCGATACCAAACGTCAACGTGATATTCGCCCGATTTTATGCCTTCAAGAGTCCACTCTTCTTTTGCAAGAGTCGAGTCGATCACACACGCCACTTGTGACTCCGGGGATTCTGCTTTTTGCAGAAGTTCTTTGAGCCGCAGCCATTGCGCTCGTGAGACGCTTCGGATCTCATTGACAACGAGCTCGCCCGGCTCGAATGCCTCTTGCACATCCGCTTCCTTTCTAACAAGAAGGATATGGTTGCTTCTTCGTTCGACCCGAATGACGAGTAGACGACGAAAACCCCGCAGCCAGAGAAGGCGGAAAGCTTCCAGGTTGCGAGGTGCCGGCCATAGCGGAGCCTCTTGTATGGCAGCAAGGAATCGCGAGTTCCGACAGTTCCACCATTGTTCGATGTCAGTATTCTCGAAGACGCCTGTTGGAAAATATCTCGGTTGTGAACCTGGGTCCTCGGCACACAGTCGTTGGAAATCTAAAAGCGATGACGGGCGTGCGCCGAGCAGCATAACTGTCCAAACAAACGCGGCATGCTTGAGGGGTCGAGTGATCATCGGGACCGCTTCCGCAGACGGCGACCTCGTCACACATTATCGTGCTCCACATTTCACCGGCCGGCCAGCCTTCAGTCAATCTGGTCGCTACTCTCGCTCTCGCCGTTCCGGACGCCGCGGCGTGGCACAAGTGCATGGTGCAGTTCATGCGCGCTCGCGACTTTGGCAGCCTGATCCGCTAGGCCCGCTATGCGACATCGAGACCCGCGGCTCACAACCGAGACGTACGGTCACCTCGAGGTGGACAACATGCGAATCGCGACCGACGAGCTCGCCGAACGGACGGCGCCGGCGCCCGAATAACACCAGCCGGCGGCTTCAGATCGCGAGCGTTTTGGTGCCGGATTTGGTGCCAAGTCAGCCGCAGTCGGGTGAGCGCGCTCGGGGACGTGCCGCCAAGTCCGGGCAGCCACTGGGTGGTCCGGAACGGACCGAGTTGGAATTGCGCGCCCGGAGGGAGTCGAACCCCCGACCTTCGGATTCGAAGTCGGCGGGCTAAGCCGTCCAGCGGCTAACACCGGTTCGCAGCCATGCAGTTCGGCTCGTGAAGCGACCCAAGCGGATGTCCAGCCGTCACAGGCCGTGCGCGTCCGTGACAGCAATTTTGGTCCAAGCGTGGTCCACAGTGAAGGTTCCGGCCTAACGCCAATTCTGCGCGCATTCCGCGGCGGAACCGACAATCTTCTCACCGCGCGCCAGGTCGCCCAACGCCTCAATGTCTGCGCGGACACGGTCTATCGGCTCTGCGAGCGAGGCGAACTGCGGCACGTGCGCGTCTCCAACGCAATCCGCGTGGCGCCGGCGGACTTGGAGGCCTTCATCGCTCGTGGTCGTTCGCAGTCCGCATCCAAGCGCGGCAGCCGCCCGCCTGTAGCACAACGCAGGGAGGGGTGACGCGGCAAAGACGGCCTTGCGCGATTAGCTCAGCTGGATAGAGCGTTGGCCTCCGGATTCGACGGAGAGTGATCGCGGCTGATCATCGGTCTTGTCAGGAACCGACATTCCAGGCAATTGCGCCTCCGCTGCTCGCCGGTGACAACTCGTCGCGCCTGCGTTCACGGCGACCTTTGGTTACGCCGTGGTTACGAGCCCTTTCCACCGTCAGTGGCCGCCAGTGTTCGTGCGGAGAATGGTTCCAAAGCGACCCACGGCGGTCCCGGTGTTGGCGTCAGCGAAGGAGACCGCGAAGACATCTTCTGGCGTCGGGCTGTACTGGAGGATCCAGGTGGCGCCGCCGTCCTCAGTGCGGACAATGGCTCCTGGGTAGCCCACTGCGGTCCCGGTGTTGGCGTTGACGAAGGAGACGCCGTACCAAGTCACGCCCGCCGGGCGTGACTGTGTGATCCAGGTGGCGCCGC
>DAIQBK010000010.1:12475-179314 GCA_036781205.1 Myxococcaceae bacterium
CGTTGTCGGTGCGGAGAATGACTCCTAAAGAGCCCACCGCGGTCCCGGTGTTGGCGTTGACGAAGGAGACCGCGTAGAGAATTTCGGTTGTCCCGCTGGACTGTGTGATCCAGGTGGCGCCGCCGTTGTCGGTGCGGAGAATGACTCCTAAAGAGCCCACCGCGGTCCCGGTGTTGGCATTGACGAAGGAGACGCCGTAGAGGAATTGGGTCGTCCCACTGGACTGGAGCGTCCAGGTGGCGCCGTCGTTGTCCGTGCGCAATATGGTTCCTTGGTCGCCCACGGCGGTCCCGGTGTTGGCATTGACGAAGGAGACCCCCCGTAGAAATTGGGTCGTTCCGCTCGACTGGAGCGTCCAAGTGGCGCCGCCGTCGGTGGTGTGGAGAATGGTTCCTCCGGTTCCCACGGCGGTACCGGTGTTGGCGTCAACGAAAGAGACCCCGAAGAGAAATTGGTTTGGTGTCCCGCTGGATTGGGGCGTCCAGGTGACCCCGCCGTCTTCGGTGCGGACAATGGTTCCAAACCAGCCCACCGCGGTACCGGTATTGGCATCCACAAAGGAGACGCCGTAAAGATAATTGGTCGTCCCTCTGGTCAGGAATCTCCAGGTAGCGCCGCCGTCGGTGGTGCGGAAAATGACTCCAATGCCGCCCCCGACCGCGGTGCCGTTGTTGGCATCCGAGAAGGAGACCCCGGAGAGAAATTCGGTCGTCCCGCTGGACTGTGACGTCCAGGTGGCGCCGCCGTCTTCGGTGCGAAGAATCAGTCCATTCTCTCCAACTGCGGTCCCCGTGTTGGCATCCACAAAAGAGACCCCTATGAGAAATCGGGTCGTGCCGCTGGACTGGCGCGTCCAGGTGGCGCCACCGTTGGTAGTACGCAGAATGGTTCCATTCTCGCCCACCGCGGTCCCCGTGTTGACATTCACGAAAGAGACCCCGGAGAGAAAGAGCGTCGTCCCGCTGGACTGGGGCGTCCAGGTGACCCCGCCGTCTTCGGTGCGGACAATGGTTCCGTCGAAGCCCACCGCAGTCCCGGTGTTGGCGTCCCCAAAGGAAACGCTACGAAGTAGAGAGCTCGTTCCACTGGGGCGGTCCTCCCAGCTGGCCCCACCGTTGAAGGTGCGCAGAATGAGTCCGTAGCCGCCCACGGCGATCCAGTTGTTGAAATCGATGAAGGCGATCCCAATGAGAAATATGCTGTCCCCGAAGGGGTTGGGTTGGGGCGTCCAGGTGGCGCCGCCGTCTTCGGTGCGCAGAATGGTTCCTGCGGTGCCGACCGCGGTCCCGGTGTTGCGGTCTAAGAAGGACACGCCTAGAAGGTCTTTGGTCGTGCCGCTAGACTGGACGGTCCAGGTGGCACCGCCGTCTTCGGTGCGGATGATGGTTCCAAAACCGCCCACCGCGACGACGGTATTGGCGTCTATCGCCGCCACCGCCCGGAGATAGTTCCCCTGCGGCATCGGGTTCTGCCAGAACCACCCGGATTGTGCGAAGGAGGTACTCGCTTCGAAAGCAGCGATGCCGAAGAACAGGATTGAAACTCTAGAAAGAACAGCCTTCATGGCTTTCCCCCGCCGTAGTGTCTCATGGCGCGGCCAACGCCAGACCAAACGCCGTGCCCCTTACACCCTGCCGATGGAAAGATCGCGAGGTAACCGCAACCCTGCGTGATGTTTTAAATCACAGTGAACAAATGCCGGCCGTCACTTTCATGTGTCAGCACGCCGCGCCTCGCGCTGCGCGCCACGCGGCCTTGCAGCCCGGGCCTCAAATCGCCAATTTCCGGGGATGGATACGGGAGGAAGTCTCATGTTGAAGGCAATGGTAGCAGCGGCGTTGTTCACGTTCGCTGCCCCGGCATTTGGCGGAGCGAAAGACGACGTGAAGGACGCCCAAAAGGACGCCGTTGACACTGCAAAGGACAAGCTCGGCACCGATAGTGGCGCAGAGAAAGCCAAGCGGCACGCGAAGCGGACAGGGCGGGACGTGAAGCGCAAGGCGCCTCTCCGACCAAGTCCATATTGGAAGCGTCCGCAGGTCACGAAGTGGTCGATGTTACCCGTATCTGCTTCGAAGCCTTTTCTTTTGCGGCTGTCATCTTCCTTGAATGACTGAACATCATTCCGAAGTAGGTAATCAAAAATATTAGCGCGAGCACGAGCCACACGGATGATGGCGCACCCGACTGGACGAGTTTCTGGCACATCGTCGCCGGTGTAGCCACGCACCTTTCCGAAAGCACACGGATCACATCCGGGTCTCCAGAGCCCTGCGCGAAAGAGCTGAGACAGACCCCCAGGAAAGCACCGCCGAGGGTACTGAAGATCGCTGTCGCGATCTTTTCCGGCACACCGGGCAATGCAGATTCCGGGACGAAGCGAATGTGACGGTGGTCCGGGTGTAGCGACCATGTCACCCGATCCGATCCTTCCTCAGAGTAACTTGCGTCAGCCATCTTTCTGTCCTTCAAGGATCAGGAGCGCATGGTGTGCAAGCCATCCGCATCGACTGCACGCAGTCGTTACCGCCGGCACCTGCGTCACAGGGCTCCCGCCAATAACCCCAAAGCCGAGGGTGAGTCGATCGGAATGCACTGGGAAGAGTGTGTAGCCATCGAGGACGATAAAATTGTCGTTGGCGCACCTGGGGCACGGCAGTTTGGCTCTTGCCTTATTCAGCCCTGCGATGATCTGCTGCTTCTCTTGGGGGGTCATGTTCCGAGCTTTTAACATGGTGGGTTGCGAACGCCGCTTCCAACGGAAGCCAAGCACCCGCACAGCCAGCGGGACCAGTTCTCACACTCTCGTTGTCAGACTCATCGCAGCGAGGGTGCCGTCCGAGATTAAAGCCGCTCTTCTACGAGCCGCAGAAGACGACCACGGCCGGAGCGCGTCCGGCATGGCGGTCCGCGTCTTTCGCGAGTGGTTAACCGAGCGCGGCTACCTCAAGGCCGAACCTAAGGCGCCGCCCACACGCCGGAAGAAGGGATAACCCGTGGCATCGATCTTTCAGCGCGGCCGGAAGTTCTACGTGAAGTGGAAGGACGCCCATGGCCGTTGGCAGCGGAGGGCGTCCACGGCAAAAACGAAGACCGAGGCCCGTCGGCTTGCTGAGGACCTTGAACAAAAAGCAGAGAGGGCACGACATGGGCTCGAAGCTCTTCCGGCAGATGACGGCGGCGATACGTTCGGCGAGTTGTTGAACTGGTGGCTTGAGACGTATTCCTCGGCGACTCCCTCTCATCGCCGCAACACCAGCACAGTGCGTCGCCACCTTGTCCCGTCGTCGCTCGCGCAGATTCCAGCAGCTACGATTACCTCTGGGCAGCTGGAGTCATTCCTACAGGCAAAAAGCTCCGAGGTCGGTCCGAATACGATTAACCACCTCCGGGCGTTCGTCAGCGCTGCGTTCACGGCCGCAAAGCGCGCTGGCCGATTTGAGGGCCTGAACCCGGCAGCGGGCGTGAGGCGACGGAAGGTGCCGCGCCGAACACCCGACTACCTGAAGGCCGACGAGGTTGGGCCGGTGCTCACTGTACTCGCACCACGCTGGCAGCCTCTCTTCGCGACCGCCATCTACACGGGGCTTCGAAAGGGAGAGTTGCTCGGACTTCGCAAATCGGACGTTGATCTGCAGTCTAGACTCCTCACCGTTTCTCGCTCTTACGATCGCGACACAACGAAGGGCGGACACGCCGACGTGATTCCCATTGCGGCCGAACTAGTGCCGTACCTGGAACGTGCGTTGGCCCAATCGCCCGCGGCGTTGGTCTTCCCCGCGCCGGACGGCTCGATGATGGCCGAGCAGATTGGGCTGGAGCACGTCCTACGTCGCGCACTCGGTAGAGCCGGCATCGTAACGGGATACAAGCACGTGTGTCGGCGCAAGGGCTGCGCGCATTCGGAGCCAGCCGCTGATTCCGAATTGCGCCGGTGCCCAATCGATGGCCGAAAGCTCTGGCCGAAGCCGCACGTCAGGCCAATTCGCTTCCAGGACCTGCGCCACACGACCGCGAGCCTGCTAATGATGTCGGGGGCCAACCCCGCCGCGGTTCAGCGCATCCTGCGGCACAGCGACCCGCGCATAACGACCGAAATCTACGGACATCTCGCGCCGGAGTACCTCCGCGCGGAGGTCGATCGGCTGAAGTTCGGTGTGAGTCCCGCGCCGGCTGAGCCGATCAGCATGCAAGTGAAGATCGTCCCGAATCTTGGTCCTCGTGGTCCAACCGTGGTCCAAGAGCGCAAAACCGATGCTTTCCGTGGTGCCGCGCTACTGAGCAAAACCCCACGTCTATCGAGGTTTACACGAGCGCGCCCGGAGGGGCTCGAACCCCCGACCTTCGGATTCGAAGTCCGACGCTCTATCCAGTTGAGCTACGGGCGCAAACGAATCAGGGCGACCAAGCGGGCTTGAACCGCTAACCCCCGGAGCCACAGTCCGGTGCTCTACCAATTGAGCTATGGTCGCCGCATTGCGGCGAATACCTTCGTGGGCTGAGTATCCAAGAATGCTGATCACTTCAAGCCTCTCCCGTGGGCGTGGATCTCTGCGACCGCTATGACGGCCGGTCGATGGAGTGAGCCAATTTCTTAAGGTTTTGCGCGTTGGGGCTTTAGGGAGAAATGCCACCTAGTTTCGAATCCGAAGGGGGTGCCGTGATGCAAAGACTCGCGCTACTCGCAATGGTGGGAATTACTGGTGCAGCAGCTCTCGACAGATCGTCGCGCCCCGTGCCGCTGGGCGCGTTGCGGCCGCTCACACCAGCGGCTCTGAGAGGAAGCAGCAAAGATGGCCTGCCGTACACGTCCCTGGACAGCTACGTTCGGGATTTGAAAGCGACCATACCGGACGCTGGCAGCAATGCTTTCGTCGAGCCCAATCCCGGCGAGATCGATCAATTCGGAAACGCAATGCAAGCATTGTTGACCGGAGATGTCGACACCGCGCGTCAGCTTTTGGATGGGGTCTACTACGATCTTTTCGTTCTGAACGACGAGTCAGGCCCGACCTATCTGGTCACTCAAGAACGGTCGACTCCATTTCGCGGGCAGGGCACGTACATTGTCGATCTGCAGTACGCCCGCAACGTGATCGTCGAAGTACCGCATCCGTTGTGGGACATCAACACGCCCGAAGAGGGCGTCGCAGTCTTTCAAGCCCTCGGAGCCCGCGGTTTGTTCATTGCTGGGACGCACCGCTGCGCGAATCCGATGACAGAGTCAGGCTGCTCGGGAACGACGATTGCGTGTGGCCGGCCCGCGATCCCCGTTCGAATCTCCGACGCGCCGCACTTCACCCGCAATTTCATGTATGCGGCGCATGGTGCGACGCTGCAGCCACCTGCCGCGCTGTCGCTCAACCTGCACGGCAACGAAGGCGAACCCTACGCAGTTCAGCTGTCCGACGGGACTCGACGGTTTGCCGACGACACACCGCTCGTCAATCAACTCCGCAATGCTCTGCAGGCGCGGATTGGGGCGGACGCCGGCAGCTGTAATTGGGAGGCGGACGGCCTGGATGCGTCGAATCTGTGCGGAACCACCAACGCCCAGGGACGGCTCTCGAACAATTCGACCGATCCCTGTACCCGAAATGCCTCAAACCCATCCGGGCTGTTTCTGCACATCGAGCAGCATCGATACATCCGGGACAATCCTGGCGTCTTGATCGACGTCCTCCAGGAAGTGCTTCCACTTTGAGGTTGCCTCAGAGCACCTCAAGCGCCGACTAGGCCGGCCGCGCCGCTACGGCAGTCTCTTGCACCGGCTCGGGGGCAGGAGTGCGCTGGTACCACTCGAGGACCTTGTAACGCCGGGCCACGAGTGCGAGGCCAACAGCAGCGAGATAGGCGAAGCCCGCGTAGTAGAAGAACAACGCGGTCCCATGGAAGAACGCCAGCGCGGAGACAATTGCCACCGCGAGATTCCCGGCAGCAGTGGTGAGATTCCAAAAGCTCTGGATGACGCTTTTCATCGTGCGCGGCGCTTGCGTATAGGCGAACTCCAGGCCAGTCACCGACACCAGAATCTCGCTCACGGTAAGTACGACGTAAGGGACGATCTGCCACAGGATGGAAAGCCGTTGGCCCGAAGAAACCGGTATGTTGAGCAGTCCGGCGATTACGAACGAGGTCGCTCCCAGCGCCAGTCCGATCGGCATTCGACGCAGCGGTTTGAGCTCCCACCCGATTCGTTTGAACGCCGGATAAAGGATTCCGGTTGTGAAGGGGATGAGCAGCATCACCAGCGCCGGATTCACCAGCTGCATTTGAGCGGGCTCGAAGTTGAATGGCCCGATTCGCAGATCCATCGAACGGGCCTGCACCACCCAGGTTGAAGCCTTCTGGTCAAACAGCATCCAAAAGAAAGGGACGAAAGCAAAGATCGACAGCACCCGAAACACGGCTTTCACACCCTCCACCGCCTCTTGGGGGTGTTCGGATCGTGCGCCATCGAGAAATTGGCGAGCCTGGCCGCGATGACGCCAAGCGCTGCCGACGACCGCCAAGAACGAGTGGGGATTTTTTCCGGTCGGCGGAATCTTCACGTACTGATTGCGCCCAAGCCAGAACACCAGAGTGGCGATGCCCATCAGGACGCCGGGAATCCCAAAGGCCACCGAGGGTCCGAACAGCCGGAGTGTCTTTGGAATGATTAAGGAGGCAAAGAACGACCCGAGGTTGATGCTCCAGTAGAAGACCGCGAACACCTTGTTCACTAGGTGTTTGTTCTCAGCGGTAAACTGGTCTCCTACTAGAGCCGAGACGCAGGGCTTGATCCCCCCGGAGCCGAGCGCAATCAGGGCCAACCCGGTGTAGAAGCCCGTCCGGTTATCGGGGAACATCGCTAGGCAGGCATGCCCAGCACAGTAGAGCAGCGAGATGTAAAGGATCGTGCGATACTTCCCCAGAAAACGGTCCGCAAGAAACCCTCCCAAGAGCGGAGTGAAGTAGACGCCGAAGACGAAGAGATGGAAAACAGCCTTGGCCGATGCCTCACGAACTCCCTGCGCGGGTACCTCATTCTTCAACAGCCAGTCGATCAAAAATACCGTGAGAATGTTGCGCATCCCGTAAAAGCTGAAACGCTCGCAAGCCTCGTTTCCGATGATGAACGGGATCTGCGGCGGTAGGCGGGACGTGAGCGAGGGACTTGGCACGGCAAACTTCTACCTCTTACCGGCCGGAGCTCAAATCGGTTAAATTGGAGGCCGTGCGTGAGCTGCGGAAAACACTCTGCAATCGCGATTGCCCCGACGCCTGTTCGATCGTCGCTCACGTCGAGGACGGCAGGGTCGTCCAACTTGGCGGCGACCCGGCGCACCCCGTCACCAACGGATTTCTCTGCTGGCGCACCAACAACTTTCTACCGCTCCAATACTCGTCGGCCCGGCTGAAGTCGCCGCTGTTGCGCGGAAAGCCGGTCTCATGGGACGAGGCGCTCGATTTCGCAGCTGCCGAATTGTTGCGCATCCGTTCCGAGTCCGGCCCCGCGGCGATCTTCAGTTACCGCAGCGGAGGATCGCTGGGCGCGCTCAAGCTCCTCACCGACTATTTCTTTTCCGAGTTTGGTCCGGTCACCGGCAAGAGCGGTGACATCTGCTCCGGGGCCGGCGATGCGGCCCAGATGCTGGACTTTGGCGAGGAGGACTCGAACGACCTGTTCGATCTGCTCAACTCCCGCAACATCCTGCTCTGGGGAAAGAACGTGGTGGTTTCCTCGCCGCACACCGTGCCGGTGCTCAAGGACGCCACGAGCCGAGGGACTCGGCTGATGCTGATTGATCCCGTCTGGCACAACAGCGCTCGACTGTGCGACTCGTTCGTCCAGCCGCGCCCTGGGCGTGATTTCGGTCTGACCATGGCGGTCGCCCGGCTTCTTTTTGAACGCGGCTGGACGGATCCTCAGGCCAGGAGCTACTGCGACAACCTCGAGCAGTTCCAGGCACTCGCCCTCGGCCACTCGGTCGCTGCCTGGTGTGAAGACGCCGACGTCAAGCCTGCAGCGGCAGAAGAGATCGCCGCACGCCTCCACGATGGGCCCACCGCCATTCTGGTCGGCTGGGGCATGGGTCGGCGGATCAACGGCGGCGCCACCATCCGCGCGCTCGACGCCTTGGGCGCGATCTCCGGCAATCTCGGCATTCCGGGCGGCGGGGTCTCGTACTACTTCAAGCGCCGCAAGACGTTCGATTTCTCATTCATCCGCAAGCCGCCTCCACGCGACATCCTGGAGCCTCTCTTTGGTCCGCAAATGCTCGCGGCCAAGGATCCTCCGATTCGCGCCGTCTGGATCACCTGTGGAAATCCGGTCGCGATGCTGCCCGAATCGGCGACCGTCGATCGCGCGCTGCGCACGCGCGAGTTCGTTTGCGTGGTCGACGCCTGGGAGACCGATACCACCCGCGCGGCGACCCTGGCTCTGCCGACCACTACCCTGCTCGAGGACGACGACCTGCTTGGGGCGTACGGGCACCACTACGTTGGAACCTCGCATCCAGTCATTGCGCCGCCCGCTGGCGTGAAGAGCGACCTGGAGATCCTGCAGGAACTCTCGCGACGCGTCGGTCTGGACGGATTGCTCGATGGCACCGCGCGCGACTGGAAAAAGCGCATCCTCCGACCGGAGTCTGGAACCTCGATCGACCGGCTCGACACCGAGGGGGCTCAACGCAGCGCAATGTCTCCGAAAATACTCTTTGCGGACCGCCGATTTTCGACGAAGAGCGGAAAGGTGAATCTGATCACCTCCGCGCCTCCGCGGTCGCAGGTTTCGGCAGAGTACCCGCTGTATCTGATGGCGATCTCAACGGACAAGGCCCAGAGCTCTCAGTGGTCCAAGGGTCAACCGGACGGACCGGCGGTGGTCACCGTACACCCAGACGCGGCGCATGGACTCGCCGATGGAGCGCACGCACGACTCGAGTCCGCGATCGGATCGATCGTGGTGCGCATCCGCCACGACGCTCGGCAGCGCCCTGACGTCGCGCTATTGGCGAAGGGCGGGCACCTGAGCGACGGCCGCTGCGCGAATTTGCTCGCCCGCGCCCGCGCCACGGATCTCGGCGGCGGGGGCGCTCTTTACGACGAAACCGTCCGCCTTGCCGCCGCGCAATGACGTCTCGGCTACCAGCTCGAAAATTCGTCCCGAGGGAAAAGGTCGGTATTGAGCTCATTGGGCGCAAAGTCGCGACCGACGACCTGCGTGGCTATCGCTCGCGCCAAAAACTCCTCCAACTCGCGCCTTGTTTCGGCGGGCAGAGTTGAGCGATCCACCCCTCGATTGCGCTCCAAAAGCGCGTTGCGATCCAGCTTGATTGGGCGATTGCTCGCCACCAGAAATCTGGTGCTCGCGGGCGAGGCCGGGTCCTCAATCACGAAAACAAAAGGAAAGACACTTGCGGCGGTCTCGAGGATTCGGCGGCTGGGCACCCACTGGGCAAACATCCCGTTGACTCGCAAACGAGAGCTCACCAGCTGGTAAAACTCGCGCGAATAGAGGCTGCCAGAGAAGGGTGAGAGCGGCAGCAGCGTGTCGGTGATCACGAGATCGAAGCGCTCGGCGCTATCCAACAGATACTTGCGGCCATCTTCGAAGCGATAATCGAGGCGCGGACTCGAAATGAGGGGTTCCAGCTCGCGCATTCCCTTGCGGTACAAGCTGTCGAGAAGCGCCAGCTCTCCGGCGCAGATCTCCACGCAGGTCGCGTGCTCTACCCGTGGGTCAACGGCCAGCCCGTGAGGCGTCGAGCCCATTCCGAGGCCGATCACGAGCGCCCGGCGAGGAGCGGGATGGATCAGGGCTGGCACGGCCCCTAACCGAACATGGAAGTCGTCAAAGGGCACCGCGTTCTGCCGCATGCCGGATATATAGAGCCCAAAAAACTGCGGCCGTTCCTCGAACAGCCCGAGCACGCAGGATCCATCCTCACGCGTCGTCATTTGCTTCGGTGGCGCTCCATGGAGAGGAGCCCAGAACGCGACACCGGTAGGTAAAAGCCATGCCAGAACTCCAAAGCCGCCCGCGAGCCCGACCACCCGCCCAACCACGCGCCCACCCTCAGCGAGCAGAGCGGCAGCTGCCAATGCGCACAAGACTCCGGCCAACAATCGGAGCGTAGCTGCGGTTCCATATACCCGGAGAAAGAAAAAGCCGGTGGCCAGCGTGCCGAGCACGCAACCCAGGGTGTTTGCGCATAGCAATGCGCCGGTTCGACGGCCCAGCGTATCGAGGCGATTCGAAACCACTCGATTCATGATCGGAAAACAGACCCCCATGAGCACTGTCGGAGGCAGCAGGACCACCAACGGCGCCAGGACATCGCGCGGAAACACGCGCCGTTTTCCTCCCGCATGCTCGAAATAAGCCGTCACCAGAAGCGGCCCGACCAACGCCGCCAGCCCAATTGCCGCCTGAAGTAAGAGGAAAGTGCGCGCCGGGCGGGTGAGGCGTCGCGCCAAGCGGCCGCCGAGCAACGACCCGAGGCCCAGTCCCACCAGATATACGAATAAGAGACGACTGAAGGTGTAAGTCGTGGAGCGCCCGACGACGTTGAGCAGCCGAAACCAAGCCACTTCCAATCCCAGCGCAGCGAATCCGGTCAGTCCGTAGATGGTCGCCCATACAGCGAAACCCGACTTGAGATGGGAAGCGTCTCCCGGCGAGTCGTCTCCTCCGGACGGTGATTTCGCGGGCGCGGCCGCTGAGTTCCGAATCGTCGCCAACCTCAAGGCGAGCAAGCCGGCGGCGACGTTCAGACCCGCTGCGATGCCAATTGCGCCCTGAAGACCCAGGCGGCCTAAAATCCATGGACCCGCCATTGCAAATGCTCCGACCGCAGCGCCAAGCGTATTGACGCCGTACAGCCGGCCGACGGACGGAGCGATTTCCGCGGACCGCGCCACAATTCCTCGCGCCAACAGCGGTAGCGTGGTGCCCATCATCGTCGTCGGGATGAGTAGCAGAGCAAAGTGGAAGGCGAACTGACGCGGAGTCGTGCTGATCAACGACGAGAGCCGAGGGTAGAGGTATTGCAGGACTTGCACACTCAGCGCGCCGAAGGCGCCGACGAACAATTCCATCAGGGCGTAGAGCAATACCGAGGCCCGGGCGTCGACCCGATCGGCGAGCCCACCCCCGAGCAGATTGCCAAGTCCTAATCCCGCCATGAAGGCGGCGATCACGGTTGTGACGGAATACAGATCCATCCCCGCGTGCAGGGTGAGGATCCGTTGCCAGCCGGATTGGTAGATCAGTGCGGCGGCGCCGCTGGCAAAGAAAACGGAGTACAGCACTGCGGTGCCGAGCCGAGGAATGGAGCCAGCTCTTAGGTCGGCGTTCGCTCCCGGTTCGTTCAGCTCTTAGCACCGCCTTTCAGCGCGTGCGTAATAGCCTCCGCGGGCAGGCCTGACCAGTCCAATCCACTTGCGTCCCACAGCGTGCGGCAGGTGGACCGACGAGATTTTCGGCCTTCGGCCGGCTCACCGAAGCTGGGCGACGTGACCGCCGATGGGGATGGGTGGTTTTCCCTTCACGGACAGCTTGGCCTTCTCTTCCGGCAGCTCCATTGGCCTGTCACCAGCGTAAATCTTGTGACGCCCGCGGGCGGCAAACCATTCGCGCGTCTGGGCTACCGTGTGCATGTTTTCAACGATCTGTCGCCAGCCCACGCCGGTGTTGTAGGCGCAGAAGGAGATCTCGCCTTCCTGGGTCGCGTATGGAATCACGCACATCTCGGTCCGGCGGAAGTCATAGGTCCAGAGATCCTGGAACCACATTCCGCCGACCCACAAGATGGTCCAGTCCTTCTCCCGCTCTTTCTTGCCGAGAGCGCCGCCCATCTTTCCATTGAAGAAGAGCTTGATAAAATCTGTCAGCTCCAGGCCCGCAGGTGTCTTCCGGGTATCAAAGTTGCGCACAAAGGAAAGCGCAACCTGAGCCAGGGTCAGTTTCTTCCCGCGCGCCGTGTCACAAATCACCGCGATGTCTTTCATGAACTGCTCAACGTTGAAGAATTGCGTTACCGCCGACCATTCCTTCGTTTTGCGATTCGCGGCCAGCAGCACGCTCGAGCCACAGTTGGGATGGCAGGAGCAGGCGATCCCGCCGAATTTCGGCTCTTGAGGCCCGTTCAATGCGTTTATATGGTCCGCCAGCGCGGTAAACGCGCCCATCGCGCCCAGCGGATACCAGTCGCGGGGAGGATCGATTTTCCCATTGGTGTAACGCTTCAACTCGTGAGCGAGGTGCGAAATCGTGTATCGCTGACGCCGGCGATCCTCGTCGCTGATTTCCTCGTCCCGGCCGGTGAACGAGACCGGCTGGAAGGAGATACCCCCCATCTTGTCGCAATTTTGAATCAGGAACTCCAGAAGGGGACCGACCTGTTGATCGTTCACCGTATTCACCACGGTCGTCACCGGAGTGATGTCGATACCTGCGGCGTGCATGACTTCAATCGCGCGCTGTTTCACGTCAAAGAGATTGCTGATGTGACGATGGCTGTTTGCCTCGTTGGTAATTCCGTCAAACTGGAAATAAGCCATGTCGAATCCCGCTTCCTTCGCCTGGAAGGCGAACTCGGGCTCGACGGCGAACCGGATGCCATTGGTCGCGGCCTGGACTGAGTAGTAGCCAACCTCCTTGGCGTATCGACATGCCTCGAGGAAGTGCGGCGACATGGTAGGTTCCCCACCGGAGAACTGGACCGACATCTGTCGCCGCGGCTTGAAGGAAATCGACGCGTCCAGGATCTCCTTGATCTCGTCGAGCGTGAGCTCGTGGACGTATCCGACCTGATTGGCGTCCATGAAGCATGGATTGCACATCATGTTGCAGCGATTCGTCAGATCGATGGTGAGGACCGCACCGCGGCCGTACTTGATGGTCGATGTGCCATGGCGGTGAATCAATTCGTCCCCGAGCGTGCGGAAATCGCGGCCCGGAAACCGGCTCTCGATCACCCGGCTGAACTCAGGATCAATCGAAAGGACATCCTCGAAAGTCCCGTGTTCCGAACAGGTCTTGCGGATGATGAGCTGGCCATCCTCCTCTACGATCCACGCCTTGATCTCGCCGACATGGCCGTCGACGAGGTCGGCAAGGTCGCGCCTACCCTCGAGGATTGCGGCTCGGGTCTCGATCACGCAACGTGGGCAGAGGGAATCGGTCTGGCGAGGCCACCCAAGCGGCGGCTTTGTTCGCTGGCGACTCTTCAACAAAGGTCCCGGTGCCCAATTGGGCGCTGGAGATTCAGCCTCTGGGATGCGCCCGTTGACGGCCTGGAACCCTTGCCAGCCGAGCTGGGCCAGCTCTTGCATCACAACGTCGATCAGCTCCGACATTTTTACCTCCGCTTTCAGCTCTCAGATCTGCAAATCCATCGTGACGACATCATTCAGTGGCGCGAGCGCCGCCGCATCCTCGGGCTGCTCGATTACTGGGTGCACCCATCGGGCCCGACCTCCCAGCGCTTGCCGCGCTGCCTTGGAGCCGCTGGCCTGGGCCACCTGTGTTCGCAGAAGTCGGGAGGAGGCAACGATTCGTTGCGGCGAAAGCGCTGCAATTTCGGCGGCCTCGCGGCCCGCAGTACCGAAAGCCACTCCGCTGAGGCCATCACCGATCGCAGCCAGCAGCGCCAGCAGAGCCCCTTGGCTTGCGGGGCCGGAGGCGAGGTAGGTCAGGTCTCCCTGCTGCGGGACATCGTTGGACCAAAGGCGCACCAGGCGCCCCACCGCGTCCTGGTGGGTGAGGAATGTGAAGGGTGCGGAGCCTTCGGCATCTTCCGGAAACGCCAGCGCCTCGGCCTCAGGCTTCACCTCTCGCGCTCGGGCACGGAACGCTTGAGCGCGTTCTGGCGTGTCGAGCGTGCCTCCCAGATCGAGCGCCTCGGAAAGAACTGATTGCCCGACGGTCTCCGCCGCTTCGAAGACAATAATCCCTATTGGGCCGGGTAGTTCGCCGCGGATGCGCTCGAAGCGAACCAGCGTGGGTTCGTCGTTGACGAAGACCGCGCGCGGAGCAAGGCGCGACAGCATGTTCGCGAGCACGCCCTCGGGTAGGACGGGATCGAGCGCGACGGGTACAGCCCCCTGCACGAGTGACGCCAGCTCAGCCAAGGCCCACTCGCGACACACGCCGGAGAGGATTGCGACCCGATCAACCGGTTTCAGGCCGAACCGCTCTCTTAAGAAGAGAGCCAATCGGATGACCTGACGGTCGAGGCGCCAGTCCGGCGTTTCCGACCAACGTTCCTCTGCCCAGTGGAGGATTGCCGCCCGCCGCTCGTGAGTCCGCATTGCCGCCAGATACATTTCCGCCAGAGTGGGAGTCGCTTTGGGTGGCTGCCGCTGCGCACGCTCGCGGCGGCCGGCAAACAGCGAATCAATGGCTGAGCGCAGCATCGCGATGGCTCCGTCAGGAAGAGACCCGCCAAGAAGAGTTGACTGCTGAAGTCAGGTCGCGGCTCTTCAGCCGGAACAGCCGCTGCTCTTCAGCTGTGCCGCGATGGAGACGCACGAGCACCGAGTCCCCCGGTAACTGAGACCCAAGCTCCGCTGCGACGCGGTCGCAATCCACTGTCTCATCAAGTGGCTCAATCACGATCTGGATTTCGAGGGCTTCCCAATGCCCACGCTCACCCGAGAGGCGCAACCGTTTGGCCGGCGCGTACCACCAGGTCCCTATCTCCGGGTGAATACCGGATACATCCTTGATCGCACGCAATACATCAAGTATCGCCGCGTGTCGCATCCGTTTGCCCCTGACCGTGCGCCATTACCTGCTCTTTTAAGAAGGTCGTTCACCTAGCGCCCGCTTTTTTTTAAAATTCACCTCAACGGCGTGGATGTACGTTTGTCGGACTCCCAACGTTTCTTTGTCCGCGAGTTCGAAGTCCTGGGCGGCGGGTCACCCGCTACCATCCGCCTTCGAAAGGGCTGTCGCCTGGCTCCTCGGAACTCCGATATCGACGTCGGAAGCCGAAAAGCGTTACATCGGCCCGCTCGCCGGCACCCCCATCCTAGGGCTGCCTCCAACGGTCCCTCTTATTTCCTCGCCATGGCGGCGGTGATCGCCTTTCGGCCAACACCAGCCTCGCGGACTTTCCCCGCCAGAGCCGAGTGCTGATCCAGGACCGCTACCTGCCTAGCGCGTTCGTACGGCGGGGACTTCGCCATTGGCGCGTTGAGCTGCGTCCGATAATCGCGTTTCATAAAAGCATCCTGAGACCTACGCTGGTGAAGCTCGTCAAAGCGTTGGTATAGCCAAGGAATGTATTGAGCTGGATATGCAAGATTCATTTCGAAACACCGTCCGCAGCCGTGGCCGAACTCGAACGCGCCAGGCGGGACTCGAACCCACGACCCTCGGCTTAGAAGGCCGATGCTCTATCCAGCTGAGCTACTGGCGCAGTTCTCTTTTCAGTCACATACCTTAGCACTTGCTGGTTGCGGCAGCTCTAATCGAGCGGGTTTGTGGACACGCGCGAGGCGCGCGCCAGATCAGGCCGCTCCGGACCTTCCCCGCGCGTACGCGCGTCACCAATCGGGGCGAGAGGATTCGAACCTCCGACACCCTGCTCCCAAAGCAGGTGCGCTACCAGGCTGCGCTACGCCCCGGAAAAGTTGTCATTTTTAGCGGATCGGCCTGCCCTTCGCTAGGGACCGAAGTTGCCGCGGATCGATTTGCCCTCCGCGAGCGCCACTAGATGAGGCTTCATCCGCCGAAACGCTTCCCCCCGATGAGATATTTGAGACTTCTGATCCGGCGTCAGCTCGGCCATCGTCTTACCGAGTTTCGACAGAACGAAAATCGGGTCATACCCAAAACCGTTCTGCCCTCGAGCCGCAGTGGCAATTCGGCCCGCACATTCCCCGGTTTCAATCACCTGCTCTCCATTCGGCAACGCGAGACAAAGAGCGCAGCGAAATTCGGCGCCGCGCTGCGCTTCCGGCACGCCGCTCATCTCCTCCAAGAGCTTGGCGCTGCGCTGACCATCGCTCCCTGACGCATAGCGAGCAGACTTCACGCCGGGCCCGCCTCCCAGCGCATCCACGCACAGACCGGAATCGTCGGCCAGCGAAGGCAAGCCCGACGCGCGAGCGCAAGCCACCGCCTTCTTTCGTGCGTTGCCCTCGAAAGTTTGCTCGTCTTCGACAATGTCCGGCAACCCGGGCACGTCCGCGGGTGACACGACCTCGAACAACGAACCGACGAGCTCGCGCAATTCGCGCAGTTTCCCGGCATTACTCGTCGCAAAAAGCAGCTTCACCGCTGCTGCAGAACGCGCTGCTGAAGCGCGATCAGTTGCCGTATCGACGACAGCCCAGCATCAAGCATGGCGTCGAGCCTACTGCGGTCGAACAGCTTGTGCTCCGCCGTCCCTTGAATCTCGACGAATTGATTCTTTGCCGTCGCGACGATGTTCATGTCGACTTCGGCGGCTGAGTCTTCCTCGTAATCGAGATCCACGTACACCTCCCCACGGACGACTCCGACCGATACCGCGGCGACCGAAGTCAGAGCGGGCGGTGCAAGCAACCCTTGACTGCTCAACTTCCTTAACGCCAGCGCGAGCGCGACAAAGCCGCCGGTGATCGAGGCGGTCCGGGTGCCGCCGTCAGCCTGCAAGACATCACAATCAAGGGTGAACGTCCGGGGGCCCAGGGTGGCGCAATCCACGGCAGCCCGCATCGAACGGCCAATCAGCCGCTGGATCTCCAACGTCCTGCCGCCTTGCTTGCCCTTCGCCGCTTCCCGCGGGCTTCGGGTGTTCGTCGAACGAGGCAACATCCCATATTCGGCGGTCACCCACCCTTGTCCTTTGCCGAGCAGATGAGGAGGCACCTTCTCCTCGACCGAGCAGGTCACCAGCACTTTGGTGTTTCCGAACTCAACTTGCGCCGATCCCTCGGCGTGGAGAGAAACATTGGGCGTCAACGTGACGGGGCGAAGGTCGAGAGGACTTCTGGAGAAGGAGCGCACTGTCCCTGATTACCGCGACGTGCCTATCGCAGTCGAGGTCCGTTGCAAATGAGCTTGCGGTCCCTCGCGCGCTTGGAGGTAGCGGACGAAGTCGCGGACCCCGTTGGCAATACCTGAGGCGATCGTTTCCTGGTACTTCGGATCGCGAAGACGCCGGCTCTCCCCCGGGTGAGAGATGAATCCAACTTCCACCAGGATCGCCGGAACTTCGATGCCCATCAGCACGTAAAAAGGGGCCTGCTGAACGCCGCGATTGGTGGCCGCCGTCGAGGCAATCACCGCTTGGTGGACTGCGTAGGCCAGCCGCGATGAATCAGCGTGAGCCTCGGTCCGAGTGAGGTCCGCCAGGATCTGCTGAAGCGCGTCGTCCGATCGAGCGGCGGAACGAGAAGAATCGGCATTTTCGAGATCGGCCGTTCTGCGGGCCTCGGCACCCGAGGCATGCGCGGAGAGGAAAAAGGTTTCGATCCCCTGAGCCCGGCGCCGTTGATTCGTCGTCGGCATCGAGTTCGCATGGATCGAGATGAACAGATCAGGCCGCTCGCGATTGGCGAAGGCCACACGCTCGGCCAGAGTAATCGAGCTATCGGCCTCGCGAGTGAGTAGCACCTTCGCCCCAAGCTCCTTCTCCAGCGCCTGCCGAGTGGCGAAGGCTATTTGCAAGGCCAGCTTCTTTTCGCGAAATCCAGCGGGCGCGATGGCGCCCTCAAGGGCGCCGCCGTGCCCAGGGTCCAGTACGATTCGAGGAACTTCGGCGGCGCGCGCCACCGCTGTCAGCGAGAGCGCCACCAGCAGTGCGCCCGCACGAACCTGGTGCGTTCTTCCCATCGGTACGCCGATGCTAGCAAAACGGCGCGGCCCGGCGCAGAGATCAGCTCTTGACCTCGATACCTACATCTCCCCTCACCACTTCACCGATCCTGACGGCGTCGATTCCGGCGCGCTTGAGCGCTCGGAGCGCGGACTCCGCTTGGGCTGGGGCGATCGCCGCCAGAAGCCCGCCGTTGGTTTGCGCGTCCGCGAGCACCCATTTCATCTCCTCGGGCAGAGCAGCGTCGAACTCGACCTTCTCCTTAACGTAGGCGAGATTGGATTTGGTCCCCCCGGGTATCGTTCCCCGGGTCGCGAGCCCCAACACTCCATCAATTACCGGCACCTGGCGCCAGGCAAGCTTGGCCCGTCGTTTCGACGCGGTCATCATCCCAAGCAAGTGGCCGAGCAGGCCGAAGCCGGTGATATCGGTCAGGGCGTGGACCTTGAACTTTGTCGAAGCGAAGAGCTCTCCGGCGCGCTGGTTGAGCGCGGACATCACTTTGATCGCGCTCTCGATGACATTGGGCGGGACCACGCCTTGCTTGAGCGCGGTGGTGGCGATTCCAGAGCCGAGAGGTTTGGTCAGGATCAGCGCGTCCCCAACTTTCGCGCCGGCATTGGTAAGAACTCGCTTCGGGTGAACCACTCCGGTCACCGCCATCCCATACTTCGGCTCCGGGTCTCGAACCGAGTGTCCGCCGAGGATCGGAACCCCGGCCTCTGATGCCTTGTCCTGCCCGCCCTCGAGTATCTTCGACAGAATCGATATCGGCAGATCGCTCGGGAATCCGACCAAATTTAGCGCGAAGAGCGGCTTGGCGCCCATCGCCCAGATGTCCGAAAGCGAGTTGGCCGCGGCGATTTCGCCAAATGCGTAAGGGTCGTCAACGATCGGCGGAAAGAAATCCACCGTCTCAACCACCGCGATTGACGGCGATAGTTGATACACCGCGGCGTCATCGCCGGTGGAAAAACCCACCAGCGCTCGCGGTGTCACTTTCGAAGCCAAGTGACGCAGGACCTGCGCCAAGTCCCCAGGGGGGATCTTTGCGGCTCAACCCGCGCAGTGGCTCAAAGATGTCAAACGCGGCAGCGGTTGTTCCATGGCCCCAGCTATAACCTGGACCTTCGCGCCGCGGCTCAAAATCCGACTCGGATGTATTCCTTCTGGATCAGCCAGAGCAGGGATTCGGCGACCACCGCATCGGCCTTCTGCGAGTGATCGAGCACTCCTTTGAGGTTTCCCCAGTTGAGGGCAAGCTGGAGCACGTCCAATAGCTCCGGAGTCAGATCGCGCAGAGGAGCCACCATCGGTGACGGGAGCTTGAGCGGGGCGTTGGGCGGCGGGAGCAACTTTTCGATTCGACGATATTCGTCCAAAAGCCGGATCGCATTCATCAGCAGCGCCTCGGTCGAGCTGTCCATCTCAACCGGAAAGGACTGCGGCTCGGCCGGCCGAAGCTCGAAGTCAGCCACCTCCCAGGTGAGGAGCCGATTGAAGCTCTTGTCCGGACCGAGCGAGTCGTTGTCGTCGATCACCGCGTAGTAGACCCGCCCCTGCCGAAGGTAGATTTTTCCTTCTTGTCCGTGCTTCACGATCAAAACCCCGGTCTTCTTCGCGGTGTGAAACAGCTGAAGCAGATCGGGCAAGGGAATCTCCTGAATGCTTCCCGCCATCAAAGAGGTCTTTCCCGACGTCTGGGCAGCATGAGCGGCCGCGGCCTGCTCCAGCTTCTGGCGCACCTCGCGCTCGTCCACCTCCTGCAAGTTATTCACGTGGGGAACCAGCCGGAGGATTGAGGTTCCAATCAGTATTCGGTCGCCCTCCTTGAGTCGGGCGTGCTTGATTTTTTCGCCGTTGACGAAGGTTCCGTTGGTAGAGCCGAGGTCTTCGATCACGATCTTGCCGCCTTGAGTGCTGATCTTGGCATGCTTGCGCGAGACCATGTCCTCCGCCAAAACGACGTCCAACTCGCCCGATCGGCCAATCACGATCTGCTTCTCCTGCTTCAGCGGAAATTCTCCTCCTTGGTACTTTCCGGAGATGAATTTGAGTGCGAAGGCCCTGGAAGCCGCCATAGGGGTAGCTTACAAGATGCTTTCCGAAAACAGGAACTTGTTGCCCTGGCGCTGTAACACGAAGCGCCGGGTACCCCGTCGCTCAACCACGGCCTCCGCCGGTTTTCCCGGCATCAGGTAGTCCTCTGTAGCAATCGCCTGCTCTCGTTCGAGCCGAATGAACCATGCCGCCGCTTGGTATCCGCCGGCGCCTCTCTTTTCTACCGACTGCCGCCGCGACTCGAGCGCGCTCAGCACCTCGGTGAGGCGAGGGGCGAGTCCGGCAACCGGCCGCCATCGGCCGTCGCGATATTCGAACGCAGCTCGTTCCAGTCCTACCGAGCTGACCTCCGTCGCATCGAGCTTGCCGGTGAAGTCCAAGGTGCAGGCCACCTCGGCCGTGTCACCGTTGGGGCCCAAGCGAACGCTGAACCGATCAAAATGATGAGATCTGGAGACCAGCGGAGCGTTCGTCCCAGGGATGGACAAGCGCAGTCCGTCTCGCTCGGTCTGCCGTAGCAACGCAATCAGCTCTGCCTCGGGACCCGCGGCAACGCCAATTAATCGGTAGGCGAGCAGCAACCCACCCGCTGCAACTGCTGCGGCTGCGATCGCAAGCGAAGCCCATTTTGCGGGGTGTGAGGTCAAGACCCAAGCATCTTTTTGGCGCGCTCTGCGGCTTCAGTACCGGGGAAGCGCTCGATGATTTTCTTAAGCGCCTCCTGGGCGCGTTCTGGATTATTCACCTTCAGGTAAGCCTCGTGAAGCCGGAACAGCGCGCGCTCGTCGTACCCCACCCCCGGATACTTGTTGACGACGTTCTCAAGCCGGCCGACCACTGCCGCCCAGCGACCCCGCTTCTGGTAGAAGTCAGCGACGTACATCTCATGCTGAGCCAGGCGGCGCGCCACCTCGTTGATGATCTTTTTCGCCTCCGGGACGTAGGAGGAGAGAGGGTAGTTCTTTACAAATTCCTCCATCGAGGTCAGGGTGTTTCGGATCGCCACCTGCTCTTTCTCGTAGGACGGAGGGATGAGGAAAAAGTCCCCTGGCATCTGCTTGTAGTGACAAACCGCCGCCCGAAAGGCCGCGTAGTCGGCTTTGGGATGGGTGGGGTGAAGCTTGGCAAAATTCGTGTAGCGATCTCTCGCCTCGGTAAACTGCTCTCGTTCGAAGTCCACGTCCGCCAAGCGCAGCTCGGCTTCCTTGGAAGCATCGATGAAGGGGTACTTGGTGCGGACATAGTCGAAGTACTTCTCCGCCTCCGCGTAACTGTGGTTCTTCAACGCTTCGTTTCCTCGGGCGAGATTGGTCTTCGCGTCGGAGGCGAAGTCCACCTCGGTGGTGATCGTCTTACAACCCGCGACCACCAGCGTGGCGCCGAAAAAGAGAGCAATCCAACGTCCCATTGCGCGGAAGTTAGTCGTCTTGCCTCTCCGAATCCAGAGCTGCCTGACCAATCAGGCGGCTGATGACCTCTTCCGAGAATCCCCGTGCGCCGAGGAGGCGGGCGGCACGCGCCAACGATTTTCGGTCCGCCGGGGCATCGAGCCGGCGCTTTCTCAGCAGCCCCTGCGCGGCCTCGAGCTCATTGAAGCCAATCTCCGATTCGCTCTCGCGCAACCCGCGCTTCGCCTCTGCATCAGTCACCCCATGGGCGAGCAGTCGGCTGAGGACCGAGCGCGGGCCAAAGCCATTGGAGAGAAGCGTCGCTGCACGCTGGCGGGCGAATCGCGCGTCGTCGAGATACCCCAGCGAGTCCAACCTGGCCAAAGCGGCATTCTGTTGCCTGGCAGTAAAACCGCGGCGCTGTAGGGCGAGTCGCAACTCTTGACGGCTGCGCGAGCGAGCCGCAAGTAGCCTCAAGCCGGCACGTACGGCGGAATCCACTGTCCCCGATCGACCCAGAGTTCGGACGGCCATCGATTCCGAATTACCCTAGAACCGATCGATCTTGAACTCGTCGTTCTTCTCGTCAGGGTCGGTTGCCGGAGCTTTCGGTGCCGGCGTGTTGGCCCGCGCGCCAGGTTGCGGCGAGGCATTTGCCGGGGTCTTGGCTCCGGCACCGTTGTCGAAATCGTCCCAATGGGAATCCGAGGTGCTGCTGATCCCCGAATACCGCAGCGCGAAGTCGTCCGGGTTGCTCGCTTGGCGAAGCGCCTCCTGGTACCCGATCAGTCCCTTGCGAACATGAGACATCAGCGACTGGTCAAAGGTCTGCATTCCGTAGGTCTGATGACCCTGAGAAATGGCGTCCGGAATCTCCTTGGTCCGGTCCTTGTCTTCGATCAGCTCGCGAACCCGAGCGGTGGTCTTAAGGATTTCCACTGCCGCCACCCGGCCCTTGCCGTCGGCTCGCGGGACCAAGCGCTGGGAGATCACCGCCTTGAGGACCGCCGCCAATTGCAACCGCACCTGTTTCTGCTGGAAAGGAGGAAATGCCGAAATGATTCGGTTGATCGTCTCGGTGGCGTCCAGGGTGTGGAGAGTTGACATCACCAGGTGCCCTGTCTCCGCCGCGGTCAGCGCTGTTTCAATCGTCTCCAGGTCGCGCATCTCACCCACCAGGATGACGTCTGGATCTTGCCGTAGCGCACTCTTGAGTGCCTGACTGAAGGAAACTGTATCGACCCCCACCTCGCGCTGGTTCACAATCGAGCGCTTATCTCGGATCAAAAACTCGATCGGATCCTCGATCGTCATGATGTGGTTGGTGTCATTCGCGTTGATGTGGTCGATCATCGCCGCCAGAGTGGTGGACTTGCCCGAGCCGGTCGTACCCGTCACCAGGACAAGGCCGCGCTCCTCGAGCGCCACTTTCTCCAACACCTTGGGCAAGATCAACTCGCTGATCGACATCACCTTGAACGGAATCACCCGAAGGACCGCTCCGGTAGTCCCCCGCTGCTGGAATACGTTCACCCGGAACCTGCCCAGCCCGGGGACGCCGTAGGCCAGGTCGATTTCGTTCGTGGTCTTGAACTTCTCCTTCTGGAAGTCGTTCATGATCCCGAACACCATTCGGGTGATTTCCTCGGGCGGCATACGCTTGCCGTCCTTCAGCGGAACCAACGAGCCGTCGACCCGGAAGATCGGCGGAAGCCCGGCTTTGAGGTGGATGTCCGAAGAGCCGCCGCGAAGCGCGACCTGCAAGATTTCGTTCAGTTCCACTCGGGCTGGGATGGTACCACTTCCTCATCAGTGGCCTGCGAGGCCCCTCATCAGCGCGCAGCGTGACCGCTGGAGGCGAAAGGTCCAGTGTTCCTTACGGGCAACTACACTGGCCAGCCAAGTTCGACCGGGCCACTTGCTAACGCTTCGAAAACTGGAATCGACGGCGCGCGCCGGGTTGGCCGTACTTCTTGCGCTCTACGACCCGAGCATCGCGGGTGAGAAAGCCGGCCTTCTTCATCGCCGGCCGAAACTCCGGATTCCAAACACAAAGCGCCCTCGCCAGTCCATGTCGGATGGCACCCGCTTGTCCGGAAAGGCCTCCACCACGAACGTTGACGACGGTGTCGAGCTTGCCCAGTTGCTCCACTACGTTCAGTGGCTGGTAAATGATCATCTTGGAGGTCTCTCGACCAAAGTATTGATCGATCGGGCGACCATTGATGACCATCGTCCCAGATCCGGGCTTGATCCAGACTCGGGCGACCGATTCCTTGCGTCGGCCGGTCGCATAAAAACCATTGTCGTTGGCGGGTCCCATCATTACGCGTCCACCTCCCGTACGGTCGGCCTCTGGGCGGCGTGCGGATGATCTGGCCCAGGGTAAATCTTTAGTTTGGTCATCATCTTTCGGCCCAACGCGTTGCGTGGAAGCATCCGCCGAACTGCATTGAGCACGACGTCTTCCGGCTTGCGCCGACGCAGCGTTTCTAGATTGGTCACCTTCAGCGCCCCGGGCATTCCCGCCCTCGGATGGCGGTAGTACTTTTTCTCTGTCTCTTTGTTGCCGGTGACTCTCACCTTCGCCGCGTTGATCACCACCACGTGGTCCCCGGTATCGAGCGAGGGCGTATAGATTGGCTTGTGCTTGCCCTTGAGTAGGGTCGCGATCTGACTCGCCGCACGGCCCAACACCTTGCCGGAGATGTCAATCACGTGCCATTGGCGCTTCACGTCCGCAGGCTTGGCGCTGTAGGTACCTCGCAACATGAAAGATCCTCGCGGTGGACCACGATGCGCTGCTCTCGTCCACCAAAGGGGCAGGTAAATAGGGGGGAGCTGACGGATAGTCAAGTCGCGAGGTCCCCAGGTGTGAAGGCGCGCGTGGTAAAGCTGGGAGGGGTAAATCGTGAAGAATGAAGAGGAACGGGCGGAGATCGCCGAGATTGGAAAGCGCGATTTTCTGGAACGGCTCAGTCACCTCACCCGCAGCTTTACCGCAGACCCAGGTAACCCTGGCTCCTACCAGTGCGTCGGCTGTGCTCGATGCGCCAATTGCATGTTCTGCAACGACTGCGACGGTTGCTACCACTGCACCCACTGCGGGGAGTGCCGGCTGTGCACCAATTGCAGCCACTGCAAGGGTTCGCAAAACTGCCACGCCTGTGCGTACTGCGTTCAATCGGAGAATTGCAGCAACAGCGCCTACTTGGAGCTGTGCCACAACCTTTCGGACTGCAACTACTGCTTCGGTTGCGTGGGCATTTCCAAGCGGGATTTTCACATCCTCAATCTCGAGTTCGACCGGAAGGACTATTTCCGAATCGTCGGCCGGCTGAGAAGGGAGCTGGGCGTTCGGTGAGGCCAGTTTGAGCCAGATGGTTCGAATTCCAGAGGGACCGTTCTTGCGCGGGTCTCCTGTCGAGATCGGCCTCGCCGATGAGCATCCCCAACGAACGATTTATCTTTCCGCGTTCGAGATCGACCTGCTTCCGGTGACCTTCGCCGAGTTCGCGGAATTCGTCGAGGCGGGTGGATACCGCCGTCCAGAGTTCTGGAGCATCCCAGGCTGGGAATTTCGAAGCTCCGTGGACCTGGTTGGCCCACGATTTCTCGGCGAGCCACAGTGGAGCCACCTGACGGGGCCTCGCCAGCCGGCGTGTGGGGTCTCCTTTTGGGAGGCCGAGGCCTACGCGCGCTTTTTGGGAAAGCGGCTTCCGACCGAAGCGCAGTGGGAAAAGGCGGCCCGCGGCGAAGATGGACGACTCTACCCGTGGGGCGATGAGTGGGGGCAAGGACGCTGCAGTTTTCGCGGTGGACCGGTTCGTGCCGCTCCGGAGGTGGGTCAGTTTCCAAGCGGGGCTTCTCCCTACGGAGTGCTCGATATGGCGGGGGGTGTTTGGGAGTGGTGCACCGATTGGTACGACGCGGCCGAGTATGCGCGCTCGCCCGAAGCGGATCCGCTCGGACCACCCTCGGGGCAGCTCAAGGTTGCGCGTGGGGGCGCCTGGAATGCGCTGCCGTTGCAAAACCGGACGGCCAACCGCAACGCCTGGAAACCCAGCGCCCGCTTCAGCAACCTGGGGTTTCGATGTGTCCGGTGACTACTCCAGTCCACGGGCGGCAAGCTCGAGATCGTCCTCTCCGCGAAGGTGGCCAATCTCGTGCAACAGCGTCAACTTGATCTGTCTGAAAAGCTCGTCCTTGTTGCGAACGGTTCGCGCCAGATTTCGGCGATAGAGCGCGACGGACCGGCACGGCTCGTCCGGGTTGACGGTGCAGGCCTCTCCCAACGGCGGCCCGCGAAACAGACCGAGTATGGTTGGCGAGAGCGGCGGCTCGCTGCTCAGCAGATCCGTATCGGCCGGAATATCCTCAGCGGTCACCGGGATTCCCGCCAAATCTCTGCGCATGTCGGCAGGCAATTCTGAGACTGCTTTGCTCAGTTCGGAGCGGAATGCCTCGGGACTTGGCAAAGCCACCTCTGGAAAGTCCTCCGGGGCAAGTTGCCGCGCAACCGCAAAGTGCTTCTCGGCCTGCCGGAATTTGCCTTCGCGCTCCAGCAGCAACCCAAGTTGATGGTTTGCGTGGGCCTGGTGGTCCGGATCATTCAGCAAGGCGTTGAACGCTCTTCGTGCTTCCGAAAATCGGCAGAGCTCGAAAAGGGCCATCGCGCGTTCGTATCTGGCGTCGCCATTGCTCGGATCGCCCTGAAGCGCTTGTTCGGCGCGTTCAAAAGCTCGCTGCGAGTCACCGAGGTCATTGAAGGCCATCGCCGAGAGCAGGGCAAACGCTGTGGCCATCTTCTCTTCATGCTGAAGCTTTGCCAGCGCCAGCCCTCGTTCCGAATAGGCAGCTGCCAGCTCGTCGCGATCGCGGCTCGAGGGCAACCGGACCGCATACAGGTGCGCGGCTCCCAGAAGCGCATCCAGGTGATCAGGGTTGAGCGCCAGCGCGCGGCTGTACGCCAACTGCGCATCTTGCATCTGGCCTAGCGCGGCGAGCGCGGCGCCACGTTCCGAGTGCGCCTGTGGATCCGTAGGCGAGAGCGCCGACGCGCGAGCAGCGCAAGCCAAAGCCTCGGCGTAGAGGCCATCGTCATAGAACTCTCGGGCGGCGACCAGAGGGTTGAGCGGGTCGCCTCGGCAGACCTGCAGCGGAGTTTGCAGCGCGTCCGCACCCGGAGACTCCAAACGACACGCATCCAAGCCAGCACTCGCCTCGGTGCGCGCGGCAGTTGGGGTGGAAATCGCCGGCGAGCGCTGGCAGGCACCGGTTGCGAGCAGAACAATGAACCAACGCCATCTCATCACTCGCAATGCTACGACACCCCTAACCCTTTAGCACTGCTGCGATCTCCGCCGCCGCTTTTCGGGCTTTCTCCACCTCGTTGGGCCTGAAGCTTATCCCCGCGACCACCGCATGTCCGCCACCACCGTACCTTTCGGCAACTTTCGAAAGGTCATGCGTGCGACCTTCGGGCTTCCAGGGATTGGAGCCAATCGAAACCTTGGTCCGTTGCGGACTGCCGCCGATCCAAACCGAGTACTGTGCCTGCGGATAGAGGTAGTAGGAGATGAACTTGTTCAAGCTATCCAGGGATTCGTCGACCACGTCGAAGAAGACCACCCCCCGATCGAACTGGGCCTTTCGGCGAACCACCTCGATCGACTTCTGATGTTTGGCAAGAAGCGGACGAAACGCTTGCGACACGGCCGGGGAATTGGCGATCTGCTCAAGCGAGAGGTGCTGCATCTCCCTGATCACCGCCCTTGTGAAGTCGGGGTCCCGATTGGCTTCGAGCACCGTCATCACTTGAAGCGCCGGATCGCGAAGCTCCACCGCCGCTTCCGGGCTCGCAAATTGTGCCCCGTCGATGATTTCCGCCCACTCAATTAGCGCGGCAAGCGGTAAGGGATCGAAGCCGAACTTTTGCTCGGCGATCGCGGCAATGAACTTGGTGCAGCTTTTCCGGTTGGCATCATGAAATTTTCGTCCGGACCGATCTGCACGAAAGTGGGCCTCGTCTCCCGAGACCTGAAATGCCGACCTGTGATGGTCGAACCACCAGGTGAGCCTCGGACTTTGCGAGTAACGGAAGTCCACGATCGCGTTCTCATCGCCGTTGAACAGTGACTCATCGATCGCCTTCCCCCCAGCCTGGTGAGCAAGACCCTCGTACGCTAGCTCAGCGCTCGGGTTGATTCGCTCTAGATAAAACCTCGAGAAGACTGCCGCGCTGGCGGCGCCATCGAAGCAATTGTCGTGAAAAAGGACCTTCAGTTTCATTCGCTCTGTCCTAACAAATTCGGCGACCGTGTAACGGTCCTATCCGAAGAATGTCTTTACTAGAAGCACGTGGGAACTAATTACAGGCTGAGTCGTGGGCCGCGGTGACCCAAGGTTTAGCTCAGCGCGTGAAACCGGACCCTTAGCAAAGCGTCTAACGGCATGACTGGTGCTTTCATAAACACTTGGAGGGCATGAGATGAGCTACTCGAAGCGAGGGCGGCGAATGGGGACCCGCAGCAAGCAGGCTCGATCAGGCAAGCTCGGGCGCAAGGTACGCATCCATACGACGGTCGGGGATTTGATCGTTGCGGCCTTTGACACCGTGGGCGGCGAGGTCAGGGGAGTCGCAAGGCTCGTCTCTTCACTTTCGCGCGCGACCGGAGCTCGGATCGTCCTGGTCTAGGGCGGTTCGCGCAGTCTTCAGGCTCCTGCACGAGCGGGCCAGAGGTAGAGTGGCTCGCCACGGTGCTGCGAGCAAAACTACTACGCTGGTACGATCACCATCGGCGTGACCTACCCTGGAGGCGAACCGTTGATCCGTACGCAATCTGGATCAGCGAGGTCATGCTTCAGCAGACGCAGGTCCGAACCGTCATTCCTTACTGGAAGCGCTTTCTGGCCCGGTTTCCGACCGCCCATGCACTCGCGGAGGCTTCGGTCTCTGACGTGCTCGCCGCCTGGAGCGGGCTGGGTTACTACTCACGCGCACGAAACTTACACCGCGCCTCGAAGGTTATCGTCGCCGAGCACGACGGAAGGCTCCCGTCCACCGTGGACGGGCTACGCAGCTTGCCGGGCTTTGGGCGATATACCGCTGGAGCGGTGGCATCGATTGCTTTCGGAAAATCGGCGCCCGCGGTGGATGGGAATGTATCGCGTGTCCTATCCCGAGTTTTCTTGGTGGAGGGCCCGCCTGGAAACAGGGACCGCGAACGTAAGCTATGGGAGCTGGCCGCGGCACTGGTCCAAGGCCCCCGGCCCGGCGATCTGAATCAAGCGCTAATGGAGCTCGGCGCAACCGTCTGTCGCTCGCAAGCGCCCACATGTCTGCTCTGTCCAGCGCGCCCGGACTGCGGAGCGCTCCGGTTGGGGAGGATCGCACAGATTCCTCCAAGCCGGGCACGCCCAACTCGGCGCATGCTTCGGTTCGCAGTTGCGCTTTGGCCCCGCGAGGGACGCTATCTTCTGGCTCGACGCCCGAACAGAGGGTTGTTTGGAGGGTTGTGGGAGCTGCCTTCGATTGAGCTGGGCGCCGACGTTGGCTCCGATGGCATTGAAACCGCGCTGCGTCGCCTGCTGGGGCATTCGATTCGATGTCAGGGCTTGGTGGCGGTCATCGAACGCTCTCTCACGCACCGCGACCTGCAGCTCAACACGATGCTCGTGACGAGCCGGTCAAAGCCTAAAGTCATTGACGGTTACGAAGAGATTCGATGGGCCAGCATCGAGCTCGCGGCGAAGATGGGGATGAGCGCGGCCATGGCCGAAGTGCTTAGGACTTGTGCTGCCAGCCCCCGAGCAAACCTCAGCTAACAACTTGAGGCACGGTTGCACGGCCGTTAGGTTGAACTTGTACCCTCGAAAGTGGGAATACGCTTCGCGTTTCCCCCACGCCACAGATTGGAGAAAAAAGCCCATGGCCAAACCAACAAAGACTTCCGCGACAAACTCGAGTGTCACGAGGCCGCCACAGCCAACGTCTGGCAGCGAGATCTCGTCGCGGACGCCTACTTATGAGCAGATCGCCGTTCGCGCCTTTGAGATCTATCTGGCGCGTGGTGGCGAGCCCGGCCGCGACCAGGACGACTGGTACCAAGCAGAGCGAGAGCTCAGTCTCGGACGTCAGTAGAACCCGCTCGGCCTAGTTCAGGCCCAACGAAGGAGCCGGCGAACTTGCCTGCGGTCGGGCAAGCGCCCGCTGTGCTCGCCGAAGCTCCCCGAAAATCCGCTCCGCATCCATCACTGAGCGCAGCGCCAGGCCGCAGGCGGGCGTGAGTACCATTCGGGCAGCCAGCTCGCGGAAGCCGCGAGGCCCAAGCGTGGCGTCCAAAGAAACTTCTACCGCGTCCACCAATTCCTCCACCGCAAAGGACGAGCGTAGGTCGGTCGGAATGATGCCCAGACTCAGGCCCGCTCCGGACGCGAGATACCGCTTGAGGGGTTCGCGCTCGTCCAAGAGTGCGTCCAATGAGAGCCGAACGTCTAGTGAGATCAGATCGAGGCCCAAATCCAGAATTGCCGCCCAATCGGTGTTGCTGCAGCAGTGCAGCGCAACCAGTCCGCCTTCGCGTTGAAGGGCAAGCGCCAAGACCCTGAGCTCCTGGAGCGTCACCAAATGACGCGGGTTCCTTCGGTCGAGCGCGTACAACCCTGGCTCATCCAGGTAGAGAATCGGAGTTGCCGCAGCTTGGCGGATCGCTTTCACCATGGCCATGCCTTTGGCCAAAAGCAGGCGGAAGATCTGCTGGTCCAGCGCTGCAAATTCGGAGGCGGGCAACCCATCCGAAGTCTTGGTCACCCACTGCACCGTGGCAGGACCTGCGATCTGCACTTTTGCGAAGGCAAGTTTTCGGTTCGCGACCTCCCAAATGAACGGTTTCCATGCGCGGCAGGCGCGCGGGGAAGGCTCAAAGGCGGACAGATTGCCACTCTCAAGAGCGGCTTCGATTGACGCTCCGAAAGGCGCTCGCCTCGCTTCCCACTCTGCGAGATCGACCGTGCAAGTGCCCTCTTCGTCGTAGCTGAGCCCTGGAAGGCCGTCGAGCGCCGCCGCGATCATCAACTCCGAGGGATTCCCCGCGGGCAGCTGTGGCAGATACGGAATGTCCATCTGGAGCGCCATCTGCAATCCCATTTCCAGCTGGGTATGCGGCAGACTGCCGATGCCAGTGGTGGCCCAGCGAGGAAGGAGCTGCAACGCCCGACGGATCGAAGGCACGGTCATGCCGTCACCTACGCCACGCTGAAGTAGAAGGCATTCGGATGGCTAAAGACCAGCGCTGAAACAGACGCTTCCGGCTCCATCATGCACCCGTCGGTCAGTTGTACGCCGATATCCTCGGGTCGGAGGATTTCAAATAGTTTGGCCTGGTCTTCGAGGCGAGGACATGCCGGGTAGCCGAACGAGTATCGCTTTCCAGGATATTCCGCGCGAAAGCGCTCGAGCATCGTCATCTCCGGTCGATCTGGAGAGCCCCACATGCTTCGCAGCCTGGAGTGCAGCAGCTCCGCATAGCCCTCCGCGGTCTCGAGGGCCAGAGCCTGCACCGCGTGCATCTTCAAAAAATCGCCGGAACGCTTGAGGCTTTCCGCCATCTCGCGGATGCCGTCACCGCCGGTAGTGACGAACATGCAGAGGTTGTCTCGAGGCTTACTGCCATCCATTGGAGCGATGAAGTCCGCAAGGCATACTCCGTCCGGCTTCTCCTGCCGGGGAAACTCGAAGCTGATCAGCGGCCGCGCGTCTCCATCGAACATCAAAATCGTGTTTCCTTCGCTCCCGGCACGGAAGAACTGGAACACCGCCTTGGGTTTCATCGCCCCTGCTCGCAGCGAGCTCTTCAGCTCTTCGATCGTCTGTCGCAGGGACTCGCCCTTGCGCCACTCTTCCGACTCGGCTTGTTCCGCTTTCACCGGTCCGCCGAGGGTCCGGGCCACCGAGCCTTTGACGCCAAAGTGGCGTCCATAGAGCATCACCGGATTGACGAAACGCCAGATGTGATCGAGCGGGGTGTTGGTAATCACATGGCGATCGAAGTCCGGAGCCGGTGGAATCTCGCTCAGGATCGGAATTTGCGGCGAGCGCACCGGGCGTACCGGCACTACTTGAGGCGGGCGGCGCGGCTCCTCCTTCAGCTTCGCCCGGCGCTCTCGGAGGTTCTGCTGAAGTTGCGCAAACTGGGGGGGGTCGACGATCTGTTTGGCCAATTCCAGACCATTCATCGCGTCCTGAGCATAAGCGACCGTGCCCTGGTAGGCGGGAGCAATCTGCTTGTCGACGAAGTTGCGAGATAGCGCGGCGCCGCCCACCAGCACCGGGACGTCGATCCCCGCGCGAGAGAGGTCTTCGGCAGTGGACACCATCTGATGGGCGCTCTTCACCAGAAGTCCGGACAGGCCGAGGATATCCGGCTTGTGGGTCCGGACTGCCTCCACCAACCGTTCCGGCGGAACTTTGATCCCCAGATTCACTACTTCGAACCCATTGTTCGCCAGGATGATCTCCACCAGGTTCTTGCCGATGTCGTGGACGTCGCCCTTCACCGTGGCCAGCACCACCTTGCCTCGCGATGCGCTGCTGGCCTTGTCCATTCGCGGCTCGAGGTACGTGACGGCAGCCTTCATTGACTCGGCGCTCTGAAGCACTTCCGCAACGATCAGCTCGTTATTCGCGAAGAGCCTGCCTACCTCGTCCATTCCCTTCATCAGCGGACCGTTGATGATCTCGAGAGGCTTTGTGTTCTGAAGGGCGAGCTCCAAGTCCGCGGTGAGGCCGTCGCGGGTACCCTCGACGATGTAGCGCGCCAGACGCTCCTCCAGCGGCAGGTCGACGATCGACTTCTGAACCGGTTTTCGCTCGCGAAAGTGGGCGGCGAATGGCGCGATCGGGTCCGCGCCGCGGTTGTAGAGCAAGTCTTCGCTCAGGGTGCGCTCCTCTGCCGGCAGCGATGGGTAGCGCTCCAGCTTTTCCGAGTTCACCAGCGCAATGTCGAGTCCGGCCTGGATGCAGTGGTAGAGGAACACGGAGTTGAGCACTTCTCGGCCCGCGGTTGGCAGGCCGAAGGAGACATTCGAAATCCCCAACACGGTCTTGCACTGCGGAAGCTTCTGCTTGATCAGCCGGACTCCCTCAATCGTCTCCACCGCGCTTCCGACGTACTGCTGGTCTCCCGAAGCGCAGGGGAAAACCAGCGCGTCGAAATAGAGATCCTCTGGCTTGAGCCCGTACTTCGAAGTCAGCAGCTCGAACGAGCGCGCGGCGACCTCCAGCTTGCGCTGTCGGGTCACCGCCATCCCCTGCTCGTCGATGCACCCGACCACCACCGCCGCCCCGAAGGTCCGCGCGAGCGGCACCACTTTCTCGAAACGCTCTTCCCCATCCTCCAGATTGATCGAATTGATGATCGCCTTGCCCTGGCAGTAGGTCAGGGCGCTGGCGATCACCTTCGCGTCGGTAGAGTCGATCATCAGCGGAACGCGCACCTTCTTGATCATCGCCTCGAGAAACTGCTGTAGGTCCGAAATCTCGTCGCGGTCCGGATTGGCGAGACAAACGTCGATCACCTGAGCGCCCCGCTTCACCTGGGCCCGAGCGATTTCAGTCGCGTCATCCCATTTTTCGGCGACGACCAGCTCCTTGAATTTGCGGGAACCGATCACGTTGGTGCGCTCGCCCACGATCACCGGGCGTACGTCCTCGCCGACTTCCAGAAAGTCGACGCCGGAAAGCGCGGACTTGGCTACCGGCCGGAAAACCCGCGGCTTCTGGTCCGCCACCGCTCGCGCAATCGCCCGCACGTGGCCGGTATGCGTTCCACAGCAGCCACCCACCAGGTTGAGCCAACCGTGCTCGCAGAACAGCCGTAACGAGCGCGCTAGCATCTCTGGCGTTTCCAGATAGACGCCGTTCTCATCTGGCAGGCCGGCATTGGGAACGCACGCGACTGGAAAACGCGAGATCGCCGCCAGCGAGCGGATGTGATCGGTCATGAACTCCGGCCCGGTGGCGCAGTTGAGCCCAAGGTAGAGCAAGTCCAGATGCTCCAGTGAAGTGGCCAGCGCCTCCACCGACTGACCGGCCAGCATCGTGCCCATCGGCTCGATGGTGCCGGAGACCGCGACTGGAATTCGCTCCCCGGCTTCCTCGAAAGCGCGCTCGATCCCCAGAATTGCGGCCTTCACGTTGCGGGTATCCTGAGAGGTCTCGACCAGCAGGTAGTCCGCCCCTCCTTCCAACAGTCCGCTCGCTTGCGCCTGGAAGTGGGAAACCAGCTCTGCAAAGGTCACGCCCCCAGTCACTGAAATGGCCTTGGTGGTGGGACCGATCGAGCCGGCGACCCAACAGGGTCTCCCCAAATCCTTCGAGGATTGCTCCGCCGCCCGCCGTGCCAGTTGCGCAGCCCGGGCATTGATTTCGAGGGCCTTGTCCGCCAACCCGTATTCGCCGAGCACCAAAGGCGTTCCACCAAAGGTGTTGGTCTCAGTGATGTCCGCACCCGCGGCAAAGTACTCGGCATGAATTCGCTGAATCAGGTCGGGGCGAGTGAGCGAGAGGTTCTCGTTGCAGCCTTCCAGCTCGGGTCCGCCGAAATCCGCAGCCTTGAGGTTCTGGGCCTGCAACAGCGTCCCCATCGCGCCGTCCAGGACCAGGATCCGCCGCTGCAGCGTTTGCTTTAGCTCGGCAATTCGTTGCGGACGATCTTGGGCCTCAGGCAGCATAACGTTGGTGGTCCACCATCAGACAGCGATTTTGCACGACCTGGATGCCGGCGCGCGCGAGCCTCTCCGCGGCAGCGTCGTTCCGGATTCCAAGCTGGAACCAGACCGCACTAGGAGCCTTCGAAACGATGTCATCAACGTGAGCATCGATGTCTTTCGGCTTGCGGAACACGTTGACCAGGTCGAGTTTGCCCGGAATGTCAGCAACCTTCCGGAATACCTTTCTCCCAAGGATTTCCTTGACTTCCGGATAGTAAACCGGCACGGGAATGACCTCTAATCCAACCGATAGCAGGTATTGGGGGACGTAGAAAGCGGGCTGGCCAGACTGGGCCTCGGTCTTGATCCCAAGGACGGCGACGCGGTGAATCCGGCTCAAAAGCTCCCGAATTCCGGATTCATCTTCAAGGAGGTTGTGCCGATAGTCCACGTGCGCTCCTACTCCAGCTTGACTGCTTCAACCTGCTTTTCGAACGTCACCCTCAGTGGGATCCCCCCATCTTTAACCTCGGGAGTAGCGACGACGCTTACACCCGATTTGACTGGAAGGAATGGGTCTCGCGCCAGTATCTCTTGACCGCTGCATTCCACGGAAGGCTCAAGCAGCGAAGGATCGAGCTCCGGCACCGATTTCTGAACTGCTTCTTGGCCCGCGTCCGCCTCGAGGTGCGTTAAGCAGCGAATTGAGAGCACCACAGCCTCTCCGAACGAGGTCTTTGCAGTCCCAGAAACCTTTCGCTCCAAGAGATAGGTGATTTGTGAGCCTTCCGCGGTAACGAAGCTGTCCAAGAGGTAGAATGCCGACGTCGTCGCTAGCGCATGGTTGAACATTCCGGCGTACTTGGCGTCCCACTCCTTCCTGGCGCGCTCTTCAATTTGCAGCGGGGTGAAGAACTGGGAAATCGACTCAGCCTCGGCGGGACTGCGGAATACCTGCTGTACGGCGCGCTGGGCGTCGTCCGGGTTGGCCAGCCGTACGAAGGCGCCGTCGTCTGAGACTCGGATCTTCAATGGAAACGACTGGACGAGCGCGGTCAGCTTGTTCACTACCGGATTGCCGTCCCGCGTCACCTTCAAGTCCCGTGTTTGCTGGCTAAGGATCCATCCTCCGCCGTCCGCCCGCTCGTAGCGCGACAACATCGTGGCTTCCACCGCCTCGACCAGAGACTGACCTGGCTGCTGTTGCAGGTTGTGCACTTCGGTGCGACGGGTGACGGAGTGCTCGGTCAAGGTCTTGTTCGAGGGGGGATGGAAAGGCACCAAGACGGTCATTCCGCCATCCGCCGTGCCTTTCTCGGTCGCGGCCCGCCGCTCTCTTTCCTGAGTCACCCGCTCGAGGGGACTCTTACAGGCGATCGGAATGCATGAACAAACCAGCGCGGTCAGCGACCAACGGCAGAGATTCATCGAAGGCGATGGCCAGCGCCAACCCCGCTCACGGATGGCGGACCTTGCCGGGCGGCGCGTTCTCGACAGCATCTCGTCCGATATTGCGGCGATCCCGCACGCCTTCGTCGTCAGCGGGCCGATTTCCCATCCCGAACCGGCGCGCGGCTTCGGCAAGATCGCGCAGGACCTCGTTCTTGGACTGGTAGCGCTCCCGTGGCAGGGACTTGAACAGATTGATCACATCAACCGAAGCACCGTTGTCGGCGGCGATCTGAACCAACAAGTCCTTCCAAACCGGGAACTCCACTTCGTCCAATTGCGCAACCGGGGAGCGACCGGGATTCTCCGCGATTCCGTAAGCCATCGGGTTATGCCTTTCTCTTCCTGAGGAACCGTGCTCCGACCGCCTGGGAGTACCTAATCCTGACCCGAGCTTTAGTCACGGGGGTTCGGGGTCAATGCTCGTGATTTTGTGCGCTGCGCGGTAATGAGTACCTCGATGGAAATTCAGACCTGGATAGCCCGCAAACGTGAAAGTCTACGTACGCTGGGCCCCCTTGCGACGCGCAATTTGACACCCTCGATCAGAGATTTCGCTCACGCGGTAACAACTCAGCGCGGAGAGCTAGCGGTGGTGGCAGAGCTTGCTAGGGCGACCCCTGAAGAAGGGCAAATTCGGCGTGACATTCAGATTGCGGAGTTGGCCAGCGCTTTTGATGCGGCGGGAGTATCGGCGCTGGCCGTGGCGACGGATTCCGTCCTCTGCGAAGGGTCAACTGCAGATCTGCAGCGCGTTTCCTCTGCAGTAACGGTTCCAGTCGTAGCGAGGGACCTGTTTCTCCGCTCCGACCAGATTTATCAGGCGAGGCTTTTCGGAGCAGACGCGGTCTTGCTGACCGCGGCAGCCGTTCGCCCCGACGAGCTACGGGCGCTGATGGAGATCGCTGCTAGCCTGCATATGGCTGCTCCGGTCGAGGTGCGGACCGAAAGCGAACTTTCAATTGCACTAAGCGTCGGAGCGCGGCTGGTAATTATTCCCGCCTTCGCGCAGGACGGTTTGTCGCTCGAGGGTCCCGATCTGCTGTTGCCGAAGGTGCCGCGTTCGATTACTCCGATCGTGCGGGGTCCGTTTGGCAGCCTCGAGGAGCTCGAGTCGCTTCGCGGCCGAGCGGATGCAGTCTGGATTGCGAAGCCAATCTTGGAAGCGGAGGACCCAGAGGGCTTTCTCTCTCGCCTGGTGGAGGCTGCCGAACATGGATGAGAAACGCGTCGACGAGCTCTTCGACGGAATGATCGAGCAACAACGCGCAAAAGTCCTCAGGTTGGCTCGCGAAGCGTTGCCGTACTTAAGCCCAGAGGACGTGATGAACCCGGATGATCACCCCGAGTTAAAAGCACATCCCACGTTCGACTATGAAGATGGGATCTTAGCCGGGCTGATCGCCGCGCAGATTGCCTTTCGGGCCGAGATTCGGGTTCGCGCCGCGCCGTCGAGTCGATTAGAGACTCAGGACGAATGATGGAATCCCACGACAAACTCTCCCAGGCGCGAATGCTCAAGGCGCTCCAAAGCCGGCCCGAACGGTTGGATCTCGCAGCGCTGGCGATTGCATCGATTGAGCACCCGGATTTGGAACCCGCTCGATACGAAAAGATCCTCGATCGATACGCGGCCAGAGTTGGGGGCGACATTGACCGACTCTGTCAGGTTCTGGCCAAGGAGGAGGGATTTCGCGGCAATACCAGCGACTATCACGGGCCGCAGAACAGCTGCCTCAACGTGGTGCTCGACACCCGAGTGGGCCTGCCCATTACGCTCTCGGTCATTTACCTCGAGGTTGCCCGCCGGGCCGGCATCGCTCTCTACGGCGTTTCATTCCCGGGTCATTTTGTGGTGGCCTGCGATTTTGCAGACCACAAGCTGGTGATCGATCCTTTCCATTCGGGTCAAACGCTCAACGAAACGGGTTGCGCTGAGCTGCTGCGCAGGACCGCACCGGGCGTGCGATTCAGCACGGGCCTAATTGCTCCGGCGTCGCCGCAGGCGATCATTCAGCGCATGCTCACCAACCTCAAGGGCAGCTACTTGCGCAAGGGCGATGGCGGCGGAGCCCTCAAGGTAATCGATCATCTGCTCGCGCTCTCGCCGGATAATCCTGGCGAGCTGCGGGCCCGTGCCGCGATTTTTTCGGCGCTCGGCGCGTATCGCGCGGCGCTGACGGACGTTGAGCGTTGTCTCGAGCTCTCCCCGGCCGGCCCGGACCACGACAGTTTGGTGCTCACCGCGAGGGCTCTACGGGATCGGGCGAAGTACATGAATTGAGCTGGGTACGCGCGTGGCGAGCGATCGAATCGTGGACGAATGGAAGACGGTTAGCACCGACCGGCAGTTGGATTTCAATATTCTCAAGATTCGCGAGGACCAGGTTTCAAACCTCCGCGATGGAAGCATCCACCGTCGGGTGGTGATCGATGCTCCCGATTGGGTCAATATCATTCCGCTCACTTTCGATGACCAAGTGGTGATGATTCGCCAATTTCGGTTCGGGATCGCCGCGACCACGCTCGAAGTTCCGGGTGGGATGGTGGAGCCTGGAGAGGATCCGCAGACCGCGGCGTTGCGCGAACTCGAAGAAGAGACCGGCTTCCGAGCGGATCGGGTGATTGCGTTGGGGATTTGCCACCCCAATCCCGCAATCCAGAGCAACCGGTGCCATTCCTTTTTGGCGCTCGGGTGTCGACGGATTCATCAAGGAACGCCCGATAAGGGAGAAGACATCCAGGTGGAGCTTCACCCGAAGTCGAGTATTCCCACCCTGATCCAAAAAGAAGAAATCACTCACGCTCTCGTTCTGGTAGCGTTTCTTCTGCTTGAGTTATCCGAGCGGCGAAACCGCTAAGCGTCCGTCGACCGGAATCAATGACTTCTCGCACCGGGCGCGCGCTCCTGGAGCCGTCCCGAGGAGCGAAGAGAACGGATTTCTTCCATGATCGCCCGGCATTCGTCATTGCCGTTGTAGAAATGAGGCGAGATCCGGATTCCTCCGTTCGGCCTCCAGTCGATGATGAACCCATGCTCGATCAGCTTTTGGCTTGCGTGCTCCGACCCTTTGAAGTCGACGCAGACCGTGCCTCCTCGCTGGTTCGGATCTCGGGGCGTATTGATGCTGAGCCCTTGCTCGTCGGCCATCTCGATCAACAGCTCGGTTTGACGTAGCGACTTTTCCCGAATGGCCGGTACGCCGACCTGTTGGATGATCTGATACCCAGCTCGGGCCGAATAGAGCGCGGGCACCGAGGGCGTACCCCCCATGAACCGATGCGCGTCCTCCGCCGGGTCTACTTCCCCGAAACGAAAGTCGAACGGCCGCTTGTCCGAAAACCATCCCGTCATCAAAGGTTCAAATCGGGCGATCAGGTCCTTGCGCGCGTACAGATAGGCGGCGCCCGGTCCTCCGCAAAGCCACTTCACCGATCCGCCGATAGCGAAGTCCACCCCGAGCTTCTGGACATCGATCGGTACCGCCCCGATCGCCTGGTACACATCCAAGATCACGTATGCGCCGTTGCGGTGAGCCGCCTCGATGACCGGCTCGATTTCCAGCAGTCCAGAGGAGCGGAAAAACACCAGGTCCACCACTACCGCGACGGTGCTTGCGTCGATTGTTCTCGCGAGATCGCTCGCTTCGACGTTGAACCCGTCGCGCGATTTCACCACCTCAATCCGCGCGCCGCGACGCTGTTGCGCCCACCAGTTGTAGACGACGGAAGGAAAATTCAAGTCCGTCATCACCACCTTGTTCCTAACCTGCTTGAAATCGAAACCGGAGATCAACACCGAGGTCAATGTCGAGACATTCTGGTGCATCATCACCGTGCCCGAAGGCGCATTAAGAATTCGACCGACCTGGTCGGCAACCTCGCCTACCAACGGAAGCCAGCGGTGCCAGGCGACCACACCTTCTGTCGACCAGAGGTCGGCAAATTCCTTGAGGTTGTCGTAGACCTGGCGCGGCATCGCCCCCAATGAATTGTTGATCAGATAGGCGGTCTTCCGCTCGAGGATCGGGAATTCCGAGCGCCACTTGAGAAGGGGATCCGCAGCTGCACCCATCGGCTTTCGACCTCCGTTACGCCGCGGACTCTCGGCCTCGCTCCCAGGTTCCGCTGCGACCGCCGCTCTTATGTTCCAACTGAACGCGCTCGATTGTCATCCCCCGGTCGACGCCTTTGAGCATGTCATAGACGGTGAGGGCGGCCGCGCACGCCGCCGTGAGCGCTTCCATTTCGACCCCGGTGCGGTCCACCGTCTTCACCTCGGACCGGATTTCGACCCCCTCCTTGGACAATGTAAGCTCTACGGAAACCGCCGACAGGGAGATCGGGTGACACAGGGGTATTAGATCCGGAGTTCGCTTCGCGGCCATCACGCCTGCCAGCCGCGCCGCGGCGATCACGTCACCTTTTTCCACTTTGCCTTCTCGAATCCGCCGGATTGTGGCCGGGAGCATCCGCACCTGAGCTGTCGCCACCGCGGTCCGGGCGGTTTTCTCTTTAGCCCCAACGTCGATCATCTTCATTCAATGCTCCAGCGCTCGTTGCACCGCCTGAATCAGGTCATCTGCGATGTCATCCGGATCCTCGAGACCAACCGAGACCCGGATCAGGTTCTCCCGTATTCCGGCCGTCTCGCGTTCCGCGGCCGTCATCCTGCGCGCGCTGGCGGTCGCCGGATGCATCACCAGCGTGGTTACATCACCCAGGCTTGGAGCTGGCTTCGCCAAACGAACACACTCCAGAAAGCGAAACGCCTCGCGACGCGAGGCGCCCTTGATTTCGAAAGCCAGCATCCCACCGAATCCGCCTGTGAGAACCCGCTGGGCGATCCCGTGATTAGGGTGCGATGACAAACCCGGATAAATCACTCGATCGAGGACCGAGGACTCTCGAAGCCGGTTCGCGACGTGCTGGGCATTTTGACTGTGCACCTTGATCCGGATTGGCAGCGTACGAATGCCGCGCAACGTCAACCAGGCTTCAAACGGGCCTAAGATGCCCCCTTCCAGCACGCGGGCAGCTCGAAGCGGCTCGATCAATTCGCGCTTGCCACTTGTCGTGCCGCCCATGGCGTCGCTGTGGCCGTTGATCCACTTGGTCGTCGATTGCACCGCATAGTCCGCCCCATTTAGGTGAGCTTGCTGCAATACCGGCGACGCGAATGTCGCATCAACTGCGAACTTTGCTCCCGCGTCACGGCAACTCTGCGCCAACTTGGGGAGATCCGGCACCGAGAGCAGCGGATTGGTGATGCTCTCGGCAAGCACGAACTTCGGTCGCAACGCCGCAATTTTCCCAAGAGCCTTGGCCTCGCTTAGCAACATTGGAAACAGCTCGACTTGCCGCGCCGCCAAAACCGACTTGAAGAGCGCTCGAGTCGCGCCATAGCCATCCGCGGGCATCACCACCCGATCGCCTGGCTTTAACGACTGGGCTTCCAAGACGGCCCGCAGTGCCGCCATCCCGCTCGCGTAGCAAACGCATGCCTCTGCACCTTCCAGTGCAGCGACCGCCTCCTCAAGCAAGACGACGTTTTGAGCGCTGATCCGAGTGTAGACGAAGTCCCTGCCGTCCAGAGACTGGTCCAACCGCTGCGCGTCATCGAAGTAGCTCACTGCCGCTAAATGCAGCGGCGGCGTGATCCCTTGAGCAAAGGAACCGGAAAGCCGGCTCCCCGCATGAATCGCGAGGGTCTGCACTTTGTTGGATCCCATCCCGAATCCGCCTTTCTTAGGCCTTTTCCTGCTCGGTCATCCAGCGCTCTACGTCGATCGCCGCCATGCAACCGGTTCCTGCCGCGGTTACCGCTTGCCGGTAGTAGTGATCCTGGACGTCTCCACTGGCGAAAACGCCGGGAACGCTGGTCTTGGTCGTTCCCGGCACCGTCTTGATGTACCCGTTTGGAGTCATCTCGAGCATGCCCTTGAAGAGATCGGTGTTTGGCCGATGCCCAATCGCCACGAAGAGCGCGTTCGCCTTGAGCTGGTTGCGCTCGCCAGAGTTCATGTTGCGGATCAGGGCTGCGGTCATACCGTTTTCGTCACCCAAGACCTCCTCGACGACCGAGTTCCAGTTAAAGCTGATCTTAGGATTCTTGAGCGCTCGATCCTGCATAATCTTCGAGGCCCGCAGCGTGTCGCGCCGGTGAACCAAGGAAACGTGCTTGACGATTTTGGTCAGGTAGGTGGCTTCCTCCATTGCAGTGTCTCCGCCGCCCACCACAATCACGTCTTGCCCTTTGAAGAAGAAGCCATCGCAGGTCGCGCAAGCGGAAACGCCGCGGTTCTTGAAACGGTCCTCGCCTTTGACATTCAGCCACATCGCAGAAGCGCCGGTGGCGATGATCACCGTTTCCGAGTGGCAGCTATGGCTCTCTCCTTGGAGAAAGAAAGGCCGGTTCGAGAAGTCCACCTTGATCACGTTTTCCATCAGGATCTTCGTTCCAAACCGCTCGGCCTGTCGCTTGAAAAAGTCCATCAGCTCGGGGCCGGTCACGCTCTCGGGAAAGCCGGGATAGTTTTCGACATCATTGGTGACCATCAGCTGCCCGCCAGGTACCCGCAACGGATCGCCTTCCGCCGGGCCTCCTGCAAACAAAACCGGAGCTAGATTGGCCCGCGCCGCGTAGATGGCCGCGGTGTAGCCCGCCGGCCCGGAACCGATGATCGTTACCTTGTTGACCTGGTTAGCCAAGAAGAAGTCCTTTCGACAGGTCGACTCTATTTAACGGGAAAAAGGCCAATTTGCGCAGCGCGGCTGGATGCTCGGATTACTTGGAAAGGCGGCGGGGCGCCAGCCATCTCGCCAGAACTCGAACAAACCCCACCACCAGGAGTCCCAGGGCGTCAAGCAGCCAAACGCGAAGTGCCGACCCAGCCACAGCTTGGGCGTTGATTTCCCGCGAGCGGACACAGTGATCCGCGATCCAGGCTTCACCTTTTGCCGCTACTGCCGGGTCCTCGACGTCGACCAGGACCTCCAGGTTGACCAAGGATAACGGATCGAGATTGAAGCTCCCGATTAACATCCGGCGCTCGTCCACCACCAATGCCTTGGCGTGGAGCACCGACTCGGTCCACTCGAAGATCTGAATTCCAGCCGATAGCAACTTCCGATACAGCCGCCTGGTGGCCGCGCGAGCAAGGGGCACGTCACTCCGGCCCGGGACCAGCAATCGGACCCGAACGCCGCGACGGGCAGCGGCGGTCAAAGAGCGCACCAAACGGTGGTCAGGCAGGAAATAGGCGTGAGCCAAGCTTACCGATTTGCTCGCACGGCCGATGGCCTTCACGTACCGCCTTCGAAGCCGCCGACCCCCACCCAGTCCCGGCATCATCACTCGGACGTCGGTTTTGGATGGCAGCTCGCGTTTGTCGCCCCAAATGCGCTTCACCAGAATTGAGCAGGCGACCCCCCGGATTTCGACGACAATGTCGGCCCATCCGCCTCCGATCTCCTGATCGGCATAGACATCGCCGATGTTGATCCCCCCGACATAGGCCAGTTGGTCATCCACCAAGAGGATTTTTCGGTGGTTTCTCCAGCCTCGACCGAGAAACAGGTTCACCAGCGGGTTGTAGATTCGCGCTTCGCAACCTGCGCTTCGCAAGGCGCCGACGATCTGACCGGCAGCAAGCATTGAGCCCCAACCATCGACCACCACCCGTACCCGGATGCCACGGCGAGCGGCAGCCTGGAGCGCTTCAAGAAACTGTACCCCGATCTCGTCCCGCTCGAAGCCATAGACCTCCAGGTGGATTCGCTGTTTCGCACTTCCAATCGCTGCAAGCATCCGGGGAAAGGCTTCCGCGCCACCATCGAGCAGCTCCACCGAGCTTGGAGGAGCTTCGCCACAGGGAGCGATGGTTGCGTTGGAAGCCATGAAAATGACGCACCTTGGCTTAACGCCAAGTGCTGGGCCGGCAATATATGCGTTGTTCGGAATACCGGCCTGTGGACTCGGTCAACTGGAGCCTCACCTCACTCGAGGTAACCTTCTAGCGCCGCTGTCGCACAGTGCAGGTCCAGTCATCCAGCTGATTACACGTAAAACAGGCCTGTATGACCCGTCCTCCCTTGTGGCTCGGCAAACCAGTCAACGAGAATATGACTGGATATTTGTGTGCTCAAATTTCAGTCCGATACAAAAATGCCGCTGGCATTAACTGCGATTCGCTGGGTTCCCATCCGTGGCGACAGCATGTGGCCATCGCTTCGCTCTGACGACGAAGCAGGGATGGTGAGACTACGAGTCTATCCAAAAAAGGGACAGATAGTTGTTGCGCGTCAAAAAAATGGTTTGGTTGCGCACCGAGTGCTCTGTATCGCAGGTCCATTTGTCACATTGGCCGGCGACAACTGCTCGCGTCCCGACGTCCCGATACCGCTGGAGAACCTGTACGGCGTCGTACTGCTGGTGCGTAGGCGGGGCCGGGTGCTTCGCCGACCGGAGTGGGACCGCGGTCCGACGGCACTTGGTTTGCTTCGCCGGCGCCTGAAGCAAAGCGCGCGCCGGCTGAGGATGGCAGTGAAGTGACTCTTTCAACCAACTTCATTCCTCAGCGTGTCCAGGGCTCTGAGGCGGCTCGTCTCGGAAATGACTACGTGGTGCTGGATGGAAGCGGCAGAGTCCTGCGAGGACTCAATCCAACCGCCGCTCGGATTTGGGAGCTGATCGACGGCCGGCGAACTGCCGCAGAGATTGCTCATCAGATCGCGATCGAGTTTGCCGCTTCGAGAGAGCGCGTCGTGGAAGATCTCCTGAGCTTTCTCTCGGTTTTGCTCGATCGTCAACTGCTCGTACGGGGCCTGATTGGACCTGCAGCGATTCAGGGGCAAGAGCGATGAAGCTCGGCAGAACTCTGGTCGCCGTGCTGGCTCTCTTCGGGTCGCACTGCGCCAAACCTTCGGGCAACGCCGGAGACAATGGAGGACCCCCGCCTCCGCCGTTGGCAGCAACAGGAGCGATCACGCTCGATCCGCCGGCCGCACATTCGCCCTCCATCGTCCGGTCGGTCACCGCCAGCTTTTCTGTGATTGGCGTGACCGCGGCGTCGGACTTCGACGTCGAATTCACCATGCCAAGCGGCTTGCCATACGAGAAGCGGATTGCACCGTTGATCGCAGATCCTTTCAATTTGCAGCAACTCCAGTTTGTTCTTCCGGTAGCGGGAACCTTTATCGACTCGAACGATCTTACTGGTACTTGGCAAGTGAGCTTGCGGCTTGGCGGCAATGTCCTCACGACCCAAACGTTTGAGCTGGCCCGCTGATGACACCCCGAACGCAATCGCGATTGCTGCTCCGTTCAAACGCCTGCGTCATGCTGCTGGCGGCGATCAGCGCCTGGGTCGAGCTGGGCTGCGACCCGGCCCAGCTTGAAGCCTGGAACCGCAATCTCGTCACTGAGACTACCAGTCAGGCCTTGGTGCCGACTCTGGATGCTGCCTCTGCCTGCGAGACCTTGCCCCCGGCCACGGCGACCTTCTTCTACGTCAGCAGCTCAAGCGGAAACAACTCCACCGCGATTGCCAACGATCGGACCCGACCGTGGGCCACCATCAATGGCGCTTTCGGCCAGGTGCCCACGACTCTGAACAACACCTACGTCGTCGAAGTCATCGATTCGTCAACCTACAACGAAACACTGAACATTTCGGGAAGGACCACCAGCAGCAACAACACCTTGATTTTTCGCACCGCGGTCGGCGCGGCACCGGTCATCAACAATGGTGGCACCGCTACCCCAATCACCCTTTCAACCAACAACACCAGCATCGTCGGTCTGACGATTACGGGGTCTACCTCCTTCGACGGGATCGTACTCGGCGCGGCCACCACGGCGAACAATTTGTTGTGCAACAGCATCAAGGGGAACAGGCGGGGGATTTTCGCGAGCGCAGGAACACAGACTTCGTTGACCATCGAAGGCAATCGGATCGAATTCAATGATCAAGGAGGGATCTCGCTCGCCACTGGAACCGGCTCGCTGATCTTGCGACGGAACGTGATCGACAACAACGGTACGACCAATGCTTCGACCGGTCCGGCGCTCGATCTCACCAATGCCACATCGCCCCAGATCGTAAACAACACCTTCTACAACAACTCGGTTGCTTCGGCGGATCCGACGGCAACACCGGACCTTCGAATCACGACGTCATCGACGGTTCAGATCAAGAACAACATCTTCACCAGCCTGACCAGCTCCGCGAACAAGCGGAGCATCCGGGTCGACAGTGGGGCGAGCCTGTCGAGCAGCTCGCAGTACAACATCTTTTGGTACCCGAATGTCTGCACCGGGTTTCCCAATTGTCCAAGCTGCGGTGATAATTTTTCCGTCGCCGGGCTCTGCAGCTGTTGGAGCCCGGCTAGCGGAAACTGCGGAGGCAACGGGTCGTGGCAGTCCAACACCGGGGCCGATACCACCGGATCAACAAGGGCCGACCCGCTTTTCGTTGCGGCCGGCGCCAATCCGCCTGATCTCCATGAGCAGAGCACCGGAGGTCATTGGACCGCCGCCGGATACGTGGTGGATTCCGTGTTGAGCCCGGCGGTCGATACCGGAAATCCAGCGGACTCGGTCGGCAGCGAGCCGACGCCCAACGGGCCTCCCACGGGTCCCCGGATCAATCGCGGTGCTTACGGTGGAGGCCCGCAGGCTTCCAAGTCACCGGGCACGCGTGTCGTGGTGGTACGCACTTCCGGTACCGTGGGAACGCCGCTGAGCATCCAAGTTCAGGTCCAGGATGCATCCGGGAATCTGGTCAGCAACCACGCGACCTTCACCGCGAATGTCGCTCTGTCGAGCAGTACGGCTACCACAACCCCCCTCTCCCTTCTGATTCCAAACCGAACGCCTCAAATCACCCTCCAGATCAGCGATACCGTCGCGGAAGACGTGCTCGTCTCGCTCAACGAGACGCCCGTGCCTGGACTCAGCGGATTAGTCCCTGCTTCCGGCACGATCACCTTTGCGCCCACCGCGCTGGTGGAGGCCGGGGTGTTGACGGCGGTCTCGGGCCCAAACACCAATACTTTGCTGTGGAACAACCCCCTGGTGCATGACGGCGCTCTGGTGCTTCGCTCCACTGCTGGGGTGCCGAACACCGCTCCGAGCAACGGCGTCAATTACTCGATTGGAGCGGTCCTCGGAAACGCAACGGTCGTTTACAATGACATGCAGAGCTTCGCGCCCCGAATGACCGATCAGGGGCTCACCAACGGCACCCGGTACTACTATCGAGTCTTTAATCACGACAAATACTTCATCTATTCGGCGGGGAATGTTCCCTCCTCCTCGGGAGTGTTTTCCGAGCCGACCAGCCGGGTCGCTCCGGCGCCCCTGTACTGTTACAGCGTTGGTTTTCCGACGCTGATCCAGCCGGTCACCGAGCTGAACACCGCCGTCTACAGCGCCAGCAACTCCTATGGCGTCTCCGCGAACTTGACCTCCGGTACCGTGTCCTTGGATGGACAGGAGCGCTGGCGACCCAGGATCCTCTCTGGAGCGGCTCAGGGGAGATTTCCGGTAGTCCCCCTCCAGGGCCAAACCGGCAATTACATCCTGGTCGGAGATCAAGCTGGAAAGGCCTACGCGCTCGACTCGTCGACGGGCTCGACGTTCTGGACGGGTAATGGAGGTATGGCGCTGGGCAGTGCGATCCAAGCCCAAGTCGGTGTGCAACTGTACGCGTATGCAAACGCCGCCTTCCGAACCGCCAACCCAAATCGCGATTTGGTACTGGTTGCGACTCGAAACAGCAGTTCGACCAATAACAAGCTCTACGCGCTCTCGAGCGTCGATGGCAGCGTGGTCTGGACTTATGCCCCAGCGGCAATGGACATCGCCAGCGGAGGGGTTCTGGTCGACTATGCCAATAACCGGATCTGGCTCGGGGTGCGCGCCGGCGGCGTGAACCAGCCCTCGTTGCATGTGATCAACAGCCTCACCGGCGCCCCGGTTACGACCTTTCAGCTTGGAGACATTGATCTCCCGATTAATCGGGATTCCCAATCAAATCAGGCGTATGTGACCACGAATGCCGGGATGGCTTATGGTTACGATCTGAACTCCATGGCGCAGAGGTGGAGCTTCAACACGGGTGTTTTGAACGCCTATATTTTTCCAACTGGCAACGGATTCATCGCAAGCATCAAAGGTCCTCCCGGCCAAGTTCAGTGGTACGCGGTGAATCCATCGAACGGACAAGTTACGCCCGTATGGGCGACGCCGGTTTCGATTTCGGGGCCAACCGGAATTCGGATTGACTACGTCAACCAAAAGGTTTTCGTGGGCAGCTCCGATGGAAAGGTTCACCAGATCGACATCGCGACCGGGGTGGACCAGAAGCAGGTCACCGTTTCCACCCAGCAGCTCGGCACACCGACGATCGACACCACGGCGAATCGGTTGACAGTGGGAGGTATGGATGGACGCCTCTGCGCGTTTCAACTGCCCCTCCCCTGAGTGCGTCCCGCGGGCCGATCCGAAATCAAGCTACGTGCCGCCGACAATTCTTTGGGAAGAAGAATTCGTCGCGTTTGCGCAGATTTCACAACCGATTTGCATTCCAGGTTCGGATCCAAGGTGCACGCCCTAAAGCCCGCGTGAACACCCGGGCGTGTTCAAGCAGGAGCCAATGGCTGTCACTGTCTCACAGCGATATTGCGAAGGCGGTCTGCGCTTCCGAGTGATTCTTCCCGATGGCGCGTTGGCTGCCGCGCTTTCGTCGTCGTGGAAATCCTTCGCGGTGGACGCAGATTCTTCGATCGACATCGACGCGCAATGCTCGCAGGAGGAAGCTGCCCGAACCCCTCCGTGGGTGTTCCCCACATCGGAGCGGCTTGCGGACGGAACCCTGCGCATTCGGGGACCGGAGTTTGCCGCCGAGGCAACCCCGGATCGTCGCTCGGTTGTTTGCAGCGGTTCCCCGCAGCGTCTCGACATCGAGAATGTGGTCAAGCTGCTGATCGCTGATTGGCTAATCGACCAGGGAGGACTGTTACTCCATTCGGTGGCGGTGAGCTTCTCCGACCGGGCTTGTCTCTTCACCGGTCCGTCGGGCGCTGGAAAGAGCACCTTGGGGGCGCTGTGCGCTGCGGCGGGCTGGCAACTTCTCGGCGACGAACTGGTGGCGGTACGTCCGACTGGCGACACCTATCTGTGCGACGGGACTCCGTGGAACGTCGGTGCGCCTACCTCGGCAATGCTCAAGCTGGTGGGAGATTTGGCATTTGCACGGCAAGCCACGCTGCAAACCATCGAACCGGGTCCATTGTTGCGACTGATGCTGGCCAATGCGGTGATGCCTGATCTGTCCGCCTCCGGCCGCGCGAAGCTGTTCCGCAATGCTTCGCGACTTCTCGAACGCGTGCCGTCCGTCCGGCTGTACTTCGCGCAGAATACTTCGCCGACCCCGTCGCTGAAGGCCCACCTCGAACGCCCGGCGGCCATTTAGATGCAGGTTACGCGTTTCGTGCTAGAACTTGCGGGTGCCTCGAATGCCAGTCGGCCTAGAGATGCAAACTCCCTCACCGCACGCAATCGCCACTCCTCAGCCTCGGGCTGACGGACAGGAGCTTCGGCAGCGATTGGAAGCGGAGCGCGCCGCCAGGCTTAGTGCCGAGTCCGAGTTGGCCAAGTGCCGCCGAGACCTGGAGCAGACGCGAGCGGAGTTGGAGAAAGCTCAACAGAGAGGCGAGGCGGCGATTAGCGATCGAAAGCACCTGGAGGAGCGGTTTCGGCACACTCAGAAAATCGAAGCGATTGGGCGACTGGCGGGCGGGATCGCCCACGACTTCAACAACCTGCTCTCGGTAGTGATGAGCTACAGCAGCCTGTTGATTGCCGACCTAAGCCCTGGAGACCCGATCCGCGCGGACCTGGAAGAAATCCAGACAGCCGGCGAGCGCGCCCGCAATCTCACTCGTCAACTGCTGACCTTCAGCCGACAGGAGGTAGTTCAGCCAGAGACGTTGGATTTGAATCAAGTCATCGCAGGAATGGACCGGATGCTACGGCGCCTGATCCGCGAGGACGTCGAGCTGATCACCATACCAGGCGCCAATCTCGGCACGATCTGGGCAGACCGAGGCCAGCTCGAGCAGATTGTGATGAATCTGGTGCTCAATGCTCGAGATGCGATCCTCGATGGAGGCCGCATCACGATTGAAACCGCTCGGGTGGAACTGGATTCCGTCTTTGCCCGGGAACACCTTGGCATCAACCCTGGCTCTTTCGTGCTGCTCAGCATCGCCGATAGCGGCCTGGGAATGGACATCACTACGCGCGCTCGGATTTTCGAGCCCTTCTTCACCACCAAGGGAAATGGAAAGGGAACCGGACTTGGGCTGTCCACCGTTTCCGGAATCGTTCAGCAGTGCGGCGGAAGCATTTGGGTCGACAGCGAGCCGGGCCAGGGATCGGTCTTTCGGATTTACCTGCCAGAAGCGCAGAAGGCGCTAGCGCTGGCGGCGGTCCGCTCGGTCCCCGAGGCCGCCCTTCGGGGGTCCGAAACCATTCTGTTGGTGGAGGACGAGGATCAGGTTCGCAGCCTGGCGCAGGAGATTCTCCAGCGAAACGGCTATCGCGTGTTGGGTGCGCGTAGTGCGGGAGAAGCTCTCCTGACCAGCGAACAATATCCTGGCGACGTTCAACTGCTCTTGACGGATGTAGTGATGCCGCAGATGAGCGGTCGGCAACTGGCGAATCGGATCCGCTCCGCCCGACCGTTGATGAAGGTGCTGCTGATGTCGGGTTACGGCGATGATGCGCTCTCGGAGCACGCTACCCCGGAACCGGGGCTGGCGCTGATTGCCAAGCCACTCACGCCGTACGCGCTAAGTCATAAGATTCGCGAGGTGCTCGATTCGACGAGCGGACCGGTGTAGCTAGCTGGGATGTTCGAGCTGCGCGGCGTATCGAAGCGATTTGGGGACCTCCTCGCGCTGGCCCCGACCGATCTGTTCGTCCCACCCGGACAGACCATGGTGCTGATTGGGCCCAGCGGCTCGGGAAAGTCCACCCTCCTTCGCATGATGGTCGGGCTCCTACGCCCGGACACCGGAGAGGTCCGCTTCGCTGGGATGGAGCTGACGCCCGAGGATGCACAGGCGCTTCGGCGACGAATGGGCTTCGTCGTGCAGGGGGGCGGACTCTTTCCGCACCTCAGTGCCCATGAGAACGCGACAATCATGGCCCGATACCTCGATTGGGAACGGAGTCGCATCCAGGGGCGGCTCGATCTCCTGGTCGAACTCACCCGACTTCCCGTGGATCGCTTGAGCAAATATCCGATCGAGCTTTCCGGAGGCGAGCGGCAGCGAGTGAGCCTGATTCGAGCGCTGATGTTGGATCCAGACGTCCTGCTGTTGGACGAGCCGCTCGGGGCTCTCGATCCAATGACCCGCTTCGAGCTGCAAACGGACCTTCGACGGATCTTCGGGCAGCTGCGCAAGACAGTGGTGTTGGTCACCCACGATCTCACCGAGGCGGCCTTTTTCGCCGACCAAATCGTGCTGCTGCGCGCCGGGCGCGTCGTACAACGCGGACCCCTGGACGAACTGGTGCGCTCTCCCGCGGACTCGTTCGTGACTCACTTCATCAATGCCCAGCGCCCGCCGTTGGCGCTCACCTCCCACGGCCAATGAGCGGCAGGGCGAATTTGCGCTTGCTCTTTTCCGGCTGTGTCGCGCTGCTGCTCTCGAGCCGATGCCAGCCGGTCCGGCCTTCGATCAGGGTGGGTTCCAAGGCGTTCACCGAATCGGTGCTGCTCGGAGAGATAACGACGCAATTGTTGCAGGCCAGCGGTGTTCGCGCGGTCCACCGCCGTGAGCTCGGAGGGACCCGGGTTCTGTGGAATGCGCTGATCAAAGGAGAGATCGACGTCTATCCGGAGTACACCGGAACCATCGCCCAGGAGCTTCTGGCCGCACCGCAGACCGATGATCTCGCCGGCTTGGGACGGGCTTTGGAGCGGAGCGGCATCCGGATCGGCCCCTCTTTCGGGTTCGACGATAGCTACGCGATCGGAATGAGGCGAGACGTCGCCGCTCGGCTCGGCATCCGAAGTCTTTCCGATCTGGCGCGGCACCCGGAATTGAAGCTCGGCTTTAGCCACGAATTCATGGACCGCGCAGAAGGCTGGCCTTCGCTGCGGAATCGTTACCATCTTCCGCAAAACGAGGTGCGCGGGCTGGACCATGAAGTCGCCTACCGAGCGTTGGCCACCAACTCGATTCAGGCGACAGATCTTTACTCCACCGATCCGGAGATCCTCCAGTACGATCTGGTTCTGCTCGAAGACGACCTCAAACACTTTCCTCAATATCAAGCGGTGCTTCTCTACCGAACGGTGCTCGAACAGCAAATGCCGGAGCTCCCTCGAACCCTGAAGCGCCTCGAGAGTCAGGTCTCCAGGACGGAAATGATCCGGATGAACGCACGAGCCAAAGCCGATCGGGTACCGGAAACCGAGGTGGCCGCGGAGTTTCTTCGACGAAAGTTGGGCGTGGAATCTTCGCCGCGGCGAGAGGGAATGGCCACGCGCCTGCGGCAGCACACCGGAGAGCACCTGTTTCTGGTAGTCGTTTCGCTCGGTTCGGCAATCCTGGTATCGATTCCGCTGGGCATCGTCGCCGCGAGGAGGCGCCGGGTGGGGCAGGTGATCCTTGCCATCGCGGGTACGATCCAGACGGTCCCATCACTGGCACTGCTGGTTTTCATGATTCCTCTGCTGGGAATCGGACCGCTTCCGGCGATCGTGGCACTTTTTCTCTATAGCCTGCTCCCGATTGTACGAAACACCTACTCGGGGCTGACCGGGATCGCCGCTGAGGTTCGCGAATCCGCCGAAGCGCTCGGACTGCCGTCCGGGGCACGCCTGCGGTTGATCGAACTGCCTATCGCCTCACCCAGCATTCTCGCCGGAATTAAGACCTCAGCCGTCATCAACGTTGGAACGGCGACGCTGGGAGCGCTGATCGGGGCGGGTGGCTATGGTCAACCGATTCTCACCGGAATCCGCCTGGACAACCTGGCCCTGATCCTCGAGGGTGCCGTGCCCGCCGCGGTGCTCGCTCTTGGGGTACAAGCTCTATTCGAGCTGGTCGAACCGGCTCTCGTCCCCAAGGGTCTGCGCCTCAGCGAGGCTTTACCAAAGCCGCGATCCGGCCAGCGTTGACCGGCGCAACCTCTCCCGCATCGGTGAAAATGCCGTCGATCAATTCGGCTGGCGTTACGTCAAACGCTGGGTTGTACGCGACCGTTGCTTCGGGGCAGATCCGCTCTTCGCCAATGCCGGTGACCTCCGCTGGCGCGCGCTCCTCGATTGGAATCCCGCTTCCATCCGCAAGCGAGAGATCGAAGGTGGACAGGGGCGCAGCAACGTAAAAAGGAAGACGATGGTGCTTCGCATTCACCGCGGCGGCATAGGTTCCCACCTTGTTTGCGACATCGCCGTTGGCCGCAATCCGATCCGCCCCCACCACGCAGGCCTGAATCAAGCCCTTGGCCATCAATGCTGCCGCCATCCCATCGCAAATCAGGGTGTGCGGGACGCCCAACCGCGAAAGCTCCCAAGCGGTCAATTTCGCGCCCTGCAGGCGCGGCCTCGTTTCGTCGACGAAAACATGAATCCTCTTCCCTTGCCGGTGAGCGGCCGCGAGGACCCCGAGCGCCGTCCCAACTCCTCCGGTGGCCAGAGCTCCGGCATTGCAGTGGGTGAGGACGCCGGTGCCGTTTCGTAGTCGCTCGGCGCCGATTTCCGCCATTCGCCGGTTTCCTTCGATGTCCTGCCGATGAATCGATGTCGCCAGTCGCAGCATTGCATCGGGAGAGGGATCTCGCTCGCACAATTTGCGGCAGCGCTCGAGTGCCCAAAACAAATTGACAGCAGTAGGACGGGTCGCGCTCAGTGCCGCTCGTGCGTCATCCAGGCTAGGCCCACCCGATTGAGCCTGCCGCGCCGCGAGCACCATTCCGTATGCCGCGGTAATCCCAATTGCCGGGGCTCCGCGGACCACCATCTCGCGAATCGCCGCCGCGACGTCCTCCGCCGTCCGAAGCACCAGCCACTGCTCCTCGTGAGGCAGCTGGCGTTGGTCCAACAATCGCAGCACGCCGGTGCGCGCGTCCCCCTCCCACGCCATCGGGCTGAGCTCAATTTTTTCGGAATTCATCAGGTATACCGAATCAGCGCGTGCACCTTATCCGGCCCAAGACGGCGCGCCCCATTGAGAGAGGCCAACTCCACCAGAAACGAGTACCCCACCAGCACCCCCTGCTGACGCCGGACCAGCTTTCCAGCGGCCTCGGCGGTTCCTCCGGTCGCCAGCAAATCATCCATCACCAGCACTCGTTCACCGCGTGCAATCGCGTCGGCGCGGATTTCCAGAGCGCTGGTGCCGTACTCCAACGAATAGCTCTCCTGCAACGTCTGAGGCGGAAGCTTTCCAAGCTTGCGAACCACCACCAAACCCAAGCCGAGTGCGTAGGCGAGCGGCGCGCCAATGATAAAGCCCCGAGACTCGATGCCCAAGACCTTGTCGATCGGCTCCAACTTCCAGTGGTCGACGAACGCGTCAATCACGCTCCGCAGCAACTCGCCGTCCGCGAGGACGGGGGTGATGTCCTTGAAGATAATTCCCTTTTTTGGAAAGTCTGGGACGTCACGAATTGTTGCGCGCACCTTGTCCATGGGATTTCCTCCCTATCGCCAGCGCGGGTGGAAGTGCAAATCTATTGGGCGGCGCAACGGCTGAAAGGTTGAAAATGAAGACGGTATTGATCGGGGTGATCGGAGGCTCGGGGTTGGGTCAGATGCTCGGCGACCTCGGCCAAGGCGAGAGCCTGACCGTGGACACCCCCTTCGGAAGACCCTCTGGCCCGATCGTCCGCTCCGAGGTCCAGGGCGTGCCGGTGGCGCTGCTTTCGCGCCACGGAGAAGGGCACTTGCTCAATCCCTCGAGAGTTCCCTACCGGGCCAACATCTTCGCTTTGAAGTCCATTGGAGTGACTCACATCCTCGCCAGCGCCGCGGTCGGAAGCCTGCGCGAGGAAATCGCGCCCGGCCATCTGGTGATACCCGACCAGGTGATTGACAAGACGTCCGACCGTCCGAGAACCTTCTTTGAAGAGCTCGCGGTGCACGTCGAGTTCGCTGCGCCCTTCTGTTCCTCGCTGCGCACCCTGCTGCTGAACGCCGGCCAATCTGCTTCCACGGTAGTCCATCCGCGCGGGACCTATGTCTGTATGGAAGGCCCTCAGTTTTCATCGCGCGCGGAATCGGACCTGCATCGTTCCTGGGGAGCAGAGCTGATCGGAATGACCGCCCTGCCGGAGGCCAAGCTCGCCCGCGAAGCGGAAATTTGCTACGCGCTCGTCGCGCTGCCCACCGACTACGACTGCTGGAAACCTCATCCCACCGAGCTCGGCAAAGCCGCACTGCTTCAAGAAATCATCGGAAACCTGCAGTCGGCGACCCACCACGCATTGGATCTGATCCGGAGAGCTTTGCCCAAGGTGGCAGAGCACGGCCAGGAGGCTTGCACCTGCCAATCAGCGCTCGAGCTGGCAATCTGGTCGGACCGGAAGGCTGTGCCCATGGAGCTGCGAAGGCGACTGGCGCCCCTGCTGAGCAAGTATCTTCCCCCGGACTGAGGTCAATCCTGGGGGAGAATCCCCGGCTTGCCCCAATTCTTCCTCAGAAATTCGACCTCGAGCGGGGACAGGTCAAATCGGATCGCGGCCTCGTCGATCAGCTTGCTGAAGCCCGCGTTCGGGTTGTCGCGGTAATGGTCGCTCATCCAGCGGACTGCACGGCGCAGCGACTCTCCTTCGGGCAAAATATCCGGCTTCGTCACGCGGACCTCCGTGCGCGGGGAATTAATGAGGACGCCTCGGGCTTGTCAATTGCAACCGGAAATCAGCAGGCTTCCAATTCGGCGTAGTCGTCGATCAGAATGGCGCCGCGCTCATCTCGCGGCGGCGCCGGCAGCGGGATCGATCGACCCATCTCGAGCAGCAGGCTTTGCTGATTGCGGACCTCCGCCAGCAACCACCGGTTTTCTCGTTCCAGATCAACTGTCTGGAAGGCGAGATGGAGGGTCGCTTTCAGCTCGCCGTCGTCCCAGGGCTTGCTGAGGAAGCGATAGATTTCTCCCTGGTTTACCGCTTCAATCGCGGTGAGCATGTCCGCATGGCCGGTGAACAGGATTCGGACGGTATCGGGATGGCGATCGCGCAGCAGTTTCAGGAAGGTGAGTCCAGTCATGTTCGGCATCAGATGATCGGAGAGCACCACGTCCGCCGGCTCTTCCTTGAGGCGCACGAGGGCTTCCTGCGCCGAGTTGGCGAACCTGAGCTGGTAACCTTCCGAACGCAGACTGAAGCGTAGAGCGCTACAGATCTTTGCTTCATCGTCGACGATCATCAGTCGGCGCGTTGTCTTAGAAAACATCGGGGTGCTCCTGCCCATTGGGTAGTCAGTCATTAATTGCCTCGGCGTGATTGTTTCGAGGAGCGCCGCGGTTGCTGCATTCGCCTCGACAGAAGCAGCAGCCCACCCAGTGCAAACGCCAGCGCGATTGCGCTCGGCCCCGCCGCCGTGGCGTTGCAGCCCTGAGCCGGGACAGCGCTGGGTGAAGGGTTCGAAGCTACAGAGTCGACGAAGGTATATCCACCCGACAGGACTGCCTGCTGGCCGTCGGGATTGGTTACCGTGACGTCCACGCCGCCGACATTGTGGGCAGGAGTGACCGCGGTGATCGAGGTTGCACTGGTCACCACAACGTTGGTTGCCGGGTTTCCGCCGAAAGTCACGGTAGCACCGGCAGCGAGATTGGTCCCAGTGAGAGTCACCGAAACCCCGCCAGCGGAGGAGCCGGTTGGCAGGTCGATCGACGTCAGTGCGGGGTGAGCCACGTAGGTGAATCCGCCAACCAGCCGGCCACTCTGTCCATTGGGGTTCGTCACCGCGACATCGACCACGCCTGCGGCGTGGGGCGGGGTCAGCGCCGACAAGGTAGTGCCGCTTGGTACGTTGACGTCAGTCGCCGGCACATCGCCGAAGGTGACCGTCGCCCCTGGCGCGAAGTTCAACCCAGTGAGGGTGACGCGAATGCCCGCGGCGCTCACTTGCGACGCCGGACTGACACTTCTCAACTGGACCGCCGAGGACCCAAACTTGGCGATGAAGGCGTCGGAAGCGCCGCCGTAGGTCGGCTGGAGGGCGTTGACCGTCGGCAGATTCGCTGAAGAGGTGGAGCCGACAACATAGATGTTGCCTGAGCCATCGCACGCAATTTGAGACCCGAAGTCGTCATTGTTGCCTCCGAGGTACGTGGAGAAGGCGAGGGCCGAACCCGAGGCATTCAGCTTTGCCACGAAGGCGTCATAGCCGCCGCCCGCCGAGGACTGGGTCGCGCCGACCAGAGGAAAGTCGGTGGAATTCGTATAGCCCGCCAAGTATGCGCTGCCGAGATCATCGACCGCGATCGACATCGCGATATCGCTGTTCGCGCCGCCCAGGAAGCTCGAGTAGACCAGCGCTGACCCGGCAGGGTTCAACTTGGTCACAAAGGCATCAATTGGCCCGGCAAGGCTGGCTTGAAATGGGTTCAGGGTCGGGAAGTTGGTAGAGCTGGTTTGGCCGGTCAGATAGACGTTGCCGGATGAATCCACTGCGATTCCATTGGCCCAATCATCGGCCGCCCCGCCGAGATAAGTGGAGTACACGAGCGCGGAACCAGAAGCATTTACCTTGGTAAGAAAAGCGTCATTTCGGCCACCCAGGCTCCCCTGAAGAGCGTTGGAGGTGGGAAAGTTCGAGGAGCCGGTCAGTCCCGCGACATAGGCATTGCCGGAAGAATCGACGGCCACTCCGTAAGCGTAGTCGTCGCTCGCTCCACCCAGGTAGGTGCTGTACACCAGCGCCGTTCCCGCCGGCGTGAGCTTGGCGAAGTAGGCATCGAAGCCCCCTCCCAACGCCGGCTGGATTGGATTCTGCCGTGGAAAGTTCGAAGAGTTGGTGTCTCCGGCGACGTATGCGCTGCCCTGTTCATCGACGGCGATCGCCAATCCGTCATCGATTCCACTCCCGCCTAGGTAGGTTGAATAGACCAACGCGCTGCCGTTGGGGTTGAGCTTGCTCACGAACGCGTCGACGCCGCCCCCAAGGGTCGCTTGCACTGCATTGACGGTGGGGAAGTTGGTCGAGTTGGTGTCGCCTACGACATAGGCATTACCCTGGGAGTCCACAGCCAGCCCATAAGCGAACTCGTCGCCCGAGCCGCCAAGGTAGGTCGAATAGATGATTGCCGATCCAGAGGCATTGAGCTTGGTGACAAATACGTCGTAACTGCCGGCCGGCACCCGGTCGAAGGCGTTGGGAGTGGTCTGCAGGTCAGTCGAGGAGGTGTAACCGGCCACGTAGGTATTTCCCCACGCGTCGACGGCCACCGCGAGCGCCTGGTCGGCGCCAGTTCCTCCGAAGTAGGTTGAATACGCAAGCAGGGGGTCGATCACCAATGCGCGGCTCGCATCGTAGGGCCCTACCCTAAGCGCGACGCGGTCCAGGCCTGAAAGCTCATACCGGCTCGTTACCTCTCGCTTTGCTCCATCGATGGTCTGATACGCGTACGGTCGCTTCTGGATCAGCTCCTTGCCGCTGATCCGGAGGACCAGATTTCCTTCCCGATCAAGCACCAGCGAGTCCATGCCCTGGAAGACGAGCTCGATCGCCCGCGGATTCGCGCCCGGGGCGACGACGAAGTCGTATTCCAACTGGCGCTGGGTTCCGTAATAGACGACATCGATGCCCGGATATACGTCGCTGTACTTCACCTTGCGGAAACTCGGTACCTCGGTGTGCCAAGCTGCCTGATCGCCAATGAGGTAATTCGATTTGCCTGGGAGCTGCTCGGCGCTGGCGCCCATCGCGGCGGGGTTGGCCCCGGCCAAGGTCATCGCTATCAAAGCTCCAGTCACCGGCTCAGCGGACTGCCGCTGATGTCGGATTTGACCGCCGAAAGAGGGCGCGGGTGGTTTGACCGCAAAGAGCGCGCCGGTCGAGGTGAGCATGGTATCTGCCGCTGCGCTGCGGGAAATGAACTGGATCCCCGGTGCTGCCTGGCCAACGTTCGGCTCGAAGGAGAGCGGGAGATTGCGATATGTCTCGACCGCTGCGGCATGCGGTGTAGGTGAAGGTGTCGAAACCGGCTTGTACGTCGCGAGCGGCGTCAACATCAGGGCCAAGCTCGCGACTGCCGATGTGAGTCTTGTTGAGAGGTTTGCTAGGGAGTCCATTGAGTCCTCGTTTCAGAGGACCGTATTGCGAAGCGAGTGCCACCTACCGAAGGTGCGAGCCCCACTTACCAAGGCGCGGAGCAACCCCTGCAAGTTCGCAAAGACACGGCAATTTTCTAGCAGGGCTGATGCACGCGCACGGGAGAGCGGGCCAATGTTATCGCTGACCCGGAAGACCGGGCCAGGACTTATGGCAGCTCTTCCATGGTGGTCGCTGCCTAGGGTTTTCTCTAGGCAGCACTCGGTTCCGCGGTGGAGTGCTCTGGTTGATTTTCCCGCGCGCTGCTGGCGGGCAAACGAACGCAAAAACAACTGCCCCTCGGCGCGCTGTCCTCAACCCAGATTCGCCCTCCATGAGCTTCCGCGGCGAGTCGGCAAAAGGCCAGGCCAAGTCCCATGCTTCGATGTGCGGCCGCTCGTCCGTTTGGGTCGAGCCGGACGTATTTTTCAAAGATTCGCTCCCGCCACTCGGCCGGAATTCCCGAGCCCTGATCCCGCACTCTCATCTCCACGAAACCGGGATCGCTCGGGCGGAGCTCGATGTCGATCTTTCCGCCTGGCGGAGAATACTTGATGCAGTTGTCGACCAGGTTCTCCAGCAGTCGGCGCAGCAGCTCGAGGTCGCCCCGAACTGGCTCACATTGGCCGTGAGTGCGGAGCGATTGATTGCGTTGCAGCAGTCGCTGTCGAAGCCGGCCGTGGAGTTCCTGGGCCACTTGGGAGAGGTCCACGTCCTGGACCCTCGGGACCAGCTTTCCGTCCTCGCTTCGGCTGATATCGAGCAAATTCATCACCAGATTCTGCATCGCCTGAACTGAGGTTGCCACATCCCCAATCGCCTCGCGGGGCTCGCCGTCCATCCCTTCCAGCCCTTGGAGATAGTGCAAATTGGCACTCACGCTCGCCAGCGGACTCTTCAAGTCATGCACCACCAGAGCGATCAACTCGTCTTTCTGCCGCTGCGTACGGGAAAGGGCATTTCGCTGGTTGAGGATTAGCTCGTACCCGTTTCGCAACTCGACCTGCAGCTTTTTGATCCGGGTGAGGGAGCGCACCCGGATCAGTAGTTCGATTCTCTGGATCGGCTTGGTCAAGAAGTCGTCGCCCCCGGCTGCCAGCGCCTTCTCCTGAGCATCGAGATCGTTGAGGGCGGTGAGGAATAGGATCGCGACGTCCTTTCCCCCCGCCAGCTGCCGGATCTGGGCGCAGGTCTGAAAGCCGTCTAACCCGGGCATCAATACGTCAAGCAGGACCAGGTCGGGTCGCAGTCCTTCATACAGTTGAAGCGCTTGGGACCCACTCTCCGCTTCCTCCACCGTGTAACCGGAGGCGCCCAACTGCGCCCTTACCAGCTTGCGGTTCTGACTGTTGTCGTCCACCACCAGGATCGTGGGTAGTGAGTCGGGCGAGTCTTTGGAATCCACGTTTACCTCTTAATCAACGCCTGTACTTGGGAGGCGAACTGGCGCGTATCGATTGGCTTGCTGAGATAGGCGTCGAATCCGAGCTTCCGAAAGCGAGCCACATCGCTAGGCATCGCGAAGGCGGTGATTGCAATCACCGGAACGTCCGCCAACTCGGGGCGTCCTCGAATTTGCTTGAAGAGAACCTCTCCTCCACCGCCTGGAATTTGAATATCGAGCAGAACGAGGTCCGGCTTGGCCTGCTCCAACTTCAGTTTCGCTTCGCTAACGGTAGCCGCCTCCATCACTTCGTGGCCTCGATAGATCAGGATGTCACGTACCAGCTGCCGGTTGAGCGGGTTGTCCTCGACCAGGAGAATCAGCGATTTCGTTGGGTTCATTTGCAGCCCTCAATTTCGGTAGCTGGCGCGCATCGATTCAGGAGATCTTCGGCGCGGGGCCCATCCGCGGGGTACCAGACCACATGCGTTCCCTGGGTGGTCCCTCCCAACGCGGACTGAAGGACGTTGGTAAAGCGATCGGCTAGCTTTCCGGCGTTCGTGCTATCCACGCCAGGAGCGACCAAGGCCACCACGTTTGGGGAAGCGAGTGCGACGAAATCCTCCGGGCGGACGTGCGGCTTCAGCCGCTCCGCCCATTGGTCCGGTGCCGCCTCGCGCGGCAACTGAGTCTCAACGCAGATCACTGCCAGCGAGCTGTGCTCTTGGTCTGCGCGCCAAATCGCCTTCTTCAAGTGGCCCAGCAAGCTGCTGCGGGAGGGAAGTGACGTTCCACTCTGCGAAGCTGCTTGCTCTCTTCGTTTGTCGATGGTCGACCGAATCGTTCGAATCAGTTGCTGGGCCCGCAGCGCGGTCGAGTAGGGAACAAGGTGAAGGTTGTCGCTGCGAGAGGGATTGATCGGCGACTGCGCGGAGTCAACCAGTCCAATGATCGGCAGCGGTCGGGCCCGCCGGGCTATTTGCTCGATCGCTTCAGGAATCTGGCCGGCCACGTCGCGGAGATCGACGATCGCGAGATCGAGATTCGCGTCCTCGTCCAGCATTTCGGTGGTCAACGAGCCGGCGCAGCGGACATCGCACGCTCCCTGTCGAAGGGCGTTCTCAATTTTGGTGAAGTCGCCCTTTTGGTTTCCCACCAAAAGAATTCGCGTGCCGTCCACGCGCTGGAGCGGGATGCCAATCGCTTCGAGCGAGCGGGCCAGTTTGTCGCGCGAGATTGGTTTGGACAGGTAGTCCATCGCGCCGAGGTAGAGCGCGCGATTGGGTTCATCCACGACCGAGATCACGATCACCGGGATGCTTGCCGTGGAGGGTGAGTTCTTTAAGCGAGACAGCATTGCCCACCCGCTGTCTATCCCCGGTAACTGGAGATCGAGCACGATCGCCTGTGGCTTGAGCTCGTCCGAAAGGCGCAAGGCCAGCTCTGGGTTGCTGGCGACTTCCACCGAGAGGCCGAACGAGCGAAGGTGGCCCGAAAGAAGCTCCGCGTGCCCAACGTCGTCGTCCACCACCAGCACGAGGTCGTCTCGTGTGCCGCCGCTGGCGCCCTCGGCAAAATGCTCCGCCGGGCCACCTCGCAAGACCGGCAGACTGACGCTGAAGCAGGTCCCCTCTCCGGGTTGGCTCCGGACGGAGATCGTTCCTCCGTGAAGCTCGACCAACGACCGCGTCAACGCGAGTCCGAGACCCGTTCCTTCGCACACCTGACCCGGCGGCGTGCCAAACTGCTCGAAGGGTCGGAACAACCGGACCAGGTCTTCCTCGCGAATCCCGATTCCGGTGTCGCGGATCTCCAGGGTCAGATGACGGCCCTCAGAGCCGGCAGTGAGCTTCACCGTACCGCCGGATGGAGTGAACTTGATGCCATTGGCAAGCAGGTTGTAGAGGACCTGCTTGATTCGGACGGGATCGATGTATCCCTCGGGAAGGCCCTGCGGCAACCCGAGCTCGAGCGTGACCCCCTTCTTCTTGGCGAGTGACTGGAGAATTCGATCCACTGACTCCACCACCGTGGCAAGTTCAGTCCACTCGCGGCTCAATTCCATCCGTCCCGCTTCGACCTTGGAGATGTCGAGCACATCATTCACCAACGACAGGAGATGTTGGCCGCTGACGAGAATGTTCTGGACGTATTCCTTTTGTCGCGGGAGCAGCGAGCCGAAGAGCTCCTGATCCAACAACTCGGAAAAACCAATTACCGCGTTGAGCGGAGTCCGTAGCTCGTGAGACATGTTCGCCAAAAACCGAGACTTGAATTCACTCGCGCGGTCGGCCTCCTCTTTGGCGCGAGTGAGTAATTCCAACCGAGTCCTTTCGGTGACGTCACGCGCCGCGGCGAAGACCACCTCTTCGGTCCCGAGCTCGACCAGCCGTTCCGAGAAGTCCGCCGCGGCGATCGTCCCATCCGGTTTCACAATCGCGACGTTGTAGGCTTCGAGTCGCCGATCGACCTCCAGGCGCTTGAAGCGTTCCCGTTCTGCGAGGGCGCTATCGGGGTTGAGAAAGTCGGTAAAGTGACGGCCTACCAACTCAGCGCGTGAGCGGCCGTACAGATCCTCGGCGCGCTGATTCGCCTCGACGATCACCCCCTTCTTCGAGAGAAGCAGGATGGTATCGTTGGCGTTCTCCATCAATGTGCGATACCGCGCGTCGGTGGCGGCCCATTGCGAAATGCTGCGGCTCAGCCCGACCGACTGTCCAATCTGCGCGGCGATCGTACGAGCGAACGCGACCCAATGCTCCGCGTCGATCAATCGGTCCGTTGCTCCCAACAGCAGCGCCCCTACCCGTCTACCCTGAGACACCAACGGTACCAGCAAGGAGGAGGCGATTTGGGTATGGGTTTTCAGTTCCTCGGCCACCGCCGCGAAGTCCGGGCTGGAGGGAATCTTCAATACCTCTCCAGTGACCAGGATTCGCTGGAGCGCACTTTGGAAGTGGGGCAAAGATTTGAGGTGCTCCTGCTCTGCATCGCTGAATTTCGAGCCCGCGATGAGTCGCAACTCGTCCTGCGAGTTGGTGAGAAAAATCGCCCCCTTGCAGATCTCGCTCACGTCCAGCACCATTGCCAAAGCGTCGCTCAGCGCGCGCTCGATGTCCTGGCTGGTGGTCAACGCATCCGAGAGCGAGGCGCTTACCGATAAGAGCAGCGACTGCAGGGCGCAGCGTTGGCGCAGACCGAGATTGAGCGTGGCCTGACGTTCGAGCTGCGAGATTGCCCGATGGAGAAATTCGTCCTGTGGAGGAGCCGATGGATCCCCGGTGACCGGCGGAGGCCCCTGCTCTAGGCTCTTCAAGAGTTGCTGAAGCTCGTTCTTCATCCCCGGGGAGCGGGCAACCAGCGAATTGGCGCCGATGTTCTGCGCCAGCTGTTGATCCCCGCGCTCGAGGAATGAGCTGATCAGCACCAACGGTATTTTTGCGGTGCTTGGGTCCGCCCGGATTGCCTGACAGAGCTCGATCCCATCCATCTCCGGCATGATCATGTCGGTGAGGATTCCATCGGGAATCTGCTGGCGTGCGAGCTTGAACGCCTCCGCTCCATTAACTGCGGTGGACACCTCGAATCCGGCGTCAATCAACTGGCGACGGCCCGCCCTCAATTGGGCAGGACTGTCGTCGACCAGGAGAATCCGCCGCTTCGGACCTGATTTCGGTCCATTCAATTTAAGTGTCGGCAAATAGGCCGCGACCACCTGATTCAACAACGAGGGCTCGATCGGCTTGGTCAATACCTGGTTGAAGTCAGCGCATTCAAACAGCCTTTCTTCAAGCTCCAATGCGAAGCCAGTCAAAGCAATCATCGGGACTTCGCTCGCGCCCGGAACACTGCGCAACTCCCGCACGAGCGAGAGGCCGTCAACATCGGGCAACCTGAGATCTTGGAGCACCAGATCGGGGCGCTGCTCCACGAATAGCCGCCGCGCGGTGGCACCATCAGGCGCCTCCAAAACGACGTGCCCTTCGGATTCGAGGGCGATCCGGAGCATCTTGCGCGTCAAATCTTGGTCCTCGACGACCATGACCTTGCGGGTAGGGTTCACGGAACCAAACCTTTGCCAAATCGATGCCGGGCCATTGCGCACTGAGTCCCACTCCGTTTGCCCTGCCAAATGCGCGTAACCGCTTGATAGAACGACTGCGGGCGCTCAAAGCCCGGTGGGGATCCCTGACCTGCCGTCCACGCCCTGGCGCGAGCGCCACCCAGTATGGCGCCGGCTCCAGGGTGTCCGCAGTACAAGCCGATCACACTCCCGTGGGCTCCAGACTGTATCGCTTGATTTTGACGTGAAGGGTCTTGTAGTCGACCTTCAAAAGCCGCGCGGCTCGGCTCTTGTTCCCCCGGCTGGCTCGCAAGGCTTCGACGATTGCCTGTTTCTCCGCGGCAGAACTGGCGCTGTCAGAGATTTCTTTGAGGGAGGAACCCATCGGAACCGCGACTTCGGCGGTGATCGAAGGGCTCGCCGTTCGCTTCATTCCGACGTGCCGAATATCGTTCACCTCGATCATCGATCCGGACGCTTGGAGCACCGCTTGGCGTACTAAATTTCGCAACTCCCGGACGTTGCCTGGCCAGTTATGGTTGACCAGGATCTCCGCGGCGGCGTCGGAGATGCCTTGCACCGGCCGTCGCAACTCCACGCTGGCTTCCTCCTGAAAACGCCGCGCCAACGGTAGGATGTCGTCGCGCCGCTCTCGAAGCGGGGGTAGCACGATGATGAATTCGGCTAGCCGATAGTAAAGATCCTGCCGAAATCTCCCAGCGCTCACTTGGCTATCCAATGCTTCGTTGGCGGCGGCGATGAAGCGGATGTCCATCGGAAAGCTGCGCGTACCTCCGAGCGGCTGCACGTGCCGTTCTTGGATCACCCGAAGAAGCTTGGCTTGAGTTCCAACCGGCAGGTTGGCCACTTCATCCAGAAACATGCTGCCGCCTTCGGCCGTCTGAAAATAGCCCTCCTTGCGCCGGTCGGCGCCGCTGAAGGCTCCCTTCTCGTACCCGAAGAGCTCCGACTCGAGGAGGTTTTCGGGAATCGCGCCGCAATCGATCGCCACAAATGGTTTGGCGGAGCGGCTGCTCTGTTGATGAATCGCGCGGGCAACGAGTTCCTTACCGGTGCCGGTCTCGCCCTGGATCAACACCGTCAGGCTCGAGCCGGCGACTTGCTGGATTTGATGAACGATTCCCCGGATCGCTTGACCGGAAGTATTGAAGCGGCCCAACGAGCTGGCCGCGTCCAATTGTCGGCGGAGATCCTGAACCTCTCCCATCAGCTGCTGCCGCTCCAAGGCGCGCCGGACGGTGAGTACCAGCTTGTCGTTGTTGATCGGGCGCGCCAAGAAGTCATACGCGCCAAGTTTGATCGCCTGCACCGCATCGGGCAGATCCCCGTGAGCGGTAAGAAGGATCACCGGAAGTTGAGGAGCAACCTCTTTGGCCTTGCGCAGCACTTCCAGCCCGTCCATTCCCGGCATGCGAAGATCCAGCAACAGCACCGAGGGCACCTCGGCGGCGATTTCTTTCAGGGCCTCCTCACCACTTTCTGAGAGGCGAATCTGAAACCCCTGTGATTCAAAGACGGCCGCGAGAAGGCGCCGATTCATCAGGTTGTCGTCGGTGATCAGGATCTTGGCCGCGCTCTTCTCGGGCAAGGCCGCGGCCTTCGCAGGTTGCGCGTCTGGCATCTAATTCAAGCTTTGCGGACTATGATAGGCTTGTCCAGTGGCGGCTGGATCGGCCGCCGCTGCCTACCATCTCGAGTACCGCGGACGCATTTCAATGAGCCTCTTGCGTTGTGTGACAACCGAGTTGAACTGCGCGAAACGGAGGACCTCCCACTACTTTGCAGTGCGGATCGCGATTCGCGCGGAGATTGGCTGATGGCGGGCGAGCCGATTCTGATCGTCGACGACAACCAGGCCAACCTGAAACTGGCCCGGGTCGTCCTGTCCACCGAAGGCTATCTGGTGCAAACTGCGACGGATGCTGCGGAAGCGTTGAAGGTTCTGGAGAAATTTACTCCGCAGCTGATCTTGATGGACATCCAGTTACCCGGCAGCAACGGCCTCGAGCTAACCCAGAAGCTCAAATCCGATCCGCGCTGGCGCTCGGTAGTGATCATCGCCTTCACTGCCTACGCAATGAAGGGAGACGAGGAGAAGGCGAAGGCGGCGGGGTGCGATGGCTACCTCACCAAGCCGATCAGCATCAAGACGCTGGGAAAAGTGGTCGGCGATTATTTGAGAGGCGGCCAGAGATCGAGCAACGGTGATCGCAGGTGAGCGTGGATAGCCCACCCGCTGAGACGAAGGTTCGACAGTCGGAGGATCCTCCCCACCTGTTCGAGCGCCTCGAGACCTACGCTCTTTTGATGCTCGACCCCCAGGGAACAATCGTGAGTTGGAACCGAGGCGCGGAATCGATCAAGGGCGATGGAGCCGACGCGATTCTGGGAAAGCATTTTTCGATCTTCTACCTTCCGGAACAGGTTCGCAGCGGTTGTCCGGAACGGGACCTGGCGATCGCTTCCGATCATGGAACAGCGGAGCGCGAGGACTGGCGTCTACGCAGGGACGGGACGCGTTACTGGGCGAGCTTAGTGCTGATCGCGATGCGCGATGCGAACGGGAAACTGCAGGGGTTTGCTGAAATCATCCGCGATCTCACCGAGCGAAAACAGGCTGAAGATCGACTCCGCCAGAGCGAGGAGCGGTATCGACAGATCAGCATCAAACTTGAAGAGCAGTACCTGCGGCTTCACGAGACAAATCGGATGAAGGATCAATTCCTCGCCAACATGTCTCATGAGCTGCGCACACCCCTCAACGCTGTGATTGGGTTTGCAGAGCTGATGGTGAGCGGTCGAGTGGGTCCGCTCGCGCAGAACCATTGCGAATACATCAACGACATTCTCAGCAGCGCCCGGCAACTTCTGAGTTTGATCAACGACATCCTCGACCTTTCGAAGGTCGAGTCCGGCAAGATGAAGTTTCACCCCGAGCCGACCAATTTGGCGGGGCTGATCGGAGAGGTGACCGAAAGCCTTCGGGCGATGGCATCGGAGAAGGCAATGCAGCTGACCGTTGCGGTCGATCCCAGCCTAGATGAAATCGTGATCGACCAAGTCAAGTTAAAGCAGATTCTGTACAACTATCTCTCCAACGCGATCAAATTCACCCCTAGGGGCGGTCAGGTCAGCCTGCGGGCAATTGCCGATGAGGGCGAAACTTTCCGGCTGGAGATCGAAGACAACGGGATCGGGATCCGGGCAGAGGACCTGGCTCGCCTGTTCCTGGCGTTCGAGCAGCTGCAAACCGGCCCGTCCAAGGGGTACGCGGGCACAGGCCTGGGACTCGCTCTCACCAAGCGGTTGGTCGAGGCGCAAGGGGGGACGGTCGGCGTTCGCAGCGAGCCGGGAGTCGGAAGCACGTTTTGGGCAAATCTGCCGCGTCGGGCGCTGCCCACCGCTGAAGGAAAAGCGTCTTTGCTCTGATCAAGAGCGATTGCGACCGCGCTTTGCGCGAGCCGTGAATCGGACTAACGGGCAACTGGATGGTCGCGCTCCCGTAGATCGGCCGGATACGCCAGTATCGCCGTCAGCTCTTGCGCGGCCGTGATCAAGTCAGCGAGTTTCGCCTTCGCCTCGCTCAAATCCCCGCGCCGACATGACTCTTCCAGCCCTTTAGCAAGCGCCGCGGCTCTGTGGGCCCTGAGCATCATCAGCGCGCCCTTCATCGCGTGAGCCGCCTCGGCAACCCCCAATGCGTTCGCGTTCTCCACCTCCCAAAGGAGGGTGTTGAGCATCTTGGGAGCGCCATCCAGATAGAGTTGGATTATCTCCCGCACCACCTGCTCGTCTCCATCCAAGCTCGCGAGTAGCTCCTCGCGGTCGTAAGCCTTCTGGACGCTGGCGACCGATTGCATCGTCACTCCCTAGCCGTTGTTGAGTTTCGTCGTCCAAGACGCGTGCAAGGCCTCTGCCACGTGTGAGCTCGAACAAAAATGCCCTCCTAGTCGGCGATGGCGTTCACCTGAATCCCTAGTCCGGCACGAGCCACCCTGGTCGCAGCGCCATAACTAGTGTGAGCAGCGGCGGTTGGCGACTTGTGAAGGTTAGCGGCGCACATTGCTGGCGTGCTCGGCGTTCGATGGTTCCCCGCATCCCTCGCAATCTTGGCCTTGTGATCCCCGTGTGCTCTTCAGTCGGCGTTGTTCCGAGCGATGCCGCTCAGCGCTCGAGCACGGCAAGCGACTGAAGCTCGCAATTTTCGCGGCCCTCTGCAGGTCGCAGCATGACTCGACTGAGTCGCTCCGCGGCCTCGAACCGATAGCTCACCATGCGAGCTCCCCGCTCGATCGCGCTCGGCTGCAAGTCGAGTCCGCTCTGGGTACGTCCCACGAGCCGAAGCGTCGGGCCATCCGGCGATCGGAGCCAATAGATCAAGTCAACGCGTTGAACTGGGGGAAAAGTCAACGAGAGCGGGGCTTGACCACATGCATTCCAGCGGCTGGGAACGAACGAGGAAGAAATGGGAAGCGCGCGTCTCGTTTCGTTGCGGTACAGCCAGAAGGTAACGTCTCCCCTCTGGAAGGCGGGTGTTTCCGCCCGCTCGAGAAACTCTCCGCGCTCACTGACCCAATGATCGGGGTGGTCGATTGGTCCAAAGCGCTCGGACCAGTAGGGCGAAATGAAAAGCTCCGTCGATTGATGGATCGCGGAGCTGGTCCATGGAGTGCGTTGCCAGTCTTCCTCGATGGGAACAGGTACGACTCGCTTCGGAACCGCCAACCCGGCAAAGACGTAGCTGCCCCAGTAACCCCCCAGCACCACGGGGTTGGCGCGATTCGCAAGCCAGTTCGCTGCCTCTTTTAAATCCTGATAGGCCGGGTTCGGTTTCGCAGATGGAAGTGCCAATCCGACGGCCAAGGCCAAAGCTCCGGTCAGTCCGATCGACAAGGCGCGCGAAGCTAAGATGGACGACTGCACCTGCGGGACGAGCGCGGCGAACGTCGCCACGGCCCCGAGACCACCGAACAAGTGAACCAAGACGAGATAGCGTTGGTTATGCTCGTTATGTCGAACGTGGGAGAGTGCCGCGCTGGTACAGAAAGTCAGCACGCAAATCATTGCGCAGCCGATCGCCAGCGCCCGCCAGTTGTCCTTCGAAACTGCCAACGCTTTGGGTCGCGTCAGCCGGGCAATCCAGCTCGCGAGGAACAACGCTCCAGCCAGAGTGCTCGCGAGATGCAAAACCCACAACGGCGACTCGGTAAAAACGCTCCACAAGGCACTGGCGTTTTCTAAGAGGTGGCCTCGGTCGAGCCGAATTGCCGTTACGTAGCGGGTGTGAAATTTCAGGCTCGTGTACTGGTAGAACCAGCGGCGGAGTCCGGCCTCGACAGCGAGTCCGAACACGGTTGGAATCAGCAGGAGAAGCAGGCGTTTCCAGCGCACTTTGTCTGGAGCCGTCTGCAAATGGGCGTATCCCCATTCCACGCCCGCGAGCAGCGCCAAAATGACCCCGCTCAATGGCGAGCTCCAAGTAGCCAGCAAGCTGCCTAGGCACGCGCTCGCGAACCACCATTCGGAGCAGTGGCTCAACGACAACCGGCGAAGGAACCACCAGGTCCAGATCAAGGCTGGCGCTTGCCATCCGTAGACTCCCTCGATAGTGAACAGGTCGAGCTGCAGAACTCGATCGAGTAGAAGGATCCCCAGATAGACCGGTACGATGAAATCACGCTTGCCGGCCAGCGCGCGCAGCGGCCATGCCGCGCTGAAAGTAAATAAGATCAGCCACGCAGAAAGCCGCTCCGGAGACCAAGCGAAGTGCATCGCGCGCCCAATCCATTGAGCGAAGAGGAACGGCCACGCGCCAAAACGATCCTGGCCGAGATAGTAGATACAAAAAGGAGTGTCGCAAGGACCATGCGACATCAGCAATGGAATCGCGCAATCAGAGGTGTAGAGCCGCAGCAGGGTTGAATCCGGCTGAAATAGGTGGATCGCCGACCACAGGAGAAACACCCAAGCCAGGCCGGCGACGCACAGACCGAAAACACTCAAAGTCCTCGCCGCCTCGGTGGAATGATGCCGATCGGCGCTCCACCAATTCCGCAGATGATTGTCCAGGGCTATAGCGCCACGCCTCCAGCCCAGCGCCCGATCAGTGCCGTAATCGCCATCGCCAAGCCCCCGCCAACCGTTACTCTCAAGGCAGCCCGACCCGCGGGTGCTCCGCCAAGCTTTCCGCCAATGGCGCCAAGCGTGGCCAGTAGGACGATTGCGGTCGCCGCGGTAATTGGAATCCGAAGACCGGCGGGAGCGAAGATCATCACGAGCAGTCCAGGCAACGCTCCCAAAGCAAAGCTGAGCGCAGATACCAAGGCAGCTTGGATCGGGCGGGCCCGCGTTATCTCAGAGATCCCGAGTTCGTCCCTGAGGTGGGAGCCCAACGGATCGACCCGCATCAATTCCTTGGCAACGGTCCGCGCAAGCTCTCGCCCCAGCCCTCGACGAACATAGATGCCGGCCAGCTCGTCCAGCTCCATTTCTGGCGAGGACGCTTGCTCCTGGCGCTCTCTCTCGGTGTCGGCTTTTTCGGCATCACGCTGCGAGCTGACCGAAACGTATTCGCCGGCCGCCATCGACATTGCTCCCGAGACCAGGCCCGCGAGACCTGCGAGGATGGTAGCACCTCGGGAGGCGGACGAAGCGGCAACCCCAATCATCAGGCTTGACGCGGAAACAATTCCATCGTCCGCGCCAAGGATTGCGGCGCGGAGCCATCCAATCCTGTCGCTTCGGTGAATCTCTCTGTGAAAGCGCAAGCCTTCTCTCCCTGGAAAGCGACTTCTCCTATCCTGAGCCTCAGAGCAATGGCAACTGACGTGCACGGCGCGGTCGTCGGCGCCCCTGCATCGCTTCGAAAAGTTCCGCCGAGACAGTGCTCAGAAAGGGACAGAAACCGTTTTCGTAGATTTGCCCGTGACGGGACCGTTTCGTTGCAGCGGTCAGAATCAGCTGTCGTTGAGCCCGGGTCATGCCCACGTACAGCAAACGCCGCTCCTCCTCGGTATTGACCGACCGCGCACGCTTAGCCCGCAATGGGATCAATCCGTCCTCGCAGCCTGCGATGAAGACCAATGGAAACTCGAGGCCCTTCGCTGCGTGCAACGTCAGCAACGCGACCTTCTGCGGTTCCAGGCCAAGGTCGTTCTCATGCATCTGCGCGATCGCTCCGAGAAAGCCGGCGATATCAGTTCCAAATGGAACGGCGAGCGTTGCGAGCAAATCGGTTGCCGATCGTTGGTCCGGATCCGTCCTGCCGATGGTGCCCAGTCTCTCGATGATTTCCGCCGTCGGCTGCGGACCGATGTATGGCGCCAAATGCGCCAGCCGTTCGGGAATCGCCGTGTGGTCGCTGGTTCGCCTGACCAGGCAATCCAAGTCAGAAAGTAACTCTGCAACGAACGGTCGGGCGGTGAGCGGATCGACGCCGACGCGTTGAAATGGAATTCCTGCTCGGTCGAGCGCGAGGCCGATCGCGTCCGCCTGCGCCGAGGTACGGAACAGAACTGCGATCTCATGAAATGACAACGGGTTCTCGTTCGTGCCGTCGGATCGACCCGAATCGAGCGAGTAGAGGCTGGTTCCCCCTACCGCGCGCTCGATTTCGCACGCGATCAACTCCGCCTCGTCGATTTCGGTGGCACATGACCACCGTTGAATCGGAAGCCCGGGAGCAGCCAATGCTTCGAGGTGGCTCGGATCACGACCTGGGCTCTGGGCAATGACCTCAAGGGCTGCGCGGACGATAGTGGCTGTGCTGCGATAGTTTTGGGTCAGCCTGAGCACCGTGGCCGGCGCGTAGTCTTCCGCAAAACGATTGAAGTACTCGGGGTCGGATCCGCGAAAGCCATAGATCGACTGGTCCGGATCTCCGACCACGCATAGATCGGAGGCCGGACCGGCAGGCGCCAGCAGCCGCACCAAGCGGTATTGAGCCGCATTGATATCCTGATACTCGTCCACGAACAGATAGCGACAACCTGTCCGCGCGTCGGCCAACGCTGTGTCGCAGCGTTCCAACAGCAAAGTGCTGCGGAGTATCAGATCATCAAAATCGATTGCCCCCTGCTGCTCGAGGATCCTCTGATACGCCAAATAGGCCTCGCCAATCTCAGCATCCGCGTCCGCCGGGGAGCGCAGCTGTGTTTTGTGCCACGAAATCCGCTCGCCCATCCACACTAGCCGGTTACGGAGTCTTGCCTCTTCTGCGGCGCCCTTGAGGACTTGCTGTCGCCGGGCATCATCCAGAACGGTAAAGTCCGCGCGAAGTCCGGCTGGCTTCGGGAACTTGCGAAGCAATTCCAGCCCCAAAGCATGGAAGGTCATCGCCTGGACGCGCCGACCGTCGTCTCCGAGGAGCGCAATCAGCCGTTCACGAAGCTCCGCCGCCGCCTTTCGGGTGAAGGTGATTGTCAGGATTGAGGTAGGCGGCACTCCACGGTCCTGGACTAGGGCGGCAATTCGATGGGTCAGTGCGCGCGTCTTTCCAGTCCCAGGCCCAGCAATCACCGCGAGAGATCCATTCCCGTGTTCCACCACTTTTCGTTGATCGGGATTGAGGCCAATCGTGCTGGATCGGAGGGGGTGCGCTGGGCTTGCCAGGGTAATCGGGTCACAAGCGTCGAAATTGGTGGTTCGACGCTCAGCGCTTGCCAGCGCAAAGGAAAAAGTCCCCTGGTTCAGCAACCTCCGGCGCTCCTCGGGTTCGAAGACGCGAATCACACCGTACTCGCCGTCGTAACCTGGCTGAACGTGGATCTCGCCGCTGCGCATTCTGCGCAGCGCTTCTGCGAGCAACGGAGGGCCTTCGCACGCCACCTGCTCGAGCGGGGACTCGGTCAGCAAAGTCAACTCCGGACCCACCCTTTGGAGCAACCGTTGGTAGGCGCGCCGCACCCCCACCGTGCTGGGTCCTGCGTCGACCACCTCGCCGATCAGCTCGTTTAGTGGGACCAGGTTGTGGAAAGGCTTCGCATCGGGGGGTCGAAAGCCGCTGGGGCGGTCGGCAAGTTGCAGCACCCGACTCATCACTCCCCCGGTTACGCGCTTTCCGCACTTCGGGCAGACTCCCTGGGCAACTTGGGCTTGTTCTGGCGCCAGCACGACGCCGCATTTTCGGTGTCCATCGAAATGGTACTTCCCTTCCTCGGGAAAGAATTCCACCGTTCCGAGGAAGCCTTCGCGAGCATGTTGCAGGGCAGATCGGATTGCGAAATAGGACAGTTCGCAATCGAATAAATTCGCTTCCCGGCCAAGTTTTTCCGGCGAATGCGCATCCGAGTTCGAAACCAGCGCCAAGCCATCGAGCTGCGAGAGTCGCCAGTTCATGGGCGGATCCGAAGAGAGACCGGTCTCCGCAGCAAAAATGTGCTCCGTCAAATCCGCATAGCAATCCGCGATCTGGTCGAATCCGGACTGGGCGCCGAGCGCGGAGAACCACGGCGTCCAGATGTGAGCAGGAATCAGGAAAGCATCCGGGGACGCCTCGAGCACGATTTCCAGCAAGTCCCTGGAATCAATTCCCAAGATTGGACGTCCGTCGGACTCGATGTTCCCGATTCGCGACAACTGGGTCGCAATCTTCGCCGCCACCTCGAAGGTCGGCGCATAGACCAGGTTGTGAACTTTTCGAACTCGGTCCGCGCGCTTGTAGATGCTGCTGATCTCAACCGATAGCATGAAGCGGACCGCTCTTCGGCATGCGGAGGGAATCTGATCGTCGAGAGCCCTGGCGATTTCCGGACGAAGCGTGAACAGGCCGGATTCCGCTGGCAACAGTTTCTCGCGCAACTCCGAAAACCACTTCGGATGGGTGAAATCACCCGTTCCCACCACTCCGATGCCTTTGAGCTGCGACCAGCGATAGAGCTGCTCGAGGTTGAGGTCTTTGCTGGTGGCTCTCGAAAGGTAAGAGTGGATGTGAAGATCAGCGACAAATCGCATTCGAGGGGGTTCCCCCCATCCCCGCGGATCGAAGACGCACCAAGGTCGGAGTCATACCCTTCGACGCTGACGAGCATCAGGTGGAAAGCCCCGGACAGCGGCCGCCACCCCCATCGCATGAGTCAGAAAATGTTGATGAACCGGTAGTGATGAAAATCCGCGTACAGTCGCAACCCGAAGACCACCAACACGACCGCGGCCAGAAAATACGGCAACTGTCGCCGGTGCTTCTCGATCAGTTGCCGCACCTCGGGGAAGCGGTTCCAGAGAATCTCGGCGCCAACCAGTTGGGTCAACGAATAGAGCGGGAAGATGTATCGAGCCGCCCGGCGAGTCATGATCGAGACCAGCAGAATGTAAATGCTGCCCGACCACCCGACGAGTCTGGCCCCGCGATAGCGAATTCTTCTCTGCCAGCTCAGGTAGGCGCCATAGGCGGCAAGAAGCGACCCCGGAAGCGCGAACCAAATGAGATTGCCGACGTAATAGAGGGGGTTCCAGAACCTGCGCCAGGGGCCAAGGCGCTCCGCACCCGCGACGTATTCCAGCTGGGTGGAAAGGTAGCTTTGAAAAAAATTCTCCCCGGTCAAACGACGGAACGCGAGCTCCTGGCCGACGGCGATCAGTAGGATCGCCCCCAATGCCGCGAGAAAAAAGAGCACGTCACCACTGCGGCGCTCACTCAGCCACCACCAAGTAAGCGCGACTGGAAAGACGATCAGCCCGAGGATTCCCTTGATCGCGAATACGAAGCTCAGCGACAGCACCAGTCCGATCCCGAAGGCCCTTCCTCGCGGGAGCTCAGTGACGCAGTAGAGCGCCCCCAGGAAACCTGCGGTCCAGGCATTCTCGTGGTTGAAACGGAGCAGGTACTGCACTCCCAGCGGGGAGACCAGATAAAGGAGCACCGCTAGCCACCCCGGGCCTTGTCCGGAAAGGCGCGTAGCTAGCAGGAATAGAACATAGAGGGAGAGGAAGAAGTAGACCAGATTCATCAGCAGGGCGGCTTGGTTCAGGCCAATGCGATACAGCCACGCAGCCGGCCAAAAAAAGAAGGGTAAGTGCTCGACAAATAGTCCCTGCTTGGCGCGACCCGCGGGCCACAGAGGAGCAGCCCACTGCGAGAACGGCTGATCTTTGAGAGACCTCGAAATGGCCTCGTAAAGGGTGGAGTCTGCGTCCCGGAGCGGGTAGTGGAGCGCGCTCAGCGACTCGTAAACGAGCACGATGCAGAGCACCCAGGCTCCAACGGCAATCAAGCGTCCGAGGATCGACCGCGATCCCGTCGGCGAATCTGTCGGCTTCAAGCTGTAGCGCTTTTAGCGCAAGGTTCTGTCCATCGGGGCCGCTTCAATTGTGCGATTCCATCCGGTTGCTCGGTTCCGCCTTTACCTTTGCACTCGCTTGACCGAAGAAGATGTCACTCGCCACAGCGGCGGCATTCTCTGGAGGGCAACCCATGGCCGAAGAGAAGTTCAATGAAAAAGAGGCGATTGGGATTCTGAATGAGATTCTGGAATTGGAATTGGCTGGGGTGGTGCGCTACCTGCATTATTCGCTGATGGTCTTTGGGCACGCTCGGATCCCGATCGTCGCCTGGATGCGCCAGCAGGCGAATGAAGCGATGAGCCACGCCGCAGAGGCGGGCGAATACATCACCACCTTTGGCGGCCATCCCTCGTTGAAAATCGGTAAGCTCCTGGAAACCCATCGGCACGACATCGATGAGATTCTGAAGGAGACGATCGAGCACGAGGCGGAAGGGGTGCATATCTATCGCCGACTTCTGAGCCTCGTCGAGAGCAGAAACATCATGCTCGAGGAGTACGCCCGGAGAATGGTCCACGATGAGGAGGTGCATCTTTCAGAGGTGCGGAAGATGCTCCGTCGGCCGGGGAAACTGGACGAGAGTCGCTAGGTTTACTGATCAGTGGCAGGACCCTACGCCGCGCGCGACCCGTATACCTTTTCGAGCGTCAAAAGCAGGCCCTCGGTGTCGAATGGCTACCGGAACATTCAACCAGCAGGTAGTGACGCTGAGGAATGAGACCGGCAGCGCTCACGGGTTGGTAATCGGCAAGCGGATTGCAAAAAGCGCCCCCCCATCACCGCCCGATCGATAGGTGATAAAGCCCCCGTGGCGCTCGACGATGCGCTTCACCAGAGCTAGGCCCAATCCAATTCCCCTGGTCTTGGTTGTGACCAGCGGTTCAAACAGGCGGTTTCGGATGCTGACGTCCACGCCCGGTCCGGTATCCTCCACCGTGACCTCGACCGCCCTTCCATCGAGAGTCCCCTGTACCCGGACTTCCCCTTGCGCACCTGTCGCTTGGACCGCATTTTCCAATAGGTTTACGAATACTTGCCGCAGCTGCACCGCATCCCCTTGAATCTCGGGTAGGCCCTCGAGGCCCGTCTGGATCAGTTTTACCTGAGACGGCCAATGCACGGACGAAGCGGCGGCGTTGAGCACTTCGGGCAGCTTCACGTTGGTCCGGCTGAGCGGTCGGTCCCGAATCATGTCGAGAAGCTTGGTGACAATGTCATTTGCAACTGTCAGCTGTTCGCTGATGCGCTGAATCTGTTTTTCCGCCCTCGGATCGGACCCAACGCGCCCCTTGAGAATAAACAGCGAGCTCTCGATCACTCCCAGCGGATTGCGCAGCTCGTGTCCAATCGAGCCGACCAGCTGCCCGAACGTCGACAGGCGCTCAATTCGGGCTTGCTGAGAGAGGAGATCTTCTCGGTAGGTATGCAGCATGATCGCTAGTTCGAGATCGAGGATCTTCCCGAGCGCGGTGCGAGCTTTTCTGAGCTCGTCCGGCCGATCCAGGTAATGGCTATCAATCACCTCGTTCAATGCCGCGCGAATCACGTTCATTGCGCCGAACATGTAGTGTTGAGGTAGTGAAATGCGGACGTGGACCCGCCCAATCCGGGCGCGCAGCTCGTAGTACTGCTCATCCCACGGCCCAGTAAGCAGTTTTTGCATCCACTCGACGAGCGTAACTTTCAGCCGGCCGACCTGGCTCTCTCCGGCCAACGCCTTGCGTGCCTCTTCGTGGTCTAGAATTCGGCGGTAAAACAAGTCCGCGATGCGGACGAATTGGGGCGAAGCGACCGGATCCAGTTTGCGCAGAGCCGCCTCGTCTTCGGCCTGAAACCCAACATAACGCTTGAGCTCGGCGAATAGAGTCTCGGCCATCGCCCCGAGGGTACCGGTGAGCGGAGCGGTGGGCAATAGCTGGCTAGCCGATGACGAACACCGTGCAGGATCGCGGGCCCTGCGCTCCGATGTTCCATGTCCGCGGTCTTGCTGCCCCATGGTGCGCCGCAACAGGATTTTCGGATTTGCACTTGATCTCGTCCGCGCGCCGCTGCAAGACGATCGGATGATGGTCAAGAAATATGGCAATCGACGCCTCTACGATACTTCCGATAGCAGGTACATCACGCTCGAGGAGTTGGCGGACAAAGTCCGGCAAGGCGAAGAAGTTCGGGTCGTCGACGCCAAGACCGGAGAGGATCTCACTGCCTCAACCCTGACGCAGATCTTGGTCGAAGGCCGTGGCGCCGCCCGGTTGTTGCCCGTTCCCTTGCTGATCCAGTTGGTGCGGCTCGGCGATGACGCCCTCGCGGAGTTCTTCGGCCAGTACGTGCGCTGGGCACTGGACATCTACCTCAATGCGAAACAAGGGGTGAGGCAGATCGCACCGTATAACCCTCTGTCAATGGCGCCGTTTGGGGCTGCGGACGCTTTTCTGCGTCTGCTAGGCGGATCCCCGGCCCACGGCGAGGGGGCAGCGCAGCCAGCGCCGAGCGCCGTCAACGAAATCGCTGAGTTGCGACGAGAGCTCGCGGAGTTGAAGAGCAGCCTTCGCAAGAAGCGCCGTTAAGTGTTTCTTTTATGTTGCAGTGCAACATTTTTCCTTGACATGCAGAGGTTGAGGAGTAGGTTATGTGGGTGAAACAGTCAAATCCCACTCAGCCACAAACCAAGAAAGGCAAGATCATGGAGAATCAAATCAATTCGCAGGTGCAGCAATTCTATCAATTCTGGAAGTCCGCGGCGTCAGAGCAGGCGGCGTTCCTGGAGTCCTTCTACCAAGAGCTGGGCAAGGCACAGACCAGCGCAGTCGCTCAGTTCAACGCGAACTTCGATGAAGCGGTTCGTTTGGGCAAGCAGGCGCTCGAACAGGGCCAGCAAGTTGTTGCGCAATGGCGGAAGTTGGCCATCGAGGCTGCTCGCAAGGCGGCGGACGCGGCGGTTCCTAACAAGGCTTAAGCAAAGCAGCGCATCAGCGTATGAGGCGAGTCTTCCAGTGAGGGCTCGCCTCTTTTTTTGTTCAGTAGACCGGTATGGCTGTTGCATCTTCGCCGGACGCCCGCTTTATTGCCCAATTTAGGAGGTGCAGTCATGGGGCGTCTTGATGGAAAGAATGCATTGGTAACCGGCGCGTCTCGCGGCATTGGCCGAGCGATCGCTCTGCAATTGATCAGAGACGGTGCCAAGGTGGCACTCAATTACCGCTCGGGAGAGGCAGAGTGCCACAGCCTGGCGAATGAGGTCAGTGGCATCGGCGGGCAGGTGCTGATGTTGCGCGCGGATGTCGGCAACCCGAAGGAGGCGCGCGGGCTGATTGGCCAGGTGCTCGAAAAATGGGGGCGGCTGGACATTCTGGTGAACAACGCGGGGATTACCCGCGATAAGTCGTTAAAAAAGATGACCGATGACGAATGGGCCGAAGTCATCAATACCAATCTCAACAGCGTCTATTACTGCTGCAGCGCAGCTCTGAAATCGATGGCTGAGCAGCAGTACGGGCGGATCATCAACATCAGCTCCTTTGTCGGGCAGGCCGGTAACTTCGGCCAGGCTAACTACTCCGCGAGCAAAGGCGCAATCATCGCGTTCACCAAGACCGCTGCAATCGAGTACGCGAAGTACAACATTACCGTGAATGCTCTCGCGCCGGGCTTCACTATGACCGATATGCTCGCCAAGGTATCGCCGACCGTACAGGACCAGATCAAAGCCCGAATCCCGATGGGTCGCTTCGGATTGCCGGAGGAAATCGCCAAGGCCGTCGCTTTTCTCGCCGCAGAAGGCGACTACATCACTGGGCAGCAGATCAACGTCAACGGCGGCGTTTACATGTAGAGCCGGGCGAGTAAAGTCGCCAATCCGTTGCGCAACGGGGGTGCCAGTGTGCACTCATCAGCATGAGAATTCCGCCTGAGGCGATCACTGACTCATGAACGACATCAATCAGCAGCAAGAGCAATCCGAAGGCCCGTTCCAGCGTGCTGCTCACCAGGTATTCGACAAAATCGATCCACTTTCGTTTGGGCGTTCCCTCGCCGCGACTGCCGTCGGGCTTGCCCGGCATCCCCTGTCGCTGTTCTCCGCGTATCAGAATTTCGCCGTGAACGCGCTTGGGGCCGCCCAGGCGGTAGCCAGTCGAATGGTCGGTGCGAAGACCACCAGTCCACTCGCGCCTGGGAGTAAGGACAAGCGTTTCTCCGATCCGGCTTGGGAAGACAACCCGCTGTTCTATGCACTTCTCCAGGCTCATTTCTTACGTGAACGATTCGTCGGGGACCTGGTTGATGCGGCTGACCTGGATCCGCAGACAGCGCGCAAGGCACGCTTCGCCACCCAGCTGATTGTCGACGCTCTTGCCCCCACCAACTATCTGTGGAGCAACCCGGCGGCGTTGCGACGAGCTCTGGAGACCGGCGGCGGCAGCCTGCTGCGTGGCTTGCGACTATTTGGGCAAGATCTGCGCGAACGCGGCGGATGGCCCAGGCAGGTGGACACCTCCAGCTTCCAGGTTGGGAAAAACCTGGCGGTCAGCCATGGCAAGGTCATCTACCAAAATGACTTGATGGAGCTGATCCAGTACTCGCCCCAGACGCCGGACGTGCACGAGGTTCCTCTGCTCTGCAGCCCGCCGTGGATCAACAAATACTACATCATGGATCTGGCCCCGGGCCGTAGCTTCGTGGAGTGGGCGATCCAGCACGGCCACACCACCTTCATGATCAGCTATCGCAATCCTGATGACTCAATGCGCGAGCTGACGCTCGACGACTACCTGCTTCGCGGCCCGCATCAAGCCCTTCAGATTATCCGGGAAATCACTAAGGCCCCGAAGGTGAATATCGTTGGTCTGTGCCTCGGCGGAACATTGACTACGATGCTGCTTGCGTATCTGGCGCAGACCGGGGAGGACTGGATCAACTGCACGACTCTCCTCAACACCCTGGTTGACTTCGGCGATCCCGGCCCAATTGGAGCCTTTCTCGATCCCAAGAGCGTCGCTTCGATCTCGCGCAGGGTGGAGCGACGCGGTTATCTCGACGCGAAGGAGATGGCTTACACATTCAGCCTTTTGCGAGCCAATGATCTGGTATTCAATTACGTCGCCAAGAACTGGCTGATGGGAGAGGAGCCACCGGCCTTCGACATCCTCGCGTGGAATGGCGATAGCACCCGCCTGCCGGCCAAAATGTACACCTCATACTTGCGGGGCCTCTACCAGGAGAATCGGCTGGCCCGCAGTGAGCTGGCGACCGGCGGCAAGCGGCTGGTCCTTTCAAAGGTGAACCAGGACGTCTACATCCTCGCGGCGGTCGAAGATCACATCGCACCGTGGCGGTCGTCATACAAGACGACTCAACTTCTCGCGGGGAAAATCAAATTCGTGCTCAGCAGCTCGGGGCACATCGCCGGGATCGTTAACCCGCCGAGCAAGACCGCGGTCCACTGGACCAACCCAGAGCTCCCAGCAGATCCGGAGGCATGGCTGTTGGGCGCGACCAAGCACCAGCAAACCTGGTGGGAGGACTGGGCGCGTTGGATTGGCGAGCGCGCGGGTACTCGGCGCGCGCCACCAACGCTAGGCAGCAAGGCTTATCGTCCGTTGTCCGATGCCCCAGGCACCTACGTGCTCGCCAAGTAAGAGTACGAGTCAAAGCCCGCGACCGAATGGCAGCGCTCGCTAGAAGCTGCCGAAGTTGCGCACCATCGTCGCGAGCGCTCCAAGCTCTGCCAACGCCTCAGCGCACCGAGGATCGGACGCTGAGCTTTCGAACTCGAGATAAAAGACGTAATTCCATTCGTGGCGCGGATCCGGCCGCGAGTGCAGCCGATAGATGTTGATGTCGCGCCGCGCGAACGAACCGAGCGCTCGGGACAATTGCCCCGGAGCGTTTGGAATGGCGAAAGCAATCGTCGTCTTGCGACCCCGTTCCGCGGGCAGCGGGTTAGGGCCGATCCGGTAGAATCGGGTGTGGTTCTCCCGATCCTCGATTCCCTCGGCCAGCACCTCAAGGCCATAGATCTCCGCGGCCAGGCGACTGGCGATGGCCCCGGCTCCAGACGGAAGCGCACCTTCGGCCAAAAGCTTGGCGCTGCCGGCCGTGTCGTACTCCGGACGCGGCAATAACCGGTTTGCTTCAATGAACCGCCCGCACTGCGAAAGGGCTTGAGGGTGGGAGTGAACCGTCTTCAGCGACGCGAGCGGCCGCGATGCTCGGGTCAACAAGCAGTGGCGTACCCGGACGATCGCCTCGCCAGTGACAGAAAAGGGATATTGGAGAAGAAGATCTTGATTCTCGATCACCGGTCCAGCGATCGAATTCTCGATTGGAATGACGGCTGCAGACGCCGAGCGGGTGGAAACTGCCTCGAAGACCTGTTGAAAGGTTCTCCGTGGCAAGAGCTCGACACTCGAGCCCTCCAAAAGCCGAACCGCCTCTTCACTGTAGGCTCCCGGCTCGCCTTGAAACGCCACTCGCATGCTAGGCCCCAGGCGCAGAAGGGACTTGCGATTGGACGTCGCCGCGCGGGTAGGTCCCCAGCGAGCGCAGATCCGCGACAATCCCTCGAAGCTCAGTGAGCGCGCTTTCGATTTCTTGAGACCCGGAATGACCGTCCAAGTCAACGTAGAAGCGATAGCGAAGCGGTAGTCCCGGAACCGGACGGGACTCGAGCTTCGACAGATTGAGCTGATGGTTTGCCAGACAGGCGAGCACCTCGCGCAGAGCGCCAGGCCGGTCGTCAAGGACGAGCACGAGGGAGGTTTTGTACGAAATCCCAGGAGGGCAAGGCAGCGCTTCGCGCGAGATCTCGACGTACCGGGTGTAATGGTTGGCCAGGTTTGGGATTGGAAAAAGCTCGGCCGTGATCGTCAGCCCTCCCTCGAGCAACAGATCATAGATTTCGTTGATGCTGCCCGCCTTCGACTCTTCGATTGGAAGAACGCCAAGATCCGCCTGTCCGCTACGCACCGCACCCGCTACTTCCTTAAAACCCTGGTGCCCGCTCAACAGCGCTCCTCCCGGTCGGCCGCGAAAACGGCGCTGAGCATCGAGATGGCTAGGCGAACCCTCAACGCCCTGATAGGCCACCCGGAGCGGGAGGTTCTCCATGCTATGCAGGTGAGACTGCTGCCGGGAGACGGACATGTCCATTACGATGCGAAAAAGACGCTCAATCTCGTATGGGTCCAAACCGAGCTCGGTGGCAATCTGGCGGACTCGGCCCAACACCTGCTCTTCGCGGAGCCGATCGCGAAACGGAATCGCGGCGGCCAGCTTCACCCGGGCGACGCGCTCAACCAGCTCCATCCGGCTCTTGAGTTTACGCAGAATCTCGCGATCCACCTCCTCGAGGGCTTGACGAAGCGCTTGCAGATCAAGACTGTCCGACATGCGCAGAGTATAACTCCCGGATCCAGCTTGGTCTGACACCAGCCCGGGTTTGGCGTCAACAGGGATTGACGTTCAGCTTGCGCGCGGCAGAGAGACGGTGATCCGGGTACCCTCCGGCGCAGTTCGAGAGATGTGGCACTCTCCGCCCAGCGCTTTCGCAGCCCGGTGAACAATCGCCAGGCCGAGGCCGTGTCCGGGAACTTCGCGATCCTGGCGACCTCGATAGTACGGCTCGAAAGCGTGCTCAGCACTCTCCTCGTCGATCCCGATGCCATTATCCTCGATTGCCAGTTCGATCGTGGTCGGGGTGCTCACCGAGCTAAGATGGAGCTTGAGTTTTCTCTGATGCGATCGAAATTTGATCGAGTTCGACACCGCATTCCTGAGAATCTGAGCCAAGACCCCGGGGGCACATGCCACCTTCTCGTCGGTCAGCTCCGTGTGCACCTCCGCGTCGATCAGCTCCGCTCCCATCTCCTCCAAAACCTCCGCGCCTACCCGGGCCGGCGAAGCTTCGCCGACCAACGCACGACCCGCCCGGGAAAGATCGAGCATGTCGTCGATGATCCGTGACATCCGGTCCACCGCAATCCGAATGCGCGCAGCCATTCCCCGGACCTCGTCCGGGGACTCGTGACCGGTTAGCAGAAGATCGGCGTATCCACGAATCGGGTTCAACGGCACTCGCAAATCGTGTGCGGCGCGGCCGGCGAATGCATCCAGCTCGCGATTTCTCTCCCCCAAGAGTGAAATGTGGCTTTCAACCAGATTCCTCTGCCGCTTGAGCACTCGAAGCAGAACTCCAACGATGGTGGTCACGAGCGCGAGGGTGAGCAGCCCAATCGCGGCATCCACCGCGATCGCCCGGCGATGCACTTGCCGAATCGCGTCCGCTTGTCGATGCGCTGCCTCGCGATTGATTTGCACCAACCGGTCGATCGATTCGCCGATCGTAATAACCTGTCGCTCCAATCCGACCCCCTGCCCTGCAGACACTCGGGCCTGAAGGTCTTCCAGCGCGCGACGCAGCACCGTCCATTCTTCGTGTTCTCCCGGCTGATCGGTCAGTGGCTCATAGGCCCGGATGTCCGCCGCAATCCGCTCGAGCACTTGCAACAGCTCCGCCCCGGTCAATGAAGGAGACGCCAGCCGGCTTGCTTGTTGCCGCAGGTCGTCGACCAATTCGATCGACCGCTGTTCATCGTCCACGATTTCGGCGGTCCGTTCCGCGACGCTGCCGGCAACGAAGAGATCGGCGGCCACCATCGTCAGCAGCAGCAAAGTGACCAGGCCGAGCGCCACCAGGACCGGCCAGCTGCGGGGGACCGCACTTAGTGTCGGTCGAGTGGCGGGTGTGGGGTCGCCGACCAATGCGGCCCCTAGCGGCATCGGGGCTGACTCCAAGCGTTATTCATTCTCCTCCTGCTCTTGCCGCTGTAAAGTTCGCCGATCGACGCCGAGAATGGAGGCAGCTTCGGTCTTGTTGCCGCCGGTCCGTTCAAGAACGTGGCTGATGTAGCGCCGCTCCAGCTCGGCGAGCGTCGGCCAGTCGCGATCGATCGCTTGCCGATCGCCCGTGGCGTGTTCCCCGGAGACGAGCGGCGGGAGATCCCCGGGCAGCAGCACAGACCTTTGGCACATCGCGACGGCTCGCGCGAGCGCATTCTCGAGCTCGCGTACATTTCCCGGCCAAGGGTAAGTGCGCAGTCGCTCGAACGTTTCTGGAGCAATCTCTGGTATCGGACGCCCCAGGGTTGCCGCATTTCGGGCGACCAGGTGATGGGACAAGGCGATCACATCGTCCCCGCGCTCTCGCAAAGGAGGGATGCGCAGCGTCACCACGTTCAGACGATAAAATAGATCGGCGCGCATCCGTTTCTCTGCAACGTCGATATTCAAATCTCGATTGGTCGCGGCCAAAACCCGCACATCGACCGGAATGGAGGTGCTGCTGCCCACCCGGCGAACCTCTCCCTCCTGCAGGACCCGAAGTAGCTGCGCCTGCATTTTGGCGGCGACGTCTCCCACCTCATCCAGAAGAACCGTTCCACCGTTGGCCTCTTCGAACAGGCCAATCCTGGCCGAATGGGCCCCGGTGAACGCCCCCCGCTCGTGACCGAACAACTCGCTTTCCAAAATCCCTTCCGCGACGGAGGCGCAGTTCACCGCAATGTAGCGCCGGTCCGCTCGCCGGCTTCTTTCGTGGATGGTCCGCGCCACCAGCTCCTTCCCCGAGCCGCTCTCGCCGACGATCAAAACCGTCACGTTGGTGGGCGCAATTTGGGCAATCTGTTTGTACAGCTCGAGCATCGCGGGGCTGGTCCCGATCAAGGTTTTCTTGCCAGCTGCTTCGCTGCGAAGCCGCTGATTCTCCCCGGTGAGCCGCCTTCGCTCGAGCGCTCTCGCCACCGTCGTGCGCAGGGCGATGACATCAACTGGCTTGGCCAGGTAGTCGGCGGCGCCGCGGGCAATGGCGTCCATCGCTGCCCCGGGCTCGGCGTAAGCGGTGATCAGCACCACCGGAATGTCTCTCGCCACCTTCTGGACCTGTTCCAGCAACTCCATTCCGCTGATCCGGGCCATCTGGATATCCGACAGCACCAGATCGAAGCTCGCGGTTCGCAATTTCTCCATTGCGTCGGCGCCATCGACGGCTTCGACCACCTCGTAACCATTGCGTCGCAGAACCTTGACCAGCAGTTCGCGCGTTAGGTCATCATCTTCGGCGACCAAAATGGAGGCCCTACCCTCCATCGCATCATCCTCCGGACGGTACTTAGGTCTCGCACTTTGCACAGATCAGGCCGGGATTTTGCAACACCTATACCCGCGACCTTTGAAAAACCTGGGGGAAGTCCGCGGCAAACGATCGCACCGACCGCGACAAAATGTCGCAGAAACCCGGACTTGGTTGAAGGGCGATGAGGGTTGCCCCCTGGAGATCGACTGGGCCTGCATCTTGCTCTCATTGGGCGGCAGGCCGTGTCAATCCCTCTCCATCTTCCGAACAAGCGCGAAGGCGCGGCACTCTTCCTGTCCGGAGTGCTGTGGGCGGCGGTCCTCCCAAGTGTGGGGTTCTGCCAGGACGTCGTTCCCCCCCCCGAGCCGCTGCCGCAATCGCTAACCCTCGAAGAGGCGCTCGAGCGCTTTCGGAAGAAGGGCTTTGACCTCCTGATCGCAGACGCGATGGTGCAAAGCGCTGAAGGCGATCTCCGAATTGCCAGCGGGATCTTTAATCCCTCCGCTTCCGGCAGCTTCGGAAAATCGATTGAGTGTCCCGGGGGCACTTCGGGCTGCAGATTCTTCGGTCCTCCCCTGTTCACCGCCAGCATCGGGGATTCGAACGCGCTCGAAGACTGGTTGACTGGAAAACGGGGACTTCGCAAGAGCGTCGCTGGGGCGGCACTCAACGCAGCCAGGAGCTCCCGGATGGACGCGGAGCGCACGCTGATCACAATCGTCAAGCAGCAGTTCCTGCAAGCCGAGCTTGCCACCCGGACGCTGCGATTGGCTCGCGAGACCCGAGACACGTCGACCAACTTCCTGTCTCTCACCAAAAGCAGGTACGACCTTGGCGCGATTTCGCAGGCGGACCTGGCTCGGGTGCAAACCGCTACCCTGGAATCGGAGCAGGCGGTCGACTCCGCCTTACAGGCCTTGAGGCAGGCCAAGGTGGGATTGGCATTTCTGCTTGGGGTACGCGGGCCGGTTCCTGACTTCGAAGTTTCCGGCGAGCAGCTTCTGCACTACTCCGTTCCACTGCAATTCGCTGAAGCATCTGCCACCTCACTGCTGACGATCGCGATGGAAAACCGCACCGATCTCCGGGCAGCCAGAGCCCAAGTGTCGCGCGCCGAAAACTCGGTCGCGCTGGCAAAGCGAATGCGCTTCCCCGATATTGGCCTTTCGCTCGGATATAGCGTCCAGGGAACCGACCCCCAGTCGCTGCAAGTCACCCCGCCGACAGTCACCATCGGCCTGACCACGACGTTGCCTATCTTCTACCAGCAACAGGGCGAAATTCAGAAAGCGAATGCTGATTTGAGAGCGCAAAGGTTGCTCGTCGCGAAGTTGGAGGCCCAGGTCGTAGCCGACGTGGAGGCCGCCTGGGCAGCGTTCAAGGGCTGGGAGGCGTTGGTAAAGCGAATGGAGCAGGGCGGTCTGTTGGAGTGGGCAAAGCGCGCTCAGGATCTGGTTTTCATTCAGTACCAGAAGGGCGCGGCCTCGTTGCTCGAGTACCTCGATGCCCGACGGACGTATATCGCCACCAACCTTGAATACCAGCAGGACCTGGCTGGCTATTGGACGTGGGTGTTCCAGCTTCAACAAGCGATTGGGCCGGAAAGGCCAAAGCAATGATCGGCCGCTTTTCCGATCGTTGGATCCCGATCGCGGCGCTGCTGCTGGCAATTGGCTGCCGTCGTACGGAGGTCGCCGAGGCTCCGCCCGAAGATGAAGTGTGGCTTTCCAACGAACAGATGGAGAAGTCCTCGGTTCGATTGGCGCAAGCCAAAGAGCAAGATCTTCCTCAATTCGTTCACGCTGGCGGGCGGATCGCTTTCGATGATCTGCAAGTGTCCCACGTGCTTTCTCCCGTCACGGGTCGGATCAGCAGACTCATCGCGGCGCGAGGGGAGCGCGTGAAAAAGGGTGCGCCTCTGCTGGCCATCATCTCTCCCGACGTCGGCACCGCCTTTGCGGATTTGGTCAAGGCGCAAGCCGACTTGATCGCGGCCGAGCATGAATTTCATCGCCAGGAACAGCTCGCTGAAGTTCATGCCGGTTCGCGGCGAGATTTCGAAACGGCCGAGGATAACTACCGAAAGGCGCGCGCCGAGATGGAACGCGCCCGTCAGAAAGCTTCCTTGCTCAAATCGGGCTCCGTCGACCGCGTGACCCAGGAGTACATGCTGCGCAGCCCGATCGATGGAGTCGTGGTCGATCGCTTCGCCAACTTGGGACTGGAGGTTCAAGGGCAGTACTCTGGCGGAACCTCGGTCGAGCTGGTCACCATTGGCGCTATCGACCATGTCTGGGTGTTCGCCGACATCCCGGCGAGTGAGCTTGCCCGAGTCAAGGAAGGAAGCACCGTTCTACTCAAGGTCCTTGCCTATCCCAGCCGATCGTTCGAAGGAAAGGTGGAGTGGATCTCCACCACCTTGGATCCGGCAATGCGCACCGCAAAGATCCGCTGTGCTTTGCCCAATCCGGACCATGCACTGAAGCCGGAGATGTTCGGAACCGTCCTGATCTCCACCGACTCCAAGCGCGCCGTCGCGCTCTCAGCCGATGCGGTGGTTCCGATCAATGAGCAATCCTTCCTCTTCGTGCACGTGGGTCAAAAGGCAGACGGTCGACAAATCTTCAAAAGGCGACGAGTCCGGATCGGAGAGCAGGTGCCTGGGGGTCTGGTCGCCATTTTGGAGGGATTGTCTTCCGGTGAAAAAGTGGTGGTGAAAGGGTCCATCACCCGGGAGCAGCCCAATGACGAAGTATGGTTGACCGACGAGCAGCTGCAGTCCGCGCGGATTCGGGTGGAAGCCCCAAGCTACGGGCCGCTGGAAACCCACATTGCGGCGGGGGGGCGGCTCACCTTCAGCGACCTGCTGGTGACCCATGTCTTCTCTCCGGTGACGGGCCGGGTGACGCAAGTCCTGGCGCAGCCAGGGCAATGCGTGAAGAAGGGCGATCCGCTTCTCAAATTGCTCTCGCCTGATGTCGGAACTGCGTTTGCGGACCGGTTGAAAGCACAAGCGGACGTGATTGCCTCCGAACACGAGTTCAATCGACAGAAGGAGCTTTACGCGTTGAATGCCGGAGCCCGACGCGACTTGGAAATGGCGCAAGACAACTATGGCAAGGCCAAGGCAGAGTTGGAGCGGGCCTTGCAGAAAACGCGGCTATTTGGATCTGGAACGGTCGATCGGGTCACTCAGGAGTACACTCTGCGAAGCCCAATTGAGGGTGAAGTGGTGGCCCGGACCGTCAATCCGGGGCTGGAAGTTCAGGGCCAGTACTCCGGCGCGAGCACCTCGCCAGAGCTGTTCACCATCGGCAATACCAGCGAGCTGTGGCTGTTTGGCGACATCTACGAAGCGGATCTGCACAACGTCGAAGCAGGAGCACCGGTACGGGTGACGGTGGATGGCTATCCTGGAAAAACATTCGAAGGAAAGGTGGACTGGGTCTCCGACACCCTGGATCCGTTGCAGCACACCGCGAGAGTGCGCTGTGTTCTCTCGAATCCGGATCAGCTGCTGCGTCCGGAGATGTACGAGGCGATCAACATTTCTGGCCCGCGCCGGGAGGGACTTTCGCTGCCGCGCCCGGCGGTGTTGAGGCTGGGCAACGATACCTACGTGCTTGTGGAGAGCGGCAAGAAGCCGGATGGGCGGCGGGTCTTCAAGCGCCGTCGGGTGGTGGTAAACGAAGAGTCAAGCGGTAATCCGATACCCATTCTCGACGGCCTTACGGCGGCGGATAAGGTGGTGGTGGAGAACGCGATCTTCTTGACCGCTTTTCTCTAGCCCAACCAATTCGATGATACGGCGACTCGTCGGCTACGCACTGCAGAAGCGGATGATGGTCCTCGCTCTGGCACTCACTGTCCTGGTCGCTGGACTGATTGCATTCAAGCGATTGGATATCGAGGCCTATCCCAATCCGGTTCCACCAATGGTGGAGGTGATCGTTCAACCACCTGGTTGGAGCGCCGAGGAAACAGAGCGCTACGTCACCATTCCTTTGGAGATCGGACTCTCGGGCATGCCGGGGCTGGATCACGTCCGTTCACAGTCGCTGTTCGGGCTGTCCGACGTGAAGTGCTATTTCAAATGGGGAACGTCCTACAAGGACGCCCGGCAGGAGGTCATTAATCGCCTGCAGTTCGTCCAGCTGCCGGCGGGAATTACCGCCCAGCTTTCCCCCTGGAACGCAATTGGCGAAATCTACCGTTACGTCTTGCGCGGCAAAGGCTACAGCCTGTCCGAATTGAAAACTGCACAGGACTGGATTTTAGACCGTCAATTCAAACAGGTACCGGGAGTGATTGGCGTCAACAGTTTCGGGGGTGAAATCAAAGAGTACCACGTCGAAGTTGACCCGTTCCGCTTGCGCGCGAGAAACGTCACGTTGGCGCAACTCAACGCCGCCATCTCCAACGGCAATCAGAACGTGGGAGGCCAGCGCCTGAACCTTGGAGATCAGGCCTTCACCATTCGTGGAATCGGGTTGATTCAATCCACGAAAGATATCGAAGAGATCGTCATCCTGGAGCAGAAGGGCATTCCAGTTCGAGTCAAAGACGTCTCCCGGGTCCAAATCGGACACGCACCTCGCCTGGGAATGGTTGGGAAGGACGGCGATTCCGACGTCGTCCAAGGCATCGTTCTGATGCGTTACGGCGAGCAAACTAAACCCACCCTGGAAGGGGTTTTGAAACGAGTGGAGTACATCCGCGAAAACCACATCCTGCCGCCGGGGATGGAGATTGAGCCCTACTACAATCGCGGCAAGTTGGTCTCCGTTACTACGCACACCGTGCTGGAGAATCTGGTGGTTGGGATGGGCTTGGTGGTCCTGGTACTGATTGCGTTTTTAGGAAATCTGCGCGCCGCCTTGATCACCGCAGTGAACATTCCATTGGCGCTGCTCTGCGCCTTTATTGGCATGGTGGGCACCGGGACACCGGCCAATCTGATTTCCTTGGGCGCCGTGGATTTCGGGATCGTGGTCGATTCGACGGTCATCATGATGGAAAACATCTTCCGGCACCTCAGCGGTAAGCGCGAGGGGACGATGATCAACCGAATTTTGAACGCCGCTGGGGAGGTGGGCCGCCCAATGGCGTTTTCAACACTGGTGATTGGGGTTGCCTTTCTTCCGCTCTTCACATTGACCGGCGTATCGGGGGTGATCTTTTCACCGATGGCCCACACCTATGCCTTCTCGATCGCAAGCGCGATCATTTTGGCACTCAGCCTGACCCCAGTGCTTGTGTCCCGGCATATGCCGCTCCATGTCGAGGAGAAGGAGAATGCCCTGATGCGGGCGCTGCACCGCGTCTACGATCCACTCTTCGATTTGGCGTTGCGGGCACCCAAGCGAACTCTCGCCATCCAGTTGATTCCTATCTTTCTTTGCGTGGTGCTCTTTCCCCTTCTCGGCCGAGAGTTCATGCCGAAGCTGGAAGAGGGCAATTTCTGGATCCGCGCCACGTTGCCAATCTCGATCTCGCTCGAGCGATCCGCCTCGGTGGTGGGGCCCATGCGGGAGATTCTGCGCAAGCATCCCGAGGTGACAACGGTCGTATCTCAGTTAGGCCGACCGGATGACGGAACGGACGTGGCCGGATTTCAAAACATCGAGTTGTTTGCTCCGCTCAAACCCTTCGAGCAATGGCCTCGCGGTTTGACCAAGGCGAAACTTACCGAGCAGGTTTCAAAGGAGCTGCAAGATCAATTTCCCGGAGTCGTCTTCAATTTCTCGCAATACATTTCCGACAATGTCGAGGAAGCACTCTCGGGCGTGAAGGGGGAGAACTCGGTCAAGGTAATTGGGCCCGATATCGCCAAGAACGAAGGGACGGGTGATGCCATTCACGATGCGATGAGGGGTGTTAGAGGGATCCGAGACTTGGGTATTTTCCGGTCGATGGGTCAACCGAGCATCAAGATTGTCCCTGATCGAGTGATTTGCGAGCGCTATGGTTTGAACACCGGTGATGTCGAAGCTGTTGTCCAGGCCGCAATCGGCGGCCAGGCGGTAACCCAGGTTTACGAGCGGGAGAAGTTCTTCGCCCTCACCGTCCGTTGGCTCGAGCCCTATCGAAACAGCATCAGTGCGATCCGCAGAATTACCGTTGCGTCCCCGGACGGAAGCCAAATTCCATTAGGTCAGTTGGCGGCGATCACGCAGGAAGACAGCCCTTCGGTCATCTTCCGCGAGGACGGACATCGTTACACGCCAGTGAAATTTTCAGTACGAAACAGGGATCTGAACTCCACCATTGAGGAGGCCCGGAGCAACATCGCCGCGAAGGTGCCGCTTCCACCGGAAACACGCTTGGAGTGGGCGGGTGAAATTAATGAACTGCACGACGCGATGGATCGCCTCAAGATCATGATTCCGCTGACTTTGTTCCTGATTGGCTTTCTGGTCTACGCCGCAGTGGGGAACTGGTTGGACACGGTGATCAGCTTGGTCAACATTCCGGTGGCGTGCACCGGAGGCATATTGGCGCTGTTAATCACCGGAGAACATTTCTCGGTATCAGCGGCAATGGGATTTGTATCGATCTTTGGGATTGCCATTCAGGACGCTCTGCTGATGGTCACTTATTATCAACAGATGCACAGACAGGGCATGTCGGTGGAGGCAGCGGCTCGGGAAGCTTCGATCAAGCGGTTCCGCGCATCGCTAATGACAACCTTGGTCGCAACGCTAGGCCTGCTGCCAGCAGCGCTGTCACACGGCATTGGTGCTCAAGCTCAGCGGGCACTCGCGATTGTGGTGATCGGCGGTTCCCTCCAACTGGCGTTGCTCACCCGGCTCCTTCAGCCTCCTTTGAGAGTCTTGGCGAGTCGACTGCTCGAGCGGGACGACAAACCACATACTTCCACCGCGTATTGAGCTGTCGCCATCCGTCGTCGGCGCAAATGCGCTCGCGCGATACTGCGAGCCAGCGCCGCTGCCATTGCCAGCACCAGCCAGGAGGCTGGGGAATGAGAGAGCCCCCGAACCGAGCAGCCGGTGGCCGAGGCCTGAAGGGCGGCAGGTGCGGTCGTGCTCGAGCCCGCGGTGCCAATCGGGCCCGGGTTCGGTGGCGTGCCTGCGTCGACCCCGTGCTCGCGAGGTGAGTCCTGACTAGGCACGACGATGTACTCCGCCTCGCGGGAGAACGGGATTTCGACGCCACTTCTCAAAAGGTGCAGCGCGGCGGGCGCATAGATCCGAAACTGTTGCGACAGATCGCCGGAAATGGATACCGTCTCCCCTGCCAGCCCATCGGCTTCCAGAATCTCCGTTGGTGCCGCTTGGGACGCGACGAGCCGGTAGCTATCGCTGATCCGCGTTCCGCGCACCAGGAGAACTCGAGAAGGAATTCCGTTGAGGTACTCAACCACCCCGGTCAAGCCGTCGAGTTGCAACCCTGAAATATTGCGCGAGCCGGTCGGCAGGTCATTGAAAAGGGCAGCAGCGATGCGTGGCCCATCGGACAGCCAGAGCCCCGCTTCCGGTTGAACCGGATCGAGCGCGGTGATCGACGGACGATTGTCCCAGGCGGCTTCGGAGATCGGCACCAGCGCAGTGAGAAACGTCATGTCGCGACTGCTTGCCGTGTTCGCGACTTTGGCAGCGAAGACCGATCCGCTTGGATTGAGGCGCGAGATATTCACCGGAGACTGTGGTTCCACCGCCAGTTGCCATTCGGTGGGTGACAGGATGGCCACGCCCAGAGCTTGTCCATTTCGCTCGTAACCATGCAGCCAGCTGCCCTCCCGAGCTACTCCCTCCATCAGGTGGCAGAGCCAGGAGTAAATGTGACTCTGGCTGGATTGGATCACGTCTCGCAATACGATCCACTTGCGATCCAGAAAAAGAACATGGCGACTCCACCCAGAGAGTCCAAGCGAGCTGGGATAGAGTTGCGCGCCCTCGCCGACCGTATAAGCGAAATGATCGGTGGATCCAAAGGCTGAGATTCGCCCGGAGCGCTGGGTGAACCAGCTGTACACGAAATGCTCGTCTCCGTTTGTCCGGACGCCCTCGCCGAGTTGGCCGTTGCCGTCCACCAACAATGAGTTGTGGAACACCGCTCGGTTTGCCTGCGGTCCAGGCGATTCAGGATGGCCAATGTAGTAGCCCGCCGCCTCGGGAGCGAGCCAGGTTCCGTTCCCGTAGAGGTAGAATCCATTGTCGTCCGCATGATCGTGGGCGAAATTTAGGCCGCCGTAGGGTGGCTGGTTGTTGACGATTCGATTTAGAGCCGAGGTGCCGCCGAACGCGCCGCTCTTCAAAGCGAACACCAAGTCAGAGGCTTCCCACCCACTTCGAAATACGGCGGCCTGCTGGTCCGCACCGAACCAGTCGAGCGGCAGCGTGCGCAGGTTCACTGAGGCTACCGCCGGTTCGTAGAAGAGGTATTCGAACACCCGCTGGGCCATCTCAGGGGCGTAGGTGCTCGGGGTCACCGATGTCACCCATGCATCGGCAACGCCCTGGGCAATTCCGTCCAAGAGCCGCGAGGCGGCATAACGAAGGACCACCAAATCCTCGTCCGTCGAGAAGCCGTAAAAATCCCCGTGTACAAGAATGTGCTGGTTGGCTGCGTTTGGTAATTGCACGTGCGCTCGAGTGGATCCGTGGGCGCGAACCATTCCGATGTCTCCGAGCTCCAGCCCGGTGAGGCGTTGAAGGGCGGCGACGAAGGGCAGATGCCAGGTCAGGCCATACGCGGCGTAGGAAAACCCCTCATGCCAGGTCCCGTCGGAAATGCTGTCCAGCGATGCCTTGACGTTCTGCGCGTTCTCAACCGCGTAATCAAGCCACGGTGTCGTACTGGACGAAGGCAAATCCTCCAACGTGGCGAGCGCGGTGAGGCCAACCGCAGCATGGTTGATCCAATTGTGGTTCTGAAGGAACTCCCATTCCCACCAAATTCCGCCGCGTCCGGCATTCATCAGTTCATTCGCGTTTCTGGACAGAGCCGAGAGAACGACTTGCCTTTCTGCGAAGGAAAGCGACGGGGCGAGGATGTCGTAGGCAATCGCGACTCCCGCCAACAGGTGGGCCTGCACCAAATCATGCGTTCCATCCAGGTCAAAGCCGCCGAAGTTCGCGACCGCCAGGAGCCAGGTGCGGGCCAGCGCAAAGTAAGTGACGTCGTCCGCGAGATCCGAAACGAAAGCGAACACGACCAGGGAATTGCCGATATCCCGACGGTCTCCGAGGTCCAGGATTCTCCCGGTGCCTGGCCAGCTCACACGCCCTGACGGCGAAATCGTGCTCCCTAGAAAGTACTCGGTACCTTGCCTGAGTGGATCATAGATAGGCGCGTGAGTGCCCGTCTTTCGGTCGCGAAGTTGCTGGAGATCCGAGGCGACGTACCAAAGGCCCGGATGTGAAGCGGACGCGGGGACGGGCCCAAGTGCGATCGCGAGCACACCGAAGTTCAGCCAGGCAAGAGGGCGGTTCCATTTCTTTCTGCCGTAAGCTTCGTAATCGTAAGGTGTTGCCTTGTCCATTAGTGAATGCTGTCATAAAGGCAACAATCACGTCAGGACATTTTCCGAGTGCCAGGTCGATAGAACGAGCACCAGCCTGGCATATGTTCGCCAGTTGCAGACTCACGGAAAAAAGGCTTGCGACTGAGAGCCAAAGTCACCCCGTGCGCGACAAGGCGGATGGGCTGAAGAACTCTTTTCCGCCCGCGCCTATGCACCTAGAGCGTGGAAGCATGGTAGCGGCCGGTGGGCCGAGGTGTGACTGTTTATTGGATGGGTCGCGAATCACCGCGACGCTCGGCGGAACTCTAGGCGGTGTAGCCCGCTACAACTTGAGCCAGATTCCAGCCCCGATTCCAAATTCCTGGCTGCTGAATGCGTTTACTCCGCTTCCAGCGAGTGGGAAATCGGCCACAACCTCAGCGTAGAAGGAGATGAACGGTACGCCAAACTTCAGGCCTCCGGCCGCGCGAAAATCTAAGTGAAAGGGGCTCGGCTCGAGATGGAACGGAACGCCCGCACGCAGAAAGATCGGGATTGGCGCCAGATCGATGGTCAGATTCGGACCGAGGTAAGTGCCGGTTCGCTGATACTTGCAGATGCCCCCTACACAACCAGTGACCGTGGGGTTGCTCCCGGTGGCGAGAAAGCCTTCCCTGCCCTCCAAGCCCAGAGCAACAAAGCTGTTCATGTAATACTCGACCAACGCATTGATGGCGGGCTGAAATGTGTCTCCGATCGAGAATGAGACGCTCTGCCCGTTTTGATCCGCGTGCGTATAGAGCGGCGATTCGAGGCCGAGCCGCAGCCCGATGCCTTCTGCATTCGACATCCCCGGTGCCACAAGCACCGCAATCCCAACAATCCCAATGACCACCCTCAAGCGTTTCATGACCCTGTCCTTTTGCGATTTCGACCAGCCTCGAATCGCGCGTGCGCGGGTTTAGATAGGTACGAGCTGTAAAATGAGCAAGAAAACTCCCGTATCATCTTCAACCGAGATTGTTCGGCTCGCTACAGCCCTACCGGCCTCGAGCTTACACCGGCTCGAAGGGCGCTGTCCCATCCCGGATTGCGCTGGGCTTCTTCAACGGAGCGTGGAGGTGAGGGTTCACCGGCACGCTCGCGCAGTGATAACTGCCACCAACCCACATCGTGCCAGGCCCCAAGTTTGTAACCGACTGCCCAGTACACCCCGACTGGCCGAAAGCCGAGTGATTCGTGTAGCGCGACGCTCGCCGGGTTGGGCAGGGTGATGCCGGCGTGCGCTGCATAGTAGCCCTGGAGGCGCAAGAGCGCGGCTAACGAGGTGTAGAGCGCGCGACCGATTCCGCGCCGGTGCTGCTCTGGATCCACGTAGATCGCGACGTCAACTGACCATTGGTACGCCATTCGCTCGCGATGCTTTGACGCGTATGCATAGCCCAAGGCTCGATCGTTAGTGCCCGTGAACACCAACCAGGGCGCGAACTGCGCATTCGTAAAAATGCGCTGCTTGATTTCCTCGACAGTCGGTGGAACGAGCTCGAATGAGATCGCGGTAGTCGCGACGATCGGTCGGTAGATACTCGCGATCGCCTCTGCGTCTTCTGCCCTTGCCATTCGGATCATGAGACCCACGGTATTCGTGTTTCAGATATGCTTCAACGCAATCAAATGAATAGTTTGCATCGATATTTTCGATAGAAATGAGTCCGATGGAACTCGACCAATTGATTGCATTTGAACGGGTGGTTCGCGAGGGCAGCTTCAGCCGCGCCGCAATCGGGCTGGGAATTGGTCAACCGGCAGTGAGCTCACGAATCCAGGGACTGGAAGAGGCAGTGGGAGGCATCCTCTTCAGCCGAGGTCGGCGAATCCGGCTGACGACTCTCGGCGAGAGTTTTCTTCCTTACGCACGGCGAGTCCTGGAGGTGCTTCGCGAGGGAGTGCAGGTGGCACGCCTGGCTCAAACGGGTCAGCGAGGCAAGATTCGGCTCGGCACGCTGGGCTCGCTTGCCGCGGGGTTGGTTGGGCCTGCATTCGCGAAATTCATTCGGTCTCATCCCAACGTGGACTGCGCGCTCAAGTCGGCCGACCATGAGGTGCTGGTCGAGCTGTTGCTCGATGGAATCATCGAGCTGGCCTTGATTGCGTGGCCCTGTACGGAAGCAGTCGAGGCAGAGCTGACGCCTCTGTTCGTCTTTCATGAGCCGGTGCTTCTGGTCGCTCATCCCAAGCACGAGCTCGCAGTGCGCCGGACGGTGACGCAGGACGAGCTGTCTCGCCTAGCGCGGCCACTGCTTCGGCTACGGTGGTGGCAAACGTACCACCCCAAAATCAGCGCGCTCGCCCAGCGGACCGGGACCGCAATCGAGGTGCCGATGGAGACCGCACGACACCTGGTGACGCATGGCGTGGGCGTGGGATTCTTTACACGAACCTATATCGCCGATCCGTTGGAGAGTGGCACGGTGACTGAAGTGGCGGTCCGTGGCCTGGGACCCATTTTCAGGGACAGCGCCCTTGTAAGGCGCAGTCGCTCAGCACCACTCTCGCCCGCTACAGCAGAGTTGATTCAGGCGCTGCGTTGTCAGGCGGAGCTACTCACGGCATCCGCGAAAGCCGATTCTGTCAGCGGTCCACGACAGCGCTTTCGCAAACGCACGAGCGTGCGCGTCGAGGGGGCTCAACACTCGCCTTTGTCTCGCTAGCGGCTATAGTTGGCAGCAGCGGTGCAGACCCCAGGTCATGCGGTCATCAACCTTAGCTTGATCAACGCGGTAGGTGGCTCCGGCCCGGCCCTACCCATCCTGTTGGGCGCAATTCTTCCGGACGTTCCGATTGTGGTCCTGTATCTGCGCGAGCACTACCTTCACCACCTTCCCGAAGAAGTGATCTGGCGCGATCACTATCAGCGTCCTTTTTGGCAGAATCTGATCCACGGAATGCACTCCTTTCCGCTAGGTGCCGCAGGTTTGGCGCTCTCACTGACTCTGCACTCGGCCTTTGGCATCTACTTCTTCGTCAGCGCTCTTCTGCACGCGCTTGGTGATCTGCCGATCCACGTTGAAGACGCGCACCGGCACTTCTGGCCCTTGAGCAACTATCGGTTCATCAGTTCCATCTCCTACTGGGACCTGCGCTACCACGCTCGCGAGGTCGCGGCGGTCGAGCTCGTATGCGTGGCAGCCGCCTGTGCTTGGCTCTGGTTTCATCTGCCTGGTCCAATTGTCCACGCTCTTCTTCTCGCGGTAGTCGCCTGGTATGGCTGGAGCTACCTCCAACTCTGGAGGTCGAAGCCGGTCGACCCGCGTGCGAGGGCGACTTGAGTTCCTGGAACGCCCTCGCCGATGCGCCGCTATACGGGGCATTGCTGCTGACCATCCTCTATGTCGTCAAATTCAACGGCTGGGGGGTAGCACGTTTGCCGGGACTGGAAGATTTCGGATGGGTGATCCTTTTCGAGCTCGGCCTTCGATCCCTGCCGACTGATGGGCCGGTGGGAGTCGCAGCCTGTGCCGTTGCGGTGCTCGCGTTTTTCGCATTGTGGCTGGACGTGGTGCTTTTTCGCGTCTTCACCATCGAACTTGGCCCCACCGGCATCGGCACGGCGGTGACTTCCACTCTCTATCGGGAGCTAACCGAGATGGGGTCAGCTCGCCGGTTTTTCAGAGAGCGCCTGGCCTTCACCGCTCTGCCCGCGATCGCGCTTGTTCTTCATTGCGAGCGGCTGTTTGTACAAGCGTCGAGCCCGGTGGTGACTGCGTTGCTCGCTCTTTACGCTGGGTGGGCGGCCTTTTCCTTTACCTCGGCGCGCGGCGCAATTTTCGCGCTCGGCTTAGCTTGGGCGGCGGTACGGATCGAAGCCGGTGTCTTGGCCATTTTCGCAACCGCCGCAGCCTTGTCTTGGCTGGCAGTGCTGTCGAGTCAAGAACCTGGATCGCGACTGATTCGGCCCTTTCTGTGGCCGCGCCGACCTCCCAGGCTCGCCAAGCATCCCGCCGCGGACGATTCGCTTCCAGAGTTTCGGCCGCGGTTAGCCTCGCGCAGCGCTTGGCACGGGCTTTTGGGTGGGCAGAACGTCCTGCTCTGGACGGTCGAATCGATGGCGAGGGATTATCTCGCCGCGTTCTCCTCAGGAACCGCACGCACTCCCTTCATCAATCGCCTGCTGGAATCGGGCATTTGCTGCGAGCAGCACTTTGCCCTGTCTTCGCTGACCAACAACGCCCACGTCCTGCTCTACGCCAGCAGCTACACCGAAGAGGGCGGCTTTGCTCCAATCGAGGCGCTGCGTCGCACCGGATATCGGACCGTCTACCTGAGCTCGTGTGACACGCGAACGTACGGATTGCGCGAGCTGCTCGAGCGCGCCGGCTTCGAATGTGTTCTCGACTCTGCAGCTCTTCGAAATGGATCTCGCGCGCTAATCAGCGACGCGGACTTGCTCACCCACGGTTGGCACCACTTGGCCCCATTGCTCACCGACGGAAGACCCTGGTTTCTTCACGTTCACACCAACAACACCCACGTTCCCTATCGCTTGAGCGACCCAGCCAGCTTTCGGCACTTCGACTCCGCTACGGATCTGGGTCGGTTCCTGAACGGTTTGGAGGAAGCTGACTCTCATCTGTCACAATTTGCATCCAAGCTCGCTGACCTCGGGCAAACCGGCGCGCCCCTGTTGGTGGTTTCCGCCGACCATGGTCAGTCGTTCGGCCAATTCGGCTACCACTCACACGGAAGCGCGGTGGTCAAGGAGCAGGTGATGGTTCCCTGTGTGATCTCCCATCCGCGTCTGAAGCCACAAGCCATTCCCTATTCGAGCCACCTCGACGTTCTTCCCACGGTTCTGGACCTGCTCGGAATCGAAACCGCGCGCCCCACTTTTGGAAGCTCAATGCTCGGCTCGCGGGCTCGACCGTGTTGGCTGCTTTGGGCCGGCCATCCCTCACGCTCTCGCACTTCGCATTTTGGGCTGGTGAAGGATCAAAAAAAATACATGTTCGATTGGACGGTAAACAGAGGATTCGAGCTGGCCTGGGATGATCGGTGCGCTCGGGAGCTCTTCGGGGAAGAAAAGAAGCATTACGGAGCGCTGATCTCCAAAATCGCGAGAGACTTGGGGGTGGAATGAGGAAGAAGAGGTTCCTGGTTCTCTGCCCAAACGCCTGGGACAAAATGGCCCTGGCTCGCCCGGAGGTGGTCAACGGCCATCAGTTCGCTTTCGAGGGTGAGGAGTTGCTGGAGACACCGAGTGCCTGGAAGGCACTGACCTTCGACATCTTCCGCTACCATCGCCGGTTGGTGCAGCGCTATCGCGATTGCGGCTTGGCCGGTGTGATCGGCACGGGCGACTACCCAGGTTGTATGCTCGCGGCCGTTTTGGCCGAGGAGCTGGAACTTCCTGGGCCGACGGTTAAAGACGTTGTGCTGTTGAGCCACAAGTTCTACAGCCGCGAAATTCAGCGGCAGGTGGTGCCTGACGGAACGCCAGCATTCGAGGCAATCGATCCGTTGAACTGGTCGGCCGATCCAACCCTCGGTTATCCCCTCTTCGTAAAACCGGTCAAAGGCACGATGTCGATCCGGGCCCAGCTCGTTCGCGACCGGCAGGAGCTGAAGAGTGCTCTCGCCTTTCGGTTCCGCGAGCGGATCCGGGGGCATATCTTGCTGAGGCCCTTTCAACAGCTGCTGGATGCGTACTCGGACCGTCGGGTCGCGGCGCACTACTTCGTCGGCGAGCGTCCCCTTCGCGGTCAACAAGTGACGGTTGACGGCTTCGTCCAGGACGGTCGAACGACGATCATCGGAATCGTGGACTCGGTGATGTACCCGGGTACTACCAGTTTTCAGCGCTTTGAATACCCCTCCAGTTTGCCGTCCGACGTGCAGAGGAGAATGGCGCAGTTGTCGAGCCGGCTGATCGAGGGTTGTGGGCTAAACAATTCGCTCTTTAACATCGAGCTGTTCTACAACGCCGATCAAGATTCGGTCTCTATCATCGAGGTCAATCCCCGCATGTCGTATCAGTTCGCGGATTTGTATCAGCGGGTCGATGGCAAGAACCCGTATGAGGTTCAGCTGGAAATCGCGATGGGCACACCAGTGCGTTGGCAACCCGGAGCGGGACCGGACCGTGCCGCGGCCAGTTTTGTCATGCGGCGCTTCTCGAATGGGCAGGTCGTCTCGGTGCCATCGTCCGTTGAGGTGGAACCCCTCGAGACGCTGCACCCAGGGCTGATCGTCCACGTCCTCTGCCAACCCGGAGCCCGCCTTTCAGACTATGACCAAGACGTCGGGAGTTTTCGTTACGCAATCATCAATCTCAGTGCTCGGAATGTCGACGAGCTGCACGCTCGATACCAGCACGTCGTCCAGGCTCTGCCGTTTCAATTCTCGAATTAACCCCTTCACGGCTTGATCGCTTGCTGTCGGTAGATTTGATCTCGCTGATCCTGCCCCGTCACGTGCCACCAACGGTGATTTCCATCGTAATCCCCAATGAGGCGGTGCAGCCTGACATGTTCCAGTTCGTGGGCAAGGCTCTTCATTCCGCTATCAATCTCGATCTGCGCACCATCCAGAAGAGGCCCGACGGTCACCCCGATCTTTGCCTGGTCTGACCAACTAACCCACCAGTATGCTTCTTCGCGGATTCGGATTTGATCAATGTCAGCCAAGCTCGCAACGAACCAAGGCAAAGTTGACATCAAGTTGTAAGCAGCAATCGCGTTCATCCCCACGGCATCGCAGTTGACAGGGTGATTCGATCCGATCGGACCGATAATGGAGTTACAGTTATAAAGCATCGAACGCCGGACCTCTGCATCCACGCCGCAACTCGCCGAGGCAAACACCAAAAACAATCGAATGATTTTCATCGGCCCTCTCCGCTTCAACCCGGAGCGCTTGTTTCCCTCGGCCGCGCGACGAAGTCCAATCCCGCCAACTCGTGAAAACGAGACGAAGTCCAATCCCGCTACGTTCGCGCAATCGAAGAAAAACGCGGCCCGACACCCCCCGTCAGGTCTTTGGATTCCTCAGCGCGCGCCGAATGATCTTGCCGGTCGCGGTCAACGGCAGCGAGTCGCGAAATTCCACGATTCTCGGGTACTCGTGGGCGGCAAGTCGGCTGCGTACAAATTCTTGGAGCTCGATCTTCAGCGCGTCGGTTCCACTGACCCCGCTTTTCAGGACCACGCACGCCTTGACCACTTCCGTCCGAACCGGATCCGGCACTCCGACCACTGCGGCAACCGCAACCGCCGGGTGTTTCAACAAACAGTCTTCAATTTCTCCCGGCCCGATTCGATACCCGGAGGAGGTGATCAAGTCATCATCGCGGCCAGTGAACCACAAGTGGCCATCCTTATCGACGTGCCCTTGATCCCCCGTCACGAGCCAATCGCTCACGAATTTTGCAGCGGTTGCGTCCGGCCGGTTCCAGTACCGAAGGAACATCACGGGATCAGGCCGGCGAATGGCGAGCGTCCCCATCTTGTCGGGTCCGAGCACCTGACCCTCTGCGTCAACGACGGCGACGTGGTGGCCGGGTACGGGCCGACCCATCGATCCCGGCTTCGCGGAAAAAAGCACCGTGCTGTTGCCAACGACGACGTTGCACTCGGTCTGCCCGTAGAATTCGTTGATCGCCAGGTTTAATGTGACACGGCCCCATTCGAGCAGCTCGGCGCCGAGCGTTTCACCGCCACTCGCGAGGGTCCGCAACGCGGGTCGAGATCGCGGCGCGAGGACTTGCCGCATCATTCTTGCGGCCGTAGGCGGCAAGAAGACGTTTCGCACTCGATGCTTGGTCATTAAGTCGTAGGCCCGTTCTGGATCAAACTTCGCCATTCGACAGGCGACGACTGGGACGCCGTGAAACCAGGAGGGCAGTAGGACGTCGAGCAACCCCCCAATCCAGGCCCAGTCCGCCGGTGTCCAGAAGCAATCGCCCGGCTGAGGAAAAAAGTCGTGCGGCATCTCCACTCCGGGCAGATGTCCGAGCAGAACCCGATGTGCATGCAGGGCGCCCTTGGGTGGACCGGTCGTTCCGGAGGTATAGATGATCAGGGCGGGGTCCTCGGCTGCAGTGTCCACTGCGTCGAAGCGGTCCGAGGCCTTGGCAAGCAAGCTATCGAAATCGATCGTTTCGTTCTGAGCGCGACCTCCCACGACAATGGTTCCTGACAGGTGCGGAAGTCGATCGCGGAGGGCGACAACCTTCGAGAGCCCCTCGACGTCGGTGATCAACCAACGCGCGCCGCTGTCGGACAACCGGTACTCCAGTGCCTCCGGGCCGAACAAGCTAAACAGCGGCACGGCGATGAGCCCAGCGCGATAAGCGGCAAGATGAGAAAGTGCGCACGCAGCCGACTGCGCCAGCAGAATTCCAACCCGGTCACTTCGCACCGCTCCGAGCGATTTCAGTCCATTTGCGAGCCGATTCGCGGTCGCAAGAACCTCCCCGAAGCTCCAATCGCGCCGCGCCCCGTCGGCGTTAACCTCAATCAAGGCGAGCGAATCCGCGGGCGCGCGCTCTACCGTCGCGCATCCGATATTGAAGTGGGCTGGGATATTCCAAGAAAATTCTCGAACCAGCGTCCGATAGTCATTGGTAAATCGCAGCATGAGCTACTCCAATCCCGAGTCGCATCAATCACGGTAGCAAAAAGTGCCTTCCGCGTGACCGGTGGATAGCAGTTGGAAAATCTCCTCGTTGACAGCCGATCTGTATCGGCATACTGGCTGGGCCCCTGGGGGATCCACCGTGGAACGAGACAAGGTTCGTTGTGGCACAGTTATTCTGGTTATCGGCTTCCTGTTGGCAATTTGCCCTCCGCGAATTGTTGAGGCGCGACTTGTCCGCTTAGCTGTCGAGACGCGAGAGCCATTCGTCGGCGGCACTTCATGGGGTGACACCGGGCCGTATGAGCGGCTGCTCGGAACCGCCTACATGGAAGTCAATCCCCGCGATGCGCTCAACCGGTTGATCGTGGATCTGGACAATGCGCCAAGAAACGCCCAGGGAATGGTCGTGTTTAGCACCCGATTCTTTATCCTCAAGCCCGTGGACATGGGGCGCGGCAACCACAAGATCTACTATACGGTCAACAACCGCGGGAATGATGGGCTCATCTCCGCGCAGACGGTCGAGCAAGTCGGCGCCAACGATCTCTACCTCCGGCTTGGCTACACGATCACAGATGCGGGGTGGGAAGGTGACGTCGTACAGACCGCAATCAATTTGGCGGCGAACCTCCCGGTCGCGACTCAGCCTGATGGCAGCCCGATCGTCGGCCTGATGCGAGTCGAGTACTCGGATCGAAACCTTCCGCAGAGCGGCACTTTCACTTTAAGTCTCGAGGGAAACCCGAACTTTCATTCTTATGAAGCTGTCGACACCGACACCACGCACTCGACGTTCACCGTTCGCGACGACGTGAATGCGCCGAAGATCCCGATTTCTCCTGACCGTTGGGCTTTCGCGCGTTGCTCCGGCGGTCCCGGCAGCGAGGAACCCTCGCCTTTCGACATCTGCTACCTCGACGGCTTTCGTGCCGACAAGATCTACGAGCTGATCTACCGGGCCAAAAACCCGATCGTGATGGGCCTCGGATTTGCGACCACCAGGGACTTCGCATCGTTCCTTCGCTACCAACGAGAGGACGACTTCGGCAATCCGAACCCGCTCGGACCCGGCATCCGGCGCGTCTACTCAACCGGCGCATCGCAGACTGGCGGTTATCTGCGAGACTTCATCTATCTCGGCTTCAACGAAGATGAGTCGCATCGGAGAGTCTTCGAGGGCGTCATGCCGACGATCGCAGGAACCGATCGCGTATTCATCAACGTGCGGTTCGCCGATCCGAATATTTGGTCCGACCAGGATGATCGGCACGACTTCTTGCAGTCCAGCTACCCTCCGTTCAGTTATGCGATAACTACGGACCCGATCACGGGTATTCGTGACGGCATCATGAAGCGACCGGCAACCGATCCGTTCGTGTTTCAAACGGATTCTGGAACCGAGCCTTGGCAGCTTCGAGGATCCTTGAATGTCGAGGACGGCCAAGGCAATCCTGTTCCAGTTCCAGGTAACGTGCGCCTCTACTTGAACTCCAGCACCTCCCATGGAATGCAGCTTGCGGGGTTCAACACTCCACCTCCGGGCACGAACGTGCTCTGCCAGAACCACACTCCCAGCGCGGCGATCCCTGAGACCGCTCACGCGCTGTTGGTCGCGATCGACCAGTGGGCGGACCAGGGGATCGAGCCGCCGCCAAGCAATTATCCGCGCCTCGAGGATGGGATGTTGGTCACGGTTGATGAAGCCCGCGCGGCATTCCCGGCGATCCCAGGCGTCCCCTTTCCGATGGGGCAGAATCCGCTGGAGCTTCTGGACTTCGGCCCACTGTTCGGGCGCTTAGGTGGGGTGCTCACCCTCCAGCCGCCGGCCCTCGGTCCCACCTATTCACAATATGTACCGAAGCCGGACGAGGACGGGCTGGACATCGCTGGAGTGCGTCCAATGCAAATTCGCGTTCCAATCGGGACGAACACCGGCTGGAACGTACGGGCTGCCGGGCATCGGGCACCCAACCTTTGTGTACTGACCGGCTCGCATATCCCGTTCTTCGAGACCCGAGCCGAGCGTGAGGCAGCGGGAGACCCGCGCTTGTCGCTTGAGGAGCGCTACCATAATCACCACGGTTTCGTCCGGGCAGTTCGGCGCGGCGCCCGCGAATTGGTCCGCGAGCGCTTCTTGCTCCAAGAAGACGCCGACAGGCTGATTCAAGCCGCTAGGGACAGTGACATTCTTCGACACCATGGCAATCACGCACCCGACAATGACGATTCGGGCGAAGCGCTAGAGTAGATAAGCCCAATCCCTCGTACGGGAGCCTCTATGCGCCTGCTCGTCTTCGTCGCGATTTGCTGTGCCCTCGGATGCAGTAAGTCACAGTTTCCCACTCGCCAACTGAAAAGCGCTTCATCGCGCGGCATCGACCCAGGGCCCATTCGATTCATCAAGCTCCAGATCGAATCTGCCTTTCGCGCGGAGGGGGTCACGGTCTTCGACGTCAATAACGTCGGGGTCAGCAATATCGTCACGCGGCAGTACTGGTACGATTATCCGCCGGACCTCTCCACCCGTCACCCCATCTCACAGGATCGGACCTGGCCGGTGGACCAGTACAGCAACAGTTACGCGGACTGGGGCGCGGACGTGAACGGAGATGGTTGGACCGATCTGATCGCCCTTCCTCGGCAGAATGAAGACATCTACTGGTACGAAAATCCACGGGGAATCGACCGGATGTGGGACGCCCATTTGATCGCTCGGCAAACGCTGGGCGAAAGGCCGGTCTATGAAAATCTCTTCGGAGACGAAAACCAGAAGGAGTTGGTATTCACGGTGGGAAGTACGAACACCCTGGTTTGGGCCGTTCCCGGACCCGATCCCACAATGCCCTGGGTGACCACCGCGATCAGCGATGCTGGTTCTCCCGAAGTTGGCTTGGATCATCATGGGATGGGCGTCGCCGACATCAATGGAGATGGCCGAATGGACATCATCGTTGCAACCGGCTGGTTCGAAGGTCCCGCGGACCGGTCACAAACCCCCTGGGTTTTCCATCCGGAGAATTGGCTTCCCGCGTTCTGCCGCGACAACCCACCCAGGGATCCGGAGAGCTGTTGCGCGGACATGTACGCCTACGACGTGAACGCAGACGGACGGATCGACATTCTATGCACCAGGCCACACAACCGCGGCCGCTGGTGGATCGAGCAGCTGGAGGATCACAGTTGGCAAGAGCACCCGATGGATCCCGAGCCTTTCACCACAACCACCCCCTATTCCGAGAGCCACTCCGCTCGCTTCGAGGATCTGGACAACGACGGCATTCCGGAGCTGATCACCGGCAAGCGCAAATGGGCGCATGGGTTTGGAGGCGAGGGAGCTGATGAGCCCGGAGTGCTGGTCTATTACAAGCTCAGCCGCGATGAGAGCGGCGTTGCTTGGAATCGCTACGATATCGATCTCGAACAATCCTCTGGAGTCGGCACTCAGTTCGAGGTGAAGGACTTCAACGGCGATGGCTTGTTGGACATCATCATCTCCAACAAGACTGGCCTTTATTATTACGAGCAGATACCGCCGTAGTAGGAGGCTCGATTCAGTTGTTTTGCCACTGACCGCTCGTCGGAGCGATCATGCACTTCGTCTGCAGAAGGCAGGGGCTCGACAGCAGGGCGGCATTTTCGCTTGCGCGAGGCGGTAAGAGGCCCGGAAAACGGTGGCGTCACGCACTCGTGGTCGGGGTCACGCGGGCGCGGTTTCGTACGCGCAGAACGACCTCTCGTCCGATACGTCGAGCGCTTGTTCTATCGGCTGGAAAAAGAAAGGAAAGCGGGCTAGCCCCGAAAGGAAGGATGTCGGAACTCAATAAGCGCCTCGGAAAGCGCATTCGAGAGTTGCGGAACATGCTTTCGTTCACGCAGGAAGAGCTCGCCGAGAAAGCGAACATCAGTGTCTCGTTTCTATCGATGATCGAGCGCGCGCAGCGCATGCCGCATGTCGAAACGTTGGCAACGATTTCGGAAGTGCTGGGAGTGCCTCTCTCCGAACTTTTCGTTGGTGTCAATGAGCCTGCGAAGGATCGCTCCAAGGCGCTGCTTCCCCTTATCGGATTGCTCGAAGACTTGTCGCTTCGCCCCGATGAAGTCGAAGCATTGGTGACCGTCGTCAAAGCGATGTTTAAAAGGGATGGGGACCTGAAGCGGGTCTAAGCGGCCGATTTCTGATCACAGAAGTCAGTCCTCGCCGAGCGGTTTGAGAACCCGATACAGGTCTGATTTCCCCTCGAACCCGATACCCGGAAAATCGTGCATTCGAACGTGGCCGTTCTCGACCCGGGTGTTGTCCGGGAAGCCACCGAAGGGTTGAAACAGGTCGGGATACGATTCGTTGCCGCCCAGCAGAAGGCCGGCCGCGATGTTGAGAGACATCTGGTGGCCCCCATGGGGAACACAGCGCCGGACCGACCACCCATACAGCCGCAGCATCTCGAGCGTACGAAGGTATTCGACCAGGCCATAGCTGAGGGCGCAGTCAAACTGCAGCCAATCGACAGTCGGGCGCATTCCTCCGTATCGGATCAGATTGCGCGCATCCTGCATCGAAAACAGATTCTCGCCGGTCGCCATCGGGCCGGGATAATGCTCGGCAAGCGTCTCCTGCAGCTGGAAATCGAGTGGATCCCCGGGCTCCTCGTACCAGTACAAGCCATAAGGCTGCAGTGCCTTCGCGTACTCGATTGCCGCGGTGAGATCGAAGCGGCCGTTGGCGTCGACTGCCAGGTTCCACCCTTCGCCAACCACCTGCAGCACGGCCTCGATTCGACGCAGGTCGTCGGACAGCGTCGCTCCGCCGATTTTCATCTTTACCACGGTGTAGCCCCGGTCGAGGTAGCTCTTCATTTCTTCCTGAAGCGCCCGATCGTCCTTGCCCGGGTAGTAGTAGCCGCCGGCGGCGTAGACGAAGACCTTGCGATCGACCTCTCCAGTTCCAAAACGTTCGGCGAGCAATCGATAGAGGGGACGTCCAGCGATCTTCGCCACCGCATCCCACACCGCCATGTCGAGGGTTCCGACTGCAACCGAGCGTTCACCATGGCCGCCGGGCTTCTCGTTACTCATCATCCGGTTCCAAATCCGGATCGGGTCCAAATTGCCTTCGTCTGCGTCGAGCAGCGAAGCCGGCTCCGCGTCCAATAGCCGTGGAATGAATCGCTCCCGCAACAGGCATCCCTGACCATAGCGACCATTGGAGTTGAATCCGTAGCCAACCACCCGTTTGCCGTCGCGGATGACGTCGGTGACCAGGGCCACCGCGCTCAAGGTCATCTTGCTGAAGTCGATGTACGCGTTGCGAATCGGCGATGCGATCGGAAAGGTCTTCTCGCGAATCGCCAGGATTCTCATGAAATGGCGGAGGCAATCGCCTTGCCGACTTCTTCAGTCGTCGCCTTGCCTGCCATGTCGGGAGTGCGGGGGCCTTCCTTGAGGACCACCTCGATCGCTTTGACAATTGCATCGGCCGCGTCCTTACGGCCCAGGTGCTCTAGCATCATCGCCCCGGACCAGATCTGCCCGATTGGATTGGCAATCCGTTTGCCCGCGATATCCGGCGCCGAACCGTGAACCGGCTCGAACATCGACGGATACTCGCGCTCGGGGTTCAGGTTGGCCGAAGGAGCAATCCCGATCGTTCCAGCGACGCCAGGCCCCAGGTCCGAGAGGATGTCGCCGAACAAGTTGGATCCAACCACCACATCGAACCACTGCGGGTGGAGCACGAAATGGACTGAGAGGATGTCGATATGAAACTTGTCGACCTTCACATCCGGGTATTTTTCGGACATCGCCGCGACCCGCTCGTCCCAATATGGCATCGTGATGGTGATGCCGTTCGACTTCGTTGCGGAGGTCAAATGCTTCTTCGGCCGCGACCTCGCTAGCTCGAAGGCAAACTTGAGGATTCGGTCCACTCCGCGCCGAGTGAACGTGCTCTCCTGAACGACGATTTCATCCTCCGTGCCCTCGTAGATCCGGCCGCCAATCGAGGAGTACTCCCCCTCGTTATTCTCCCGGACGATGTAGAAGTCGATGTCGCCCGGCTTGCGATCGCGAAGCGGAGACGGGACGCCCGGCATCAGCCGTACCGGGCGCAGGTTTGCGTATTGTCGGAACTGCCGCCGGATTGGAATCAATAAACCCCAGAGGGAGATGTGATCCGGTACTCCCGGGAAGCCTACCGCGCCGAGGAAAATCGCATCGTGGTGGCGGATCCTCTGTAGGCCGTCTTCCGGCATCATCCGGCCGTGTTTCGCGTAGTATTCGCAGCTCCAGGGAAACGTCTCCCAAGTAAAGTCGATGCCGTATTTCGCGCCCGCGGCTTCGAGCACCCGCAGGCCCTCGGGGACCACTTCCTTTCCAATTCCATCGCCGGGAATGACCGCGATCTTGCACTTGCTCATCTTTGCATTCCCCATTTGTGCACCGTCCTCATTTCAATGTTGCGGAAGATCAGGTTTTCCACCGCCAATCCAATCAGAATAACGGTAAACAACCCGGCGAACACGTTGGCGGTTTCCAGCAGGTTCTTGTTTTCGAAGATGTACCAGCCGAGCCCGCCAGAGCCCTGGCTCACCCCGAACACCAACTCCGCGGCGATCAGCGTCCGCCACGCAAATGCCCAACCAATTTTCAATCCGGTGAGGATGTTCGGGAAAGCAGCCGGAATCAAAATCAGCCCGACGTAGCGCAGTCCCGACAGCCCATAGTTGCGCCCCACCATCCGCAGCGCCTCCGGGACAGCGCGAAATCCGGCGTGGGTGTTCAACGCGACCGACCAGAGCACCGCGTGAATCAACACGAAAATCAGGCTGCCGTTGCCAAGCCCAAACCACAGCACCGCCAGCGGCAGCAGCGCGATCGAAGGCAGCGGATTGAACATCGAGCTGAGCGTCTCGAGTAGATCAGTGCCGACCTGCGTTGCCGTCGCCAGCGCGGTGAGCAACCCTGCCAGGAGAAGGCCGACGCCGTAGCCCTGCAGCAGCACACTGATCGACGACCAGGTCCGCTGTGGGATGACCCCGCTGGCGATCGCCCGCCAGAGCGCGGCCACGGTGGCGGAGAAGGTTGGAAACAAGAGCGGATTGTCGATCTTGCGCGCGTAGACTTCCCAAATCAGGGCCATCGCGATGAGCAGCGCGCCCTTGCGAATGCCGGCATGGTTGTAGATTCGCTCCCAGCGAGTGAGCGGCTTTTGCACCACGCCGAAGCTTTTTTGCACCGGCGTGACGAACTCGGGGCGCTGAGTCTGAACGGTGTTCTCAGTCATGACGCGCGACTTCCCCCTGGACCTGTCCGAACAGTAGCTCTTGGATCCGCTGGGTGAGGGTGACTCCGCCGGGGCCTGTTTCATCGCGGCCGGTGCTGTTCAGCTCCGCCTTCACCTGTCCCGGATGCGGCGATAGCAGCAGAATCCGATTTCCGATCCGCACTGCCTCCGGAATCGAGTGGGTAACGAACAGCACGGTGAAGCGCGTTCCCTCCCATAGTTGCAAGAGCTCCTCCTGCATCTTGTTTCGGGTGAGCGCGTCGAGCGCGGCGAACGGCTCATCCATCAGGAGTATGGCCGGTTCCATCGCCATTCCCCGAGCGATCGCCACGCGCTGTTTCATTCCTCCGGAGAGGGTGTGCGGAAAGCTGTTGGCAGACTGCGCCAGGTTGACCTTCTCGATGTACTGCAGCGCTTTCTCTTCCGCTTTCTTTCCCGAGAGCTTGCGGCTGGCGGTCAGTGCGAACATCACGTTGCGCTTCACCGTCTTCCAGGGCAAAAGCTGATCAAATTCCTGGAAGACCATTACCCGATCCGGTCCGGGCTTACGGATGACTTCGCCCCCCAGCCGGATCTCGCCCTCCACCGGCTCGATGTACCCGCCTACCGCCTTGAGCAGGGTCGACTTTCCGCATCCAGAGGGGCCGAGGATCACGAACCGGTCCGAACGGAACACCTGAAAGCTTACTCGATACGTGGCGGTGACCAGATGATCCTTGGTTTTGTATTGCAGCGTCACGCCGCGGACGTCGAGCAATGGCTCTGGCATGGCTCAGCTAACTCCCGGGCCGGTTGTGGACGTTCGGGAAGTACAGCTCCTTCCAGTCCGAAGGCTTCTGGTTGACCCGTTTGGTCTTGAACAGAAACTCAGCGGTCTTCATCGTCTGATGTGGAGTCAAGGTGAACTCCACCTCAGGATCGCTCAGTTGCTTGACCAGCTCCTCAATCGAATCATGGGTGCCGGTCATCCGCTTGTAGACTTCCGCCGCGGCGCGCTTGTCGTTGACGATCAGGTTGTTCGCCTCTTCAAAGGCGGCAACGAACGCCGCATAGGCCTTTGGATTCGCGTCGTGAAACTTGCTCGTGCTCCAGACCACATTGAAGGTGGCCTTGCCGCCGACGATGTCGTAGTTGCTGATTACCGAGTGCAATCCCGGCTTCGCCTTCTCCTGATAGAGGAAAGGCGGCGAGGCGAAATGCGCGGTGATCGCGCCACTGCCGGAAAGCAGCGCAGCCATCGCATCGGGGTGGGGCATCGAGATCGTTAAGGGGTCGAGCTTCTCGTAGTTGGCCTCGCCGAACTCTTTGGCTGCGGCCATTTGGAGGAGCAAAGCCTGAGTGGAGATCTTCACCGTGGTCACCGCAATCTTGTCCTTCGCGCCGAAGTCGCGGATCGTCTTCACCTTGGGGTTGTTGGTGATCAGCTCGTTCGGCATGTCGTTGAGCGCGCCTACTCCGCGTACCCACAGCGGAGTGCCCCTGGTTTTCGCCCAGAGGGTGATCAGCGACGGCACGCCGCCACTGGCGAAATCCAATCCTCCCGAGAGCAGCGCATCGTTCATCGCTCCGGGGCCCCCGAGCTTTGCCCAGATCACTTTCATGTCGCCAAGTCCTGCCGCCTTGGCGTGTTTTTCCACCAGTTTGCTGTCCTGCATGATCATCAGAGCGAGATAGCTAGTCCCGTACTGCTGCGCCGCGCGGATCTGAGTCACTTCGGCGGACGCTCCGGTCGTTGCGGCGAAAAAAAATAACACCGCGATTTGCGTGCCCCGTGAATGGTTCATGATTGTTGGGTCCCTTGGTTTCCTAGAGATGCAAGCGCGGCAGCTTCGGGCGCGCGCTCCGTCGCCGTCAAGCTGATCCATGCCGTTTTTCTCGGTGTGAATCATTTTTTTGGTGAGCCCTTCACTCTGATCTAGCCGATCGACCGGCCAGCTAATAATGTCGCTGGATGGATCGACGAACTTTCTTACGCAATGCGGCGTTTGGAGCGGCCGGACTCGCCTTGTCGAGGCGTGGCTTCACCGCCGAAGCTGACCTCGCGCCATTCCGCTCAGAGATCGAAAAGCGACATGGGGACACGCTGAAGATGCTGCAGCGATGGATCGCCCAGCCCACCATCGCCGCAGAGAACAAGGGAATCGACCAGGGCTGCGAGCTTACAATGCAGCTCTTTCGCGACGCTGGCTTCGATTCGGTCCAGCGCATCCCCACCGACGGCGTGCCGGGCATCTTCGCTACCCTCGATGCCGGGGCGCCGCGCACGGTCGGCCTCTATTTCATGTATGACGTCAAGCAGGCCGATCCGGCGGAGTGGTCCTCGCCGCCGTGGGAGGGGCGACTGGTCGACAAGCCGGGTTTCGGCAAGGTCCTCGTCGGTCGAGGAGCGACGAACCAAAAAGGACCGGAAGCGGCTTTCTTGGCGGCGTTGCAGGCGTTCCGGGCCACCGGGCGCAAAGTGCCGGTCAATCTCGTCATGGTGGCCGAAGGCGAGGAAGAGATCGGCTCGCCACACTTTCCGCAAATCGTTGCCATTCCCTCGGTTCGAGCGGCGCTGTCCAAGTGCGCTGGCATCTACATGCCGTTCAACTCGCAGGATCCGAACGGCCTGGTCACGATTCATTTGGGCGCGAAGGGCGTCGTCGAGGTGGAATTGGTCTCGAGCGGAGAGAAGTGGGGGCGCGGGCCGAGTCACGACATTCACTCCAGCCTCAAGGCCGAGGTGGACAGCCCCGCCTGGCACCTGGTGCAAGCGTTGCACACGCTGGTATCGGCCGATGGAAACACCCCGGCAATTGACAACTTTGCAGACGCGGCGCGCCCGCTGCATCCCTGGGAGAAGAAGATGATCACCGATGGGGTGCTGAGGATGAACGAGGCGACGCTCAAGAAGCTATACGGCGTGAAACACTGGGTGCACGACTTGCCGTTCCTCGCGGCAGAAGAGCGACTGGTCTCACAGCCCACCGTCAATATCGAGGGGCTGGTCGGCGGATACACCGGTCCAGGCGGCAAAACGATCCTGCCGCACAGGGCCGCGGCCAAGCTCGATCTGCGGCTGGTGCCCAATATGACTGCGGCCTCCGCGCTCGATGCGCTGAAGAAGCACCTGGCCAAGAGAGGGTTTGGGGACATTGAAGTGAACATGACCGGTGGATACGATCCGAACACCACGCCAGCGGACTCGTCGCTGATCCGCGCGATGCAGTCGGTGTACCGAAAGAACGGAATCGAGACGATCCTTTGGCCTCGGCTCGGCGGCTCCTGGCCCGGGTACGTGTTTACGGGTGATCCCCTCAAGCTTCCCGCGGGCCATTTCGGAACAGGCCATGGCTCGGGAGCGCATGCACCGGACGAGTATTACCTGGTCGAGTCATCCAATCCGAAAATCCAAGGCATGGACGGCGCGACGCTTTCGCACGTGCAGTTCCTCTACGAGCTGGCCTCGACCTCGTGAGGCAAAACACCGGTTAGCGGCGCAGCAGCGGGCGTCCTGGGCGCTCGGCAGTCAATCGGCCCGCATCGAGCACCACTTTTCCATTGACGATCACGTGCTCGACGCCCTCCGGATATCGCAGCGGCTGTTCGTACGTCGCGAGATCCCGGACTTTGGCAGGGTCGAATACCGTCACATCGGCGGCCATCCCCGGCCGTAGCAGACCACGGTCCCACAAGCGCATCCGGCGAGCGGGCAAGGACGTCATCTTCCGCACCGCCTCCTCGACCGAGAACAGTTTGAGGTCTCGAGCGTAGCGCCCAATCAAGCGAGGCGCTGCACCGTATCCGCGCGGGTGCACCAGCTCCTCGCCAAAAGGCCCGTCCACCGCCTGTCCGGGCTCATCGATGCCCAGCGCAACCCAGGGCTGCCTGAGTCCTAGCTGTACATCCTCTTCGCTCATCACAAAACGCACCACGCTGACGTTGCCGCGGTCGGCCTCGACCAGGTCCAACAGTGCGTCCTCGGGCGACTTGCCCATCTGTCGCGCCGCCTCGCTCAGGCGCTTGCCCATGTACTTCTTCAACTCGGGGTTCAGGGCAGAGACCAGCAGTATTCCCTCTGGAGTCTGTTCGCCCAGTCCGCCGTGCCACAACTCGGATTTGATCCGGGCGCGCAGCTTCCGGTCGTGGAACCGGGCCAGCATCTCGCTCGTGCCGCCGGCATGGGCCCAGTCCGGGACATTGTTGTCCAGCCCGTTTCGTGCGGCATCATACGGATACATGTTGGCCGAGATGTCGACACCCTCGGCACGAGCGCGTTCGATCCGTGCCACCGCCTCCTTCATTCGGCCCCAGTTGTTGCGGCCCGCCGCCTTGAGATGCCAGATCTCCACCGGGATGCGCGCCTCGCGGCCGATGGTGATCGCCTCGTCGAGCGCGTCGAGCAGGTGGTCGGCCTCGCTGCGGATGTGCGAAGCGTAGACGCCCCCGTACCGCGCGGCGACCTTCGCAAGTGCAATCAGCTCCTGGATACGCGCATACGAGCCCGGAGGGTAGATCAGCGCGCTCGAGACGCCCAATGCCCCCTGCTCCATCGCCACCGCAGTCACTCTCTGCATCTCGTCGAGTTGCTGTTGAGTCGGCTGGACGTCGCCGAGCCCAAGCACCAGGCTGCGTACGGAGGCAACTCCGAGGAAGGTGCCGAGGTTGATCGTGCTGCGGGCCTCGCGGAACCGGCGGAAGTAGCCAGCCAGGTCCGTCCAGTCCACCTGCAGCTTGAAGCGATCCAGAAAGGGCTTCAGCTCGGCCAGGAGCACGTCATTGAGCGGTGCCACGGAGCTGCCCTCTCCAGTGATCTCGGTGGTGATGCCCTGACGGATCTTCGACTCGACGCGGTTGTCGACCAGGACGTTCAGCTCGGATTGGCCGAGCAGGTCAATAAAACCCGGCGCCACCATCCGCTCGCTAAGGTCAATCCGGCGGCCCGCCGTTGCGCCCGAGAGATCTCCCACGGCGGCGATCTTGTCGCCGCTGATGCCGACGTCCGCGCGAAACCATGGGGCACCGGTGCCATCGACCACGCGACCCCCGGCGAGCACCAGATCGTAGTCCGGTCCGGCGCGCGGGGGCACTACAGGCGCGGTGGAACAGCCAATGAACAGAACACCGACGAACAGCGGCAGCCCCTTGAGCATGGGCCCTTCTACACGACAGCCAAGGTCAGCGATACGCGGCAAAGGGGCGAAGAAGTGGGGGCGCCCGGAGCCGCCTGGTAGCGGCTCACACCCGCGTTAAGAGCTCGTCATTTGTCGAATCGATGTAAACAACACGTGATTCAAGAAGTTATTCATGATTCCCCCGGCTGACATTTCAAAAGTTCACCAAAAAAACGTCAAGAACCAAAAACAGGAGTTGGCGGACCGCTGAAAGGGGACGCCAATTGTCTTGACAGGGTATATGTTGGCATCGATGGGCAGTGTCTCAGAACATCCCGGGCACCTTCGCGATTTTCTTTCGCGCACCTCCTTTTTCGGAGGTCTGGATGCGAGCGTCATTGATCAGGTGATGGGCTTGCTCAAGGAGCACCGCTATCCCGCCGGAACCACGGTCTTCGCCGAAGGGGACTGTGGAAAATCGATGTATCTGGTGCGCACCGGCGAGTTAATCGTCCAACGGTGCTGTCCTGATGGCAGCCCGGTACGCCTGTTGATGATGCGTCCGGGCGACCACTTTGGCGTAACCACCTTGATCGACATGGAGCCGAGGCCCTTCAGCTGTATCGCGGAGAAGGATTCCCTGCTCTACGAGTTGACCAACGCAGACCTGTATCAGCTCTACAAACAGAACTGGAAGACGTATCTGCTACTGCTGCAGAACATCAACCGGGAATTATGTAGACGCCTGCACAAGGCGGCGTCGCGGATCGCCACGCTAGAGGATAGGCTCCACGAAAAGTCGTGATAGGGTGCGCCTCCGAGTCATCGGGAGGGGGTTCATCATGCGTGGGCGCGCCGTCAGTCAATTCCGTTCGGTTTCCTTGGGCCTGTGTCTCTGCGCGCTGTCGGCCGTTGGCGCGCCAGAGGGCGAAGCCGAGGTGGATCGGATCCTCGAGCGCTCGGAATATTTCCTTAGCAAACGTCGGCTGCCGGACGGAACGGTCGGTTCGGCTCTACGGCTCAAGGCCGCCAACGAACTGAGGGCCAAGCTGGCACAGATGAAGGCCGAGGGAACGCTGAGTGACGCCACCTGGACTTCGATCGGGCCGCGGCCGACAGTGGCCGGTTCCTCGATAGTGGCCGGACGGGTCGTTTCGCTGACCATTGATCCGAGAGATTCCAGCGTCGTCTACGCGGGGGCAGCCACCGGCGGAGTCTGGAAGACCACCGATGCTGGAGCGAACTGGACCCAACTGACCGACGATCAGCCGGCGCTCGCATCCGGCTCGATCGCGCTCGATCCGCAGAATCCCGATATCGTCTACGTGGGGACTGGAGAGCTCAGCTTCTCGGGCGATTCCTATCACGGAGCGGGAATCCTCAAGTCCCAAGACGCGGGCGCGACGTGGCGCAATACCCCAGGGCCGTTCGCCGAGGTGATCGAGGTCCGGCGAGGAACCGCCGCGATTGGCTCACTGGCAGTGCATCCATTCCAGACAAACATCATCCTGGCAGGCGCCTACTTTCGAGGGCTCGACAACCAACCTCGCTCCGGCATCTATCGTTCGATTGATGCCGGTGAGACCTGGACGGCGATGCCGGTGTTGCCGGGAGCAGCGGGAATCGACGTGGTTTTCGATGCGACGGGCACGGTGGCCTACGCCTCCTTGGGTTATTACAACGGAGCACCCGCGAATGGAGCATATGCATCGTTCGATGCGGGAGAGACGTGGACATCCATCAATGGAACGCTGCCCTCGCAGCTGCCCAATGGAACCGCGGTGGGTCGGCTGGCGCTCGCGCTCGACCCAAACGATTCCACCGCACAGACGCTCTACGCGGCGGCAGGGCCTCCCAACACCTCCGGGGCCTTGCTTGGAATCTACAAGACGGTGGACGGAGGTCAGAGTTGGGACCGGGTGTCCAACCAGAGCCTGTGCGGAGGTCAATGCTGGTACGATCTCGCGATTCGGGTCCATCCGTCCAATCCGAACGTGGTGATGGCTGGAGGGGCGGTTCCCCCGCTGTTCATCAGCATGAACGGAGGCCTGTCCTTCACATCTGCAAGCTCGCGCGGCGGCGAGAGTATCCACGTAGACCTGCACGTGATTGCCTTCTCAGCCGCGGACGCCCGGCTGTACGCGGCGAGCGACGGGGGGATTTGGCGCAACGAAGACATCCTCGACCCCTCCTCTCCCCATGTGGATCTCAACGCCACCCTTGCGATTACCCAGCTCTATCCCGGGCACAGCATCCACCCCACCGATCCCACGATTGGTTTTGCTGGAGCCCAAGACAATCAAACACAGAAATACACCGGCAACCTGCTCTGGCAGTCGGTGACTTGCGGAGATGGCGGGCAGACCGCGGTCGATTACCAATCGCCGAATATCGTCTACGCCACCTGCCAGAACATCGACATCCGAAAGTCCACCTTGAGCGGAGGGAGCGGATCATTTTTCGTAGCGCGTGCCGGTATCAATTTGGCGGATCGGGTCCAGTTCATTCCGCCTCTGACGATCGATCCGATAGACCCGCAGCGGCTGTACTTTGGTACCTACCGCCTCTATCGAACCAGCAACGGAGCGACCCTGTGGAACTCGATCTCCGACGACCTCTCCGGCGGGGGTCCGCGCGACGCGATCACCGCGATTACCGTCGCTCCATCCAACCCGGATGTGGTCTACACGGGCGCTTCTACCGGCCGAGTCAGCGTCAGCTTCAACGCGCTCTCGGATCCGCCGACCTTCGATGACATTAGCGAGGGTCTACCCTTACGTCCCATCACCGCACTGGCAGTGGATGGCACTGATCCCTCGACGGCGTACGTGACACTTGCCGGCTACTCGGGAATCGATGATCAACAAGGTCATGTATTTCAGAGAAGCGCTGGAACCTGGATCGATCTCAGTGGTGATCTGCCAAACATCCCGACCAATGATGTGTTGATCGACTCCGCACGCGGAGGGCTCTACGTCGCCACCGACATCGGAGTGTATTCATTGCAGGCACCTGGCCAATGGCTTCCCTTGGGCGCCGGCCTTCCGATCGTCCCGGTGGTCGGCATGAAATTACATTCGACCGGGATTCTTCGCGTCGGAACCCACGGCCGCAGCGCCTGGGATCTGAATTTGAACTGACGAAACCGTCGCTACTTCGTCGCCGCCGATGTGGGTCTTGCGTCCGAAGCTCGGGCAGCAGCGGCGAAGGTATCCACGTCTACGGAAGCAGCTTGGGCGGAGGCTGCACTGAGTTTCGGCGACGCCGCTTTTGTGCGGGGCTCCATCTGGACGGAACCCTGGAAAAGCGCACCCTTGTCGATTGCCAACGAGGGGGTTTCCAGTTCACCGCGTACTTTGGCGGTCTGGTGGATCTCCACCGCGGTCTTCGCCTTGACGTTCCCATTTACCTCGCCGTGGATGACAATCGTGCCACAGACGATATCGGCGTCGATCCGAGCGTGCTCGCCGACCACCAGCACGTCGTTGGTGGTGATCGAGCCGACGAAGCTCGCGTCAAGCCGAATGGTCCCTTCGAAACTTAGCTTGCCTTCGAACCGGGCTCCCTTCCCTAGGAGCAGGTCGCTCGGTGCGCCGGTGTTGTACGAAGGCTCGTCGCGCTTCAACATCGCCATGGAATCGGACTCCTTTTGTTCGGGGAGCGTTGGCGTCGGTTTGGCGCTTGACTCCCCAGTGGGCACCGGCTTCTCGACATTATTCCAGAACTTCATGTTCGCAAAGTGACACATTCCGGCTCGAAATTCGAGTTCCGAATCGAGATTGCACGGGCGGTTGCTTGCCTAGCGTGCACTGCATTTTGGACACGCTCACGCAAGGAGCCCCAGCTCCTACCTCACGCCCCGACCTTCACGCTTTGGCAGAAAGAGTGGGAACGTTGTCGTTGTGCCTCGCCGCACAGTGAAGGCATCCTCGCTGCATGAAATATTTCTTCCAAATCCTGGCGGTGCTTTTCCTCTCGGTCTCTCCATTGTGGGCATTCGCCGCGGGCGAAGTCCGAGCCGAGGCTAAGGCAAAGAAGCATTGGGTTTGCCCAGCTTGCGGCCAGCCCTGCGACAATCAGGTGTTCGATGCGCCTGGCGTTTGTCCAAGCTGCGGCATGCCGCTGGTGGAACAGGGAACGGAGGCGGCGCACCACCACGACACAAAAAAAAGGGTGGGAATCCTGATCTTCACGGGAGTGGAAATCATCGATTTCACCGGCCCCTATGAAGTTTTCGGGGCCGCTGACTTCGACGTCTACACCGTGGCCGAGACGAAAGACCCGGTGGTTTCCGCAATGGGATTGACCATCGTTCCTCGCTACAGCTTCGCCGACGCTCCGCAGCCCGACATCCTGGTAGTTCCGGGGGGAGGTGTGAGAGCCACGCAAAAAAATACGACGGTTTTGAGATGGTTGACCGAAAAAGCCGCTCGCACGGAGCACACGATGTCGGTCTGTAATGGCGCCTTCATCCTGGCGAGCGCGGGTTTGCTCGACGGGCTCACGGCAACCACGACGGCCGGGCACATCGACAGGCTGAAAAGCGATTACCCCAAGACCAAGGTCGTGAGTGATCAGCGATTCGTCGACAACGGGAAGATCATGACTACCGCCGGGCTCTCCGCGGGAATCGACGGCGCCCTGCATCTGGTCAAACAGACGCGCGGGGAAGGATACGCGCAACTCGTCGCCCTCGCGCTCGAGTACGATTGGCGTCCACACTCCGGCTTCGCCCGTGCTGCGCTGGCGGATCGGCTCCTCCCTGACTTGGACGTCGATGACCGCGGTAAGTGGCAAGTCGTCAACTTTCAAGGTGGAACCGATCGCTGGGAGCTCGTGATCCGGCCGACCTCCAATAATCCGAGCCCGCGCGAGCTAATGGACCATTTCACCCGCACCCTCGCCAAGGGCAAGTGGACCAAAGTGAACTCGACCGACACGCGCACCGAGTGGAAGTTCGATGGCCGCGACGGTAAGCCCTGGGCCGGTACGGTGACGGTCGAGCCGGCCGCCAATGCGAACGCCAAGTACGAAGTGAAGCTGACGATCGCCCCCGTCGGTTAGCGGGGCACGCGCCTCTCGGAATGCGTCTCGATTGAAGCGCGAAGAAGATCGTGCGAAGTGGTCAGCATGGACCTCAGGTCAAACCTGGAGGTGATGCTCGTGATCGCTTCTGCGCTGTTGAGCGAAACCGAGGCGTTCGCTCAGGCGTCGCCTCCGCAGCTGACGTTGGACTATCCTGCACTCGCCGCGAAGATCGTCGAGCGGATCGCGCCGACACCCGGCGAGAGGGTCCTGTTGCTTTGCCATCCCGGGAAGTTCGAAGAGCTCGTCCCGCACCTGCGCTACGCGGTGCAAAAGGCTGGGGCCATCGATCTGGGGTGCCTCGACGTTCTGGCGGAGCCCGTTCCTGCTTCGTGGGACTTGAAAGTGCTCGAACGTGCGGCGCGGCCGGCGAGAGAGATGTTCCGTCGGATGCTCCATGACGTCGATGCAGCGGTAATGATGCCCGGAGCGTCGCCCCGTCATCCGCCATACGCAGCTCTCCAAGATCTGCTGCGCGAGGAGGGAGGTCCGAGACGGACGGTGCACTTCCATTGGGACGGCGGGGGCGCACCAAGCGTCACTGCACTGGCCGGTCAGCCGCTTCCCCCGTCGCACGTGATCGACGCTCTCTATCAGCGGGCGGTACTGCACTCGGACTACGACGCGATTGCGGCTGCAGAGCGACGCTTCCTGGCGGCACTTCGTAAGGGCGAGACCCGAGTCACCACTCCGCTCGGAACGGACTTGCGCTTCCGGGTTGGCGATCGGCCCGCGAACCTCCAAGACGGCGATGCTTCTGCGGCTCGCGCGCGCAAGGGTGTGGTGCTCGTGGATCGCGAAGTAGAGTTGCCCTGCGGGGTGCTGCGGATCGCGCCGCTCGAGGAGACCGTCGAAGGGGTGATCGCCTTTCCACCATCGCAGTGGGACGGACGCCCTGTCACCGGCCTGCGGCTTCACTTTGTCCGCGGCCACGTCAGCCAGGTGGAGGCTGCATCCGGAAAGGAAGCAGTGCTCGCCGAGTTCAAGCAAGGGGGACCGGGAATCGAAGCCTTTCGCGAGTTCGCTCTCGGGTTCAATCCCGAATTGGCGGTGCCCGAACGAAATCCATTCGTGGCCTACTACGGATACGGAGCAGGAGTGGTCCGTCTTTCGCTCGGAGACAACACGGAGCTCGGCGGGAAGGTGGTCGGCGGACGCTGGCGCTGGAACTTCTTCACCGATGCAACGGTCACAGTGGCTGGTGACGAATGGCTGCGCGGCGGACGGCTTGTCAGCCATCCCTGAGTTGCTTCAACAAGCCCCTGGCGGTATCGAGTGCTCCGTCCTGATTGGAGCCGTGGTCGACGACTCGCTCCAGATAGGCCCTGGCGCGCCGTGGATCTCGATCGAGATACCATTTTCCTAATTCGACCAACGCCAGGGACGTTGACCAATGTTCCGACGGCGGCTGAATCCCAGCGATCCGCTCGAAGAGCTCGATTGCACGATCGCTCTGATTGTTCTGCTGGTAGAAGGTGGCAAGAAAAAAGAGCGCGGGTGGCAGCCTCGGATGCCGCTCCACGATTGCAAGTCCCACATTTTCCGTAATCGGATTCAATGAGGGCTCGCCCAACTGCACGAGCAAGTACATCAACGGAAGATTCGGCCGCCTTTCTACAGATCCGGTTGCGACCGCCTTGCGCACCCCCGCGGTCGCTCGCGGCATCTGGCCGATGTGCAAGTGCGCGAGCGCCTTTGCAATCTTGAGATCGCCTTCGAGCTGCCGGCGAGCCAAGGAGCTCAGGTTCAGCCGCGGCGCAATCACATCGCGAAAGAAATACAATGCAAAGAGCGACCGCATCGCATCGCCATCGAGCAATCGGAACGCGTCGCTGATCGAATTCGAGTTCGCGAGTACGATCAGCGTCAGTCTACTTTTCGGAGATCGCAACAGCAGGCTTCCATAGGATTGCTCTTGCCCGAAGTGCCAGACGATGCGCTCTCCCAGATAATCCTGCACAAACCAACCAAGACCGTAGGGAAGGTCGCGATTGGTGGTTGAGCGGGTGGGCGAGGACATCAGCGCTGCCTCCCGTCGTGGGAGCAAAACACCTCGATCGAGCGCGATCGCATAGCGCGCCAGATCTCGCGTCGTCGAGACCACCCCGTTTGCCGCGGTCAACCCCGGTTGAGGCAAGGCTCCGGGGCCGATCTGCTGTGTTTTCCGATTGAGCTGGTAGGGACGGGCCAGCCTCGCTTGCTGTCTCGCGTACCCTGCGTCATCGAGCCCAGGAAGGGTATCGGCCATTTGCAGGGGCTTGAAGATTCTTGACCTCAGCAGCTCGCGAAATGGCCGTTCACCCACCGCTTCCATCACCCTGCTCAGGAGCGCGTAGCGCGCCCCGTTGTACAAGAACTCTTCGCCTGGATTTCCATCGCTGGTGTGAGACAGGACGTGCCGAATCGTGATTGCTTTTGGCAACGAAGGCGAGTCGATATAGCGCGCGATTGGCTCGTCCAGCCTCAACCGCCTTTCGTGAACCATCTGGAGCAGGACGATCGCCGCCATCGTCTTGGTGATTGAAGCGACGCAAAACTCCGTGGTGGCTGTCACCGGAGCCCGCCTCTCCAGATCGGCCATGCCAAACTCCTGGTGCCACACCACCCGTCCATCTTGGACAACCGTGGCAGCAAGTCCAGGCACCCGAAGCAGCTCGCGGGCGTGTCGGAAATCCTCGCTCAGTCGATCAAAGCGCTTGAAGGGGGCGGCGGCAAAGCTGGCCGGGGACGGTCCAGTCCCGATCGCAACCCACAGCATTACGCCGATGCGCCTGGTGCACCGGTTCATGAATGGTAACGCATCACGGCCCGCAAGATCCAATGGGCATTCTTACGGGATTTCGCCGTTCAGAATCTTCGTTAGTTTTGAACTGTCCAGATTCCCACCTGAGGCGACGCACACGACGTGTCGAGACCCGACTTTCCCGGCCAAAGCTGCGGCTACCGATGCAGCGCCGGCCCCTTCAGCGACGATCCGGTTGCGTTCGACGAGCATGCGAATGGCATCGGCAATGGCTCTCAACGAGACAACGATTGGGCCGGCGAGCATCGCCTTCGCGAGCGGCCAGATTTCCTCAAGGACGCTCTTGCCACCGATGCCATCGACGAAGCTCGGCGTGTAGGGCGCGGGACGAGGTTTGTCAAAGGCCCAGGAAGCGGCCAGAGGCGCCGCGGTTTCGACCTCCGCGGCGTAAATTTTGACGGCCGGTTTCAACGCCCGCACCGCGGCGGCGATCCCCACGCTCAGCCCACCGCCGCCATAGGGGACAATGATCGACTCCACTTCTGGCAAATCGTCCAGGATTTCCAGCCCGATCGTCCCATTTCCCGCCATCACCGCCGGATCGCTCACCGGATGAATGAAGAGTCCGCGTAACTCTTCGAAACGATGACTGATGAGGATTTGCCACCAAGCATCAAATGGAACTTTGATGATTTTCGCCCCCAGACGCTCAACCGCTGCAAGCTTGTTCTCCGGCGCGTGCTCGGGAACTACGACCGTGCAACCCAATCCGACTCGTCGCGCATTCCACGCGACTCCTTGGGCCATATTGCCCGCGCTCGCGGTCCACACCCCCTCGGCCAAGTGCTCCCAACTTGCCAAGGCAATGGCGTTTGCGGCTCCTCGCAACTTGAACGAGCCGATCGGCTGCAGGTTTTCGAGCTTCAAGTAGATCCGAGCATCCGACTCGGTGTTCAGCGGAACGAGCGGCGTCCGCACGGCCGCTCGCGCAACCCGCGGCGCGGCCTCCCTGACTTCATCGAGCGTCGGAGCCTGAAGCGTCATCAGGCACGACGGTATTTCCCATCGATGAGGGGCATCCAGGTTTTCCCATCTTGGGAGTTTTCGATCCGGAAGTCGTACGTGCCATCGGAATTGAACTTGTAGATGTACCGTCCCTGGCCCATCGGCGATTTGCTCTCGAAGGTCAGCGAGTCGCCCTCCCATTTGCCCCAGGCGGGCTCGGCGGAGACCGGTCCCATGCTGTCAAACCAGAACATCGCGTACTGCTTGCGGTTGGTGTCGTAGCCGTAGACGCCATGCCCCCGGTACGAAGTCTTTCCGTCCCGTTCCTGCTGGTAATCGGTGATCACAAAAAAACCGTCGAGGTCTACACGCGCCGTATACCGCGACTTGGCCTTACCGCCTTTCGGGTCCCAAGGACCGGGGTACATCTTTTCATCGCCGATCCACGTGCCGGCAAGCTTCTCCAGTTTGCGGTGCTGTTCGGTGGGCTTCATCATCATGTCCATGGCAGCGGCTCCTGTAGTTTGAGTTTGGAACCGCGCGAGTAGCGCCATCAACTCGCAAATGCAAGCCTTACCCGCGAGGTTGTTGACTCCTCGGGGTCGACCTAAGGAGCGATGTACAGCGTAGCCTCGGGTCCGATAACGCACGACGATCCTGGATCAGGAGGGAACTGCACCGTAACCGAAGCTGACAAGTTCGTGACGGTGGAGGTCAATGAGACGCGAAGCGGGATCGCCGGTCCTGGCTGCAGGTATTCTGCCCGTACCGTGTACGTGCCGATTGGAATGTTCCCGATCGAGTTGCTCACCCAGTCCCCGGCAATCGCGCTGAACGAGCTACCCGCGCTCCCGTCGATCAGGGGTCCGTTGGGAACAAAGTTCACCCGAACCTGATTTCGATTCAGGCTCATGTCGAACACAGTGCTCAAGCTCGCACCGAAGTACGAGCCTGCAGAATGATTGTCCATCTGTCCAGGCACCACACCGGACAGCTTCCAGGAGAAGTTACGAATCGTTGCATCGGTGCTGGAAAAGCTATGGCTGTTGTCCACCGCAAGCGGTAAGCAGTAGGTGGCGCCGTTGTAGCTTTTGATGATCGAAGCGGTAGCGACCCAAACGTTGTTCGCGGTCAACCTCAACGAATACGAGCCGTCTGTACCAGTAGTGCCGTTGATGCAAGAATTGTAAAACGGCGTGCTGCAGACCGTGATTTCGGCGCCGGACAGTGGCCGATTTTGAGTGTCTACCGCCACGCCTCTCACCGCGCCGGCCTCTGCGGTCACGTTGCCGACGCTCGAGTTTCCACCTTCCGGACTACCGGCCCCGCACGCGGCGAGAGCAAACGTCAAAAACATCGAGATCTTTTTCATGTTGTTTCCTCCTGGCACGAAGCCAGTGCGAGTGGTTCAACCGGCAAAGCGCCAGAATCCAAAAACCGGTCTCATTCGACGACTGGATGCTTCCGGCGAACTGGGTCGGCGGTGACCTAAGCCGCCTACGCACGTCGGATGAGACCGTTTGGTCGCGTTCGGCGCTATCCCCAAAAAGGAGGCTTCCATTGAAAATGCTACGGCCGCTCACTTTTCTGATCTCTGCGGTGATTCTTGGCGCAGGCTGCGGTCCTTCGGGTGGCAGCAGTCGGGGCGGGACCGGCGACGGCAGCGGCGTGGATCCAGGCGGTGACCTTCCTTCTCTCTCCCCGGATCGTTTCGGTGCAGCGCTCTCGGACGCAGAGGTGGACGCGACGTATCAGGCAATCGCAACCCGCCTCGATAGCCTTCGTGCTTCACTGCCGGATTCGCGTGCGGAACGGGCGACGCCGCTCGCAAGCGAACTCAGGCAGATTCCCAATGTGTTGTTCACTCATGTCTCCGGCGACCACAACGTTACGCTTCAGCTTCGGAACGGAACGCCGTACCTGGTCTTGACGGCGCGCCGGCCGCAGGGTCGCGCCGCGCCGATCGAATCCAGCCCAACGCCCGCTTCCGAGGTAGTGTCGCCCGATCAGCCTTCGGGGCTCTCGTCTTCAGAGCAAGCGCTCAGCGGATCCTGTAACGGTATGTCGCCGGCAGACGGGGATGAAGAGCTTCCGTCGGGCGATCAAGCCCTACTGATCGATGTTCAATCTCTCGGCGGCGAAGCGCCCGCAGCGATCCAGGCAGCGCTTGAGAACAAGCATTATGCCGTCACCACCTCTCTCGGATCGCTCGCCGATCTGCGCAGCAAGGTCAAAGACATCGACGTTTTCTGGATCGGTACCCACGGTGGAATTTCGGATCTCAATATCGGTCCGCAACCGACGAGTCCGATCATCAGCGTCTTCGGTCTAATGACCGGCGAGCCAATCGTCATCCCCTGCTCGGCGTCTCCAGACTGCGCCATCAACCGCGCGGACAAGGCGGCCCTTCGGATCTTTCCGGCCAAGTACGCGGAAGGCGGACCTCCTTACTGGGCGATTACCCGCCAGTTCGTGCGCGATTACCACTGGCAGTTCCACCAGCAGAGCATCGCGTATCTTGATGGGTGTTCGACCGGATCCTCCAGCTCTCCTGCCCAGAGGCTAAGAGAGGACTTGAAACGCGCGATGGCCGGAGGTGTACTCGGATGGGACGAGGAAAGCGGCGTGGGCGGAGCTGCACAGGTCGCGGCGATGTTCTTCGATGGCGTCGCCGGCGCGAATCTCTACCAGCCCGCGACGCCCAAGCGGCGCCCCTTCAATGCCGCTCATATCTACCAGTGGCTGAAGGACACGGGCCGAGACGTGGACTCACTCGGGCAGGCCCACCTCATCTACGAGCAGTATTCCGCCCAGCCACTCGCCCTGGCTCCCTCCATCAAGTGGATGCAGATGGACGAGGATCAGCGTAAGCTGCACCTCTTCGGCGATTTTGGCAGCGTAATGGGCATGGTCTCCATCGCCCAGCAGTCTTACACGCCAACCAGTTGGACGGCCCATGAGGTGGTCGTGGAAATTGGATCGACTGCGTCCGGAGTCGTGGTCGCCAAGTTGCGAGGCCACGAGAGCAATCGAGCCCCCTTATCCAATTGGCAAGGGACGATCCAGGAAACCTGGACCGGCAGCGACACCTTCGGCCCACCGGGACCGACGTACACCGCCTCCTGCTCGCGATTGCACTTTCGCGCCGATGCACACGCCTACCGCTGCAAGCCCGGCGACCTCGTCGTCCGAGGCGACGCTGGCGACGGCATCGTCGTAGTCCGGGACGCGGTGCCCGATACTCAGTGCACCTGGACCACTGCGGGCGAGAGGACCAGAAACCAGACTCGGACCATTTTCAGGCCGCCGAACACCGGGCAGCTGCCGTGGTACCCGAATAGCCGCCATCCAACTCAGCCGTGGGTCTTTTTCATGGGGCGCATTGATACGGGAAATGCATCCGTGATCACCAGCGCCCGGATGACCTTCATTCTCAATTACGTCAGCTATTTCAATCTGCGCCAGATCGACCTTATCACCGGCGCTATCTATGACACGCAGTCCTTCCCGCTGTTCAATGCAGGCACTCCTACACTCAGCAGCTGGTACCCGATCGATCCAACGCTGGCCTTCCCGGCGCGCACGGGAATTCCGGTGCGGGGAGTAACCGACCACGACACCCGCACGTTGGATTTCAACGTACCGATCTCCGGGCGGGAAACCGCGGATACCGAAAGCTAGAGGCACGCTCGTCGGCCGCAACTTGGCCTCGCCGCCGCAGGGAGGGTAAAACCGCTTCCAGATCGGAGCGGTGGGGAATGGACCCGGCACGTTGGCAGCGAATTGACGCGTTGCTGACAGCGGTGTTGGAGCAGGACGAGGAGCAGCGACCCGGGTTTTTGTCGCAGGCGTGCCAGGGCGACGAGGAGCTGCGAGAGCAAGTCGAGCGATTGCTGAGAGCGCATGAGCACGCGGGCGGCTTTCTCGAAACGCCGCCCGATGCGGCGAGCGCGATCGCCACCGCCCAAACCAGCTCAGAGTCCGATCAAACGCGGCCGACCCAAACGAACCGAAACGAGATCGGTCGCGGTTTGTCCCTCGGCCGCTACATCGTATTGAACAAGCTGGGGCGTGGCGGAATGGGCGTGGTGTACGCCGCGTACGATCCGGAGCTGGACCGTAAGGTGGCGGTGAAGCTGCTGCAGGCGGAAGCCGGCACGGAGTCAAATGCGCGAGCGGCTCAAGCGCGGCTGCTTCGCGAAGCCCAAGCGATGGCGCGCCTGTCGCATCCAAACGTCATCTCGGTGCACGACGTCGGCGCGCTCGGCACGCAAGTCTTCATCGCGATGGAATTCGTCGAAGGGAAAACGCTGACGCGATGGCTGAAAGAGAAGCCGCGCACGTCGCGGGAAATCGTGGAGGCGTTCCTTCAAGCTGGCAAGGGCTTAGCGGCGGCGCACGCCGCGGGCCTGGTGCACCGCGACTTCAAGCCGGACAACGTGCTGATTGGAAACGACGGACGGATCAAAGTGCTCGACTTCGGGCTGGCGCGGGCCGTCGAAGACGTCGTCGGGGACGCTCCGACGCTACCGCCGCAAGTCGTCGCCAGCGGCCTCTCCACGCCCCGACAGCTGGAGGCGAGACTGACCCGAAGCGGTGCTTTTCTGGGTACGCCCGCGTACATGGCGCCAGAGCAGCTGTTGGGGAAGACGATTGACGCACGCGCCGACCAATTCAGCTTCTGCGTCGCACTTTACGAAGCGCTCTACGGCGAACGCCCCTTTGCCGCGAACTCGATCGAGGAAGTCGCGTCCGCTGTCGTGGAGAGCAAGATTCGGCCCCCTCCATCGAGTGCGCGCGTGCGACCTTGGCTGCGCGGCGTGCTCCTGCGCGGCCTGGCCTCCGATCCCAGCAACCGCTATCCCAGTATGGACGCGCTGCTCGAGGCGCTGGGGCGGGACCCAGCCAAGACGCGCCGACGCTGGGCGAGCGTCGCGGGAGTCTTCGCGCTCTCGCTCATTGCTGCTGGGACCCTTGTGGCGGTGCGAGAGCGCTCGCTTCAGCTGTGCCGCGGCGGGCCAGCGAAGCTCGCCGGCGTCTGGGATGAAAATCGGCGGCAACAGGCGCAAACCACTTTTCTCGCCACCCGTCTGCCCTATGCCCAGGACGTCTGGGAGCGTGCGAGAAGTGCCCTCGACAAGTACGCTGCCGGTTGGCTCGACATGTACCAGGATGCGTGCGAGGCGACGCACCGGCGCGGGGAGCAGTCCGCAGCACTTCTCGATCAACGCATGCTCTGCCTAGATCGTCGCCGTCAGGAGCTCCGAGCGCTGGTGGACGTCTTCGCCAAGGCGGACGCAAAAGTTGTGGAAAACGCGGTTCAGGCGGCCCAAGCGCAGACCCCGCTCTCCACCTGCGCGGATACCGCCGCGCTGACAGCTCGCGCTAAACGGCCGGAGTCGCCGGCGGCGCGCAAGCAGGTCGAAGAGGTCCATAGCGATCTCGCGCAGATCAAGGCGCTAACCGATGCCGGAAAATACAAGGACGCGATCCCGCTCGCCGAAAAGGCGGTCGAGGCCGCGCGCCAGATCGGCGATAGCGCCATTCTCGCCGAAGCGCTCCTGGCGCTCGAGTTGCCGCTCGAAGGCAACCAGTCAAAACGCGCCGAGGCGTTGCTCGACGAGGCGGTCCGAGCCGCGCTGGCGAGCAGCGATCAGGAAGCGCTTGCCCACGGATTGGTCCGGCTCGCCTGGGTCGTGAGCTTCGACGGAACGCGGCTAGGGGAAGGCCATCGCTGGGGGGGTTACGGCCAGGCCGCGATAGCATCCCTGGGATCCGGCCATGAGGCACTCGAGGCAAACTGCCTGCGGGTGATCGGCAGCATCTTCCGGAAGGAGGGAAACTACACCGAGGCGGCCCGACTGGCCGAGCAGAGCATCGCGCTGAGTAAGCAGACCTTTGGGGCGGATCATCTCGAAGTAGCGAAGACCCTCAACAACCTGGGGAATGCGCACTATGCGTTGGGCGCCTACACTCAGGCGCTCGAGGAGTTCCACCGAGCAGCCACGATCTTTGAAGGCGGCCTGGGGCCTCGGCACCCCCTGGTCGCAATGGCGCTTTCAAATGAGGCCGCGGCTCGCACCGATCTGGGTGACGCGGCCGGAGCGCTGCCGATCCATCGGCGGGTGCTGGCCATTCGCGAGGCGGTGCTCACCCCGGACAGTCCATACATCGGGGAGTCGGTCGGTAACATCGGCGTCGCGCTCGGGAAGCTGGGCCGCTACGACGAGGCGCTCGCGGATCTGCTGGGCTCGCTTGGAATCTTCGAACGTTCCTTCGGTCCCAAGTCTCCACGTTTTGCGGATGCGCTCGCCGAAATCGCCAAGGTCCATCTGCAACGCGGCGATCTCCATAATGCAATCAGTTACGCGAGCCGCTCATCGGCTGTGTTCGCCGAGGCACTCGGCGCAAAGCATGCGACTGTGTCCCTCCCGCTCCTCCTCGAGGGCAAGGCGCGACTCGCTGCGGGTGTACCGGCGCAAGCGATTGCTCCGCTCGAGCGCTCGCTGGCAATTTGCGAAGCCGCGGCAGTGAGCCCGCAGCAAAAGGGGGACGTTTCGTTCACGTTGGCGCGGGCACTCGTCGCGTCAGGTCGTGATCGAAAGCGCGCCCTCGATCTCGCCCGGCGAGCAAAAGAGCTCTACCGCGAGCAAGGCAAAGGCTATGAGGACAAGCTCGGTGAGGTCGACGCATGGCTCGCATTGCCTCGAGGGCCCAGCGCTGAGCGCGCCGGGCCGCGTTGAACCGATGCGATTAGGGGAGTGTTACCTTCTGGGGCTCAGGCATTGGCCGCTCGACCGGCCGCCCGTGTGTCTCCAGCGAGGATTGCGCGGGTCGTAAACGAGCGGGCGCAGATAATCATTCGGATCCACGACCCATCGAATTTCGGGCCGTTGGTTCCGCGGAATCTCCATCGCGTCCAGGGTCCTCAGGTACGAAACCTTCCACTCCAGCGATGAGCTTGGCAGAGCGACATCAGTCATATGACCTGGAATGTAGATCTTCGGAAGGATGTGGACGTTGTAATAAACCTCGTCGCGAACGCCGTTGGTATCGTAACCGAGACTGACGATCGAACCGAGCTCGACGTCGGTCTTCGGCAACGTATCCATCAGGTCGAACAGTGCGGGGTCCTCCTCCTTCAGCGGGCCGGTGGTGTTGTGCCAGACGAATGTGAAGTGCGGCGCCTCGTGCATCACGAACTGATAGAACAAGCTGATCGGTCCGGCGGTACCTCCAAAGCCAGTGGTGCGCAGATCCAACACGGTCCAAAGTGGCGTGCCGACCGGAAACATGTCCGCATCCCGCGGATCGGCGATGTTGTCGACCGGAGTAAATGGAAAATCGGGATCGGTCGGCTCGCGTCCGGAGTGGAGGTGTTTGAAGACCGTGACGCAGGCGAACGGCTCGAGAAAGTCCAGCGTGACAATTTCCGCGCCCGGAGGCGAGCCACGCGAGACGACGCCCACGCAGTCCACGGTGGTCCCCTCGCCGAAGATCCTGGCCGCATCCAGCTGCATCACGTCACAGGTTTCCGGGCTTGAGTAAATGGTGATGTCCAGCATCTTGGCCAGGTAGGCGGCATTGTCGGCGTGATCGCCATGGCCATGGCCCAAAAGGATCGCGCCCGGTTGCAAATCCACAAGATCCTGAATCGTCAGCGGCGTTCGCCCAGGCTCGAGCTCCAGACGATTGATATACGAGTCGAGGAGAAACACCCTCCCCTTCAGTGACACGCCATAGGTTGTATTGGTGAGCCAAGAAAAAATGACGCGGTCGTCACGAACCTGGCCAGTCTCGGGGTTGACATTCTCGATTCCAAAAACCTTCTGCCGCGCTCTGACCAGAGCGCGGTGGTGGTGATGGCCCTCACCGTTGTCAAAGGCAACGCCATCGATCGAAAAGAACAAAGCGCCGATCAACGCTGCGGCACACCAAGGTCTCGCTTGCATCGACATGTCTCATCCTCCATTCCCGCTTTGAAGCTGGTCGTACAACCAGGCTTTGGCTTTCGCCCACTCGCGCTTGACGGTGATCGGCGCAATCCCAAGCGCCTCGGCAACTTCCTCGACGTTGAGCCCGCCGAAATAGCGAAGCTCCACCAACTGACTCTTTCGTGGATCGATTGCGGCAAGGCGATCCAGCGCGTCATGCAGAGCCAAAACATCGACGCCCTTGTCGGAGCTCGCCAGGGCGTCCTCGTCGAGCGAAAGGCACTCTGGGGCGCCACCGCGCTTGACTCGCCCCCGCCGTCGCGCATGGTCAACCAGGAGCAGCCGCATTGCCTGGGCGGCGAGCGCGAAAAAGTGAACACGGTCCTTCCACTGAACGGCTTGCTGCTTCGCGATCTTCAAGTAGGCTTCGTTGACCAGCGCAGTCGTTTGCAGCGTATGGCCGGTCCGTTCCTTGGCCATGTAGCGGCGCGCGATGCGCCGAAGCTCGTCATAGACGAGGGGCATCAACTTGGTGGGCGCGGTGGGATCCCCGTTGCGCCACGCCTCTAAAAGACTCGCCACCTCCGAGGTCGAGTCCGACACACCATCCCCCTTTTATTCGCCCCCGCACCTCTCGCCGTCTCTGCATCTGTCTTCGCATCCCTCGCCATCTCGAATCAGCGTAAGCACGCCGTCCGCAGCAGCGATCCTTCGACTGTAGCAAGCACCGGTGGAGTCCCGGGAGAAGTACCTCTGCGAGTTACGCTGGCCTTCGTTTCCGGTAACTGCACCGTGCGAGTCGAAGAAGAGCGTGTCGGCAGGCGTCACGACATTGGAGGTTTCGCTGAAGAAAGCCCTGCGGTCTTCTCCGGTGACGCGCTCGCGACTGTTGTACTCCTGATGGATCGACGTGCTCTGTGAGCCAGAGTTGTCGGGGTTGGTGATGAACGAAAAGTCGATCGTCAGCGGCCATTCGAACTGCTTGGACTCAGTTCGGTGCCCGCCGCGATTCCCTTCGTCGTCCTCGCCACGGATCGTCGTCAGAGTCGAAATGCTCGTCGTCTGGACGATGTTTTGCACGTAGACCAAAGCGGTAATATTGAACTCTTGGAGGTTCGAGAAATTGATGGCTTGCTCGATTTCCGTACGGACCGTGCCATGGGAGGTGTTTACAAAGCCCGCGACCGTGAATACCCGAGAAGACCGAGTAGTCACTGTTCCACTGATGCGGTCGGGCGTCCTGGTGAGATCCTCCTGAACCTCCGGCATCGGGCCCGGACCGATCGTGTTGCGCGTCAGCCCGCCGGTGACGCGGTTCGATCCCTGATCGAGGTAAACCAGCAGAGATGCCGTCGCCTCGAAGCGGTGATTAGCGTTGTGCACCCTGAGGGCAATCTCATGGGCTTGGCCGTTGCTGAGCAGGCCAGCAAAAGGCGTGAGATCCACGCGGTAGGGAACGAAATTCAAAGTCTGGACGCTAGGAATCGGTCGCCACAGATAGGGATCAATCCCACCCGTGTAGATCCACGGGTAGATCGGAGCGACTCCGGCTGGCTGTCCGTCGATCGTGATTTCCCCCTCGCGGAACGCAGTCGCTCCACAGCTCTGTAGCTCATCCGCAACATCGTCCGGGACGCAGGTGTACCAGAACTCGTCGTTGGCCTGGCTTTGCGCGTATACGTCGAGGAAGGCGCGCTCAATATTCGTTGGCAAGTTGAAGCTCCGCGCGAGCGTGCTCGCCGACGTCTGCAAGGACACCGTTCCCCCGATTGGACCGGCAGAGAGCGGCAAGACCAGGTCTGCGGAGATCGGCGCCTCCTCCCGATCTTCGACTGGATAAAATTGGAGGTTCGCGCTCCCAAAAATCACGCCCGTGTAAGTAGGGTTGACGAGATTTCCGAGCACGATTTCGCCGGGCCGGGCCATCGTCAGCAGCGCGCTGTAATCGGTTAAGTCGCGTTCGACGTGCCAGGATCGGCTTACCATGCGTGATGGCTCGGACGTCGTGCCGAAGTAGATGTTGGTCCCGCCGATCCAGACATTGGCTGTTCGATCAAACTGGCGGCCTTGAGTGACGGAGAAATCTCCCTCGAAGACCACCTTCAGCCAAGGACCTGGACAGTTCGTTGGCGGAACGTACTGAAATAATCTTGGCGAGAAATCATCAAACCTGAAATTCGTGAACAGCTGCGCGACACAGGGCCTCGTGTTTGGCCGCGGAACTGATGGATCGGCCGTCGCCGTGTTAGGCGAACCGATCACCAGGTCGCCGTGCGCCGCTGTGCCGAGCGTCGCGAAACTGACGCTCGTGATGAATGAAAGAATCGCTTTCTTAGACATGTGCTTGCCCCCTCTTTCCGGCAAACACCACTCTACGCTCGTTCTGGCTCGGGAAAAAAGGCTGGCAATGCTTTTTGAGCCGAGCTAGTGCAAATCGCTCGAGGGAGGAACGCAATGAAGCTCAGGGTCAATGGAAGGGAACACGAGGTGAGCGCGCCGGAGGAGATGCCGCTGCTTTGGGTGCTCCGCGATGTGCTCGGGCTGACCGGTACCAAGTTCGGCTGTGGGATGGCGCAATGCGGCGCCTGCACCGTTCACCTCGATGGCGACGCGGTACGCTCTTGCGTGCTACCGGTCGGCTCGGTTGGTGACAAAGCGGTGACGACGATTGAGGGCTTGTCAACCGACGGCCTGCATCCAGTACAGCGCGCCTGGATCGAAACGGACGTGGTCCAATGCGGCTACTGCCAGCCCGGGCAGATCATGACGGCGGCAGCTCTGTTGAGAGTCAATCACAAGCCGACTGACGCCGAGATTGACGCTGCTCTGTCTGGGAACCTATGCCGCTGCGGCACCTACCAGCGCATCCGCGCCGCGGTGCGCCGAGCCTCACAGATCGCGGGAGGATGAGCGATGAACGGCATGACCGATTTGACTCGCCGGGAATTTCTCAAGACATCAGCCGGCAGCGCCGCAGGTCTTTTCATTGGCTTCTACTTGCCCTTGCCTTCGCTTCTGCACGCGCAGGAGCAGCCGGCGGCCAAACTCCCCCCGCCCAACGCGTTCCTCCACATCGGAACCGACGAGACCATCACCGTCCTGCTCGCCCACTCCGAGATGGGCCAGGGCATCTGGACGACCCTGCCGATGCTGCTCGCCGAAGAATTGGATTGCGACTGGTCGAGGATTCACGCCGAGCACGCGCCGGCCGAGCCGGTTTACGCACATACGGCCTTCGGCCTGCAGATGACGGGCGGATCGACCACCACCTGGTCGGAGTACGATCGGTATCGGCAGGTCGGTGCTCTCGCGCGGCAGATGCTGATCCAGGCGGCCGCGAAGCAGTGGGGCGTGGACCCGCAAAGCTGCCGAACCGAGAACGGATTCGTCATCCACGGCGGCGAAAAGCTCTCGTATGGGAAACTGGCGGAGGCCGCGCAGCAACTCACGCCTCCCACGTCGGTAAAGCTGAAGACGTCAAAGGAGTGGAAGCGAATCGGTAAGCCAACCAAACGGCTCGATTCTCCGGAGAAGGTCACCGGCCGGGCGCAATTTGGGATGGATGTTCGCTTCCCAGGCCTGATGACCGCGTTGGTGGCACGCGCGCCGGTTTTCGGCGGGAAAGTGAAATCGTTCAATGCCGAGAAGGCCAGAGCGGTGCCCGGGGTCGCGACGGTGGTGCAGGTGCCCTCGGGCGTGGCGGTCGTCGCCCAGCACTTCTGGGCCGCGAAGCTAGGCCGCGACGCGCTCGAGATCGATTGGGATCTCGGCCCGGCAGCGACCCTCGATACCGACAAAATGCGAGAGGAGCTGCGCGCGTTGAGCCGCTCGCCCGGGGCGAAGGCCGCCATGGCGGGGGACGTCGATGCGGCGATGCGCAGCGCCAAGTCGAAGTTGGAAGCGGAATACGAGGTACCCTACCTCGCGCACGCGACGATGGAGCCACTCAATTGTACCGTCAGACTCGTCGGCAGCGGCGAGCAAGCCAGGTGTGAGATTTGGACCGGGACCCAGTTTCAAGGCCCGGACCAGGCCGCCGCGGCAAAGGTCGCGGGCCTGGACCCCAAACAGGTGACGATTCATACCGCTTTCCTCGGCGGCGGTTTCGGACGTCGGGCGAATCCCAGGAGCGATTTCGTGGTTGAGGCGGTCCAGGTCGCGAAGGCAGCGGGGATGCCCCTCAAGGTTGTCTGGACTCGCGAGGACGACATGCGCGGTGGCTTCTACCGGCCGATGTGGTTGCACCGCTTGAGCGTAGGTCTGGGCAGCGATGGATTCCCAGTCGCCTGGCGACAGACGATCGTCGGACAGTCCCTGCTGGAAGGAACATTCTTCGAGAAGATGCTGGTCAAGGATGGGGTGGACTTGACTTCGGTCGAAGGCGCGGCCGATTCGCCCTACGTCAGGGCAACCGCCAATTACCTCGTCGATCTGCACTCTCCCAACCCGGGCATTCCAGTGCTCTGGTGGCGATCGGTGGGCCATTCGCATACCGCCTTCGTGATGGAGAGCTTCGTGGATGAGCTCGCGCTCAAGTCGAAAAAGGACCCCGTCGAATACCGGCGGCGGTTGCTGAAAAAGCATCCGCGGCCGCTCGGGGTTTTGAACCTCGCCGCCCAGAAGGCGGGCTGGGGCAAGCCCCTTCCCAAGGGACACCATCGGGGGATTGCGGTTCACGAATCCTTCGGCAGCTTCATCGCTCAGGTGGCGGAGGTTTCCGTGACCGGTGATCAGCTCAATATTCATCGCGTGGTTTGCGCGGTGGACTGCGGCATTTGTGTCAATCCCGCGAGCGTCGCGGCGCAGATGGAAGGAGCAGTGGTCTTCGGACTCTCCGCTGCGCTCTACGGAGAGCTGACGTTCAAGGAGGGCCGCGTCCAGCAGTCCAACTTCCACGATTATCCACTCCTGAGAGTGCATGAAATGCCGCGGGTCGAGGCTTACATCGTCCCGAGCTCCGAAAAACCTGGCGGTATCGGCGAGCCCGGTGTTGCACCGGTTGCGCCTGCGGTTGCCAACGCCGTCTTCGCCGCGACCGGAAAGCGCCTCCGCCGTCTGCCGCTGCGGCTCGGCGAACCGGCCTAGGCTCAGAACGGGAGATCCGCGATGAACAAGAATCGTATGTCGATCCTGGGATGGAGTGCCGCGGCCTTGGGCGGGATGCTGTTCGCAAGCGGAATTGCGCGCTCGGTGCCAGCTCAGACCTCGAACGCCTCGACCGCAGAAGGGATCGCGGCATTCGAGACGATTCGGGCGGTGCTGCAACATCCGCGCTGTCAGAGCTGCCACATCCCAACCGATGCGCCCTTGCAGTTCGACGAGGGCAAGCCGCATGCCCAGAACGTCAAGCGCGGAACCGATGGTCGAGGCGCCGTTGGATTGGGCTGCGGAACCTGTCATTTCGAGAAAAACCCACCAGCCAGTTACGGGGCTCACATGCCTCCTGGCGCTCCGAACTGGCGCCTGCCGCCTCCGAAAACCAAAATGGTGTTCATCCATCTCTCGAGCGGCGAGCTTTGCCGAACGATCAAGAACCAGAAGGCCACCGGCGGCAGGGATCTCCCAGCCATGTTCGAGCACATCAGCAGTGACCAGCTGGTCCTGTGGGGCTGGAATCCCGGCATCGGTCGGAAGCCCGTGTCCGTCCCCCACGCCGAGTTCGTGAGCAAGTTTCAAACCTGGATAGACGCGGGCGCCCCCTGCCCCAAGTAACGCGGTACGTCGCGATACATTTTTGGCCTTGACACCCTTTCCCTCGGGGCGCACAACGGGTGCGGTCTGGGCGGCGGTACGGGGAAGTCGCTGCCTACGCGGGGGACCCGGTATCGCGCAAACTCGTCAACACAGAGTGCGAGGGCTAGGGCACGCTCGCTGCCACGCTCGCACCACATCTCGGGGGAGGGCAGTATGGCTACAGCGAATTCGAGACGCAGTTGGACCCTTCGGTTGTTTTCTTTGCTGCTGCTCGCCGCAGGGCTTCATTTCCTCATGGCCCAGAGCTATCCGCCCAATGGACCCGACATCCCGGTGGTGCGCTTCACCGGAAGCAACCGCGGCAATATCGAGGTTGCTCCCGCACCGCGAGGTTGGGATGAGCAGTCAGAATGGAACATGGAGCTGGTCGGCTACAGCGATCTTCAAGGCAGATCCGCCTATCAACCTCTGATCATTCACCAGGACCGGCGAGAAGTTGCATACATCGGTCATCACGCGGGCACCGCCCTCAACCCGCTGACCGGCGAAGTGGAGTCGAACGGCACCTCGATCATCGATGTTACCGACTTCAGAAATGCGCGCTACCTCTCACATATCCCCGGGCCCGGAGGCGCACTCGACACCGCGGGCTCCCAAATGGTGCACGTGTGCAGTGGAAGCGTTTTGCCCCGCGGCGAGCGCGGCAAGTGGTACCTGTTGCGGACCCACGGGAACGCCGGTCCGGACGTGTCGCACGAAATCTATGATGTCACCGACCCGAGAAACCCGACATTGATAACCACGATCGTCGGTGGACTGAGCAATACCCACAAGAATTGGTGGGAGTGTGACACCGGCATCGCCTATCTGGTTGCGAACAAAGTCAAAGAAGGATGGCACCAGAGCGGCTCGAATCAGCACCTCAAGATTTACGATCTCAGCGATCCGGCTCATCCGGTCTACATTCGCGATTTCGGAGCGGTCGGTCAGGAGCCGGATGCAACCGGAATCTACATTGGGTCAGTGAATCCGCCTCCAGGAGTCCACGGGCCGATCTCGGCGGGGTCGGCGAAGAATCGGATCTACATGCCCTATGGCGTCGGGGCGAATGGGCTGGTTCAAATCGTCGACCGAGACAAGGTCCTTCACGACTTCTCCGATCCGGTCCGTCCGACGACCGAAGAAATGCTCTCACCCCATCTCGGGTACATCAGCTTGTCCCCGGACCAAGGAGGCCACAGCGCCTTCCCGGTGTACGGTGTGCCCGTCCCCGGCTTTCGCCGCGGTTTTACACGACTCAACCAGCGCGACATCCTGATTGTGGTCTCCGAGGCGGGTGCGAACTCCTGCTTCGGGGAGGGCCCGCACCTGGCGTTTTTGATGGACATCACCAACGAGAGCACGCCGTTCCCCATTTCGACGCTCCGGGTGCCGCAATTCCCGGGAGACTTCTGCAACAAGGGTGGCCGCTTCGGCGCGCATGCCGTCACCGAATCCTTCTATCCGCGTTACTACGGGAAGCTCGCGATCATCTCTTGGTTCAACGCCGGCGTCCGCGTTTGGGATATCCGAGATCCCTTCGTCCCGCAGGAGGTCGCCTATTTCATTCCTGCCCCGAACGAGAACACCATCGCCAATTGCGTGAACTACGGGGATGGAGGCACCGTCTGCAGAAACGCGATCCAGACGAACAATGTGGAACTGGACGGCCGAGGGCTGATTTACATCGTTGACCGAGCCGGCACGGGAATGCACATCCTCAGGCTCACCGGACACGCGCGCGACATCGTCGAATATGAGGGAAAGCCTCAGGCTGAACACTGAAGCGATGAAATCCAAACACGTCAGATCGGCGGCGGCTTTGGTGCTGTGCTTGATTTCCGGTTGCGCCACAGAGAGGCCGGCTCAGCGGCGCGACCCCGCCGAGGAGTCCTCCAAAATTCAGGTCGGCAGCTTCACCCAGGCCCAGGTGAGGGCACTGCTCGGGGTCCCGTGGCGGGCCACCAACTACGGCGAATCGTACTGCGGCTGTCCGCACCGCGATCTACAGGAGGTCTGGGAATACCGTGGGATCGACTCCGCCGGTGCCTACAAACTTCACATCGAGTTTGACGACGCCGGTATTGCGCGAACCGTGGCGAAGATTCAAGGCGCGCGCAACAGCGTCACCATCCTCGCGAGCAGCAAGCCGAATCCCGCCCACGAGAACCAGCCGGAGCACCACGGACATCACGAAGCGACGCAGTAGCGCGGTTCCGCCATCGAGCACGGACCGCATCAGGCGGCGACTCTAGCCTGCGGGTGCCGGCTCCAGGCGCAGATTGAAGATTGCGGTCGCTTCGCCTCGGAGCGAGCTGGAAAAAATCACAACGCTGGCCGACTTGACTTCCACTCCAAAGTCACCGAGCACAAATGCTTGTCGACCGCGAACGCGGAACGCACCGTTCAAGTCGTCGGATGCAGTGAGTTGAAGGCTCGCGGGGCGCCTAACCCCATGAATCATCCAAGTCCCGCTCGCGGCGACTCGGATCTCCTTGCCTTGATTGAGAAGCCGCGGGTCATCCAATGTCTGCGAGCTGGTGATGCGGAGCTCGATGTATGGAAAGGCGACCGCGTCATTTCCTTGGCTGGGTAGCCGGTTCTGAGCGTCGCAGACGTGATTTTTTGGAAAGCGCGAGCGCGAATAGTCCAGGCCCAGCCCTTCGCGCATGTGGCAATCGCGCTGGGGATCGTCGCTCTTGAGCTGAAAAATCGACACCCGGAAGAGCCCTCCTTGCACTCGCAGGCTCTCGGGATCGATCTGAATCTCGCCTTCGACTTGATGGGCGGCGACTTGATGGGTGCCGAAACTGTATGGCACTTGCACGGTGATGCCCCTGCCCGGCTCGGCTTCGCTGACGATCCGATAGCGCCGGGGTTGGGCAGATGGGGTCTGACTGAACAGCAAAGCGACCAGTACGAAGGAAAGCGGGTTCGCGTTCAAGGAGTCGCTCGGGTTCGGTGGTTTCGGTAGTGGCTCGGCGAAAGGCCGAATTCCCGACGGAATGTTCGGATGAAGTTCGATAAGTCCTCGAACCCGGCCTCGAACGCAATCTCGGTCACCGGAGTGGAGCCGCTTCTGAGCAGCTGCGCGGCTCGCTGCAAGCGGGCGCGGATTAGCCACTGGCGTGGCGTGATACCCGTCACCGACTTGAAGGTCCGCAGAAAATGATAGCGGCTCAGTCCAGCGTATCGCGCGAGGTCCGCGAGCGTATGTCGCGCCTCCACCCGTTCCGCCAAGAGCCGTAGGACCGGACCTATCCGGCGTTGATCGCGCACCGGAACTGCTGGCGTGTCGACAGCATCGATCGTGTGTCGTTGAACGGCTGCGACAAGCTCCAGCACCAGCTCCTCGGCCTCTCCGCTCCCATCTGCGAGGAGCCTCGCTCGGGCGAGCAGCGGCGCTAAATACCGAAGCGGTGGAACGTGGGTGCTCGAAAACGAAGAGTGCCAAACGCCCGCGTCCCGCCCGATTTCTTCGAAGAGCCACGGAGCGACCTGAAATGAGAGGCAGCGGTCTCCATCGCCGTGCTCGTGGCCACATTCGAATAGGCGAGATGCCTGCCCCAGCAAAAGCGAGCCGGGCGATAGCAATTCACGCCCGCGCTCCGAGCGATAGGTGAAGCAGCCCGCCAGCACGACCGAAATCGACATCGACTGGTGTTGCTCCTCAAAACGCCGATCGCTGGGGCCGAAGGTACACAGCAGATCCAGCACCTCCCAGCCAGCGCCGCTCGCCACGGTGCGCGCCGCGATCCCCCCGGCGCCACCGGAACTCGACTTGAAGGCCAGCAGGGCTTTCAGCGGATCAACGCAGGGCGGTTGCGAGAGCAATTTTCACCAAGTCAGAAGCGACCACCAGACCTAACGTGCGTGAAATCGCAACGCCAAAGGAGTTGATATTGCACCACAATCAGGATGTTCCGCCCAGCGAGTTCGGACTGGCAAGTCGTTTGGTTGAACCCGGTGACCGGCACGCGCAACGAGCTGGAGCGCACGGCATAAGGGGCGCAGCCGTTTTGACGGCTCACCTCTCGACTTCCGCGGGCGAGCAAACAGGCGCTCAGGCAGCCGCCTTTAGCCCGTCGCGAGGCCTGCCACAGCCCGTTGCAGGATCGCGCAGGCCTTGAATCTCCTCGAGGTTCGAGGCTCCTCAGGTGGGCGCACGAGCGCACGGGCTATGGGTCGCGTGACCGGCGAGTCAAGCTCGTCCCGCTTGTGATCTCGGTGCACAGCGTCCAGCTTTGGTGTACCGAACTGGAGGATACTGATGATGTGGAAACAAGCTTTGTTGATCGCTGCAGGATGTGCCCTGCTCAGTTGGCCAGCGTATTCGCAAACCCCAAGCTCAGCCGATATGCCGAAATCGCGCGACAGCGTGCCGTCGTCGCCGTCGACTGACATGAAGGCGCCGCCCACCGGCACGGCCGCGACCGATACAATGGCCGCCACGCGGCCAAGCAGGGAGGCGTTGCTGCTCGGAAAAATCCATCACGACAACCAGGCCGAGATCGAACTGGCAAACCTGGCAAAGCAAAACAGCAGTTCCGACGCGGTGAAGAAGTTCGCCGATCGGATTGTTGCGGATCACTCGAAGGCCGATGAGCAAGTAGTGGCACTCGCTCAGAGCAAGAACATCGATCTTCCCTCAGGTGCGCAGATGGCGAGGCTCCACCAGATGCGTCAGGACGAGCGCCAATCGAAGGCGGCCGGCAGTCCGACCGGCGAATACGCGCACAGCACCACTGGGATTGGCGGTGCCGGTAGTGAGCACGTGAACGAAATGGCCGAGCACCACGCGACGATCGACAAACTCCGCAACCTCAAGGGCGCGGAGTTCGATCGGGAATTCGCTCGCGCGATGGTGAACGGTCATCAGAAGGCAATCGACGAGCTCACCCGGGCCCGCTCGCAAATCAACGATACCGAGATGGTCAGTCTGATCGACAAATTGCTTCCCAAGTTCAAGCAGCACCTGAGCATGGCGCAGAAGCTTCAGGACAATCTCAAGTCCTAATCCGTCAGCGACCCGGGTCGCGTGACGCTTGGCCCTCGCGCCTTTCCGTGCCATAGAGGTTGCGCGCGAGGAGGGGCACAATGAGCGTAGCGCGATTATCCCGGAGGTCGTTCGTAAAGAGCGTCGTGGCGGGGGCGGCTGGAACGTTACTCCCGCGAATCACTGCATTTGCCGAATCGCCTTCCGGGAAAGCGCGAGGGACCGCAAATCTCTCGACGCTCACTCTGGCTGCGGCGTCCGAACTGGTACGAGCCAAGAAGATCTCCCCGGTCGAGCTGACCAAAACGTGTCTCGGCCGAATCGAACAGCTCAATCCCAAGCTGAACGCCTTCATCCTGATCACAGCTGATTCCGCATTGGCGGAGGCGCGCGCCGCGGAAACCGAAATCAATCGCGGACGCTGGAAAGGCCCGCTCCATGGAATCCCGATTGCGCTCAAAGACTTGGTGGACACCGCGGGCGTTCGCACCACCGCTGCCAGCAATCTCTTCAAGGATCGCGTGCCGGCCCAGGATGCGGAAGTCGTCCGCCGCCTCAAGATGGCTGGGGCTGTGTTCCTGGGCAAGCACAACATGCATGAGTTCGCGTATGGTGGCAGCTCGGTCATCAGCGCGTTTGGTCCGGTTCGAAATCCTTGGGGAACGGACTACAGCACTGGCGGGTCTTCCGGCGGATCCGCAGCGGCCCTGGCCGCGGGGCTCTGCTATGGCGCGATCGGCTCCGATACCGGAGGCTCTATCCGCCAACCCGCCGCGTACTGCGGCATTGTCGGGATCAAACCAACCTACGGACGCGTGAGCCTTCGGGGCGTCGTGCCACTCGCCTGGTCCTTGGATCATGTCGGACCGATGACCCGATCGGTCAAGGATGCGGCTCTAATGCTCCAAGCCATCGCCGGTTACGATCCGGATGATGCGACCACCGCCAACCTTCCCGTTCCGGATTACGCAGGGGCTCTCAAGGTCGAGACCTCCAGTTTGCAGCTCGGGATTCCGCGTGCCTACTTCTACGAGAAGCTTGATCCCGACATCCAGGCAGCGCTGGACTCCGCACTTGCGGTTCTGAAAAAACTCACCGCGAGCCAGCGCGACATCGGGCCGCTGGCCACCAAGGACTCGTATACGTCAATCATAGACCCGATTAAGAGCATTCTGCCTGGCGAAGCGTACGCGTACCATCAGGAATACGTGTCCAAGACGCCCGATTTGTATCAACCGGAAACGCTAAAACGAATCCGAGCGGGAGCCGACGTCGCAGCCCCCGCCTACATTCAGAGCCGGAGGCACGTCGAGCAGATTCGCCGCTCTTCTTCAAAGATCTTCGACACCGTGGACTTGCTGATTACTCCTACAGTGCTAGTCCCTTCGTTTGCGATTGCCGAGCTCCTCGGCGATCTAGATACCCTCCGGAGCAAGGAACTCCAGATGCTGCACAACACGCGCCCCTTTAATGTTCTGGGCTTGCCGACCATCTCCGTGCCGTGTGGCTTCACCCGCTCCGGGCTCCCGATCGGAATGCAGATCACGGGTCCACTGCATGCCGATGCGATGGTGCTGCGTCTCGCCCATGCGTATGAACAGGCGACGAACTGGTACAACCGCCACCCTCCGGACGCGTAGCGCGCGGCTACTTATCTTTTAGGTTACGGATGTACGGGATCAGCGAAGCGATCTCGGTCGGGCTGAAGATTTCTTTGTAGGCCTTCATTTTCGGGTTCTTTTCGGACCCGTTGGCGATCAACTTTTTTATTGTTTCGTCGCTGTTCTCGATCTGCCACTTCGGGCTAGAGAGATCCGGGATCTTTTCCTTCACCCCTACCTTGGTGTTCGCCTTCCCATCCATTCCATGGCAACCCTTACACTTGTACCAGAGATCGTCGGCCGGCCAGTCCGCGGCCAAGGCGGCTCCGGCGATGGCAGTGGTCGCGATCACGACGAGACAGAATGTTTTCATTGCGCTCTCTTCATCGCGAGTTTCTCAAGCTCGGCGGCGATCTCGGGATGGCCGTGGCTCTGAGCTGAAAGGACCGGGGTCTCTCCGCGGATGATGCGCGCATTGACGTCCGCGCCGCGCTTTATCAAGAAGCGCACCAGATCCAGGTTCCCTTGCCTCGCGGCGTCATGAAGGACGGTAAAGCCTTCCCACTGCTTATGGTTCACGTCCGCGCCCGCCTCGACCAATACGCGCGCCACTGCGCCTTGCCCAGTCAACATCGCCGTCTGAAGCGGCGTGTTCTTGTATTTGGTGGTGGCGATCGCATCCAACACTGCCCCGCGGCTGATCAGTAATTTCACCAAGTCGATGTTCCCCGAGTAGGCCGCGGCATGCAGCAGCGACCAGCCCAGCTTGTCTCCGCGGATTGCATTGGGTTCCTTGTCCAGAAAGGCTGCGGCTCGGGGCAAGTCCCCCACCAAGCACGCTTCGAAGACGTCGGTGGGTGGGGCTACGCGCACCACTTCCTGCAGGATTTCGTTCTTGGCGGGAGGGTAGAAGTATTCTGAGTCGGTCATCACGTAGGCCGCGACCATCAGGGCGGAGCTTCCCCTTGCGGATTTCGCTCGTCGCGCGAGGCTGGGGTCCTCCTTGAGAAGCGCGCGGACGGCGGCTACGTCGTCCTTGGTGATCGCTTCGAGAAACCGGGTCTCCTCGGGCGTAGCCGAGAGCAGCTGGATGGTGACAAGCGAGTGCAGCAGTAGGTGGGTCATTTTTGCTCCAAGGAATGAGGGATCAGACTGCTCGAGAGTGCACGAGCGTCGCACGGCACACATCGCCCGAAGGCTTAGCGACCGCGTGGCACTTTCGGATCAGTGCTGCGAGAACAGTCCGCGCTCAATCGCGAAAAGCACCGCCTGCGTCCGGTCCCGCGCTCCGAGTTTTCCCAGCAGATTCGAGACGTGATGCTTGATCGTCCCTTCCGCCGCTCCGAGCATTTCGGCGATTTCGCGATTCGACATCCCGCCGGCCATCAGCCTGACCACCTCGAGCTCGCGCGGAGTAAGCGCCTCGGGGCTTTCTGGAGCGTCTGAACCGAGCGGCGCCGACTTGAGCAGTCGCTCCGTCAACGCTGGGTGGAAGAATGTCTCACCCGACGCGAGCCGGCGGATCGCCTGCACCAGCTGCTCGAGTGTCACGTCCTTTCGGAGGTATCCTCGAGCACCTCGCCGAACGCACTGGGCCAGCTCCCAGGTCTGATCAAACGTTGTCAGAATCAGCGTGGGAGGCAAACTCCCACGCTGTCCCAGCTCTTCCAAGACCTGCAGGCCGGAAACTTCGGGCATCCGAAGATCCAGGACGAGCACGTCAACCCGCGCCGCCGGGACCTGGTCGATGGCCGCCCTGCCGTCCGCCGCTTCGCCGACGACGGAGATCTCCGCCTCGAGCGCGAGCAGGGCCCGCAATCCTTCGCGGACCAGGTGCTCGTTCTCGACGAGGAAGACGCGGATCATCCGGGCTGATTCGGCAGCGAGGCGAGAATTTCCAGACCGCCCTGCGGGGCAGGCTCATAGCGAAGCGTTCCGCCCAACCCCTCGAAGCGCCCCTGCATTCCGCGAAGGCCCGCTCCCGCGCGAAGCCCGCCCGCCACCGTCCCATCGTCTCGAGCGCGAAGATGCAGCGCGGTATCACCCTGGGTGATTTCCAGCCAGAGGTTTTGCGCCCCGGAATGCCGCGCGCTGTTGGTCAGGATCTCCTGGCTGCATCGCAGCAACACGTGCGCGCGCTCTGCGTCCAGGACGCGAAGGCGCTCTGGCAGTGAGAGGTGAACGAGCGGCCGAGGGAAGTTGCGCGCCAGCTCGCGCAGGGCGGCAGCGAGTCCCTCGCTGTCGGTGAGATCCGTGGCTTCGACGATTCGGTGCATGTCGTCGATCAGCTCTCGCACCACCCGTTGAGCGATTTCGATCCGCGCGCGGACGGTGCCCTCGGCCGCGTGCAAGGCCACCTCGAGCTGCAGCGCCAGCGCAGTCAGCCGATGCCCGGTGGCATCGTGGAGCTCGCGCGACAGCCGCACCCGTTCGGCGTTCCGGCTACCCTCCTCAAGGACTGGGCCAAGTGCTTGCAACTCTTGGTGCGCGCTCGCCAACTCGGTGCGAAGGGCTTTCTCCCGTTCGAATGCGATGCTCGCCGCGAGCACCAGCACCTGGATCGCGGCATAGGGAAGCGCCAGCATCCAGGCGGACCAAGCGTTCATGTGAAAACCCACGCCTGCCGCAAACAGCACTGTGATCGCCAGCGCCCCGAGGGCAGCGGCAAACGGACGAAGCCGAAACCTCAGCTCGAGCGCGATCGGAACGAGGAGCAGCCCTTCGAACCCGTTGCCCAGGAGCGCGGTCATCGCGCCGACCATCGCGCCCTGGACACCGATCGCTGGCAGAGCCCAAGCACGACCGACGCGCGTCAGCGAGGTGGCGAGGCAAGCAACGAAGCCAATGCTCCAGTAAGCCGCCCAGTACGGAAATCGAGGGGAACCCGATCTCCCCACCACCACGGTTGCCGCGACGACGAGCCAGAGAACGATGGCCGTGGGCCGGGTAAGTCGTTCCAGTCGGTTACCGTCCACGCGTCCTCCACTGACCAGCTTACTGAAACGGCGGAGGGCGACCAAATGGGCCAAAAGCTTAGAATCCGAGTGTGGAGCTGGCGCGGCCCTGAATCACGAACGCTCGTTCAGCCGGAATTAAGATTTGATGAAGAAGCTTGCGTGGTTGTTGCTGGTCGAAAACGACGAAGGTTAGTGTGTCGAAGTTTACGGCACAGAGGATCCCACCGGCGGTGAATGCATTTCGCGTTAGTGACGCTTGGACCGCGCGAGCGCACGCGCTGCTGCTGTGCGTCTTGGGTTGTTCCGTCGCCTGGGGCCAGCCTTCAGCTCAACCCGACACGTGGACCTTGGATCAGATACTCGAGCTAGCGCGGGCCGCCAACGCGCGCCTTCCGGTCTCCGCGTTCGACGTCGGAATCGGCTCCGAAAGAGTCAATGAAGCGGTCGGAGCACGAGGGCCGACGTTTGCAATCATCGGAGATCTTCGGCACGCGCCGAACCATTTCACGTACTCGGACCCCAGCAACAGCATCGACGAGGAACGGCTCTTGCTGACCGCGAGGCAGCCGCTGTACCAGGGGGGCGGTATCCAATCGAGGATCGACAGCGCTCGAGCGCGCCTCCAGTCGGCCCGCGCACGTTACCGCGTTGCCGAGAAGGACCTGGAGCTGGAGGTTCGCACCCGTTACAGCGAAATCCTGCAGATCCAGGTCGAGGTGAAATATCGCAGAGACGGCGTTGACCGGCTGCGGACCTACCTGACCGGAATCGTCCAGCGCAAGGCTGCGGGCCTGGGGGTGGACCAGGATCTGGTCAAAACCCGAGTGCGTTTGTCCAACGAAGAGGCCAACGTGACCGATGCCGAGCGGCGCCTGGCGGATTCGCGGTTGCAGCTGAACGAGGTGATGGGTCGCGAGCCCGAGGCACCACTGGAAATTGCGGCGGTTCCGCCTCCCTCTCCGAGGCCCCGCCGTTTGGAGTCAACCGCGTGGCTTGCCGCCCCCGATCTCTTGATGGCCCAAGCGGATCAGCGGGCGGCGGAAGCCGACATCCGCACCGTCCGCAGCCTTCGGATTCCCCATTTCGAGGTGAACGCCGATACCGGTCTGTTTGGACCGGGCTTCGGCCCGTCGACGTCCCCAAATTTCGTGAAGCGGCTTCGCGATGATCTGGGCGCATCGATCACCCTCAATCTGACCTGGTTGCTGTGGGACTTCGGCGTCACCTCCGCGCAGCTCGAGCAAGCACGGTTGATCGCAAAACAAACCCAGGCGTTCATCACCGTGACCCGGCGTCAGGCCCAGCTTCAGTGGGATCGCGCCGAGACGGCGTTGGATCGACTCTACCGCGAGATCGAAACGCGTAAACGCACGGTTCCCCTCGCGCACGATTCGTACGTTCAAATGGAGAGCCTGTATTACGGAGGGACCGCTACCGCCCTCGAAGTGCTGGACGCGTACACGTCGATGATCGATGCGGAGGTCTCTTATTCCCAGGCGCTCGATCGCTACCGAGTGGCTGAGGCGCAATCGCTAAGATGGGGGACCCCGTGAGACTAAGAGCAGCATGGTTGGCGCTTGCAACCGCTTGCAGCAGCAACTCCGGCGCGCGCTCGGTGGCCGAGCAAAACACCGAAACTGCGGATGGCGGCGAATCGTCGGAGCAGGCCGGCGTGCCGGTTCAGGTGAGCCTGGTGACTCGAAGCGATCTGTCCGTCACCGCGGCTGGCCCCGGGCAGACCAACGCGCTCGAGCAGCAGAAGGTGCGGGCGCCGTTTCGCGGCACTTTGACGGACCTGTTGGTACAGGACGGAGACAGGGTCCGCGACCGGCAGGTACTCGGCCACGTTCTGGCGATCGAGACCGAAGCGGCCGTGAACGGAGCCCAAATGATGCTCAGGGCGGCCCATACGCCCCAGGAGCGGGAGGATGCGGAGCGTGCCTTGCAAATCGCGCGGCGAAGTATGGTGAAAACGGCGCTGCGAGCGCCGGAAGCCGGGGTGGTGGTCGCCCACGGGGCGGACGAAGGCGCGCTGGTGACCGCGGATCAGGACATCATCAGCCTAGCCGCCGCCGATTCGATCGTCTTCATCGCCAATATCGCGCAGAGCGACCTGGCGCGCGTTCGCCCTACCCAGCCAGTCACTGTCGACGTTCCGGCTCTCAACCGAAAACTCAATGGACGCGTGCATTTCATCCTGCCTGCGGGGTCCGCCAAGGATTCCAGCGCGCCGGTACGGATTGACTTCGACAAAAGCGAAAACCCGCTGGCGGTGGGGCTGGTGGGGACCGCGGAGATCACCGTCGAGGTTCACCGCCAGGCCACGGCGGTGCCTTCGGCCGCCGTGTTGCGTGACGACATCAACGGCGTCACTCGGGTTGCCACCGTCGATTCGAGTAGAAAAGCACATTGGATCCAGGTGAAGACCGGGATTGCCGACCACGGACTGGTGGAGATTCTGTCCCCGACACTGGAACCGGGTACGCGAGTGATCAGCTCAGGTCAGGTGGGCCTTCCTGACGGCTCGCAGGTTCGGGTCGAGCAATGACCTTGCTGCAGTCTGCGAAGCGGCGCTCGGTGGCGATCTACCTCCTGATCGCGATCCTCGCCGCCGCCGGGCTCTACGAGGCCGCACAGTTGCCCTCGTCGATTTTTCCTTCAGTCACCTTCCCGGTGGTCAAAGTGATTGCCGAGGTCGGGGAGGAGCCCGCCGCGCGGATGATGCCCAGCGTGACTCGTCCGTTGGAGGAAGCGATGCTTCGCGTTCCAGGGATCAACCTGGTGCGGTCCACCACCGCGCGCGGCTCTTCCGAGCTGACGGGTCAGTTCACCTGGGGAACCGACATGCAGGTTGCCCTGCAGCGGGTGCAAGCCGAGACACAACGGGTGCTGCCCAACCTCCCCGCCGGCACGAAGCTGGATGTGGAGTGGATGAACCCGGCGGTGTTTCCGATTCAGGGGTACGCGCTGATCTCCGAGACCCAGACTCCGGCCCAGCTGCGGGAATTGGCGGAATTTACCCTCAAGCCTGCTCTGATCCGGATCCCGGGCGTCTCGCAAGTTGAAGTCCAGGGAGGCTTACGCCGTGAATTTCGCGTGGAGCTGAATCGCGCTGCGCTCGAAGCTCGGCAACTTGCTGCCTCCGACGTGATCACCGCGATTCGAAAGAGCAATCAAATCCTTTCCGCGGGATTGGTGGAGCAGAACCATGAGCTCTACTTGGCATTGGTCAATGGGAGGGTTGGGGATGTCGAGTCGTTATCGCGGATCACGGTCCCGATCCCCGACGGCCTCCCCGCGCGCTTGTCCGATTTGGGAACGGTGCGCGTGGCGGACGAGATTTCGTACATTCGCACCACCGCCAATGGACACCCGGCGGTGCTGATCAACATCATCCGACAACCCTCCGCGAACACCGTGGCGATCGCGCAAGGCATCCAAGAACTGCTTCAGAAGCAGACCGATTTGATTCCCAAGGATGTGCAGTGGCTGACCTTCTATGATCAAGCCCGCTTCGTCTCCGACTCGCTGCGCGGAACTCGCGATGCGATCCTGATCGGAATTGCGCTTGCCGCGGTGGTGGTGCTCGTCTTTCTTCGCAGCTGGAGCCAGATGCTGATTGCGGTTGTCAACATTCCTGTGGCGGTCGCGATCGTCGCCCTCGCTTTGGCCGTGTCCGGTGAGACCATCAATCTGATGACCCTGGCCGGGATCGCTGCCGCCCTCGGACTGATCGCGGACGATGCGATTGTGGTGATTGAGAACATCCATCGACATCGCGAGCTGGGAACGGAGAATCCAGCGCAAAGCGGTGTGCGAGAGATTCTTCCCGCTCTGATCGGATCCAGCCTGTCGACCACCGTGATTTTGCTGCCCTTTGCAGTGCTGACCGGAATCGCGGGTGCGTTCTTCAAGCCGCTGGCGGTGACGATGGCGCTCTCCCTTGTCGTCTCGTTCGTCCTCGCCTTGATCTCCGTACCGGTCGCAGTGGAGCTCTTCTCCGGGAAATCGCATCCACATCCGAGGCCCGCATGGCAGGAGCGTCCCGGGCTGGGATGGTTGCGCCATTTTCTCAATGGGTACCGAGGGGTGACCCGATTTTTCGTCCAGCACTCGACCCCGCCACTGTTGCTCCTGGTCGCAATGATCGGGGCCGCCTTTATTCTGTACCAGCGGATCGCTACCGACTTTTTGCCCTCGATGGACGAGGGCTCGATCGTTCTCGACTACTGGACTCCGCCCGGCACTTCCCTCACCGACACCCACCAGATGCTCAATCAGGCGGAGAAGGTGATCATGGCCATCCCGGACGTGGAGAACTACTCGCGTCGCACGGGAACCCAGCTTGGGTTTTTTATCACCGAGCCGAATCGTGGCGACTACGTGATCAAACTGAAGCCGCGAAAGCAACGAAGGCCAATTGACGAGGTGATCGACGATTTGCGAAAACGAATCGCCGCCGTCGAGCCCGCGATCCGCACCGACTTTGGCCAACTCCTGGAAGATGAGATCGGAGACCTCACCGGAGGGGCGCCTCAGCCGATCGATGTCAAAGTCTTCGGACCCGACTCCGCCACGGTCGAGGCCACCGCCAAGAGAGTGGCGAGCGTACTTTCGAGCGTGCCCGGCGTCGAGGACGTGTTCAATGGCATCGTGATTGCCGGCCCCGCCTTGGATCTGCGCGTCGATCCGGTGATGGCCGCTCGCTACCAGATGACCGCCGAGGACATCCATACCGAGGTGGAGCCGGCGATCCTCGGTACCGTCGTCGACCAGCTGCGGGTGGGGGAGCGACTGTACGATCTGCGCGTGTTTGCCAAGAGCACTCGGCCGCTGGAGGAAGTTCGCCTTCGTACCCCTTCGGGTGCACTGCTGCCGCTGCGGGACGTCGCTTCGATCATCACCGGTAAGCCGGAGGCGGAGATCCATCGCGAAAATCTCAAGACGTTTGTCGGCGCGACCGCCCGCTTGAACGGGCGCAGTCTGGGGGAAGCGATGAATGACATTCAGCCGAAGATCGCCTCCAAGATACCGCTCACGCCAGGCATGTCGATCGAGTACGGCGGGCTCTTCGAGCAGCAGCAAGCATCGTTTCGCGGCCTGTTGTACGTGCTGTTGGCGAGCCTGGTGCTCGTCTCGGTGGTGGTGCTCTTCGAGTTCGCGGATTGGCGGGCCCCGATCGTAACCGCCGCAGCTGCGATTGCAGCCCTCGCCGGAGTCTTCGCTGCGCTCACCCTCAGCGGGATGACCTTGAACATCTCGAGCTATGTGGGCGCGATCATGATGGTGGGAATCGTGGGGGAGAACGCGATTTTCGTAATCCATGATGCTCGATTGGAGTTGCGGCGCGGCTTGTCCCCGATCGACGCGTGGACGGCGGCCTCCCGACGTCGCCTCCGTCCAGTGGCGATGACCATCCTGGCCACCGCGTTCGCACTGGGCCCGCTGGCACTTGCGATTGGCGAGGGTTCACAGTTGATGCAACCCTTGGCGATTGGAGTGATCGGCGGATTCGTGCTCTCCGGGCCGGTGGTGTTGTGGGTAGTGCCCGGGCTGTATTGCTGGCTCGATCCTCGAGGTCGCCTCGGAACGCCGGCCGACTATTCGGCGACGCCGTAGCTTACGCCGCTGATGATGCCTCGCAGGCCGGGATCTGATGAGAACGAAGAAGACGCTTGCGGAATGGGTCCACCACCGCCGCAGCCAGTAAGGGCATTGAACGTAACGTCCTGCGCACTGGTCAGGGTTAGGGTTCCAGCTGTCGTGGGCACGCCTTGAAATTGAGCTGCAAACGGGTTGGGGTCGAAGATCGGACCGATTGCCGTTGCCAGATTGTAGGCCGCGAAAGCGTCATTGCGTATGTCCAAGTAGTCGCCGCCGGTACAGCTTGCCTGCGAAAACCCTAAGGCGCTAACGCTGTTGTTATCAAACAAGCGTGTGGGAATCAGAATCGTAGCAGTGTCGAAGCCTGAAATAGAAATGTCGGCGGAAAGGCTGTCAACACTGAATACACCGCCGCCGCAGTTGACGATGCTCAATGTATCTGCCGTCACCGTGATCGTGAACGCAGCGTTGGCGAACGCTACGCCACCCAATGATCCCGACCCGGTAGCGTCGAATGTATAGGTGATGCCTTCAGCTTGCGCCGCGCCCAGACCGCAAAACAGCGAAACCGACACCAGTAGCCGCAAAATCGTTTGTCTCATGATTCCCCCCTTGGTATTCGGCCAGCGCCCCAATCTTTGATGCTAGCCCCCTATTTACTTCTGGATCGTCTTGGGGTCCATCCAGATGAGCTCCCACTGGTGTCCGTCGGGATCGAGGAAGCTCCAGCCGTACATGAAACCGTGATCCTGGGGGTCCATCGCGTGCTTTCCACCCGCTGCAACCGCCTTCTTCACCAGTTCGTCGACCTCGGCTCGGCTGTTGCATGACAGCGCGAGAAGACCTTCGACCTGTGTGCTCGTGTCACAGATCTGTCTCTTGGTGAAGGTCTTGAAGAAGGGCTCACGAAGCAGCATCACGTAACCCTCCGCGCTGAGGATCATGCAGGCTGCCTTTTCGTCGGTGAACTGCCGGTTGAACTCAAACCCGAGCTTGCTGAAGAACTCCATCGAGCGCTTCAGGTCGCGGACCGGCAAGTTAACGAAGATCTTTCTGCTCTGTGCCATGACTTGCTCCTTATTCGGTGCCTTTGGCCTGGATAGACTGTCTCGGGCGCTCGAAATCATCGGTCCCCTGCAAGGCGGTGACCGGAATCAGCGCGCGCAGCCGAATATCGCGTAGCCAGAGCCCAGCCCACAGGAGCACTCCGATGTAGACCGGGAACAGCGCGTGGCTGAAGAGAGGGTCGCCCACGCGTACGTGGGTTGCGACCGCGCCGCCAAGATAGCCCGTCCACAGAATCGCCCCGAGCACTGAGGTACGCGGAACCAGGTACAGCACCAGACAGACGGCCTGCAGCACACCCAGCGCCAAAAGAACGCTGGCCGCGTACCCTAGGCGAGTCGTCCCCTCCACCGCTGCCGGAAGCCTGAGCAGTTTGACGACGGCGTCAAAGGCCAGAAAAAGCACGGCCACGCCGCTTAGCACGCGACCTGTCCAGATCGCTTTCCTCGACGGCCCCTGCGGGGTTGCTTGCATTGTCCCTCCGTTTCTTGAGTTCGGTCTACAGACTCCGGCGAGCGGCTGAAATCATCTACGCTGGCAACCGCGGGCGAAGGCCGAATAGCGGGAATAGTGTTTCGGTGTCGAGGAACGAGTTCATCGCGGCGATCCGATCTCCCTGGAACTCGAGCACGATGAGAGCCCACGGCTCGTGGCCGCCGTCGGCGGCGGGACGATATTGGCCGAACGCAGGCGAACCGGAAGCAGCCGTCGCGATGAGGCGAGACCCGCGGCACTCCGCGCCTCGGCCCAAAAACCAGGCGCGAATTGCCTCGTGACCGCGAAGCCACAGCGTGTAGGGCGGCATCGATAGGGTCGCGTCCTCGTGCAAGAGCGCAGTGAGCGCTTCGACGTCGTAGCGCTCGAAAGCAGTGACATAGCGATCGAGCAGAGCCGAGTGCTCCTCGGACAGCCCGTCCCCATTCTCGCCAAGGCTGCGGGTTGCGAGCGTTGCTCGCGCGCGTTGAAGCGCGCTGTTCACCGCGGCCAGGGATGTGTCCAGGCTTTCAGCGACCTCGGCGGCGGACCAGCCGACCACATCGGTCAGGAGCAGCACCGCACGCTGCTTCGGAGGAAGGTGCTGGAGCGCGGCCACGAAGGCGAGGCGAATGCTCTCGCGGAGCATGGCACGTTCCGACGGATCTCCATCGGCGGGAAGGACACGCGCATCGGGAATGGGCTCGAGCCAGTGAGTTCGTGGACGCGCCTCGAGCGGGTCTTCGACGGTGCCCTGCGCGCTCACTTCGATCGGTCGCTCTCGACGCGAGCGGTCCGAGAGCGAATCGAGGCAAACGTTGGTCGCGATCCGATACAGCCAGGTGCGCAAGGAGGAACGCCCGTCGAACCGGCCCATGCTTCGCCAGGCGCGGACCATCGTTTCTTGGACGGCGTCATCGGCTTCGACCACTGAACCGAGCATCCGGTAGCAATGGCCGGTCAGCGCGGCGCGGTGTTCCTCGAGCTTATTAGCGTTGGTGCTGGTCGACATGCGGGCGAAACTATCATCGCGTCCCACCAGAATTGCACGGTGAAAGTACACGCCGTCGGCAGCTCGGCTACGCAGCAAACGCGGTGCCAGCCTAGCGGAGCTGAAAAAGCACGCGCTTAACATTGACAGAATACGTTACCTGCGCCGTGCTGCGCCGTCGTCGAGAAACTTCGAGCGATCGCGCGGCTGCGGCACGACGCACGCATCGAAGCGCCCAAACCAGCGGTATCTTCGTCTTGCGACGAAGTCGTACAACCGATCGAGGAATCGGGAAGGCAGAAGCTCGAGTATCCGGGCCGAACTCCAAATGCCCCCGAGCGCTCTGAGCACGTAGAGCACCGCTCGACCTTTCGACAACAGGCGTTCATCCGGCGCGCGGTAGTTCACAATCAGGTACACCGTATTCAGATCACTGGCGTCGCGGCCGTAGCGCTGGACAAGCTCGCCGGCGATAGAACTTTGGAGCGCCGCGAAACGAAATCGATCGCCCGAGTCTCTCTTGAGGATAAATTGATTCAGGCGATTGCACAGCCCACAGACGCCGTCGTAGAGAACAAGATCAGCCATCGCTATTCGCCGCTCGCCATCGCTCGATGAGGTCTCGCGCGGCCTTTGATCACGACGGGTATCCTATTCGAAATGTGGACGCGCAGAAGCGCGAGGTTTTTCCGTTTCGCTGGCGGGGTTGATAGCTGCGGCCTTCGGTGCCGGCTCCGTGCTCTCGGGACCCGTATCCGGATTCGCCGCGGATCGTTTCGGGCGTCGCCCCGTCCTCCTCTTGTCGTTGGGATTGTCGGCTGCCTTCACCGCGCTCTTGGCGACGTTGTCCTCCCGCTGGGCGATTGGCTCGGCGGTGCTGGCCCTCGGGTTGGCGTGGTCCGCGTACCGTCCGGTGGCGAGCGCGGTGATTGCCGACGTGGTTCCGCCCAGGACGAGCTCGCGCCTTCGGGTGGATCTACTGGGCGCATAATCTTGGATTGGCGATCTCGCTCGCCGGTGGGGGCACCCTCGCTGCGTTGGGGTACCGAACGCTGTTCCTCGCGGACGCCGCCACCACGTTCCTGTTCCTGCTCGTCGTGGCGTGGAGGATTCCCGAGACGAGCGCGCCGGCGACCGTGCAAGCCGGAACCGAGCCGCGAGGCTTTGGCCCAGTGCTGCGCGATTGCCACTTCGTTCTCTTTCTGGCGGTGAACCTGCTTTTCATCCTGCCATTTTTCCAGTTCCAGGTGTCGTTGCCGGTGGACATGGCGCAGCACGGACTCGGGCCCCAGGGCTTTGGGTTGGCGCTCGCGGTGAACGGCGTGCTGATCGCGCTGTTGCAGCCTGTCGCCGGAAGAGTGCTGCCCCGCTTCCAGCCGGCGCTCGTCTTGTGTAACGCCTGCGTCCTCGTGGCGGCTGGCTACGGCGCTTACGCGTTCTGCCACAACGTGCCCGAATACGCCCTGGCAACGAGCGTATGGACCTTGGGCGAGATTCTTTATTTCCCGGTCGCGTCCGCGCTGGTGGCGAGCCTGGCTCCGAAGGGGTTGCAGGGCCGCTATCAAGGGCTGTTCAGCATGAGCTTCGGGATCGGGACGACGCTGGCGCCGCTGACAGGACCTCAATTGATGGAGCATTTTGGTGCTCCAGTGTTGTGGAGGAGCTGTTTCGGCGTAGGGCTTCTGGTCGCCTTCGCGCGACGCGTCACCAGCCGCTGATTAAGCTATAAGCATGGTAATGGATTCCGTGATCTCGTCCGAACCAATGAGCGGAAGCGCCGTCCTTCGGTCGTGGCGCGCGAGTGCGACGATCACGAACGCACCTGCATATGAGCGTCACCTTCGAGAGAAGGTTGTACCTCAGCTGCAACGCATTCCGGGGTTCCTCGGAATTACGCTCCTCCGGCGCGACCGCGGCAATCGCGCCGAGCTGCAAGTGCTCACGCGCTGGAAGTCGATGGACGCGATCAGGAAGTTCGCCGGCGAAGACCCCGAGCATGCGGTCGTTGAACCCGAGGCCCAGGCGGTCTTGCTCGAGTTCGACAGCCGCGTGACGCACTTCAATGTGGTGTTCACGAGCGACGCGGGCCCTGCGTAGGCGCAACCTCCGAAATTCGCAGGGCAGCGCGCACGCCGGCGGCTGCGGCGAGGAGGGCCACGAGCAACGATTCCTTTTGATCCTGAGCCCAGGGTTTACCAACCGAACGTCTCCCCTCGGTAAGTCGTCGGCGTATCTCGTCAGCCGAGCTGCCCAACGTTGTCGCCACCCGGGCATAAAGCTCTCCCGCGGCGACGCTCGTGACCGGTACCTTCAGGACCTCGTTCGCCTTGATGATCGCCGCGCGGAAGAGCTCTCCCTCGGCTGCGTGGATCAGCGAATGAGTCCCGAGAATCGTCTCCAATGATGATGCAAGGGGTCGGTTGGCGCCGATCACTCCGCTCGCGAAGACCTCGTATCCGCGGTTGCGAAGTTCGCCGACGACCGCGGTCAGAGAGTCCTTGGCTCGGCTTTGAGCCAACGCCGTGCATTCTTGCACCAGCCGCTCCGCTGACTTCAATGGAAGCTTCGAGGCGGCGTGATAGACGAAGGAAGGTGCCTCGGGTTTGCCACTTTCGATCATCTCGACCCGTTTGCGATCCACAATGATCGGATTATCCAATCGCACCGGCGCCTCGACGGCGACCAGTGCCGCCCAACCGGTGTGTACTCGAAAGCCCAGTGCGACCTGCTTCATCATCGTCTCCAACTGCGCGTCTCATGCTGACAGAGTCGGCTCGCGCGAGTCATACCCTAGCCCGAGCCCTGTCCAAGTAGGCGTATTCGGTACGCTCAGTTGCGGACAGAAATGGCCACAGGCATTTGAGTACGGCGAGATGTCGATCTGGCGGTACGTCAATCGTCGTGGGGTTAGAGGCCGGCATCGGAGCCGGCCCAACTTAAAGGAGATACATCAATGCGAGTGATGGTGATTGTGAAGGCGAACAAGGACTCTGAGGCTGGCTCACTCCCGAACGAGAAGGTGCTCGCCGACATGCAGAAGTTCAATGAAGAGCTGGTGAAGGCGGGCGTGATGCTCGCAGGCGAGGGGCTCCATCCGAGCTCAAGGGGCAAGCGCGTCAAGTTCACTGGGGGCAAGCGGACTGTAATCGACGGGCCGTTCACCGAGACCAAGGAACTGATCGCGGGGTTCTGGCTGTGGCAGGTAAAGTCGATGGAGGAGGCGATCGAGTGGCTCGCGCGCTCGCCATTTGGTCGAGGTGCCGCCGGGATGGGTGACGATGCAGTGCTTGAGATTCGCCCGGTGCACGAGACGGACGACTTTGCCGAGAGCGATCCCTCGGGCAAGCTTCGACAGAAGTGGGACGAGCTTCGCCAGACTGTTCAGTCGCAGCGCTCGAGGTCGTAAACACCTCTTGCGCTGACTGCGAATGACGCTTTGATCGGGGGCCGTGACGGCCTCCGATCCAGCGCGCGCCATCGATGCAATCTGGCGGATCGAGTCGGCGAAGCTCATCGCCGCTCTGACGAGAATGGTGCGCGACATCGGCCTGGCGGAGGAGCTTGCGCACGATGCGCTGGTGACGGCACTTGAGCAGTGGCCGCGATCGGGCATCCCGGACGCGCCGGGCGCCTGGTTGATGGCCACTGCCAAGAACCGTGCGCTCGACGTTTTGCGCCGAGGTCAGCGGCTCGAGGGCAAGCACGAGCAGCTGCGACACCAGATGGAGGCCCGGCAGATGAGCCCGAAGGATCTCGACGCGGCCATCGACGAGAACGTCGGCGACGACCTGCTGCGCCTGATGCTGATTGCCTGCCATCCGATTCTCTCCCGCGAAGGGCGCGTGGCGCTCACCCTGCGGCTCCTCGGCGGTCTGACAGGAGAGGAGATTGCCCGGGCCTTTCTCGTCCCCGAGCCCACCATCGCGCAACGGATCATTCGGGCTAAACGGACCCTCGCCGAGGAACGCGTCCCTTTCGAGGTCCCGCGCAGGGCCGCTCTCGCGGAGCGATTGTCCTCGGTGCTGGAGGTCATCTACCTGGTGTTCAACGAGGGCTACTCGGCAACTGCTGGGGAAGACTGGATCCGACCGGGGCTCTGCGAGGATGCGCTCCGGCTCGGGCGCATTCTGGCCGAGCTCGTACCGAATGAAGCCGAGGTGCGCGGCCTGGTTGCGCTGATGGAAATTCAGGCATCTCGCTTACGGGCGCGAACCGGACCGTCCGGCGAGCCGATTCTGTTGTTGGACCAGAACCGGGCGCGATGGGATCAGCTCCTGATTCGTCGTGGACTGGCCGCGCTCGAACGGGCCGAAGCGATGGGCGCTGAGCACGGTCCGTACCTACTGCAGGCTGCGATCGCTGCCTGCCACGCGCGAGCGCGAACCGCGGAGGAAACGGACTGGTCGCGGATTGTTTCGCTTTACGACAAGCTTGCTCGCGTTGCACCATCGCCGATCGTCGAGCTGAATCGTGCGGTGGCGATTTCGATGGCATCGGGCCCAGCCGCGGGCCTCCAGGCCGTCGATGCGCTGGCCTCGGATCCGGTGCTCGAGAATTACCATCTGCTTCCGAGCGTGCGTGGGGACCTCCTCTACAAGCTCGGCCGTTTCGTGGAAGCGCGCGAGGAGTTCGAGCGCGCGGCATCGATGACCCGAAACGTCCGCGAGCGGGCACTGCTCCTCGAGCGTGCAGCCAGCTGCGCTCGCTGACTCCGATCGTCGCGCAGCCACAGGTCTCGCCAGCGTCGACTCAGGTCCAGCGAGCGCCTTTCTCTCCGCAAATAAGCGTATAGGGTACGCCTGAATAGACAGTGAGGGTTCCGAAACCCACCGAGCGATCGGCGTTGCACCTTCGACGGCTCGCGTGCCAGATTGCCGCGTGCGTTTCAGAAGGACCAGAGCGGTGAAAGCAGGTTTGTGGACGCTCGGGTTGTTCGCGCTCGCATGCGCCGTTTCTAGGCGCGCGTACTTCGACAACACCGGGCGAGACGACGTCTTGAGCGGCGGCGTGCGGAAGATCGACGTGTCGACGCCCAAAGGCAAGTTCCAGGTGTGGACCAAGCGCGTTGGGAACAACCGGGCGATCAAGCTGCTGACCCTGCACGGCGGTCCCGGGGCGACGCACGAGTACTTCGAGGCATTCGACAGCTACCTGCCCGCGGAGGGCATCGAGTACTACTACTACGATCAACTCGGCTCGGCTTACAGCGACCAGCCCGACGATCCGTCGCTGCTCGACACCGCGCGATTCGTCGAGGAGGTGGAGCAGGTGCGCCAATCGCTCGGGCTGAACCGCGACAACTTCTACCTGCTCGGTCACTCGTGGGGCGGCCTCCTCGCGATTGAGTACGCGCTCAAGTACCAGCAGCATCTGAAGGGCCTGATCATTTCCAACATGATGGCGAGTATTCCTGCCTACAACCAGTACGCGAAGACGGTGCTGATGCCGCAGATGGATCAGCGCGCGCTCGCGGAGATCCTCGCGATTGAGGCGAAGCAGGCCTGGGACGACCCGCGCTACGAGGAGTTGCTGCTGCCGAGCTTCTACGTACTCCACATTCTTCGGATGCCTCTCGAGAACTGGCCGGATCCGGTCGTCCGCACCTTCGCGCACTTGAACAAAAAGGTTTACGTCCCGATGCAGGGCCCGAGCGAAATGGGAGTGAGCGGCATTTTGGAAAAGTGGGACCGCACCGCGGACCTCAAGCGGATCTCGGTGCCGACGCTTACCATCGGCGCCCGCTACGACACCATGGATCCGAAGCACATGGAGTGGATGGCCAGCCAAGTGCAGCACGGGCGCCACTTGCACTGCCCGCAGGGAAGCCACCTGTCGATTTACGACGATCAGAAGACGTACATGGACGGAGTGGTGAGGTTCCTGGAGGACGTGGACGCGGGGAGGTTTGACCGGCCCGAGCCCATCGACAGCGCGGGGATGCAAAACCGGCTTGACTAGATGGGTTTGTGACCTTCGGCGTGACAGGCTGGGTTCAGGTTGATAGTCGAGGGTCGCACCGGGCTTAGGGACTCGATGAAACGCAGCGAGACAAAAGACCTGTCGGGACCCTGGGACGTCCTGGTCCTCGGCGGAGGCAATGCCGGTCTGTGCGCCGCGATCACGGCACGGCAGAGCGGCGCGAGCGTCCTCGTCCTGGAGTGCGCCCCGAGGGACTTCCGCGGCGGCAACAGCCGGCACACGCGAAACCTTCGCTACGTGCACCCGCGCGCGGATCGGATCATGACCGGGCCCTACCTCGAGGACGAGTTCTGGGAGGACCTTCGGCGCGTCACTGCCGGCAAGACCAACGAGGCGCTCGCGCGACTCACCATCCGCAGCTCCGCAGATTTCGGCGACTGGATGCCGCGCTACGGCGTGCGCTTTCAACCACCGCTCGAGGGAACGCTTCACCTGGGCCGAACGAATGCTTTTTTCCTCGGAGGCGGCAAGGCGCTGGTCAACGCGTACTACCGCGCCGCGGAGGCCCTCGGCGCACGGGTCGCTTACGAGGCAGAAGTCACGGACCTCGAGGTCCACAACGGCGAGCTCTCCGCCGCGCTGGTGTCGTGGTGCGGCGCGACGCAACGGGTACGGGCACGCGCGGTGGTGGCGGCCTCCGGCGGCTTCGAGGCGAACATTCCCTGGCTCAAAGAGAGCTGGGGCGAAGTGGCGGAGAACTTCATCATCCGTGGCACTCCCTACAACCAGGGCCGTGTGCTGCGCGCGTTGCTCAATCGAGGCGCGAAGCAGGTGGGCGATCCGCGCCAGTGCCACGCGGTCGCGGTGGACGCGCGAGCGCCGAAATTCGACGGCGGGATCGTCACGCGTGTGGATGCCGTGCCTTTCGGGATTGTGGTGAATCAGAAGGGCGAGCGATTCTACGACGAGGGCGAGGACTTCTGGCCCAAGCGCTATGCGATCTGGGGCCGGCTGATCGCGGAGCAGCCGGGGCAGATCGGGCATGCGATTATCGACTCAAAGCCGCTGGGGCGGTTCATGCCTACCGTGTTTCCTCCGGTGGTGGCGGGCTCAATCCGCGAGCTGGCCGTCGCACTCGGGCTCAATCCCGATTCCGTCGAAGGGACGGTAAAGAAGTTCAACGCCTCGGTGCGACCCGGCAAGTTCGATCCTTCGTCGCTCGACGACTGCCGGACGGAGGGACTTACGCCGCCGAAGAGTCACTGGGCGGTGGCGCTCGATCGACCGCCGTTCTACGCATACTCGCTTCGGCCCGGCATCACCTTCACGTACTTGGGCGTGGGCGTCGACGAGCGGGCGCGGGTCCTCATGGCCGACGGCAGTCCCTCGGCCAACCTGTTCGCCGCCGGCGAGATCATGGCCGGGAATATCTTCGGGCAAGGGTACCTGGCCGGTTTCGGGATGACGATTGGCACCGTGTTCGGCCGGATCGCCGGGCGCGAAGCGGCAATGCTCGCGGCCCGCCGCCCGGTTGCGGTAAGTGAGGTTGCCTCGGATGGCGTCCACTGAGCTGGTGAAAGAAGCCGAACGGCTGATGGGGATCTGCAATGCCTGCCGCTATTGCGAAGGCCACTGCGCGGTGTTCCCAGCGATGGAGATGAGGCTCACTTTCCCCGCGGAGGATCTTCGCTACCTGGCCAATCTCTGCCACGGGTGCGGCTCCTGCTTTCACCATTGCCAGTATGCGCCCCCGCACGAGTTCAACGTGAACGTCCCGCGGGTGTTCGATGCGCTGCGACGCGAAACATACGCGCGCCATGTGTGGCCAGGCTTTCTTGCGCCATTGTTTGAGCGCAACGGGCTGGCCACCGGCCTGATCACCGCCGTCGCGTGCATCGTCTTCGTCTTCGCGGGCACCGCGCTGATCGGTCCCCCAGCACTGCGCGCGCACCCGGGGCCCGGCGCCTTCTACGCCGTCGTCCCGCACCGTCTGATGGTGGTCCTCTTCGGGCTCGCATTCGCATACGCCCTGTTCGCGCTGGCGATGGCGTGCCGCCGCTTCTGGCGCGAGTCCGGAGAGCCCGGCCATCGGCTCTCGGCCACGGTGCACAACCATGCGACCTGGGACTCGGCCTCGCTTCGCTATCTTGACGGAGGAGGGGATGGTTGTACCTATCCGAGCGAGACGCCGTCGATGAGCCGGCGCTGGTACCACCATTTCACCTTCTACGGTTTTCTCCTCTGCTTCGCGGCGACGTGCGTGGCGGCGCTGTTCGACTGGCTCGGGCATCCCGCGCCGTACCCTTGGTGGAGCGCTCCGGTGGTACTCGGTTCGGCGGGTGGCGTCGGGCTGACGGTCGGGACGATTGGGCTGCTCGCGCTCAAGACACGCAGCGACCGCGTTCCTTTCCCACGAACGAGCATGGACGTCTCGTTCCTCTTGATGCTCCTACTCACGGCGGTCACCGGATTTCTCGTCCTATTTTTCCGAACGACGGCGGCAATGGGGATCCTGTTGCTCATTCATCTGGGAGTGGTGATGGGCCTGTTTCTCACCCTGCCGTACGGCAAGTTCATCCACGGATTCTTCCGGTATGCGGCACTCGCGCGATACGCCATCGAGCGCGCGAAGCGGCACCCCGAAACCCGTAACGAGGTCATCTAGTCAGGAGAAGAAGATGCGAATTGGAGAAGCGTCCGTAGTGCGCGCCGTGGCCGCGAGCGCGATTTTGTTCCTCGCGTTACGGTCATCACCCGCGCGAGCCGAGACGAGCGAGATCACGATCGCGAAGGAGTTCGGCATCGGATACCTGCCGTACATGATCATGGAGCACGAGAAGCTGGTGGAGAAACATGCGAAGCAGCGCGACCTCGGCAACCTCAAGGTCAATTGGAAGACCTTCGGCGGCTCCGGCTTCCAGCAGAGCGCGATCATCGCCGGCCAGCTCGAGTTCGTCTCCAGCGGCGTGCCGTGGTTCTTGCTCCTGTGGGACAAAATGAACGGCGAGGTGAAATCGGCCGGGGCGCTCGATTCGATGCCGCTCTACTTGAACACGCGCGACCCGAAGGTGAAGTCGCTGAAGGACTTCAGCGAGAAAAACAAGATCGCCGTCCCTGCGATCAAATCGTCGGTCCAGGCGATGACGCTGCAGATGGCCGCCCTGAAGGTGTTCGGCCCCGGTCAGGCAAACAAGCTCGACACCCTGACGGTGTCGCTCAGCCACCCGGACGCGATGACGGCGCTGCTATCGGGTGCAGGCGGCATCGACAGTCACTTTACATCGCCGCCTTTCCAGGATCTCGAGCTCAAGGACCCGCAGATCCACCGGGTGTTGAGCTCGTACGAGGTGTTGGACGGCGCGGCGACCTTCATCATCACCGCGACGACAGGTAAGTTCCAGAAGGCGAACCCGAAGACGTTCGAGTCATTCGTCGCTGCGCTCGAGGAGGCGCAGACGTTCATCGGCTCGAAGAAGCGCGAGACGGCGCAGATTTATCTGGCGATGTCCGGGGACAAGCGGCTGTCGTTGGAGGACCTGGTCAAGATGCTAGAGAATCCCGAGTACCGGTTCACGCTGGTGCCCGAGGGAGTGATGAAGTACGCGACTTTCATGGCGAGCACCGGCGTACTGAAGAAAAAGCCCGCGAACTGGAAAGAGCTGTTCTTCCCCCACGTCCACCACCTCCCCGGCAGCTGACTGCGAGGCATTATCGCTTCCACTAAGCTGACTGGGAGCTCTGAGTTTTGGCCTTCTTGTCACACGCACGATACCGTGCGGAGTCCTGAGCAAGACTCGGAAGCAAAGTTATCAACAACACAATTGACACATATTTCATCGGAGTTTTGTTCTTCTTCGTGGGATATGGCTACCGAGGGAGGGAGAATGGATCGCTGGAATAGTTCGTTCACTAAAGGCAGCTGCCTCTAGGGTCGCGCGCAACGCCATGCGGCAATATGAGACGACGGCCGACCTCCTGCGATCGAAAAGACGCCCCCCGCGTAGAGGGCCGGCCCCGCGCCCTCATCGTACGCTGCTAGTGCAGTGACACGGTTGTAGTCTCCGGTCGTTCCGCTACTCAGTGCCGACCACGCCGCGCCGTCCCACTTCGCAATGTGGTTCGCAGGTACGCCCCCCGCCGTCGTAAAGTCCCCCCCGGCATAGAGGCCAATGCCCGTCCCATCGTCGTACGCTCCTAGCGCATAAACCCAACTGTTCATGCCGCTTCCAACCGCGGACCACGCTGCGCCGTTCCACTTCGCAATGTAGCTCGCTGATACGCCCCCCGCCGTCGTGAAGTAGCCCCCGGCATAAAGGGAAGGTCCCGTCCCGTCGTCGTACGCTGCCAGCGCAAGAACCAAATTGTTCATTCCGCTGCCCAGGGCGGACCAGGCTGCGCCGTCCCACTTGGCGATGTAGTTCGCTGGTGAGCCTCCCGCCGTCGTGAAGCCGCCCCCGACATAGAGGGCAGGCCCGGTCCCGTCGTCGTACACCGCCAGCGCATAGACAATGCTTCCCACTCCGCTCGCAAGCGTGGACCAGGCCGCGCCGTTCCACTTGGCGATGTTGTTCGCCGGTGCGCCTCCCGCCGTCGTGAAGCCGCCCCCGACATAGAGGGCAGGCCCGGTCCCGTCG
>DAIQBK010000010.1:179414-181399 GCA_036781205.1 Myxococcaceae bacterium
TCGTACACCGCCAGCGCATAGACATCGCCGTTGGTTCCGCTGCCGAGCGCAGACCACGCCCTGCCGTCCCACTTGGCAACGCAGCTCGCTGGCACGTCCCCCGCGGCGTTGAAGCGGCCGCCCGCATACAGGGCAGGGCCGGTCCCGTCGTCGTATTCCGCCAGCGCCTGAACCGACGGGCTTATTCCGCCGCTGACTCCACTGCCAAGCGCGGACCACGCCCTGCCGTCCCGCTTGGCAATGCAACTCGCTGGCGCGTCGCCCGCGGCCGTGAAGAAACCGCCGGCATAAAGCCCAGGACTCGCGCCGTCTGGATGCACGACCATCGCCATGACGTGGGAGTTTGTTCCGCTGCCACCGCCAAGCGCGAACCACGACATGCCCTGCCGCTTAGCAACGCCGCTCGCTGGCATGTTCCCCGCAATGTAGAAGGCTCCACCAGTGTAGAGGGTCGGCCCCGTCCCGTCGTCAACCACGCCCACCGCAGTGACAGGGCCGTCCATTCCACTGCCAAGCGCGGACCACGCCATCCCGTCCCACTTGGCGATGTGGCTCGCTAATGCGCCTCCCGCAATCGCGAAGAGGCCGCCGGCATAGAGGGCGGGCCCTGTTCCGTCGTCATACACACCCAGGCCAAAGACAAAATCGTTGAGCCCGCTGCCAAGCGCAGACCACGCCGCGCCGCTCCACTTCGCAATATTGTTCGCAGACACGCCTCCGGCTTCCGTAAACAATCCCGCCGCATACAGGGCCGGCCCCGTCCCGTCGTTGTACAGCCCCAGCGTAGTGACCCGGCCACGAATCCCCGCGCCAAGTCCGAACCACGCCGCGCCGTCCCATCTTGCGATGCTGTTCGCCGAGAGGCCCCCGGCAGTAGAGAAGTAGCCCCCCGCATAGAGCGCCGGTCCAGTCCCGTTGTCGTAGACCAGCAGCGTGGAAACGACGCCGTCAGTTCCGCTGCCGAGCGCGGACCACACCGTACCGTCCCATTTGGCAATATGGCTGACCGGTACACCCCCCGTACTCGTAAAGGCGCCCCCTGCATAAAGCGCAGGCCCCGTCCCGTCATCGTAAACCGCCAGTGAATTGACATCGGAGTTCAGCCCGGAGCCGAGCGTAGACCACGCCGTGCCGTCCCACTTCGCGATGTTGTTCGCCACTACGCCGCCCGCACTCAGAAAACGGCCGCCGGCATACAAGCCGGGCCCCGCGCCATCGTCGTAGACCGCCAGCGCAAATACACCGGCAAAGATTCCGGCCACTCCGGAACCGAGTGGGGACCACGTCGTGCCGTCAAATTTCGCGATGCGGTTCGCAGCGACGCCCCCCGCATATGCGAAGCCACCCCCGACATAGACGGCGAGCCCCGTCCCGTCGTTGTGGACCGCCACCGCATACACGGCGCCGTCCGTCCCAGGCAGATGAAACTCACTCGCCCATTCGCAGGGCTGAGCACGAATCGGCGAGGACATGCACCCCAACGCGAAGACCACACGGCAAAACTTGACGACTGCACTCAGAGATCGCGTCGATAAGCTCATGGCAAACTCCTCCCGTGGCTCTTGGGATCCTCGCGCTGATCGGATAGGTCCCAGCCCCCTCGAACCGCGGTTAGCAGGGTTTCATTTGAACCGTCAACAGATGAGGGAGTCGCGCAACAATGGATGACGAAGGCCTGATCACCTTCCTGAGCCTTCCTCAAGATGTTGCGCCTGAAGGGGCTTCCTACCAAGACCGTTCGTGCCAGATTCCGGGAATCCCGCAAGTCGCGCTGCGCCGTTCCAAGCCCTACGCCAAGGCGATGGCGAGGGGGTTTCAGGTGGCCACTAGGAGTTAAGGCTTTCCTTTATCAAATGAGAACAGATCTGCTCACTAAGTGGGGCAGATCACTGACGAAAATCAAAACCCTTGAGAAAAGTGTTTACGGAAGAGTCTTAACTCCTTCCATGAGGAGGCCGCTCGAAGTCAAGCACCGAGCTGCTGTC
>DAIQBK010000011.1:0-180359 GCA_036781205.1 Myxococcaceae bacterium
AGTTCCATGCGGCCAGCCAGCTGCGGCTGGTGGCGCAAAACGAAATCAAGGACGCGAAAATTCAGACCGGTACGTGACGCTGCCAACAAGCAGGGAGGGCAGAATGATCATTCTGCTCCTGCGGCGTTTCTTGGGTCGATACCGGCCGTCCCGGTTTGGCCACTGGGAAGAGTCCTTGATCAGTCCAGTGACTGGATGCTCTCGCCCCCGCCTGCTTCCGAGAAGCCGGCCGAAGCAGAATGATCATTCTGCCCCTCGGCCTTCGCTAGAGAGCGTCAGTGCTTGAGCGGGCCGTGAGGCGTGGTTGCCTCGTCAAAGCCGTGCGCCATCAAGAAATGGTAGAGCGGATAGGCTTCGTCGCGAGGGCCCCCAACCAGCTCGAAGAGAAATCGACCCGGTTCCTCGCCTTCGGTATCCGGCGCCGCCTGTACGAAGAGAACATCGCCCGGGATGATCACCATCTCGCCGAGCGTCTGCTTGCCCCAGATCAATTGAACCGACAAGCTGTGCTCCGGACCGTCCTCGAGGTGCCAATGGAGGTCGGCTTGATCGTGGAAGGCGCAATCCTGAGAGCCGGCGCGCACGATGCAGTTCGGATGGCCCTTGAGCCACCGCCAAAAGCGCTCGAGCTGCAAGACGGTACCCGACTCCACCGTGACGCTCACGCTAACCTCCTTCGACGGCCCTAATCGGGATAGCCGAACCGGATCGGCATGCGCAAGTTTGGATGAAGGCTCAGCGCCACCGGGCAGTTGCGACCCACCTCCTCGAGGCGGGCCCGCTGCTCGCGAGTGAGCCCCGAGGGCATTTGGATTTCCAGGTTCAACTCACCGATCCGACGCCGCGGGTTGGTTTCCATCCGCTTTTCCACCTGGGCCGACGCCTCTCCCCAAGGAATCCCCTCACGAGTGGCCGCCAGGGCCATCGTAGTCAGAGCGCAAGATGCAAGCGCCGCTCCCACCATGTCGGTCGGGGAAAATGACGATCCCGTGCCCCCGTTGTCCTTGGGAGCTTCGGTGGTGATCGCACTTCCGGAGGGACCATGGGTGAGCTTGACCTTGAACTTTGGCGCCGATTCGGCGCGCATCTGAACACTTCCCGCAACTGGTGGATTCATCACGTCTCCTTGATCAGAGGCCCGCCTCATTCAGCCGCTCGCTGCACGCCGAACCCCTGAACGCTTCAGATACTTGTCCAGAAACCCGAGAATCTTTCGGTCTCCCTCGATCTCGTTCTTGATCTTTCGAAACCCGTGCCCCTCGTCGGGAAAGAGAACGTACTCCACCGGGACTCCGTTCTTCCTCGCCGCGGCGACGATCTCGTCGGATTCGGCTTTGATCACTCTCGGATCGTTGGCGCCTTGAAGAACCATCAGCGGCCGGCGGATTTTGTCGGCGTGAAAGAGCGGGGAGATGTCGCGCAGCATCTGCTCGTCCTTCTCTGGGTCCCCGATCTCCGCATAGAGCGCCTTCCGCTCGGATTCCCAATATGGGGGGATGCTCTTGAGCGTTCTCACCCAGTTCGAGACGCCGAACAGGTCGACGCCCACGGCGAATGCATCGGGCTGGAAGGCAAGGGCCGCCAGAACCATGTAACCGCCGTAGCTTCCGCCAATGATTCCAACCCGATTTGGATCGACAAAGGACAATGTCTGCAAATACTTCTTCGCTTCAACGCAGTCCCACAGGGGCTCGCGGCCGTGCTTTCGGTCATCGGCGGTGAAGAAGCTCTTGCCGTATCCGGAGCTGCCTCGGTTGTTCACGCCGAGCACCACGTACCCGTGGTTGACGAGATACTGCACCAGCGGCGAGTACACGGCACGGGTTTGCCCGCCCGGACCGCCGTGGACCAGGACCATCGCCGGCGCGGGATACTGGGTTGTCGCTTGATGCGGCTGGTAAAGAAGGTTGGGAATCATCAAACCGTCGAACGATTTGAAGCGCACCACCTGAGACTTCACCAGATCCTTGGGGTTGACCTCTTTGTTCAAGGTATCGGTCAGTTGGCTGAGCTTTTGGTCGGCCAGGTCGTAGACGTACAGGTTCCCCGGCTCGCGATCGCTTCCGAACTTGTAGCCGATCAGCCTCTCGCTGCGAGAGATCGTCACGTTTTGAATCTCTCCGTCCGGAAAATCGGGAAGGGCCACCGAGGTGCCACCGCGGGTCTCCCGAACTTTGATCCGGGTGTGGCCGTCCTCGTTTAGGCCGCTGACGGTGTACTTTCCGTTCCAGGAGAACGCGTAGAAGGTGTAGTCCCAGTCGGCGCGCTCCACCTCCTCGTGCTTCCCGGAGGCCAGATCGTACCGGCCAACTCGAAGGAATTCGCTCCCATCGTTGGTCAGGTAATAGAGCGAACGAGACGCGGGGTCGAAGGCTTCCGGTAGATACTGAGCGTTTCCCTGGTGAGCACTCACCGAGCGGATCTGCTTGGCCGACACGTCGTACAGGTAGATATCCGAATCCGAAGTCGTATTGACCTTGGCAAAGCTGATCCATTTGCCATCGTCGGAGACTCCACTGAACTCGTAGCCGACCTCGTCCTTGTAGACGAGCGTTCGCTGATAATTCTCGGAGTTGACGCGATAGAGATCGAAGAACTTGCTGTCACGCTCATTCGTCAGCAGGTAAAACCCCCGCAGATCGTGCGCCCAGCCACCGAAAACTGCCTTGGTCTTCTCGCCCGGGGTCAGGTCTGTCTCGTTGCCGTCGACCGCCCGGACGTAGAGGTGACTATTCTCATTGCCGCCCACGTCGTGGGTGTAGAGAATCCGATCGTCGGCGGGGAAGTAGGAAACCGCAAAGATGCTCTCGGTGCTCGAGCGGCTGACGGGTTTGGGTGCGCCGCCGTGGCTCAGCACGGTCCAGGCGTTGAAGATGCCTGACGCATTTGAGCTGTAGAGCACTTTGCTCTCGTCCGCGGAAAAGTGAGGCCCACTCACCCGCACGTTTTTGACCAGCTGCTCGATTGTGTACTGCTTAGGGGTGGCGCCAACTTGGCGAGGTTTGCCCGCTAGCGCGAAACCGGGCAGGCAGATGAGAAGGACCGCGAGGGTCTGACTTCGGCGCACAGAAAACGCTCCTTTGTTGGGGGAGCAGACCATAACCTTTCGCCGCGTCAATCGCAGCTCAACGGTGAAACAGGGCCTACCGTGCGTGGATTCCGGACGGTACGCTTAGCGAACAAACACGCGATGTCGCGGACGGTCACGCTGGCGGATTTCCCAATCCAGCGTGCGCATCAATTTCCCTCGCTGCCGGCTGACATCCCGATCGAGAAAAGCAGTGGCCTCCCCGAGCCGATCCATGAGGTGCTGCGGCTTGCGCTTCATTTTCGGATCTGAAAGCAGGGCGTGGGTGAGCCATGGAAATACTGCGGTCACATCGCAGTGGACGTAAACCGAGCCGGTCTCAACCGCCTCGACCGAAACCTTGCCCCAGGTGTGCCCTTCTCCGGCCGGACAGCTCGAGAGTGCTCCGTTGTCCACCGGATCGACGCAAAACTGCAGGTCGATGTCGAAGCCGGTGGTCGGCACGTTGAGGATCTGGTCCAGAAGCGGCTCGCCCTGAAGGGTGTAATTCTTGGGGACGCCCCCGCCGAGGATCCAGATCGCCAGTTTCTTGGAGAAATGGTGGCGGCAGTAATGCTGCACCGCCGCCATCGCGTAAACATCGTCATTGATGTCCAGCTCGAATTTGAAGGCCTCGCCCAGCACCCGCTTCAACTTGACGACATTCAGAAAGATCGATCCATCCTGCACGGCGCCGACAAAGACCGGCACGCCGTATTGATAGCAAGTGCTCAGCAGCGACGGCTGAGACACCCGGAGCGAGCGCTCGATCCGATGAATGGATTTTCCCAGCAGATGATGAAATTCGGCCGTGGTCATTTTCCGCTGGAACTCGGGCCCCCGAATGATCGCAGAGAACAGGCGATCGGTGTCCAACAGCGCCTGCTCCCAGAAACCCAAGTCGTAAATGCGGATGATCCGGGCCAAGCGTAGGGCCAGGTCTCCGGCGTCGGGGTTTACTTCGCGAATTGCGTGGCCGATGATCCGGTGGGCGTCGTGGTAGAGATTGGCGCCGGTGGTGGTCAGCACCGATACAAGGCCACGCTCAATCATTGGGATCAGGCAACTTTGGTGCAGGCCAGCAGGGGTCATCGCTCCCGACATGGTGAGAAAGATCGAGCAGTTTCCCCGGACTGATCGCTGCATCAACTCGAACGCGGTTCGCTCTTGCCGGCCGACATATGCCGGGAACGCGTGCTTGAGCAGGTCGCTCGGCCGTTCCCGGCCGGTGATCGGCCGTGGATCGACTTTCCGAGACTTCCGGTATGAGCCGACCACGCCAACCGCTTTGCTTCTCACCTTTTTCAATTCTACCTCCAATGACCTGGCTGCCCTTCATGCCGGAGATGCTAAAAGAGGGCAACGTCGCTGTTATGACGATGCATGATGATTGATCTCCATTCACACACCACTGCCAGTGATGGGCAGCACTCGCCCACCAAGCTGATTCAGCTCGCTTCCCAGGCCGGGATTACCCACCTCGCGGTTACCGATCACGACACGGTTGCCGGGCTCAAGGAGGCGGGCGAGGCAGCCCGAAACATCGGACTGACCCTGATTCTAGGGATCGAGGTGTCGGCTTTCATCGACGACAAGGAAGTCCACATCCTCGGGCACTTCATCGCGACCGAGGGTACCGAGATGGCGGCTTTCGAGTCCAACGCGCGGAAGGAACGCTACCAGCGGATGGAGAAAATGGTCCGCAAGCTCAACGATCTCGGATTTCCAATCACGATGCAGCAAGTTCTGGCCGTCGCGCAGGATGCGCAACTTGGACGGCCCCACCTCGCCGGAGTCCTGGTCGAACTGCGTTACTGCGCGACCATCAAGGAGGCTTTCGACCGATTTCTCGCTACCGGCAAGCCCGGATTCGTGGATCGGCCCCGTCTACCGAGTGAGAGAGCAATTGAGCTGATCCAGAATGCGGGGGGCGCGGCGACCTTGGCTCATCCTTCCACCTCCAGGGTTACCGATCCCGAGTTAGAAGCACTCGCGAACGCGGGTCTGTCCGGGATTGAAGTCTTTCGTGCGGATCACAGCCCGAGCCAGAGGACCAAGTACTTGGAGCTGGCCCATCGGTTGAATCTCGTACCCACTGCCGGAAGCGACTTTCACGGCGAGAAAATCACGCCGGACCGTCACCTCGGCAGCGTGTCGATGGTGGAAAGCTCGCTCAACGCCTTGCATCGTCGCGCCTTCGCAGGCTGATCTTCACCCAGGCTTAGAAGAGATCCTTCGACAGGCTCTTCTCGTCGCGCGGGTAGACCAGCCCCAGGCGCTCATCGATTCGATTGGCAAGGTGGTACCAGCGTTGAATACCGTTCTCCAGCCGGAAGTAGTGGAGGAGGTAGATCGAGGCGAGCGCGAAAAGCACCGCCACCAACACCATTCCTGGCCACAGCGGCATCGCTAGGATGAAGCCGATGCCGAGCAAAAGATAGGTCGCCACGAATAAGGTGACGATCAGATGAACCAAGCGCTCATGCTGCATGTAGCGAATCTGCCGCTCGTGAAAAGCCTTGAGCTCAGCCAGTGGAATATTTCCGCGCTGTCCCGCCAGGGCGGAGATGACGAACCGCTCGTGGAGCTTGAGATATTTCCACATCCCTGATCGCAAATGTATCCGTTTTACCCGTCTCGCCAATTTTTCGGGCTGGGCGGATCAGGACCGTCGTTCCTCGCTCACCACCCCGGAAGCGATCAACGCGTCGATCTCCGACTGCGAGTAACCCGCTTCGGCCAAAATCTCGCGGTTTGCTGAACCGAACTCAGGGGGCGGGCGACGCACGCTCGCGGGAGTGCGGGTCAACTTGACCGGATTGCCGATGCCCGAATATTCGCCCAGCTCGGTGACCATCCCACGATGACGGGTGTGAGGATGGTTGATCACGTCGGGAACCTCCAGCACCGGCCCGCAGGGCACGCCTTTGTCGAGCAGCCGCAGCGCCAGGGCTTCGCCGTCAATCTCCGCGAGCACCGCTTCCAGCTCCCGGCGCAGGGCCGCGCGGTTGGTGACTCGATCCGAATTGCGGCGAAAGAGAGGATTCTGCGGCAGATCCGGCCGAGCGAGCTGATCGCACAGCTTGGCGAACTGCCGATCATTGCCGACGGCAAGGAAGATTCGCCGGGTTTTGGTGTGGAACTGATCGTAGGGGCTGACATTCGGGTGTGCGTTGCCGGTTCGCTTCGGCGGCTGATGCGACAACAGCCAATTGGCCGAATACGGATAAAGAAGCGTGATCGCGCTGTCGTACAGCGTGGCCTCCACAAATTGCCCGCGACCCGATCGCTGCCGTTCCTGCAATGCGAGCAGAATCGCAATCGTGGCATTGAGGCCTGAGGTGAGGTCCACCACCGGTGTGCCGACTCGCAGCGGTGCGCCTTCCGGCTCACCATTGATGCTCATCAGCCCCGCCATTGCCTGCACCACCGCGTCGTAACCCGGATAACCACCGAGTGGCCCGTCGGCTCCGAACCCCGAGACCCGGCAGTGAATCAGACGCGGAAACCGGTCCTTGAGGAATTGGTCGTAGCCAATCCCCCAGCGTTCGAGCGTGCCGGTTTTGAAATTCTCGACCAGTACGTCGGCGGTTTTGAGCAGCCTCAGCAGTATTTCGCGCCCCTCCGGCCGGGAAAGATCCACCGCGGCGGCCCGCTTGTTGCGATTGACTCCGATGAAATACGAGGCAGTCTCGCCTCGAAAAGGCGGCCCCCATCCGCGGGTCTCATCGCCTTGCGGTGGCTCGATTTTGACGACCTCCGCGCCGTGGTCTCCGAGCATCTGGGTGCACAAAGGCCCTCCGAGAACCCGGGTGAGATCAATCACCTTGATCCCAGCCAGCGCGCCGCCTGAATCGGCTTGGCTCATCTTCTTTCACCTCGTCCGTCGCGCGGCGCTCCAAATCCCCCGGCGGCAAAGCTGGGATAGAGCTGCGCCATCTTTGCCGCGATCGGCCCGCGCAATATTTTCAAAACTTCGGCCGAAGGGGACGGGGTCGTTTGGACCGGCTCGGACCAATCGAATTCGAAGCCGGTGTTCTCAATCACCTCCTCGAGCCGGTGCTGAGGATGCAGGCTCTCGAGGCGAAAGCGCGCCCGGGCTCGGTCAAAGAGGAAAACGCACCGCGGCGTTACCAAGGCGGCAGGCCCACCCGGGCGGTAAACGTTGGGTGGGCTCGTTCCAGGCGCGCTGATGAAATCCACTCGTTCAACCAGGGTGCGACGCGAATGCTCGGTGCGAAAGAGGATCACACGAGGCACGACAAAGTAGAGATAGGAGGAGCCATAGGAACCGGCGAAACGCCGCTTGGGCTGCCCATAATCCCCCAAGGCGACCAGATTGATATTTCCGCGTCCGTCGATTTGCGCGCCCGACAGAAAAAAGACGTCGATCCGACCCTGCCCGGCGGCGTCAAAGAGCTCTCGCCCCCCATCCGTAAACACATTGTAGCGTGGGCTTTCCTGCAATGAGACGGTTGGCTTCCCCTCGCCGAGTTCCTGGGCGAGGAAGGCGGCCGCTGCGGGAATCGGCGAGTTGGCACCCACCCCAACATGCCGAGCATCGCCGATCATCCGAGCCAACGCGTAGATCAGGACTTCATCCATCTCAGCCCGCTCGTGGTGAAAGCACGTACTGCTCCAGATATTTTTGAAAACCTTCCTTGGTAGCGGCGGCCCGCAGGTACTCGAGAAGATGCGGTCGGTCCTCGGGATAACGTTCGCTCAACGCCAGCGGCCAGGCGCCGCGAGGCGCGACTGCCACCGCCTCCACATAGAAAGCCGGAATGGTGCTGCCCGACCTCATTGCATCCTCGAGCAAGTTGCCCTCGAAAAGCTCCTCGACCGTGGCGAAGGTTTTGGCAGCCGCGTGCGCGAGCGTGAAAAGCTCGCGGCGGCGCCCGACCCAAATGTTGCCGGCGGCATCAGCCATCGGCGCATGAAACAGCGCGACGTCTGGCCGGATTGCGGGCAGCAGCACGATTGGATCGTTCTCACCAAACGGGTTGTCGATCACCTTCCAGTCCGGTCGATGCGCGAGGACGTCGGAACCAATGATGCCGCGCAAAGGCATGAAGGGTACGGCCTTCTCGGCTGCCTGGAGCGCGGCATGAAGCGCCGGACACGTCGCATCCTTGATTCTTACGCTGCCGTCGGTGACGCTTGCGGTAAAGCGCGGCGCAGGCCCCAAGTCACCAAAGCTGACCCCCGAGGTTTCGATCGCTTCCACGCACCCAGCGCCGATGAGCAGATCCGCCTGGAGCGAGGACGTCGGCAGGGTCACGAGGCGGAGCCGCTTGACTCCTCGGCGAATCAGACCTCGGGTCGCCTCCATCGCCACGCCCCCGTAGTCGGCCGGAACGACGAGCAAGCTGCCGTCCGCGATCGGCGCAAGAGCATCGTCCAACTGCCGAATCTTTCCCTTCGTGGAGGCGGGGTCCATCGCGCCGACAGTACTATCACCGACGCGGTCGCGATTCAGACTGTCCCCGCGGGTCGTTGCCCATTTTAGGTGCAAGAACACGCCCGGCAACGACCCCCGGTTCGTTAGGTCACTGTTCCTGACCCCGTTGCGACTCCTGTTGAGCGTGAACGGGGCAGAACGATCATTCTGCTCGGGCCTTCTCCTCGGAATCCGGGGAGTAACAGCATCCGGCCTTCGGACCCGCCTAGGTGCGGAGCAGTTTACAACCCCTCGACCCGCTTAGCGGAGCGCTTTAGGATCGCTCCGAGTCGGCTAGCCGGAGAGGTCGCGGTGGCCGCTATCAATCCGTGAACGCCGCAAGGGCAGAAGGATCATTCTGCCCGGCTCGTTTCTGGCCGCACTTCTGCAGCGAATGCAGCCGACCAGGTTGAGAGAGGAGCCGGTTCCCGCGTGCGAGAGCGCTTCACTCACGAGCCGAAGGCGCTGCCCTCTTTACCTTTGCTGTCCACCCAGGCACGCGCCATTCGCGCGGTATTGAAGGCGAACCCCAACCTGCCCTCTTGATCCACCAGGATCACTCCGCCGTGCCCACCCACTCGCTCGAGCTCCTTGACGGACTGCAGCGCGGCACTCGTTGGCTCCTGCCCGGCTCGTAGTCGATCGACCGCGAACTTAGTCAACACGACTTTGATGATTGCCTCGCCCATCCCTGTCGCGGACGCGGCGCCCGCCAAGTTGTCCGCATAGGTGCCGCTTCCGATCAGCGGGGAATCCCCGACTCGGCCCGGCAGCTTTCCCATTGTGCCGCCCGTGGAGGTCGCAGCCGCCACCGTTCCACGTCCATCGATTGCGACCGCTCCGATCGTTCCGAGATTGCGGCGGCCCGAGCGCCATTTCTCCAAGACTCGTGGGGTCACCATCGATTTCGGATCGACGAAAGGGACGTTATTTTGCCTGGCGAACCGAAGGGCGCCCTCGCAGGCGAGCAACACGTGCGGCGTGCGCTCCATCACCAGGCGCGCCAAGCGAATCGGGTTTTTGATTCCCTTTACGCTGGCGATCGCACCGGCCGCCAATTTGTCTCCCTCCATCAGCGACGCATCGGTCTCCACTTCACCGTCCGAGTTGAGGGCCGATCCAGTTCCTGCATTGAAGGTCGGGTCGTCCTCGAGCACCACCGCCGCCGCGACCACCGCGTCGACCGCGGAACCTCCGCGAGTCAGTATCTCGTGGCCAGCGCGAGCGGCGGCGAGACAGCCCCGCATCGCCTCCTCGGGCGAATCGTCGTGGGCGCTGTCCCCCGCGCCACCATGAACAAGAATCGAAATTGGCATCAGGCGAAACTAGCATCAGTTGGAACCGCCCGGTCGTAAGAAGCGCGCCGCAACAGAGGCTCTACACTGCGGGCGAAGGCAGCGACCCATCGACTTCAAACTCGGAACGACTGAATGAAAACGAGAGCCTCGATCGCTCGGACGCGTTCTTCTGCGCGAATTCGATCCTCTTTGAATCGGCAAGACAGATCCAGGTTTGGAACGGGTTGGGTTTCGATTGGGCAAACGCTTTGGGAGTGAAAACGCCGACGTTGGTTCCGCGCTCCACGTCACGGGCGGAGCGGTATCGAAATACCTCGACACCGTCGTGCCGCATTTCTCGTCCCAGGAGCTGGCTTGCTCTGTACCGAGTCTTAGAAGAAATCCGGGCCTCGTATCGATCGAAGGGCGAAAGCGTCAGATCCACGCCTCGGTGTGTATCGACGTTTGCGGTGAACGCTGTCTGCTCGACGGTGATCGGAGTCAAATCCGCGCTCGTGCCCGCGAGGAAGAGGAAGCGGTAATAGGCCTTCTCCGCAAACACCCCGCGCAGCGAGTCCGCGCCGTACCAGATGCCCGGCTCCTCCCGGGTTCCGAACCGAGAACCGTGAGGCAGCGGTGGATAACGAAATGGGGTGAAAAGCAGATAGTGAAGGCGCGGGCGTTGTAACGGCTTGGGCAACGAAGGCTTCTGCCGCTCGATCAGCTCTTCGAGAATCCGTTGCTCTTCGAGCGAGCTCACCAGCTTGAGCGTTGAAACCACGTGCTGCGCCTCAACCACCCGCCACGGCTTGGCTCGAAGAGCCCGGAGGTTAGAGGTTGCCCCGCATTGCGTCCAAATACTCGCTGACATGCACCAGCCCCGGCACGGTCTGAATCAGCTGCGCGGGAACCCCGTTGAGATGGAGATTTTCGGCGTGAAACCACGCCCGGCTCTTTTCCGGGCTGCCGCCGACCAAAGCATCGAGACTGCGGAAAATCCGAATGAAGAGCAGCGCCAACTCACCCTCCTTGCTGTTGGGTTCTACCTGCCGCAAGCCCTTGGCGAGCCGGGAAAGCGATGCTTCGCTCACGCCCAACACTGTGGCGAGATGCTTCTGCGAGACCGCGAGGAGGTCGGCGGCGCGCAACACCGCCCGCGCAAGAACTCCTGCGGCTTGCGCGGGCGGTCCTAGGGACCGCTGTGTCTCAAGGTGCGTCATTTCATTTGGAATAATATGACTAGATTCTTCCAATTGCAATAGCTCCACCCCTCGAGAAGCCCAATTCTGGGTGGAGTCTTCAAAAATGGCCTGCTTGGGCGAACTTAGGAGGCGTCGCCGCGACCGGGGTGCTAATTCTCCGCAAAAATGCTCAAGCTGACCTGGCCGCGAGTGGCGGCCTGGCGCGTCCGGCGCCATCACCTTGATCAACGCGCGGCCGCCGGCAGCATGCTTACGGTCGCCAGTCGCCTTTGTGGCCTGCACGCCCAGGTGATGTCCTCGGCCGAGTTGACCGTATGGGCAAGGGTCGAAAACCTGGACCGGCGAGCGGTTCAGCGCGCGTTGTGGGACGACCGTACGCTCGTCAAAACCTGGGCAATGCGGGGCACGCTGCACTTGCTTCCCGCCGACGAGTTACCACTGTGGCAAGCCGTGGTGGTTCGCGGAGCCGCGTTTTTCGGCCGCAGGGCTGGATTTCACCGGTCCTGCTGGTCAACGGCCTAATCGAGGGTACCTGGCGCCACGCGCTCAAGAGCGGCCGGGTCCGAAGTGATCATCGAACCGTTCTTGAAGGCGCCAGCGTGGGTTCGCGGCAAGGCCGGCGTCGAGGCAGAGCGCCTCGCCAAATTTCTCGGCGGCACCTTGAGTCTCGCCTGGAAAAGCTAGGTCCGACCTCCGCAAAATCGAAAAAACTTGTCGCGCGACAAGTTTTTCAGAAAAAGCTTGTTAGTACGGCATGTTAGACGAAAAACTTGTACCGAAAATCGGCTCAACTGTCGGCTTTGCGGGTGCCCGCTCTGTGGATTGCGACCGGAATGCGTCGCCTTCCAAAATTTCCCGGCACCCGTTCAAAGCACCCTGGGATGACGGTCTTACAGCTTGGACAGGTCCCGTCGCGAAGTTGGAAGTCCTGGATGTCGTACCAGTCTCTGGCGATGAGCGACCGTCCGCAGTTCGGACAGAAGGTGGTTCCACCCTCCACATCATGGACGTTACCGGTGTACACGTAATGGAGTCCGCACCGACGGGCGATGGCTCGGGCGCGCCGAAGGGTTGCCGCGGGCGTATTGGGCAGATCGGTCATCTTGAAGTCCGGATGGAATGCGGTGAAGTGGAGAGGCACATCCGGACCCAGCGACTGCATCAGCCATTCACTGAGCTCGGTGACTTCGCGCTCGGAATCATTATGGCCAGGGATGAGCAGAGTGGTGATCTCAAGCCAAACGCGCGTCTGATGATGGAGATATTGCAGCGTCTCCAGCACCGGCTGCAGGTGTGAGAAGGTGATTCGCTGATAGAAATCTTCGGTGAACGCTTTGAGGTCGACGTTCGCGGCGTCCATCTTGGCGTAAAACTCGGCCCGAGCCGCCTCGCGCATGTACCCAGCGGTCACCGCGACCGCCCGGATGCCGCGCTCGCGGCAAGCATCGGCCACGTCCATCGCGTATTCCGCGAAAATCACTGGGTCGTTGTAGGTGAAAGCGACGCTTTGGCAGCCGCGAGCGGCCGCCTCCGCGGCGATCGCCGCCGGAGTGGCCTCGTCGGCGAGCCGGTCAACCTCGCGGGACTTGGAGATGTCCCAGTTCTGGCAGAAACGGCAGCCGAGATTGCATCCTGCCGTTCCGAAGGAGAGGACGCTCGAGCCTGGAAGAAAGTGATTGAGGGGCTTTTTTTCGATCGGATCGACGCAGAACCCGGAGGAGCGACCGTAGGTGGTGAGGACCATCCGGTCTGCCAAGCGCTGTCGCACGAAGCAGAACCCTCTCTGCCCTTCCTGCAACTTGCAGTCGCGCGGACAGAGATCGCATTGAATCCTGCCATCCTCCAACCAATGCCACCAGCGGCCCGGGTATTGATCGGCGTGCATCGATTAGTCGTAGAAAGCAAAGGCGCCGTAGCCGACCACTTCGTCGCGAGCGCCCGCGGTGTCGCCCGAATTGCGCAAATCGAGGAGCTTTGGGCGAAGGTGGTGCCTCGAGGCGGTGATGAGCAGACCATTGATCGCATTGGAGCCGCAAGCTTGCTCAGGCGAGAGCGGCGCGGGCCCGAGCGCGAGGATCTGGTCGGCGGTTCGCCGATCCACCTCGACCGCGTCTTCATAAGTCAAGTAGTGCGACAGGTCGGAGCTCACGACGATCACCGTGGATGCGTCACCCCAAGCCGCGTCCATCACCGAGGCGACCTCATTCGGGGTCGCATCGCCCACCACCAGTGGCACAATCCGAAAGTCCTCCAGCGTGCGCTGCAGAAACGGCAGCTGCACCTCGAGTGAGTGCTCGCGGGCATGCGCGGCAGAGTGACGGGTTACCCCAGGTACTGCTTCCAGCTCGGCGGCCATCTCGCTCTCGACTTGGACGGTACCCAGAGGTGTCTGGAACGCGACCGCCTTCGGCAAGGCCAGGCTTCTCAGCGGCACGAAGTGCGCTGGCCCGAAGAGTACGATTCGGCGCGGCGTCTCGCGCTGCCGACGCAATTGAGCATAGGCATGGGCAGCGACGATCCCCGAGTAAACGTAGCCGGCGTGGGGTACGATCAGTGCCTTGGCGACCTCAGTGGCCGATTGAGGCGCAACTTGGGCCAAGAGCCGATCTACGTCGGTGGAAAGCCGCTCTGCATCGGCGGGATAAAAAGCACCCGCCACTGCTGAAGGACGAACAAGCATCAACTCCCCATGTTGGCGCTCACCCGTTCGGCGTTCAAGTGCGGCGAGCAAGCGGCAACCGGAACCAGCTCAGGAATGTCCGAACATCCCCAGAGCGCCATCTGCGATCCGACGCAGGCCATCGAAATAGATCCCAAAGACGATCACACCGAGCACCAGCACGCCCAACAGCACGTTGTAGGAGCGGGGGACCGGGATGATTTCCAGGTTGGTAGGCCTCTCGAGAAACATCGTCCGAACGATGCGCGCGTAGTAGTAGAGCGAAACCGCGCTGTTCAGGACGCCGATGATCGCCAAGGCGATCTGCCAGCTTCCGCCTCGATCCACCAACGCCTTGAAGAGGTGGAACTTCCCTACGAAGCCCGCGAGCGGTGGAAGCCCGGTTAAGCTGAACAAAAAGATTGCGAAGGCTACCGCCGCGAACGGCGCGCGCGAGGACAAGCCCCGATACTCGAAGATGGACTCGGAGCCGGCAAGTCGGCCGACGATACCCACCACCAGGAAGGCGCCCAGATTCATGAACAGGTAGACCATCAGGTAGATCGCCACCGAGGCGCTGCCGGTCGCGGACGCCGCCGCCACGCCCATCAGCAGATAGCCGGCATGCGCGATCGAGCTGTAGGCGAGCATTCGTTTGAGATTGGTCTGATTCAGGGCCGCCAAGTTCCCAAGCGTCATCGTCGCCGCCGAGATGACGCCGATGATCACCGGCCACGGGACGTCGGAAACCACGGTGGCAAGATCGTTTCCGCCACTCTCGCTCATCGCCCCGTACAGGATCCGAACGGCCAGGGCAAAGCCGGCAGCCTTTGGCCCCACCGACAGGAACGCGGTGAAAGGCGTAGGAGCCCCCTCGTAGACGTCGGGGCACCACATGTGCCAGGGCACGCTGGCGATCTTGTAACCCACGCCCGAGAGAATCAGCACCACCGAAAGTACCAGCGCCAGCTGGCCCGCCCCGAATTGGCCGGACTCGAGTCCCATCACGAAAATCCGCTCCCCGTATTGGCGAAGCTGAGGTCCGGCCATCGCTAGGTTGGTGGAGCCGAGCAACCCGAACAGGTAGCTCATCCCAAAGAGCATCATTCCGGAAGCGACCCCGCCATAAACCACGTACTTCAATGCGGCCTCAGACGACTTGCGATCGTGCTTCTTGAACCCGGCGAGGGCGTATGAGACCAACGAAACCAGCTCCACCCCGATCACGATCATCAGCATGTCGGTCGAAGACGCCATCAACGAAAGACCCACGGTGATCGAGAGCAGCAAAGCGCAGTACTCGCCCATCCGTTCGGAGGCGATCTCCAGGGACGGCGCGGCCATCCAGATCGCCAGGGCTGCGATCACCCACGAAAGATACTTGAAGAGAATTGCCCAGGGATCGATCACCATCAGGCCGTAGAACAGGCCCACCGGTCGCTGCATCGGCGTGAACGACTGTCCGTCGACCACGTAGGGATGCACCGACGCGTAGTGGGTCGCGAACGCCGCCGCCACCAGAAAACCGATCGAGCTGATCGCAATGATCGCAATCCGCCGTTTCGAGGACTGGAGGAACAAATCGATCACGAAGATCGCCATCGCTCCAACCGTCAAGATCGTCTCCGGCAGGAAGTACGGCATGCTCTGCGCATTGTCGAGGATGGTAAGTGTCATGTTCCTTTGATGCTGCGCAGCAGCGCAAACAAATCGGTATTGATCAGCCGCAGCATCACGTTCGGATAGAAGCCGAACAGGATCGCCAGCGCACCAAGTGGGTAGAGCGTCAGCCGTTCGCGCCAGTTGAGATCCGGCAGATGGGCATATTTCGGATTGAGGTTACCCAAGAAGATCCGCTGGATCGTCCAGAGGTAATACGCGGCGGTGATCACCACCGCGGTGGCGGAAAGCACCGTCTGCCAAGGAAGGGTCGCGAAGGACCCGTTGAGTACCAAGAACTCGGAGATGAACCCCGCCAGGCCCGGCAAACCCAACGAGGCGAAAAAGGCCAGACCCATCATTGCGGTGTATTCCGGAACCACCTTGGCGATTCCGCCAAAGCCGGAAATCTCGCGGTGATGCGCCCGGTCGTAGATCACCCCGACGATCAAGAACAGCATCGGGCTGATGATTCCGTGGGTGAACAGGTTGAGGACCGCGCCGGACATTCCGGCTTCGGTCATTGAAGCCATTCCCAACATGCTAAAGCCCATGTGCGATACCGAGGAGTAGGCGATCAGCTTCTTCAGATCGGTCTGGGCCAGGCAAACCATTGCTGCATAGACGATGTTGATCACGGCGAAGATCGAAACCGCCTCGGCGAAGGATGCGGTAGCGCCGGGGAGCATCGCCCAGTTCATCCGGAGCATGCCGTAGATGCCCATCTTGAGCAGGATTCCGGCCAGGATTACCGAGATTGGAGTGGGTGCTTCGACGTGAGCGTCCGGTAACCAGGTGTGAAACGGCACCATCGGGACCTTGACCGCGAACGCCAGGAACATGAAGACCCAGATCAGCTTGCTGAAAGTGATTCCTCCGAGGATCGGGCCCACCTGATCGAAGAACCCGGCCTGTCCCAGCTTGGCCATGGTCAGCATATTGAAAGTTCGGGCCACGATCCGCCCGTCGCTGAGCAGGTATCCCCACTGCAGGCCGCCGGTTCCGTGCTGCCAAACGCCGGAGGACACCAAGCGTTGGAAGGCTTGCGGATTGGACGAGGCCAAACGCTGGATCGTTTCCGGATCGCCGGTGCGGTAGTAGAGGGCGATGATCGCCAAAAGCAGCAGCACCGATCCCCCCAAGGTGTAGAGGAAGAATTTGATTGCCGCGTACTCCTTGCGCGGTCCGCCCCAAATTCCGATCAAGAAGTACATCGGCAGGAGCATCACTTCCCAAAAGACGAAGAATAGGAACATGTCCAGCGCGGCAAAGGTGCCGGACATTCCGGTCTGCAGAAACAGCAGCATCGTCATGTAGCCGGGCACCTTCACGACCGAGAAGTGCGGATGTGCCGGGTCGTGGTGCTCGTGCCTTCCCGCCCACCACGGCATCGACGCAATCGTGGCAATGAAGGAAATCAGGGTGGAGAGGATTACCAGCGAAACGCTGATTCCATCGACTCCGACGAAGTACTCGATGTTGAGGCTGGGAATCCAAATCGAGCGCTCGAGGAACTGAATCTTCCCCACGGCGCTGCCGTCGTAGGTGATCCACAGATAGATCCCGATCAGGCACGAAATCGCCGAGGCCACCAGCGCGATCCAGCGCGCGAGTTGGTCCCGCTGCTCTTTCCGCAAAGGCAAAGCCAGCGAGACGCCGATCAATCCGGCTCCCAAAGCGGGGATGAAGATCAGAAGGCTGAGCAAATTGTTCATCGTTTGGATCTCGGTTCAGGTCAACGAATCAGGTAATGGATTCCGATCAGCACCAACACGCCCGCGACTGCGGCGTAGAGATAAGTTTGAATTCTTCCCGTTTGAATTCGGCGGAGCCGGTGTCCCGTCTGGATCACTCCTTCAGCGACAAGGTTGACCGCACCGTCCACCAGATACGTGTCGGCTGCGCCCGAAATGTTGCAGATGAAGCGGGCGACGACTGCCACCGCGTTCACCGCGCCGTCGATCACCTTCGCATCGAAGGTCGCAAACGCGCGCGACAGCAAACTCACCGCGCGAAGGACGGTGGCCTGGTAGAATTCATCGACGTAGTACTTATTGTAGACGACGCGGTGGAGGCGCGGAAACATCGCGGCGAGCTTCGCCGGGGCGTGGCTGCGAGCATCCTTGTAAAAACTCCGCGCAATGAACCAGCCCAAAAACGCAACCCCGACCGAGGCGAAAATCAACGCCCATTCCCAGGCGTGGCCGGACTGAGCGCTTCGCTTTTCCACCAGCTCGAGAGTCGGAGCCATCGTCGGCTCCAGCCAATGCTCGAGCAGGGGCACTTTCAGCGCGTCGATGCCGAGCAGATTGCCGAGCGGTGCCCAGAAGCCGAGCACGATCGTCGCGGCGCAGCCCGCCGCGAGAGTTACCAATACGTAAGTCATTGTCCCGGGTGACTCGTGCGGCACGCCCCCGTGTCCGTGTCCACCCTCCGCCTTGTGATCCGGATGATCAGGATGCTTCGCCGTACCCTTCGCATGCGCGTCGACTCCACCGCTATCCGGGTGCGGATCGTCGTCAAAGACCGTCGCGCTCATCAGCACGTCGTGATTGAACGTACCGGCGTGGGCGGCACCCACCGAATGGGTCGCCAGCGCTCCGTGGGATGGACGATGCCCCGCCGCGCCCCGATATTCGCCGGTAAACGTCATGTAGTAACTGCGCCACATGTAGAAGCTGGTTCCACAGGCCGTCAGCCACCCGATGAACCAGATCAGTTTGCCCAAGCTCGGGTCGAGCAAGTTGTGACCGGAGTCAAACGCTCTCCAGAGGATTTCGTCCTTGGAGAAGAAGGCGTTGGCGATTGGAAATCCGGAAATCGCGATGCAGGCATAGAGGTAAGTTTTTTCGGTGAGCGGCATGAACCGTTTGAGGCCGCCCATCTTTCGCATGTCCTGTTCGTGGTGACAGCCGAGAATGACCGACCCCGAGCCTAGGAACAGGCACGCCTTGAAGAAGGCGTGGGTTAAAAGGTGATAGGCGCCGGCCCAGAAGGCGCCCACTCCGACTCCGATGAACATGAAGCCGAGTTGCGACACCGTGGAGTAAGCCAGTACCTTCTTGATGTCGTTTTGGACGAATCCAATCGACGCGGCGAACATTGCGGTAATCGCCCCCGTCATTGCGATCACCGTCATCACCGCGGGTGAGAGCGCGAACAGGAAGTTAAGCCTGGCCACCATGTAGACGCCCGCGGTGACCATCGTTGCGGCGTGGATCAACGCCGAAACGGGAGTGGGACCGGCCATCGCGTCGGGAAGCCATACGTACAAGGGAATCTGAGCAGATTTGGCGGTGGCGCCGACGAACAGCAGAATTCCCGCCAGGATCAGAAGAGGAATGCCGAAGAAATTCATCCCCAGCAGCCGCTCTTTCATCCCGGTCTCCTCCGAAGAGAGCTGATCGCGAATTTCCCGGAAGGTCAGGCTGGGACCGATTCGGATTCCGCGGTGGGAGCTCTGCGGCGACAGCGCCGGGTCCCGTTCGTAGAAGGTTCCTGTCTGCGCGACCGGTTTGTAGTTTGGGTCTACCTGACTCCAGACCCGCTCGTGCTTGGCCACGACGTTCTTCTTCTGAACCCACGATCCGCCCAGCGCCCAGAAGAGCAGGAACATTCCGAGGACGAAGCCAAAGTCACCGACCCGGTTGGTTACGAATGCCTTCACCGCGGCCTTGGCCTTCTCGATGTCTTCGTACCAGAAGCCGATCAGCAAGTAGCTGCACAGGCCGACGCCCTCCCAGCCGAAGAACATCAGCACCAGGTTGTCGCCCATCACCAGCAGCAACATCGAGAAGACGAAGAGATTGAGATAGCAGAAGAAACGCCAGTAGGCCGGATCGTCGGCCATGTATCCAATCGAGTAGATGTGGATCAGCGAACCGACGAAGGTGATGATCAGCACCATCATCATCGATAGCGGATCGAGAGCGAACGACAGGTTCGCCTGAACGTCGCCGGCGGTGAACAGGTTCCAAAGGAAGTTGACCAGATAGCGCTCTGATGCGGGCAGCCCGATCATCTGGATCCAGGCCGCCACCGCGACCAGAAAAGCGAGCGCCATCGCACCGACCGCGATGTACGAGACGTACTTCTTCCCGAATCGACGCTGAATGAGGTGCCCGAAGGCTGCGTTGATCGCGAATCCCAGCAGCGGGAAAAACGGAATCAGCCAAAGGTAGCCGACCTCGACGATCTTCTGCGGTACCCCGGCGGCGTGAGAAGCCGCCTCTCCACCCTCCGCGGCTAAAAGCACCAGATCCTTGACGTGAAAAAGAACGTCCATCGATCAGTCCTTCAGGCTGGAGGCGTGGCTCACGTCGATGCTCTTCATGTTCATGTAGATCGCGAGCACAATCGCCAAGGCGACCGCCGCTTCCGCAGCGGCCAGCACAATCACGAACAGCGCAAACACTTGACCCGTCAGCAGCGGCGACGGGTTGAACCGCTGAAAGGCCACGAAGTTGACGTTGGCGGCATTGAGGATCAGCTCGACCCCCATCAAGATCCCAACCGCATTCGTCCGGGTGATTACCGTGTAGGTTCCGAGTGCGAAGAGCACCACGCCGACAATCAGATAGTGCGGCAATCCTGGGGCGCCCATCATCTCACTCCTTGATTTCCTTGCGGGCGATCACTACGGCGCCAATCAGCGTCGCCAACAGCACCAGTGAGGAGACCTCGAAGGGCAGTAAGTATTCGCGGAGAAACAGGCTTCCGATGGTGAAGCTCGTTTGCGGCGCGTCGAAGGGGCTGCTTGCGGTCAGCCAGGGCGAGCGAGTCGCGACGTAGCCCATCACGCCCAAAAGCGCCACCAGCAGCACGAGCCCTGGCAAGGTCCCGACCGACGGATTGCTATGCTTTTGGTCGGAGATCTTGCTGGTGAGCATCACCGCGAACAGAATCAGTACCAGGACTCCGCCGACATAGATCAGCAGCTGCGAAATCGCGACGTAGTCGGCGTTCAAAAACACGTAAAGTCCGCCTGCTCCCAACAAGGCGCCGAGCAACGCCAGCGCGGAGTAGATGATGTTTCGACTGAAGGCCACCCCCGCAGCCGAAACTATCGCCAACCCGGCCATCACGTAGAAGATCAGGTCCGAGGGTTTCGCCAGGTTGGCACCTTCCTGGGCAACCGGCACCAGGTTGGGCAGAACCGTCCGAGCGATCATCCAGAGGATGAACCCAGCCGTGATGATCAGCAGGACCGCGCCGACCAGAGTTTCGATGTATCGAGATGGCCTCTCGGATGTCTCAGCCACGCCAGAACACCTCGGAACCGGCGGTTGCCGGCCGCTTAACCGCGCAGGGGCTTTTGACCCATCGGACGAATGGGGTCAAGCCTTGGGAGCCGGCGGTGGCACGGGGGCGACCACTTTGCCCGCCTTCCAGCTGTCCATGATGATCTCCGTGGCCCGCGCAGATTCAGCGCCTCCAGGCTCGCAGAGATCCAGGCGGCCTTCCTTGCCAGAAGCGATCGCCTCCGAATACTCGCGACAAGTTGGATAGGTGCAAGCGCCGCAATCGGTGCCGGCCTGCGCTTCCTCCAACACCACCGCAAGTCTTACGCGATCGGCGCCAATCGCCTTCTTCGCAAGCTCGAGCGCCGCCGCCGCAGCGGATGCGTCGTCCTTCTTTTTGCCGGCGGGCGCGGCCGCTCCCGCGACCGGAAAAGGAGGGGGCGCACTGTCCCATTTCTTCACCAGGGCGCGGGTGATTTCGCCCAACATCTTCCTTGGGTAGGCGGTTGCACCCTTGGGAGGCTTGTAGGGAGCGATCGGGCGTGCGGGATCGACGAACCGCAGCACCATGTTCGACAGGATCCGCTGGGATCCTTCGAACTCGCGGGTGTGCTGAATCGCGCCGGTCGGACACGGCTCGACGCACAGGCCGCAGAACATGCATTTGGCTTCGTCGATGTCGAACCGGGTCATGACCCGGTTCTTCGGATTGGCAGGATCCTTCTCGATCTCGATCGCGATCACGTTGATTGGACAGGCACGTTCACAGGCCTGGCAGGCAGTGCAGGTGTCCATGTCCACTTCGAGAAAGCCCCGGTACCTGGAAGGCAGGGTGTACTGGACCAGCGGTCCGAGCTGCCTGGCCGCCGCTTCCGGTCCGGCGTACTGCACGGTCATCGGTCGGCGGAACATGTAGGACAGGGTGACGCTCATCCCTTCCCATGCGCTCTTCACCGTGTCCTTGATGTTTCCGACGTATTGGGTAACCGGCATTCTTCTTTCTCCGTTCCTTTACCAGTTGCTCAAGTCGACGCGGTCGCCGGTGAGCTGGATGTTCTTGAATGTCTTCATCAGGAAAGCGGTGAGAGGAAGCACTCCCGCGATCAGGAAGAAGGCCAGGTGGAGCATATCGCGAGCCGACCCGGGCTTCGCCTGCCCCTTGGCGGCTTCTCCGAAGATCTGAAACGAAAGCACCTCGGTGAGCGCCTCGAGGAGGACCAATCCCATTCCAATCGGGACCAGGTACTTCCAGCACAGCGTCATCATCTGATCCACCCGAATCCGCGGGAAGGTCCAGCGGATCCAGACGATCACGTTCACCAGAGCGAGCACCTTGACGAGGAACACCGCAGCGGACATCAGATAGAACCACCAGGGTACGGCGTGAGCCGCTTCCCAGCGGGTGAGGGTATCGATCGAGACTCCCGGTACCTGCCAACCCCCGAGGAACAAGGTGGTCAGCAGCGCGCTGCTCACCCACAGGCCTCCCCACTCCGCAGTGAAAAAATAGGCGAATCGCATCCCCGAATACTCGGTGTTGTACCCCGAGACCAACTCGGATTCCGCTTCCGGAAGGTCAAAGGGCGTCCGATTGCCTTCGGCCAGAAGTGAAACAAAAAGGATGAAGAATGCGCCGTAGCCCATCGGGGTCTGAAACATGAACCAATCCCAGGGAGCCCCGCCCTGTGCGCGAATGATGTCATGGAGGTTGAGGGAGCCGGCCATGATGATTGGCACCAGAATCACCATTCCGGCCGGAATCTCGTAACTGACCACCTGAGCGGCGGCCCGGATTCCCCCGAACAGCGCCCACTTCGAATTGGAGGCCCACCCGGAAATCAGAATACCCACCACGATCAGCGCGGTGATCGACACGACGTAGAAAAGGCCCACATTCATATAGCTCGGCGAGAGCCGATAGCCGAACGGGAGCACCACGAACGTCAGGACGAAACCGGTCATCACGAAATAGGGCGCAATTCGAAAAAGGAGCTTGTCTGAAGAGCTCGGGATCAGATCCTCCTTGCCGATCAGCTTGAGGGCATCCGCGAGAAACTGCAGCAGTCCGCCAGGTCCGACACGGTTTGGCCCAATCCGGGACTGTATTCGCGCGGCGACTCGCCGCTCCCACCAGGAGAGCAGCCCAGCGAAAATTGCGCCGAACGTGGTGAGCGCAATCCCGGCCAGCATCATCCCGGCCAGGTACAGGCCCTGGGTAATTGGCCAGGTCGCCGGATCGTGGCCCCAGCGCAGGATCAGATTGTCAATCAGCTCTTTCATCGCTCAGCGATCAATCTCCGGTGCCACTACGTCCAGCGAAGCGATCAAGGCCACCAGGTCCGCGATCATCAGGCCTTGAGAAACCTCTTCAATGATGCCCATCGCCAGGAACGAGCCCGTTCGCGCACGAACTCGGTAGGCGCGCTCGCCGCCGTCGGAAACCACGTAGTAGGCCATTTCTCCGCGCGCAGCCTCGATTCGGCTCTGCGCCTCGCCTACCTCCGGTTTGATCTTGCGTGGGACCTTCGCCATGAATTCGCCGGGCGGGAATCGGTCCAGCGCCTGGCGGACGATCTCTATCGACTGGCGGCATTCGAGCACCCGACAGTAGAAACGATCGTAGCAGTCGCCGATCTGGCCTCCGCGGTGACTACCCGCGTACGCCTTCCCGATCGGGACCTCGAATTTGAAGTCCGGGTACGCGCCATAGGGCTCGTCCCTGCGCAGATCGAAATCCACCCCGGATGCTCGTAAGTTCGGCCCGACCAGTCCGTAGTTGATCGCCATCTCCGCTGGGATGGTCGCCATCCCGGCCAGCCGCTCCACGAAAATCTCGCTGAAGGAGATCAGGCGATCCCACTCGCCCAGGATTTTTTCGAAATGGTCGAGCCATTTTCGGCACAGCGGCATCCAGTCGTCGGGCATGTCGAACGCGACGCCGCCAATCCGGTGGTAGTTGTAGGTCAAGCGCGCGCCGCAAAGCGCTTCCAGCAGGTCGTTGATGCTCTCTCGTTCCCGAAGGGCGTACGGGAAAGGCGTCACCGCACCGATGTCCATTGCCATCGTGCCCAGTGAAACCAGGTGCGAGGCGACTCGGTTCAGCTCGCAGCTGATCGCGCGGAGGTATTGGGCTCGCGGGGGAATCTGGAGTCCCAAGAGTTTCTCCACCGCCAAGGCGTACCCCTCGTTGGCGAACATCGCGGCGAGGTAGTCGATCCGGTCCGTGTAGGGCATGAATCCCGGATACGTCACAATCTCCCCGATCTTCTCGATCGCCCGGTGCAGGTAGCCGACTTGCGGCACCGCTTTCCTCATCACTTCGCCGTCCGCCTGGACGACGAAGTTGATCACTCCGTGGGTCGACGGATGCTGCGGCCCCATGTTGAGGATCATCTCGTGATCCGCATCCGCCCCGAACTTCGTAATGATCAGTTGATCGAGCGACATGGCTTAGCTTTCCGCTTTGTGTTCGGGGGCTGGACTTGCGGTTGGAGCGGCAGCCAGCGCCGGTGCTGTGCTTGGAGCGGGCGGTGCCTCGGCCGCCGCTTTTTCCGCCCGAACCTGGCGATCCATGTTGAGGTAGAGGTCCAACGGGTTATCGCGGACGTTCGAGATACCTAGGTAGCCGCCCGCCTCGACGTAATCCTTTCGAAGCGGTGTTCCGACCCAATCATCGGGCATCAGAATCCGCCGCAGGTCGGGATGTCCTTTGAAGGTGACCCCGAATAAGTCAAACACCTCGCGTTCCATCCAGTTCGCCGCTTTCCACAGCGGCTCCAGGCTGTCCACCTGCGGATCTTTTCGATCCAGTTCCACCTTCGCGATGAACAAGTGGCGATGTCGGTAACTGTAGAAGTGGTACACCACCCGGATCAGGTTGTCCTTCGGATGATCCGTCGCAGTGAGGTCTTCGAGAAAGTCGAAGTAAAGCTCCGGGGCATCCTTTAGAAACCTACAGATTTCCCTCAGCCTGGGTGCGGCAAAGACGCAGAAGGGGTCCTTCTTCGGCGGGCTCAGCAGCCCGACCGCATCGCCAAACTTCTCCACCAGCTTTTGGTGGATTTGCTCGAAAGTGAGGCCCGGCATTGGCTGGCTCTAGGCAACCTCGGGAAGATCGTACCCGGCCCCCGATCCTTGCTTCCTCGGGCGCATCTTGGTCTTCAGCTTTTCGCGCTTGATCAGCTCTTGAACGCGGAGGAATCCCTCGGTCAGCGCCTCAGGCCGCGGCGGGCACCCCGGCACGTACACATCAACCGGAATGATCTTGTCGACGCCCTTTACGACCGAGTAGCTGAGCTGAAACAGGCCGCCGCAATTGGCGCAGGAGCCCATCGAGATGACGTACTTGGGCTCCGCCATTTGCTCGTACAGAAGCTTGCATCGAATTGCCATTTTGTAGGTGAGCGTCCCGGCTACAATCATCAGGTCGCTCTGGCGCGGAGTGGCGCGGGGAACCGACCCGAACCGATCGAGATCTGCCCTCGGACCGCCGGTTTGCATCAGCTCGATCCCGCAGCACGCAAGCCCAAACAACAGGTAGAACATCGACGACCGCCGAGACCAGTTGATCAGATCTTCGATCAGGTTGGTGCTGGTCGTGACGAGCGCGGCCGAAGCGCCGGGATCGTGGGCGTATCCCTTGAGATCCTTGATTTCGTTGTCCGCCATCTTTGCTCCTTCTTTCCCGCTCTATCTCAACGCCTGACCGGGGCGTCCTCAATCCGCTTTACCCATTCCAGGTCCCGGCGAGCCCAGATCCAAAGCAAACCGGTGAACAGAATCGCAACGAATGCCATGATCTCGACCAACGCCACCATCCCCACACCGTCAAACACCCACTTACGGAAAACGAGGGCCACCGGAATCGTCAGGGCAATTTCGACCTCGAAGACTACGAACACCAGGGCGATGATGTAGAAGCGCGGATTGAAGTTGAACCAAGCGCCTCCGATCGGACGCTCGCCGCACTCGTAAATCAGATCCTTCTCTGAGTTCGGAAATTTGGGCCGAAACAGAGCTCCCACCAAGAGGTTCGTCAACGTAAAGCCGACGGCCGCAACCACAAAAATCAGCACCATCGCGAAATCAAACTGCACGTTGCACCTCACTCCACTCGAGGGTCCACGGCGCGGGCTTCCATTTCAGTTATAGCGCCGCCTTGTCAATTCATGCGTAATCGCGAACGAAAGTGTCTCCGTCCCCGCATTAGACCACCTGCCTCACCTCCATAACATTTTCCTAGCCATTTTCGCGACTTACGCTTGGCTTTGCCTTTGACACACCGGGGCGCGGCCCCTACTGTTGCTCTGCGTTAACACTCCTACCGATGAGTTCTCCCTTATCACCCTACCTGCCGTTAGCGATCGCGATGCTGGTGGCAGGCGTGCTCGGGACGTTGATCGTGGGCGTTGCCTCGATCCTCGGACCCAAACGCCCAAGTCGAATCAAGTCAGAGCCATTCGAATGTGGTTCGGAGCCGATTGGGTCCGCACGCCAACGCTTCGCCGTGAAGTTCTACGTCGTCGCACTCCTCTTCATCGTCTTCGACGTCGAGGCTGTGTTCCTGTACCCCTGGGCAGTGAACTTCAAGGAACTTGGCTGGTTTGGCTACTGGGAAATGGCCCTTTTCGCAGCAACCCTGGTCGTGGCGCTTATCTATATCTTTAAGAAAGGCGCGCTGAACTGGGAAAGCTGATGGCCGACATTGATGTGACATCTGCGATTGCGACGCGACGGGACGAGGCGATTGGCCGTCTCGAACGGTTGGTCTCCAAGGGGCTCGGCTGGGCTCGCAAGTTCTCCCTCTTCACGTATCCCTATGCGACTGCCTGCTGTGGGATGGAGTACATGTCGGTGGCTGCGTCGCGTTACGACATTGCCCGCTTCGGCGCAGAGTTCCCCCGCTTCTCACCCCGACAAGCGGACATGCTGATGGTGATCGGAACGATCAACATCAAGCAGGCGCCGATCCTTCGCCGAGTCTACGACCAGATGTGCGAGCCGAAGTGGGTGGTTTCGTTCGGGGTGTGCGCTTCGTCCGGCGGGTTCTACGACAATTATGCGGTGCTACAAGGGATCGATCGAATCATGCCGGTAGACGTCTACATTCCCGGTTGCCCACCGCGGCCCGAACAGGTGCTCGACGGCTTGATCTTGTTGCAGGAGAAGATCGGCAATGACCGGCACAAGCTGATCGAGCGGGCGCCCGTGCCGACCCGGTCGACGGGCAGGGACTTGCTTGCCGAGATGAATCAAGGCCCACAGGTTCCTCCGTTACCGCCGGCGAGACGCGGCTACTGAACTTCGTCGAGCCACGCCATCGCCTGACGCTGGTCGGAGCAGTCTCCTAAGCACCGCACGGCAATGGTTCCGTCCTTTCGCGGCGAGCGGATGATCCAACGCAGCCCGTCGAAGGTCCCGATGTCCTTTTCCTGGAGCACCGCCTGATGCGCCTCGTCCGAAAGCTCCACGACTCCGTTGGGTCGGATCCGATAGGCGTCAAAGCTGCGTGGCGCGACCGCGAGGTGGCCCAGATCAAATGCATCAGGGCGCGCGTGGGTAAATCCGGTCTCGGCGTAGAGCCGCCGCGGCGGCACGGTCTGTCGATTGAGCAACGGGAGCAGACTCTCACCGTCGGAGCCGGCTAAAGCAGGCAGCTTCTGCACCTCGAGGAGCGTTGGCCCGATGTCGATCAGTCGTACCAGCGCATCGACTCGCGGAACGGTCGGGCCGTGCATTCGAGCAGGGAGTTTGATTGCGAGCAGGATCCGGTTCTCCTCGTCGCCAAGCCGCGCTCCATGCACCGGCGTGGCGCCGGCGAGCCAGGGTGCATCGGCGTGAAAACTTTCTCCGTGATCCGAGAAGATCGCAATCAGCGCGTCGTCATAAAGTCCGCTGTTCTTGAGCGCCGCGAGCACAATCCCAACCTGCGCGTCCGCCTGCGCCAGCAACTCGTCGTAAAGTGCCTCTGAGCCCTGCCGCGTCCATCCGTGTTCCATCGGCCCGGTGATTGGAGCGAAGGACATCCGAGTCCGCCTCTCAAGCGGCTCTGACGGGCTCACGAACTGTCGATAAAACGGATAGACGGGATCCCCCGGAAAGTGCGCGGCCGTTTCATGAAAAGCAAACAGCAGCGGGCCGGCCTGAGCTTGCTCGACCAAAGTGCCCGCCAGCCGCTCGACATAGCCAAGAGGATCATGGATGCCCGCGAGGGCACGATTGTCGATGAACTCTGGCAGCCAACGTGCTCCCAGCGCGTTGTCCGCAATGATGCCGAGCCCACGATACCGGAGCTTTTCGAGCACGAAGTTGATCGCCCCGCGTGGCGGCTGGCGGCCCTCTTGAAAACCCGCGAGCGGCCCCTGATAGTTGAAGCGCGAACAGTCGGTCGCGAACGTGGTGTGGTAACCGGCCTTGGAAAATTCAGTGGCGAAGGTTGGCGAAGCCTCCCAGCGCGACTCCGCCGTCAGCGGATATCGGTCCCCATGCCGGTGTGGCCAACGCGCGGTGAGCAGGCTGCGCCAAGCGGGCTCGGTCTGGGCAATCGGAGTGTAAGCTCGTTCAAACAGCGTTGCATCGCGTAGAAAGGCCTCCAGGTTGGGCGCGACCGTGTTGGGGCTGCCAAGCGCCCGCACGCGATCCGGGCGAAATGCGTCCAACCCGAGCAGAACGACCAACGGATGCGGCGACTTGGGCAGCACGGGGGGCGTCCGCGTGAAGCAGAGGGCGGCAGTACCCGCGAAAGTAAGGACGTTCGGAATGAACCGCGGGACGGGAAAGCGTCGCGCGGCAACGAGGAGGTGACCAGCAACCCAAAGCGCGCCGGCAAGGCGCGGCTGCCACGGGTGACCATGGTCGATCGACCACGCGAGCAACGGTCGGAAGGCCGGCAGGTCATCGAGCAGAGCAGGCCTGGCGATCGCGCGGTCCCAAAGGAGGAAGGCACCGAGTGCGAGCAGCTCCCCAAACAGAACGGCTCGTCGACGTCGATCCTCCGGGGGTAGCAGCAAGCTCGCGAATCCCGCAGCAACCAGGCCCAGGAAAACTCCCGCGACCGCATAGGCGATCGCGACTCGAAGGAACAGCAGTGGGAGCTGCGGCTTCACCACGCTGAGCAGGGCCGCGAATGTCCCCTGCACCGGCAGGTTCAAGCCGGGGGCGCCATCGCGGAGCATGAGCAGACTCTCCACTGCGAAAATCGCCAGGCCGCAACCCAACCCCGTCAACCCGGGCAATGCGATTCGCTTCAGCCGTGCTGCCAATTCACAGCTCCTTCATTCCGCGGAGCGAAAACCCCAGACCTATCCATTGCATGCCCGATCGATGGAATCGCAATGTAAGTGCCGAACATGCTTTGGGATTTGCGTTGACTCGCCTAGCAGCGGTTCTTATAAGCCCCCGCGGCTGGAAAGCGCTGTCATGAGTGAGTTTGCTTTTGACCATACTGCGGAAAGGTTTCCCGACGCGTTCGTCGAGCGCTATCGGGATCGGGCCGGTGGCGACTGGGCAGTCGTCAATCCGGTGGCGCTATTGGCCGTTGCCAGCCACCTAAAGAACGATCCCCACCTCGAATTCAGGCTGTTTTTGTCGATGGACGCCGTCGACCGCTTGCTCCTGCCGGACAACAATCCACGATACGAGGTGGTTTACTTTCTCCATTCGTTCAAGCTCAACGAGAGCGTCCGGATGAAGTGCCGAGTGGGCGAATTGGATCCGCAGCTACCCTCGCTCACGCCGATCTTCCAGGGCGCCAACTGGTTCGAACGGTTCGTATGGGACTTTTATGGCATTCGATTCATCGGACACCCGGATCTTCGGAGGATCCTGATGTATGAGGAGTTCCAGGGCCATCCACTTCGCAAAGACTACCCTCTGCGGGGTCGACAGCCGCTGATCCCCGAGCGACCGATTGAAGACATCTTCCGAGGACCTGGCACCAACAGCATGTTGTGACAATGGCGGAACCCCTCTCACCTGAAGCAGCGGACGCTTACGATCCGAATCCTCCAGAGTCGGAGCTTGAAGCGCACCTTCCGACCAAGCGGATGGTCGTCAATCTCGGGCCCTCGCACCCGGCGATGCATGGAACGGTGCGGATGAAGGTTGAGCTCGAGGGAGAGACGATCATTCGTGCCGATCCCGAGATCGGCTTTCTTCACCGCGGATTTCAGAAGAGCTGCGAAAACGTCACCTGGACTCAGTGCCTGCCCTACACTGATCGCCTCAACTACGTTTCCGCGCTGATGAACAACTTCGGCTTTCTAAGCGCGGTCGAGAAGCTGATCGGAATCGACATTCCGGAACGAGCCAAGTACATCCGGGTCATCGGCAGCGAGCTGCATCGAATCGCCGACCACCTCACCTGCGTTGGAGCAATCGGTCTGGAGCTGGGAGGCTTTTCCGCCTTCCTCTATGGCATCGAGGCCAGAGAGCTGATCGTCGACCGGATTACCGAGCTGACCGGGGCCCGCCTAACCACCTCCTTTGGCCGGGTCGGTGGACTCGAGCGGGATTTGCCCGAAGGTTGGGTCGCAAAGGTACTCAAGACGCTCGACAAGGTCGAAACGCTGGCCAGCGAGGTGGACGCGCTGCTGACCAGGAATCGGATCTTCGTGGATCGAATGAAGGGCACCGGGGTGATCACCGCGCTGGACGCGATGGATTTTGGTTTCACCGGCCCGTGCTTGCGCGCTTGCGGGATCAATTACGACGTGAGAAAGGCGCACCCTTACTGGGTCTATGATCAGCTCAACTTTGATGTCCCGATCGGCGAGAACGGCGACAACTTCGATCGGTACTTGATGCGGATCGAAGAGATCAAACAGTCCCATCGCATCGTCCGCCAAGCCCTTCAGCAAATCCCGGAGGGTCCAGTGATCCTCAACGATTGGCGGATTGCCCTGCCGCCCAAATCCGAGGTCTATGGGACGATCGAGGGTGTGATGGCCCATTTCAAGCTGATCATGGAAGGAATTCACGTGCCGGCCGGCGAGCTCTACCACAGCACCGAGGCTGCAAACGGAGAGCTCGGCTGGTACCTGGTCAGCGACGGCGGTGGACGACCCTACAAGGTGCACGTTCGACCGCCGGGATTCGCAATTCTCTCCGGCATTGCTCGAATGGTCGAAGGTCGAATGTTGGCCGATCTCATTCCCACGTTCGATACGATCAACATGATCGGCGGCGAGGTTGAGCAGTGAGTCCGCCTCCGGCCAAAGCGCCGCCGAAACATCAAGGGTTCGTCACCTGCACGATTGACGGCGCCGAAGTAATCGCCAGACCTGGCACGAACATGATCGAGGCCGCCAAGCATGTCGGCGTGGAGATTCCGTACTACTGCTACCATCCCCGGCTCACCATCGCCGCGAACTGCCGGATGTGTCTGGTAGAGGTCTCCAACTCGCCCAAGCTGGTTCCGGCATGCCAAACCCCATTGAGCGAAGGGCTGGCGGTCAAGACGAACACGCCGGTGGTGAAGGAGAGTCATCGTTCAGTGATGGAATTTCTGCTGCTCAACCACCCAGTCGACTGCGCGATCTGCGACCAGGCTGGTGAGTGCAAGCTTCAGGACTATTACATGCAGCACGACTTTCGGCCGTCTCGACTCGACGACCGAAAGCTCCTTCGAAACAAGCGGAAGGTCCTCGGCCCCTTGGTGGTGCTCGATCAGGAGCGGTGCATCCTGTGCACCCGCTGCGTGCGCTTCATGGACGAAGTTGCCAAGGAGCCGCAACTGGGAGTGTTCGAGCGCGGCTCGCAGGAACGAATCGACATTTTCCCGGGCTCCTCTCTCGATTCGAACTACTCCGGGAACACCGTCGATATCTGCCCGGTGGGCGCGCTGTTGAATCGAGACTTCCGATTCCGCGCACGGGCCTGGTTTCTTTCTACCTCTCCCAGTATCTGCACTGGATGCTCACGGGGCTGTAACACGTTCATCGATTTCTTCGGTCAGGAGACCTATCGCTACCGGCCTCGGGAGAACGAGGAGATCAACAAGAGCTGGCTGTGCGACCAGGGCCGGCTCTCCTACAAGTACCTGAATCGCGATCGGGTCTTGGTCCCCACGCTCGGCCGCGGGCAAGACGCTCAGGAAACGAGCGCAGCCGAGGCGGCGAACTGGGCATCGCAGAAGCTCAAGCCCCTGGCCAATACACCCGAGCTCGCCGTTCTTGCCTCGCCGGTTGCGTCAAATGAGGATCTGATCGCTTGCCTCTCATTCGTCAAACAAATCCTAGGCGTTAGCCGAATCCATGCCGGCGGGAGGCCAGCGGGCGAAGCGGATCATTACTTGATGACCGCGGATAAAAATCCAAACCGCCGAGGGCTGGAATGGATCGCGAATGGCCTTGGGCTTGAGCTCAAGCCGTTCGAGGATCTGGTGAGCGCGATCGAGGCCGGAAGCGTCAAGGCGCTATACGCGATCGGAGCCGAGCTGCCGGCCCACCCGCCGGGGTTCGAGGCGTCCCTTAAACGGCTCGAGGTTGTCGTCGTGCAAGCGATCAACCAGGGAATGCTCAGCGCGTACGCGGATCTGGTTCTCCCGGCAAGTCCACATTCAGAGGACGAGGGCAGCTTCACGAATGTTGATGGCTTCATTCAACGGTTCCGCCCGGCATATCCGACTCGGGGCGGCAGCCAACCCCACTGGAAATGGTCGGCAGATCTGGCGCGGGCTGCCGGCCTGGCTTGGACTGCCAGCTCCGCGCGAGAAGTATTTCGCGAGGGCGCCAAACAGATTCCGCAGTTTGCCTCCTATGATTGGGACGCTTCCGCGCCTCCGGCACACCTTCGACCCGGAGGGGGCCCATTGCCTGCGGCGGCCGATGGACGCCCACCCGGCTATCGGGAATGGGGCACACCGCGCGTGAGAGGTATTTAGAATGGGCCGCCCCCTGATGGTCTGCTTCGCGATCGCGTTCATCGTGGCGCTGATCGTCGCTTTGATGGCAGCCGCCTACGGCGTGGCCTACCTCGCCGAGGGGTGGTTCGAGGGCGGGGCACGCCTCAGCAACATCCTATTTTTGATGCTGCTCTTTGTGATGGTGATCGCGACGCTGCTCACGGTGGCTGAACGGAAATGGAGCGCGATGATCCAGGATCGAATCGGTCCAAACCGCGCGCGGATCGCCCTGCCATTTCTGCGCGATCGGGCTCTCGGCGGTCTTCCCCACCTTCCAGCCGACGTGCTCAAGATGCTCTTCAAGGAAGACTTCAAGCCGGCGGGGGCCGATCGGTTGCTGTTCAATCTCGCGCCGATTCTGGCATTCGCGCCATCGTTCGCGCTGTTCGCGGTGGTTCCAGCTGGGCCGACCGTGGCGATCAACGGCCGCCAAATTCCGATGATCGTTGCCAGCCCAGACTTCGGCATTCTGTTCGTCTTCGCAATCGCGTCGCTCGCGGTCTACGGCACCTCGCTGGCGGGCTGGTCGTCCAATAGCAAGCTGGCGCTGCTGGGCGGTGTGCGCGCCTCATCGCAGATGATCAGCTACGAAGTCGCGCTTGGGCTGTCCCTGGTAGGAATGATGATTGTGTTTTCGACCGTCCAGCTGCCGGTGATGACTGACGCTCAAGCGCGCTATTTATGGCAAGCCGCGACCGACTTCGACTTCGGTTTGCCGGCCTGGGGGATCTTCCTCCAGCCGCTTGGTTTCGTGCTCTTCTTCGCAGCTGCATTTGCCGAGACGAAACGAGCTCCCTTCGACGTGCCCGAAGGAGAATCCGAGATCATCGGTTACTTCGTGGAGTACTCGGGAATGAAGTTTGGAATGTTCATGATTTCTGAGTTCGTCGAGGTGGTGGTGCTCTCGGGAGTTACCGCCGCAATCTTCTTCGGCGGATATCATCTGCCCGTCGGAGAACAGTGGCTTTCGCGCCTGCCGTTGTTCGAGGAACACCCTTGGCTATTCGGAACGCTCCTGGGCAGCGTCTTTTGGATCAAAGTGGTATTGCTTTGCTGGGTCCAGCTGATGATTCGCTGGACCTTTCCGCGATTCCGATATGATCAGATTCAGGCTCTGGGATGGAAACGGCTGCTTCCGGTGGGCCTCGCAAACGTTTTTCTCACCGGTGCGCTCATCCTTTGGGACCCCAGTCTTCGAGCGCTCGCCAGCGTCGGAATCCTGGAGATTGCCACGCTGCTGGTCTTGACCTTTTCTCGACGTGCCCCGGAGCGCCAGTCCTCCTTGGCGGGCGGCACACACTCCTCATCCGCACACGGGGCTCTGCCGCAGCCTGCGCCGTCAGCGGGACAGCGTTAAACGATGATTGAGGCTTGATGGCTTACGACGCGTCCCAGGATCCAACCAAAGATGTTCGCGAGCGGATTTATATCCCCGAGCTGTTGCGCGGGCTGGCCGTCACCACCCGTCACTTCCTGCTCAACCTGTTTCGCGACCGAGACAAGAACACCAGCGTGGTCGACCGCAAGAGTGCCAGCCTGGTCAGCACCGTCCAGTATCCGGAGGAACGCGTTACTTACCCACCGGGATACCGCGGACTTCATCGGCTCGTTCCAAGAGAGGACGGCAAGCCACGCTGTGTCGCTTGCTACATGTGCGCGACGGTCTGCCCGGCGCAGTGCATCTACATCGAGGCGGGAGAGTACGACCCTGCCGATCCCGCTCCCGATTCACGGGTGATCGAGAAGTTTCCGACAAAATTCGTGATTGACGAGCTGCGCTGCATCGTCTGTGGTTTCTGTGTCGAAGCCTGCCCCAAAGACGCGATTCGGATGGACACCAACCAGCACACGCCGTCCGAGTACACCCGGCCAAGCTTCGTCTACGACATACCCAAACTTCTCAAAGGCCCGCCGGTGAGCCATCCATCGGACCCTTGGTTCAGGCGCTCGGGCTCGGAGGAGCCGCCCTACCAACCGGTGGAGGCGCACTCCCGGATCGGCGAGGGCCGAAGCGAGTCGCACCCCGTGAAATCGCTGCCGGCCCCGGCGGCTCCGGTCGTCCGGTTTTCGAAGGGCGGCTAGAAGCGACTCTCACAATCTGGAGGGTTGGCCCGGGTGGCGGTAGCGTGCCACCGTGGCATCGCCACCCGCCCCCAGCTTTCGAGATCGACTCAAACAAGGCGCTCATTTCCTGGCCACCCAACGGCATGTGAATGCGATCCGCGACGGCGTGGTTGGAGCGCTGCCGCTCGTGCTGATCGGCTCGGTCTTTCTGTTGCTCGCTCAACCGCCTTCCACCACCCTCCAGGCCTGGACGGCTCCTCTTGCGGGACTCCTGCTGGGTCCCTATCGAGTGCTCGGGGGCGCGATTTCGGTCTACGTGACTTTCAGCGCCGCATACTCGCTCGCCAAGTCATATGGACTGGATCCCGCTTCTTGCGGACTGGTCGCGTTAGCCGCGTACTTCGTCGCGGCGCTGCCGCTGGACGTCAACGCTTCGACCGCGGCGCTGCCGCTCGCGCGGCTGGGCGCTTCCGGAATTTTTGCGGGCTTGGTGATTGCAATTGGAAGCGTGGAGCTCACTCGCCTGTTCGTGAAGCGACGGTGGACCTTTCGGCTTCCGGCATCTGTTCCCGAGGTGGTGGCCCGATCCTTCCTAGCACTGGCGCCGGGCTTCGCCACGATCGTCCTCGTGTTTCTGTTCACGCACGCATTTCACGTCGATCTCATACGAGGACTGGAGCTGCTCGCACAGCCGCTCTTGCGGGCTACCGGAAGCCTCGCTGCTGCCTTATCGGTGGTGCTGGTAGACAGTGGGCTGTGGCTGCTGGGGGTGCATGCCAGCGCCGCGCTCTCGTCGTTGCAGCCATTGTGGCAAGCGATGCTCGTGGGGAACATGGAAACGGCGGCCCAGGGTGGGAGGATTCTCCCGCACATTGCAAGCCAGTCATTTTATCTATGGTTCGTCTGGCAGGGAGGCTCCGGGGGCACTTTGCCGCTCGCGATCCATTTACTGCGCGCCAAGTCTCAGCAGTTACGAGGCGTGGGACGGCTGGGGATTCTTCCGTCGTTGTTCAACATCAATGAGCCGATTCTGTTCGGGGCCCCGGTCGTGCTCAACCCGCGCCTCGCAATTCCCTTTGTTGCATCGCCTCTGGTCTGCGCGCTGACGGCCTACCTGGCCTTCTACTGGAACTGGGTCACGCGACCATACCTTCAGGTACCTTGGACGTTGCCAGCGCCTCTGGGGGCCTTCTTCGCGACCGGCGGGGACTACCGGGCGGTCCTCTTGCAAATGTTCAATCTGTTGGCGGGCCTTTTGGTCTATTGGCCCTTCGTTCATCGATACGACCGCTTCATGCGGGGCGAAGAGCTCGTTGCCGCGGCTGGGTCCTCAGCGACCCTTCCCAGCATTCGGCAAAGCCCGTAGCGTTTACTTCGAATGAAGAAGTATCGCCTTGCTGTTTGCAAAGGCCCCGAGTGCTGCGCCGGTGGAGCGGACCACATCTTTGCACGCGGCCGGCAGCTGCTGCTTCAGGCCGGTCTGGCAAACCGATGCGAGGTTTACCGTGGCGGCTGCTACGGACTGTGCCACCTGGGTCCGAACGTCATCGTCCGGGAAGACAAAGGGGCGCCGCGCAACCCTCTGGCGCCCGAAAACTTCCAGCTGATGGGTTGGGAGGGCGAGTACTACTACAGCGAAATGAGTGAGGCCAAGCTCGCTCGAATCGTGAACGAGCACATTCGCTGCGATCGACCGGCGGAGGACCTGGTCTGCGACGCCGAAGAGGCTCGGCCGCTGGTCAAAGTCGCGAAGTAATCAGAGCTGACGTTGGGAAGACGAGCCCGTTTCGATTCGGCCTTGATTGCCGGACAGCTGGCTGCTGATCTCGTCAGCCGTTCCCTGAAGGCGATTCCGGAGCTCTTCTCTGAGCTCGTGGCCCGGCTTAGGGGCAAGGAGCAAACCAATGCCTGCGCCGACCAAAACCCCGACTCCAAAGATGCCGAGCGTCGGCAGGATCCAATCCGCCGCGCTCCGCCGCGTCTGCAAGCCAATCAGGTTCAAAAGGTCATCCCGATCCAGATCTCGTAGTTTCTTGATATCGATCATAAAGCTTCTCCCTTGCCTCGAATGTCTATTCCTTTTCTTCCTAACCGCAGCTAGCCATTGGTGCCGGAAGACTGCTGCGGTTCCTCCTGCGCCTCTTCCGTCACTCCAAGCCCGCTGAGCGCTGATTGGGCGAGGTTGATCAGCTCATCCTTTACCAGCGGCACCGCCGCCAGGCGTAGGCCCAACCGAACCAGTTTTCCGGTCAATGAGGTGAAGAGCCCGCCACCCAGGATGTATCCGGCCGCCGCGGCGGCGAGCAGCATTCCATACGGATGCCGCTCCACCCGCGAACGGAGGTCGAGGGAGTCGCGAAGGTCCGACATCACCCCCTTGGCTTCGTCGAGAAGGTGTTGCGCGCTGCTCTCAATTTCCTGGACTCGCTTACTGATCCGAGGCCGGTGATTGTTCGAGTTAGCGCCATCGTCCGATGTTTCTTTCTGTGCCATTCAACTCTCCTGACCTCGGCTTCAACGGCGCGAGGCAATTTTCCCGACGATGAAGCCAAACGCCAGCGCACCTAGAAGGCAGGTGCCAGGCCGCTGGCGAATGAACGCGATGATCCGCGCATTCAAATCCCCGAGGCCTTGCGCTGCTTCGCGGATCTCGGGACCAACGCGAGACGAAATCTCGCGCGCCTTTCTCTCAACGTTCGATCTGGCCTCCATCGTTTCCTTCCTTTCTTACGTCCTCACTACCTGCGTCTGGCGCCGCGCGTGCCGAGCCAAAAGCCCAAGACCAGTGCGCCAGCGATGAACAATCCGGGATTCTGCCGCACCCATCGCTTCCAATCCATGCGCATTGCCATCTCGCGGCGCAACGCATTGGCGGAAGAAACAATCTCCTCCCGCGTCCGCTCGATCTCCGCCCGGACTTCAGCCGGAGTTCTCTGCACCTTAGCCTCACTGCCGCCGTTCACGCAGTGCCTCCGGGAGCTTGGGGTGGCCGTCCGGAGCCAGGACTGCAACGCTGCGGCTGAGCTCCTTGAGAGTGTCGTCCATCACCTTTTGCTGGTTGAGCCTGCGTACCGCCACGTAGGCGAGAAGCCCCCCAAGCAGGAGGTTGGCGCCACCGACCGCTGCGACCGCCGCATCGAGAGCCAGCCATCGCGAGAGGAAGAGACAGATCCCGGCGCAAAGAAAGGCGTAGCCGACCACTACGAACGGGATCGATACGGCCAGCTTTCCCGCCAGCGTGGCCAGTGCTTTGGCGTCCCCCTTGAGCTCGAGCTTGGCCAACTCGAGATGCTCGGTTAACAGTCGACCCAACGCGTCCGCCAATCTGGTGACGAGTGCGCTGATGCTGCCGTCCACGTCCTTCGATGAGCGCATGCGACTCGAATCTCCTCCCGCTCAGACTAGTTACGCGCGTCGTAGCGGCGCGGCAACACCCGGGGTACTCCAACTGTCACCTAACGCGCTAGAGGACGATGTGCTTAACCCCAAGCACGCCATTGATCTTGCCCAGCTCCCCAAGCAAGGCCGGTTCGGGAGCGCTGTCCACATTGATGAGCGAGAAGGCCTCCTTGCGATCTCGATCCCGCGACAGGTGGATTCGCGCGATATTGACACCCGCCGTGCCCAGCGACGTGCCGACCCGGCCCACGACGCCTGGGATGTCCTGGTTGTGGATCGCGATCAAATGCCCCGCTGGGACAGCCTCGATGTCGAATTCGTTCACTCTCACGATTCGTGGCTCTCTTCGCCCGAATACCGTTCCCTCAACCACCAGGTCCGTCTTGCCCTTGACCTTGAGGGCGACGCTGGAGGTGAATTCCGCAGTTTCGCCGCGATGGGTCTCGACCACCGCAATCCCGCGCTCCTTCGCCAACGCCGGAGCGCTCACCTCGTTGACGCTCTCACCCCAGAGCTGGGACAGAAACCCCTTCAGAGCCTGCACGGTGATCGGAGCGGTGGGATTTTCATTAACCTCGCCGCTGATCTCCACCTCGATGCTCGTCAGTTCCTCGGGAGAGAGCTGACCCGCCAACATCCCGAGTTTGTGCGCCAAGTTCAGCCAGGGCCCCAACTTCTCGAGCACCTCGTTGGAAACCGAAGGGGCGTTCACCGCGTTGCGGATGTTCCCGTGACACAAGAAATCGACCAACTGCTCGGCCAGGGCGATCGCCACGTTGCGCTGCGCCTCCGCGGTCGATGCTCCCAGGTGAGGAGTGCAGATGAAATTCTCGAGCTTGAGCAGCGGACTCTCGGAGCGTAAGGGCTCTTCGGAGAAGACATCGAGAGCCGCCCCCCCCAATCGCCCGGTGGTCAGCGCCTCCGCCAAGGCCTCTTCATCAACTACCCCGCCCCGCGCGCAGTTGATCAGAAAGGAGCCCTTCTTCATCCGCCCGAGCGTTTTCTTGTTGATTAGCCCCTGGGTCTCGGCAGTCAGTGGAACATGGATCGAGACGAAGTCCGCTCGCTTGAGCACCTGCTCCAAGGGCGCCAGCTCGCAACCCATCCGGCGCGCGGCCTCGGGTGAAATGAATGGATCATACGCGATCACCTTCATCTTCATTCCGATGCAGCGCTCGACCACCACCGAACCAATATTCCCCACGCCGATTACCCCGAGGGTTTTGTTGAAAAGCTCTCGGCCCTGAAACCGCTTCTTTTCCCACTGTCCCGCCTTCATGCTGGCGGTGGCCTGCGGGATGTGGCGAGCCAATGCGAGCATCATCGCGATCGCATGCTCGGCGACGGTGATAGTATTTCCACCCGGAGTGTTCATCACCACCACTCCCCGCCGGTTGGCTGCTTCGAGATCCACGTTGTCGACGCCAACGCCCGCTCGGCCGATCACCTTGAGGTTCTTGCCGGCTTCGATGATTTCGGCGGTCACCTTGGTCGCGCTGCGAACCGCCAGAGCGTGATATTGGAAGATTTCAGCCTTCAGCTCCGGCGGTTTGAGCCCGATCCTCACATCCACCGACAGATTTTTTTCCCGGCGGAGGATTTCGATGCTTTCGGGCGAGAGATCGTCGGCAACCAGGACTTTCATCGGTGTGAACTGTTTATGATGGGCCGAGGCCGCGGTGCAATCCTCTAGCAAATATCCTCGAATGCTGGGCGCTCTAGCGTTGGCAGCGGCGCTGCTCGGTAGGAACGCCGCAGGGTCGCTCCCACTATTGGAAATCCAGCCCGGGAGAGCCCGGCCCGGCGATGTGATCTTGATCCAGGTTCGAGGGGCGAGCTCACCTCCGACGGGAAAGCTGGGAACTCGTGAGCTCGCGTTCTTCCCTACCCATGGTGGCTTTTGGGCCTTGGCTCCGCTCGAGTTGGAGCAAGTCGCGGGTGATCTGGAGGTCCGCATCAATGCTGCTTCAGGCGGCGCTTCGGACGAAGAGATCGCGGGTACGATCACCGTGGTCGAGCCCAACTTCAATCGGCGCGAGTTGAGCGTGGCCAACCGCTACATCAATCCTTCCGCCAAGGAGCGACGTCGGCTTGCCCAGGACCAAGCAGCCTTCGAGCGCGCTTATGACCAGCCTGCGCAGCCGCCGATGTTCGCTCGGAATTTCCGCTGGCCGCGACAGAGTTCGGTGACCGCCCACTATGGGGACCTGAGGCTCTTCAACGGAGCGAAAGAGAGTCAACACTACGGAGTGGACCTCGATGGCCGAACCGGAGCTCCGGTCTTCGCCGCCAATGATGGCCAAGTTGTCCTCGCACGCCGCTGCTTCGCGTCTGGAAACTCAGTGCTGATTCACCACGGCGGGGGACTGTTCACCGCCTACTTCCACCTTTCTCAAATACGGGTATCGGTGGGACAGAAAGTTCATCAGGGCGAGCGGATCGGAGCGGTAGGCAAGACCGGACGCGTCACCGGTCCTCATCTGCATTGGGCGGCGAAGGTGGATAAGCTCTACGTCGATCCGGAGTCGCTGCTACGACTGAATTTCAAGTGAACGCGGCCTACCACTGCTGAGGCAGCGAAAGCGCAAGTCGAGCTTCGTCCGGTGACATCGGCTGGCGACCCACGTCGCGGGCCATCCTCACCGCCTTCTCGACCAATGGACCGTTGCCCTTGGCCATCTCGGTGCCGGCCGCGTCCAGGTAGAAGTTATCCTCTAGCCCTACTCGGATGTTTCCTCCCAGCACCAAGGCGGCCGCGAGTAAGTGCCACTGCACCCTCGAGATGCCAATCACCTCCCAGGTGTCCGACGCAGCGACCTGCCCGGCCATGTGAGCGAGCGTATCGGTCGTTGGGGGCGCGCCGCCCAAAACGCCGAGGATGAAGCTGTACTGCAAAGGACGTTTCAGGGCTCCCATCGCTAACAGTGGCTCGGCATTACTGACCTGTCCCAGGTCAAAGCACTCCAACTCGGGTTTCACGCCGCCCTCGCGCATCGCCTGAGCCGCTAGCAAGATGTCGGCAAACGGGTTCATGAATACAAAATCGAACACGAAGGCACGCCGCTTTTCCGAGTACTTCGCGTAGTTCATCGAGCCCATGTTCAACGCTGCGATCTCCGGGCGTGTCTTGCGCAGGTACTCGAGGCGGCCGTGCTTTTCCTGCTCGCTGGAAACGCCCATGTTGAACCCGCCGCTCGAAAAATTGATGATCACCGGGCAGCGCTTTTGAACCTCGTGCTTGATTTGCGAGTAAATCTCCGTCGACCAACTCTGCTCACCCGTCTGTGGTTCGCGCCCATGGATGTGCACGACCGCTGCACCCGCGTCGTAGGCGCGCTTGGCTTCGTCGGCGATCTCGACCGGCGAGTAAGGCAGGTAGGGACATTGGTCTCGGTTCGCAACCACTCCGGTGAGCGCGCAGGTGACAATCACTTTGTCCCGGTTTTTCACGTTATCCTCGAAGACCGCAGGTCTTCTGGGGTCTGCAGCTGCTGGCCGAGCGTGAGGACACCATTGAGAAAAGACTCAGACAGCTGGTGCCTGGCATGTTGCAGCGCCTCTTCGCTGTCCGGGTCGATAAATCCGAGTACAAAGGACGTGAGGCCCAGCTCGATCGAACCGAACAAGAAGGCCCCACAGAGGACCGGATCGAGCTCTGCTCTCATCTCGCCCTTCTCCTTCGCTTCCGCGAACATTCGTTGAGCAATTTGAATCACCTCGATAAACGCAGATTGTCGATTGACGCTGCCCACGGTTGGATTGCGGGCGATCTCCAGCAGAACCACCTTCACCGCACGCGGATCGATTCGGTAGGCCTCGAAGGCAACTGCGACGATCCGCCGCACCTTTTGGTCGATCGGCGCGTCGCTCTCCGCCACTTCCCGCACGCGAGCGACAAACCCTCCCCACCCCACCTCAAAGACGGACTGCAGCAGCGCTTCTTTGTCCTTGAAGTAGTGATACACCAGTCCATATGCGACGCCGGCCTCGCGCGCGATGTCTGCAATCCGGCATCCGTGGTAACCCTTGTCGGCGAAAACGGTGATTGCCGCCCGGAGGATTTTTTTGTACCGCTCCCCCTCGGCCGGGCTCTCTGCGAACCCTTTTCGGCGTCGACCCACGGCTTTCCTTCCGCCCACCTGCGGGCGAAAGGACACTAAGGGCGGCTAACAGTGGGGGTCAAGCAAGCATGTGGTGGGGACGAGCCTGCCGGCGCTTAACCGCCTAGCGGGAAGCACCGTTGAACATCGCGCGAGCCACGCCCAGCAGTTTGTCGACATCGTGCGAGGTGAGCGAACGCGCGCGACAAAAATCCGAAAGCGGGCGCATCACCTCGGCGGCGTCGGTATTTCGCGAATCGGCGCCAGCGAAAAGCTCGGCCAAGCTGACTCCCAACGCCTCGGCCAGCGCAGCCAATGTTTCCACGTGGGCCACGCGCTCACCACGTTCGATCATCGAGAGGAAGGAGACGCTGATTCTCGCGCGTTCTGCCAAATCCTCCTGCGTCCAACGTTCAGGTCTTTGAGTTCTCAATTCGCGGATTCGTTGACCCAATCGTTTTCCGATGTCTGACACGTTACCTCTTAGATGATTTTGGGCAGGACTGGTTCCGAGCGTGATAATCCCTAGCAAAAAAAGTTTCCGTCGCAAGACACCGGGAGTGAAGTCACTCGCTCGTACGCGACCTCACGCTCGTTCGACGACGCTGGATTGAACATGCCTTTTTATCCGCCTATTCCAAACGAGCCAAAGCGGAAAACCACCAACGAGAAGGTAAAGTCTGTTTGTGGAAAACCGCCGCCGCGCAAGGGTCCCAGGCGCACACCTACTTCAACGCGCCAGCAATCGCATGACGGAGAATAAGAAATCGCGGCCGTCTGCTGTTCAAGCGACCACCGCGGCCGGCCATCACTACGGAACTGCACTGGCTTCTCCAATGCCGCGTATCGAATACCGAGCCCGAAGCCTAGGCGAATGCCGAATCCCGCAACCAGCTGTTGCGCCCGGTTCAACCCGAGGTTCATGGAGTCGTTGGCTTGTTCCGCTTGAACGAGAACCCCCGGCAGTGGAGCGCCCACCAAAGCGTCCACTCCGCGCCGAAAGCGCTCCGGCCCATCAAGCGTCAGGTTGTCATATCCGCCATACAAGCTGATCCACGGGGCCGGATAGAGGTTCAGGTAGGCGGCAAGCTGAGTGAGCCGGTTCCCGGGAATATCGTATCGCATCAGTGCAGAAGCGTTGATGATTCCGTAGATGAACACGGATCTCGCAAAGGAATCACCGGCTCGACTTCCCCGGAGGTCCAGATCTTGTCCCAGGTCAAAGCGAAGCAGCTCGCTGGTGACCTGGCCCTTTCGCAATGCGAACCTTTGACTGACTTGAGCGATCGCCTGGAAGACGCCTTGATGAGGAACGGCAACGTCCACTTCATCGTACGGAATCGGCCACGCATGCCCAAAGACCGGCGGGACGTAGCGGATCTCGAACGATGGAGTAATCGCGTGACGAAGCATTCCATCCTTGAAGGTGAACGCTCGGGCAAGCTCGGTTTCGGTGATCACGCCAATCATCGGGTAGCCTCGGTGAAATACCTTGCCGGTAACCTCGCCGACGTAGATGTCATCGCGGTAGCTGAGATACGGCGTAAACCGCGCGAATCGACCGGCGGCAAAACCGGCGCTGATCCGAGGGCGAAAATCGATTCTGTCTCGAGCCTCGCGTTCTCCCTGAAGAACGCCTTGGTCCGGCTGAAAAAGGTTGAAGGAGGTCAATCCATGTAGCGGTGCGATTCGCGAATACTCGAGACGCAGACCGGCGACTGCCGGACCAAAGACTGGACGCTCCGGGATATCGTAGGTGATCGCGGGCAGTCGCTGGAGCGTATTGGGGCCGGGCTCCAATGTTCCATTCGCGGCGTGGTCGTCTCCAAACAGGCGATAGCCGAAGCGCAAGTCCTGTCGCAGCGCCACGTCGAGGCCCGCGTAGCTATCGGAATCGCGATGAAAGACAACGGCGGTCGAGCGCAGGTATCCCTCTGAGCGCGCGATAATATCGGCCTGCAAATCTCTGATGTAATTGCCATCCGAGACTACAAACCCGTCGATCCGGTCCGACCATCCGGCTCCCAGCTCCTGGGCGTGTTGCAGGCCAGCGTCCCACCGGAGCCCCCGAGGCCGCCGCGGTACCAGCACCTGCTGCGTGTCTGGATCGACAAGTTCCAGCAATTGGCCGGGGTTGACCGCGTCGCGAAGCGGCTTGCGATCATCGATCAATCCGAAGGAAGCGCGGCCACTCGTCTGGGCAGTCGGTAGGTAGCGAAATTCTGTCTGCAGCCTTGGGCCCTTGATCCCGGGCAAAGGAGGTTGGTGGGTGATCTTGTCCTTGGTGTTATTGCCGAAATAGTAACCGGGGGTGAGCGTCATGTCGTAGCTGTCGCCCAAGGTGATGAACACCGGGAGGTCAATCGAAAACCCGTTGAGGGTGGTGATCGTCGGGTGAATCGGCAGCAGGCCGGTGCTGCGATCGTTCAGCGGCAACGAAATCCAGGGCAGCGCGAAGATCGGGACGGAGTGCACGTAGATGATCGGCAGCAGGAGATTCGCACGCTCGCCCTCGGTCAGATCCGCGTGAATGGAATCGATCCGCCAGCTCGGGTGAGCAGGGTCGCAGTCGCACGGAGTAAACGAAAGATGGTCGACCAAGAAGTGGTGGTCGTCGACCCGCTTGACCCGTTGACCAGTGAGCGCCAAGGCTGTCTGACCTACCTTCATCAGTTCCTCCGGGGTCTTCAAGGTCAGCAGGCGCTCCGGAGGAACACCGCGCTTCTGAAGCAGCAGTCCGCGCTCAACCGTCGCCTGGTCCGAGGACAAGTCCACTTCGATCCGCTCGCCGAAGGCGGCGGTTAATCCGCGAACCATCATCACGTTTCCGACCGCCGTAGCGTGTTGATTCACCTGATCATAGATGACCTCGTCAGCCCAGAGCGTTACGCCTCGGGCGCGAAGCGCGGCGTGCCCACGCGCCACCACCACCTTGGTGACCGTGTTGTAGATCTGCTCATCGGAAATCAGCTCGCCCTGGCGCGCTTGCGGAGCGGAGATCAACTGCCCGATCACAGCGGGGAGGACAAAGGCGGTAGTGGCAATCACTGCACGCGCCCGTTGAGCTCCACCAGGGAAACTCCTGCGGACGGTTCCGGCCAGTCAGCCGTCCGTGTACCTGCGATACCTTTTAGCGCGTTTTAGGGATGGGCGGGTGGACCAAAATCGAGGACGACCTCGTTGCCCTCTTGCTTGGCTCGATAGGGAACGGAGTCCTTCAGTCGAATTTGCACGCGCACTTTTTCGGCAGCAGCTTGATTGGGCTCCACCATCGCCACGGCGGAATCGAACTGCGAGGTATCCAGTGGCCGGGTGTTGTTGCGCAATGCGATTCGCGTGTTTTCAAGCTCGAGAATGATGGTCTTGTCCTTCCCTTCGGCCACCGAATACTGAACCGGCCCATTGGTCCTCACGAAGACTCTGGAGCCTGAGGGCTCATGGGTAAAGCCCACAAAGGTCAGCAAACTGTGAGCCTTGGCAGATGGGCGGTGCCTGATTTGCGGTGCCGGGTCTGCATCTGATTGAGCGGATGAGGCTTTGGCGACCTTCACCCCGACCTGGCGCTGGTTTTCAGCATTGGCCCGTTCGTGCTCGAGCCGCTTGGCCAGCAATGTGGCCTCCTGTTTGCTTTGCTTTTCGGCGGCGGCCTGTCGGCGGCGCTCCTCTTCCGCCTTGGCCCGCTCCTGAGCCTCGATCTGCTTCGCGAGCCGCGCCTCCTCCAATTTCTTCTGCTTCTCCGCTGCCTCCTGCTTCCGTCGCTCCCCCTCGGCGTTCGCTTGTTCACGCTGCAGCTCTTTCGCGAGCCGGGCCTCCTCCTGCTTCTTCTGTTTCTCTTCCGCCGCTTGCCGCAGCCGCTCTTCCTTGGCCTTCGCTTCGGCGATGCGCGCTTCGTTTTCGAGCCGCTTCTTTTCTTCGACTTCCGCGAGACGCTTTTGGCGCGCCTCCTCCTCCTCCGCTTTCAGCTCGGCAGCGCGCTTGGCTTCTTCCTGCTCGCGCTGGAGTTTTTCGAGCTCGGCCTGCTTATTCACCCGGGCAACCTCCGGTTTTGCCGGCTCGGGCGTCTGCGTAACCGCGGGAACGCCTTCCTTCGGCCTTTCGGGTGCTTTGACGGTTCGGTCAGCTCCGCTTGCAAGGGCAACCGTCGCCGGATTTCCGGATCGTTCTGCAGCAGCTCGAGGCGAAGCGGCGGGCTTTTCCGCCTCGGCTACCGCGGGGCTTCCCTCTCCGAGAATCTTGACCAGCAGGCTGTTCTCTCCGAGGTTCGCGATGTCCGTCTCGACGTTTCGCTCGAAGCCGATGATCACCCTGGCGATCGCAGACGCTCCGGAGCCATAGCCAGCGGTTTTGATCGCGCGGATCGTCCCGTTCTGCACCCGAATTTCCTCTGGGACGTGGGAAAAAACGGCTTCCGAGATGTCCACCACCAACCGCGGGGGATCCGTCATCGTGAAGGTGGTGAAGTTGGGTTTACGGTTTCCCGCGATCTCCACCGCCGTGCCCCGGACCTCCACTTTGGAGATGACGTTCACATCGGTTGCGTCGCCAGCCAGAGCTTCCAATCCAGGCGCAAGGATCAGAAGACCACTCCACCAGAGCCTGATCAGGGTCCGCACGGCCGAGATGGTACCATGCCCGGCGGGGCCACCCAGTTTTCACTCAACCGAACCCATGCGTCACGAATGGCGCCGATGTGGGATCTTCTCGCATCCATCCTCATTGGGGCGCCGAAGCAGTGCGATGCGTTCTCGCGTACTCCACTAGATTCTTGATGTCGTAGCAGATCTGCCGAATGTCGTGGCCCATCGTCAGCTCGATGTGACTGTTGCCCTTGACGGGTCTCCACAGAAGGTACTCGCTCTGCGCAGCGCGATAGACGCTCCGAGTCGAAGCCACCGATGCCAACGGATCGAGATCTCCAAAGATGATCGCCATCGGAATCTTGATGTTGGGAAAGCTCTTCTTGAAGTCGTAATCGGTCCGGTAACTACGCAGCTCGTCGCGGCGAATCCATTTCGCGAACTGCTCGAGAACCTTGCGCGGCTCCCGCTCCCCACCCCAGCGCATCAACCATCGGATGTCTTCCACGCTCACCCTCGAGGGGTTGGTCAGCTTGTTCACCCGCGAGTTGAGCTTTTCGTAAATCGGTTGTTTCTGCGCTCGCCCCAAGAGCCTCTCGGCCCACTTGAGCCAGGTATCCACTGGGACATACTGGTACGCTAAGGGCCCATCGCGTGAGTCCCGGGCGGCGGTCTTTGCCTGCTGACTGAAGCCGGAGACCGCCTTGCGTAACAGCGAAAGCCCCGCTCGGGAGATTCGACGCTGGAGGTTGATCGAAGCGAATGCGACGTCCACGCCTGCGGATAACACGGGCGCCGTATAGGCAATCGCTCGCAACAGCGGAAATCCGCGTCCCAGGTCCGCCGCTGAACCGATCGTGATCAGACCCTCGAAGTCATCGTGCAGCCCGGCGTAGCCGTATCCGAGCATCCCGCCCATCGAGTGGCCGCAGAAAAAAATCTTGTCGCGCCCGGTCGTCCTCTTGACCGCGGCCACTCCCGCGGGAAGGTCATCGAGGAAATAGCTGTCGATGTCCCACCTGTAGTCGATGTCCGCTGGCAACCGGATCCCCAAACGCTGTGATCGCTCGCGCTGGTGAGCGATCGAGCTCTTTCCATGGCCGCGCAATTCCAGGATGTGGATGTCCATGCCAAAGAAAAGCAGATTCTTGACGAACTCGCCCGAAGTCCACGCATGGCGATTCTGGGAGAAGCCATGGAGCAACAGCAGCGGCTCACCCAGCAAGGGTTGGTTGAAGCGCTGAGGGGTGGGCTGGTAGCGCGTGACGGTCAGCTCCCAGCCATCCTGGGTTTCCACCGGATAGGTGGTCTTTGCATAGAGTGAGTGGAACTCGATTTCGTCTACCCGGGGCGCCGTCGGCGAGTCTGGCGGCTGCATCGCTGGCATCGACATCACCTAGAACTTAAAGGTTGATGGCGCAGTGCGCCATCACGCGCCCGTGGCATCCAAGATCGGCCCTAAAATCGGCTGGTTACGTCGCTGCTCCAGGAGGTCCCTGACGCTGCCGACCAGGTAGAGGGAGCCCGCGCAAAGGATGATGTCTGCTCGGCCAGCGCGACGTTCAACTGCCGCCAATGCCTCGGCCGGAGAAGACGAAATCTCGCATTGCGAGCAGAGCTGCTTCGCCTCCGAAAGATACTCCCATGGCTGCAAAGAGCGAGGGCTTGGGACGGCCACCAGTTGCACGGACGCGCAGAGTGGAAACAGACGAGAGATCATCGCTCGCCATTGCTTGTCGCGAAGGACGCCGAACACCAGGTGGATTCGGCGGTGCGGAACGAGCTCTTCCAGCGCGGCCACCAGTGCGTCGATTCCGGCCGGGTTGTGCGCTCCGTCGAGAATCAACGCGGGCTCGGAACCCAGCTGCTCGAGCCTTCCAGGCCATCGAGGGTCGCGAAGGCCAGGTCGAAGCTGCTCTGGCGATACGCGAAACCCGCGCTCGCGCAGAAGTTCGAGGCACGCCAACGCCACCGCCGCGTTTTGCCACTGATGCCGGCCTTTCAAGCCGAGGACGATGCGCGAAAGCGAGGCATGGATGCCGCGGTAGACGAGCGCACCGCCGGGCTCCTGCCCCAAGTCGAAATCTCGGCCCTCCTGATACAGCGGGGCAGCGAGCTGCTGCGCTCGATCCGCCACCACCCTAAAGGCCTCCGGCGGTTGGCGACTGACGATGACCGGAATATTCGGCTTGAGGATGCCCGCCTTTTCATGCGCGATTTCCTCAAGCGTGTTGCCAAGGTAGTCCAAGTGGTCGAATGAGATCGGCGTGATTGCGGTCACCGCAGGCCGGGTGGCGGTGGTGGCATCCAGCCGTCCACCGAGGCCGGTCTCCAGGACGCCAACTTGGACCCGCTCTCGAGCGAAATGCCACAGCGCTACCAACGTTCCCAGCTCAAAGTAGGTCAATGGAGGCGGGTCCGCGCCAATTTCGGGATAGCGCTCGGCAACCTCGAGCACCCTTTGCCCCAGCAATTCGTCCGAAATCTCCCGCCCATTGATGCGATAGCGCTCGTTCACCCGCACCAGGTGCGGCGAGGTATAGAGGCCTACCCGGTAATCGGCGGCAGCCAGGCAACTGGCAATGAAAGCGCAGGTGGAGCCTTTGCCGTTCGTCCCCGCCACTTGGACGATGGTGAAGTTCCGCTCCGGATGCCCTAGAAATTCGAGCGCGCGATCGATTCGTTCGAGTCCCAATCGGATCTGGGAAGGCGAAAAGGTTGAGAGGAACTCGAGGCCCTGTTCGGGAGTCTGGGGCAACGCCATCTCAACCTATCCCATCAGCCCGAGAAGCTGTCCAAGCTTGGCCCGCAGCTCCTTGCGCGGGACGATCGCATCGATCATCCCATGCTCGAGGAGAAACTCCGCGCGCTGAAAGCCCTCGGGAAGCTTCTGCCGAATGGTCTGCTCGATCACCCTTGGGCCGGCAAATCCAATCAGCGCTTTCGGCTCCGCCAAGATGACATCTCCCAACCACGCAAACGAGGCAGCGACTCCCCCAGTCGTCGGGTGGAGCATGACCGAGATGTAGGGCCGAGCTCGGCGACGAAAACGCGCCAATGCCGCCGAGGTCTTGGCCATCTGCATCAACGAGAAAATGCCTTCCTGCATCCGAGCTCCGCCTGAAGCGGAGAAAATCAGCGCCGCACAATTCTTCTCGTAGCCTCGCTCGAACACCCGGGCGACCTTTTCACCCACCACCGAGCCCATCGAACCACCCATGAACTCGAATGCAAAGCAACCGACCGAAACGGTGTGGCCCTCCAGCTCTCCCATCCCGGAAATGAAGGCGTCCGGCAGCTGGAGCGTTTTCCGCGTGGATCGCAGGCGGTCCCTGTACTTCTTGGAATCGACGAAATTTAGCGGGTCCTGCGGTTCCAAATGGGAATCCAACTCGCGGAAGCTGTGCGGATCCACCACCGCCTCGAGGCGAACTCGGGCCGGCCATGGCAAGTGGAATCCGCAGTTGGTGCACACATTGAGGTTCTTCTCCACGTCCTGCCGATAGATGATTTCGTTGCAGTCCTCGCACTTGACCCAGAGACCCTGCATCCGCGATGGCTGCTTGTCTTCCGCCTCGTGGTCGGGGGTCGAGAGGCGCGGTCTTTTTGAAAACCAGCTCATTGAAGCGCCAAGGGCCTAGTGCGCCGCCAGCATCCAGTCAACGTCGATTGGACCTAGAAGTCGAAACGATCCCCTAGCTTCAATATCTCCACCGGTAAGCCAGCGATCTCCTGTTCGAGCTCGCTCAGGTAGGCCGGCTTGAGATGGTAGAGAAATACCGATGTCCCATTCTGCTTGAACTTGGCCAGCTCGGTGCGAAGGGTTTGCGGGGTCAGATGGCCGGAGATATCGGCCAATTCCTGCAGCTGGTTGGGAAAGCTGGTCTCCAGCAACAACGCCTTGAGGTTGGGGGTGCCATTGACAATCTTCCACAGGGCCTGGGTCGGGCCGGTATCGCCGCTGATTGCAAACGAGCTTCGCTCGTCGGAAATGACAAAGCCGCAGGATTCGACCGGATGGCATACCGAAATCGACCGGATTTTATACTTTCCGATTCGGAAGCTGCTCCCCGCGCGAAATGGCTTGAAGCGAATCACCGGATTGCGTGCGTTCGGGATGCGAGTGAAGTCCGGCCACAGCGAGTCGTTGAACATATTGGCTCGCAGGATCCGAGCGCACTCTTGCGAGGCATGGACAGTCACCGGACGGCTGCGTCGGCCGACCATCAAATCCGCGAGCAGGGGCAGGTCTTTGACGTGATCGAAATGACTGTGGGAGAGCAGAATGTCGTCAAGCTTCGAAAGCTGCTCGAGCGAGAGGGACGCGGTCAGCGCTCCCGCGTCAAACGCGAAGCAGTCGTCGATCAGAAAGCAAGTGGTCCGATAATTGGGCAGCTCGCCACCGTAGCAACCCAAGATTTGCACTCGCACTCAGAGATCCCCGAACTTCCATTTCATTTCGAGATACTTCAGATAATCCTGCAGCCGTGCCGTGTCTCGCACCGTTATCCGATCCGCACGCCGCTCGACCAGCCCCGCCCGTTCCAGATGGCTCAAGATCCAGCGAATACCGGCTTCACCGACTCCGATATGGGTAGGTTGTTCTCGCGCGGAGAAGGTGATTTCAACACCCTCCTCGGTCGGCCGCCCGTGGCTTTGGCAGACCTGCAGCAGCCGATGGACCACCCGGCGGTGCGGATCCATCAGCAGAAGATTCTCGATCTGCTCGGATGCATCACTGAGCCGTTCCGCCAAGCGCTTGATCATCCGAAGCGCGATCTCGGAGTTGCCACGAATCATCCCCTCGAAAGTCTTGGGATCGATCACCAAGAGCTTGGAATCCTCGGTCACTACCGCCGTCGCGCTGCGTGGCTTATTCGAGATGATCGCCATCTCGCCGAAGAATTCCCCGGGACCCAGAACTGCCAGCCTGGTCTCTAGTTCACCCACCTTCTTGATGATCTCCACCCGGCCCGACTGAAGCACGAAAACCTGTTTGCCAGGCTCTCCGTCAATGAAGACCACGGTCCCCTTCGGGTACTCTTGGCCATATCGCTGGAAAAGGGCTTCCTCGGCGCTCATCTCGGTACGATCCCGTGGCGGGTTGCCCCGCACTCCGTGCGGTAATCAAGCCAGCGTAGCATTGTCACGACGCAACCGAGAAACCCCGACGAGTTCGCCAATTCAACCACTCTCACGCACTGGGTCGAAGCCCTCGCCGCAGCCCTCGGAGCTGCCCGAGATAGCGCAAGGACAAGGAATCGCCGGGCCACGCTCGCAGCACCTGCTGAAAAGCCCGCTCCGCCACCTCCAGCTCTTCGCTGGCGAGGGCGTCGACGCCCCGCTCGAAATCTTCGATCGCCGTGCGATCGGTTGCGGAGGGCATACCCAGACTACGAAGCTCGTAGATCGGTACCGGCACCTGCTTTCCGCGCACCTGTGCACGACCGAGCTTACGGGCCGTTACCTGGCTCCGGACCGAGTGATAGGTCGATTCAGAGATCAAAATGCTGGTCTGATAGTCCTTATTGAGACCCTCCAACCGAGACGCAAGGTTCACCGCATCTCCCATCACCGTGTAATTGAAGCGGAGGTCGGACCCCATGTTGCCGACGATCATTGGCCCGGTGTTGATTCCCACCCCAATCTCGAGCTCGGGCAGACCCTGAGCCGCCCAGAGGCCTTTGAGCTCGCCAACCTTCTGGACGAACCGGACTGCCGCGCGGCAGGCGTGAAGGGCATGATCCGGCTGCTCCAGGGGGGCTCCCCAGAAAGCCATCAGCGCATCTCCGATGTACTTGTCGAGCGTCCCGCCCTCCTCAAACACGATTTGGGTCATCGGAGTCAGATAAGAATTGATCAACCGGACCAGGCTTTCCGGGCCGATCCGCTCAGAGAGCGCGGTAAAACCTCGGATGTCGGAGAAGAGGACCGTCATCTCCCTTCTTTCACCACCGAGCCGGAGGCGCTCTGGATGCTGAAGCATCTGATCCATTACTTCCTCGTTCAGATAGTGCCGAAAGGCGCTGCGCAATTGACCCTTCTCCCGTTCCACTGAAAAGTAGCTCAGAAACAGAATCGCGAACGACGAGAAGAAGACGCTGGTCAGCGGAATCACGGTGGCTAATTTTAGGCCCCGAACGAAGAACCACTGGTCGATCACCAACCAGGCTGCGGCGGTGAGCAGAGCGATCACGAGCTTCAAGGCATGGCGGGCGCGCGGCAGCACCCTGGCAAATGTGAAGGCCACGATTGCAATGAACGCAACCTCGATCAGCCGCAGCCACGCGGGCCTGGTCATGAACCGCTGCGAAAGAATATTGGAGAGGAACGAGGCTCGAACGTACAGCCCGGCCTCCATCTCGGAAAACGGGGTGACGCGCTGGTCGTACTCCCCGACCAACGTCACCCCAAGCAAAACCACCTTGCCGGCCAGCTTGGCCGGATTGAATTTGCCATCGATCAGATCTGAAACGCTGACGTAGGGCAAGGCCGCTCCCCTGCCGACGTAATTGATCAGCGAGAAGGGTTCCGAGGTCTCGAGTGGAATCGGAATCGAAGGGCCACTCTTTGGCCGAAGTCGCGCTGCCACCAGCCGGCGCAAGTCGGAATCGTAAACAGGCTCGATCGTTGCGTCGAAGTACGCCGCCGCCGTCGCCACCTCGAGTGCGGGAATCAAACCGACCGGGCGCTCAAGTTTGGTGAAGACCGGAACTCGGCGTAGCACCCCATCTGGGTCTGGAACGGTGTTGAGATGGCCGATCCGGTTGGTGGCGGCGGCGAGGACGGGCAGAGGCGTTTGGGCCGAGTAGTTTTTCCAACTCGGGATCGTCTCAATCGGCGCGGTAAAGACCGAGCCGGCGATCCGCCCATACAGTTGAGTGAAGACGTGCGGGGCCAGCAGCGCGCTCTGTTCTTCGATCTTGTCTCGAAACTGGGCGAGCTCGCTGCGAGGGTATGCCACGACGCCCTGCACCACTTCGGGCATCTGTTTGAGGGTCATCGCCAACTGCTGATCAGCGGATTCCGACGCGCGCTGTCGCAGAATGTCGCGGTAGCTCCGCAGCTCGGGCAGGGCCCGCTGGCCGAGAGTGCGGTCGAGCATTTGCAAGGATTCGCCGTACGCCGCAGCGGCCTCGTTCCGGTCTTCATCTGTGAAAATCACATCCACACCGATTGCGCGCACCCCTGCCTGATGGAGCTGACTCAGCGCTTGGGCGATCAGCGATCGGGACCAGGGCCAGCGGCCGTATCGCTGTGCTCCGCGCTCATCTACCGTGGCAAGGATCAGATCCGGATGCGGGGGAAGCGGTCCTCGTACACGAAACTGGAGATCGGTCGCCCGGCCCTCCAGCGCGTGAATTCCGCGAAGAAGATATGCGCCACCGATTACAGGGGTGCCGTCTGCCCAGAGATGGAAGGCAATGAAACAGGCACTGGTCAGCAGGGCCAACGCTTCGAAGCGCAGCCGCTGCACCAGGTTATAGAGGCGCTGGCTCAGTCACTCCCATCGTATGCGGAAAAAGCCACCACACCGAAAGGCCATCCATGACAATCGCGAAACTTGCCGGTAGAAGACGCTGGTGGGCCTGACCTACAGGGAATCGGGGGTGGACACCGCCGCAGGCGACGCCTTGGTGGAACGGATCAAGCCGCTCGGCGCGAGAACCAGTCGGCCGGAGGTGGTGTCGGGCATTGGCGGATTTGGTGGCTTGTTCGAGGTGCCGAAAAAGTACAAAGACCCAATCCTGGTTTCTGGGACCGACGGGGTTGGGACCAAGCTTCGGATCGCCTTTGAGACCGGGCGGCACTCGACCGTGGGAATCGACCTGGTGGCGATGTCGGTGAACGACGTACTTACCAGTGGAGCGGAACCGCTCTTTTTTCTCGACTATTTCTCCACCTCCAAGCTGGACATCGCCCAGGCGGAGAGCGTCATCTCAGGGATCGCACGCGGATGCGAGCAAGCCGGATGCACGCTGCTGGGAGGAGAAACGGCGGAGCTGCCTGGCTTTTATGCACCCGGGGAATACGACTTGGCTGGATTCTGCGTTGGCGTGGTGGAGCGGGCTCAAATCATCGACGGTCGCTCCATCCAACCAGGTGATGCGGTGATCGGCTTGGCATCCAACGGCCTTCATTCCAACGGATTCTCGCTCGCCCGCAAGGTGCTGCTCGAGCAGAAGGGTTTCAAAATGTCGGCCGTCCCCGCGGGCCTCGGAAGGTCGTTGGGTGACGAGCTGCTGGAGCCCACCCGGATCTACGTCCGGGATGTCCTCGCTCTGAAAGAGCGGGTGGAGATCAAGGGCTTGGCCCACATCACGGGCGGTGGCATTCCGGGCAACCTGCCGCGTGGTCTGCCGAACGGCACCTGCGCCGTTCTTTCGGAACGTAACTGGAAGCGTCCCCCGATCTTTGATCTGATTGCATCCGGAGGAGAGATCCAGAGTGACGAAATGTACGCCACCTTCAACATGGGTCTGGGAATGATCGCGGTGGTTTCCAAGTCCGATGCGGCGGCAGCGATTCGACTGCTCAGGGATCGCGAAACGGCCGCCTGGGAAGTTGGACACATTGAAAGGAGCACGCGCGAGCCCTGCGCGATCATCGAGCCGTGAATCCCAAGCTGCGGGTCGCCGTGCTGGTATCTGGTCATGGCAGCAACCTTCAGGCGCTGATCGATGCCTCCGCGAGCCCCGAATATCCAGCGCAAATCGCGCTCGTCATCTCCAACGTGCCGACCGCGTACGCGCTCGAGCGCGCGCGAGCTGCTGGGTTGCCGACCAAGGTGATCGACCACCGCGCTTTTCAGGTCCGGGAAGACTTCGAGCAGGCCCTTTTGGATGGGCTCACGGAGCACCGCGCGGAGCTGGTCTGTCTTGCGGGATTCATGCGCATCCTGAGCCCTGGCTTCCTTAGAATGTTCCGGGGGCAGATCCTGAACATTCACCCGTCGCTGTTACCCGCCTTCCCGGGCCTCCATGCTCCAAAGCAGGCTCTGATCCATGGTGTGAAGATCACCGGATGCACCGTCCACTTCGTTGACGAGGCCACGGACAATGGACCCATTCTGGTGCAGGCGGCGGTTCCGGTCTTGCCCGGCGACACCGAAGAAAGCCTCGCCGCTCGGATTCAAGTCGAGGAGCATCGTATCTATCCGATGGCGGTTCGGTGGGTCGCAACTCAGTTGGTAGTCAGAGAGGATCGGCGCACCAGGGTGGATGCCAAGCCGGCGATCTTCGGGCTATCGCTGCTCAATCCGGGTTCCTGACGCATGCCGACCGTGCCACCTCGACCGAAGATCGCCCTCGGCCCCTCAAGGCACGTGTACGACGTGATTGTGGTTGGAGGTCAACTGGGGGGCGCGCTTGCCGCGCCGCTGCTTGCAAAGAGAGGTTATCGCGTCCTGCTGGTCGAACATGATGGGCTGGGTCCTGGTTACGAGCACGAAGGATTTCTTTTGCCCTATGCGCCGTTCGTGGCGCCCCAACTTCGCACCATGCCGCTTGTGGAAGAGGCGTTTGCCGAGCTGGGCCTCAACACCACGGTTCAGCGCTCGCTCAAGCCCAACGTTCCAGACCTACAACTGGTTCTTCCTCAGCATCGCTTGGACCTTCCGCACGCCGAATCCAGGCGGTTGGAGGAATTAACCCGCGAATTTGGAGAGTCCGGCGCGCAAGTAAACTCATTGCTCTCACTCGCCAGCGCGCAACACGAGAAAAGCGACCCATTCCTCAGGGCAAACCCTGAGCTGCCCCCCGACGGATTGATGCAATCCTGGCGGCTCAAGAAGTTGATCGAGCGTCACCCCGAGCTCGAGGCTCCGCTTGCCTTGACCGGCACGGCGCCGCCGATTCCACTGTTGCTCGCGCTTCTTCCGTTCGTGACTTATCTCGCGAAGCCGAACGGCGCACTTCCGGCCACGCGCACCCTTTCCCAGATTCTTCACTCCTCGACCCGTTACCCAGGCGGCCGCGACGGATTGCGGGAGCTCCTCTACCGCCGGCTGAGCGACCTTGGCGGAGATCTCCTTTGGAGAGAGAGCGCTGAAAGTTCGATCGTCGAGGCCCTTTCGTTCGAAGGCGGACGAGTCCTTGGACTCAAGGTCGCTGAATCCGAAAACGTCTACCGTTGCAGTTGTCTAATCGGCTCAACGGATTCGGGGGCATTGCGCCGGCTGATTCCCGAGAAAAAGAAACAACGACAGTTGGTTGGCCTACTGGACCTGCCTTCGGTTAGGAAATTTCTGTTCAGCGTCAACTGGGTCCTGAGAGTCGATGCCCTTCCGCGCGGAATGGGAGATCTGCTGCTGATGGACACCCAGGAGGCCGATCTGGGACCGATGCTGGTGCAGGTCTTCGGAACCCGTCGGGTTGGAGCCAAGAATGAGGACGAAAGCCTACGGACGATTTGCGCGGCGGCGTTCGTTCCAGCCAGTGCACGGGACATCGGGGACCCTCACTTGCAGAAGCTGGCCGACCGGATCAGCAGGCATCTCACCACCTTGATTCCCTTTGCGGATCAGCATCGAATCCTCGTTTCAATTCCCTACCTGCATCCGGGCGAGGTTCGGGGGGCGCGGTTACTGCCTCATCCGTTGATATCGGTGGAGTCCGAAAGTGTTCTGGGAATTACCGGTGTACCGCAGATAACTCCGGTGAAGAACCTCTTCCTCGCCAACCGCGAGGTGCTTCCAGGATTGGGCCTGGAGGGGGAATTTCTCGCCGGCATTCGAGCTGCGCGCCTCGTCCAGGACATGTTGAAGAAGCGCGATCCGCTCAAACGTTAGCCGGAACCGTGCTTCAAGCGGCTTGGACCCGCGGTTTGGGACGCGCGTGTAGACTGTGCCGTTTGTCATCGCGCCAGATTTCCAGCTCGACCTCATCGGCACTGGAGAGAACCATCACCCTTTGCAGATCGTCGACGGTGCCTAGTGGCTTACCATTCGCAGTCAGCAGCAGATCGCCTCCGCGAAGGCCGGCAACCGAGGCCGGAGTGGAAAGCTCGACCGAGACAATTCGAATTGCCCGGGGCTGACCCGTGTTCCGGACCAGCTCCGCTGCCAGCTCCTCCCCCTTGGCTGCAATCCCCAGAAAAGGTCTCCGGACCTCGCCGGAACGGATTAGCACCGCAGCCACCCAGTTGGCGGTGGATGCTGGAATCGCGAAGCCGATCCCCTGGGCCCATGGAATGATCGCGGTGTTGATCCCCAACACCTCACCTTCGGTGTTCAACAGCGGGCCTCCGGAATTGCCTGGATTGATCGCGGCATCGGTCTGAATCAGTCCCTCGAGAATTCCGCCCCGGGCGCCAGGCAGCGTTCGATCGAGGGCGCTGATCACCCCGAGGCTAACTGAGCGCTCGAAACGAAACGGGTTTCCAATCGCCAGCACCAGCTGTCCCACGTTCAAGGACTCAAAGCCGGCAAGCGGTAGAGTCGTGACGCTGCCGCCGTCGATTCGGATTACTGCCAGGTCCGAATGCTCATCCCCTCCGACGCGCTCGGCCTTGACCGCTGAACCCTCGGAGAGTCGCACGCGCAAAGACCGAGCCCTACCCACCACATGCGCATTGGTCAGCACATACCCATCTGGGGACAGAATTAGTCCTGAACCCTGTCCTTGGGCGTGCTCGATTCCCACCACCGCGGGTGCTGCTTTGGCCACCAGCGATTCCAACTCGCGCGACAACTGACTGAGCAAGCCCATCGTAAGTACCTCGTCTTTAGCTACGGGCGCGCACCCACGGTGACTTGCTGCTGCTGAATCCGCCCGGCTCGAAAGAGTTTGACGGGCGCCTCGGATCCGATCTTCTCCCCGTCCAATTGTTCCGTCAGCTCCTCCACCGAGCTCAGGGACTGACCACCAAAAGCGAGGAGAACATCGCCGAGTATTAATCCCGCTTTGTCTGCCGGCCCCTCGGGCTGAAGGGAGATGATCATCAGTCCCGTCGACTGCCCGGCTTGCTGCGAGAGTTTCTCCGGAAGGTTGATCGGGAATGCTCCGATCCCCAGGAAACCCCGGCGAATCCGTCCTTCTGCCACCAGCGTATCCACCACCTTGCGAATGGTGGCAGTGGGAATCGCCAACGCGTGCCTAGGAAGCAACCAGGAGGTATTCATGCCCAGGACGCTGCCTTGCGTGTCCACCAGCATGCTCCCGGAAAAGCCTGGTGGCAGAGAGAGGTCGGTTTGCAAATAGCGATCAACTCTGCCTCCGGCTGGCGTACGCCACTCTTCAGCCAGCGCGCTTACGATCCCGAGCGTCGCTCGAGCCGTGCGACCCGGCCGGGCCACGGCCAACACGAGGTGGCCTACCTTCAACTCCGGTCCATTCGACCACTCTGCCTGCGCAAGCCCGGATGCATCCGCGCGCAGAACCGCCACATCTGTCGACGGATCGCGGCCGATCAGCGTGCCTGGCACCAACTTCCCCTCCGGCAGGCCCACTTGAATCTGCTCGTCGCGCTGCAGGGTGTGATGTGCCGTGACAACCAATCCATCCGCCGACCACACCAGTCCGCTGGAGGGCGTGCGAGAGCGCGCTTCAACCCGAAGAACGCTCGGCCCACACTTCTCGACCGCAGCGGCTAAAACCTCCGACAGGTCATTCTTGTTCGCCATTCGATGTGCCTTTCTTTTTGGCATTGCTCCTCTGCGCTATGTTTATGGCCAAGCCCAATGCCGCACATCCGCCGAACGGGCAGTGCTGACCTACCCAAAAGGACAGCCTTAGATCAGAATCAGCCCTAACCGTGCTGCCCGGACCACCGCCTCGGTGCGGCTCTGCACTCCCAATTTGCTGAGGATCGCGTTCACGTGGAACTTGGCGGTGTGCTCACTGATCTTCAGGCGTTGGGCAATTTCTTTGTTGGACAGCCCTTGTGCGAGAAGCTGAAGCGCCTCGGACTCGCGAGGGGTCAGAGGAGCCACTTGCAAGCCCTCGTCCGGTCGATGAGGGCGCAGGCCTGGAACGGCCAGCGCATCCTCGAGCACCGCGATGTGCTGAACTATCGCGAACAGGGCGGCACTGATCCGTTGGCCATCTGAGTTCCGGAGCAATACGCCGCGCGCACCGGCGGCGAACAGCTCGCTAGATTGAGCCTCGTCGGTCACCAGGGCAAGCACGGGAATCAGTCCCTCGAGCTCCCGCAACCGGTCCACCCCGACCTTTAGGTCCACGCCGAGATCCCAGATCGAGGCATCGGGCTGGTTTCGCAGTAACACTTGCCTCAGCTCCTGCCCCAGTCCCGAGACGGCGACGACGGACAGGCCCGGCTGATCCGACAAGAGCGCATGGAGACCGCCGCGGGCCAACGGATCATTGCCAGCTACGACGATGCGCAACCTGCGCTCCAGATCCACAACTGACCTCGCGCTGGCCACGCCCATGTGTAACGAGGTAGTCGGAGTCGTGCCGCGATCCTGAGGGCGTGCGTGTGAAGCGGGTAACGAGGGACCTCGCCCGGATCTTTGACCTCTTCCGCGACAATCGCAGCGGATTCGATGCCAGTGAAGCAGGAATCGGTTGCGCGGCCCTGGAATCTTACGCGGCTTGATTGTCGTTTGCTGCGACCGCGTCGCGCATCCGGACGGAGACCAACTTGGATACGCCGGGCTCCTCCATCGTGACGCCGTAGAGGGTGTCGACGCCCTCCATTGTCTTCTTGTTGTGGGTGATGAGGATGAATTGCGACTGGCGGCTCATTTCGCGGACCAAGTCGTTGTAGCGACCCACGTTTGCCTCATCCAGCGGGGCATCGACCTCATCAAGGATGCAGAACGGAGTGGGTTTGATCAGAAAAATGGCGAAGATCAGGGACACGGCAGTCAGCGCTTTTTCGCCGCCGGACAGCAAATTGACGTTCTGCAACTTCTTGCCCGGAGGCTGCGCGGCAATGTCCACTCCCGGCTCCAGTCCCGGCCCGAGGTCGACCAGCACCAGTCCGGCTCGGCCTCCGCCGAACAGGCGCGGGAACACCTGTTGGAACTTCTCGTTCACCGCCTCGAATGCCTGGGCAAACCGCTCTCGACTGGTTCGGTCGATTCGCGCGATCGCCCGCTTGAGCTGCTCCAGGGAAGCCTCGAGGTCCGTCCGCTGGGCATTCAAAAACTGATGGCGTTTCGACAACTCCGCGTGCTCTTCGGCTGCGGTAAGGTTGACCTCGCCCATGCGCTCGAGCTGGTGCCGTAGCTCCCGAACCCGCAACTCGGTGGCGCCGGCGACTTGAGGCAAGAGGTGGTAGCGATGCAGCTCGTGCTCCAACTCGGCCTGGTGGCGATCTCGCACCTGCGCTACCAGGTGCCCGAGTTCCAAAGACAGCTCGCGCTCTTGAAGTGCCAACCTGGAAAGCCCATGGGTCACCTCGTCCAATCGTTCCCGCAACTCGCGAAGGCGCGACTCCTCCTCCCGGACGGTGGCGGTGGCCTCGGCGTGGGTCTGCTGCCTTTGTTCGTACTCCTTGCGAAGCAGCTCTAAGGCTGAATTCCGTTTCTCGCGCTGGGAAATCGTGTCGTTGATCTGGGCGGTGAGCTGCTCCAGCTGTTTTCGGCCGGCCGCCAGGCTAACCCGCGTTCGCTCGAGTCGAAGTTGCGTCTCATTGCGCTGGGAAGCGAGCTGCTCGAGCTGGTGAGCGATGGCGGATCTTCTCTCGGCATTAGCCGCCACCCGCACCCGGCAGGCAGTTAGCTCCACCGAAACCTCTTCGGCTCGTTGCCTGGCAGCCTCCAGCTCCACCACCATCCTGCCGACGCCCGCTTCCCGCGACTCTCGGCTCGACTGGCCGTGAACAATCTCGCCGCGCGATGACTGCTCCTCCTGATCCAAAGCTTCCAAGGTCCGCGCCACAACCGAGCTCTCTTCGTCGATCGAAGCGAGCCGCTCGCGGATCCGCGCCAGGTCCGCATTGGTCCGGTGCAGGTCCTTCTCCTGGGTCGCTACCGCCATTTCCTCGGTCTGCTGATGCTTGGCGAGGCCTTTGAGCACCATCTCGGTATGACCGGTTCGCTTCTGCAATTCGTAATGCCGAGTGAGGATCTCATTGTAGCGAGACTCCAGAGTCCGCAGCTCTTCCTCCAGTTCGCTGATCTCCCGTTTCTTCTGTAGCGAACCGACCGCTGGGCCTTCGAGCGTCCCACCGGTAACGGCGTGCGGCGCGACGATGGTCCCATCGAGGGTCACCAGCGTCCAGTGCCCTCCGTCGTTCTCGGCGTACTCGCATGCCGCCGTGAGATCGGAAACGATTACCACCTGACCCAACAAGGCGTTGACCAACGGCCGGAACCGCTGATCACAAGAGACTTGGGACGGGGCCCAGGCGATCACGCCGGGGATCGCGCCATCCGGCGGGACGGGATCCGAGGTCGATCCGGCCGAGGCGGGAACGAACGAGCATCGTCCCTCGGCTCCAGAGCGAAGAAACTCGATCAATTCGAGCGCGGTGCGGCGGTCTTTGACGATCACATGCTGCAGTCGATCCCCGAGCGCGGCCTCAATCGCTTTCTCCAGCTCAGGTGGGACCGAGATCACATCCGCGACCAGGCCGAAGACGTCGCGTTGCTCTGGTTGGGCACTTGCCTTGCGCATCGCGGCCCGCACGCCCCGGTCATATCCTTCATAGTTGCGCTGAATCTCCTGAAGGGACGAGAGCCTACCGCGCTTGTCGCTCAGCTCTTCGCGCAGCGAAATCAACTGGATTTCGTTCTCCGCGAAAGCCTGTCGCGCCGCTCGGAGCGAGTCTTCCTCGAGGCCGCGCTGTTCCGCCAACTGCAGCGCCAGTTGGCGACTCGCATCGATTTTCTTGTTGACCTCTTGCCGAGACTTCTCGAGCGAGGCTTCCTCACCGCGCAGCACTCGCAGTTCGGCCTGATCCTTGTCGCGGCGGGCGTGTAGCTCGGCACGCCGCCGGAAAAGATTGGTGAGGTTGCTCTCTTGATTCGCCAGTCGCGCGGCCAGCTCGAGCAGCGTCGCGCGTTCGGCATCGAGAGCGCTAGTCAGCTCGCTTCTCGATTGGTTGAGACGCCGAAGCTCCTCCTCGGCAATCCGGGTTGCTCGCTCCTCTTCCTGCCTTACCGAGCCGAGCCGTTCCAACTGATGTTCACCGTCCGCGATTGCGGCATCCAACTCTCTGCCGCGGCGACTGAGCTCTTCGTTTTCGGCACTACCCTCGGCCAGTCTCTTTTCGGTTTCGCGCGAGTCCGCTTCCCAGTGCGCCAGGTTTTGGCTGTCGAGTTGGATTTGGTGTTCCAGACCGTGCCAGCGCTCCTGCAGTGCGGCGAGCGACTGGCCTTCCTGATCGAGTTCCAGGCGGCGCTGGCCAACTGCCTCCTCGTCCTGACGCACCCGCGCAATGCTCTGTTGTTCTTCCGCGCTTAACTCCTGCAGACCGGTTCGAAGAACTTTCAGTTGAGCATGCAACTCCAGGAACCGATGCGAGGCTTGATGCAGCTCGATCTCGCGCATCTCCGCGCGCAGCTTGCGATATTTTTCAGTCTTCTTCGCCTGGCGGGCGAGGGTGTCCAACTGCTTTGCCAGCTCGGCGATCACGTCGGTGATCCGAAGAAGGTTTTGCTGCGTGAATTCCATCTTTCGCTCGGCCGTCTTGCGTCGGCCCTTGTACTTGGTGACCCCAGCGGCTTCTTCGATAAAAGCGCGGCGATCTTCCGGCTTGGCGGAAACGATCAGACCCACCCGTCCCTGTTCGATGATCGAGTAGGCACGGGTCCCCACCCCGGTTCCGAGAAAAAGCTCGGTCACATCGAGCAAGCGACAGTGAACCTTGTTGATCAGATATTCCGATTGACCATCCCGAAACAGCCGGCGAGTCACGGTGATCTGCGGCTGACCGCCGTATGGCGCCCCCAGATGGTCGCGCTCCTCGAGCTCGAGGGTGAGGGAGACTTCCGCCATCGACAGCCCCGGGCGCGACTCCGAGCCGCTGAAGATCACATCCTCCATTCCGCGGCCGCGCAGGTGTTTCGCGCTTTGTTCACCCATTGCCCAACGGACCGCATCCACCACGTTGGACTTTCCACAGCCGTTCGGCCCAACGATCCCGGTGATTCCCTGATCGAACTGAAAGACCGACTGGTCCATGAATGACTTGAAGCCGGTAATGTCCAACCGCCGGATCCGCATCGGACGACGATATACGAAGGGCGATCCCTGGTCGAATTCTCCATGGGCTCGACTGCTTGCTACCGAGGAGGGGCAGGTGGCGACGGGCGCGGTTCGATCAGCACCTGAACCACGCGCGGGCCATCGGTCTCGCGAACCGAGATCTCGTACTCCCCGACGCGATAGGTATCGCCACGCTCTGGGATGCGGCCCAGCTTTGCCATCAGGTAACCGGCGATCGTAGTCACTTCACCATCGGGGGTATCGAAGGTAACGTTCAACCGATCTTCGAGATCCTCGAGCTGGGCCGTTCCGGGCAGCTCCAGTCGACCGCCGGGCAAGGTTTTAACTTCTTCGACCTTGCGACCCAATTCGGCAACTTCGCCGACCACCTCGGCAACGACATCCGCCAGGGTGACGATGCCGGAGGTTCCTCCGTGCTCATCTACCGCGACCGCCATCTGGGCCCGGCGTCGGCGAAATTCCGAAAGCAACTGCTCGAGGGTGGCGTTCTCGGGAACGAACAACACCGGACGCTGGACCTGAGACAGGGACTTCAGCTCTCCGCGCCAGAGGAGGTAGAAAAGATCTTTCACGTTGGCAACGCCTTCGACCTGGTCCATCGATCCGCGGCAGATCGGGACCCAGGTGTGCCCGCTCGCGCGCGCATCGGCGATGTTCTTCTCGAGCGGCTCCTCCAGATCGAGGTAGCGAATCTGGCTTCTTGGCACCAGGATCTGCCGAGCCGTTTTTTCCAGCATCCCGAGCGCCCGTTCCAAAAGCTCCGCACGGAAGCTGGTAATCGCGCCCGCCGCGGCGGAGCTGGCGAGAATAATCCTCAGCTCGTCCTCACTGTGTGCTTCGTGCGACAGTCGCGCAGCTTTGAGTCCAAACAACCCCAGCAGCTTGCGGGCGGCAGTATTGAGAAACCAAATCAGCGGGAAAAACACCACGTAGAAGGCCCGCATTGGCCATGCAAACGCCAAGGCGATTGAATCCGTCTTCTGAATCGCCAGGTTCTTCGGCCCCAGCTCTCCGAACACGATGTGCAGGAAGGTGATCAGGGTGAAGGCCACCACTACCGAGACGGTGTGGGCCAAGGGGCGCACATCGGTCGATGGAAGAATGGCTCGCGCGACCGGCTCGAGCAGCCGAGCGAATGCAGGCTCGCCGATCCAACCCAGGCCCAGCGAAGCGAGGGTAATTCCAAATTGAGTTGCGGAGAGGTACGCATCGAGGCGCTGGACCATCTTGAGCGCGTAAACCGCACCCGGCTTTCCCTCCTCGACCAACGACTGAAGGTGGCTCGGCCGAATCTTGACCATCGCGAATTCGGTGGCCACGAAGAAACCATTGACCAGCACCAACAGGAGCGCGAGGCCTACTAGTGGCAGCAGTTCCATCGAGGATTAGAGCAGCCGCTCAAACTCCGGATCGGACTTCAGCGAGTCGAACATCGGGTCGGTAGCCAGCCATCCGGATACCTTTTTCTTGTCCGCAGCGATCGCGGCGCCCAAGTAAGAGAGCGACTCCCGCGGCCTGCCCCAGAGGGCGTACAGCGCGGCGGTATTGTAATTGAGAAGCAGGTCCTCGCCGTTGAGAGATCGGGCGCGCTGGTAGGCCCGTTCCGCCTCGGCGTAGAAGCCCTTTTGCGCGTAGCAGATCCCCAAATCCAGCTGTGCCTCGAAGTTGCTGGGCTCGAGGCGGATGACCTCTTTGAGCTGGGTAATTGCCGATCGGTAATCGCCTTCGTCCATCAACAGTGCCGCCAACTCGTGCCGGGGAAAAGCATCCGATGGATCCAGCTCGATCGCCACCTCCAGCTCCCGGATCGCCTCCTCCACATGGCCGTGATCGGCATAGGTGAGGCCGAGATTTAGGTGGGCGTCGGGGTACTCCGGGTCCAGCTCGATCGCCTCGCGGTATTCGGCAATCGCCATCTGCGCGCCATGGGTGGACAGAAAGCAAGCCAGGTTATAATGCGCCGTGGCGCTGTCCGGCTCCAAGCGAATGGCTGTCAGGTACTCGGAAAGAGCATCTCGAAAGAGTTTCTTCTCGGCATAGACGGTAGCCAAGTTGTCATGTGCGTGCGCAGAGTCCGGATCCAAATCGATCGCCTTCTTGAACTCGTTGATCGCTTCGTCCAGCCAACCACGATCGGCCAGCTCGATGCCCCGCGAGTTGTGCTCGTCGGAAAGTGCGATGTTGTCCTTTTCACGTGGCATCGGCGGTGGCCAATCTATGCGCCGTAGAATTCGGCACGCAAGCCGCAGGGTGGGCATCGGGTCCGTCGTCGGATGGGCGGCCCTGACGCTGTGGGCCAGGTTCACCGGTTACGCACAGGACGGGGGCGGATTCGCGCCGTCCAGCACATCCACCGATGGCGGCTCGAGCGCTGCCTCGATCGTGGTGATTTTCGGTGGCGACGTGACGCTCGGGTATCACTACGAAGAGTACTTCGACGACCAGCTCTCCAAAGGAAGGACTCGCGAGGAAATGCTCGCCTATCCCTTCAAGGAGCTGAACGGAAGGTTGCGCGCCACCGATCTGGCGGTGGTGAACCTGGAGTGCCCGTTCACCGCCCGGGGCGAGAAGATTCCCAAGAACTTCAATTTCCGCGCCCGACCGGAGTTGGTTTCCGTACTCCTCGCCGGTGGAGTCGGCGCGGTCAGCGTCGCCAACAACCACATGATGGACTATGGGCCAGTGGGACTGTTTGACACGCTGGAAACACTGGATCTTGCCAAGCTGCCGCACTTTGGCGCGGGCCGTACCCTCCTCGAGGCGCGACGGCCCGCGATCGTCGAGCGTGGCGGACACAAGCTCGCGCTGCTGGGATACTTCTTTCTCGCAACTCACAACATTGAGCCCGCCGAGGTGCTGGCCACCGAAACCGCTCCGGGCGTCGCCGGTCATCGGGCGGACTTGAAACTGATGAAGCGGATGCTGCGGGAGGATGTGACCGCGGCGCGCGCCCAGGCCGATCTCGTGATTCCGTTCTTCCACTGGGGGCGCGAAGGCAACCATTTTCCTGAAGCCTATCAGGTAGAGCTGGCCCATCTGGCGATCGACAGCGGAGCCGCCGCAGTGGTCGGCTCTCACCCGCACGTGCTGCAAGGAATGGAGCTTTACCGGGGAGCGCCGATTTTCTATTCGTTAGGCAACCTGATTTTCGGCGGCAATTGGGATCCAAAGGTGAAGGAGAGCGCGCTGATCGCGGTCCGGTTCTCTTCCGCGGGTTATCTATCCACCGAGATCATTCCCGTGCAGACCGATCGGTTTCCAAAACTTCCAATCCAGCCGTTTCTCCTGGATGAGGAGCACTCCCGGCAGGTGCTTCAGCACCTGGCAGAGTACTCCTCGAAATTCGAGCAGATGTTGCCGGAGTTGGCTCGGTGGAAGAAGTGACCTACTTTCCGGCGGCCTTTCGTCTGCGAATTCGGCGGCGCCTTAGCGCTTGCCGCTTGGGCTTAGCGCGATTTTTGAGGCTTTTTTTGGTGCGGTTACCGGATTTGGCTGCCATCTCTTTATCTCCCGAGGTTGGAGAGAGATTCTTCCATAAAGTAGCGAGCAATGATTGAAAAACTGGAAGAGGTGGAGCGCCGCTTTGATCGGCTCACCGCGGACCTTTCTAACCCTCAAGTGTTGGCGGACGCCGCCAAGCTTCAGAAAGTGGCCCGGGAGCGCTCCGGGTTGGAAAAGCTGGTCGATACCTTCCGCCGCTACAAGAAGGTGGTCGCGGACTTGCGAGACGTCGAGCAACTGCTCTCCGGGCCCGACGGGCCGGAGTTAAAGGCCTTGGCTCGGGAGGAGCTACCCGCGCTCAAAGCAAGACGGGATGAGCTCGAGCAGAAACTCAAGATCTTGCTGATCCCCAAGGATCCAAACGACGAGAAGGACGTAATCCTCGAGATTCGCGCCGGCGCGGGTGGCGACGAGGCCGGTCTGTTTGCGGCCGAGGTCCTGCAGATGTACCTGCGCTATGCGGAGAAGCGCGGATGGAGATCCGAGATTGTCGACATCAGCTCGGGCACCATGGGAGGGGTGAAAGAGGTGGCTGTCACCCTCTCGGGCGAGTCGGTCTACTCGTCGATGAAGTACGAATCCGGGGTGCATCGAGTGCAACGTGTCCCGGCAACCGAAGCTCAAGGCCGGATTCACACCTCGACGATCACCGTGGCGGTGATGCCCGAAGCCGAAGAGGTGGACGTGCAAATCAAGGACGGGGACGTGGAAAGGCAGGTGATGCGCTCCACCGGCTCGGGAGGCCAAAGCGTCAATACCACCGACTCGGCGGTACGGCTGATCCACAAGCCGACTGGCATCGTCGTCAAATGCCAGCAGGAGAAAAGCCAGATCAAAAATCTATCCCAGGCGATGCGGATGCTCCGAACCAAGCTTTACGAGATGGAGCAGCAGAGAATCACCGCCGAACGTGACAGCCTGCGCAAGGGGCAGGTGGGAACCGGGGATCGCAGTGAGAAAATCCGGACCTACAACTTTCCACAGGATCGAATGACCGACCACCGGATCGGCTACACCCGTCACAACCTCGCGGCGCTGATGGCCGGAGACCTGCAGGACGTGATCGATGCCTGTCGGACCTTCTACCAGGCCGAGGCTCTCAAACAACAAAGCAGATCCACTCCACCCAACGAGGCGCCCTGACGTCAGCATGCGAGAGACCTGGACCGTGCGCAAAGTGCTGGGTTGGACCGCCGATCGCTTCGAGCGGCAGCTTCTGGATGCGCCGCGGCTTACCGCGGAGCTTTTGCTTGCCCATGCTCTTCGAACCGATCGACTGCAGCTGTACCTCGATCTCGAACGTCCACTGCAAGCGGAAGAGCTGGCTGGCGTACGAGCGCTGATCCGCCGCCGGACGAACGGAACGCCAACCCAGTATCTGACCGGCACCCGGGAGTTTTACGGTCGCCCGTTTTGTGTGGATCCCCGAGTCCTGATTCCGCGCCCGGAGACGGAGCTACTGGTGGAGCAAGTACTGCAAATTGTTCCACACCACGCAGGCGCGGAAGTTTTGGATATCGGGACCGGATCCGGATGTATCGCCGCTACCATCGCCGCCGAGCGGTCGAATGCATCGGTATGGGCGACCGACATTTCGCCCGACGCATGTGACGTCGCCCGGCTTAACCTGCAAAACCTGGGTCTTTCCGGCCATGTGACGCTGCTGGAAGGCGACCTGTTCGCTCCGATTCCAGTCGGTCATCGCTTCGATGTCATCGTTTCCAACCCACCCTACGTGGCCCGCCGCGAAGTAGCGAGCCTATCGACTGAAGTCCGCCAGGAGCCACTCAGAGCCCTGGATGGGGGGGAAGACGGACTGACCGTGATTCGCCGTTTGATCGAGCAGTCGAAAGCCTTTCTGAAGCCTGGCGGGCTACTGGCCTTTGAAATCAGTGAGACCCAGGGGCCGGCGGTTCTGGCCCTGTTGAGCTCCGCCGGGTACCAAGAGGGGCGGATTTCCAGGGATTTGGCTCGGCTCGATCGCTTCGCCTATGCCACGGTAGCCCGGTAGGCGATGGACAAGATCGTCGTCAACGGAGGCAGACCACTCAGCGGAGAAATCGGCGTTTCGGGGGCCAAGAACGCGGCGCTGCCCCTACTGGCTGCATCGCTTCTCGCCCGCGGGGAGCACCTGTTCCGCAATGTCCCCGACCTGGTGGACGTCTCGACCATGCTCAAGGTGCTCAGGACGATGGGATGCACTGCGGAGCGGCTGGACGGGAGGCAACATCACAGCTGCCGGGTTGTCGTCGGGGATGTAAACCCGCAAGCGCCCTACGAGCTGGTCAAGACGATGCGCGCCTCGGTTCTGGTGCTTGGCCCGCTCGTGGCCCGGCACGGCCGCGCCCGGGTCTCCCTACCTGGCGGTTGCGCGATCGGGGCACGGCCGATCGATCAGCACCTCAAGGGGCTGCGTGCTTTGGGCGCGGAGATCCGGATCGATGGCGGTTACGTCGAGGCCAAGGCCAGGCGATTGCGGGGGGGAACGATCGCCTTTGATTTGGTTACTGTCACGGGTACCGAAAATCTGATGATGGCTGCGGCACTGGCGGAGGGCGACACCCTCCTCGAAAACGCCGCCCGGGAGCCCGAGGTCGAAGAATTGGCCCGGGTCCTCAACAAGATGGGCGCTCGGATCTCAGGTGCGGGGTCGGATACCATCTCGATCGAAGGGGTCGACCGGCTCGGGCCGGTGGACCACGCGATCATTCCGGACCGAATCGAAGCAGGGACCCTTTTGGTCGCGTCGGCGATAACCCAGGGTGACGTTCTGGTGAAGAATGCGCAACCTGAGCACTTGGACGCAGTGATTCAAAAACTACGGGAGGCTGGGTGCGAAATCACCTCAGAGAATCAGGGGCTCCGATGTAAAGGCCCCAAGGTGATTCACTCTGTTGACGTGAAGACGACGGCGTATCCCGGGTTCCCTACCGATATGCAGGCGCAGTTAATGGTGCTAATGTCAGTTGCAGATAGCACGGCTGTCATTTCTGAGAACATCTTCGAAAATCGCTTTATGCATGTCCCCGAGCTCGACCGCATGGGGGCGGACATCTCGATTCAAGGAAATAGTGCTGTGGTGAGGGGAGTAAAGCGACTGTCTGGCGCGCCGGTGATGGCGACCGATTTGCGAGCTTCTGCTTCCTTGATCCTGGCGGCGCTGCGAGCCGAGGGACGCACCGATATCCAACGCGTCTATCACCTCGATCGTGGATACGAACAATTGGATAAAAAGCTGCGTCTACTCGGAGCTGACATTCGCCGTTTCAAGGAGAAATGACACAATGAATTGTCCCAGTTGCAACATCGAGATGGCCGAGCTCGAGGGGGACGACAAGACCGTCAGGAAATGCGGAGATTGTGCCGGTCTGTGGATCGATGTTGCGGATTTGAATCGCGTTCTCCTTCATAACAACCTTCCCGGACTGGAAAGCTTCGGTGGGCGTTTGGATGCCGAAGCCCTCACCGGCCAGTGTCCCGAGTGTCAGGTCGATTTGGTGCGAGTGGAAGGAGGCGGGCGTCAGCATCCGTTGCAATACGATACCTGCGAGTCCTGTGGCGGAATTTTTCTGGAATCCGAATTCAAGGACGCAACCGAAATCAAGATCGCGTTTCGAGAAATCGTCGATTTCTTTCAACGGTTCGCCAATAAAAAACGATCCGCCGCCGGTTGAGCTACCAATAGTCGCGAAACGGTTGCTTCAAATCATCCGGCAACTCTCCGTCCAACGTCAGGGTGCGGGTGGCCTTTCCAGGTTCTTGCGGAGGCCGCTCTCTCACCGTTCGCGCCTTTACCCTTCCCTTGCCTGGTATTTCCAGGGCGAGTGATCCAGCCGAGGCGCGATAGCGGCCGCTGAAGGACTTCGGCTTTTGGGCTTCGTCGAAGGGTTGGAAGGCAAAGCGGTAGGTGCCATCGAAGAAAAAGGAAAGAAAACGATCCGGAGCCCCTTCCGCTCCCGAGAACCACGTTCCCAAGAGGGCGGCCTGGTTTTTGTCATATTTCAATTGCCGAGTCAGCCAAGCGCCATTGAGGGCCGTGCCTTCCGAATAAAAGATGACATCGGTCAGGCACACCGGCATCTCAGGATCCTCGGCCGGATACTCCTCGACAATCTCCAAGCGGAATTGCGCGGCCACCAGTGGCGGGTCGATCGAGAACGCTTGCAAGCCACGATGATCGGCCAGCACCATCGATCTCGCTCCGTTCGGTGTCCTGACAATTATTTTCTTCGCTCTGGAAAAGTCTTGGAACGTTCGATCGTCGAATCCGTTTCCGGTGTAGATCCGCACCTCGTCGATTCTTGCCAGTTCCTTGAACCCGAAGACCAAGGTTTCCGCCAGCGGGTCGGAGCTGGTGCTACACCAACAAGTGATTTCCCGTCCATCGAGCAAGTTCAAAGGCTGGTAGAGAGTTGGACGGCTCTCTTTCTTGTAGTAGTTGGAGGACTGCGCGTAGCCAATGTGCGGTGCCCCGAGCGCGGAAAACGGAAGTGCCGCGAGCGCAAGGATGCAACCGAAAACCTTCATCAAATCCATGGAGGCGCCCCGATCATACACGCAAAGGACGGCGACTCGGGAAATCACGATGAAATGTCTACGTTGGTTGTGGCTGTGCACCTTAGTCGCATGTCCGAGCCATAAGGGCTCCCCGGACGGCGGACCGATCGACGCCGGACCTGCACAGCTCTCAGAGCACGAGCCAAACGATCGCCCCGAGGATGCCCTCGTCATCACCGAGTCGGCGGTGGTGCGAGCCCGATTGGACGCCAACCCCGCCAAACCGGACGAGGACTGGTACGCGCTCGCGCCGGCCGCTCCGCGCGTGGTGGACCTATCCCTAAGCGCGATCCCTGGCGTGGATGTCGCCTTTGAGATCTACGACGACACTGCCCGAAACCGGCTTTTGCTCGTCAATAGCCAGGGCGAGGGCAAACCGGAGCGCCTTCCCAATCTTGGAGTGCGCAGCAAGCTCTACGTCAAAGTCTACTCCGCGAAGAAAGGCGCCGGCGGCTCCTACACCCTGACCGTTCTGTTCAGCGAGCCCAAAGCGGGCTTCGAATCAGAGCCCAACGACCGCGCCGCCGATGCGAACCCGATCGCGCTTGGCCAGTCGATCTCCGGAACGATCGGACATCCAGCCGATGAGGACTGGTTTCGCTATGAGCTCACGAATCTAGCCACCGGCGCTGCCGATGCCTCGGTCGAGACGGGCCGTTTGTCAGCTCCAAACCTGGACGCGTCGAGCGGCCCGGCGCAGCTTAGAGCCGGGGATGCGGGCTCGCTGGCGGCTGGCGATGGAGGCTACGGACCCCCCGGCACCGCGCTCAGAATCGAGCTCAGCGCGGTCGAGGGAGTGCGCTACGAATTGCAGGTCCTCTCCGCCGCTGAGGCACCGCTGTTTCAGGTGCGAGGAAAGGAGAACGAGGGGCTCTCCGTTCGCAACGTGGGAGTGCGAAGCACAGACCAATTCGTTTACGTAGCGGTCAAGAGCACCTGGATCGGCACCGGAAAGGAAGCGCGACGCGGGTACAACCCGGACAAGCCCTACACGCTGAACGTCTCGGTTGAGGAAGCCGGCGCCAACGCAGAGCTGGAGCCCAATGACGACCTCTTCCGAGCGACGCCACTGCCTCGAAACGGTTATCGGGAGGGTTTTCTCTCGCCCAAGACCGACGTCGACTACTACGTGCTGAGAACCGAAGAGCCGGTGCTCGCGCGCTTTCACCTCTCCGGAGTGGATAAGCTCGACCTGATGCTCTCGGTGGTGGCCCCGGATGAAAAAGGCGGGGAAAAGGTGCTGCTTCGGGCTAACGATGGCGCGGTCAAAGAGCCGGAGATTCTCAACAGCGTCTACTGCGCTGGCCAATGCTGGGTGAAAGTAGAAGGAGCGCTGCGCAAGATCGACGGCAAGTGGGTCAAAGACTACGAAAACTCCGAGCAACCGTATCGTCTTACTGTTTCGTCGGTGGCGGATACCGGCGCCGAAGAACGGGAGCCGAATAATACCCTGGCGCAGGCCACACCCATTCAACTCAACCGGCCGATTCGGGGAACCGTGCATCCGAAGAAGGACGTCGATTTTTTCCGATTGGATCTAAGTAATCGACCGGTGCGGGTTCCCATCAGAGCCACCGCCACCGGACTGCTTAAGGTGCACCTGGGCCTCTATCTCCACCGGATGAATGAGGAGGGAAAGCTCTCGCTGCTGCAGACCGCAGACAAGGCAAGAGGGGATGCTCCCGAGGTGATCCGCTACAGCGCCGAGCCGGGGGTTTATTTCATCGAAATCCGCGATTCAAAAAATCGAGAGTCCAATTTCCAGGACTACTATCAGCTCACGGTTGAAGAGGGCGATTGAAGATGGCGAAGCTCGTGCTGGTCCGACACGGTGAGTCCCTCTGGAACCTTGAGAATCGGTTTACGGGTTGGGTGGATGTTCCCTTGACCGAGAAGGGGCGCGCAGAGGCACGCCGAGCTGCCGAATTGCTGGTGGGATTGTCGTTTCAAGTCGCGTACACCTCGGTCCTGATCCGGGCGCAAGAGACCCTCGAAATCATGCTCAACGCGCTCGGCCAGCGGGTTCCGGTGATACGGGACGTTGCGCTCAACGAACGACACTACGGCGATCTTCAGGGCTTGAATAAGGCTGAGACGGCGCGCCGGTACGGAGATGAACAAGTGAAACTGTGGCGTCGATCCTATGACGTGGCCCCTCCTGGAGGAGAGTCGTTGGAAATGACTTCCAAGCGCACGCTTCCCTTCTTCGACCGAGCGATCATGGGCGACATTCGTCTGAACAAGAACGTCCTGGTGGCGGCCCACGGAAACTCGATCCGCTCGATTGTGATGAAGCTGGATCAGCTGAACAAGCAGCAGGTGCTGGAATTGAACCTGGATACCGGCATCCCGCTTGTCTACGAGATTGGGACCGACGGTCGAGTGCTGTCGAAGGAAGTGCGGCGCTAGGAGCCAGCCGTTGGGGGCGCTGTTGCGGCGCTGTCGCTAGCACTTAATCAAGTCCGCCTCATAAACAGTTAAAGATGTCCTCTTCGTGGTCGTAGTCTTATGTGGCTGTAGATTGGTTTCTCCTGTGCTTTCGGGAGAGTTTTTGGGGGTCCAGGGGGACTGAAAAGGTGTGGATTCGTGCAGCGCTCCTGTGGACGGCGTCGCCCTGCCGATAAGGGAGCAAGTCGCCGGATATAGGTTCAAATCGAGCAATGACTTGGCCCAGGTGGCTGACGGCGAGGGTATCATCCAGTAGCTCGTGGACGAGGACGGGGCAGCGGACGAAGTGCAAACGTCCGGCTGCCTTGGGCAGCTGAAGAGACAGATTCTTGAAGCTGACCGTGTTGTCTTTGTTGACAACGCGCTCGTGCTGAAGGGAGAGCAACAGCTCTACCTCTACGCCAGCCAGAGGGACAAACGCGCTGCCCTTCTCAATCGGCTTGACGCTGAAGCGTTGATTGAAGTCGGGGACGAAGACTTCGGTGAGGTAGCGATTGGCGGCTGGGTAGTCGCTCACTCCGTGCAGCTTCAATTCCTGAGGCAGCCGGCCCTGAATGGTGCCGAAAGCCCTTTCACTGCGACCTCGGGCCTCTGGTGAACGGGCCAGAATCTGCCGAATGCCCAGGGCACGTAGCGCCCGGGGCACCTGACCGTTGTAGTCCTCGGTCGAAGCGGCCTTTCCCGCTTTGGCAGTGCGGCAGAAATGACTGCCCCGGTCGGTATAGAGCTCGCTGAAGCGGCCATGGTTGATGAGGACGTGCTTGAGGGCAAGCAAGCTGGAAACAGTGCCCTCCTCCTCGAAGAAGTGTGCGAACAGAATCCGACCATCGGCATCGTCTAGCACCACGATCAGGTCCCACTCGGCCAGGCCTTCAATCCATGGATGTCGCGAGCCGTCCAGGTGCAGAAGCATTCCCACCAAAGGTCTTCTTTCTCGTTTACGGCGGTACCGGCCACGTCCGGGAGCCTTTTCGGCCAGTCCCGCTTCTTGAAGAACGATCCGAGTCCAGGAATAGGAAAGTTTAAGCCCGTGCTTCTCGGTCGCGAAGTCGTAGAAGTGCTGGATGGAAAAATCTGGGTATCGCTCGCGTCTCAGCTTTCAGTAACTCGCGGATGGTTGCGACCGGCAGCCGCTTGCGGCGTAGCGCGCCGGCGCGGTGATCACGCAGTCCACCCCATCCCCCCTGCTCGTAGCTCTTCTTGAGCCTGCAGATGTGCCGCGGGGTGATGCCCAGAATGTCCGCTGCCTGCAACCAGCTCAGCTTTCCCTCGATCGCTTTGAGAATGACGTCTTTCCTCGTCACTGCTTTCGCCTCCCGGGCGACCCGGCGTTCGACGCTTTTCATCGAACCACCCTCGCCCAACGGAAGCGGACATCTTTAAGTGCTTATCCAGCGGACATCTCCACCGCTCCTTACACGGCGCTGTTGCGGCGCTTGACACGAGCGGGAACGGCCCGTAAGGAGCCGTTCAACCTGTGCGGTAGTAGCTCAGCTGGTAGAGCACGAGCTTCCCAAGCTCGGGGTCGCGGGTTCGATCCCCGTCTACCGCTATTTCTTGTTTTGATAGTTGTTCGATTCTCCGATCCAATCCTCTTGACTCTCGAGCGCACTCGCGTACTAACGCGGTCTGCTGGATTGGGATCAGCACTCAACAAGGGGAGGGGTCATGCGGAGGATACTGTTTGGGCTGGGTTTGATTTCGGCGTTTGTTTTCTTGGGAACGGGAGAGGCGAAGGAACCTGGCACTGAGCGTTCTGAAGAATATGCCGGCGACCAAGGCACCTGCGAGGCGGTCGCTAACAATCTGGTAGCGAACTGTGGATTTGAAACGCACGTCTTCGCTCCGTGGGTTCAATCGGGCGATACGAGCTTTACGGGCATCGACAATGTCTCTGCTCACAGTGGCCAGTGGGGACTTGATACTGGGCCCGTAAGCGATCTCGGATTTATTACGCAAAATCTTGCCACCGGCGATCAAGGGGCGATGCACCACCTTAGCTTTTGGCTGCTCAACCTGGGTGGCACGCCTAACCGCTTTCAAGTGACTTGGGAGGGAAATGTCATCTTCGACCAGTCGGACATGCCGGCTTTCGGTTACACTCGGTACGATTTCGACGTGTTCGCATGCGCAGGCACTTCCCAGTTGAAGTTTGGATTCCTCCAGGCTCCTAGCTTCTTCTATTTCGACGACGTTGTCGTCGTTCGAACAACGGAATAATAACCAGGTGCCTCGATGCCGAGCGCTGTAGCGCGCTCGGCGCATCAGCGGCGACTCGGGGGCCGATACTCCGGCCGCTCTGGATCAGCGATTCGCTTGCTCCCCTAAATGCGCAGAGCCTTGACTGAACGCAATTTCAGTCATACTCCTGCGTCCGATGAAGCCTCGCCCGATCTCCAATCCGCCCAACCCCTGGATGAGCACCGAAATCGATTATCTCGGAGAGCCGCCTCCAGGAAAGTTGGAAGTATTCGACGACCATTCGCGCGAGATCATCGCGCACAATGACAGTCCGGACGTCGGCTTCACGTTCAGCGTCAATCCATACCGCGGCTGCATGCACGCCTGCGCCTACTGCTATGCGCGCCCAACCCACGAGTACCTCAGCTTCGGCGCCGGAACGGACTTTGAAACGAAAATCACGGTCAAGCTGCGTGCCGCCGAGCTGCTTCGCGAGGCCTTTGAGCGCCGGTCTTGGAAGGGCGACTTGGTGATGTTCAGCGGCGTGACGGATTGCTATCAGCCGCTGGAGGCCTCCTTGAGGCTCACCCGCCAATGCCTCGAGGTTTGCGCCGAATATCGAAACCCGGTCGCAATCATCACCAAGGCCCCGTTGATCGAACGAGATCTCGACGTTCTGCAATCGCTGGCGCGGCGGTCTCGAGTGAGCGTCAGCGTGAGCATTCCGTTTTGGAATCAGGAGCACGCACGTGCGATCGAGCCGCAGGTGGCCACCCCGCGGCGTCGAATCGAAGTGATCCGTCGTCTCGCTCAGGCCGGAGTCCCGGTCGGCGTCAGCGTCGCCCCGATCATCCCCGGTCTCGGAGACGAGGACATCGGGTTGATTTTGGAAGCTGCAAAGGACGCCGGGGCCAGTCACGCCGGTTACGTTCTCCTCCGGCTGCCCGGATCGGTGAAGGCAGTTTTTAGCGAACGGCTGCGGGCCACCCTACCCGAGCGAGCAGAGCGGGTCCTTCATCGGATCCGGGAGACGCGCGGAGGAAGACTCTACGACTCACGGTTCGGAAGCAGAGGTCGCGGCGAGGGCCTCTACGCCGATGCGATTCGGGGGCTGTTTCAGACTACCGCTCGTCGGCTTGGACTTCTGACATCACACGAGGATCAGGCAACCACGTTTCAGCGCCCAGAGAAAGCCACCGCGCAGCTGCAGCTTCTGTAATTATCCTTGGGATTGGGCGAACCGCTCCATGAATGAGACGAGCGTTTTGATGTTGTCCACAGTAACTGCGTTGTACGCCGATACCCGAATCCCTCCGGCGCTGCGGTGTCCTTTCAATCCCACCATTCCGTTCTTCTTGGCCTCGGCGACGAAGCGCTCCTCCAAGGCCTCGTTCGGCAGTCGAAAAACGATATTCATCGTCGAACGGCTGTCTCTTTCCACTGGCGCCTTGTAAAAACCAGACATTCTGTCCAGGGCGCTATAGAGGATCGTGGCCTTCTCCCGATTCCACGTTTCGACCTGCGCCAGGCCACCCACCGATTTCACCCACCCCAGGACATTGCGAACCATGTAGATCGCAAAGGTGGGTGGAGTGTTGTAGAGCGAATCGGCCTCGGCATGGGTCGAGTATTGAAGAATCTTCGGGATGTCCTTTCGACCTTTGGCCATCAATTCTTGGCTGGCAATCACCACCACCACGCCTGAAGGCCCGAGGTTCTTCTGCGCGCCGGCATAGACCAACCCAAAGCGTGCAGGGTCAAACCTGCGCCATAGAAAATCCGAGCTCATGTCGGCGATCAGCGGCACCGATCCGGTGGCTGGAAAATCCTGCCACTGCGTCCCAAAGATCGTGTTGTTGCTGGTGAGGTGTACGTAAGCAGCCTTGGGGTCCAGCTTCAGTTCCGAGGATTTGGGAATCCGGGTGTAGCGTTTGTCTGGCCCGACGGTGCTCGCCGCCACGCGTGGCTTTCCGATCAGTTGCGCCTCCGCGAGTGCCTTTTCGGACCATGTTCCGGTGACCACGTAGTCCGCGCTCCCGCTTGTCGGAAGAAAATTCATTGGCACCATCGCGAATTGAAGACTGGCCCCTCCCTGGAGAAACAGCACTCGATGGGTGTCCGGAATCCCAAGAAGCTCCTTCAGCAGCGCGACCGCCTCGTTCTGAACCGCCTCGTATTCCTTGCCGCGATGGCTATGCTCCATGATCGACATCCCGGATCCTTTGAAGTCCAGGAATTCGTCGCGGGCGCGCTCGAGCGCTGGTAGCGGCAGCGCTGCTGGGCCCGCATTGAAGTTGATCACTCGCATGTTCGCCTCCGAGGTAGACGTGAATTTGTTAATCAAACAGGTGAAGGACTAGGCCGCTGCGCAACTTGGGTTCGAACCAGGTCGATTTGGGCGGCATGATTTCGCCGGCGTCCGCAATCTCCATCACTTGCTCGACGCTGGTCGGGTAAACGCAGAAAGCGACCTGGTACTCCCCGGAGCGCACCAGTGTTTCGAGTTCCTCCGTCCCGCGGATGCCACCCACGAAATTGATCCGCTTGTCGATTCGTGGATCGCCAATCCCGAGCAGAGGCGCCAATGCATTTTCCTGCAGAATCGACACGTCCAATACTCCGGTTGCAGAGCTCTCGAAACTGCCGGGTCGCGCGGTCAAACGGTACCACTTTCCGTCCAAAAACATCGAGAACTGGTGCGGTGCCCCCGGACGCGGACGGGGCGCGCTGGAAACGATGAACTTGCTGCGCAGCTTCTCGACCAGCTGCGCCGGCGTGAGGCCGTGGAGGTCCTTAACCACTCGGTTGTAGTCGAGAATCTGCATTTGGTTGTGTGGAAAAATCACCGCCAAAAATCGATCTCGTTCGCCACCCCCGGACCCGTTGCTCGCATGCAGCGCCTTCACTCGAGATGCCGCTGCGGACCGGTGATGCCCATCGGCTACGTATAATGCGGGAACCCGTCGAAAGAGCCGGAGAAGGTTGGAAGTCTGTTGGAGGGGGACCAGCCAAAAGGTGTGAGCGATTTGATCCTCGGTCACGAAGTCATACTCCGGCTCCGCTTCGACCAGTTCGCTAACCAGTTGATCGATTTCCTCATCGGCCCGGTAGGCAAGGAATACCGGTTCGTCGTTGCCACCCAGTGCGTCGATGTGTCGAGTACGATCGTCTTCCTTGTCCGGCCGGGTGCGTTCGTGTTTCTTGATCAACCCCTGGTCGTACTCGTCCACGCTCGCGCCGGCCACCAACCCAATTTGCGCGTGGGTGCCCATTCGCTGTTGATAGAGGTAGAGGCGCGGCTCCGAGTCTTGCACCAGCCAGTGATGGGACCGAAACGCACTGAGGTTGCGTCGGCCACGTTCGTGCACCGCTTCGGAGCGCTCGTCCGTCCCAGGCGGCAGGTCAATTTCCGGGCGGGAGATATGGAAGAAGCTCTGTGGGTTGTCGCGCGCGTACGCCCGAGCTTCTTCGGTGCTGACGACGTCGTACGGGGGGCAGGCCACATTTCTCGCCAGCTCCGCCGGCGGACGCAATCCTCGAAATGGTTTCAAGTCAGCCAAACTGAAGTCCTCGTGGCGCCGTCCAGACTAACGGGTGAATACCCTGCCGCAACCAGGATTGCGAGCGTTGGACGGGAAGTGAACCACATCGCGCCGCTCGGATTGATCCGGGGCCGATGAACGCCTAGATCGCCTGCCATGAAATTCAACTTCGCCGCGTCCGATGGAACCACCACGACGGTCGACGTGCTGATCGCTCCGCTTTTTCAGGAGGACCTGAGCAAACCGATCAACCCAGCGGTGAGCGCTCTCGACCGTTCGCTGGGTGGAGTGTTGATTGAAACAACCACCCGGGAAGGGTTCCAAGCCAAGCGAGAGCAAGTTTGGAGCTTGCATGCGCCGCAGAAGTTTCGCGCACGGCGGGTGATGCTCGTCGGTCTGGGACCACGCTCCAAGTTTTCACCTGAAGTTCTTCGTCAGGCACTCGGAAATGCGGCCCGAGCGATCGCCCGTTTTCGCGGCGAATCGGCAGCAGTCGATCTTCGTTCCGATGTTTTTCAGCCCGATTCGATCCGGGCGGCGACCGAGGGTTTGACGCTGGGCAGCTATCGGTACGATCGCTACCGAACCACCGACGACCAAAAGCCGCCCTCGAAATTGCGATCGGTCACCCTTCTCAACCGAGGCGGTCGCGAGGAGAAAGCGGCGGCTCTGCTGGGCAGCCAGGTCGCCGAAGCCACAAACTGGGTTCGCGATTTGGTCAATGAGCCGGCCGGAACCCTCACGCCGAAGAGACTTGCCCAAGAAGCCGCCAGCGCCGCGCGAGAAGGTGGATTGTCAATCTCGATTCGTGGCAGGCGTGAGATTCAAAAACTGCGAATGGGCCTGTTCCTCGGAGTTGCCCAGGGTAGCGTGCAGGAGCCTCAGCTGATCGAAATCCGCTATACGCCCCGGCGTCGCTCTCGAGTCAAACAGGCTCCAATCGCGCTGGTCGGCAAAGCGATTACGTTCGATTCAGGCGGGTTGTCGCTTAAGACGCACGAGGGAATGCTCGGGATGAAGGCGGACATGGCTGGCGCCGCTGCGGTGCTGGGCGCGATGCGCGTGATTGCGAGCCTTGCACCGCCTTTTCCCGTCTACGGCTTTCTCGGCGCCTGCGAAAACATGCCGTCCGGCACCGCATACCGTCCCGGAGACATCCTGGTTTCCCGCCTCGGAAAGACGGTCGAAGTGACGAACACCGACGCGGAGGGCCGGCTGGTGCTGGGAGATGTCCTTGCCTTCGCCAATGAACAGAAGCCGGAGATGATCATCGATCTGGCGACGCTCACCGGCGCCTGCATGATCGCGCTCGGCAACTATATCGGTGGCGCGTTTGGAGCGAACTCCGAGGCCGTTCAAAGCGTAATCGCCGCGTCGCAGCGAGCGGGCGAGGAATTTTGGCCAATGCCGGTGAGTGATCTTCAGAAGGATGCGCTGCATTCCGATGTCGCCGATCTCAAGAATGCCGGCGAACGATGGGGCGGTGCAATCAATGCCGCGCTCTTCCTGAAGGAGTTTGTTGGCGACACCCCGTGGGTTCACCTGGACATCGCCGGGCCATCGATGAGCCCAACAGAGCGCGGCTATCAACCGAAGGGCGCCACCGGCGTTGGAGTGCGAACCCTGGTGGAGTTCATTCGGGAACGAGCCCGAGCTTTCAACCCGAGAAGCTGAGAATTTCCTCGAAGTGCGCTCGCGCGGATTCCATCGGATCGGGAGCCGCATAGATCGGTCGTCCGACCACCAGCAGGTCCGCGCCCGCCTTGAGCGCGAACGAGGGAGTGGCCGCCCGCGCCTGATCGTCACTCGCCTCGGCGCGACGAATACCGGGCGCGCACAAGTAAACGTCTTCACCCAGGGAGCGCCGCAGCCGGAGCAGCTCGTGCGGCGAACAGACGATTCCGTCGGCGCCCGCGGCTTGAGCCAGCTCCGCCAATCTCTTCACCAGAGCCTCCGGGGATTCGGAGCTTCCCATCGCCAAAACGTCGTCTGCTGAAAGCGAGGTAAGGAGGGTTACTGCCAGCAGCCTGGGTGCGGCCACCCCAGCACGTTCCGCACCGAGTCGCGCGCCTTCGACAGCAGCCCGTACCATTGCGGGCCCACCTTGAGCATGCACAGTGAGCAAGCTCACGCCCAGCTCCGCGGCGCGCATCGCCGCGAGTTGGACGGTGTTGGGAATATCGTGAAGCTTAAGGTCCAGGAAAACCTTGGCGCCCTGTCGAGTGAAAGCGCGAACTGCTGCCGGCCCGTGCTCCACGAACAAGGAGAGGCCTACTTTCACGTAGCCGATGTAGCGCGCCACCTCCTGATACAACTGTTCCGCTTGCGGAAGCGGCACATCCAGTGCGAGGGCCAGATGCTCGCGAGCCTGCTCGGGCGTCATTGCCGAAGTCCTGCCTGCATTCGGCTGCATTCCTTGGTGAGAGCCTGCGCCGCGTCAGAAGGCATCACGTTCTTCGCGGAAAAGACAGCGTAAGACATAAAGGAATCGAGCGCCTCGTACGCCTTCGCGCGGCGCACCGGGGTATCGCCCAGGTTGTTGATCACCCGCTTCACATCCAGCTCGCCCTCGGAGGAAAGCTGCACCCCTGCGAAGGCTTCTTCCATTCCCGGAAGCGGATCTCTGAGGAACGACTGCAGGTCCGACAAGTCCTGACCAGCCGCTTTGAGCGCCCGGCAGATGGTTTGAATCAATGATGCATAAAGTTGAAGGGCGGAGCTCCGTGCGGACTCTGGCTGTCTCGGCGTTGAGGCTCTTGTCACGGCCTGGGGAACCAAGGCGCCGCTCGCCAAGCAGGCTTCGACCCGCTGCAGGAACGCGTGCTCTGAACCGTCGAACAATGTCCGCAGCGCACCGAGCTCTCCGCCCGCGCCAATTTGGGCCAACAAGCTATCTGCGCCCTCTGGCGCCTGGCCTTTGCCGAGCGACACGCGAGTTGACGGCGGCAGTCTCTTGCGAAGGCGATCCAGCGCCTCAGCACGTTTGATTCCTTCCAAGACGATCGAGCGGGTCGCTTGGGGTAGTTTCAGGGCATCCTCCGAGAGCGATGCTCCCGCCAGGAACAGAAAGTCTCCCTCGCTCAGCTCGAACAGGTTGATCACGATCTCCCGGATCAGCCCCGTCATCGCCGTGTAGAGCGTGGCGGCCGAGATCTCTTTCGAGCGCAAGAGCACCTGCCCAATCTTGGCTCCGGTTTTCACTTTCGAAAGTGCGGAATCCAATTGCTCAGACGAGAGCCATCCGCGCTCCACCAGGACCATCCCGAGCCGTTCAGACGGCTCGGAAGATGACGCGAACACCACTTGACCGTCGCGAAAATCCACCGCTCTTCGCGAATCGCCAGCGGAAACGATCAACGTGCCGCTGTGGGCGCCGGTCAGGATGTGGCCAAACAGTTCTCCGAGCGAGAACGCCCCGAGCGTCCCGGCAATATAGTCGTTGGTCGCCAGCTCCTCGCGTAGGAGCACAAGCGCGTCCGCGCCTTGGCTAGCGATTTTGAGCAGCGATTCCGGTTTGAAATTGCGGCCGATCGTCGTCGGCAACTGAAGGGAGACTCCGTCTTTGGCGATCCGGACGTCGACTTTGTCGGAGAGGGCCACGGGCCAGCAAGCCAAAGCTTACTTGGCGCTGAGCTCCTCGTCGATCACCCTTTTGAACTCGTCGATCGACGCGCTGGAGAGGAGAATCCCATTCACGAATACGGTGGGAGTTCCGGGAACGCCGAGTTTTTGGCCCGCGGCCATGTCAGCCTCGACGTCCTTGGTGTGCTGCCCAGAGTCTAAGCAGCCGGTGAACTTCGCGGAGTCAAGCCCCAGGGCGCTCGCATGCTCCTTGAGCTGTGGCACCTCGAGCTTCTGCTGATTCTTGAACAGCTGGTCGTGATACTCCCAGAATTTCCCCTGATCGTTTGCGCACAGAGCCGCTTCCGCCGCTTTCTTCGCGTTCTTGTGGAAATCGAGCGGGAACTCTCGAAACACCAATCGAACCTTTCCAGCATAGTCTTGCATCATCTGCTCGATTGTGTCCCGCGCCCTTCCGCAATAGGGGCATTGGAAATCGGAAAACTCGACCACCGTGACCGGAGCATTGGTTGGCCCGCGTGAGGGACCCTTTGCGTCCACCGTCTTCCGCGGCTCGGAAAGCTTGAGCACGACCTTGTTCTCTTTGCGCAGCTGATCGAAGAGTGCCTTGGCCCGCTCTTGCTTCTGACTTCGGGTCAGTACCTCGACGATTCGGCTCCGGAAGTCCTCGAGCTTGCTGCCAGGGGGGAGCTGAGCTGCGTTCTGGTCAAAGAATTCCTTCACCTTCTGTTCCGAGGGTGCAGGGACTTTGTCGTCGATTTCGGCCTTCAGGTATTGCTCGTCAGTCATTCCCTTTTTCGCGGCCTCCGCTTGAATCAGCCTGCGGGTAATCATCTGATCCAGGCCCTGGCGGCGCATTTGGGCCTTCTGGCGCTGGTACTGCTCATCCAGATCGTGCATCTGGTTCTTGAGTTGATCTTCCAGCTGAGCGTAAGTGATCGCTTGGCCGTTGATTGTGGCCACTACCGTGTCCGGTGAAGGCTCCGAGGCGCCGCTCGCAGCGCTGACGTTGGGGCTGGAGGGAGGCGGCTTGTCTCTGTTACAGCCGACCGCAGAGAGAAAGGGCAGCGCAATCCAAAGGGCCATTCGGTTGAAGCGTCCTGGTTTCATAGGTGGCGAGTCTTGATCTTCGCGAGAGGCGCGCGCAAGTACTCGGCGCAAAAACACAGGGTGGGCGAGCTTTATGCCAGAGATGGCTCGAAGATCTCGTTCAGGTCCGGCAGGCGCAGGTCCAGTCCCTCGACTTCCCGCCTTCTCGCACGAACCACTACATACTGACTTGCGTCCTCGAGCACCTTGAGCAGCAGCCGGTGATGAAGCGCATGACCCGCTTTGATCACGGTCAGGTGTCCAATCACCGGATAACCGAAGAGCGCGAGATCCCCCATTGCGTCCAAAACCTTGTGACGTACAAACTCGTCGGGGAAGCGCAGACCGTCCGGATTTAAAATCGCAAATTCGTCGACGACGATCGCATTGTCCAGCGAGCCGCCCTTTGCCAAACCGACCTTCTGCATCATCTCCACGTCTCGGAGAAAGCCGAATGTTCTGGCCCGCGCAATCTCCCGGGTAAATGCCCGGTCCGAGAACTCCATCGCAAAGGACTGATCAGAAATCAGTGGGTGTCGAAAATCGATCGTGCAATCGATCCTGAAGCGAGTGCTGGGTCGGAAGCTGGCCTCCTTATCCCCTTCGATCACGGATACCGGCTTTTTAATCACCAAAAAACTCTTCGGTTCGTCTTGGACCCGAATACCCGCTGAGCGAATCAGGTACGCGAACGGCGCCGCGCTCCCATCCATGATCGGAACCTCGGGGCCATCCAACTCGATGCGCACGTTGTCCACGCCCAACCCACTCAGGGCGGCAAGAACGTGTTCCACCGTGCCTATCTTCACGCCGGACTTGCCCAGCGTGGTGGCAAGCGCCGTATCCACGACGTGCTCGGCTCGGGCGGGAACCGACACCGGCGACGGTAGATCGGTGCGGACGAACACGACACCGTGGTCCGGGGGTGCCGGTCGGAGGGTGAGGTTAACCGCGGCGCCTGTGTGTAGGCCGATTCCGTGGCAGCTGATCGTTCCTGCGAGAGTCCGCTGACAGAAGGAAGTGGACATTATCGATGTCGCCCCTCGGGTAACTGGACCGGGCCTGCCTTGCCAGCCTGCGCAGGGTTCCCATGCATGCGTGCAACGGATTTGTGGAGCAAAGCACATGCCATGAGGGAGCCAGAAGGACTTTTTTCGACGGTGAGGCTGCGGGCGAGCCAAGCACCTATATTCATTACGGAAACAGCACAATTCTTGCGTGAATTGAGCGCTTTACTGTGTTCGGGCGTGGAGTTCGCCATTGGCTCTTCACGCGAAAATGCGACATTCATGTCAGTACCGGGCGAATAAATCCGTTACTTTCCAACAATCTACGGCCGGGCCCCAGGAACGTGGCCATCCGTGGGGGTACCGCAGCTTCCCTGCTTCATCAAATTTTCGGCACCTACCACAGAGTGCCTTGAGGAGTTTTTGGGACTGACCGCTCAAGGTACACATAAGCCCGTGCGGTCGCCAGCCTTCCTCGGGGCGTGCGTTGCAGCAGACCTTCCTGGAGTAGGAAGGGTTCGTACACATCTTCAAGCGTGTCTCGTTGCTCGCCCACCGATGCAGCAATTGTTTCCACACCGACCGGGCCTCCGCCGAACTTATCAATGATCGTCAGCAGGATTTTTCGGTCCATCGGGTCCAATCCCCCCGCGTCGATCTGAAGGCGCTCCAAGGCGCGATCTGCGACGGCGGCGGTAATTTCTGAATCGCCTTGGACTTGCGCGAAATCCCGAATTCTTCGGAGGAGTCGGTTGGCAATCCGCGGGGTACCTCGGGAGCGCTTCGCAATTTCCGCCCCGCCGCTTTTTGCCAAGGTGACGCCGAGAATCCCCGCAGATCGGTTGAGGATCTGCTCTAAGAATTTCGGCTCGTAGTAATCGAGCCTCTCTTGTATTTGGAATCGCTCGCGCAGCGGCGAGGTCAACAGCCCGGTTCGCGTGGTAGCGCCAATCAGGGTGAAAGGCGGCAGGTCGATCTTCATCGCGCGAGCGGCGGGCCCCGAATCGATCGTTACGTCGAGCCGGAAATCCTCCATTGCAGGGTAGAGGTACTCCTCGATCGCGGCATTGAGGCGGTGAATCTCATCCACGAACAGCACATCGCGCGGCTGAAGATTGGTGAGCAGTCCAGCCAGATCTCCTTTTCGCTCAAGGGCCGGTCCAGACGTGACGTGAAGCCCCACGCCGAGCTCGGCGGCAATGATGTAGGCGAGAGAGGTTTTTCCCAGTCCTGGCGGGCCGGAGAAAAGGCAGTGGTCCAACGCTTCTTTTCGTTCGCTCGCGGCGCGAACGTAAACTTTGACCTTCTCGACCACCGCGGTCTGCCCCACATAGTCTCGGAAGCTTCCCGGACGCAGCGAGGCTTCTGCGCGAATCTCCTCCGCGGCCGCATCTGCCGTCAGTGCATCGCTGATCCGAGCCATTGACGCGCCAAGCTACCGTTACGCTCCGACGATGTCGAACCCTATGCTGGGACGGCGCGAAGACGCTTTAGCGCCTCTCGAAAGAGCAACTCGAAGGGGGCATCTGCACCGGCGGCCGCGGTGGCCAGGTCAGCTGCGTGCTCCGCCTGGGCAGGTTTGTAGCCGAGATTTACCAGCGCGGAGATCAGATCCGATTTGGCGGCGGCGGCCGGCCGCACAGCTTCTTCCGCCTTTGCCTCCAGCACGAGCGCTTTGGCCTTCTCCCGTAGCTCGAGCACCAGCCTCTCCGCCGTCTTACGCCCGACCCCATGAATCTGGGTAAGGCGGTTGACTTCTCCACGGCCGATGGCCTTTGCCAGCTCCTCGATTTCCAGCCCCGACATCACGGTAAGCGCCAGCTTGGGTCCGACGTGCGAGACCGAAGTGAGCAAAAGAAACATCTGCTCTTCGATTTGGCTGAGAAAGCCGTACAGATCCAACGCATCGTCGCGCACCACGGTGCGAACTCGCACGTGCACCGCCTGACCTTCATCCGGTAGGCGCGAGAGCGTCAGCAGCGAGAAGAACACGCGGTAGCCAATCCCGTTGACGTCCAGCACTGCGTCATTGAGATTTTTCTCCAGCACCACTCCGCGGAGCGCCGCGATCATTCATTGCGCTCCGAACCGCTGGTACGCCGGAGAAAGACGTTTGGCGAACGATTCCAAACTCGCCAAGGCGCGACGAGGCAGAACGCTCAGCGCGGGGCAATCGTGGTTCAAATGGCAGATCGCCACCGCCAGCGCATCACTGGCGTCGAGCCGATCCGGCTTTTGGATTTGAAGGAAACGGTGGACCATTTTTGCGACCGCGTCCTTTCCGCTACCGCCTCCCGCGCCGACCGACCGCTTCACCGTGGCGGGGGCGTACTCATGAACCGGCAGCCCACTCTGGGCGGCGACCAACAACGCGATCCCGCGGGCATGTCCGAGGATCAGCGCACTCCGTGCATTTCGGCAATGAAACACCCCTTCCACCGCGACGCAATCGGGCCGGTGGAGAGAAACCGTGGACGAAAGCCGAGTGAAGATCTGATGCAACCGACGTTCGAGAGGCGCTTGCGAATTGGCTTGAATCACTCCGTGCGCCAGGTGGAACAGGCGACCCCGTCGCTCCTCGACCACGCCGTATCCCATGATCCGACTGCCCGGGTCGATCCCTAGGACGCGCAACGAGTCCTCCGCAACCACGCGCCTTCTATCCGGGACCGCGCCGGTTGTCGACTTTGCCGCTCGGCTTAGGAGAGCGCCTGGATTAGTGCGAAGCGAGCAGTTGACGAGCCTGCGCTGCATAGGGCCCGTTCGGCTCCAGCTCCAAATAACGCTGAAGCTCCGCGCTGGCGAGTGCCGGCTCCGTCTCGTCGAGGTAAATGGCTGCCAGCAGCATCCTGGCGCGCCCGTGCCGGGGATTGAGCTTCAGGGTCTCCAACGCCGCCTGGCGAGCTCCCTCGGTATCGCCGGACTCGAACTTCGCCAAACCCAGGAGGAACCAAGCGCCCGTGCTGGGATTGGACTGAAGGACGCGAGTCAAAAGCTGTACCGCTTCCCCTTTTTGGCCGCTCTCAAGCAGACCCACCGCATCTTGCAGATCTGGCCGAGGGGTCGGCTGCGCGCTCACCAGTTGCGTTGAGCCGGACTGCCCGGACTCTGGTTGGCCTCGAAATTTCGGAGCATCCCCGCGGGAGACTACCCAGCCGGCCCCCGCGGCAATCCCGACTACCGCGACGATCGCCAATCCAATCTGCACCGCGGAGCGCAGCGGAGAGCTCGCGGGCGCAATCCGCGGAGTTTCATCGAGCATCAACAGCTGGTGCAGGTTTTCGTACTGGCTCGTCTTTCCGGAGTCCTCGGATCCCGCTGGACCGGTCGATTCGAGAAATGAAGTGCGGCCGAGCGACCCGGTTCGCGGCACCCGCGCCTGTTCGGTCGGCTTGACGAGCACGCCCATTTTGTACAGCCGCCAGATCACCGCCAAGCTGGTGCTTTCCGGAAGCGCGCAATCCAGGATGCACTGCCGGATCGTTCGATGTCCATCGAACTGCCGAATCACTTCGTACGCGCTTTCGGGAATCTCGGAGAGCGCGCTGCGAAGGGCAACGAAATCCACCACCAGCCTGGGAGAAAGAGAAGAGTCGCCATCGGCGAACTGCTGCCATCTTCTCAGAGCCGGCAGGACAGTCGAATGGAGCTCCTTGAGGCTGAGGTAAAAAGATCCCTTCACGAGGGTGCGGGTGAAGCTGACCGAATACTCGCCATCGCCAAGCAGCAGCATCGGCACCAACGCTTCGGCGCCTCGGGTACGTCCAAAGTAAGCGTCCACCACTCCGCCATGGCGAAACGCCACCTGTGCGGGGGGATCGAAAAGCTCGATCCGGCCCGAGCGAACACCCGCTAAAAGGGCGCGAAGCAAGATCGGGAGGGGCAGGTCGATGGTGTTCTCACGAAAATTGGTCTCGCCAAAGCTGGATCCGGCCCGCAGCTGAACCAGCGACAACAAGTCCCGGGCGAAAGTTGGCTTGGCCACAAAGTCGTCAGCGCCAGCTTGCGTGGCCAATTCTTCCTGCTGCGCGCCGGATGAGCTGGACATCAGAATGATCGGTACCTGGGCGGTGCGCTCGTGCGCTCGCAGCCGGCTGCACAGAGAAAAACCATCCGAGCCATCGAGCTTTGCCTCCGCCACCACCAGCTCGGGTATGACCGGCTCGGATTCGATCTGGCGCAAGCCCTCGTCGGCACTGCCGGCCGCCACCACGCGAAAGCCCTTGCGCCCCAGCACGGTCTGGATGACGGAGCGGGTTTTTCCGTTCGGCTCAACCACCAGCACGGGCCGCGCCCGCGCACCCGGCGGAGTGGCTTTCAGCGCTACCGACGCGTCATCGGCGAGCGATCGGCCGACCATGCGCCCTCCAAATTGTCGCTCCGCAGGCTACGTTTTGAAAGTCCACCCTATCTCGCGAGCCGTTTGGAAAGGATGCTACACGCAGCTCGCACTGCAAGTCGAGGGAGCATCGGCCTCGGGAAGGTCCCGCGAGCGAGACGATCAGCGATCACCCGAAACCCTGGATTGGGCCAGATCACCCGGCCGGCGCGAGCACGATCTCGATGCGACGATTCAGGCTTCGATTCTGCGGCGAGTCATTCGGCGCGATTGGGTGATACTCCCCAAATCCCGCGGCCGAAAGCAGCGCGGGGTCCACGCCGTTGTCCTGAAGGGACTTTACGACGGCGAGCGCGCGAGCGACCGAAAGTTCCCAATTGGTCTTGTAGGGACCTTTGTTCAAAGGAACATCGTCGGTGTGCCCTTCCACGCGGATGATCTTTCCCTTCACGCTTTGCAAAGCATCGGCGACTTTCTTTAGCGCACCTTGCCCCTCGTCGTTGATTCTGGCCGAACCGGAGGAGAAGAGGATCTTGTCCTTCATTTTTACGGTCATCTTGCCCTTCAGCTCGGAGAGCTCGATCTGGCCGGTGTCGATCTGACTTTTCAAGCTGTCTGCCAGCTGCTGGTATTCGGACGACTTCTTCTCCAGCTCGCCCTTCTCCTGCTGAAGCTTCACCTGGGACTGAGATAGGTCGGTGTTCTTTTGCTCCAACTGTCGGACCTTGGCTTCCAAGACCGCTGCCTTGTCGGACTCGTCCTTGTATTTTTGACTCAGCTGCTGCGCCTCCAGCGCCTTTGCCTGATACTGATCTTTCGGAATGCCACAGCCAGTGGCGGTGCACACGACCAGCGCTACCATCGAATATCGCTTCATGGTGCTTCCCCTCTCTGCCTCGCACTTGAGCAAGGGCGGGTGGTCACGCGGGAAGCATTACCGGACTTTCTTCAACTCGACCAGAAATTTGTCGGGGCCGAGAAAACCGGTGACCCGGGGCTCTTTGAGAATCTTGCCCTCGGAATTGATGAATAGCACTGTTGGTAAACCGGTCACACCGTAGCGATCGTACAGCTCGTTGACCTCGTCGAGCTCGTTGGTCCCGTCCACTTTCACAGTCAAAAAGTGGGCGTCGCTCATCTCGCGTACTACCGTGGGGTCGATGTAGGTGCGCCGGTCGAGCTCTTTGCACGCCGCGCACCACTCAGCCGAAAAGTCGACCATCACCGGTCTCTTGTCGCGGCGAGCCCGTTCCAGCGCCTCGTCAAACAAACTGACCGAGCGCCGAGCACCATCCGGGAATTGACTGTCCCACCGAAGCCCACGCTCCGTCTCCGCCATACAGACTTTAACCCAGAGGGCCTCGCTCACCGTGGTGAGCACGCGCTTTCCCTGCTGCCGATTCAGGCACAACTTGCTCCACATCTGCCCCGAGGCAGGAGCGTCCAGGGCCCCGGCGCGAACGATCAGTCCAGCGGTGACAAAAAGGATTCCTACCGCCTTGAGGCCGACCTCGGCGGTGCGACGTTCAAAGGAGCGATGGATCGCGCCCAAGAGGATGCCCAGACCAGCGAGCACTCCGGCCACCCACGCACCTGGCCGACTTCCCAACTCGGCCGCCACCGCCGACACCGCGTGTCGCAATGGCGCAAATGCGTCCTTGAGATAAGAGGCCGCCAGGGCGATCAAGGCGATTCCCAGTACGCTCTTTACCCATTCCATCCAGACGCCGCTTTTGGGCAACCGCAAGGCGAAGACGCCAATCAGAAAGAATGGAACGCCAATCCCTAGCGCATACAGAAAAAGAAGAGAGCCGCCCAGGACGGTACTCTGAGTGTTGGCAACGTACGCCAACAGCGCAGCCAGGACCGGCCCGGTGCATGGGGCTGCAATAAAACCGGACACGCTGCCCATCAAGAAAGCGCCAAGCACTCCGGCGCCGCCAACCGAATTCAGCTTCTGCATCAAACTGGGCGGCAGCGACAGCTCGAAGGCCCCAAACATCGAAGATGCGAGCAGCACCAGAAGAATCGCCAGTCCGATTGCTACCCGCGGATCGCCCAGCAGTGAGCCGAAGGCCTGCCCGGTCTTGGCGGCGATGACTCCTAGGATGCTGAAGACCAGTCCCATTCCCACCACGTAGGCGGTGGTGAGAAGCACCGCCTTACTCCGGGACTCGCTTTTGCGCGCACCGAACAGCCCGACTGTGATGGGTATCAGCGGGTAGACACACGGGGTCAGTGCCGTCAAAAGACCCCCGAGGAATACGATCGAAGCCCCTGCGACCCAGCGCCCAGAGGCGAGCATTTCAGCGGGGTTTAGATACGAAGAGGGCCCGGTGGGCAGGATCGCGGGAATCAGCGCGACGGCAATCGCGCCCACGATTGCCCACACTACCAGACTCGTTGCTTTAACCCGGGCCATCCGTCCCCTCTCAGTTAACCCATTGACCGGCGACCCACAACGTTCATTCCCCGCCGAGGATGGCCTGGTCCAGGGGGGACTAATCCGCGAAAACAAGTCGATTTTCCCGGAGGTTAGAAAACTCGGTGGGGATGGCGGAGGGGGGTTAAAGTGTTAGTCCTACAGCCATGAACCTGCCGATCTACATGGACAATCACGCGACGACTCCGCTCGACCCAAGGGTGAGGGCCGCGATGGCGCCCTACTTTGAAAAGGAGTTCGGAAATGCCGCGTCTCGCAGCCACATATTTGGTTGGAGGGCTGAAGCCGCGGTCGATCTCGCGCGCAAGCAAGTCGCAGCGCTGATTGGTTGCTCGGCGACCGAACTCATCTTTACCAGCGGAGCCACCGAGTCCAACAATCTCGCGATCAAAGGGGCTTGTGAGTTCTATCGCGACAAAGGCGATCAAGTGGTCACCGTCACGACCGAGCATCGGGCAGTTCTCGACGTCTGCCGACGCCTGGAATACGAACGGTCCCGGCAGCTCGAAGCGATTCAGCTGTTTCGCCTTTCGGAGTTGGCCGGTACGGCGGTGACCTCCGAAAACGCAGTCGCGCTTTCTGAGAAATACAACCTGGGCTCGGACGAAACACTCCGGCGATGGTCGGAAGCGCTGCGCCAAGGCGCGCGCGTGACCTATCTACCCGTGGACCGCGGCGGCCATCTGGATCTCGATCAGCTGAGGGCCGCGATCACGGATCGGACGTTTTTGGTGAGCGTGATGCTCGCCAATAACGAAATCGGAACGATTCATCCGGCGGGCGCGATCGGCAAGATTTGTCGTGAAAAGGGGGTTCTCTTCCACTGCGATGCGGTTCAAGGGCTGGGAAAAATCCCCTTCCAAGTCGATGAAGTGCAAGCCGATCTGGTGTCCGTCAGCGCCCACAAAATTTATGGCCCCAAGGGAGTCGGCGCCCTGTACGTAAGACGCAAGCCCCGAGTGCATCTGGCGCCGCTGATTGATGGGGGTGGCCACGAGCGCGGGCTCAGGTCGGGCACTCTCAATGTGCCGGCGATTGTCGGCTTCGGCAAAGCCGCCGAGCTGGCGCGCCTGGAGATGATCGAGGAGTCGCAGCGTATCTTGCAATTACGAGAGAAGCTTCGCAGCCATCTCTTCCGCAACTTAAGCGATATCTCTCTCAATGGATCGCTCGAGTCCCGACTGCCCGGAAATCTAAACGTCTCCTTTCCATATCTGGAAGCAGGGAACCTGATGCGCGCCCTTAAGGACGTCGCCGTCTCGTCCGGCTCCGCGTGCACTTCGGCTTCGGTCGAGCCCTCCTACGTACTGCGCGAGCTCGGCGTCGACCCAGATCTGGCTCAAAGTTCGATCCGCTTTGGAATTGGGCGCTTCAACACTGAAGAGGAGGTCGACTACGTGGGTAGGTTGGTCGTGCAGAAGGTTCGTGAGCTGCAGAAATCGAGCCCACTGCATCCCGTTAACAAGGACGCCCCACCGCCGAGCGGTGCACAACTTTAGGGAAAGTGTTAGTTTACCCCTGAGAGAGTGGAGAAGATCGTGAACGAGACAGCCCAAGCGACAAACCCGGAAAGCCTGGCAGTTGGCGGCCGGGTCAAGGGTTTCCTTCTTGCTGACAGCGCGGTCCAGCGCCTGCGGCAACTAATCGAGCAGCAGAAGACCCCGGAGGGCGGGCTGCGAATCCTGGTCAAAGGCGGCGGGTGTTCCGGTTTGTCCTACGCGATGGAGTGGGCGCAACGCGGTACGGAGAAGGACCGGGTGTTCGAACGAGATGGCGCTCGAGTGTTTATCGACTCGAAGAGCCTCCTCTATCTTGCGGGCTCCGAGCTTTCGTTCGAGCAAGGCCTGATGAGCACGGGGTTCAAGCTCAATAACCCCAATGTGAAGGCCAGCTGCGGCTGCGGCGAGAGCTTCAGCGTTTAGGCGACTGCTCGCTCTGCCTTGACGTGTCAGGTCGACCTCCCTATACACGCGCCACCAGCCCAGGTGGTGAAACTGGTAGACACGCTAGATTCAGGGTCTAGTGCTCGCAAGAGCATGGAGGTTCGAGTCCTCTCCTGGGCAATCGCTTAGCCACTCCCGCTAGGAGAGGGGAACAGGTCCAGCCAGCCGCGGAGTTGCGGATCGCCGTCCAGCTCGCCGCGAAGCCCGGCTTCGAGTGATACCGGGATCGCCCAGAAGCCGCGCGATCTCAGCCCCTCCAGCATCGCGGAACGCACCTCGAGATCGGGCGCGCAGAGAATGCAGCCATCTCCGCTCCCGGCGCCTGACATTTTGCCTGCACAACCATAACTTCGGGCGATCGCGAGAATCCGGGCGATCGGCTCCGTTTCCAGCGGCCCCAGGGTTTTGAGATGCTCCTGCAACCCCTCGAGCGCCTCGCGCAGCAGCCGAAAGTCTTCGCCCATGATCGCCTTCTCGGCCAGATCGCCCAGTTGATCCGACTTGATCACAAATTGCTCGCGGCTGGCAGGCGCGATTCGACTCTCAACCTCTCGGATTAATCTTGGAGTGGAAGCGCCGGCCCCGGAAAAGGCGTAGGCCAAGCATAGATTGGCCGCCGGTAGGCGCCACAAGTCCACCGGCGGCGAGCTCTCCAAGCCCCCCAAGGTCTCGCCGGAATCGCTCGCTTCTAGCAGCGACTCGACTGGATAGCGGCGATACCGGATCAAGCCACCGGCGAAGATCGCGGCCACATCTGCCCCGCTTCCCCGTCCTCCTTGGGCTTGCGCGTGAGCCAAAAGCGCCAATTTGAGCGTGTCCAAGCGTTGCTCGAGAACGTACCGGGCGGACTCGGCGGCGAGCACCGAGGTTCGGGCGCTGCCTCCAAGGCCCGGCTTTCCTCCGGCAGGCAGAGTGGGTGCCGAAAGCGCAAGTCCAAAGCCCAGCGCTTCGCGGCCATGAAGCCTGACAACCTCGTGCAGCGCCTTAGCCGCGAAGGAAAAGGCCTCCGGCACGCCTTGCGACCAGTTGATCCCCAGTGGAGTGCAATACCCTCGTAACCGACCGGCTTCCAGCGCCAAGTGGACTTCCCGATCGGTCCGCCGCCGCACGTACGCTTCACCGCGTGGCTGCACCGCGGCAATTCGAGCGCTGCCGCCCCACAGCACGGCGTATTCTCCAGTGAGGAAGAGCTTGCTCGGGGCCGAAAGAAAACGATCCATTAGAACAGGTGGGTTTCGCTCAGGTGGGCGTCTCCTCCCATCTTGCAACAGATCGTTTCCTGAGCGCCCAGCGTGTCTGCCAGCGATTGCACTTGGGTCAAGTGTTCAGCATCGGTGAGGAGCACTGGATTGGGGCCTGCATCGAGCGTAAACCAGACGGGAATTCCATTTCGGCGCTCCTGGGGCAGAGCGAGCACCAAGCGTAAGGTCTCGGGGCGCAGGTAACAAAGAGGTGGATCCGCCGCGAGCGCCGAGGCGTGCATTCTCCAGGCATTGCGCTCCGCGATCCGGCCCAAGCCCCCTAGATCTCGGCGGTCAATTTGCTCGATCGCGCGCTCGACCTCGCCCTCCGCATCCTCGACCCATGCCGCGTAATAGGGAGAGGTTGCGACGGTGTGCTGCATTCCCTCCCGCGAGGTAACTTCCTTTGCCTGCCGCCCAACCAGCGCCACCACCAGCCGCAGCTCGGGCCAATGCGCCTCGGTGAAGAGTTGCTCCGCGTAGCTGTCGCTGCCATCGCGTGCTTGGCCGCGCCGCCACACGCAAACTCCTCCCTGAAGGCTACGGCACGCGGAGCCGGAGCCCAAACGGGCAAGAATGGACGTTTGTCGCACGTCGGAGGCCAACCCAGCCGCGGCCCGCGCCGCCATCGCCAGCGCGGCAAATCCAGCCGCACTGCTGGCCAGCCCTGCGGCGGATGGAAAGTTTCCCCGCGAGGAAACGCGCGCACCGCCCTGGCGAGCCCGAGCCATCGACCGAACGCGATCCAATACCTCGGTAATCCGGGCCCGCTCGAGACCTTGAGCCGGTTCTCCGTGTAGCTCGACCTGCTCGCGGGCCGCGGCGAATTGGACCGTAGTGGTGACTTCGAGCTCTCCGAGCGTGATCGAGAGGCTGGACTGGTACGGCAGAATCAACCGATCGTCGCGCTTTCCCCAATACTTGACCAGAGCGATGTTGGGATGGGCTACCGCCGTCGCCTTGAGAGCCGAAGTCACAGGGCGCGAGGTCCAGCAATCTGGTTTGCAAAGCATTGGAAGCCCTGGCGGCTCAGCTGCGCCACTGCGGGCTCAGGCTCGCGAAATAACGCAATCACCGCGCCTCCATCGCCGCCGGCGCCGGTCAGCTTGGCCCCAAGCGCGCCCATCTTGAGCAACCGCTGAACCATTTCGTGGATGTTGGTCGAGGAGAGCTGCAATGACGTCAGCAATCCTTGATTCACGCTCATCAGATCTCCGAGCGTATCCAGGTCCGCGCTTTCCACCGCTCGGGCGCCTTCGGTTGCAAGGTAGCCGATCTCCTTGAAGAGCCGGTGATAACGGGAAGGCCAACGCTTGGTGCGTTCGGCAAGCGCGGAGACGGTGGTCTTGGTCGGAGGTCGATTCCCAACCACCACCACCAAAATCTTCAGCGGCTTCGGACACCGCACCGCTCGGACCTGCGCGGCGGACCTGCCGATTCCCCGCCGGAAAAGAATCATTCTCTCCTGAGCGCTGGCGGTGTGGTCGATCCCGGATGGGTTGCCATGGAACACGCGCTCCATCGCGCCCGCTGCAGTCAAGACCTCCGCTATCTTTCCCGGCCTTCCAGCAGCCTTGAGCAAAAGCCGCGCACAAGCGACTGAGAGGGCGGCTGAGCTGCCCAAGCCCATCGACGTCGGAAGATCGCTCTCGAAACGGACCTTGATTTTCGGCTGACCACAAATCGCCGCCGCGCGGGCAAACGCCGCTCTGAGCAAAACCCTGCCAGCACCTCGAAGATGGGCTGGGAGCTCGAGCCGGGCGCTGCGAGACGGCGTGCCCCGGGCGGTGACCCCCCACGACAGCGGCGCAGCCAACGCGGGATAGCCGTAAACAACGCTATGCTCTCCCAGCAGAATCACCTTCCCAGGGCCGAACGACGCGAGGGGCACCATTCTTGTTTGGCGCGAAGCAGCGAGTCCGTACCAGCGCTAACCGGTACCGGTGGCGGCTTCTTCCTTCGAAAGCAGCGCCAAGAATTCTCTCGCCTTGTCGACTTTGACGTGTCCGGCTTTGACCATCAGGTTGGCAATCTTTTCCACAGAGGCTCCGCGAGCCCCGGCAGTCACCGCCACGCACCGGGCATGCAGGGCCATGTGCCCCTTTTGGATTCCCACTGATCCCAGCGCTCGCAGCGCCGCAAAATTCTGGGCAAGTCCCACGGCGGCAAAAATCGTCGCCAGCTCCCGGACTGACGAGACGCGCAGCAGCTTGAGCGCCATCTGAACGCCGGAGTGCACCTTGATCGGTCCACCCACCGTCCCGAGCGCCAGCGGGAGCTCGAGGTTTCCCAGCAACAGTCCGTCTTCGAGATACCAATTGGACAGCGGCCGATACTGCCCTTCGCGGCAAGCGAATGCATGGGCGCCCGCCTCAATTGCTCGCCAGTCCTGGCCAGTAGCAATCGCCAGCGCATCGATTCCATTCATCACGCCCTTGTTATGGGTCGCGGCTCGGTACGGATCGGCCCGCGCGAACCGACTCGCCTGGGCGATCCCATCGGCAATCTCCGCGCCGGTAAGATCGAAATCGGCAAGCAATGGCACCGGGATTCTGCACGACGCTCTGGCAAGGCGTCGGTCGGCGAGGTTGGAGAGAATTCGAAGGTAAACCTTGCCACCGGTCAGCTGCTCGATCAGTGGAGCCACGCCCTCGGCTACGGTGTTGATCAGATTGGCTCCCATTGCTTCCTGGGTGTCGATCAGCAAATGGACGATCAACAGGGGTTCGCCCCGAGGTCCTTCTGGAGCGGGCAACACCCGCACCTCGACCTCCTTCGCGCCTCCGCCCCGATTGACCAGCGCGGGGTGAAAGCTGTTGGCAAGCGCGAGGATCTGATCCTTTGCGTCGAGGATCCGCTGGCTGGCCTCGGTCGGATCTCCGTAGCGAGTGACCTGCACCTGGCCGATCATCATCGAGTCATCGGCCTCGGCGATGAACCCGCCGGCCTCCCGGACGATTTTCGCAGCGAAGGAGACCGCCGCAATCACCGAAGGCTCCTCCACCGCCATCGGCACAATGTAGTCGCGTCCGTTGACCTGCAGGTTGAGTCCCAACCCAAGCGGCAAGCTGAACGTGCCGACCGCGTTCTCAATCATCTGGTTGGCAGTCTCCGGAGCCAACGACGTCGCGCCCTGGAGGTGGGAGACCTCCTCGGGGCTGAGGTGAAACATCCGGCCAATTTGATTCAACCGCTCCGGGATCGGTAGCTTGTAGAAGCCGGCCAAACGGGACGTCACCTTCTCGGACATGCATCCTCCTCTGAAAGTCGAGCTCTATAGCGCTGCCAGCCAATCCTTCAACTTCCCGCTGATCACCCTGGGTCGGGCGCGCAGCTGATCTGCGTCCCGGCTGCCGGTCAGCAGCAGCCCCTGCTTCAGTCCGGTCAAGATCGCATCGATCGCTCGGTCCGCGCCCTCTCGGCCGCCGTCCTGCAGGGCCCGGAAGATAGGCAGCGCCATTCCAGCCAGATTGGCCCCAAGCGCCAGAACCTTGACCACATCCAATCCGGTCCGGATCCCGCCTGACGCAATCAGCGTGACGTCCGGGCCAACCGCCCGTCTGACCGACAGCAGCGCCGCGGCAGTGGGGATTCCCCAACCCGCGAAAGTGCGGCCTACCTCCTGAGCCACCCCACGGGCGCGCAGCTCTTCAACCCGGACCCAAGATGTCCCGCCCAGCCCGGAGATATCGATCGTTCGCACGCCGCAATCGCGCAGGCCGCGCGCGACGTCGGGCGAGATGCCGCACCCTGTTTCCTTCACCAACAAGCGCTCGCCGAAAATTCTGACCAGAGCGCTCACCGTTTTGTAGCCGCCCCGAAAGTCGCGATCCCCTTCTGGCTGGGTCAACTCCTGCCCGACGTTAAGGTGCAGCGCCATCCCGTCGGCCTGGATTGAATCCGCCAATCGGCGTACGCCGTCACCGCCGAGCGCAGCCGCCTGCCGCAGTCCGATATTTCCGATCACCGCCGTGGTGGGGGCCACGTCCCGGACCCGAAACGTGACAGCGCGCTCGGGATCTTCACTCATCGCCCGCTGACTACCGACACCGAAGGCCATGCCGTGTTTCTCGGCAAGCTCCGCCAGATCCCGATTCACTCGAGCCGCGCGGTCGGTTCCTCCCGTCATGCCCGTGACCACCACAGGGACGCGAAGTTTTTTGCCGAAAAGCGATGCGCTTGTGTCGACGTCGGAGAGTGCCAATTCGGGAATTGCGCAGTGCACCAGGTCCACGCACTCCAAGAGCGTACTGTTCTCGGCTGGCTCCACCTCCTCGGAGGCGCACAAATCCAGGTGCGAGTTCTTTCGGCGGGCTGTGGTTTCGTCAGCCATGGCGTGCTTTGCTAATGACCCGGCGGCTGCATTTCCCTGGAATGACTGGGAACCTACGCTTCTATCTCCATCACCGGTGAAGCAATCGGCGATCCCCTAAGTCCCTGAATCGCTGGGCAGATTCCTAACAGCGACCGAGTGGTTCGCGCAAGGCAACGGGAGAAAATGGTGCCCGCGCCGAGCGGAATGGGTGCAGGTTTGCTGCGGTTGCCGTCGTAGGATGCGCAAGTTCTTGAAGCAGCATGATCCCCGCGCCGACTGCGGATATCGCCAATCGGTTTTATGTATAGAGGCGATGAAGGAGAACTTGATGGCGCAGCACGACGCTTGGAACGACCCACAGCCGCTTCCGGCCGGACCGGACATCCGGCCGCTTCGGCGCCTGGGCAACTACGCCAAAACCGCGGTGCTGTTGGCGGCGCTCACGGCGCTCTGCTTGGGAGTCGGCCAATGGGTCGGTGGGCCTCGCGGATTGATGTTCGCGGGGGTGTTCGTCCTGGTGATGAACTTTGTCTCGTACTGGTTCAGCGACCGGATTGCCCTCGCCATCCATCGAGCGCAGCCCCTCGACCGAAGCCAGGCGCCTTGGCTGTACGAAATGGTGGAGGACCTGGCGCGTCGCGCAAATATCCCCACTCCGCCGCTGTATTTGATTCCCGTCCCCACTCCCAATGCCTTCGCGACCGGGCGCGACCCCGCCCATGCGGCGGTGGCGGTTACCTCCGGGATTTTGGAGCTATGCGATCGCCGCGAGCTGCGGGGCGTGTTGGCGCACGAGCTTTCGCACGTGAAGAACCGCGACACCTTGACCAGCACGGTCGCAGCGACGCTCGCCGGAGTGATCACCCACGCGGTTCAGATGCTCTTTTGGTTCGGCGGAGCCTTTCTCGGCGGCAGCGACGAGCGCGAAGAGCGGGGCGGCGGCCTGGCCACTCTGGGGCTGCTCTTGGTTGCCCCACTGGCGGCCACCCTCTTGCAGCTGGCGGTGAGTCGCTCCCGCGAGTACGAGGCCGATGCCTCCGGTGCGGCCCTCACCGGCGACCCGGATGCGCTCGCGGACGCGTTAGCCAAGCTCGAGCGCGGTGCGGAAGTTCTTCCCTACGACCGGGCACCCGCGACCGCGCATCTGTTCATCGTCAATCCACTTTCGGGCGGGGCCGTGCTTTCGCTCTTTTCCACACATCCTCCAATCGAGGAGCGAATCCGTAGGCTTCGCGCAATGCAGCGCGCCGCCTTCTAAGAAGCCAAAAGCGCTCTTTTTGCGGTCCGGGGTTGACGGGACTTGAGCGATCGATAGTCTCGAAGCCCTTGCGGGAGGTTGTCTCGTGTTGGTCGTGGTTTTAGTCCTGGTATCGATCGCCCTCTGCGTCACGCTGGGAATGTTGTTGTTCGGCCCGGGCCGTGGCTCTTCGCCGGCCAAGGGCGCGGCGCAAGGGCTTGAGTCTGAAAGCAAGGCAAAATCTGTTCTGGAAAACGAGTTGGAAAGGCGGCGCAGAGAGTTGGAGGAGCAGCGAGTCCAGGTTAACGAGCTCAAAGATCAACTGAAGCAAGCGAAGCGAAAGTTGTTCGAGCACAAAGAGCAAGAAAGGGACGGCCGGGGAATCGCCAAGGCGCGCGAGGAGGTCGAGAGGAACGCGTCGGTTCAGCTGGAAGTGGTCCGCTCCGAACTTTCAGCCGCATTGGCGGAAGTCGAAAAGCTCAGATCCGAGGCGAGCCCGGACAAGCCGAAGCGCCACGCACCACCACCCCCTCCCGTGGTCGAGAGCCCGCCCCCCCAACCCGCGGTGGTCGCTCCTCCCGCGACGCGCCGATTCCGAGAGCTTTCGGATGCGGACCGCGAACGGATTCAGCGCCTCGAGCAACAGGCAGCAAAAGATCGCGGCCGCGCGCTGGAACTGGAGCACGAGACCAAGCGCCTGCGCGGGCGGATGGAAACCCAGCATCGGATCTACGTGGTTACCAAGGGTGAGCTCGACCTGGTTAAGGATAAGTTCAAAGCGCTTGAGAAGCGGCTGAACCGCATACTCTTGGAGCGCGACCTGCTGCGGCGGGCGATCAAGGATCTGGAACGCAAGAGCGGGATCCTGGCCGAGCGGACTGAGTTGACCCCCGAGGAAATCGCGGATTCCGACCGGAAGGTCGAGGAAAAGTCCCTTCCACCCCAGCCGGGGACCGAAGAACCGGCCGCTGACGAAGTCGACGAAAATCGCCCAGAGGCAGCGGGGGGTGGAACGGCTTAGGCACGGTTGAGGATGCAGCTTTCGCTCGCCACCCGAATCTTTCTTGGTTACGCGGTGGTGCTCGCCACCTTCGCTGCAGTCTCGATCTTCAGCGTTGCGGAGATGCACCGAAATCAGCTGGAGATCCGACTGGTGAGCGAAGGGTACCTGCACCTGTCACAAGACGCGGCAGCGATCGAGACTTTGCATCTAAACCAGGCGATGGACACCGATCGGCTTTTCGAGGAGCAGAGCGTGGATACCCGCCGGACGCTGATCCGGCTTGCTCGGCTCTGGTTTCCGCACGTGATGGACCAGCGGCTGAGCGCCGCAAAAGACAAGGTGACCGAGATTTTGGAGTTCGCGCCGGCATTCGAAGCGCCGTTCGTCCGCGAAATGGCGCAGCGGATCCAGCAGCTCGATGGCCGCTACCGAGAATACCAACTCGCCGCGGCGAAGGTGTACAGCGCTCTCGAAGAGAGCTATCCGGACCGCTCCCTCGTCAACCAGCAGATGGGCGAGCTGAAGCAGCTGGAAGGCTCGATTGGACGCGACATTCGCTTCATCCATGCCGCACTGGAAAAGCGAATCAACGACCAGGTCGCGAAGGCGGAACAGCGCGAGCGGCGAACCGGTGTGACGATCATTGCGTTATCCGTGCTGGCGATCGGAGTGGGTCTTTTGGCAACCGCGATTTCCGCGCGAATTTTGAGGCCGGTGCGCACCTTGATCGAGGGCGCAAGTCGCATCGGCCGCGGAGACTACACGACTCAGTTGGAGGTGCGTGGAGCGGACGAGATCTCGGTGTTGGCTCGAGAATTTAACCAGATGGCCAAGTCCCTCCAGGAGCGGGAGCAACAGCTCAAGCAACAGCAGGAGGCTCTGGTCCAGGCCGAGAAGCTCGCGGCGATCGGCCGAGTTTCAGCCCAGATCGCCCATGAAGTTCGCAACCCGCTTTCCTCGATCGGTCTGAATGTTGAGCTTCTGGAAGAGGCGCTCGGCAGAGCCAGCTTCGGTTCCGAGGCGGAAGCCAAGGAAGCGCGCGCCCTCTTGGGGGCCGTGACTCGCGAAGTCGACCGCTTGACCGAAGTCACCGATGAATATCTGCGGCTCGGGCGGATCCCCAAGCCCGCCCTTACCGCGGAAGATATCAATCAGGTGTTGAGCAACGTGCTGGAGTTCTCGCGCGAGGAGATGGAGCGATCCAGGGTGCAAGTGATCCCGCGGCTAGATCCCCTGACCCCCCGTGTTCTGGCCGACGAGGCGCAGCTTCGACAGGTGTTCCTCAATTTGCTGCGCAACAGTCGAGAGTCGATGGACGGAGGCGGCAAGCTGGTCGTCGCCTCCCGGCCCGCCGACGGAGGGGCCGAAGTCGTCTTCTCCGATTCCGGCCGAGGAATGAGCGGCGACGTGCAAGAGCGGATCTTCGAGCCGTTCTTTTCTACCAAGGAGGGAGGAACCGGCTTGGGACTGGCCGTTTCCCGCCAAATTTTGCAGGCGCATGGGGGAACGATTCGCTGCGAGAGCCAGCCCGGAGCAGGCACTACCTTCGTCATCAGGCTGCCGCGGGCATGAGCCTCTCCTGTTTCAGAGACGTCCTCTCCTCCGGGTTGAAGGTGGTGACCATTCCGACTCCCCATTTGCACAGCGCGCTGATCGCGGCGTACGTGCGCGCGGGGTCCCGGCATGAGCGCGCTGCGAACAACGGAGTGAGTCATTTCCTCGAACACATGTTCTTTCGCGGCAGCCACGCATTCCCGGACACCGTGAAGATGAACGCCGCGGTGGAGGAAGCAGGCGGCAACCTCAATGGAGTCACCACCCGCGACCACGGCTACTATTTCACGCCGATACATCCCGATCGGCTGGAGGTGGGTTTTGAGGTTTTAGGGGACATGCTTACCCGACCCCGCCTTTGCGAAATGGAGGTAGAACGCCAGATCATTCTCGAGGAGATGCTGGACGAGGTGGACGAGAATGGGCGCGACATCGACCTCGACAACCTTTCGAAGATGGAGCTGTTTCCGGGCCATCCCCTGGCTCTGAAGATCGCAGGAACGGTCGACTCGGTGCGTTCAATGACCGAAAGGCAGCTGCGGGCTCATCACCAGCGCCATTACGTAACCGGCAACATGGTGTTGGTCGCTGCGGGGAACGTCAGGCGCGACGAGGTGCTGGGGCTGGCAGAAAAGCACTTCTCTCATCTGCGCCGTGGCGCGTCGAACTCGGAGCGCGTTCCACCACCACGCCGCTCGGGGCCGCAGTTTAGGTTTGTCCGTCACGACGAGGCGCAGACCGCAATCCGGATCAGCTTTCGAACCGTCCCGGAGCATCATCCCGATTTCCCCGCCCTCCACCTGATTCGGCGGGTGCTCGACGATGGGCTCTCGTCCCGCCTGCCGTTCAACGTGGTCGAGAAGCGCGGCCTCGCCTACAGCTTGCACGCCGGAATCGAGACGTTCGACGATTTGGGTATTTTCGAAATCGACGCCGCTTGCGCTCCCGAAAAGACGGCCCGCTTGTTTCTCGAAGTCTGTCAAACGTTGGCTGAGCTGAAGAAGGAGCAGATTCCCGAGGACGAGCTCGAGCGCGCCAAACAGCGCCACCGGATCCATCTCGAATTTACGCGCGACTCACCCGGCGAGCTCGCGGGCTGGTTTGGGGGAACCGAGCTGTTCAGGCCAGCCGAAAGCTTCGAGGAGCGCACCCGAAAAATCGAGGTCCAGTCTGCCGATCAGCTATGCCGCGTTGCCGCGCGCTACTTTCGAGCCGAAAACCTGAACGTGGTCGCGGTAGGCCAAACTCGCGGCTCCAAGGGGCTCAGAACCGCAGTCGCCGCAGCCGCGCCGCTGAGAAGCTAACGATGGATCCGTTCGTCAGGCGGTTGATCCAGCGCCTTCATCATCCCAACCAACCGCTCTCTCGGAATCGACATTTTCATACCTTCGACACGCCCGAGGGGCGCCTGGCGCTGAAAACATCCCGTCGTCTGAAGAGCCTGCAGAACGATTTGGTCGCCTGCGCGCGAGAAGGCAAGAAGGCCTCGCTGCGGCGAATGGAAGAGGATCCTAACGCGCCTCGAGTGGAGCTCCGGATTGAGCGCACCAATGGGTCGCGGGTGGCATTGCTTCACGAATCCGAATTCGAATTGCTTTGCGAGCTCCCCGGACTTGCCGAGATACTCGCCCAAGTCAAGGCCAGCGGCTAAATGCTGCCCTCGTAGACGAAGCTTGCGGGCCCTCGCATCTGCACGGTCTTCAATTCAGGATCAACCCAGACCCGAAGCGTGCCGCCCGGCAGCTCGACATTGAGCCATTGGCCAGGGGCAAGTCGCCCCAGCGCCACCGCGGCAACCGCCGCGGCGCATGCACCGGTTCCACATGCTTCGGTCAGCCCCGCGCCTCGCTCCCATACCGACACTTTTAGACCGGAACCGTTCTGTTCGACGAATTCGACATTGGTGCTCTGCGGGAAGAGCGGATGCTGCTCCAAGCGAGGACCTAGGCTTTTGGATGCTCCCAGGGGTTGCGCAAAAAGGACCAGATGCGGATTGCCCATGCTCACGGCGGTACCGCTTACTCCGGGATATCCAGGCAGCTCCTGATCTACAAACGGTGCGCCCGTCCGCGCCGATGGCAGCTGCGAGTCGATCAACTTGGCCTGCCCCATCGACGCTTCTACTTCCTCAGCTACACCGTCGCGGTAAGCGATCCGGCACTCGATTACCCCCGAGTCGGTTTCAATTTTCAGCCGTTCCGGCTTTTCGCGCTGATGGTCGACCAAGTATTTCGCGACGCAGCGAATCCCGTTGCCGCAGGTCTCGGCGCTGGAGCCGTCCGCATTGTGGACGATCATTCGAGCAGACGCGCGCACGGAATTGATCACCACCAAAACGCCATCGGCCCCCACTCCTCTTCGCCGATCACAAATCCGCCGAGAGGTTTCCGCGTCGATGTCCGCTCCGCTCGCACGGTGATCGAGTATGACGAAGTCGTTGCCCAACCCGTGGTATTTGAAGAATTTCTCAGCCATCGCGCTTTACGGCTTCTTCGCCTTTCCGCCCGGCTCCAGCGGCATCGCGGGAGGGTTGGCAACCGGGGGATCTTCTAGCGGCTTGTCGGTCGGAATGCTCGCGGAGCGGCGGATTTCAGCCTTGACCGCGCTCAGCTCGGCGCTCGCGCGTTGATAAATCTGCTCCACTTGTTGAGGCACCGATCGCCCGACGGAGTTGCGGAGCGCGGACAGCTCAGCGCTTTGCGCCGCTAGCCGGCGCTGAAGGGTATGAAGTCTGGCGTCCCGGTCCGCGATCGCAGCCGAAAGCTCCGCATCGCGATCGCCTGTGCCGGCCGCCTTCTGCAGCTCCTCGGCGAGCCGGGCCCGCTCGGATTCCGCCCAGTCCAGGCTGGATCTCAGCTTCTCCTCCTCGGAAGCGGCCCGCGCCAGCGCCTCTTGCGCGCCTCGCTGTTGCTCGGAGAGTTGACGGCTGAGGCGTTCGTTCTCCGCCTGGAGCTGGTAGGTCCGCTCCGAAGCTTCATTGAGCGCGGCCTGCATCTTCGCTTCGAGCTCACTCAACTCGGCCGTGGCGCGGCTGGATACGGCCTGCGCCGCAACCAACTCCTCTTGAGTCCGCGTCGCCTCCTGTCGCCGCTGTCCATTGTCGGAGAGCTCCTCGGCAAGCTTCATCCTCATTTCTTCGAGCTGTGACTCGAGCAGCTGCGACGCCTCGAGCTTCGCCCGGACCTCGGCTTCGCGCGACTCGACCTGGGTCCGGATCTGCGCCAGCTCGTCTTCGAGGTTGCGATTTCGGGCGTTCAGGGCTTCCAATTCCGACCCGGCCGCGTCACCGCTCTTTTCGGTCTCCACCCGGAGCGAGGCATTGACTGCTGCCAACTCTTTCATCTGCTCGACCAGCGTCGCAGCGTGCTCTTGCGCCTGCTCCCTCACCACCTCGATCTCCGACTGGTAGGCCGCAATCTGGCGCTCCCCATCCTCCACCCGTTGCCTTTCAACCACCAATTCCGCCTCCAGTTGCTTCAAGCGCAAGGCGAGCTGGTCAAGTTCCACCCGATCGCCGGCTCCTTTCTCGAACGCTTCGAGGCGTGCCTGCAGTTGTGCGCTAATTTCCCTTTCCGCCTGCAGCTCACGCTCGAACTTGGTCGATTGCGCGGAACGGGCTTCGCCGTCATCCCGTGCCTCTTCAAGCTGCTTCTTCAGTCGGCCAACGCGTTCGTCCGCGTCTCGAGCCCGCTCTGAAGTGCGCTCGAGGCATTCCGCGGCGAAGGCCAAGGGCTCCGGTGGAAGTTGTACCCAACTGGGATCCAAGGGGCGTGCGGGCTCCTGTCCGGCCAGCACCAAGAAGTATGCAGCCTCCACTTGATTGACCAGCGTTCCGTCAACCAGCAACCCCTCCGCGCCCTCAAAAGCTAACTGATACCCGACGACCGGACTCTGAGTCGCGACCTCGACCGACCGAAAATGGGGCGAGAGAGCGTCCAGAAGCTGACCAAACGTGGGTGGCGCCGCGGGTCCCTCGGGCTCCATCAGCTGGCAAAGCGCGAGGCCGGACGGATTACGCAACCCTCCAATTAAATGGCCATGCCCAGCAAGCAGCCGGACCAACTCCTTGAGCAATTCCGGCGCGCGCACGTAGGGCGCGAGATCTGCGACCAGCACCAGATCGAACTCGCCAGGCGCGAAATCCTCGAAGGTATTGGCTCGAAACCGCAGCTGCGGGGTACCGAGCTCGTTCTGCGCCTGCTCGATCGCGGGCACTTCCGCGTCGCAGGCCACCACCGACCGAGCGCCCCGTTGCAAAAGAAACTGCGCGGAACGGCCACCGGTCGCGGCCACTGCGCCGACTTCCAGGACTCGCCGCCGTGCGATTAAGCCTTCGGCGAAGATGTAGCGCGGCAACAGTTCGCTTTGGCCCAATTGCCGAAAGTGAGGGTTCATGGAAGGTTGCGCCTCACCAGTATAGCTCAGGAGATCGACCGGCATGGAGCAGCGACCCTTGATTCGCCGAACGACCAGCGCGCTGACGCGGTTGGTGGTGGTGTTGCTGATTTTCGGGTTGGGGGGCGCGGTCGTCTTTCTGATTTCCCAGCTGAATGCGCGCACCTTCCGGGTCGAAGTGATTGACAACAACCTGGTGATCACGAAGGGGCGGCTATTTCCAATCGGCGGGGAGCCGTATCGCCCCGCAGATCCTGCATTGAAGGAAGCGTATGCGGCGATCCCGTTGGAGGGGACCGGCATTGGAACCCTGGCCGAGCTGCGCTTCAATGACCGCGACGATCTGGACCGGGCTCTCTTCGACGTTCTCTCCCGGCTGGCGAGCAGCCGGATTAACTCCGATGACCCACAGGTGCTGGACCGGGGTGTTTACTATCTGCGCCGAGCCGAAAAGCTCTCCGGGTTGACCGAAGAGCAACGGCTGGTCCTAAGGGGCATGCAGTCCGAGGTCGCCTATTATCTAGCGCGCAACAAGCTCGATGACGCTCGGCGCACCGTCGCGGAGGCGTTAAGCCAGCTCAAGATCGCCGCCGGCGTGCAGAATCGGCATGCTCGGAGCGCCACTCAAATGATCTCGGAGGTTGAACCCGCAGCCGCCGCGCTGGAAGAGGCGCTGCGACGAGCGGTCCACGTCCTGGGCAGTCCCCCCGAGCCGGCCTCCTCGGCGCCGCAGCCGCCTCGCAGCCCAGGCCAAGCGCCGGATGCCTCCACGCCCGCCAACTAAGGTGGAGGAGGCGCACCCTTCAGCACCCCAATGAACGGCAGATTGCGGTACTGCTCGGCGAAGTCGAGCCCGTAACCCACCACAAACACATCGTCGATCGCGAATCCGCGATAGTCGACGTGAACTTGGCCTCGCGAGCGAGTCGGTTTCTCGAGCAGCGCGCAGACCTTGAGGGAAGCGGGATGTCTGGCCCGCAGGTTCTCGAGCAGAAATCGCATCGTCAAGCCAGTATCGACGATGTCTTCCACCAGCAGGAGGTCTCTGCCCGCCATCGGGGTACTGACATCCGACGTGATCCTGACCTCGCCTGTGCTTTCGGTTCGCCCCTGATAAGAGGAGACCCCGAGGAATTCGAGCGTAAGCGGCAGATCGATGGCCCGGGTCAAGTCCGCGACAAAGAAGATCGAACCCTTCAGGATGCTCACGATTGTGAGCGCCTTGTCACGGTAGTCTCGCGAAAGTTGGGAGCCTAGTTCCCGGATACGCGCGGATAGCTGCTGTGGCGTGATCAGGACCTGCACTTCTTTGTCGTAAAATGCCATGAATTCAAAGGGCCCTGCCCCAGTTTTGGGGTATCTACATGGATTCCGGTAGAAAGTACTGCTTCACCCCTGCTGTCTACCCTCGTATACTCATGCCTACATCTGCATACGGGTCCGGTGAGGAGTGGAGAATAGAGCCTGCACACCTGTGGCGCGATTTTGTAGGACGCGGACGCCGTCTACGGCGGTGACCGGCGTTGCGGTGGGCAGTGCCAATCCTCAATCTGCTCCACGCCATCCGGACCCTCACCTTTCTCCGAGCCCGCGTCGCCAAAGAGGCGAATCCGCTGATGGGCCTAACCTATCGGGAATCTCAGCTGCGATTCCTCAGCGTGAAGCTGGGTTTGGGACGAAACCATCTGGCTTTTCTGGCTCGGTTGATACTGTCTGGATGTGAGAAGCGAAGTCGGCCGCTTGTATTTTGAGGAAGCCTCGTCGATCCTTTATGCGCCCGCGGTCCTGAGGGGGACTTGAAGATGGAGATCACCGACGTTCGAGTCTTTCCAGTGGATGAAGAGAAGCTGAAGGCTTACGTGACAATCACGTTAGACAACTGTTTTGTCATCCGCGACCTCAAAGTGATCCATGGAAGCACAGGGCTTTTCATCGCCATGCCCGCAAAACGGCGCAAGGATGGAACCTATAAGGACATCGCCCACCCCTTGAACACCGTCACCCGAGTCCGAATGGAAAAGGTGATTCTGCTCGAATATGAGCGCCAAAAGAATCTCTCCGCCGCTTCGTCGCCGCGTGAGGAGGCGGAGATGACCGAGGGGGAGTAGGCAAATAGCCCCTGGCGGCCCTGAGTTGATCAGCCATGTTGACCCACGACTTCAAAGTGTTCGCCGGAAACTCCAATCCTGCACTGGCTCGACGGATCTGCGAGTACTTGAAACGGCCGCTCTCCAGGGCTGACGTGACTCGCTTCTCGGACGGTGAAATCCAGGTGGAGATTGGGGAAAATGTCCGTGGCCTGGATGTATTCATCATCCAATCCACTTCGCCCCCCGTAAACGACCATTTAATGGAGCTGCTGATCATGTGCGATGCGCTCAGGCGAGCCAGCGCCGGATCGATCAACGCAGTCATTCCCTATTACGGCTACGGCCGGCAGGACCGAAAGGTAGCCCCGCGCACCCCAATTACCGCCAAGTTGGTGGCCGACTTACTGGAAGTAGCAGGAGCGACCCGGGTGGTCTCGATGGATATGCACGTCGGACAAATTCAGGGATTCTTCAACATTCCTTCCGACCACTTGTTTGCCTCTCCGGTATTCCTGGAGGACATGCGCAAGAACTTTCCAGATCCTGGGGATGTGGTGATCGTCTCTCCGGACGCGGGCGGAGTAGAACGCGCCCGGGCCTATTCAAAACGCCTGAATACGTCGCTGGCAATCATCGACAAGCGGCGATCCCGGCCGAATGCCTCCGAAGTGATGAACTTGATCGGCGATGTTCGAAATCGAACTGCGATCCTGCTGGACGACATGGTGGATACCGCGGGCACCTTGACCCAGGGGGCGACCGCGCTGAAGGAAAACGGGGCGCGCCACGTGGTGGCCTATGCGGTGCACGCAGTGCTCTCGGGGCCTGCGATTCCGCGGATCCAAAACTCGCCGATCGAACAGGTGGTTTTCACTGACACCGTGCCTCTGTCCGAGGCGGCGCGGAGTTCATCCAAAATTCGAGTGCTGGGGACGGACCGCCTGTTCGGAGAAGCAATCGCCCGCATCCATCGCGCGGACTCGCTCAGCTCCCTGTTCGTTTAGTTTTCCCTGCGCACAACCTTGACCGCAGCCCCGGAACGCTGGCAAAAGGCGTCTTTTCGTTGGGATGCCTGATTCGGGGTCCGCCATGAAGGCGGAATGCCGGATGGCTCTTCCGAACGGCGTAGGGAAGGAAACCATGGCGATTGCACGAAGCACACTCGAGGGCCAACCGCGGGAACAATCAGGCAAAGGTTACTCAAGGCGCCTGCGCGCAAGCGGGCGGATTCCGGCAGTGGTCTATGGGCGCCACTCAAAAGGAGCCACTCACTTTTCCGTGGATCCGCTATCGATCAAGACCGCCCTTTCCACCCCCCATCGGTTCAACACCCTGATCACCTTGAAGATCGATGGACAGCCGGAACGCCAGGTTTTGGTCCGCGACTTTCAGGTGGATCCCGTCAGTCGCGATCTACTCCACGCAGACTTCTTGGAAGTTCGGGAAGACGAAAAGGTGAAGGTGAAGGTGCCACTGCAGCTGGTCGGTCGGCCCGCCGGAGTCGCGGAGGGCGGCATCCTTTCACAGATTCGCCGTGAGCTGGAGTTGTATGCCCTTCCCAGCGCGATACCCGAGAAGATCGAGGTAGATGTCTCTCACCTCAAGATGGCGCAATCGATCCACGTCAACGACATCAAGCTACCGCCAGGCGTGGAAGTGAAGACCACGATCAACTACACCCTAGCCGTGGTCGCGGTCCCGGAGAAGGAAGAGGTGGTTGCACCGCCACCCACCGCCGAAGCCGCGGTCGCCGAGGAAGGAGCAGCGCCGGCCGGTGCGGAAGCCAAGCCCGGGGCAGGCGCCCCAGCCAAGCCCGGGGCACCCGGTGCGGTCGAGGCCAAGCCTGGGGCAGCTGCTCCGGCAGGCAAGAAGGAAGAGCCGAAGAAAGAGGACAAGAAGAAGTAGTGAAGCTGATCTGCGGGTTGGGTAACCCCGGCCGTCAGTACCGAAACCATCGCCACACGATCGGCTTTCGCGTGCTCGAGGAGCTTTGCCGGCGCCTGGACGTCGCGCTGACCCAACGCAGATTCGAGGCTCGATTGGCACAGGCGCGGCTTGGACTGGAGCGGGTGGTCCTGCTCGAACCCCAAACCTTCATGAATCTCTCCGGTGAGCCGGTTGCCGCAGCGGCCCGGTTCTTCAAGATCGCCCCTGAAGACACTCTAGTGATTCATGACGAGCTGGACTTGCCGTTTGGGCGGATTCAACTGAAGCAGGAAGGCGGCTCCGGCGGCCACAATGGCCTCAACAGCATCATCGAACGCTGGGGAACTTCCGATTTCGCCCGACTGCGCTTTGGCATTGGGCGGCCGTCCACCGACTCCTCGCTGGAAGACGTGGTCGAATACGTGCTCTCGGACTTCGATCCGCAAGAACGCAAGCAGCTCCCCGAGCTGATCGACAAAGCGGCGTCTGCATCGCAAATCTGGGCCGAAAAGGGTCTGGCCACTGCGATGAATCAGTTCAACCGGCGCTGACTGGGCCTGCGCAATCCGGGCGTTATTCGCCAATTGGGTCCGCTTGCTTTCCGGTCCGCGGACGGGCGTGCTTGAGCAGGGCAAGATAGTCGACCGACACCGGCGCAGGGGGCGCCGGCGGGGTTCCGAGCGCGGCGATTCGCTTGCTGAAGGCGGCCACGATGTCCGGCATCGGCCGCAGTGCGCTCAACAACGCCTCCGGCCCGTCCAGGGCCTGGGTCAAGGAAGCCGCCACCTTGTCCAACGGAAGTCCACGGCGGATTAGATCCTGAAACGAATTCGAGAGCATCAGCAGATTGTATCCGGCGGATTGCACCATCTCGGCTGCGACGCGGAGGACTTGAGGCGCAGTCAGGGCCCCATCGCCCAAAAGCACCAGCGCGGCCTGAAAGTAGTTGAACACCGGCACCACTCGAGGTCCGAAGGTGGAAAAGACCGCTGGCGGAGTGAGCCGATCCAAGTGAATGAAAATCCGGCGAACCGGATCGGCGGTCGAGATCTTCTCCAGGCTCCGAAAGATTGCGGCGACTTCGTCGCGGTACAGCTCGGCGGCGACGACGATCTTCCGCAGATCGTCCTCCTTGACCCGGCCGGCGATCAGGTCGGCATACAAGGAATAGATGAAGGCGTCGGCCTCCGCGTCATCCCCAAACAGGATCTCGTCCGAGTCCACCGGCGTGGCCGCGCGACTTTCCAGCAGAGCGTTCAGCTTGAAACCGAGTTGGCCGCGCAAGGCCCGGAACCGGCCGCGAAGCAGATTGCGGACGTTGTCCTTGAGAACCAACTCGTCCCATTCCACGCCGTCCAGCCGCAGCTTGCCCTCCAACACGGCGCGCATCTGCTTGGGGCTGCCGGAAAGGATGAACAGCTTGGAATCTCCTCGGGCGCGCAGCTCGCGAATCAGCGCCGCGGCGCCGGGAATCGCCACTTTGTCGCTCGCTTTCTGGAAGGCGCTTCGCATCAATTGCCGAAAGGTATCGAACTCGCTTTGCAGGTAGGTCTTGTCCAGATCCCAGCGATAGATGTGCTTTGGAGGTCTGGGATCGATGCGGTCGGGCAGCGTCACGGGCGCAGACCTTCCGCGATCGCTCGCGGAAGTTGTGCAGCAACCGCTTTGGCCGCCACTTTTCCGGCATTGGCGATCGCCCGCGCCCGGGATCGTCCGTGCGCCTTGATCAAGATTCGGTTGAACCCCAGGACCGGCGCTCCTCCGTACTGTTGCCAGTCGGTTACCGCTTGAAGTTGCCGGATGCCCGAGGAAAGCATCGCCAGGCCCAGCCGCCATTTCAACTTCGACCGATAGGCGTAGCGAGCCAGCTCCGCCACCGTGTCATGAACGCCCTCGAGCATTTTCAAGCAGACATTGCCCACAAATCCATCGCACACCACCACGTCCGCGCTGCCTTGGGGAATGTCCACGCCCTCGACGTTTCCGATAAAGTGTAGCCCCTTCATCGCGATCAACCGGCGGTGCGCTTCTACCACGTTGGGGGGTCCCTTGTTCGGCTCGGTTCCATTGGAGAGCAGGGCCACCGATGGATGAGCGTTTCGAGAAATGACTCGCGCGTATGCCGAGCCCATCACCGCGAACGCGACCAGATCGTCTGCGCTGGCCTCCAAGGTCGCCCCCACGTCAAGGATCAGCGAGAACGGATCCAGTTTGCTTCCGTGCCGCGTCCGGGTTGGGTACACCGCCGCCAGTGCGGCTCGCCGGACCCCCGGAATCAGCTTGAAGGAGCGCGCGCAAGCCACAATTGCCGCCCCGGTGTTCCCCGGCGCCACCATCGCATCCGCTTCGCCGTCGGCGACGAGGCGCGCGGCCACCGCTACCGAGGCCTCTGGCTTGTCGCGAAGCGCGTGCTCCGGCTTCTCGCCCATCCCGACGAAATCAGGCGCGTGGTGCACCGAGATCCGCTCGCCATTGTGCCGGATTCCGGCCAAGGCCGCGTCGATCGCCGCTCGTTGCCCCACCAACAGCGCGTGGATGTGCGGCGCCTCGAGCGAAAGCTGGGCCGCGCCGCGCACCACCTCCATCGGTCCGTGGTCGCTGCCCATCACATCAAAAGCAATGGTGATTGATCCGGGCATCAGCCGAGGCATACCGCGCGCTCGGCCATTCACGATAGGCCAAGCGCACTATCGGACTATTTGAATGTAGCGGTTGCCCGCGGATGGCAATCTAAATCCGCAGCGCCTGACCGCCGACCGCCCCTCAGCCGCCGGAGCCTGCCAGCGCTTGGCGCTCCGCGCACCCCTTGGTGAGGGTGTACTGGTAGGTGCCCAGCTCGTCGCGCCAGTACTCGCCTTCATAGGGCCAGTACAGCTGCTCGTCGGATACCGCCACCGAGTGGCGGTAATTCTTCACCATCTCCTGCGGCCCGCCGGCCCTCAGCTGCCCTTCGAGGAATTCCTTTTCCTTGGTGGTGGTCTCGAACTTGATTCTCAGCCCGTTGGTGAGAAGCCGCTTCAGCTCCGCGAGCTCGGTCTCGAGCTTTCCCTTGGCCATGATCCCAGCGCGCTTCACCAGCCCCTCGCGCTGAATCTTCAGTCCCTCGAGAAGATTCTTGGCCAATTCCGAGTAGCGGAAGGTGTCGCCCTTCTTGGCGATCGAGTCCATCTCATCTTCCAGCTCGAGAATCGAGTCGTTGGTATTCTTGAAATCCTTGTCAGTCAGAGCCAAGCGAAGAATCTTGTCCAGAATCGCATCCGTCTTGTTCTTGGTCGCGCTGGTCTTGTTCTTCTTCTGGATGTCGGCGAGCACTCTGTAATACTCGGAGGAGTCCTTCTCCCTCCTGGTGATCAGCTCGAGCTGATCGTGGACCGGCATGTAGATCTGCTCGAAGTCTTCGAGCGTGGAGCGGGCTTCACGGTAGCGGCAGTTCTCGTAGTAGGTGACCGCCTTGAGAATCAGCGCTTCTGGGAAGTACTCGTCCTTGAAAAACGGCGCCGAGAGCGTGATGAGATTGCCCAGCGTTTGCTCGTACTGAGCGATCCGATAGTTCGCCCAGGCTGACTCGAAGAGCGCCTCCAACCACTGTTTGCCGCCGCGCTCGACCTTGCCGTAGTAATAGATCGCATTTCGGTTCTGACGGTGGCCGTAGTGGGTTCGGGCCAGCTGCATGAATACGAGCTCCCGCAGATCCTTATCCAGCTTGGCTTCGGTCGCTGATTTGCCCGAGTCTGGGCGAGTGACCCGCACCACCTCTTTCATCGATTCGAGCGCGGTGTTGTAGTTGTCCTCTCGGAAGTAGGCCAGCGCCTCCAGATACTTGGCGCGGCCATAGAACGGATCGCTTTTGGGGACGGTGAGAACCAGCGTCTTCACTTGATCGAAGCTCTTGTTTGCCTCCGCCCGCTGATCGATTGCGTCCAGCGCCTTGCCGCGAACGAAGTGGTAGCGCGCCAACAGATAGCGGAACTCGCCGCGGAACCGCTGGGGGAACTCGAAGTTGGCGTACTTCGCAATTTCCTCCAGAATCACCGCTTCGTTGGTCGTCTTGTGGCTGATGAAAAACAACCACTCCAAGCCGTTCTTGAAAAACTTGGTCTGGGGCCCCTTGCCCAGGATCTTCGAGAACTCGCCGAGCGAGGAGTGATACATCCCCATCCGATAGAGGGACTTTGCGAGAAGGTAGTGCGAGTCCAGCTGCAAACCCAATAGCTTCGGATCCCGCATCAATTGGTGTGCGGTCATCGCAGCCAGCTCGTACTGCTCTTGCTTGAATTGCTGAACCGCCACGTCGAGCTTTTGCCGCTCCGCGCTCTTGCCGGTGAGGTCCACCGCCTCGAAAGTCAGGGTTGCGGCGGGCGTGGGGATCGGCTCGGCCTTGCTCGGGCTCGGAGGCTTGGAAGGTTCGGCCAGTTTGCTCGGAGCCGACTGCTTCGGTTCGGGAGCGGGCGAGACCGGCGCAGGCGCAGTCTCGCGCGCGGGAACGGTCACGATCGCGGCGTCCTGCTTCTTCCGCGTTCGTCTCTTGGAGTGTCGTTGGCGATGTTCCGACGCATCATCCGCACTTTTCAAATGGGCCCGCTTTTTTCGAGTGTCCTTTTTACGGTTCTTTTTCTTGCTCTTCGATTGACTGGAGAGGTCCAGCCCCTCGAAAGAGGTCTGGGCGGAGGCGGGATCCGCGGCCCAAAGCGCGATGGCCAGTGTGGCGAGCCTGAGGAGGCGAGGCAGGGTTGTCATGATTCGTTAAAGCGGGTTGGGAAGAAGAACGAAAGACCCAGCTCAAAGAGGAGCTGCTGTCGAAGCGACGTGGTTCCAATCGGCACAACTTGTTCGTTGTAGATCAAATCTCGAACCTCGAGGCGCAGGGTGATCCATGGGTTGAAGAAAAAGCGCGCTCCCAAGCCGGCATTGCCGCCGATCGCGGTCTTCGCACTGCTGCCTCCGTTGGAGGACGGCCCGGCGTAGCGCACCGCCGCCGGCCCTGCGATCCCATAAAGATCGAAGTGCACGAACTTTTCCGCAAACAATGAAAACTTGCCGTAGATCGGCGCCCACTGCAGATCGAGACCGCCGAGGAGAGTGATCTGTCCGGGGGCTCTACCGTCGACCTGTGAGAACGTGGGTGAACGACAGGTGCGGGCCAGGGTAGTGGGATCTACGGTACAGATCTGCGCGTTGCCGGAAACAACCGGGATGCTGTATCCGAATCGAAGGCTGACGCCCAGCGTCTCCAGCGGGTGGTAGGTGAGCGCCCCTCCGACGATGTACTTGACGAAGAACGCATCTCTCATCGAGATCGTCGCCGACGGGCTGAACTCGAATCGGCCTTTTTTCATGAAGAGCTGGCCGGACACTGGACGAATCCGCTCGCGAAGCGGTCCAAGGCGGTCCTTGTCCACCTCGGAAACGTCTCCCGCCTCTTGCTCCGACGACTGAGCGAACGCCGGAGCGGCGAACAATGCGAGGAGCAAAGCAGCCTGACCTAGTTTCATCACTCCGCCTCTCTGCCGGTGGACTTGAATGGGATAAACAGCGACACGCCCGCGTTGAGCATCAGCACGTTTTGCAACTCGCCTTTGGTGGTCCCGGCCGGCGTATCGAAGTATGCGGTGTCGATCAGCGCCACGTTGAACGCCAGCCAGTCCTTGGCCACGAAGCGCATTCCAAATCCGAGATCACCCGCGGGATTGGGTCCGCGACCGGGCTGAGCCGAGGTTTGGGTTCGGACCACGCCCAATCCACCGAGAATGTACGCGTCGATATGCAAGATTGAATTGAAGATGCTGATCTTTCCGTAGATCGGGCTCCACTCGGCATCGCCCATCAGCGACCACTGCGGATACGACGGAAAAATTCGGCTCTGGAAAGTGCTTTTGGCAATCGGCGCATCGGAGGTTGCGATCACCTGCATCGAGGTGAAACGCGCAGAGAGCGCCAGCGTGTCCGACAGGTAGTAGGCACCCCTCACTGCGAGGCCGAACTTGGAATAGTAGGCGTCGTTCAACGAGATTGCGACGTAGGGCGCCAGCTCGAAGCGATGCTTCTTGAGATACACCTTGCGCTGAACGCTCTTCACTCGATCTTCGACGGTCGTATCGCGCTCGGTCGCGATCGGTTGCGCGATCGGCTGATCGCTGACCGGTACCTCAGCCGGCTTCTTTTTCGGATCTTCCTTTTTTTCGCCTTCGCTGGTGAGGTCGAGTCCTAAAGTTCCTTGGGCGATCGCGACAGCGGGAATAAGCCACGAAATCAAAACAGCCGCTCGGCCGGTCAATTGGGGATTCTCCATCCGTGAGTGGGAGACGCGCGATGGGACGCTGTGCCCCTCAGCAACGCGGAATCCTACAGCTCATCGCTCGCGGGCGGCAATCCTTCCACCTGTCCAACCTGCCTACATCGTTAAACAATTTCCCACTTCGGCGCCTTGTGGTTACGAAGTGCTGTGGTAGCCTTCCGCATGCACCCGTTGCTTAGAACGGATGCAACTCTTCTTGAAGATGCCCCAGCGATTGCTCTTTCGGATGGCGCTTCTGGCGCTGCTAACCGTGCTCGAGGCTTGTAGATCGGCCACAGACCTGGGCAATCCCTGCGTGCTGGTCAAGAAGAATCCCGACGGCGGGAGCACTCCGGTGTCAATCAAAGAACGGGAACTTCCCGACGGCGGGAAGGACTTCATCTCGTTCGGAGCCGCCATCTGCGAAAACTTGGTGTGCGTTCGCGACTCGGCCTACCCGAAAAACCCGGACCCCAACGCGGACGCTCTGGGCTACTGCTCGAGCGCGTGCGTGGCGAACAGCGGGACCTGCGCTTCTGCCAATTCCTCAGACGATAGCAATCCGGCCAGGCGACTGACTTGCCGCGCCTTGTTGCTCGACGAGCTAACCCTCGCCGCGATCTGCTCGGCAGATCCGGTGAAGTGCTATCAGTATTTCGGCGGAACCACCTCGCCCTACTTCTGCGCGCGCGGCACCGGGCTATAAACGCGGCCCAGGCGCGGGCGAAGTCAGGGCTCGACCGGCAGCATCGAAGCGCCCTGAATCTCCACTTCGCACCCAACCGCGATGCCCTGCTTCTCGGCCCACCCGCCGGGTACCTCGAGAACGTAGAGCGAGGGTTGGCCGCCCGAGCGCGTGGTCAGAGATTTCGGCGCCGCCTGCGGGACGATTCCGACGACCTTCCGTTGCTTGCCGATGAAAATCAGGTCGAGCGGAATCAAAGTGTTGCGCATCCAGAACGTCTGATCTCGCTCGTCCGAAAAGATGAAGAGCATTCCTTTTCCCTCGGGCAATTCGCGACGCCACATCATTCCCCGGTTGCGAGCCGCCGCGGTTGTCGCAATCTCCACCTCGACAACATGCATTCCTCGGTACGCGTCCCGGAGTAGGACCTTGCCCTTGGGTAGCGCCGGCCCGACGTACGTCTCGGCGGTAGGATCGGCCGAGTTGACTCTCAAAGCGTTTCCATTCGATGGCGGGTCGCGGTGACAGGCCGCCACAGCGACGCAAAAACCGAACGCCCACAACCTCATGGCGTGTCGAGTGGCTTCCCGAGTAGCTTCTCGACCAGTTCCCGGCCGAGCTTGTCCACCATCATTCGCTCCACCAGGGCCTCGAATTCGGCCCGCTGAGCTTCATCCGAATAGGCGAACTGAATGCCCATCCCCTGCTCCTCGCCCTCACTGCTCGACCAGCGCACTTCGCCCGGAATCTCGAACGGCTCGAGACGTGTCGGGATCGATAGCTTGAACAGGAACCGAGTCCCGATCGGCAGCGGCTTGGGCGTTTTGATGAAGATCCCTCCTTTGGAGAGATTCTTCGTGTAGTCGGAAAAAAACGAGTTCAGTTTGCGGTACTGAACTTTGAGCTCGATCGGTGCGCGCAGATGGACGCGGCGATCACTCTTACTTTCTTCGGCCATGTGGGCTGGGATTATAGGAAGGCAATGGGCGAAGTCCTAGTCCGAGTGCGAAATCTCCTCACCAAGCGGGGGATCTGGCTGCTTGCGCTCGCGCTCTCCATCGGTGGCGCCGCGTTGGTACTGGCTCCGCTGTTTGGCATCCCGGGGTACGAGCTGGGAAGCGCGATGGCCGTCGGGGTTGGGCTTTTGGGCGGTGCGTTCGGGATCGCCGGGGCGTTCGAAGCCCGGCAGCGCCCTCTCGCGAGCGCCGGTGCAACGGTATGGGTCGCTTTCGCAGCATCGTTGGTTCTCGCCCTTTTGGTCCTGATTCCTCCGCTTGTCGTATCGCTGCTCTCTTCTTGGACCTTGACCGGCTGCGATCCGCTCACCGCGATCTCCTTTTATCCTCTCCTGACGCTGCCCTCGGCCGCGATCGCCTCGGCCTCGGGACTGGCGGCCGGGTGGATCGGCCGTCGGCCAGTTTGGGCGTCTTTGGTGTACCTGCTTCTGGTGCTCGCCTCGTTGGCAAAAACCGTCTGGCCGCTTTTCGATGGACCCCAGGTGTATGCCTACAACCAGTTCATCGGCTATCTGCCCGGCCCGATCTACGACGAGTTGTTGAAGATTCGGCCGGGCCTCGTTTGGCACCAACTCGAGACGCTGTGGATTGCCGCTTTCCTGGTGTTCGCCGGTTGGTGGTTTCTGGACCTCCAGCTCTTGCGATTGACGCGGCCGCATTGGCGACCGCTCGCAATTGCCGGTTGCGTGGTCGCAATGATCGCGATCGGCAGGATCGAGCTCAAGGCTCCGCAGTTGGGAATTCGAATGACCGATCGCTTTCTTCAGGCGGAGCTCGGCGGCCTCCAGCGTTCCGAACACTTCGAGCTGATTTTCCCCGAGGGTAAACCTGTGGACGAGGTGAACCGATGGATCCGGGACCTGGAATTCCGTTACCACCAGCTGGAGGCATTTTTTGGAGGTGCGCCCCAAGCGCGGATTCGGGTTTACCTCTACCGCTCCCCCGAGATGAAGGAGGCCCTGGTGGGCGCCGCTCAGACTCAGTTTGCCAAGCCGTGGCGACGCGAAATTCACCTCAATGATCTTCCCTTTCCGCACCCCAGCCTCAAGCACGAGCTGGCGCACGTAATGAGTGCGCCGTTTGGCGCATGGCCCTTCAGGGTCACGACGCGGTTTGGGATTTGGCCGGTGATGGGGGTGATCGAGGGGATTGCGGTCGCCGCGGAAAACCCGGTGCGCGAGTTCACACTCCACGAGTGGGCCGCGGCAATGCGTCGAAAGAAATTGGCCCCGGACGTTCGAAGCCTGTTTCGACTCACGTCGTTCTACGCGAACCCCGGGCCCCGCGCTTACACCGTCGCCGGATCCTTCATCCGCTACCTCAACGACACCTACGGTACCGAAAAGCTGGAGGTGCTCTATCGACACGGAGACTTTGCCGCCGCGTATCAGCGGCCGTTGGATGCGTTGGCCAGAGGGTGGGAGGGCTTCGTTGACGCGATCCCCCTGGAGCCAACGGCGGTGGACGAGGCATTCGCGCGCTTTCGGCGGCCGAGCCTATTTGCCCGGCCCTGCGCCCGGGAAGTGGCAGAGCTCGCCGAACAAGCCGCCTTGGTGCTTGAACAAGACCCCGCAGGGGCGCTGAAGCGCTACCGACGTTGCTCCTCGATCGAGCCGAATGAGCCGGCATTCCAGCTGGGAGCGGCGAGCACGCTTCAGAGGCTCGGCCGCTTCGAGGAGGCGCGCGCGCTGCTCTCTGGATTAGCCTCCCAGCTCCAACGCGAGCCCACGCTGCGCGCCGAAGTGATGATGGCTTTGGCCGACCTGGCGTGGTTCCGGGGTGATCTTCCAAGCGCAGAGTCCCACCTTCGAGAGGTGATCCAACTCAAGGGCAGCGCTGCGACCGAGCGGGCCGCTTACATCAAGCTCGCGGCGATTCATTCTCCGACTGTCGGTCCAATCCTGCAGTCCTACTTTCAACCGGGTTCGGAGGAACTGAAGCTGTTTCTGCTGCGGCGAGCTTGGGACGAGGAGCCGCGCAACGCCTATCTCAATTACTTGCTTGGTCGCAGATTGGCCCAGTATGGGGCGGCGGCACCGGCGAACTTTTACTTGTCGCAAGCGCTCGCCGAGAATCTGCCGGCGAGCATCCGGCGGGAATCCTGGCGACTCAAGGTGCAATCCGAGTACCTCGCGGGGGATTGTGAGGCAGTTCAGACCGATGCTGGGATGCTGCCGGACCTCGATGCGGCGCTCAAGGAAGAGATCGGGGAATGGAAGGAGCGCTGCGCGTTCGAGCAAGCGGCGTTTGACGGTGCTCTGGTGCCCCAGCGCGCTTTTCGCTAAACGCGAGCCGCACGGAGGCGTAATGCGGTTCGAAACCAAGCACCGGATTCAAGGAACCCCTTCCGAGGTGGAGCAGTCCTTACTGGACGAGCGATACCTCGACTATCTGCTCAAACACCATGGCATTCTGCTTGAGGTCCAGCTGCTGGAGAAAAAAGATGACGGGGACATCCTGAGACGGAAGGTTCGCTATCGGCCCAAGCCGGTGATTCCTTCGGTCGGTCCCAAACCGGTCCCACCCGAGTGGTTCGCCTTCGTCGAGAGTTCCTCGTACGATAAGCGCAAGCGAGAGCTCGCCTTCAGCAACGTTCCGACCACGCCAAAAATCAGCAGGTTGCTGGTCAATCAGGGGCTGCTGCGAATACGGGAAGCTCCAGGTGGACAAGCCGAGCGCTGGCTGGAAGGCGAAATTCGGCTTAACCTCCCTTTCTTGCTCAAACCGCTGGCGATCATCGCTGAGCGACTGATCCATGCCGAAGGCCTCAAAATCCTGGACGGCGAGGTACCGGTGCTCAACCGATTTATCGCCGAGGTATTGAGAAGGTAGGACCGCGGCCGCTCCGAAGGAGCGGGAATGATCGGATGACCGCGTCGTTGTGGAAGGAGGAGTGGAACACCATGAGTGTAAGAGGGCTGGCCTGGCTGGGAATCGTCCTGCTGGCAGCCGGCGGTTGCGCAGCCCGTCGTATTCCCGGGACTGATATTGAAGACAATGCAGACACCCGAGCCATTCTGTACCTTCTCGAGAGGTATCGGGTTGCCGTGGAGCACAAGGACTCCAATACCTTGATTGGGTTGGTCTCTACCTCGTTCAAGGACAACGGGGGCACGGCTTCCCCGGACGATGATCTCGACTATCAAAACTTGCAAACGAAGCTGCCGCAGCGATTCGCGAGGGTTGACGATGTGCACCTCGACGTCAACATCCGCAAAATCGACCTCGACAAGGATCAGGGCACCGCGAGCGTCATCTACTATTACAACATGAGTTTTCGGATGCCGACCCTCTCCTCGAAGCTGCTCTCGGAATCGGAGATCAAACAAATGCTGTTGCGGCGCGAACAGGGCCAATGGAAGATCATGTCCGGAGTTTGAGTTAGGGCGGCGCTGCTGCTGACACCGGGCCGCCTTGCCGGATCCCAAGGCTGCCATTATGGTTCAGCGCTCCCGCATTCCGGATACACCATGCCCAAAGCTCTAGTGAAAATCCCACTTCCAGAGGCAGCGGTCTCCCCCGCGCCGGCCGCCGTTCGACCACCGCTACCCGCGGGTCTGATTGAACAATTGCTTTCCGCAGCGATGTCACGCGGCGGCGAATTCGCCGAGGTCTACCTCGAACGGGCGATCACCACCGCAGTGACCCTGGACGAGCGGAGGATCAAGAGCGCTCAGACCGGCATGATTCAGGGCGTGGGAGTGCGGGTAATCTCCGGCGCGAAAGTCGGCTATGCCTACTCAGATGATTTGGATCGAGCAGCGTTGATTCGTGCGGCTCACACCGCGGCGCTGATCGCCGAAGGAGGGGGCGCGGAGCGAAGTTTCAAAGTGAGCCGTGAGCCCACCCCGCTCTTCTATCGGGTGACGACCCCGCTTTCGGAAGTGGATGTGGGACGCAAAGCACAGCTGGTTCGACGGGCCGATCGAGCCGCCCACGCCTACGATTCGCGGATCAAGCAGGTGACCGCGACCTACGTGGATCAGACCAAGCACATCTGGGTAGCGAATACCATTGGACGCTTTGCCCAAGACACCCAGGATCTCTGCCGCCTGGGCGTGCAGGTAGTCGCCCAGGGGAAGGACGGGGAACGCAGAACCGGCTTTTACGGTGGCGGCGGACGGCTGAGCTTCTCCTACTTCGACACGTTCACTCCGGAGGTGGTGGGGCGCGAGGCGGCCCGGCAGGCAATCGCCACGTTGGGAGCAGCCGAGGCCAAGGCGGGAACCCAGACGGTGGTGCTCGCTCCGGGTTGGAGCGGAATCCTCCTCCATGAGGCGGTCGGGCACGGCCTGGAGGCGGACTTCATCCGAAAGAAGACCTCGCTGTTCGCCGGCAAATTGGGACAACCTGTTGCGTCGGAAAAGGTGACGGTGATCGACGACGGAACCGTCGCCAATTCGCGCGGCTCGATCAACGTCGACGATGAGGGCACGCCAGGTGAACGCAAGGTGCTGATCGAGCGCGGGGTGTTGAAGGGCTACATGTTCGACTCGCTCAGCGCGAAGCTGATGGGCGAGCGATCAACTGGCAGCGGACGGCGCGAGTCTTTCAGGCACATGCCGATGCCGCGAATGACCAATACCTATCTGGCTCCGGGGGACGACGCTCCGGAAGACATCCTCCGCTCGGTCAAACGAGGTCTGTACTGCGCTCAGTTCGGCGGAGGCCAGGTTGATATCAGCAATGGCAATTTCGTCTTCGAGGTCAGCGAGGCCTACGAGATTGAAAATGGCCGCCTCGGCCGGCCCGTAAAAGGGGCGACCCTGATCGGTGTGGGGCCGGAAGCGCTCAAGAACGTATCGATGGTAGGCAGCGATCCGACGCCCGACCCCGGGCTAGGGACTTGCGGAAAGGACGGCCAGAACGTACCGGTCGGAGTCGGCCTACCGACGGTCCGGATCGACAACATGACCGTTGGGGGGACCAAGGTCTAAGTGGACTACCGGGATCTCGCCAAGAAGCTCGTGCATCGAGCGAAGAAGAAGGGGGCACGCGAGGCGGAAGCGTTTCTCGAAATCGGGCGGCAGAGCAGCTGCCGAGTACGGGAAGGCGAGATCGAAGATCTCACCGAGGCGACCTCGAAGGGGGTGGGCCTGCGCGTGATCAGCAATCAGCGCCTGGGGTTTGCCTACACGTCGAATTTTGATCCCGATACCCTCAATCAGTTCGTCGACCGCGCGCTCCAGTTGGCGCAGGCCGCCGCTCCGAACAGGCTAAACGGTTTGCCCTCCCCAAAAGATCTGGCCCATCGCTCCGAAGCGGGAGAGCTGTTTGATCCAGAGGTCGCAAGTTTGCCGAGCGACTGGAAGATCAAGGCTTCGCTGGAAATCGAGCGGGCGGGAAAAGCGGTCGACCCGCGGATCACCACGTTCGATAGCGTGGGCGCGGGCGATAGCGTCTCCGAGGTGGTCGTGGCAACCAGTGGGGGCTTGGTAGACGCCTACAGCGGCACCTACGCTTTCCTTTACGCGGTTCCAGTCGCCTCCGATGGCACGCAGCTACAGACCAGCTATTGGGTGGATTACAAGCGATTGTTCAAGGATCTGGACCCGCCCGAAGAGGTGGGACGCCAGGCGGCGCTTCGCGCTCTGAGGATGCTCGGAGCGAAAAAGGTAAGGAGCCGACGCGTGCCGGTGGTATTCGATCCACTGATCGCCGCTTCCTTCGTCGACAGCATCGCGTCGGCCGCGAATGGGGATGCGGTCTTCAAGAAGTCTTCTTTTTTGGCGAAGCTTTTGAACCAGCGGATTGGAGCGGAACACCTGAGCATCGTGGACGACGGATTGCTGCCGCGCGGGCTGGGCACCGCGCCTTTCGACGGTGAAGGCGTCCCGACCCGGAAGACCGCAATCATCGAGAACGGGGTTTTGCGGAACTTCCTCTACGACTCGTTCACTGCGCGAAAAGCAAAAGCCCATACTACCGGCAACGCCAGCCGGAGCTACAATGCGCTCCCTTCGATCGGCACCAACAATCTCTACCTTGCGCCTGGCGCCAAAACCCCGGAGAGCCTGATCCGGGAAGTTGACCAGGGCTTCTACGTCACCGCCATGCTCGGCCGAGGCGCCGACATTGTCACCGGTCAATACTCGCGCGGGGCAAATGGCCTCTGGATCGAAAAGGGGGAGCTGTCGTATCCAGTGCAGGAAGTCACCGTGGCTGGCGACCTGTTGCAGATGCTCCAACAGCTCGATGCGGTTGGTAGCGACCTGCAATTTCGAGGTTCGACTGGAGCTCCGACGATCCGGTTTGCTGAGCTGACGGTGGCGGGAGATTGACGATGGCCGCGACAGCCAGCCCCTCGGCGCCGAAGAAGGCCAAACGGACCACTCGACCGCGCCGGAAAAAAGCGGCCCCCGCCTCGCGCGGCTTGTCCGCCGCGGATGTGACGGCGGATATTCCGTCTCAAGGCTTGGAATTGGCCGAACAGATCCGTTCGGACGGGGGCACGCCGCTGAGCACGTATCGAGAACCTTTGGGCGGTCATCCGGTAGTGCTCGCGAGCCTCCCGATCGACAAAGTAGAGCCGACTCCGTATCAACGCGATCTCTCCGAGCCACACGTGAAGCGATTGGCCAACGCGATGGAACGCGTGGACCGATATCTCGATCCGATGATCGCGGTGCGACACGATGGCAAATACTGGACGCCCAACGGAAATCATCGACTGGGAGCGTCTCGGCTGCTGGGCGCAAAGGCGGTGATCGCGCTGGTTTTGCCCGAAGCGGATATCGCGTACCAAATCCTCGCGCTGAACACTGAGAAAGCCCACAATCTCAAGGAGCGCTCGCTCGAGGTAATCCGGATGTATCGCGGCCTGGTGGGCGCCCGCGCGGGGAACGAGTTGGAGTTCGCTGCCCTCTTCGAAGAACCCGCGTTCATCACCCTCGGGGCGGCATACGAAAAGCGCCCTCGGTTCTCGGGGGGCGCTTACCATCCGATCGTCAAAAGGCTCGAACAGTTTCTCGATCTGACCCTGGAGAAAGGGCTCGCAATTCGAGAGGAGCGCGCGGCAAAGCTTCTGGAATTGGACGACGCGGTGATTGAGATCGTCAACCGCTTGAAGGCCAAGGGCTTGGTGAGTCCGTATCTCAAAAATTTCGTGGTCGCCCGGATCAACTTCCTCAGGTTCAAGCGCGAGGGCACCGCGGAGTTCGATCCGACGATCGCGAAGATGCTGCAAATGGGGCGGAAGTTTAACGTGGACAACGTCAACAAAGAGGACGTCGCGCGGATGGGCGGGGCCCCGGCCGAGCCGGAAAGCGATGAGTGACGTCACCGTCCTGGTAGTGGACGACGATCTCGCGAACCTGGAGTCGGTATCGCGGATCTTCCAACGCGAAGGCCTGAACACCCTTTGCGCCAGCAGCGGCAAAGAGGCTTTGGAGTTGCTACGCCGGCCCGAAGTGAGCGCGATCGTTACCGACTTGATGATGCCCGGCATGGATGGGCAGGAACTGCTCAAGCTCGCGCGCAGCATCCGTCCGGACGTCGAGGTGGTTCTGATGACCGCCTATGCCACGATCGAGACGGCGGTCGCCGCGATGAAAGAGGGCGCCTATGATTTCATCACCAAGCCTCTCAAGCGGCACGCGCTGATCAAGAGCGTTCAGAAGGCTCTCGAAAAGCAAGCTCTGATCGCAGAAAACCGGGACCTCAAGGCGCGCCTTGCGGATCTTGGCGCCCCCGGCGGGCGGATGATGGTCGGCCAATCGCCCGCGTTTCGAGCGATGATGGATACGCTCAAGCAAGCCGCGCCCTCCGCCGCCACGGTATTGCTGGTTGGCCAGTCGGGTACTGGAAAGGAGCTTGCGGCTCGGGCAGTTCACGAGCTTTCGCCTCGGCACAAAGGCCCGTTCATCGCGCTCAACTGCGCGGTGTTTCCCGAAGGGATCCTCGAAGCGGAGCTGTTCGGGGTGGAAAAAGGCGCATTCACCGGCGCGGTCGCAAGAAAAGAGGGCCGTTTCGAGCGGGCCCATGGCGGAACCTTGTTACTCGACGAGGTGGGAGAGATGTCCCCTACCGCGCAAGTCAAACTCTTGCGCGCTCTTCAGGAGGGCGAGATCGAGCGGCTCGGTGGAACCCAGACCGTCAAGGTGGACGTGCGAGTCGTCGCCGCCACCAACAAGGATCTCCCAAAGGAAATCGCCGAGGGGCGCTTTCGCGAGGACCTGTTCTATCGTCTCAACGTCGTGGAAATCCGGATCCCGGCACTCGCTTCGCGGCGAGAGGACATCCCCTTCCTCGCGAATCACTTCTTGCAGCGTTTTGCCGCGAAAAACGCCAAACCGGTGAAGGGCTTCTCGCCCGCGGCGCTCCAGGTGATCGAGAATTATGCCTGGCCAGGCAATGTCCGTGAGCTGGAGCATGCGGTGGAGCGCGCGGTGGTGTTGAGCCGGAGCGATGTGATCGAGCTCGCCGACCTGCCCGAGACGGTCCGCAAGGGTCCGATTGGATCGGCGCAGCAGCTGGTCATTCCGATTGGGACGCCGATGGAGGAGATCGAACGGCGGGTGATCGACGAGACCCTTCGCCACACCAAGGGCGACAAGAATCTCGCCGCACAACTGCTGGGAATCGCCGCTCGAACGATCTACCGAAAATTGGAGCGGCAATCATCCGAGGAAGCCCCGCCTCAGCCCGCGCGCGCACCGAGCGAATGAGCGCCGCGATCGAATATCGCTGGCTGGCTTTCTGACACGGAGTCATCAGCTCCGATAGCCTCGTGACAAATTGTCGCGGCCGGCCTTCCCCCCGAGGATGCCAACCACGACGCGAGCAGTTTCCCCTGAAATTCCAGTCTCTTGAGCGAACATCGCGCCCTTGAAGGGCCACCGCACTGGCACTGGCCTTGCTCTTAGAAGGCCTTTTGATGTGGACCCAACTCAACCTCGAGCAGCTTTCCCGGAAGTACTTCTGGGCGGTGCACCTCGTCTTCATCCTGCTCGTCGCTTACGTAGCCGCGCGGACTGCAAACCTTTTCGTCGAAGCCGCGATTACCCCTCTGCCAAGCACGGAAAGCCCACGCGCCGTAACGCGCGCTGCGCCGGTGCGCACGATCACTCCTCTCAATCTGGAGCGGGTGGCTAAACTGACGGGGTTGCCGGTTCCCCAAGAACCGGAAGTCGTCGAGCCAGGCGAGCTGACCGCCGACGACATGCAATCGAAGCCGGTCAAGACCTCGTTGCGGGTCAAGCTTCTGGGCACCTTGCTCGCGCTGCGTCCCCAGTGGTCGCTCGCTTCGATCCTCGACATCGGAACCAACCGCGCGCAGACGTACATGGTTGGAGACAAGCTCGAGGGCGCAGAAGTCCTGGAGATCGAACGCGAGCGGGTGATCATCTTGAACAATCACCGACGCGAGTACATCGACGGAGAAGCGGGATCCGGCGCAGTGGTGGCCTACAATCCTCCCCCTCCGAGGGGGATGGAACCGCCGCATCCCTCGGTTCTCGGCACCGGGATCCGGGCGCTCTCCGAAAACGAGTACGAGGTTCCCCGAGGAGAGATCGACAAGACGCTCTCCAACCTCAACGACGTTGCGATGCAAGCACGCATTGTTCCGGCCTTCAAAGACGGTATGGCGCAGGGATTCAAGCTGTTCGCGATCCGCCCGGACTCCATCTACACGAAGATTGGCATCCAGAACGGCGACGTGATTCAGAAGATCAACGGATACGAGCTGAACAGCCCGGAGAAAGCCCTGGAGGTCTACACCAAGCTCAAAGAGGCCAATCGAATCGACATTGAGTACGAACGCAACGGCGTCAAAGGCCACAAGACGTACACCATCCACTAACCCTCATCCGGGCGAATGAAACTCCTTCTCTTCCCATCGATTGGTATGCTCGTGACTGCTGCGGGCACCCCGACCACCCCAAATCAGCTGCCCCGCCGCCCGGCCGCGCCCGCGGCGACCGGCAGCGATCGACAGATCAGCCCGACCCTGCCGGTTGCTCCAAAACCGGCCTCCCCACCTCCGGCCCCGGGCAGGGCCGCACCCGCCAATCCCCCAGGAGCACCGGGACAAAGCACGGCGAAACCGATCGTCAAGGAAAGCAATCAGGCGGCCACTTGCGAGGAGATTCGCCGCAAGGCGCGGTACGGCATCTATTTCGAGAAAGTGGACATCGAAAAGTTGGTCCAGACCGTCGCTGACGCTACCTGCAAAACGTTCATCTTGCCGGAAAACATCCGAGGGAAAATTTCGATCATCGGTCCGGAAAACGGAAAGACCGAGGTGGACGCCGACCAATTCTACGCCGCGTTCCTCTCCGCTCTCGATGCGAATGGCCTCACCGTATATCCCTACGGGCGCTTTCTCCGGATCGTGGAGAAGGCCAAGGCCAAGTCCACCAACATTCCGTTAATCATCGGTCCCGGCGACACCTTCACCACCAATGAGCAGATGGTCACCCGGTTATTCAAAGTGAAGTACGTCGAGGCGGAACAGCTTCGAGCGGTGCTGCAAGCCATGGTGTCCCAGGGCGGCGACACGCTGGTATTTCAGCCGGACACGATCATCGTCAACGACGTCGCCAGCAACATCCACCGCCTGCAGAAGCTGGTCGAGCAACTGGATGTGCGCTCTTCGTCAGACGAGATTCGAGTGATTCAAATCAAGTACGCCTCGGCGCAGGAGCTCGCGGACAAAATCCAGAAACTCTTTGAAAGCAAAACCCAGAGGCCTGGCCAAAGGCCAGGCGGTCCTGTGCCGCCGCCCACCCCCCCGGGCGGCGTCACGGGAAGTCCAGGGATGCCCGGTCAACCGGCCACGGCCGAAGCGGGCGGGGGGCCCGCGACGCTGTCGCAGATCATCCCTGACGATCGCACCAACAAGCTGATCATTGTCGCCAGTCCAGCCGCCTTCGAGCGGATCAACTCCCTGGTGAAGGCAATCGACATTCCCGTTTCCGGGGAGGGAAGAATCAACGTGTATGCGTTGGAGAACCACGCCGCAGAGGAGATAGCGGCCACGCTTCAGGCATTGGCGCAAGGCACCACCAATCGACCGCCGCGCGCCGGTCCAAGTCCCACGCCACCGGGTGGTGGAATACCCCCGGGTGGCGGCGCCCCACGGGCAGCTTCCGCTGCCGAGCTGTTTTCTGGGGAGGTAAGGATCTCGGCGGACAAGTCGACCAACTCATTGGTGATCATCGCCAGCCAGGCCGACTATCGGAGTTTGGTCAGGGTGATCGAGAAGCTCGACATCCCACGGCGCCAGGTATTCGTCGAGGCGGTGATCATGGAGGTCAACATCGACCGCACCTCGGAATTCGGCGTACAGCTGCACCAGGAAATCGGAATCAACAGCGACCAGGGTAAGCTTCCGGTGCTCTTCGGCACCAAATACAGCAAGCAAGGCGCTCCCCCCTCGTTCTCGCTCGCGAACCTTCTCAATTTCGGCGGCTTTCTCGCCGGCATCCAGGGCCCGAACGTCCCTGAGCTGCAAAAGCTCGGGATTTCAATTCCCCAGTTCGGAGTGGTGCTCCACGCGCTTCAACAGAGCTCGGACGTGAACGTCCTCTCCACGCCCCACATTCTGACCAGCGACAACGAAGAGGCTGAAATCACCGTCGGCCAGAACGTGCCGTTTCAGGCGGGATTCAGCCCGGCCAACCTCAACCTGGGAACCGGACTAGGGACGACGCCTGGGACGACGCCCGGAGCGGGAACGGGCGTTCCCGGGTTGGGAGGTGTCAATCCATTCATAGGAGGTCTCGGTTCATTCTTCGCGCCGATTACCCGACAGAACGTCGAGCTCAAGCTGACGATTAAGCCTCAGATCAACGAAAGCGACTTCATCCGGATGGTGATCTCCGAGCAGACGGAGGAAATCGCGTCCCAGGATCCGGTGCTCGGTCCAACCACCTCCAAGCGCACTGCCAAGACTACGGTGGTCGCGAAGGACCAGGAGACGGTGGTGCTGGGCGGAATCATGCAAGACCGCACGATTGAGTCGGTTTCGAAGACTCCGATCCTCGGCGACATACCCCTTCTTGGACACCTTTTCCGCGAGCAAAGCCACCACAAGGTGAAGACCAATCTGTTGCTGTTCCTCACCCCTTACATCATCAAGGACAAGAGCGATTTCCGGCGAATTTTCGAGCGGAAGCTGCAGGAGCGGCAGCAATTCGTCGAGGAGTTCTATGGGCAAATCCCCGGCTACGACGTAGCGATTGATTTTTCCCGCAAGGCCGGACCGATCGCCAAGTTGGGACAGAAGGTGCAGCACGAAGAGATGCGACTTGAAAACGGAGGGCCAGGCCTGCCCGGCGAGAGAGTCTTGCGGCCGCGCGGAGACGTGGGCGGCGAACTGCCACCGCCCAGGCGCCGAGTTGTGGAAGAGCCTGTTTTCGAGCCTGCTCCAGCCCCGATCCGTGCCCCTGCTCCGACGCCGGTGCCGCTTCCAGAGTTGGGTCCCGAAGGCGGCTCACCACCCGGTGCCACTCCTGCGCCTGGCCCGGCGGTCGTTGAACCAGACCTTTCGGAGCCACCGGGTAGCAGCCTGACGGCGCAGCCGCCAGCCCCGCCAGAAACCCCACCGCCAACTCCCAATCCACCCAATGACGTGATTCGGGTTCAGCCGCCCCCAAGCCGCAGAGAGCAATGAGCGAATTACTCAAAGAAGAGCTCGAGGGGAGAGCGGCGCCTCGCGCGGACGGCCACTCGCCGCCGGTCGCGGAGGAGATGCGACTGCTGTGCGGCAGGCCGCTGGGGGAGATCCTCAAGGTCTCTGCTGGGTTGACCCAGGAACGGTTGGAGGAAGCGCTTTCCCTCCAAACGGAGAAGGGCGGCCGGATCGGTGAGGTGCTGGTGGGCCTCAAATACGTCACCGAAGAAGAGGTGGCCAAGGCGCTCGGCATCCAGTTCGACATTCCCTTCGTCGGTCGAATCGGCGTCGAGAACGTCGACCAGGAGCTGCTGAAGATGGTGCCGATCAACTTCGCGAAGCAGACCCGGATCCTACCGTTGGGGTTGGATGGGGATCTGGTCGCGCTGGCGATCGCGGACCCGCTCGACACCACGACGCTGGATCACGCCAGACTGCTGCTGCAAAAAAACGTCAGCCCGCGCATTGCTCTGACCTCGACGATCGTCGATGCGATCAACAGCGTCTACGACCGGGCGATCAACGAGGCCGAGCAACTGGTCGGCGAAATGGAAGCCCAGGATCTCGCCGAACTGGCCCACGAGCTCGAAGAGCCGAAGGATCTGCTCGACACCGATGACGAGGCGCCGATTATCCGGCTGGTGAACTCGCTGCTGTTCCGGGCAGCGAAAGAGCGAGCGAGCGATATCCACATCGAGCCGATGGAGCGAGAGCTGATCGTGCGCTTCCGGATCGACGGCGTGCTCCAGGAAATCATCAAGCCGCCCAAGCGCTATCAAAATTCGATCGTCAGCCGGGTGAAGGTGATGGGCCAGTTGAATATCGCGGAAAAACGCCTGCCTCAGGACGGGCGGATCCGGATCAAGCTCGCCGGGAGGGATATCGACATCCGCCTTTCCACCATCCCAACCAGTCACGGCGAGCGAATCGTGATGCGGCTGCTGGATAAGACCACGGTGCTGCTCGATCTGGTCGAGATCGGGATGAGCCCGGACACGCTCAAATCGGTGGACGCGATCATTCACCGCTCGCATGGAATCATGCTGGTGACCGGCCCGACCGGAAGTGGGAAGACCACCACCCTCTACGCCGCTCTGGCGAGGATTAACACTCCCGATCTGAACATTCTCACGGTGGAGGATCCGGTCGAGTACCAGCTCAAGGGCATTGGGCAGATGGCAATCAGCCCGAAAATCGGGCTCACCTTCGCCGCCGGACTGCGCTCCTTTCTCCGCCAGGATCCAGACGTGATCATGGTCGGCGAGATTCGCGACAAGGAAACGGCGGAGATCGCGATTCAGGCTTCCCTCACCGGCCACCTGGTGTTTTCGACGGTCCATACCAACGACTCTGCCGGCGCGGTCAACCGACTGGTGGACATGGGAGTGGAGCCCTTCCTGGTGGCTTCGTCGTTGACGTCGATTCTCGCGCAGCGACTGGTCCGCAGCCTCTGTACCGAGTGTCGAATCGCTTACGAGCCCACCGAAGAAGAACTGCGGGAGATCGGTGTCACCAAAGAGCGGATGAAGAGCCTTGGAATCTCTCGTATCTACAAGGCCAACGGTTGTCCCACGTGCGGCCACAATGGCTATCGCGGGCGCACCGGAATTTACGAATTTCTCCTGGTGGATGACGAGATCCGCCAACTGGTGCTCAAGAACGTCGACTCGGGCACGATCAAGAAGGCTGCGGTGAGCAAGGGAATGGACACTCTGCTCGAGGACGGCGCCAAAAAAGTGCTCGGCGGGCAGACCAGCATTGCCGAGGTCCTGAGCATCACCCAGGAAGACATCTGAGGCTGTTGATGCCGGTTTTTGAGTACAGAGGCTTGAGCGAGACCGGAAAGCCGGTCAACGGTTTGAAGGAAGCCGATTCCCCCAAGACGCTGCGCGGGTTGCTTCGAAAGGATGGCGTCTACCTCACCGAGGTCCTGGGGCAGGCGGAGGGGCGGCTACAAGTCAACGGTACCAAGCCCAGTTTTGCATCGAAGGAGATCGATCTTCGCAAGCTGGCTCGCGGTCGAATCACCAGCGAGGATGTATCGATCACCACTCGCCAGATGGCGACGCTGCTCGGGGCCGGAGTGACGTTGGTCGAAAGTCTGACCGCGTTGGTGGATCAGGTTGAGAAGGACCGACTCAAACGGCTCCTTTCGGATGTCAAGCAACGGGTGAACGAAGGCTCATCACTCGCCGATGCGCTCGCCAAACACCAGAAGGTATTCGGATCGCTGTACGTGAACATGATTCGCGCTGGTGAGCATTCGGGAGCGCTGGACGTGGTGCTCGGGCGCTTGGCGGACTTCACCGAGGGCCAGACCAAACTCCGGCAAAGAATCATGGCCACCATGCTTTACCCGGCGGTGATGGTGGTGATCGGGAGCGGGATCCTCGTACTGCTGATGACGATCGTGGTGCCGAAGGTGACCAAGATCTTTGACAGCATGCAGATCACCTTGCCCTGGACCACTCGATTGCTGATCTTCACTTCGAACACTCTGCAGACTTGGTGGTTCATCATCTTTCCCCTGGTGATTGGCGCAATCGCCTCCTTCGTATGGTGGACCCGGAGCCCGAAAGGAAAGCCGATCTGGGACCGAAGAATTCTCCGCGCCCCGCTTTTTGGAAACCTGATCCGGCTGCTTTCGATCGCTCGCTTTGCCCGCACGCTGGCGACCTTGCTCAAGAGCGGCGTCCCGCTGTTGACGGCGATGGACATCGTCAAGAACGTACTCACCAACACGGTTCTGGTGGAGGTGGTGGAGAAGGCTCGCGATTCGATCCGAGAGGGCGAGAGTGTCGCCAATCCACTGAAGCGCTCGGGGCAATTCCCTCCGCTCGTCTACCATATGATTGCGATTGGAGAGCGCAGCGGTCAGCTGGAAGACATGCTGGTCAGCGTGGCGGATACCTACGAGACTCAAGTGAATGTTCGGATTGGGGCGCTGACTGCTCTGCTCGAACCGCTGTTGATCGTGGCGATGGGAGCGATCATCGCGTTCGTCGCTTTTTCAATTCTGATGCCCATCCTGCAGATCAACACCGCAATTCACTGATATTCGAAATGATTACTGAATCGCAGACAGACCGATGGATCCAGCGCGCGGCGGTGTTCGCGCTCTTGGCGCTCGCGGCCTTACTGCTCACCATCGGGATTGCCCTGTATGCGCCCGGCGCGCACGCCACCCCAGCCCGAAATATCGACGACAATTCGACTGTACTGCTTGAGAGGTGAACCATGAGTCAACAACACAGGAATCGGAAACGGCGTTCTCTGCGCGGCATGACGTTGATCGAGATCATGGTGGTGATCACCATCTTGGGCCTGATGGCCGGAGCCGTGTTGGTCGCGGTCATTCCGAGGCTCGAGGAGGCGAAACACTCGCGCGCGGAGCTGGACATCAAGACCATCGATTCCGCGCTCAAGATGTATTACGCGCGCAAGGGAAAGTACCCGGACACTGCGACGGGACTCAAGGCTCTGGTGGATGGGCAGTATCTGGAAACGACGAAAGATCCATGGGGAAACGATTACGTCTACACTCTGGAAGGCAACCAGCCGGTGATCACCTCTTATGGAAAGGACGGACAGCCAGGGGGCGAGGGGCCTGATGCAGATATCAGCAACAGAAAGCAGACGACCGCCTCTCAGTAGGAGGCGGCGAGTAGCGATTCATGAAGATGCGCGGTTTGACATTGATCGAGCTCACCATCGCGTTGGCGATCGTGGTGGTGCTTTTTGCCGCCGTGGTGAGCGGAGTCGGGGCAATCACCGGGAGCCGGGCCAAGGCGGCTGCCGGCGAGCTCGGCGGAGTAATTCGCTCGCTCTATGACACGGCTGCACTGACCGGCAAGACCTGTCGGCTCGTGTTTCAGATTCCAGATCCGAGAGACGATCAGAGTCGCGCCAAGTATTGGGCGGAGTGCGCCGCGAGCAACGTGACCACCCGGCGGGATCGCGAAGATGCAATTCGCGATGAAATAAAAAAAGAACAGCAGGACGCAAAGAACCAGGCGGCTCGTCGGCAAGCTCCGCTCAGTCCTTCGACGCAACCCACGATCCAAGAGCTGATGACTCAGGAGCGGGATCGGGTCGAGGCGGTCGCCCGATATTCGGTTTACACTTCGCCGGAGATAACGCCCCGCGAGCTGCCATCCGGCGTGCATGCGTCCGTTTGGACCGCACACCAACGCAACGCAATTGGAGCGGGAACGGCCTACCTCTACTTTTTTCCACAGGGCATGACCGAGAGGGCGCTGGTTTTCCTGCGCCAGGGCAGAAATACCTTGACCCTCCAGGTAGCCCCCTTGACTGGCAAGACGACCGTGGTCGGCGAGCAGCTCGAGGTGCCCCGGTCATGAAATCTGGTCAGAGCGCCGCAGGGTTCACCCTGCTCGAGGTGATCGTCTCGATGGCTATCCTGGGACTGGCGCTGATGGCGATCTTTGATCTGAACGCGGGCGCGGTCGCGATGCACGCCTACACCAAGAAATTGACTGTGGCGTCGCTGTTAGCAAGGTCAAAGATGATCGACATCGAGCAGGACCTCTACGACAAAGGATTCAACAACGACGACGAGGAAAAGTCCGGCGACTTTTCTGATGAAGGGTGGAGCAGCTTCAAGTGGCGTGCGAAGATCCTCGCGCCCCGGACTCAAGGCGTTTCTCCCGAGCAGCTGATCAGCGCCATCTTCAACATCCCTCTTAGCGGCGACGGAGCCAAGGACAGTCCGCTGTCGTTGCTGTTCGGCGGATCATCGTCCTCGAGCTCCTCGGGTTCTTCTTCCAATTCCCCAACGGGGACCTCTTCGGTCGCGAACGTGATCGGCTCCGCGCTCCCCGGTGCCGGATCTTCCGGTAGCGGAACGAGCGCCCTCGGTCCGATGGCGGGGCTGATGCAGGGTCAGTTCAACCAAATGGTCGACCAACTCACCAAGGCGGTGCGCGAGGTTCATCTCACCGTCAGCTGGCGGGAAGGAAGACAGCTCGAGACGTTGGACCTGGTGACGCACGTCGTCTCGATGGGACCTGGCTCGGATCGCAACGGTAACCTTCAGGCCGCTCAACTGAACGCGGCAGTTAACGCACAACAACAGCTCAACCCACAACTACCGCCGGGCGTCCTCCCCTCGAATCGACAGCCAAGGGTAGGACCATGAGCCGAACGCCCCAATCGCGTGCCCGGCGCAACCGGATGGGCTTCACCTTGATCGAGGTGATGATCGCCGTCGCGATCACCGCGATGATCGGTGTGATGATCGCCTCCTCGTTCACCAGCAGTTTTCGGGCGAAGGAGCTGGTGGAGGGGGAAGCTGGGAATTACCGCATGCTCCGGGGCGCTGCCAATCGGATCTGTCGAGAGATCGGGGCTGCCTTCGTCAGCGATCGTTACGATGTCAAGCGCTACCGAGATCAGTACGACCGTCCCACGAACTTCATCGGAGCACGGGATCGCCTGCTATTCACGTCCTTGGCCCATGAGCGCCTGTACACCGACGCAAAAGAATCGGACCAGATGGTGGTGGAATATTCGGTCAAGAGCTCTACCGACCGGCAGGCGCGAGGACGGCGAGACCTGATCCGGCGCGAGAACCCGATCGTCGATGAGAAGATGGATCGCGGGGGCACGGAAGACGTCCTATTCGAAGGAATCCGTCAGCTCGAGTTTGCCTACTGGGACTCTGACAAGAAGGAGTGGCTGAACGAGTGGGATACCCGGCGCACCGACAAGAAATCGATCCTTCCGACGCGGGTAAAAATCACCATTCGCGCCCTCGATGAGAACGGCAGAGAGGTTCGGTACGTCACTCAGACCCGGGTAATGCTCAACACGGAGTTCCCGAGATTCTGATGCGACTCCGGCTCGATAAAAAAGTTGGCGCTGCGCGGGAGCGTGGAGTGACCCTAATTATCGTGGTCGTCGCAATCGCGATCCTCACCGCGGTGGCGACTGAATTCGCCTACAATTCACGGGTTGACCTGCAGCTTGCGACCAATCAACGGGACGAGGTCCGAGCCTATTTTCTCGCTCGGAGCGGCATCGGACTCTCCCGATTGTTGCTGCGCTTCCAGAAGCAAGTCGACACCATTCAAATTCCAAATATTGCCCAGCTACTGAGCGGTCTGGGTGGTGGAACGGGATCACGACCGGGCGGACCCGGGACGTCGGGAGCGGCCCCTTCCACCGGAATGAACATCCAGCTCTGGAAGCTCGCGCGGATCGACTGTCAGATGTTGCAGATGATGGTCAAGCAGCAGCCGTTCGGGGTTGAGAAAACCCCTGTGGCACGACAATCCTTCGGAGGCTTCAACGGTTGTTTCTTGGCGACGATCGGAGATGAAGAACAAAAGCTCAACGTCAACAAGCTCAATGCGCTTCAGATGACGAGTCAAGCCACGGTGGCTCGGCTTCTCGACTTGTTGGGCGACAAGCGATTCGAGTTCATTTTCGACCGCGAGGATGCCAATCGAGTCAAGGTCAATCCGCAGGACGTGGTGATCGCGATGCGCGATTGGATCGACGAGGACGATACCCAGTCCGCCCTCAACCTGACCGGTCAGGGGGAGCCATTCGCGAGGGGGTTTTCGGACGAGAACTCACTCTATGACCGATACGTCCCCCGCTACAAAACCAAGAACGCGGTGATGGATACGCTCGATGAGCTGTACATGGTTCACGGCGTGAGCGACCGATTCATGGCCGCCTTTAGGGACCGCCTCACCGTCTACACGGACATCAACTCGAAGCTGAACATCAACACCGATGATCCGCTGCTGCTGCGGCTCGCAATTCTCTCGATGGCCGATCCGACCAAGGCGCCGGCGCAATTGGCCGACCCCTATTTCATGGAGGATTTGATCCGCAGGATTCGTGCCGCGCGGATGCTGCCCGGGATGGGGATGTCGGTGAACGACTTTGCGGCGCTGCTCGAGCTGGCTGGCGTTCCGGTCAATCCGCTGATCAAGGCCAACGTTCAAGGCAACCGATTCGTGAGCGACAAGACCAGCACCTTCAGCATCAAGTCGGTCGGCGAAGCCGGTTCGGTGCAGAAGACGATCGAAACAGTGATTCGGATGGACGACAACGGGTTGGGTAGGTTGGTCTACTGGAGAGAAGACTAAGATGGCGAGAATCCTGGGACTGGATTTGGGCAGTTACTCGGTGAAAGGCATGCTCACCGAAGTCACCCTGCGAGGCGCTCAGATCAGGGGCTTTGGCGAAGTGCGCCGCGGTGAAAAGCAGCTGACCGAAGCGCTCCGAGCTCTTCTCGATCAGCTCTTTCCTCCCCAGGCCTTGCACCGGGACCAGGTGGTGACCTCGCTGCCTGGGCAGTCGCTGGTGACGCACCTGCTCACCCTACCCTTTACCGAGTCGAAGCAAATCGAGGCAGCGCTCCCGTTCGAGGTCGAGGGCCAGCTTCCCTCCGACCTCTCGGAAGTGGTTTTCGACTATCAGCTCGGGGCGCAAGGCGATCAGAAGAGCGACTTGTTGGTAGGCGTGGTGCGCAAAGAGCAGCTGCGCGAGCTTCTGGAAACGCTCAAGCAGCTCGAGCTAGATCCCCGAGTGGTCACCCACCCGGCGTTGGCCTACAAGAACCTGATCGCCGCGGCGCCCGAGTGCTTCGCCGCCGACTCGGAGTGCGGATTCGTGATCCTCGACATCGGTCATGAGCGGACGACAATCGCGATTGGGAGCAAAACCGCTAATGTCGAATACGTGCGTACGTTCCCGGGGGGCGGAAAGGCTCTGAGTACGGCAATTGCCACCGAATTCGCCATCTCTTTCCCCGAGGCAGAGCAGTGGAAAGAGACGCAGGGAGCGGTTGGACCGGCGGTAAGGGGAGCCGGCGCGGAGCGGGCCGCGAAGGCGCTGCTCAGAGGATTACAGCCGGTGATTCGGGAGACGCGCACCTGCCTCAAAGCCTCCACCGCGCGAAGCCGCCGTTCGATCACCCAGATCTACTTGTGTGGCGGCACCGCCAAGCTGGCGGGTCTCGATCAGCAGCTGAGCGACGAATTCGGGATTCCCGTCGCCCGTTTGCGGCTTCCGCCTGAAGTAGCTTCCTCGATTCCGCCCGAGGCGAGCTGCTCCGCAGTGCAGGCCTATTCGCTGTCCGCGAGGCGACCGTCCGTAACCGCGCGGGGAGCGCTCTTGAATCTTCGGCGAGGAGAGTTCGCTTTCAAGGGGGATTTCGACTACCTGCGCGGCAAAGTCGGGCTGATGGCCAGCTACGCCGCGGTCTTGGTGGCACTCCTAATCGCCTCGGGCATCGTCCGAAACTCGGTGCTGGCCAGCCGAGACAAGCAGGTAGACGCCCTGTTGTGCACCGTCACCCAGCGCGTGCTTGGCCAATGCGAGAAGAACTACGATCGGGCGCTGAATCTGCTCAAGGGGAAGGAGAGTCCCGCGGCGATCATTCCCCGGCTCTCGGCTGCTTCGCTGCTCGCGGAAGTAGCCCAACGGATCCCGTCGGAAGTCCCGGTGACGTTCGACCGGATTGAAGTCGACCTCGACCGGGTGGTTCTGCGCGGGGACACCGAGAGCACCAAGCAAATCGATCAGATCACCGCCGCGCTTAAAGGCTTCCACTGCTTCAAGGAGATCAAGGAAGGAAAAGTGGAAAAGAGCAAAGATGGGCAGAAGGTGAATTTCCGCCTTGACGTTCAAGTCGACTGTCCCGACGTGGGGCAGACTCCTCCCTCGGGGTGAGATCCAATGGAACAGCTCAAAGCCCTATTCGCGGAAATTCAATCGCGCTTTCAGCAGCTCTCTCCGCGGGAGCGCCGGCTGGTGACCATCGCCGGCTCGGCAGTCGGCATTTTCTTCCTGCTCGTCCTTTTGTTTTCGTTCGCGAGCACCGCCGCCAGCTATCGGCGACGCACCGAACAGAAGCTGATCAAATTTCGAGAGGTGCACGCCCTCGCCGCCAACTACCGCGACGCCGAGCAGATCCGCCTTCGCACCGAGCAACAGCTCAAGTCCAGCAACCTTTCGCTGATCAGCTATGTCGAAGAAAAAGGGACCAGCGCCGGGCTGTCGATTCCGACGATGAATCCGAAGGGGGAAGTGCCCCTGGCGGATGGAAAGATCGTTGAGAGCTCGGTAGAAATCATGATGCCCGATGTCCGGATCGACAAGTTGGTCGCCTTCCTCAGCGAGGTGGAACGCGGGCCCGGCGTGGTGAAAGTCAAGTACTTGCGCCTCGAGCCGCGCCCTGCAGCCGAGAACATCACCGCGTGGGCGACGATCGCTACGTATCGGATGAAACAGTAGCCATGCCGATCAAGCTCAAATTTGGCCGCGGGCAAAAAATCGCAGGCTACGTGGCATTTTCCGTTTTCGCGTTTGTGTTTTGTTTTTGGCTCAGCTTCCCGTACGACGCCGTCCGGCAGCGGATCGTCTCGGACGCGTCGGCGCAAGGGATCCGAGTCCAGATGGGCTGGATTGGGCCTGGCTTTCTCGGCGTGTCGGCCTCCAACGTTCGGATCAGCAAGAAGATCGAAGATCTGGACGCGAATCCTCCTGCCGCGTTCTTGATCAAATCGGTGGCAATCCGCCCCTCGTTGTTTCCGCCCGGGGTTGCCTTCGGCGGCAGCGCAATGGGCGGGAACATCAGCGGGAGAATGGGCGGCTTTAGTGGCACCTCGATCCGACTGGATTTCAATGGACTGAATACCTCCGATCCGAACTTCAAAGAGGTAACCGGAGTGGACGCGAGCGGGAAAATCAGCGGCCATTTGAGTTTGGACATGCCAACGAGCACCATCCCCGGGCCGAGCAAAAGCAAGGAGGCCGATCTCAGTCAGGCGAATGGCGCACTTTCGCTGAAATTGGATCGAGTGGTCGTCAACGGTGGAACGATCACCGTTCCAGTGATGGGTCAGCTAATGCCGGTCGCGCTGGAAAAGCTGTCAATCGGAGATCTCGAAGCGAGAGTGAAGTTCGAAAAGGGCCAGGGAAGAATTGAAAAGTTTCAGGGCAAGGGCGACGACCTCGAGTTGCTCGCCTCCGGGACGATCAAACTTGCAAGGCAAGTGGACTACGCCGAGTCCAACATCGATGTGAAGCTCAAGGTCGAGCCCGACGCCCAAAAACGCCTCGGGGCAATGGCGATGGGACTGACGTTTCTTCCCGCGGACAAGGAAAATCCTGAATTCCGGACCGCCAAAATCACCGGCTTTCTCGCCCGTCCCAATTTCAGCCCTGGCAGGTGAATTGCAAAACACCCGTCCGGAGGTTGTCCTATGCCGGAGCTGGTGTTCTTTAGAAGAGGTGAAGAAGTCCTAAGGTTCGGACTCGATCGGCCGCGGACCGTTCTGGGGCGCGGTGAGAAGAGCGACGTCGTCATTCCCGACCCACAGGTGTCGCGACAGCAAGTCGCCATCCAATTCGATGGCTCGCAGGTGAGTCTCGAGGATCTCTCCGGAAGAGGGACTCTCGTCTCGGGATTGCCCACCCAACGCGCGCTGCTGTCCGATGGCTCGGACATTTCGCTCGGACACTGGCGCGCGGTGTACCGGGAACGCAGCGGGGAGAGCCCGGATGCCGTGACGGAGGTCACGGGCACCAAAACTGAGCGAATGCCCCAGGAGAATGCCGGTGAGCGCCTACAGCATCGAATCCAGCTGCGGGTTCGCCAGGGACACGAAGAGCGAATCCACAAACTGGCCGGCGAGACGTTCACCGTGGGATCCGACCCCCGATCGGACGTGGTGGTGGTGGATCGTTTCGTCTCCGGCCGTCACCTCACGTTGCGGCGCGCGGACGGGGTGTTCCACGTTTCGGACAAGCAGTCCACCAATGGGAGCTTCATCGGAGGGATCCGGATTGTGGAGGCCGAAATCCCGCTTTTCACAGTCCTGCGGATTGGCGAGACCGAGCTGATTTTAGAGCCCGCATCCAGCCATCGAAACGCCGAGGCGTTCGAAGGCATTGTCGGCGCAGACCCATCGGTGCGGCAATTGGCGGAAATCATCGAACGGATCGCCCCTTCTCAGGCAACGGTGGCGATCTTCGGAGAATCCGGTACCGGAAAGGAGTTGGTGGCCCGGGCAATCCATGCGCGCAGTACCCGCGCGGACCGCCCCTTTGTTCCGGTCAACTGCGCGGCGATTTCCAAGGACTTGATCGAAAGCGAGCTGTTTGGGCACGAGAAGGGAGCGTTCACCGGAGCGACCAACGCTCGAAGAGGCGCCTTTGAAGAGGCCGACGGCGGAACGCTGTTTCTCGACGAGATTGGAGACCTTTCGCTGGATCTCCAGGCCAAGCTCTTGCGCGCGCTCGAATCCGGCGAAATCAAGCGGGTGGGCGCCTCCCGGCCGATCCACGTCGACGTCCGGGTCGTTGCGGCGACGAATCGGAATCTGCTCGCGGCGACCAAGGAGCAGCGTTTTCGGGAGGACCTGTACTATCGGCTGTGCGTGGTTCCGCTGCACCTGACGCCGCTTCGAAGCCGGCAAGCGGACGTCGTTACCTTGGCGGACCACTTCGTCCGGAAGTTCTCACCGCGCGGCCAGCAAATCCGCTTCACCCCCGAGGCGCTCGAGCGTCTGCAGCGACACTCGTGGCACGGCAACATCCGCGAGCTGAAGAACGTGGTGCATCGAGCGTTGCTGCTTCGCAAAGGGCCGATGATCGACGCAAAGGATCTCTCGTTCGACGAGGAGATCCATCCGGAAGTGGGCATCGCCGTGCCGGACATGCCACCCAATCTCTCCCTCGAAGAGATGTTGGCCAAGCTCGAGCGGCAAATTGTGGAAAATGCCCTTCGCCGTTGCAAGAACAACCGCGAGCGGGTGGCCAAGGAGCTCAAGGTAGCCCGTTCGACGCTTTTTAAGAGGCTCAAGGACTGGGGAATGACGCGCCAGGACGCGGCCGACGGCTCGCCCCCGAGCGGCTACGCTCAACCGAGAACGGGTGGCACACCGGCACAGTGTGACAGTGGCACATCCGAAGCCGGTCTCACGCCACCGCCGACCTAGTCTGATTCCATCCCTTGGGCAGCGCAGGGTTGATTTTTGCTCCGCGCTCTCCCACGATGCCAAGGCCCCTGCCTGGCCCGGTGGGAGAACCGAGCGATGCACGAGTTTCTCTTTCACAACGATCAACTGCAGCCACTCTCTGAAATCCGGCTCTCACCGGGACAGGCCGGGCTGCTCAATGGTTGGGGGATATTCAGCACGATCCGGGTCTACGAAGGAGTGCCCTGGGCCTTCGAGCGCCATTGGAACCGACTGGCCCGCGACGCGGACCGGGTCCAGATACCGCTTACCCATGATCCGGCGACTGTGCTCGAGGCGGTGCGGAAAGTAATCGGGGCGAACCGGGTGCAGTCCGGATGCATACGCATCTATTTCGTCTTCAACAAAGGAAGTCCGTGGCGCAGCAACGAGCGGCTGCCCGCGGTTGACCTGCTCATCTATTCCACTGACCTGCCCGTCCGAGTCGGACCGGCCGACCTCGTAGTAATGCCCAACGGCCGCCACGCCTCGAGCCCGCTCGCAGGCACCAAAGTGACCGCATGGCTAAACAACGTTTGGCATCTCGAGCAAGCGCATCGGCAAGGTTTCGAAGAAGCGCTCTTGCTCAATGAGCGTGACGAAGTCGCGGAGTGCACCGCGGCGAACCTCTTTTGCGTCATTGGTGGGACCGTGACCACTCCACCCCCGACTTCGGGGTGCCTTCTGGGCGTGACGCGCGAGGTTGTTCTCGAAATTGCGCCGCGAGCCGGAATGCGCGCGATCGAACGAACTCTATCGCTGGCCGAAGTCTTGACCGCGGAGGAGATCTTCATCACTTCCACCACTCGCAACGTGCAGCCGGTGCGCCGGATCGATCACGCCAGCTTTCATCAATCGCCGGGTCCGATTACCGAGCGGCTCGCTCGGTTGCTTTTGGAAGAAATTCAGGCGTACGTCCATCAGAGGCAACCGCGCCCCGGGACACCCTCTCGATAACGAAATGTATTGCCGATCAAACGGCAAGCCCTGAAGATTGCGCGCCGGTTCGGGAGCAACATGAAATCCAAGTTCGCGCTTGGGGCTTTCCTCTTCATAACCTTGGCAGCTTTACTGAGCGTCGCTCAAGGTTTCGGTCTCAACCTCTTTTGGCTTCCAACCGCGGCACGTTGGCTGGCAATTATCGGTTTGCTCGGCTATGCAGCCACGCGGCGTTCGCTGACCACCTGGATTCTGGTCGGGATGGTCGTCGGCGCAGAAGTCGGCCACGATTGGCCTCAAGTTGCACTCAACCTCAGAGTGCTCTCGCAGGTTTTTCTTCGCCTGATCAAGATGATCGTGGCGCCCCTGCTGTTTGCCACACTCGTGGTCGGCATCGCCGGACATAGCGATCTCAAGAAGGTTGGGAGGCTGGGGATCAAAGCCCTGATCTACTTCGAGATCGCCACCACCCTCGCTCTCTTGGTGGGCCTCGCGGCGATCAACATCAGCAAGGCAGGCGTGGGGATTCAGCTTCCGGCATCGTCCCGAGCAGACCAAGTTCCGGTGGCTAAGCAGAGCGCCACAGACTTCATCCTGCACATCTTCCCTGAAAACATCGCCAAATCGGTAGCGGAGGGACAGCTGCTCCAAATCGTGGCGTTCAGCATCCTCTTCGGGATTGCGCTTGCGTTGGTGAGCGAGTCCAAGCGACAGCCGATGCTGCGATTCTCGGAGAGCCTGGCGGAAACGATGTTCAAATTGACGAATATCGTCATGCTCTTCGCTCCGATCGGCGTCGGGGCCGCAATTGCCTACACCGTCGCGAACATGGGGCTCAATGTCTTGGTAAACCTGTTGCAGCTCGTCGCGACGGTGTATGTGGCACTGCTTGTATTCGTTCTGTTCGTATTGCTCCCGATCGCGTTGCTAGCGCGTGTTCCACTCCGGAAGTTCGCGCGCGCCATCACCGAGCCGCTTTCAATCGCATTTGCCACTGCAAGCTCTGAGGCGGCTCTCCCTCGCGCGATCGAGGCGATGGAAGGAGTCGGCGTGCCGCGACACATCGTGGCCTTTGTTCTTCCTACCGGATACAGCTTCAATCTCGAGGGCAGCAGCTTGTACTTGTCATTGGCCACCATTTTTGTTGCCCAGGCCGCTGGCATCTCGCTGAGCTGGGGCCAGCAGATTCTGATCGTGCTCACTTTGATGCTGACCACTAAAGGGTTGGCCGGTGTGCCGCGGGCCTCGCTCGTGGTGTTGCTTGGCACGGTCGCTTCCTTCAATTTGCCCGTCGAGCCGGTGTTCATCATTGTGGGTATTGACCAGCTGATGGACATGGCTCGTACCGCAGTCAACCTGATCGGAAATTGCCTGGCGACCGCCGCAATCGCGCGCTGGGAAGGCGAGCTCGCTCCGGAGCGAGAAATGCTGGCTGAGACGGTTGCACCGGCGAAGTAAAGCTATGCCACGGCCGATGGCGTTCGTACCCACCTGTTAGGAGTTAACCCTTTTCACTTGTCAAATGAGAACAGGCCGCTTCATCAAGCAACCGAAGTAATTATGAAACTCGAAGAGAGTTGAGAAAAGTGTTCAGCCACCCTCGTGGACCTCGGGGAGCCCGACGCCACGCCCGCGCGAGACAGCCTCTTCTCTAAGCTAGTCCTCGCCCTTGGCTCCGATGAATTGATCGCCCCGCTCGCGAAACAGCACGTTGAAACTGGTCAGGGAGCCGTAAATCCGGGTGATGTATTGCTGCAGCTCCACCTTCTCCGCGTCGCTGAGCTTGGGATGGGCATTGAGCCTCTGTTCCAGGGTGCGCAGGCGGTCGCGAATCATCACCACTTTGTGAAAAAGAGCATCGATCGGCAATTCCTTGGCTTGCAGCTCCCGCTTTCCTGGGATGATCTGAATCACCCCGCCTTCCCACTTCGGCGCGAGCGGGACGTCGACTGTCCCGGCCGCCTCACGAAAGATTTCCATCAGCTCCTCGCGGGTCATCGCAAGATCTCCTCCCAAATCGACCGGTTGCTCAGCATCCTTCTGTTTTCGAACCACCACCGGCGCCACGCTGCGTAGTGGCCGAGCCGGCGCAATTGACGCACTCGGAGCAACGGTGGCCGCCCCCTTCGGCGCGAAATAGTCGCAGATCGGCGCGCTCGGAGGAAACAAGCCCCGGTTCGGTTGCAGTCGGCAAGGCCCTACCCAACCGCGGTGATCGACCGAATGCGGTTGCCATAACTTGCAATTGCCGCAAACCTTCTCACCATCGAGGAAGGTCGGCACCGGTGGCAGTGAGCTGGTGACGTCGCCAGTCATCCGGTTTCGCATCTTAAGCGGTCGCGCGAAAAATTGCGCCGCCCTCCAGCCGTCAAGGGGGCGGCTCGTCCTTAACCGCGAGGTCGCATTCGGTAGCCGATGAATGAGCGCAGATCCGGAAATTGGAGGTACGGGTTTCTCTTCTTTGCCTCGGCCAACGACGAAGAGGGGATGTCCGAATAATCGTGACCCGGGAACAGCTGGGTCTGATCCGGCAGCTTCATCAAGACCTGCGAGAGACTGCGGAACATCGCTTCCGGATCCCCTCCGCGCAGATCACAACGGCCGCACGCCTCGATGAACAGCGTGTCGCCCGATACCAGAGAGTCGCGGAAGTACAGGCATTGCGAGCCTGGCGTGTGACCCGGGGTGTGCAGCGCCTTGAGTTGCAGCGGCCCGACTGGAATCTCGTCGCCCGGAGACAGCCCCCTCACCGAATCGGAGATTCTTCGCAGCTCATTCGAAAACTCCAGCTCGTCCTTCTGTGCGTAGACCGGAATATCGTGGGAGCGCAACAGTTCGGGAAGACCGTTGATGTGGTCCATATGGGAGTGCGAAACGATCGCACAGGAGATCGTCTTGCCGTCCTCAGCCGCAGCTCGCTCGATGGCTTCCACGTCCCAGGCGGGGTCCACCACCGCCACCTCTTTCGCGTCGGGGGAACCGACGAGGTATACAAAATTCTCCATCGGACCGAGCAACAGCTGTCTTAAGTAGAGGGGGGAGGTTTCCATGTTGTAGTAGCTAACGCCGTCGTGGTTGTAGAACGCGCTTTTTCAATTTGAAGTCGTCCGGCAAACGGGAGACCCGACATGAAATCCATCAACGCCAAGATTGTCTTCTTTACTTTGGGTGCGGTCCTCGCTCCCCTGCAGGGCTGGTCGGCTGAAGACAAAGAGGCGGCCAAAAGGTTGCATCAGTTCTTCGATGCTGAATGGGAATACAATCTCAAAGAGCATCCGACCTTCGCCACCAATCTCGGAGATCCTCGCTACAACGATCGATGGACGAACTTGTCTCTCGATGCCATCGCCAAACGTAAGCAACACGACCAGCAGACTCTAGAAAAACTCAAGTCCTTCGATCGGGGCCAGCTCTCCTCCGCGGATCAGCTCAATTACGACCTCGCCCTTCGCAACGCGGCGGTCTCGGTAGAAGAGGACAAGTTCCCGTTCGAATACTGGCAGATCGGCCCACTGAGAACGCCGACCCAGGAGCTGGCCGATCTGGTCGCGCGAACTCGGCTCGCCAAAGAGAAGGACTATACCGATCTCATCAAACGTCTTCAGGCCTTTCCCGCACATGTGGATCAGGTCATCCTGTTGCTTCGCAAAGGACTCGAAAAGGGCATCACGCCGCCGAGGATGACCCTCTCGGATCTCGCTAAGAACATCGAACGGCACCTTCCGAGCGATCCCACGCAGAGCCCGGTCTATCAAACCGCGTTCAAGGACTTTCCTTCGTCGATCCCCGCGGCGGATCAGACGAGGCTGCGCGAGAAGGGCTTGGCGGCGGTGCGTGAGGCCGTGTTTCCGGCGATTCGCAAGCTGCGCGATTTCGTCGCCACGGAATACGAACCCAAGGCGCGAACCGCGATTGCGTTCAGCGCGCTACCGAATGGGAAGGCCTGGTACGCGCTGCGAGTCAAAACGATGACCACGACCGAGCTTTCGCCGGAGGAAATCCACCGGATCGGCCTCTCCGAGGTGGCTCGAATCCGCTCGGAGATGGAGAAACTGATGCGCCAGACCTCCTTCCAGGAAGATCTGCCGGCGTTCTTCAAATTCCTGAAAACGGATCCCCAATTTTTCTTCACCGATAAAGATCTGTTGCTGATCACCTACCGCGACATCGCCAAGCGGATCGATGGCCAGCTGCCGAAGCTTTTTGGAAAACTGCCGCGGCAGCCCTACGGAGTCTTGCCCGTCCCGGCTCACTCGGAAAAAGTGCAGACCACGGCCTACTACGAGCGGGGCTCTGCGGAGGCCGCTCGCGTCGGAGTGTTCTACGCCAACACCTATGATTTGAAGACCCGGCCGAAGTGGGAAATGGAAGCGCTCACGCTTCACGAAGCAGTTCCCGGCCACCACCTGCAACTTGCGTTGGCGGAAGAGCTGGAGATGCCGAAGTTTCGCCGCTTCGGCGGATACACCGCCTACATCGAAGGCTGGGGCCTGTACTCCGAGTCCCTCGGGTCCGAGCTGGGCATGTACAAAGACACCTATTCAAAGTTCGGCCAACTCACCTACGAGATGTGGCGAGCGATTCGACTGGTGGTCGATGCCGGGATGCACTCCTTGGGCTGGACTCGCGAGCAAGCGCGCCAGTTCTTCCGCGACAACACCGGGAAAACCGACCACGACATCGAAGTGGAGGTGGACCGATACATCAACTGGCCAGCCCAAGCTCTCGCCTACAAACTGGGCGAGCTGAAATTCAAGGAACTGCGTGCCTTCGCCTCGAAGGAGCTGGGCGAGCGCTTCGACATCCGCGAGTTTCACGATCAGGTGCTCGCGGATGGAGCGTTGCCGCTCTCCACGCTCGATTCACGCATGCGCGCCTGGGTAGCCAAGAAAAAGAGCGCCGCTGCGCAATCGGAATCGACCAAGGCTGGCTCGACCTCAGGCGGATAAGGAGCCTCAGCGGCTCGAGTAGTCACCGGTGACTACTCTAACTCCTTGATTTTAAACGGGAACGGGGGTCTAGGCGAGCCAGTCGCGGTCTTTCAGCTTCTTGGGCAAGTACTCTTCGGTGATAAACGAAATGCCCCGGTTGGAGAGCGACTCGATCTCCAACTTCGCTCCGCTCTTCACCATGTGCTCGATCTCGCGCTGCCATTCCTTGCGCTGAAACCATGGGTAGCTGAGCATCTGCTTCGCCCGCGAGATGTCCACGTCCTCCATCCGGATCACCACGTTGTTGGGCAGCTTGAATTTCTCTTTGTCAAACGAGGACAGCCCAATGAAACGCGCCTCCGGTACCGCCATTCGCATCGATTCGTAGGCGAGGTTGATCGAGCCCTGCTTGAGCACCGAGTAGATGTAGAAACCCCACGGATCATTATCGACCAGCACGTACATCGGCAGCTTGAGCTCCCGGGTCATTCGTCGGCATAGCCGGCGCACGCCGCGAGGCGGCTGACCCTGCCCAGTCACCAGGATGCACTTGTGTTTCTTCCAGAACCTGTCCTCGTTCAGCCGACGCCACACCGCATCCTTTTCCACCAGCAGGATGAACTTGGCATCGCACTTGCGGAACTGGATGACGTTGTCCTCGACGATCGAGGGAATTGACCAGCCCCCCGAACCCATCCTCCTGCCATCGATCACGTCGCCCGCATCGACGAGGGTGACTTCTCCCACCAGCGAGCCACGATTGGAGGCAAACAGATTGAGCTCCTCGCGCAACGCATCGACGGTGACTTCGAGATCCTCAATGATTGGATCCGACTCCTCCTGCTCCTCGAAGGTATTCTGGCGACTTTCCCCAAGCGTGTGCTTGGTCATGTAATAGAGGTCTCGGATGCTGGTCGTCTTGTCGACGCCGATCAGCTCCTTGCATGCATTGGCGACCAGAAACATCTGCATGAAGCGCTTGGCCTGGCCGACATTGAAGAAGTAGCGCTTCTGCTTGTCGCCCTTGAGCTCGATCACCTGGCTCTTTTGGTTGAACCGCACGTTCGCCAGCGTACGGGTGGGGATCGACATGTGCGGATTTTTTCCGCTCTTGACCATCTGGAGGGTGTCTTTGGCCAAGCCCTCCAGCTTTTTCACCGTCTTCGCGGCGTGGGCTTTGGCGGCGCGAGGGCCGATCGAAGACACGGTTACTGCTCCTCCTTCGTCATTTCGGCCTCGGCAGTCCGCGGCCGCGCCGCCAACTTCTCTGAAGCGCGGGTGAGGATTTCATCGGTCAGCTCGCCGCCGGTAAACTTATTCGCCAATTTCATGAAATCGGTTTTGACCTTCTCGGGACTGGTGCCCAGCAAGCCCTTCATGCTCTGGGCGATCTCTTGAATATACAGCTCGAAAATGGAGCGCCGCTGCAACTCGTACTCCGCGCTCTGGCGCTTGCGCACGAAGGCGGCCAGCCTGCGTCCGCACTCCTGCAAGCCGAGCCGAAGCTCCGAAGTGATCTCCGCATAGTGCGCTACCGCCTCTTTGGACTCCGAAGTGAACGGCACCCAAACCGATGCGATGTGCACGAAGAGAATCATCGGGCCGACGGGTAGAGATCCCTTTGGCTGGGACAGCATGTAGTTGCGCCAGTCGGTGCGGATCACCGCCTCGGTGATTCCACAGGCGCCCCGTTGAAAAAGTAGGGGCACCCGGTTGGCAAACCGATAGAGCTCCACCGGCTTGTCTCCCGGCAGCGGCCCGCCATACGCAATCCCAACCTCTACCTGAAACGGGTTGCCCCGGTAGACCTTCGGCGGTCGGGTGACCGAGGTGATGAAGAACTTGTGGCCCTTGATGACCTCCTCGCCTTCATCTTTACCCTGGGCTTCGACAATCGCGTCCGCCTGCGCCTTTTGTTTCGCGTCCTCGATCTTTTGGGCCGCTTCCTCCTTCTTGCGTCCCTTTCCTTTCTTGGCCTGAAGCTCGAGCTGCTCGAGGTCTTCATGCTCCACTTCTTCTTGAGTGACGGTCAGGAAGTTGGTCAGCCCTTTGTGGATCAGCTCCTCGCCAATCGGAGATAGGCAGTTGGTCGGCGGGGCCATGATTTTGGTCGCTTGAATTGCCTTATGCAGTTGCTCCGACAGCTTCAAGTCCTCGCCCACCACGCGGGCCTTGGTCTTCCCAGCAATCCTTGCTGTTTTGAGGATTTCGTCCGCGATCGTCGGCGAGACGCGCGAGAACTCGTGCATCAAACAGCCCCGCAGGTCTCGAGCCCTCGAGTCCTTGAGAATCAGCATCAGCTGACCGAGCTCGAGGCCCTGAGGATGCGGCTTGATCTCCACTGCTTCGCGAGGCGGGACCTCCGCGGCTCTTGGAAAACTCAGCGGCTCTCCATCCGGCCGGCGGTACTCGAGCTTGCAATGAGGATTGGCGAGCGAGGTTTGTTCGAGGTAGCGACCGAGCCACCGCTTTCCATTGCGGTAGTCCGCTTCCATCTCGATCTCTACCCGCGTCCCATGGTCCTTTTCCAACTCCAGCTGTTTATCCACCTCCACCACCGGAGCGTTCTTTCGGGTGTCGATCCGGATTTCGAAATGATGGGCGGGACGGCCCTTGCCCGTTTTTGAAGTGACGACAATCGGTTTACCAGTGGTGAGCTGTCCGTACATTGCAGCAGCCGAGATTCCGATGCCCTGCTGGCCACGGGCTTGCTTGAGGCGGTGGAACTTGGAGCCATAGAGAAGCTTTCCGAAGATCTTCGGAATCTGCGCCTTTACGATGCCGGGGCCGTTGTCCTCGACCGCCATCACGAACCGATCGGAGGCGATCTGGCGGATCTCCACAAGCAGCTCCGGCAAAATCCCAGCTTCCTCACAAGCATCTAACGAGTTATCCACCGCTTCTTTCACAGCGGTGAGCAGCGCTTTGGAAGGGCTGTCGAAACCGAGCAGGTGGCGGTTCTTGGTGAAAAACTCGGAGATCGAAATCTCGCGCTGGCGCGAGGCCATCTGCTCTGCCGTCGCTCGCCGGACCAACTTCGGACGAGGCAGCTCGGCAATCTCTGAAGGAGGCGAGGCTGGCGGTTCGGCGGCGGGTTCCTTGCTCGCTTTGAGTGGCACCGCCGCAAGGCGCCGTGCGGATTTCGATGCGCGGCCCGAATCCTTTGGGATCAGAAATAGCTGACCTTGTCCCTTGGAAGAACGGGCGGTCTTGGTTTTCGTTTTGGATTTCAAGTGGTTGCGACTTCTGAGCGCTGTGGCCGTGACGTACGACTATATGGGCCGAGCTTCGAAAGTAAAATTAGCGGCGTTGCGCCGGTGGTGCTGTGCTGTCCCACATGTGCGTGTTCAGTTGCTGAATTTCCTGCGACATCTCTCCAGCTCGCGCTTGAGCCCAATCACGTACGGATCCCGGTCCTCGGGAGTTTTCATCGCATCGATCGAGAGCTCATCCGGCTCGAACGACGCAGGCGGTGGCCCCAATCGGCACTGCGCGTCCTCAGGATGTTGTTCGCAATGGATTCCGGTCAAATTAGGTACGCCAGTATACGGATCGGGCACACCTCTCGTCGCCTGGTCGCGAGCGCGTTTCGCCAGCCACGCCTTGCGCTCTTGAATCTGCTTCTCTTGAACGGCGCAGGGATCTTCTCGACTCTTCTTTGCGACTTCCCTCTGCCCCGCGTCGCGGGGTGGATTGTCGGCCGTGACGCGCCATTCATAGTCCTCGGGCATCACTAAGAGTTCGCCGCCGTCGGGAGAATCCCAAGCCGTGGCTTGAGCCCAGCTACTGGCAACGGGAGCCGAAAGGGCAACGCAAAGAATCAAGACGGACCTTGCCACGCTGCGGGCATTCTAAGGGGCGCAAGCGGAGATCCGGAAGCGAACGCTCAACATTACAGTGATACTGCGGCCTTAAGTGCCTCGAGAGAGCAGAACAATTTTGTACCGGCAAGAGGGTGTTCTGCTATGGGTGGCCCGCCCCAAACTCCGAGCGCACCCGTGCTATCTCGATCGAGCGCCTTGCGCGGTTCTGCATCTGTGGTTGTCCTGCTCAGTTGCTCAACCGTGGCTTTCGCCCAAACGGGCGAGCTGCAGCACACCACCCGCGATCCCTCTCGCGGCGCGACCTTGCCACCTACGGGGGCCGCCCTGGTCGACCAATCCACGGCGCCGGTGGTCAATCCCGCCGGAGTGCGCTTTGTCGAAAGCGCCGAGCTGTTCTACCTGCACGAGCGGAGCGTCAACCGAGGCGAGGTCGTCGACGGGCTCTACCTGGCCGACAGCTTCTTCGACCTGATCGGCCTCGGCTTCGGAATTCAGTGGGTCCGTGGAACTCCTGGCAACAGCCAAAACCATCGCAAGACGTCCTGGTCCCTCGCGCTCGGCTCTCGACTCCTGTCTTTGGGGACCAGTTTCAACCTTTACTCCTCCTCGGACGTGAACCTCGACCAGATCACCAGCTGGGATTTGGGGCTCACCCTGCGCCCGATCCGCCAGTTCGCGCTCGCGGGCGTGGTCAAGAACATCGATCATCCGAGTCAAGGAACGCTGACCTTTCCGCGCCTCTACGACATCGGCGCGGGGATCCGTCCGATCGGTGAGCGGCTCACCGTCGGGCTCGATTACTTGTTCAACGACATCGGCGGCTTCAGCTCCGGAAGAGCGCAGTACACGCTTCAGGCCGAAATCCTTCGCGGGCTGGTACTCGGCGCCGGCCTATCTCACGGATTTCGCTCGCCGAACGATGTCACCTTCCAGGTCGCGCTGACCTTGAACGCCTCAAACTTCGGGCTCACCTACTCGCAAGGCGTCGCCTCATCCAATTTGGATTACCTCGTCGCCGCCCGCATTTCATTCCAGAAATACCCAGCGTTCAGCCTCTCCGGCGGCAAGGTGATGCTGGTGGACCTGGAGCATTGGCTCAATCCTCCGTCGAATGCTTCGCTCGAGCTGCTCGGCCTGGGCGACGGCGATCCGTACTTGCGTTTGGTGCGCCTGTTGGACGAGTCCGCAAGAGATCCTCAACTTCGCGGCGTCGTGCTCAAGGTCGGCTCTTTGCCGAGGCTGGGCCTCGGCCACGCGGTGGAGTTACGCGAAGCGATCCAGCGACTGCAATCGGCTGGGAAAAAGGTCATCGCGGTGCTGCTGATTGCGGGTGACGCCGAATACCTGATGGCCTCGACCGCGGACAAAATTTACGCGGTGATGGAATCCGAGCTTCCGATCAACGGGTTTAGCGCCAGCGCGGTCTTCCTTGGCGATGCGATGGACAAGCTCGGGGTCCGTTGGGACGTGGCTCGAGTGGGCGCCTACAAGAATGCGCCTGACGCCCTCACCCGCTCGCAGATGAGCAAGGAGCAAGAAGAGACGATCAACGCGTACCTCGACACCGACGTTCAGTTCTTTCAGACCGCGGTGCGGACGGCGCGCAAAATCGATCAGAAGACAGTCGAAGATGCCTGGAAAGAGGGACTGTTGACTCCGCAGCGCGCTAAATCACTGGGTCTGATCGACGAGGTGATCACCATCGCCGACATTCCAAGTCGCGTTGCGCAGTGGATCCCGAACGCAACCTACGAGCCCACCTATCGTCCCCAACAAACGAGAGACACCTACTGGGGACGACGACCTCAGGTCGCGATCGTCCCGATCGTGGGGCTGATTACCCCCGGCCGGAGCCAGCGCGACCCATTCGGGCTAACCCAGAGCGTCGGCTCGGACACGGTGGTCAAGGCGATTCGCCGGGCGGCCGATAATGACAGCGTGGACGCGATCGTGGTGCGCGTCGATTCGGGGGGCGGCGATGGGCTCGCCTCAAACTTGATGTACCAGGCGATCGTCGAGGCGCGGAAAAAGAAGCCGGTGATTGCCTCGATGGGCGATGTGGCTGCGTCGGGCGGCTATTACGCCGCGATGGGGGCCGACCAAATCTTTGCCCCGCTGACTGCAATCACCGGAAGCATTGGAGTCTTTCTGCTCAAACCCGGGCTGTCCCCGCTCGCAGACAAGCTCGGGATTCATCACAAGACGATCAAGCGGGGCGATCTCTCGGATTTCCTCAACGTCTGGGATCCCTGGACGCCGACTCAAAAAGCCGAGGCGCAGAAATGGGTGGACAGCTTCTATGACAACTTCATCAGCGAAGTGGCCAAGTCGAGAAAGCTGTCCAAGGAGCGCGTGGACCAGATTGCTCGCGGCCGGGTTTGGTCCGGCAAAGATGCGCAGGCGCGTGGACTGGTGGATCAACTCGGCGGCATCTTCGACGCGATCGAGGCGGCCCGGCGCAAGGCCGGAATTCCGGACGGAGCCGATGTGGACCTGGTCATCTACTCGGAGCCGCGCGGATTGTTCGCAGGGCTCGCGGCAGACGACGGCTTTCTTGCCCGCGTGTTTGGCGAGCATTCCGATTCCAAGGGCGGTCTACCCGAAGGTCTGCAGGCACTCGCCAAGGAGCTCGGGTTGGAGCAAGCGTTTCTGCTCGAGCCGACGGTCAAGGCGATGATGCCCTTTACCCTGAAAGTCGAGTAATCCCACCAGGCTTTGCCAAAGCGTAGCACTTTGATTGAACTTTTCGGGGTTTGATAGTTAGTATCAGCTTGTCCCCCGGATGGCGTGGTGCCACCGGAGACATTCAGGAAGTCGGTGGTTTTGGTCGTGAGGTCACGCGCCGGGCGGGGCCAACCGACCCCGCATTTTGTACTTCCTGTCCAAAAACTCGGCCGATGTCCTTCGCTGCGTTAGCGCTCCTATTGCCGCCCTGACACCAGCCGATCACATTCGAAGACATACCGATGGAAAACCCAGACAGGCCACATCCCAATCCCGATCCCTCAGAGCCAGCTTCTTCACCGACACGGACAGTTGCGCCCGATGATCCCAACGGCGGGGATGACGGCGACGACGGCACGGACGATGAAGCACCGGAAATGAATCTAGTCGATGGGTCCATGGCCGGAGCGCCCGGCGCGGCGATCGGCCAACCTGGCGTCCAGCTCGGCACCCCGGTGGGACGAAGGCGCAGGCGCCGCCGACGGCGTGGCCGGGGAGCACCGGTCTATTTCACGCCGGATGGTCAGGCCTACCGGATGCAGACGGCGCCGGATGGACAGCAGGTGCAGGTGCTTCTCACCCCCCAGGAGCTTCAGCAGTATCAGGCGCGGCTTGCCCAACAATCCGCCGTACCGGGACAGCGGCCGTTGGGTCAGGCCCCAGCCTTGACTGGGCAGCAACCCGTCCCCGCGGCGCAACTGGTGGCGGTGGAGGGGGTGTTGGACACCGAGGCAAAGGGTCCGAACGCGTTTCTCAGGCAGATTCGGCGCAACCTCTTGCCCACCCCGGAAGACCCCGAGATGCCCAAGAATCTGGTCCAGAAGCTTCGGCTCCGACAAGGTCAGTATCTGACCGCGCAGGCGCAAATGCGCGGCAACAAGGGTGCAATCCAGAAGGTGGAGACGGTCGACGGCGCTGCCCTCGAGGAAATTTCGCGACGCCCGCACTTCAATGATCTGACGTCAGTCGATCCCGTCGAGCGGCTCAAGCTCGAGCACAGTCCGCGCGAGATGGTAACCCGGGTGCTCGACTTGATTGCCCCGATCGGAAAAGGGCAGCGCGGCCTGATCGTGTCGCCGCCCAAAGCCGGCAAGACGATCATGCTTCAGCGGATTGCTCAGGCGGTGATCGCGAATCATTCCGAAGTCCACGTGATGGTGCTGTTGATCGACGAGCGGCCCGAGGAAGTGACCGACATGCGACGCAGCATCGGCAGCAAGGCGGAAGTGTTGGCCTCCAGCTCAGATCGCCCAACCGGCGACCACCTCAAAGTCGCCGAGATGGCGCTGGAGCGCGCGCGACGGATGGTGGAATCCGGGAGCGACGTGATCATTTTGCTCGACTCGATCACTCGACTCGCGCGCGCCTACAACAAAGAAGTAGACAGCTCCGGAAGAACCCTGACCGGCGGCGTAGACTCGCGCGCCCTCGAGCGTCCGAAGCGGATCTTCGGCGCGGCCCGCTCGACCGAGGAGGCCGGCACGCTGACGATCATTGGAACCGCCTTGATCGACACCGGCAGCCGGATGGACGAGGTGATCTTCGAGGAGTTCAAGGGGACCGGCAATTCCGAAGTCACCCTCGATCGACTTCTCTCCGAAAAGCGCATCTACCCGGCGATCAACATCCCCCAATCGGGCACCCGGAAAGAGGAGAAGCTCTTCACCCCGAAGGAGTACGAGAAGGTAAAGAAACTGCGGCAGATGCTCTTCGCGGCAAAACCGGTCGAGGCGATGGAGGCTCTGGTCAAGAGACTGTCGCGCTACACCTACAACGACGAGTTCCTCGAGGAACTGTAAATACGTTAACATCGCGGCTCGATGAATTTGCCGCCGGACCAGGCCCTGCTGGGCCGACTCGCGGTCCACTACAAGCTGATCAGCCCAGACCAGCTCAACGCGGCAATGCGCCACGCCGGACAGCAGGGAACCATCAAGCTGGCGGATGTGTTGCGCCATCTCGGGTTTCTCACCCCCAAGCAGCTCGAGTGGCTTTTCTCCGCGCAGCAGCAGTACCTGGCCAAACAGCGCGCCGCACAGGGCAGTGCCGCGATCGAGCTCACCCCGACCTCGGCCCTCCCGCGCCCCGCTCCGACCGCTCCCGAAGTCTCGCCCACCGCTGTGGGCGTTTCGCGCCCAGCCGCGAGCCCGACGCTCTCCACCGCAAGACCGGCCGCGGGGACCGCGGGGGCACTGCAGCGGATTCTCGCCCGCGCCGTTCAGCTCAAGGCGAGTGACGTGCACCTGCACAGCGGCTCGCCGATCCAGGTGCGAATTCACGGCAAGCTCAGACCGCTCGAGGGAGAAACTGGATCGCCCGACACCGAGAAGATCCTGCTCGAGGTGCTCACCGCGGAGCAGCGCAAGCACTTCGAGGAGAATCATGATCTCGATTTCGCCTATAGCGTCAGCGGCGTGGGCCGTTTCCGCGGGAACATCTATCGCCAGCAGCGCGGCATCGATGGCGTGTTTCGGCCGATCCCCCCTTCGCCTCCAACCCTCGAGGAGCTCGGGCTTCCACAAAGCCTGGGGCGGCTCACCGACTTCCATCAAGGATTGGTGCTCGTCACCGGGCCCGCTGGGTGCGGCAAGTCCTCGACGATGGCGGCGCTGGTGAATCTGATCAACGAGCAGCGGCCCGACCACGTGATCACCGTGGAAGATCCGATTGAATACGTACACGCCTCCAAGCGCGCGGTGATCAATCAGCGGCAGGTGTTGACCCAGACCGCTTCGTTCGGCGCCGCACTCCGGGCGGCGCTGCGTGAAGACCCGGACGTGATCGTGATTGGCGAGCTGAGGGATCTCGAAACCATCTCGCTGGCGATTTCCGCCGCCGAGACCGGACACCTGGTGATGGCCACCCTCCACACCAACAACACGATTCGAACCGTCAATCGGATCCTCGACGTCTTTCCGCCCAAGCAGCAATCGCAGATCCGCGCGATGGTCTCCGAGTCGCTTCGGGCGATCGTTTCTCAGCGGCTGCTTCCTACCGCCGATGGCTCGCGTCGAGTTCCCGCGATCGAGATTCTCTTGGTCAAGCCGGCCATCTCCAATCTGATTCGCGAGCAGAAAACCTTCCAGATTCGATCGATCCTGCAGACCGCTCGATCGGAGGGAATGGTGCTCCTCGACGACTCGTTGGCGGAGCTGGTGAAAGCGGGCACGATCTCCAAAGAGGTCGCGCGTCGGCAGTGCGAAGATATCAAACGTTTCCTCTGATTCGGATTCGCCAATGGCGCGCATCGATCAATTGCTTCGCTACGTGAAAGACCAGGATGGCTCCGATCTGCACCTGGCCGCAGGGCTGCGGCCGCACATTCGCAAGCATGGCCAACTGGAGGAGATCCCGAGCTGGCAGGCTTTCACCGATTCTCCGCTGCGCGAGCTGTTGCGAGAAGTCGCGTCCGAGAGTCAATGGTTGCACTACGAGCGAACCTGGGACCTGGATTTGGCGTATGCGATCGAGGGAGTCGGGCGATTTCGCGTCAACTTCTTCAATCAGGAGAACGGGGCCGGGGCCGTTTTTCGACTGATTCCAGCGAAAATCAAAACCTTGGACGAGCTTGGGGTGCCGCCGGCGCTGGGCGCCCTCGCAGACTTGGAGCAGGGCTTGGTCCTGGTGACCGGCCCGACCGGATCCGGCAAGTCCACCACCCTCGCGGCGATCATCAATCGAATCAACGAGACTTCCGCCAAGCACATCGTGACGATCGAGGATCCCGTCGAGTTCGTTCACCAAAACAAGAAGTGCACCATCTCCCAGCGGGAGATCGGAGCCAACGCCAAGAGCTTCGGAAGCGCGCTTCGCGCCGCAATCCGGCAAGATGCCGAGGTGATCCTGGTCGGAGAAATGCGTGACTTCGAAACGATCTCGCTGGCGATTACCGCGGCGGAAATGGGGATTTTGGTGTTCGCCACGCTTCACACCAACAGTGCCGCCAAGACGATCGATCGCCTGATCGACGCTTTTCCCACCGATCAGCAGGCCCAAGCCCGCACCATGCTTTCCGAGTCCCTCGCGGGTGTGGTCTCCCAACTGTTGCTCAGAACCGCGGATGGAAACGGAAGGGTTGCGGTGTTCGAGATCCTTCTCAAAAATCCGGCATTGCCGAACGTCATTCGCGAAGCCAATACCCAGATGCTCACCTCGATCATCCAGGGCGGTAAGCAACAGGGGATGCAGGCAATGGACGATGGATTGCTCGCAATGGTGAAGTCCGGTCGGATCAAGCTCGAGGAAGCCCTGGCGAAAGCGACTCACAAGCAGCGCTTCGAAGAGCTAAAGTAGATCGGTGGGAGGGCCTGCGGTGAATCTCGGACGGGTGGCGTGCGCTGTGCTCTTGACCACCCTTGCTCTCGTTGCGGGCTGCAAGACGACGAGCGAGGAGGTCAAGACGACCGACAGCAGGTCGCTCTACGACCGGCTCGGCGGCAAAGAAGCACTGACCGCAGTGATCGACGACTTCCTCACCCGAGTGGCAAACGACAAGCGGATCAGTGCCTTCTTCGCCCACGCGAACCGCCCCCGATTGGTGCAATTGCTGGTGGAGCAGATTTGTCAGGCGAGTGGAGGACCGTGCACCTACGCCGGCAAGGACATGAAGACCGCGCATCAAGCGATGGGAATTTCGAGCGATGACTTTGATGCACTGCTTCAGGACCTGGTCGCATCGCTCGACACCTTCAAGATCGGAGAGCGCGAAAAGGGCGAGCTGTTGGCCCTGCTACGGCCGATGCAGAGCGAGATCGTGGAAAAATAGGGCAACAACTAGGCGCCGAGTCAACCCCAGTTCACTCTGAGAGATGTGCGGCGCGGCACGTAGGCGAGTGTCGCACCTGCCTGGCCTACCCGAACGCAAAGTTAACAATTTCGGTGTGAGACGATATAAGCGCGACCGCTTGCACCCGGACTTGAGTTGCCATCGTCGGGCGGCGGACAGCTGGGAGGGCCACGGTGCGCGGTGATCCGACCAGCCCGGCCGAGAACATCCTGGTGGTCGACGATCAAGCCGAAAATCGGCAACTGCTGGAGTCGTATCTTCGGGGTGCCGGCTATTCGGTGGTGGTTGCCGAAAACGGAGACGAGGCGGTTGCGCAGTGCGAGAAGGACGCCGTAGCCCTGGTTCTGCTCGACGTCCTGATGCCGGGGATGGACGGCTTCGAGACGTCTCGGCGGATCCGCGCCCTCCACTCAGCCGTCGATACGCCGATCATCTTCCTCACCGCGTTGACCGATCCCGCAACCCAAGAAAAGGCGCGATCTCTCGGCGCGGCGGACTTCGTCGGCAAGCCGATCAATAAGACCGAGTTATTGATGAGGGTGAAATCGCTGTTGTGGATGCGCCGGCTAACCGACGACCTGAAGCAGGGGCACGAATTGATCCGCTCGCAGCATGACGCGGTGATTCGGGCCCAGGAGCGAAAAGAAGAGCTGATCAACCTGGTGGTCCACGATCTCAAGAATCCGATCGCCAGCATTCTTGCCAACGCGCACTTCCTGGTCCGAGAGCCAAACCTCTCTGAAGACGCGCGAGAGGCCTCGCGCGACATTCACGAAGCGGCCGATTCGATGCAAAGGATGGTGCTCAACTTGTTGGATATCAGCCGCAGCGAGCAGGGGGCTCTCGTCCCGCGGCTCTCCGACGTCGACGTGCCATCGCTGCTCAATGAAGTCCTAGGGGTGATGAGCAGGCGGGCCGACGAACGGCAGCAGAAAATCTCCGTCGAGCTATCGCCTCGGGTCAAGCGCCACGTGGTGGACCGGGACCTTCTATTGCGATTGCTGGAAAATTTACTCGACAACGCGCTCAAGTACTCGCCGCCGGGTGGAACGATCAAGGTCGAAGCGAGCACCGCCGATGGCTATCTCGAGTTTTGCATCCGGGACGAAGGGCCGGGCATTCCGGGGGCGTATCGGGAGCGAATCTTCGAAAAGTACGTCCAGCTCGAGGACAACACCGTCTCATTGGCGCGCACCAGCCGAGGGCTAGGTCTGGTCTTTTGCCGGCTGGCCGCGGAGGCCCACGGCGGCCGGATCTGGGTCGAGGACAACGAGCCTCGGGGCACCGCGTTTAGATTGCGGCTGCGGGCGGCCGGTTGACCCGCTCTTCCAACTCTTCCAGGGTGCGCGGCCAGTCGTCCTTGAGCAGCTTGGAAAGTGAGCGATCCGCGAGCAACTTTCCACCGGTCTGGCATCGAGGGCAGTAGTTGGTTTCGTTCTCGGCATGCACAATCCGTTGAACGGGTGCGCCGCAAACCGGGCAGGGTAGTCGGAATTTGCCGTGCACCGCCATTTCCTTGCGAAATGCGGTGACGTGTTCAGGAAATTCGTCGCCGGCCTCCGTGCGCAATCGCTCCGCCCACTCGAGCAGCGTCTCGCGAGCGGCATGGTAGAGCCGAATCTGCTCCTCCTCGCTGAGCTGAAAGGTAAGCTTGACCGGCGAGAGTTTCGCGCGGTGAAGCAGCTCATCCGAATAGGCATTGCCAACGCCGCTGAACAAGCGGGGATCGGTCAGAGCGCGCTTGAGGGTGTGGTTTTCGCGAGCGAGCGCGGCCCGGAAGCTCTTGGCGTCGGCGTCCACCACTTCAAGTCCGCCGCGATCGAAGGCATTGACCAGGCTCCGGCCGCGCACCAGGTGGAGGGAGGCTCGTTTCTTCGAGCTGGCCTCGGTGAGCAGCAGCGTGCCGTTCGCGAAATCGAAACCCGCCAACCCACGGCGCCCGGGGATTTTTCCGCCCTTTGCAAGCCAATGCAGCCTGCCGGCGATCATCAAATGAAAAACGAGGAACAGATCTCCCTCCAGCTCGAGGATGATCCGCTTTCCGAGGCGCGAAACGCCAAGAGCGCGCTTGCCCTCGGCGTCTCGCAACGGAGGATCCGCGGAGCGCAGGACGAACGGGCTGGCGATTCGAATTTTCTCTAAGGTCTGCCCGACCAGCCTGCGTCGCAGGTGCTCGACGTAGACCACGACGTCCGGGTACTCGGGCATGCTTACGGGCCGTTACCGGCCTGCACGTGTTCCTGAGACGGACTGACCGAGGAAGACGGCGAGGTCCGGGCCGAGTTGGTCGACTCCACGGCGACCACGCCGCTGGGAAACGCCGGGTTGGGGATCGGCACCGCGAGCGCATCGCTCAAGAAGACGGGAACCTCGGCGCCATGCGGCGAGAGCCGGTCTGCCAATTCGATCGTGAGTTGGACCAGCTCCCTCTGGTTGAGCGTGGATTTCCTGAGCGATCGTTCCAGCCTCGTCACGCTTTCGTATTTCTCGCGAGAGTTGAGGGCACCGCGCGTCGCGCTCCGATAAGCAAAGGTGGAAACCGCGTTGCGGCGAAGGGCATCCAGCACGCGCTGCACCTGGGCCTGCACATCGCTCTCGAGGTCGGAGCGTGCATAGGCCTTGAGGCCTTGAGGTCCGCCGAACCAGAGTCGGCCCAGCTCCCCAAACGCATCGGGCCTCGGCGAGGGCAAATCCTCCAGGACGATCAGTGGATACGCCTTCAAAGGAAATTCCCTGGAAAGGACTTCGAAAACGAGCGCTCCGTCCTGGCGAGCGCGCACCTGAGCTGCGAGCGCCCCGAGTGGGAAGAATGGCTCGTAGAGGACGCGCAGGTCCTTCATCAAGGGCATTCGATCTTTTGCCACCGGGGCCACCAAGCCATCCCCTCGCGAATGGGGGACCCGTCGCAACGTGGTCATCAGATCCCGCACCTGGTCGATTCCCACCACCACGTTGAGCGCGGCACCACCGGTGTAGTTGGCGTGGTAGATGCCGACCAGCTCGTACTCTCCGGTCTTGCACGAGACCGCGAGGACCGGGGAACCGGAATTGCCCGGTGAGAGCAGCGCGTCGACGACGAAGTCATCATGATCCCAGTCGCGGTCCTCGTCGTGATCGTACGCCGAAACCACTTTCCCGATGTTCGCGGCGCGGAACGCCCCGAGGGGAAAGCCGCGGATGTCCACCACGTTGTGCTCGCGCAGCGCCGCGCTACGGCCGATTTTCCAGGGCAGAATCTGGAGGGGAACTCGAGCCTTGAGCACCGCGACGTCGAGCTGAACATCAGTCACCACTCGGGTTAGCGGGATATCGTCGCGCTCGTAAGAGTCGGCTTCGTTGTCGACGATTTTGATCGAGTCGGCCACCCGCTTGCAGCCGATCGGAACGTCCTCAACGGTGTGCTCTTCGTCAGTGACCGCGGGCCATTCGGCAACGTGCTGATTGGTCAAAAGAAGCGTTTCCCCGCCCTGAACGCGGTATCCAAAGGCCGTGCCGTGCAGGACGGCCTTCCGTCGGACGCGGCGCAGGTTGCCCTCGGAGCTGTAGGAGAGGCACTCGTAAGTAGCCGTGTTTCGGATGCAATACGAGGAGGAATGCCCCTGCGGCTGCCGCTCAAATTCCTGTACGTAGGGAGCCAGCGCGGTGAAATCGTCCGCATAATCCCCACTGCAGTAGGGAGCTGCCCGAAAGCTGGTTCCAGGCTCAGCCGCCCACGAGCTGGCTGCCCAAAGGCACGTGGTGATCAAGAGTGCAATGGATTCAAATCCTTGAACTCTTCGATGCATCAACTCCCTCGAGACTATCGGCCGAAGTTGTGAACGCGTTTTAAGCTCCCCATAGTCCCGCTAGTTTAGACGACGCTACCTTGGTTTGTTCAGTGACCAATGTGGTCTCCCGGACCCTTCGCCGATCAGCTAACGGCCCGCCAAGCGCAGCGGCCACACGAATGGCGTTAAATTACTTGGGTTCAACGGCGTCTGGTTCGATTGCGGAGGTAGTGATGGACCCAGCGAACCTGAAGCGACTGACGGCCGCGGCTTTTTCGGCTTTGACTCTCTTGCTCCCTCTCCCGGCTGCCGCTCGTTTCGGGAAAGCGGGATCCAGCTCACGCGCGTCGAGCTCTGCTGTGCATCCCTCGTCTCGAGTCGCTCCGCGGCCGTACATCGCGCCCGACCGCGGCGGCTCTCCGCGGTATTACGGGCCGCCCGGCGTGTGGCGCGGCCACTATGGCTGGTACGGCTATTACCCGTACCCTGCGGTGGTACCCGTCTACGAGCCCTACTACCCGTATCCCCCGCCGTATCCGTACCCGTATCCGCCGCCTCCCTTGGTGGCCGGACCTCCGAGCGTGTCGTTGTCGCTGGGCGCGGATGGAGTGCTGAGTTACCGCGGCGGCGCGGGCGGATTTGGACTCGGGCTTGCGGTGGACGCTCACCGATTCGGCGTGAACGCGCAGTTCATTTCCATCTACCTGCCAGTCGACAACGGAGGGTTTGGCCGGCACGGACAGGACAACATCGGTCTATTCAATCTCTTTGCAACGTACTCCGTGGTTGCCTCTCGCGACGCGCGCTTGCGGCTGGAAGCTGGGCTGATGAGCGCGTTCGCTCCGGATTTGGTCAGCGCCGGGCCGGGCTTCGGTCTCTCCCTCGTCGTCGGCACAGCGGGGCCGGTCGGGCTCGAGGGAATGGTGCACGCGACGCCCTATCCGTTCAGGGAGTTGGACGCAGGCCTCGGTTTGGTGCTGCGCGCGGGTCCGGTAGGAATTCGGGGCGGCTGGCGCCGGATCTGGCTGGACGACCGCGGTCTGGTGGACCACGTCTCGCATCAGGACGTGTTCAGTGGCCCCTACTTCGGCTTGCTGTTCGCGATCTAGCTGCAGCTTCACAGCGAAGAGCTTGCCAGCGCCGGCACAAGTGCTACCAGTCGCGCTCAGGTGAAAGCCACGTTCGTTCGCACCGCTCGACAGCTCATCCTGATCCCGTTGGTAGCGCTGGCCTCGTATGGATTGATGGTTCTGCTGCCGCTGGGTGCCGGCGAAGAAAGCAAACGGCAACTTTCGCCGGACCTGCTTGCCTCCTATCGGCGCGATCTCGGCATCGGCGAGCCACTCGGCTTTCTGCGTCCTTGGCAAAAGCTGTGGGAAGGAAAGCGGCTTGGAACCTCCAGCCAGGGCGTCACCGCCGAGGAGCTTTTGTTGAAGCTGGCGTCGAGCGTGGCGGTCGGTCTGTTCGCTCTGGGCTTTGCCGTGCTCTGGGCGTTCGCCTTCGCGTTGATTCGACTGCGCCTGCGCCGCTCGCGGTGGGCGGCGATCGGGGATGTCGTCCCTGCGCTCGCCTTTGGGACGCCAGTATTCATCCCCGCGCTCTTGCTCGCGCCCTACGTCGTCGAGGCAGGCCATCTGTTGCCCGAGCTCGCTGCCGCGGGAGTGATTTCCTTCTGGCCGGGAATCTTTCTCGGAAGCCTGCTGGTCGACAGCTTTGAGACTGAGCTCGCTCGGGACTACGTTCGGACCGCCAGCAGCAAGGGACTCTCGCAGAGCCGGGTGCTCTGCCGCCACGTGCTACCCAACGTGCTGCCCACGTTTCTGGATTCGATCGGGCCCGTCGCCACCGCGCTGCTCGCGGGCTCATTCGCTGCTGAGCGGGTTCTTGGGTTGCCCTATTTTGGTCAGCTCTACGTGCTGGCCGTGCTTCAGAAGCAGATTGCGGTGGTGGTAGTGGCCACCACGCTATTTGCCAGCGTTCTGGTGTTGGTTCGATTGTTCATCAGGGTGGCGCGCTGGTGGGTCGATCCTCGCGCGCGCGAGCCCACCCTCGGCGAAGTCGCCTCATGAACGAACCGGTTTCCTCCCCGAGGCAGTCGCTGCTGAGTGGAGCGGGCCTGTTGCTGCTGCTGTGGGGCTCGAGCTTCGCCTTGAGCGTGCTCTGGCCGTCGGTGGTGGCGGAGCACTGTCCGCTGGGCAAAGACGTCCTGCGACCGGACCGATCCGTGTGCGAGCTGGCGTTTGGCGGAACGTGGATTTCGTTGAGCATCGGACTGCTCGCGGGAGCTGCGGCGACGTTGGTCGGGCTTCTGGTCGCCTCGCTCGCGCGAGGTCTGGGCCGCTGGATCGATGCAGCCTTGATGCGGAGCGCGGACGCGCTGTTCGCGTTGCCGGATGTCTTGGTGCTGATGGTCCTGCAGTTTGCCGCCCAAACCGGTGCGGACCTGCACCCGCGGCTTCGGATCGGTCCGGTGCCGCTGATGGTTGCCTCCTTGGCGATGGTCGGCTGGTCCGCACCCGCGCGCCTGTTTCGGGATCGGCTCGAAACGCTGGAACGGGCGGAGTTCGTCGGGGCAGCCCATGCCCTCGGCGCCGGACGATGGCACCTTTTCGGCCGGCATTTGTGGCCGTTTCTGCGCGACTACGTTTTGGCGGTCTTTCTCGCCCGCGTCCCCTCGGCGATCCTGGCCGAGTCGACGGTCAGCTTTCTGGGAATCGGAAAAGTCGAGCCGATGTCCCTGGGACGCTACCTCGGTACCAGCTACGCGAGCTTGCTTCACGGCGAGGGAGCACGAGTCGTGCTCCCAGCGTGGCTTTTGCTCATCTTGATTGTGATCGGGGCAACCCTTGCGGGCCGTGGGGCCTCGGCGCTGGCCGCCCGCCCCTAGCTGTAGTAGACGCCCTTTTCGAGGCGCCCTTCGGCGGGCTTCACCTGTGCTTGGTCAACGATGAGAGGGAGGCCCCAGTGAAAATCAACGGCTGGCAGACATTTCAAGTGGCGGCAATGCTCCTGCTTGGAATGGGCTGCACGACGCCATCCAGGCAGACTCGCAGTTCCCCCGCGAATAGCGGCGTTCTTACTACCGACAACGCTTCGAAAGCCTTAACCGATCCCAACATCGATCCCGACAACACCATCGTTTGTGAAACGGAGCGCGGGGTCGGCAGCAACATCCCCGAGCGAGTCTGCCGAACGGTTCGATCGATGCGCAAGGAGCAAACGGGCGGCAACTAAGCGGCAGTACAGTCGAAGAGCACCTTGCCGATGTTTCGACGTTCCTGAATGTATCGATGCGCTTCCGCTCCAGCGGACAGCGGGAAGACCCGATCCACGCGCGGCGCAATCTTGCCTTCCTCTAAAAGCCGCAGCAGCGACCTCATCTCTCGAGAGAGCAGCTCGCGCTCGTCCCACAGGTGTCCCAAATTCACTCCCGAAACGGTGCGGTTGTCGTTCATCAGGCTCACCGGCGAGAAACGCTTGATTGAAAGCAGCTCGGACAGCACCCGAAGCAGGTCTCGCCGTTCGCCGCTCACCATGCTGGACCAGCCAAAAGCGATCAGCTGCCCGGTGGGGGCGAGCAATTGATAGCCCTTGCTCCAGTTTTTGCCTCCAAGCGGATCGAGGATCAGCTGGACGCCTTTGCCGGCGGTCAGCCGGCGCACTTCCGGCGCGTAGTCGATCGAGCGGTAATCGATCGGGTGCTGAACGCCCGCCTGGCGCAAATAGTCGTGCTTGGTCAACGAGGCAGTTCCGAAGATCTCCACGCCCTCGACGGTGCGGCAAAGCTGGATCGCCGCCAGTCCCACTCCACCGGCGGCCATATGAATCAGCACCTTGTCGAAGGGACGGAGGTGACCAACCTGGAAGAGCATGTGATAGGCCGTCAGGTAATTCGTCGGCAGCGCCGCCGCCTGGTCGAAGCTCATCTGCTCGGGGATTTTGATCACCTGCCAGGCGTCGACTCGAGCCCGATTGGCGTGGCCGCCAAATCGCGGCATCGCGAGCACCCTGTCGCCAGCTCGAACGTGACGGACATCCGCTCCGACTGCCGTCACCCTCCCCGCAACCTCGTAGCCCATCACCATCGGAGGCTTCGGAGCATCCGGGTACAGCCCGACCCTCCCCATGATGTCCGCGAAGTTCAGTCCAGCGCGTTCAACTTCAATCACCACCTGGCCTGCACCGGGCAGTGGATCCGGAGATTCGCGGATTTGTAACTTTTCAGGCCCGCCAAAGGCGGTGATCCAGAGCGACTTCATTGTTGGCCCATAGACTCGGTAGCCTCTGGTGAGCAATGTTTGTTTGGCGATCGCAGCGGATTTGTGGTTCGAATGTCTAAGGACTTTAGGATGCTTTCTCCCGGCTTTTTGATTGCCATGCCGCAGCTTGGCGACTCCAACTTTTATCGCTCGGTCATCCTGATGCTGGAGCACAGCGAGACCGGCTCGATGGGAATCGTGATCAATCGGCCAGCGCCGCTGCAGTTGGGGAATCTGGCGGACGGCCAGTCCCTCGAAGTCGCGCATTCGCGCCAGGGCGATCCCGTTTTCATCGGGGGGCCGGTGGAGCCCCACCGCGGCTTTGTGCTGCACGACTGTGCCTCGATTGAAGAGAAGCACGAAGTCCTTCAGGGCTTGTACCTCAGCATCACCTTGGACGCCCTGCGCCCGCTCTTGCGGGAGTCGAGCTGCAGGCTCCGCTTTTTTCTCGGTTACGCCGGATGGGGTCCCAAGCAGCTGGAACAAGAGATCTCGGCCGGCGCCTGGCTCTTTTCCGAGGCGCGCGCGAACGCCACCCTCGAGGGAAACCCGGAGCAGATGTGGGATGCGACGCTGCGTGATATGGGTGTCGATCCAGCGATGATCGTCGCGGGCGGAGGCATTCAGTGATGCTCAATCCCGAGCTGATTCAAAAAAAGATCGCCGAGGCGATTCCCGCCGCGCAGGTGGAGGTTCGGGATCTCACCGGAACCGGCGACCACTTCGAGGCGCAAGTGGTGAGCTCCACTTTCCTGGGAAAAAGCATGATCCAGCAGCACCAGGAGGTCTACGCGGCGGTGCAGGATCTTCTCAAAACCGGCGAGCTCCACGCGTTGGCATTAAAGACATTTACCCCCGAGCAGTGGAAAACACTGCGCCCACCCGGATTGTGAGGAACGATGAGACCCGAAATCAAAGAGCGCTTGGAACGCGAAACCAAGAACCACAACGTGGTGCTGTACATGAAGGGAAACGCGCTTTTCCCCCGGTGCGGCTTCTCGGCGGCTGCGCTGGCGGCGCTTCAGCCGTTCGGCGAAGTCTACACGGTCGACGTGCTGGAGGACCCGGAGGTCCGGGATGCGATCAAGGAGTATTCCAGCTGGCCGACCATCCCGCAGGTGTTCATCCACGGCAAATTCATTGGCGGCTCGGATATCGTCCGGCAGCTGTATGAAACCGGAGAGCTGGAGCGGCTGATCCGCGCCGGCCCCCCGTCGGCTCGCTAGCTGCGGCTTCGCCGTTTCAGCGGGACTTCTTCGCCCGCCAAAGCGACGCCATCCACTGCTCGACTTCTTGCCACTCGCTGGGAAAGGCGCCGGAAAGATTGCGGTAGCCCTTTTCGGTCACCACCACGTCATCTTCAATCCGCACCCCAATCCCGCGGTAGCGCGCCGGGACAGTCAAATCGTCCAGCTGGAAGTAGAGGCCAGGCTCAACCGTCAGCACTATGCCAGCCTTGAGCTTGCCGAACTTGTACGCTTCCTGTCGCGCTTGGGCGCAGTCGTGGACGTCGAGTCCCAGCATGTGGCTGACGTTGTGCAGCGAGTACCTCTTGTAGAACTGGTGCTCTTCTTTGAGTGCCTCTTCGGCGGTGGTCGGCAGGATGCCGAGCCGTTCGAGTCCCTCGGCAAGGACGCCCATCGCCGCCCGATTGGGCTCCATGAAGTCGTTTCCCGGCTTCACAGCTCGAAAGCCCGCTGCCTGGGCCCGATGTACCAAGCTGTAAATCTCGCGCTGTTCCTTGGTGAACTTGCCGGCAATCGGCAGCGTGCGAGTGATGTCCGCGGTGTACAGGGAATTTCCTTCCACCCCGGCATCGAGCAGCAAGAGCGAGCCCCGCTTGAGGGTGCCGTTGTTGCGAGTCCAGTGAAGGATGCAGGCGTGCGGTCCCGAAGCGGCGATCGTGTTGTACCCGACGTCGTTTCCTTCCAGCCGCGCCCGCAGATTGAAGATGCCTTCCACCTCGCGTTCGCTTTTGGCGTTCTTGAGCTTGCGGATCACATCTTCGAAACCACGCTTGGTGGAGGCGATCGCCGCGGACAGCTCGCGAATCTCCTGTGCGTCCTTGATCAGGCGCATCTCCGAAAGGGCGGCCGCGAACTGCCGATCCCGCTCGTTTTGCTCCGGCAGTAACCGATCCACGTCGGGGGCAAAATTTCGCAACAGCCTCCACGGCCTCGTCGCCGCACCCCGGATCGAGCCGATCACCGCCTGCAATTCGGGCAACCCGCGGCATTCATCCACAGCGAAGAGCTCGCGGCTTTGTTCGACACCCAGGCGTGGACCTACCCACAGCTCGCCTTTGACCCGGTCGGTATAGAACGTGGCATCGCTGCGGCCTGGGTTCGGCTCGACAAACAAGATGTCCCGATGGCCGCCTCCTTCCTGCGGCTGCATCACGAGCACGCAGTCCGGTTCGAGATTGCCGGTCAAGTAGTAGAAATCAGACCCAGGCCGGAAGCGGTAATAGGTGTCATTGGCACGGACCTTCTCGTGTCCGGTGGGGATGATCAGCGTTTCGCTAGGAAACAGCTTCGAGAGCGCGCGCCGGCGCGCCCGAAACGCTTCCTCGCCGCGCAACTTGGGCAACTTGGCTGGCAGCGACTTCCAGTTTTTGAGCATGAATTCCAGCAGCGCGGGCGGCGGCAGCGTGTCATGCGTCGCCGGTTTGGCCTGGGCCTCTGATGGAACTGGAACGGATTCCTTTTCCTGGAGTTGACTCATCATCCTCGTACCTCGGTTGGGGCCCGATACTGTATTGCTCGCAGGACAGCGGTTGTGCAAGTACCCTGCTCGGCAAGTGGCGAAGCGATGGTTCACACCTGTCGTCTTGTTGCTCTGGGCGTGCTTTACCGCCTGGTGCGTCTGTGGGTTTCCTCCCCCGGTGGATCTACCCGCGGACGGCGCCCAGATCGAAACGCTGAAAAACCTGATCCGTGGAGATCCGGAAGTCCAAAAGTACTACCGGATTCAAATCGTGATCGGATATGGCCTTCCGTTCTGGGTGTTTCTGCCGGTTGCCTTCATCTGGAATGGCGCGGTCGCCGCCCGGCTGGCCCTGTGGGTTTGTCTCCAGCTGTTCCCACTCTCCCACCTGGCGCTGCTCCGAGCGTTTCGCCGCGCCGATTGGGCGGTGTTGCTCGGGCTGCCGCTGGCCTTCAATTTCTCCTACTGGTACGGGCTGATGCCGGGCCTGTTTGCTCAACCGCTCGCGCTTTTCTCGGTGGCGGCCTTCGTGCGGACCTTAGAGCGTCCGAATTGGAAGCGAATTGCGGTGTTCAACCTTCTCGCGGCCGCCACCTTGCTTTGCCACCTGGTCGCGTTCGTGGTGCTGGCGGTGCTGATCGGCGCGCTGGCGCTGGCGACGGCTCCGAGGTGGCGTTCCTTCAAGCTGGCCGTCCAAGGCCTGGTTTTGCCAGCGGCGTTGTCGGTGTTGAAGATTTTGCCGATGGCCCAGCGCGCGGTGATGCCCGGGCCCTGGCCGGCGACGGAATTCGCCGGGCGCTCGCACCTGACCTGGTTCTTTGAAACCTATCGGCCGGAGGGAAAGTTGGCGGTTCTGGGGCCGTTGCTGGTGAGCACTCTCTTCGTTCTCGCCTATCTGAAGCGAAGGAAAATCGAGCCGGTTGGCCCCGCCGCGCTGTTCGCCGCCGCGCTTGGGCTTTACCTGATCACCCCAAAAACGCTGTCGGGTATCTTTCTGATCAGCGTTCGATTGCCGGTCTTCGCGGGGATGTTGTCTTTGCTCCTGGTGAGCGCGGACGTGCTTCCCAGGTACCTTCGCGGCGCGCTCGCCGCCGTCTGCCTGCTCTCGCTGGTGGAAACGGGACTCTTCCACTGGCGTTTCGCTCGCGCCGTGGATGGGCTGGACCAGATGATCGCGGGTCCGGTGCGCAGCCCTCACGGCTATTGGTCCTTGGCGGGCTCGCAGCTATTGGGCAGCAAGCACATCTATGCGGAACACCTGGGCCAATGGCTCACCGCGACCCGGGGAGGAGTCGGTCACAATTTCTTTGCCGACGCCGAGCACCACCCCGTTCGCTTCAAACCGGGGATCGACATTCCCGCCCAATTGAACCGGGCTTCTCCCGAGCAGCTGGCCGGGTTTGAGGAAATCCTGATCTACGGTGAAGGAACTTTGCCAGCCTGGCTGAACGGCTGGCGGGAGGAGTCGCGGGCCGGCCGGTGGCGAAAATTGATTCCGAGCCGCGTTTCAGCTCAGCCCCAGATCCACACCCAACCTTGTGGCGTTCCCACTTTGGTGCCGCTCAAGACGCTGCCATCGCCATACTCTGGCATCGCGACATAGGTGGTCCGGCCGGTGCGGAGGTTGTAACAAACCAGCGCTCGAATGTGGGTTCCAGTTGGCGCCCCCCTTTGGCAGGACAAAGGCCCGGTCGCATAATTTCGCCCACCTTCGTAGAAGGTGGTCCGTACGCTGGGGGCGACGGTTTCGACGCTCACCGGTCCAAACCACGTGGTGCCCGTCCCTTCCTGACTGAGCCCGAACTCGATCGTTCGCGCATCATCGGGAATGTCGAGCACGATACTCAAGGCCGTCCAGTCGCTATTACCTTGCAAATTCACGTTGTGGGTATCTTCGTAGCGGCGAAACGCACTGTGAGGGCTGTCGACGCGAACCCAGGTTCCGGTCCATCCTTCAACCCCTTTGGTCTTTGCGTAAGTCGAGAACCGGACGCGCTTGCCTCGGTATTGTTCTGCATCGACCGACTGAATCAATGACGCCAAATCAGCCCTTGGAGTGTCCGTCTGCAAGCGGGCAGTGGGCTTTCCACGAAAGGTGACCTTTGCATCCGAACTCGCTTCGAAGCGATCCGAGATCGGAGAGGTCAACTGCCATCCCGTCAATTGCGCGTCGTGGGGGTGGGCGAGCGCGAGGGAAGAGAGAAAGAGGAAAGTCGCCGAAAGATAAGAATGTGTGCGCATCGTTGTCACTCCTAGTAGCGGCGTGGACAAGGCCGACCGAGGTAGGGTACGCCCTGAAGTCCCCTAGGAGCAATCGTGAACGACCGAATTTTGCGCGCGGCAAGACAGCTGCCGGTGGACGCCACGCCGGTCTGGATCATGCGGCAAGCCGGGCGCTATCTGCCGGAGTATCGGGCGATTCGGGAAAAGGTCTCGTTCCTCCAACTCTGCAAGACGCCCGAATTGGCCGCCGAGGTGACGATTCAACCCGTCCAAAGGTTGGGCGTCGACGCGGCGATCATTTTCTCGGACATCCTGATTCCGGTGGAGGCGATGGGGCTGGAGCTGGAGCTGGAGGATTCTGGACCCCGCTTCCCCTCTCCGATTCGCACCAGCGCGGACATCCGCCGGCTGGCGATTCCCGATCCGGAGGAGGAAACGGGATTCGTCGGTGAGGCGATTCGAAAGGCGAACAAGGCCCTGAATGTTCCTCTGATCGGCTTTGCTGGAGCGCCGTTCACCCTCGCTGCCTATATGGTCGAGGGCGGTGGCTCGAAGAATTTTCTCCAAATCAAGCGACTGCTCTTCGAGGAGCCGAAGCTCGCCCACCAACTGTTCGACAAGTTGACCGAGACGATCATCCTCTTTCTACGGATGCAAGTCGCTGCGGGTGCGCGGCTGGTGCAGATCTTTGATTCATGGGGAGGCGAGTTGTCTCCCGCGGACTTCGACGCCTTTAGCCTGCCTTACCTCCAGCGGATTGTGACCACGCTCAAGGCTTCGAAGGTGCCGGTGATCCTCTTTGGAACCTCGATGTCCACCCTCTTGCCTCGGCTCATGCGTTCCGGCGCGGATGTGATCGGATTGGATTGGCGGATCGAGATCGACGAGGGGCGACGCATTTTGGGCTCGAACGTGGCGGTGCAGGGAAACCTGGATCCCGCCGCGCTGTTCCTTCCTCGAGCGCAGCTGGTCGAGCGGGTGCACGACATTCTTCGTCGCGCGGGACCGACCGGCCACATCTTCAACCTCGGGCACGGCATTCTTCCGCCCACGCCGCCCGAGGCCGCGCAAGCCCTGGTCGACGCGGTCCATCGGTTCAAACGCACCTAGGCAGATGCCTTGCTGCGGTCGTCCGCGGCCGCTACTGTGAGTGATGGCGGGTTCGAGAGTGAGGAGAGCAAGATGGCCGAATCGACAACGATGAACGGAGATCGACGGGTCGCGATCGTCAAGGGCCTGCGAACTCCCTTCGTCAAGGCCGGGACGGTCTTCAGCAATCTCACCGCACTCGATCTCGGTCGGATGGTCGTCCAGGAGCTGGTCCAGCGCGCGGAGCTGGATCCGCAAGAGATCGATCAGGTGGTGTTCGGACAAGTGATTCCCAATCTTACCGCGACCAGCATCGCGCGCGAGGTGGTGATCGCCGCCGGGCTGCCGAAAACGATTGAGGCGCACACGGTGGTCCGCGCCTGTGCCACCTCGATTCAGGCGTTGACCGACGCCGCCAATTCGATCGCCCTGGGGCAATCCGACGCGGCGCTGGTCGGAGGAACCGAATCGATTTCGGATGTGCCGATCTTCGCCAGTCGCCCACTCGCGCAGGCGCTGGCTGCCTCGTCGCGAGGCAAAAATTTGGGAGCCAAGCTGCGTTCCTTCCAGAAGCTCAAGCCGCGGGATTTGTTGCCGCACCCCCCTGCAATCGAGGAGTACTCGACCGGACTTACGATGGGCGAAAGCGCGGAGAAGATGGCGAAGGAGAATGGGATCAGTCGAGCAGAGCAGGATCAGCTCGCCCTTCGCTCGCACCAAAATGCGGCCGCCGCCTGGAAGGAGGGCAAGTTCGAGGATCAGGTGATGCACGTGCTCATCCCCCCCAAATACGAGCAAGTGGTCGCCAAGGACAACATCGTGCGAGAAGACTCGACGCTCGAGGCGCTGTCGGCGCTCAAACCGGTGTTTGACCGCGCGTACGGAACGATTACCGCCGGCAACTCCTCGCCGCTGACCGACGGCGCCGCCGCGTTGCTGGTGATGAGCGCCAAACGGGCGCGCGAGTTGGGATACGAGCCGCTCGGGTATCTGCGGGCCTTCGCGTATGCCGCGACCGATCCGAATGACCAATTGCTCCAAGGGCCGGCCTACGCCGCTCCGGTTGCGTTGGACCGAGCCGGGATGAAGCTCAAGGACATCGATTTGTTCGAAATGCACGAGGCGTTCGCCGCGCAGGTCGCCTCGAATCTGCAAGCCTTCGCTTCGATCGAGTTTGCACGAAAAATGGGCCGCTCCGAGCCGCTCGGCGAGGTGGATCGAAGTCGACTGAACGTCACCGGAGGGTCGATCGCGCTCGGCCATCCGTTCGGCGCAACCGGGGCGCGCGTGGTAGCCCAAGCGCTCAGTGAGCTGAAGCGCCGCGGAAAGAACACCGCACTGTGCACCGTCTGCGCGGCGGGTGGATTGGGCGCCGCGGTCGTCCTGGAGCGAGTCTGATGGCGGTTAAGCTAGAGGCGAAGGAGCCCGGGAGCTTCTCCTATCGCGTTGAGAGCGGGGTGGCGCTGATCACCTTCGACCAGCCGGGAGAAGCGGTCAACACCATCTCGCCGGAGATCGCCGAGGAATTCGATCGGCTGCTCAACCGAGCTTTGAAGGACGCGGAGGTGCAGGCGGTTGTCTTCACCTCGGGCAAGAAGGACAACTTCGTCGCGGGCGCGAAGATCGACTTTCTCCAAACGGTGAAACGGGTCGAGGAGGCGGTACAGCTGTCTCGCCAAGCCCAACAGGGATTCGACCGATTGGACGCATTCGCCAAACCGGTGGTGGCCGCGATCCACGGCAGTTGCTTGGGCGGCGGTCTCGAGTGGGCATTGGCGTGCGACTACCGGATTGCGACCGACGCCCCGCAGACCGGTCTGGGTTTTCCGGAAGTTCAATTGGGTCTGATTCCGGGCGCCGGCGGAACGCAGCGTCTGCCGCGGCTGATCGGCACGCCGGCGGCGTTGGATCTGATTCTGACTGGAAAAACGGTAAGGGCTTCCAAAGCCCGAAAGCTCGGTTTGGTAGACGAAGTCGTCCCCAAGCCGATTCTTCTTGCCGTAGCGATCCAACGAGCTCGGGAGCTGGCCTCGGGCAAGCGCCAAGTCGAGCGCTCTCATCATTTCCACTCGGTGGGAAAGCACGGGCTGACCGGATTTCTTCAGGGCTTGACCAAGAAGGATCTCTGGTCCGAGCTGGCGCTCGAGGACAACCCATTGGGTCGGCGGGTTCTCTTCGAGCAGGCGCGCAAACAGGTGCTGAAGAAGACGAAGGGGAAATATCCAGCCCCTCTCAAGGCGCTGGAGGCCGTTCGCGCCGGTCTGGAGCACGGTATCGAGGAGGGCCTCAAGCTCGAAGCGAAGTCTTTCGGGGAGCTGGTGGTCTCCGATGTTTCGCGCCGCCTGGTAGAAGTGTTCTTCGCGACGACCGAGCTGAAGAAGGAAAACGGAACATCGGATCCGACGGTGCAGCCTCGTCCGGTCAGGAAGATTGGAATTCTCGGCGGGGGCTTGATGGGCGGAGGGATCGCCTACGTCACGGTCGCGAGGATGAACGTTCCGGTTCGAATCAAGGAGCGAGACGATCCGAGCGCTGGCCGCGCCCTCAAGTACGTCGGCGGGCTGTTCAAGGAGAGGGTTGAACGTCGCGACCTGAACTGGCGTGACGCAAATGCCAAGCTGGCGTTGGCGACCGCCACCACCGATCTCAGCGGGTTCAAACACGTGGACTTGGTGATCGAAGCGGTGTTCGAGGATCTGGCGCTCAAGCAGAAGGTGCTGCAGGACATCGAGGCGGTCACCTCGGAGCAATGCGTCTTCGCGTCGAATACTTCCGCGCTGCCGATCGGGAAGATTGCCGCGGCCTCTCGGCATCCGCAGACGGTGATCGGGATGCATTACTTCAGCCCGGTCAACAAGATGCCCTTGCTCGAGGTAATCCGGCAGGCCAAGACCGATGACTGGGTTGCCGCAACGGCGGTAGACGTCGGCAGAAAGCAGGGGAAGACGGTGATCGTGGTGAACGATGGACCGGGCTTCTACACCAGCCGGATCATCGCTCCCTACATGAATGAGGCTTCCCAATTGTTGGTGGAGGGGGCCGATATTTCCGAATTGGATCGAGCGCTGGTGGAGTTTGGATTCCCGGTCGGTCCGATCAACCTCCTCGACGAAGTTGGGATCGATGTGGCGGCGAAGGTCGCCAAGTTCTTGCACGAGTCATTCGGAGATCGGCTCGCGGCGCCGGAGAGCTTTCAGAAAGTGATCCAGGATGGCCGAACCGGCCGCAAGGGCAACAAGGGTTTCTATACCTATAACGGGAAGAAGAAGGGCGTGGACGAATCGGTGTACGCACTGCTGCCCCACGGAAAGCAACGCAAGCGCTTTGACCGAGAGGAAATGGCGGAACGCTGTGTCCTGCAATTCGTCAACGAGGCAATCCGCTGCCTTGAAGAGAACATCCTTCGCAGCCCGCGCGATGGTGATGTGGGTGCCGTTTTCGGCCTCGGCTTCCCGGCATTCCTGGGCGGACCGTTTCGGTACGTGGATTCACTCGGAGCCTCCAAAGTCCTGAGCAAGATCGAGCGTTGGCAAGAGGCATTGGGGAAGCGGTTCGAGCCGGCTCCAATGTTGAAAGACATGGCCAAGTTCGGCAAGAAGTTCTACCCGGGATAGAGCCGCGCAAAACACGGTTGCACAGGCGCTGACAAGCTTCAGAGCCCTTCCATTCTCCGAGCGGCTCTTCGTCCGCGGCCGGCTTTGGACGGCTCCGCTGGCGGCGGTGTGCGACCGCGCTCCGGCCGGTTTGGTCGCGGACATCGGATGCGGTCACGGGCTGGTCGCGGCACTGCTCGCGGCCGGCAGGACCGACCGCACGGTGATTGGAGTCGATCCCGATCCAAAAAAGATTTCGCTCGCGCGGCTCGGACCGGGCCGCCTTTCAAGTGTCTCGTTTCGTCCCGGAACGGTTGACACTCTGCTCTCGGACTTGCAGGGAAAGTTGGACGGCGTGGTGGTGGTGGACGTGCTCTATTTGATCCCGCCCGAGAATTGGCCCGCCTTCCTGGAAAGCTGTCACCGCTTACTCAAGCCCGGTGGAGTGTTGCTTCTCAAAGAGGCCGAATCAACTCGCTCTTGGAAGAGTTGGAAGTGCTTGGCCCAGGAGCAATTGATGGTCAGGATTCTCCGACGCACCCGAAGCAGCGGCAGTGTGCACCTGATTACTCGCGAGGAAGTGAAAGGCTTACTCGGAGACAGCGGCTTCGAGAGGATTGAGGTTATCGATCTCTCCAAGGGCTACTCCACTCCTCACGTCCTCTTCACCGGCAAACGCCGGCTCAGCTAACGAGTGCTCTTCGGCTGCCCTCGTAAAAGCAGGTGGGCGCCGACCCTGGGGACCTACAAAGGTAGCGCTTAGATGGGATGAGGAGGCCGCTCTCTCCGACCTGCAGCTAGGCTGCAGGCG
>DAIQBK010000012.1:0-173857 GCA_036781205.1 Myxococcaceae bacterium
GCCTGGACGAGCTACCGCAACTGTGGAATGTGCTGATCGGCGAGATGAGCCTGGTGGGGCCGCGGCCCGAACGGCCGGTGTTCATCGCTAAATTCCGGCGCCGCATTCCGCGATACCAGCTGCGGCATATGGTCAAAGCCGGAATGACCGGGTGGGCGCAGATCCACGGCCTGCGCGGCAGAACCAACATCGCCAAGCGAGTTGAATACGATCTCTACTACATCGAGCATTGGTCGTTGCTGCTGGATCTGAAGATCCTGGCCCGCACGCTGGCATTTGGCTTTCTCTCGCGCAACGCCTATTGAGGCGCGCTGGAGTTTGGCAGGGCTACCCGTTCTTCCGCTCCGCTATCGTGAGGATGTAGCGCCCGCACTCGGCGTACTTCTCCGCTGCCGCGCACTCCACCTCCATCAGCCCGCGCTGGTCCTGCGGAGAGAGCCGGGATGGCTGGATGATTGCGGAGCGCGCGTCACACTCGATTCCAGAAAGGACGCCGATTCCAAACAGCTGGAGAACACGAAGACCGACGTCGTCGAGTTGACGATGGATATCTTCCACTGTCTGCCAAGCGAAGCCCAATGGCCCGCCGTAGATGTTCCCTTCCCGTTCCGCCAGGCAGCGCTTTGCATTTTCCCAGCTGTGCGTTGAAGCGAGCTGCAACAAGTCGTAATACTGCGAGCGGAAGGCCACAAAGGATACCCCGCCTGGCTTCAGAAGGCGCTTGAAGTCCTTTAAAGCCTCTCGGTACGCAGGCATGAAGAACGTAACCTCTGTAAACACGATCGCGTCTGCCGAGCTGTCGGGCGCCTCGCGCACGAATTCGACCGCATCGCGGTTCACAAAGGTGACGTTGTGCACCGCTTGAGCCGAGGCGTACTGCTCTGCTTGCACAACCGCGCCAGACGTTAGGTCAACGCCGGTTACGGTTCCACCGCCTCTCGCGCACCACTGTGCGAGCGGAAGAGAGAGCCGGCCTTGCCCGCAGCCGAGATCCAAGATTGTAACCCCCCGATGAGGAAACCGACGCTCGAGCATAGGCAGGATAAAGTGAAGATATTGTTGCGCGTAGTACGGCTCGTCTGGCTTCGTCACCATGTTGTACTCGTTCATGATGTGGACCACAGCCTCCCGGTGAGAGGAGCGTGCGACGTCCGGATCGATTCGCCGTTCGAGCGTCTCCAGTCTTCGCGCAATTCCCGCGGCAATACGACGTGCGAGGCGCAACGGGCCGAGGAGTCGCGGCGATATCAGTTGGGGCTGAGCAGCTGAAGCAGTTTGCATGCGGCTCGCCATGCCATATTGCCTGCGCTCGGGCAAGGCCGCACGAATGTAGAGGTCTCGTTCAACCCAGGTGGCTGGCGCGGAAATATGCGGATAATATTGTGAATCGATCAATAACTCGGCCCCGATCAAGAGCCCAAAAGGACGAAGGTAACCAGTCATTGACGGTGGAACTGTTTAGGAGCTTCGCGACGTGACCGATTCGAGCAATCCCCGAGTCTCGGTGATCATGGGTGTTTACAACGCCGAGCCCTACCTTGCCGCGGCGATTGAGAGCATTTTAGGGCAAACCTTTCGTGACTTTGAGTTCATCGTTGTCGACGATGGCTCAACGGACTCGAGCCTCCAAACGTTGCGCCGCTATGCGGAACTGGATTCTCGTATCCGCGTGCGAAGTTGGGCGAACGCAGGACACGCCCGCGCGTTGAACGAAGCGCTATCACTAGCGAGTGGCGAATACATCGGCCGGATGGATCAAGATGACATCTCCTTGCCCGATCGATTTGAGCGACAAGTCCATTTCCTTGACGAGCACGCGGAGTGCGTCGCCGTCGGCTGTCGCGTTTTGTTGATCGACCCAGAGGGATTGCCGATTCGGGAACTGTGTACCTTGGAGAACCATGAAGACATCGACCGGTTCGATCTCGAAGATAAACGTGGCACTGCTTTGGCGCATCCAACGCTAATGATGCGGCGAACAGTGCTGATCGGGATCGGCGCATACCGTCCCGATTTCGAGCTGGCCGAAGACGTGGACTTGCTTCTACGATTGGCAGAAAAGGGACGCCTGGCAAACATGGCCGAGGTGTTGTTCCACTATCGCCAGCATCCCGGGAGTTCGGGGTATGCACGGTCCCGAAAGATGTGGCTTGCGAACATGGCTGCGGTGCAGGATGCGATGGTTCGGCGCGGCCTGCCGGGCACGGCAGATTCTGACTCATCGACGATGAAAGAACTGGCTCGCATTCACAGTCAGGAACAGATGGAGACCTGCCACCGTAAGTGGGCTTGGTGGGCCCTCGGCGCGGGAAACGTGTACACCGCGCGCAAGCATGCCTTTGCCGCTTTCCGCCAGGCGCCTCTGTCTCCAGAATCTTGGCGGGTACTGCTTTGTGCTATTCGCGGCCACTAGGCACCGGAACTTCTGAGAACAAGTCGCCGCCTGCAGACCGTTCAATCGCGCGGCGCAGAGCGCTCTCGAATCGGGTTGTTGAGTCCTGCCAGGAGTAGCGAGAAGCGGTCGCGTACGCTGCGTCTGACATCCCTCGCCATTGTTGCACGGGGATCGTAGCGAACGCTTCGATCGCGTCCGCGATATCACTCGGATCATCGTGTCTCACTAGCACTCCACCGCCATTGGGAACTACCTCGGGAGCAATTCCTGTTGGTGTGGCAATGACAGGGGTCCGGCAGGCCATCGACTCGAGAATTGGTAGCCCAAATCCCTCGGATCGGCTGCACACCAGCCAGACGTCACACTGGGAATAGAGATCCCTGAGCTGGCTCTGGAGTGGGCGCTTGACGTAATGGGTGCCGGGAGGAAGAGGAAGATCTTTCGATGGAGCTTCTTCACCGAAGGCAATCAGTCGCAAGCCGCGCAAACGGCGCGAAGCCTTTTCGAAACCCCGGAGGATTAGGTCGCAACGCTTAAAAGGAGTGGCGGAGTAGATCATGCCGACTGTGGGCTGCGACTGTTTTCCGCGCGGGGGTGCATCGAATTGCTCGTGATCGACCGCGTTAGGTACGATCGAAACCTCATGGTCCCCATAACGCTCTCGCGCGAGGTCTGCCAACCATTTGGAGACGGTAATCTTGTGAAATGGCAAGCGCCACGTGGCTTCCACTCGTTCCACCGGCTGACCGACATGAACCTCGTGATGCTGAATGAGGTACGCCTTCGCTCCCTTCCGAGCTGACAGTTGGACAACCCACTCAGCCGTCTCCCACCAGGTAGCGACGATGACGTCCGCATCCGGGACGTCAGCGTCGGCCAGGGGATGACAGCCCTCTACGATTCTATGCTCAACGTCTGCGCCGTCGAGGTGCGATGGCGGGAGTTTACGGTGAATCGGCACTCGGCTACGGAGGAGAAGACGCACGCACTGGCGAAGATTGGGGGGGAATCGTCGGGATAAGGCCAGGACTCGATGCCCGCGTCGCTTAAGATGTTCGGCATAGATTGAGACCACTCGAATCCCACCACTGAGATTTGCGCCGGGTATAACAAACGTGATCCTCATCTTAGGTCCCCTCGCAACGCGCCTAGCTAAATGCGATATTTCAAATCAAGACATCCTTGCACCCTCTTCTTCTGCTCTCTTCTCGTCCATCGGTTGGTCCCCAATTCGCAGAGCCAACCTGTCCGATTCAAGCGCGGGCTACATCAAACAGCCTATTATGAGCAACAACATTCAGTTCATCCTTCGCCGGCTCCAAACGTCGCTTTGCTCGCCACCGCATCTAAGTCAAATTCTGATTTAGGCGACCCGAACGTCGATGGACGGAAGCTGGCCTGCTGTGTTACGTGGCGCAGAGAAGGTCACCCTTAGAACCCAGTAACTAAAGGCGGGAATGATTTCCGCAGCGACTGTGCAGACAGGTGTTCCACCCGGACTTACGTCACCGAGCCTGTTTAACCGCGTGCGCGCCAGTTTGCGGGATGCTTGCCTGGCTGAGTTTCGCGCTTTGCGAGAATATCGCGCTTTGAAGCCGACGTTGGAAAAGGTACGCCTGCTCTCGATGGTCCCTGAGCCCGCTCTCCGCGGGCTGGCCCAGCAGCTTCAGGATGTTCTCCGAGAGGGGATCCAAGGTGATTTTGTGGAATGCGGCGTTTGGCGCGGCGGCGCGTCGTTTTTGATGGCCGATCTTCTTCGAAGGGCTGGAGTCAAACACCGCAAGGTCTGGCTATGCGATTCGTTCGAGGGTCTGCCGCCGCCAGAGCCGATCGATGGCCCGCTTGCGCTGCGCTATGCTCAATCCCCAAATAGTCCCTGGTACTTGGACAATTGCTCAGCGTCACTCGAAGAGGTGCAAGCCTCAGCCAAAGCTCTCGGGTTAGCGGGTTATGTGGAATTCGTGAAGGGATGGTTTAACGAGAGCCTGCCAATCGCACGGGATCGAATTGGTCCCATTGCGCTTCTCAGAATCGACGCCGATTGGCACGCCAGCGTGCGTGCTTGTCTGGACAACCTTTACGATCAAGTAACTGATGGGGGCTCGATAATTCTGGATGATTACTACATTTACGACGGCTGCGCCGTAGCAGTGCACGAGTTTTTGGGGGAACGCCGTCTTTCACATCGGATCACCTCAGCGGGCGGGGTAGCAATCTTCGAAAAACATGTTCCGAAAGAAAGTGCGCCTATCAATGGACCTCCAAGAAAGGAGCAAACTCGAGCCACCGCGAATGCTTCTTCCTCTGCGAAAGTGACGCTCTGATTTGGTATCCCGTACGAGCCGTCAGGGGGATCCAAAGCGCACGTAAATAGCGAGGCGATAGGATACTTAGGCGGTCTCGACAGTCACGTTCGCTCGAGCCGCTGTGACGCCATGGTATTCTCTGAGCAGTTTGCGAGTCCCGTAAATAAGGGTCTCTTCAACGCTGACATCGAACGACTTCGGCACTTCCCAATAGAGGTTCTCGGCTCGACTTGAAAGCCATAAGCGCAGCCGAAAAGGGCCAGGATTGAGCGGCAGCGATTCGATGTGGAAGGTACAGATTACTTTCTGACCAGTGCGAGCCCGGACCTTCTCGCGGAAGTCGCTGCTGTTGATCCCCATCACCGGCGAGCCGTTCAAATCCTCAAAGGTAATGAACGCTCCGGCATCAATCAGATCTCTAGCCGGTCGATAGGTGACCTGGACAAGCCCCGGCTTAAAAGTGGTCAAAGGGGCGCCCTCGGGCGTGCCGACCTTCAGCTTGCAGAGCTCAAAGTCATTTCCTGCGATCGCAGCGTCGGAAAGGTCGGAGGAACCACCCTGTCCAAGGTAGCTCTCGATCACCTCGCTTGTCGGGCCAATCGAAATGAGCCGGCCATTGGCCAAGAGTATCGCTCGCGGACAGAGCGCTTGGATCGCGGCAATGTTGTGACTGACAAAAAGCACGGTGCGCCCTTCTGAAGTGGACGCTTGCTGCATCATCCCTAGACACTTCTTCTGGAACTCCGCATCACCCACGGCCAGAACTTCGTCCACGAGGAGAATGTCGGGAGTCAGGTGTGCGGCCACCGAAAAAGCGAGACGAACAAACATTCCGGAGGAATAGCGTTTGACCGGAGTGTCAAGGAACTTCTCCACATCGGCAAAAGCTACGATTTCGTCAAACCTGCGGCGGATCTCGGCTCGCGTCATCCCGAGAACGGCGCCATTGAGGAAGACATTCTCCTTTCCGCTTAAGTCCATATGAAACCCAGTCCCTACTTCCAAGAGACTCGCCACGCGACCGGTGATCGCTGCTCGGCCGGTAGTAGGTTCGGTGATCCGACTTAGGATTTTCAACAAAGTGGACTTGCCCGCTCCATTTCGTCCGATGATTCCAATTCGCTCGCCCTGGTTAATGGCGAAAGAGACCTCGCGGAGCGCCCAAAACTCCTCGCGGCGGGCAAATTCACCCGATCCCGAACGGGATCGAGCCAGCAACCTACGACGAAGATTGGCGGCGATCCCTGCCAGTCTGTCCCGCAGCGTGACAAACATTTCCCGCTCGTGCGTCAACACGTAGCGTTTTCCCAGATTTTCGACCTCGATCACTGGTTTGGCAATCCTCGGCTCCAAACTTGCTCTCCGGCTCAGATGATGTGACCCATGTTACTTTGATCCTCCGTGCCGCCGAGAATTCTCTCAGGAGGATTTTCACTGCCGGCGTTGAAGTCGAAGCCGGTCCCCAATTCCGCGCTGATGGGGCCAAAGCATGAACTGATCGCGGTTAATTCTTGCCAGACTCCGGCTCGATGAGCAAGGTGTACAAATGGCGGGCGCTCACCGCGTCTGGCTCTTTAGATGCTGGCCGTTCCTCGAGTTCAACTTTCTCATTGCATGAGTACAAGTGGTTGGCGAGAGAGGAGAACCAGAGGAGACGAGGAACACCTGACTCGTTAGGACCGTCGTGAACCCGATCCGGCTTGCCAGAGGCTCAGAAGGACCTCGCTAGCAGCTAACCGGAACGACGCATCCTCGATTGACAGTTAGCGTGTTCGGATGGCAGCTTGCGTTCCCAAATTGAATAGGGGCGTATAGCTCAGCGGTCGAGCACTGCGTTTACACTCCAGCGTAGACAGAGATGAGGGCAAATGTCTCTGCAGCACGCGAGACTTGGCGCGTCGGGTTGGCCCGTACTGACGAGGCTCACTCCATTCGCGAAGACCCGGTCGGTACGCCTGGACGTCATCGTCGGGATCGCGGTCGCCCTCATCCTTGCCGGGCCGTTGTGGTTCCATACGTATCCACCGGTCTCTGACGGACCTTCTCACGCGTCCGGGGCCGCGGCTTTGTGGGACTTCTTGCTGACCGGCAAGACACTTGGCCGTTGGAGCGCAATAGGCACTCATTTTCCGATCTTCCGCGACTATTTCGCCCTCAATCGTCAAATCAATGCGAATTTCCCCGACCACCTGCTGCTGATCGCATTGATGCGCTTCACGCCGGCGCACGTAGCGGTGAAGTTGGTTCTTACCCTGTATATCGTGCTCATGGTGGCCGCAGCGTGGTGGTCGGGACGCGCGCTGGGGGGAGGTCACGGCACCTGGATTGTCGCCATCGTCGCACCCTTCATCTGCAATTACCTGTTCTATTTCGGGTTCCTTAACTTCTGCCTGAGTGTTCCGGTGCTACTGTGGATGGTTGCGTACGCGCTTCGCCATCAGCGTAAGCTCCGCGGCGCTCGCCTGCTCACGCTTACGGCGGCTGCACTGGTGACGTTCTTTCTTCACGTGAGCACGTTCATTGTCGCTTCGATTGTCCTATGCTCCATCGCACTGGTTGATGCTCTTGCCAACGCCAAGCGGCATCGACGACAGGCATCGAGAATCCTGGCAGCGGCACTGATCCCGGTCGTGCTGGCGCTCCTGCCGGGCGTGTTCCTGACATGGAGCTTCTTGTTTCGGACGAGCCTGGCCTCTGGTGGGCGAACATCGCTCCTCGACCGTTTGTTGCGTCTTGCCTCTATTGACGTCCTCGTCGCCTATTCCCCTTTTGAGCGCGTGGTGGGCGTGGTACTCGTCGTTCTCTTGTTTCTCGCTATCGCAGCCGTTTTCGCTTCGCGAGGAGCACGTCGATCGGTCAGGGCTGGCGATGGGCTACTCGTTGCGGCGCTGTTGCTCTGCGTCTTGTTCCTCCGTGCGCCCGAGGCTATGGGCGGTGGGTACTACGTTAGTCATCGTCTCAACCTCTTCCCGTTTTTATGTCTCGCATTGTGGCTTGCGATCCGCGCGACGCCCAAGATACGCGCCGCAGGGCGTGTGGCGGGCCTCGGGGCGGTCATCGTGCTGACATATTTGCGGCTGCCCATCCATGCCGCCGCCGACCGCGTGTCCGCTTTGTCTGCGGAAATCGTGGCTGAAGTCCCCGAGGGAAGCACGCTTGCAATATTGGGAGAGGCTGACGTGCCGCGGGCCATCAGCCACCTCAAGTCTCCGTCGCGTGCACCGCTGCCGTGGGACGCATTGCTCTACGTTCTTTCGGACCGCCACGTCGTGAATCTCTCTAACTACGAGATGCAGACGGGGTCGTTTCCGCTTGTTTACCGCACGCCTTGGGACGTGAAGGGTTGTGCCATCAACTCAGACGAGTCACTCGACTGGTGGAATCCGGCAACAGGTGCGCGTGTGGACTTCATCATCATGGCGCTAGACACCGAGCGCGACCTTCCGAGGTTGCCAGATGGGCTTACTGCCGCGTTATCCGAATACGAGCCCATTCGGAGCAACAGGATGCTCGTACTGTATGCGAAGCGAGGCGTCTTCCGTTGAAGCGCGCGGCCGCACCGGGTCACCGCGACCGAGTATTTTCACCGCACGAGTTTGCCTGCATCCGCTGACAGCGCGGGCACGGCTTAATCGCACGGCAGTACCAAGCATCGTGGTTCAGCAATTCCGCGTCCCACTGTGGAACCGGCTTGTTCACCGCGCGATACCCTCGCTCGAGGGCCGGCCTAGGATCGGCGACTGGCGCGGAGTCGAGACGCACCAATCGAAAGCCTCCATATCCGCTAAAATCGAAGGCCGTAGTTGGAGTTGCACAGACATACCCGCAATCGTGAAGGCGGCTGTTCGCTTCGATCGTTTCCTTGATTGCCTCGTTGACTCCAAAGTTAAATCCATCATGGAACAACAAATACCCCTTTGACGTCATGTGCCTGAGAGCGGCCTCGAAATCGCTCTTCGCCTGATCATAGACGTGGATGCCATCAATCAGCGCCAAGTCAAACGGCCCTCCGGCGATGCGCGCGGCTTCAGGGATCGCTTCAGGAGATGGTTTCTCCAGGAGATGAACGCGACCGTGGAAGAGGCGACGGCTTACTGTAATATCTGGCGCGGGGTCTACGCAAACGATCTTGCCAATGCTAACGTCTTCCATCGCACATGCCATGATCGTGGCCGAGCCACCATGGTGAGTTCCAATTTCGAGCACACGCTCCGGACGAATCCCTCGGATGAACGCATAGAGAAAGAGGCGCTCGTCAATGCTCATCTCCGTTGGGCAGGTGTAGATCATCCCAATCCGGGCGTGGCTTCTGATCTGCTGAAAGCTAGGCCGAGCGGTCCGCTGTCGCAGCCTGGCGACATACGGGTTGGCCCTGTTGCCCAGCGATCTTAAAGTGCGTTTGAGGGGCTGGGGGATAAACGTCTTCATTGTTTGCATCAACCAATCGATCGTGAGATCGCTTCGCGAGGAAATACCGTTGCGACTGATAGGAGTGTTCATCGGGTCGGTTTCTGTAACATGGTGTTACAGCTGACTGCAACGCGTGCACGAGCGTACGAAGAGTCACCATGCGTCGCTTAGCCGCATCGCGGTGCTAAGGCCGAGGGACCGACTGTCGCTCACGCCCAGGACCCGCGGACCACTCCGCTGGGCGCCATCCTTCGCAGGCTGAGCTTGGATGAGTTGCCACAGCTGTAGAATGTCTCTATCGGCGAGATGATCCTGGTCGGGCCGCGTCGAGAGCGGCCGGTCTTCATCGCGAAATTAGGGCGTCGGATCCCCCGCTATCAGCTCCGCCACGTGGTCAAAGCGGGAATGACCGGATGAGCGCAAATCCATGGCCTGCGCGGCCGCACCAACATTGCCAAGCGAGTCGAGTACGACCTCTACTACTACATCGAGCACTGGTCATTGCTGCTGGACCTGAAGATTCTGGCCCGCGCTTACATTTGGCTTTCTCTCACGCATCGCCTATGCCCTTTGTTTTCATGTATGAAAGGCCGCGTGCGGCGCCGATCGTCTCGATACGTTTGGATCGTTGCCGTATCCGCCACTTCGCTGTTGTGCTGCGTGAAGCAGCGCGACGTCTCTATCCATCCGGAGCGAATGGTGGAGGGCCCCGGAATCGTCATGATGCCTTACGCCTCGTCGCGGGTGAAAGGCTTCAGAGATATGAGCGGCTTGATCTGCCCGCCGACGCCAGGCCGCGTCCGCGACGACCTGATCGGGTGGCAATCCAAGGATCAAGATCCAGTATGCGTCCACGACACTCTGGACGATGGTATTAGTCCCGCGGCCCTGGAGCTGCGCTGGCGGGTGGTGATTCCGAAGGACGGTCAGTACGAAATCGCCCCGTCCGGCTTTGGTCTGGGAGCATGGGGCCGGATCGTCAGCCGTGGCTCGAGTATCGGAGATTACGTTTCCACGGCAACCGTGGTGATCGATGGGCGGGCTAAAAGCTGCGCCGCCAGCTGGTCGATCGAGCTAGCCAAATCGATGGTGACCGGACCCTGGGCGCGAGTCGCCGCCTTTTCTGGCTGGATTGAGATGCCAAACATCTCGCTGGGCAAATGCACAGGAGGTGACGCCCTTGAGGTAAGCGTTCGCCTCGTCGGTGAATCAAATCGAGGAAGCATCGACGTGGATTGGTTCGGCGTTTCAGCGCGACATGACGACGACGTGAACCGCATCTTTGCGCTGCGCCCAAAATTGGACGCGCCAAAGCAGTCCGCGCACACTCCCTAATCGGGATCACCCGATTGCCGCCGCTCGCTCCCGAAAACTGCTGATCAACGACCTCCCGGAGCGGATTCCAATCGCGCGAGCGCGACCTTAAGCGTGCTTTGCAGGCATTTGAACTGCGGCTGGCCATCGAGCTCGTGCAAGGCGTCGGTGGCTCCCTTGACTTGATACTCCACGATTTTTTCCACCGCTCGCTTCTTCGCTGGGCAAGACGATGTCGCGGCCAAATCGGCGATCGCTACTTGCTCGAATCGAATTTTGTCCTCGGCTCCGAGCTTTTTAATCAGATCGACGAGGATCCAGCGTTGAATATCCTCTCGGCTCGTCGCCTTTTCGAGCAGAGCGTCGACCGCGGGCGGGCCGATTTCCTGAAGAATAAGCTGCTTGGCTTTCTCGTGATTCTTGGCCGCGACCGCATCGATCGCGTCTCGGAGGACAATCGGTTCTTTGCGATAATCTGGACTTCGGTTGATCGCGGAGCGATAGGCGTCGATTCCCGGATCAAACGCCTTGTTCCCAATCAGCGCCTGACCTCTCCAGTACCAATACTCAGCCTCCTTTTCGTGCCTGCTTTTCTTCCCAATCGAATCCAGGCGTGCGAGCGCGGTGACATACGCCTTCCGCTCAACCAGTTGCTGCACCTCGAAGTAGATGCCGGAACGGCGATGGAGCCAAAATCCGACAACCAACAGCAAAATCAACAGCGCCGCACCCGAGAGCAGGAGGCCCCTGCGACCAAGTCGCGCTTCTACCCGGGAAGCGAGCGTGGCAACCGTATCCATCAACTGTGTTCGCAAAAACATTACCTTTCCTCCAGACGTCGATGCGAGCGTCCAAGCCCGCTGCCTAACATGCGCAAGGCCCTTTGCTGCTGAGGGCGGCGCCTCCACTGCTTTTCGCCGGCCCGCGGCGACCTGCGCGAGAGGGGCGACCTGAAGTTCGAACGAGGGCAGGGTCTCGAACGGGTTCAGCTCTTTCAAGGTGTATAGAACGAGGCGGTCCCCGCATTCGTCGAGCAACTTGCCCAAATGCCGGCGATGAATTCCAAGCCAGTGTTGAAGCGGGTCGCCGAGCAGGTTGATCGACATGGTCAGCACACCCAGGAGGAGGATTACCGCAGCGCTCCAGATAGCGATCTGAAGTGCGGTGGGGTGTGGCGGAAAGAGGTCATAGAAAAGGCTGCCGGCTCCGGGACCGAGGAAAAAATGAGACCTCGCGTTCGATCGGGCTTCCGAATCGGCGAGCCGTCGTCCGATCTCCAACGGGCTCAACGCGAGGTTTCCGAACAGCAGATAGGCGACTGCGAGGGTCAGCCCGGAACTGGCGAGGTCCAGAATCGAGAATCTGGTTGACGAGAAATCCTCGAGGGGAGCGGCAATCACCTGATGGATCGCTTCTGCTTGAAAGCAAGAGCGAAGCCCAGGGGAGCGGTTCAACGCCTCTCGCAGGCCATCCCCCTCCAACCGATGCAGGAGCCCATTTCCGTCGCGCTCGGCTGCCAGACCGAGCAGTCCCGATACGATCTGCTGCTCGCGTCTCCTCTCAAAACGGGTCGGAATTCGGGTGGGCAGCTTCTGCGCCGCTTTTCCTGCGCCATAGAGCCCGAACTTGTCCAGCCACCCCGCGATTTTGCCCACCAAGAGAAATGGTATTGCCAAAACGAAGTTCAACGTGTGGCGCAACACGTCTGTTCTCGCGGTCTGCCAAAAGATTCGGAGCGTTCCGCTGAACCCAAAATTGGCGTCGAGAAACCCATCGAGGGTCTGGCGTCGCTGCTCCAAATAAGCGCGAATGCTTCTCTCAACGTGAAACCTAAGCTCCGCCGCCTTCTCCACGGGTCAACGATACGAGATTTGAGCTTTGGACTGAAACCAGGTGTGGTAAATCGGCCCACATGTTTTTCCGGCTCGCAGCTCTCTGGTTCGTGCCATTCGCAGCAGCCGTCCCGCAAGCTCATTTCGGAAGAAATATTCCGATCGAGCTCACTGCGAACAAGCCGTATGCGCGGGTTCAGGTCAACGGCCGTGGGCCCTACTGGTTCCTGCTCGATAGCGGCGCCTCGTTCAATGTATTGGACAAAGATCGCGCGACGGCGCTTGGAATTTCAGCCAGCGGCAGAAGACAGGAGTCGGGTGCGGGAGAGGGTACCCTGACCAGTGGAGTTGCAAACGGCGTGACCTTAGCGCTTTCGGGGCTGTCGATTCCCAGCCGGGAAATCAGGGTGCTTGCGGTGAACGCAGCCATCTCTCAGGCCGAGGGGCGGATCGTCGATGGCTTGCTCGGATACGACTTGTTCAAACAATTTGTGGTTGAAATCGATTATTGGAAAGGAATCGTCAACTTGTATGAGCCGCGGTCGTACGCCTATTCCGGAGACGGCGAACGCATTCCACTTCGAGTTCTCCGAGAGCACGCCTTAGTCACCGCGACATTGATCCTTTCGGACGGACGCCGCGTTCCTGGCGACTTCATCGTCGATACCGGATGGCGCTCGGCCCTGACTTTGAATGGGCCGTTTTCGAAGGTCCAGCGGATTTTGGCGAGTCTGGACAAAACGATTGACGCGGCCACGGGAATGGGGTTGGGCGGCCCGACCAAAGACACACTCGGAAGGATCAACAGCCTAAAGCTGGGCCGGTATCTGATGAGCCACCCGGTCACGGGTCTCTCCAAAGCCCAAGCCGGGGTTTCCTCCGAAGATGGCTTCGCGGGAATCATTGGCGCCGAGGTCTTGCGCAGGTTCAAGGTGGTATTCGACTACTCGCGCAAACAGATGATCCTCGAACCCAACGCCAATTTCTCCGAGCCTTATGAGTTCGACATGAGTGGGATGTTCGTGATGACCGACGCGGAGCGTTTGGACCTGATCCAGGTGAGGGAAGTGTTGCAAGCATCGCCCGCATTCGACGCCGGAATCAGGCCAGGAGACGTGATTGCGGCCGTGGACGATCGGCCGGCGGCTCAACTGGGCCTTGATCGGGTACGCAGAATGTTCAAAGAGCGGGAAGGGAAAGAGTATCTGCTCCGGGTCAGGCGTGGGGACAGGTCTTTACAGTTCAAGATTCAACTGCGTCGGCTGATCTAGAAACCCGGGACGCCAGGTTGCCCGCAAGCTGCGCGCCCAGGCGGGCGGTAGGGCGACCGCTTTATCGGGTAGCGGCTGCCATCCTGGTTAGATTCGTCTCATGGCCAAATCGGACTCAAAGCGCAACCCGTCGAAGGCCGCCGAGCGCACGCGCAAAACGCCGGCGGCGAAGCGAAGGCGGGCTCGCCGGGTAAAACCAGCGGATGTGACTCCAGAGCTGACCGGTCTCGAGGGGAGTCCAGCGGAGGCCGAAATCGGAAATGCCGGCGACGGCGCTTCGATGTGGGGCGCAGACCGCACCGGATTTGTCAGCTCTTACGAGGAGGATGAATTCCTGGAACCGCTCGAGGCAGAGCCCGCGGACCCCTACGACATTCAGCCGGACCACCTCGAGGAACCGGGCCCGATCGAATTGAAGGACGACCTTGAGCAGATCGCGCGGCAAGAAGAATTGGCGAAGATTCAGGATCCCCTTGAGGCGGTAGAGGAGGAAGGCAAACCGCGGATCGAGAGGGTTAAACCTCTCCCGGTCTACGGTCGTTCGTCACGCGGCAAATGATCGCGGATCTGCGCGAGCAGTTTCTCCATCGTTGTCTCACGGCCCGAGACGTGCAGGAGGTCGTCAAGGCAAAGATTCACCGCGCGAACAACCCATTCCTCGCCGATATCGAGCACGTTGACGCAAGCAGGTGACTGTTCGAGGTGCCCGAGAAAGGTTCGCTCGCCGGTGACCGCGTAGCTCAGGATTGCTCGGTTCACACCACCGTGCAGCACGAGCAATGCGCAATCCCAACCCGGATCGTCGATCAGTCGTTGTAGCGCCGGCAGGACTCGGTCGAACAACTCCCCGATGCTCTCGCCCCCAAGAAAGCGGGCGGATTCCGGTGCCGCGCCGCGAAAAGCCCCCAAAAACTCCGCCTCGAGCTGATCAGGAGCAAAATCTCTTAGCCTTCCGCCGCGCATCTCGGCGAAATCGCTCCAGCCCTCGATCGCCGGCGCATCTGATCTTCCTCCGAGAATCAGACGCGCGGTGTGCAGAGTGCGCGCCAGGCCGCTGGTAATCGCGCGCTCGAATCGCACGGAACGAAATGCGTCCGCGAGGACCCGGGCCTGGTCCTCGCCCGCGGGAGTCAGCGCGGCTTGGTGAGGTGGGATCAGCTGGCCAGCCGGGTCGACGTACGAGACGTCGGCATGACGCAGCAGGTAGATTCTCCTTCTCAAGGCGACCGGCCCCGATATCGCGGACTGGAGATTTGCTGCTCGTTCAGCGCCGCGCGGAGCTCTTCGCTCACGATTCCCCCAGCCTTCGAAAGACTCGCCGCGCGATCGACGCTCGGTGCACCTCGCTTGGACCGTCGTAGATGCGAAACGGTCTGACCTCCCGGTAGAACAGAGCGAGCGGGGTATCTTCGGAAATTCCCAATGCACCGCAGATCTGGACCGCTCGGTCGACGACCCGATTGACCCCCTCGGCCACGAATACCTTGGCCATCGACGATTCTTCGCGCGGCTGCTCGCCGCGATCCAGCTTCCATGCGGCATTCCAGATCATCAACCGCGACGCGTGGATGTCGATCTGCGAATCCGCGACGAAGTTCTGGACAGATTGATGCTGCGAGAGCGGCTGACCGAACGAGATCCGTCGCGCGGCGTAGGCAGTGGCGATCTCCATCGAGCGAACCGCTACCCCCAACCATCGCATGCAGTGAGTGAGGCGGGCGGGAACCAGCCGCAGCTGAGCGTATTCAAAGCCCTTGCCCGGCTCGCCGAGCACTGCGTCCTCAGCCACCTCGCAGCCGGAAAACGCGAAATGCCCGTGGCCGCCGGGCGTGAGATGGTCCAAGCTTGGAATGGTGGACCGCAGCGGCTTTACGCCCGGGTTGCCCTTTTCGATCAAGAACATCGTCGGCCCTTCCGGTGCTCGCGCCAGCGTGATGATGAACGCAGCTCCGGCAAATCCGGTGCAGAACCACTTCTCTCCGTCGAGCACCCAGATTTTTCCACGCCGCTGAGCCCGGGTATTGAGGAGGCTGGGATCCGATCCCGCTCCCGGCATGGGCTCGGTCATCGCGAACGCGGAACGCACTTCGCCCGCTGCGAGGGGCAAGAGGTAGCGTTTGCGCTGGGCCGCGTTGCACAGATGCGAAAGCAAATGGATGTTTCCTTCGTCGGGCGCCGAAGCGTTCAAGGCCATGGGACCCAACAGGCTGCGTCCGGCTTCCTCGAGGACGACCGCGATCTCGCGCCAGCCGAGTCCCAGCCCGCCAAGATCCCTGGACCCAGTGGGAAGAAAGAGGCCGGCTTTTTTCGCTTGTGCCTGCAGTTCCCCGCGTACCCGATCCACAATCGATGGATTGGCGCCCGCTTCCGGCTCGCGAGGGATCACTTCGGAGGTCACGAATCCCCGCACCCGGTCGCGCAAGGCAGTGAGCTCGGCTCCAAGTTCAAAGTCGATCATCGAGTACCATCCTCCCGGCGAAGTTGTCGCGCCCTGTCCCTGAGTACGAATTTTTGAATTTTGCCGCTCGCCGTCTTGGGCAGCTCACCAAAGATGACTGCCTTGGGAGCCTTGAAGTGCGCGAGGTGCGCGCGCGCGTGATCGATCAGCGCACGCTCGGTGGCGGCGGTTCCCGGAGCAAGGACCACAAAAGCGACCGGAACTTCTCCCCACTTCGGGTCGGGAGCTGCAACCACCGCCACTTCCATGACTGCGGGATGGGAGGCGAGCACGCGTTCCACCTCGAGCGAGGAAATGTTTTCTCCACCCGAAATGATGATGTCCTTGGAACGGTCCTTCAGCTCGAGGTAGCCATCCGGATGGAGGACACCGAGGTCTCCGGTGCGAAACCATCCGTCGGGAGCCGCACGCCGAGTCGCCTCCTCATCTCGGTAGTATCCGAGCATCACGTTGTTGCCGCGAAGCGCGATCTCGCCCAAGGTGCGCCCGTCAGCCGGGACATCGACCCCCTCTGGGGTAATAACCCGCGGCGCCTGGCTGATGACGTTTCCCACCCCTTGCCGAGCCTTGAGCTGCGCCTGTTCAGCGGGCGGTAGTGCACTCCATTCGCTGCGCCAATCGCAGATCATCACCGGTCCGAAACTCTCGGTGAGTCCGTATAAGTGGGTCACCTCAATCCCCAGTTCAGCGGCCCTGGCGAGGATGGCCGGGGTTGGGGCGGCGCCGCCGGTTCCGAATCGGACCACCGTGCCTCGCCTGGCCGCGCGGTGCCAAAGCAGCATCGTCAGCACGGTGGGCGCGCCGCACAGATGGGTGACGCCCGAATCGCGCAGGTGATTCCAGATTTGCTCTGGGTCGACCGTTCGCAAACAAAGATGGGTTCCGCCCGTGGCGGTGACCGCCCAGGGGAACGACCACCCATTGCAATGGAACATCGGCAACGTCCAGAGGTACTTCGAATCCGAATCCAATCGCATCTGCAGCGCCATCGCTAGCGCCTGCAGATACGCGCCACGGTGGTGGTACATCACTCCTTTGGGTCGGGCGGTGGTGCCGCTCGTATAGTTCAGCGCCAGGAGCCCACGCTCATCCGTGACCGGCTCAGCGAGTGGGGAGGAGCGCTCCAGGAGTTTCTCGTACTTCTCGGGCCCGATCCGTCTCAATCCGCCGACCCTGTCCGCGACCGCCCGTGCGGATGCTTCCAGCTGTTGGTCGTGCAGCAGCACGCGCGCGCCGGCGTGCTCGACAATGTACGCGAGCTCCTCCGGGGTCAGCCGGGTGTTCAGGGTGCTGAGCACGGTGCGCGAGAGCGGCACGCCATAGTGTGCTTCGAGCATCTGATGCGAGTTGCTGGCGAGCACGGCCACGCGATCGCCTGCCGCCAGCCCCAGATCGCGCAAAGCTCCTGCCATGCGCTGCGCCCTGGACCAGAGCTCCCCGTAGGTAAAGCGGCGTTCGCCATCAATCACCGCGATCCGGTCGGCGAAGACGTGACCGGCTCGCCTCAGGAACGCAGTGGGCGTTAACGGTTCAAAACTGAGTTGCGGATTCATCAGGTACCTCCGGGCCCCGCCGCCAGAGGACTATCCGTGTTCAACTGGCTTGCCTTCTTTTTCCCACCCAGCAATACCCGCTGGCATCACGAAGACATTTGAATATCCCATTTCGAGGGCGCGCCCGGCGCCCGCATGACATGCGTGTCAACCGGGACCTGCGCAATAGAATACGAGCGTGGCGTTCTTGTCCGGGGGCAGGTCTGCCTGGGTGAATTCTCCTGCGTTCAAGTTCTTGGCTCCGGGAACGTGCCCAGTGGCCCACCGTCCTCGATTGTTGTTGTCGATAACGAAGAAGTTCTTTTGTCCGAGCCGCTTGGCAACTTGTTCCACCGTCATTTCATTAAACGCGCTTTTGTCCATGCGACCACCTCTCAGGGCCAATTTAGCGGTTACCGAGGTTTCCGCCCAGAGTTAGCCGGAAGGAGATTGGCTTCCGGCCCGGAGGTTGCTAGCAGTTATGGCTCGATGCAGCACGAAGAGCTCTCACCGGCGGTCTGGGATGCGCGCAGGCGCACCCTCGCACTCGTTGAGGATCTCTCTGACGAGCAGCTCTTCGGCCCGCGGCTGAACATCGTCAACCCATTGCTTTGGGAGATTGGACACGTTGCCTGGTTTCAAGAACGTTGGGCGCTCCGAGAGGCGCTTGGGCATCGACCGATGCTCGAGAATGGGGATGAGCTCTACGACTCTTCGGCAATCCCTCATGACGTGCGCTGGGACCTGCCGCTTCCCTCGAGGGAACAGACGCTCCGCTATCTTCTTCAGGTTCGCGACCAGGTCCGGGAGCAATTGAGAGCCGAACGCTACTCGAAAGATACGGAGTACTTCGTCCGGTTGGTCATCGCGCATGAGGACATGCACGACGAAGCATTCATCCTCACTCGACAAACGCTCGGCTATGCTGCACTGAAGCCGGCCATGCCGACCGGTGGTGTCGCGTGCGCAAGCATTGAAAGCCACGACGCAGAAGTGCCGGGCGGCGGGTTTTCTTTGGGCGCTGCCCCGGACGTGGAGCCTTTCATTCATGACAATGAAAAGTGGGCTCATTCTGTGGAGGTGCGGCCATTTCGAATTGCAAAGCTGCCGGTTACTCAGCGGGAGTTCGCCCGGTTCGTGGACGAAGGGGGATATCAACAGCGCAGCTTTTGGACGGACGAGGGATGGCAATGGCGAGTCGGCGCGGCAGCCGAACAACCCCTCTATTGGCGTGGTTCCAAGCACGGATGGGAACGACGTCACTTCGGCACCTGGGTGCCGCTAGAACCGGACTGGCCGATGGTCCACGTGAATTGGTACGAGGCAAACGCGTACTGTCGCTTTTCGCGCCGCCGCCTTCCGACCGAGCTGGACTGGGAGGTATCGGCTGCGGCGATGCCGGATGGGCGCGGGGGACTCGCGCCGGGTAAGCGGCGCTACCCATGGGGCAACGAGCCGCCGACACCCGACCGGGCGAACCTGGATGCCCGAGCAGGCGAGTGTGTAGCCGTGGCTGCGCTTTCCGCGGGGGACAGCGCCTTCGGCTGCAGGCAGATGATCGGCAACGTGTGGGAGTGGACGCAAAGCACCTTCCATCCATACCCTGGGTTCTCCGCGGATCCGTACAAGGACTATTCGCAGCCCTGGTTTGGCACGCACAAGGTGTTGCGCGGAGGTTGTTGGGCGACGCGTTCTCGTCTGATTCGCAACACCTGGAGAAATTTCTATACCCCTGAACGGCGCGACATTCTTGCCGGTTTCCGGACGTGCGCCCTCTGAAAATCTGCATCGTCAGCACCACGTCCGCGAAATCCAGGACGGGGAATCGAGTGACGGCACTGCGGTGGTCGCGGATCCTTCGGGCGCTCGGCCACCGAGTGAGGATCGAGCCCCAATATCGTGGTCAACAATGCGACCTGATGATCGCCCTTCATGCTCGCCGGAGCCATCCATCGGTTCGTCGCTTCCGACGGAGATACCCGACGCGTCCGCTCATCCTTGCTCTCACCGGAACCGACCTCTACCGCGACCTGGGCTCGAGCCGATCAGCTCAGCGCTCATTGAAACTGGCGAATTGGCTGGTGACACTCCAACCGTTGGGCATCCGAAGACTACCTAAGTCACTTCGCTCCAAGGCGATGGCCATCTTTCAGTCCGCAGTATGTCCCAAGACTTCCCCGCGTCCGCGAACCGACCGCTTTCAGGTCTCTGTGATTGGGCATCTTCGCCCGGTGAAGGACCCACTGCGGGCCGCTGTTGCGGCGAGACTCTTGCCGGCGAGCTCACGAATCCAGATTCTTCACGTCGGAGGCGCCCTAAACACTGCCCTCGCGAAGCGCGCCCGCCGCGAGTCTCGGTCCGGCCGGCGCTATCGCTGGTTGGGCGAAGTCAGCCACTCGAAAGCGCTGCGGATTCTCGCCCAGTCTCGGTTGCTCGTGCTTACTTCCAAGTTGGAGGGTGGCGCCAATGTGATTGGCGAGGCCTTGGCGTGCGGAGTGCCAGTACTTTCTTCTCGGATTGACGGATCGGTCGGTTTGCTCGGGCCGAAGTATCCCGGGTATTTCGCGGTGGGCGATTCGAGAGGACTGGCCCGGCTTTTGTTGCGAGCAGAGCGTGACGCCAAATTTCTCGGACGACTGCGCAGTCAGTGCAAGCAGCGGGCTCGGTACATACGCCCCGAGCGGGAGCGAAAAGCCTGGGAACGCCTGTTGCGCAACGCGACGAGGAGATCGCGTTCCGTCGGTTCGACCACCGTCCGTATCGACTCGATGGCGGGGTAAGCGACCGCTAGAGAAAGAAGTCCGGAAGCAGCTCCGCCCCAGGCACCACCTGGTACTTGGAGAAATCCTTCACGCCTTCGCTTCGGAGAAGCTCTTCATCGATGCAGAAGTTGCCGGTAAATTTTCGACTTGGCTTGGTCACGATCGCATAGGCCGCGTCAGCCATGATCTCTGGCTTGCGACTTCCCCGAATCGTCTCGTCGCCGCCCAGCAGGTTCTGCACCGCGGCGGTCGCGATCACCGTGCGCGGCCAAAGCGCATTGACCGCGATTCCATCCTCTCTGAGCTCCTCCGCCATTCCGAGCACGCACAGGCTCATCCCGTATTTAGATATCGTGTAAGCGACATGAGGCCCGAACCAGCGCGCGTCGATGTTGAGAGGCGGCGAGTTGTTGAGGATGTGCGGGTTGCTCGACTTCTTGAGATGGGGGATGCATGCCTGGGCGCAGGCGAAGCTCCCGCGGGTGTTGACCGACTGCATCAAGTCGTAGCGCTTCATCGCCGTTTCGAGCGTCCCGGTGAGACTGATCGCGCTGGCATTGTTCACCAGAATGTCGATCCCCCCGAATGTCTCGACGGTCTTTGCTACGCTCGCGGCGATCTGCGCTTCGTCCCGGATGTCGACCACGCAGGCCAGCGCTTTCCCACCTGCTTTTTCGATCTCTTCGGCCGCGGTGTAGATCGTACCGGGGAGCTTGGGGTGCGGCTGGGTGGTTTTGGCTGCGATTGCGATATTGGCGCCATCGCGGGCGGCGCGAAGCGCGATCGCTTTGCCAATGCCGCGGCTGGCGCCGGTGATGAACAGGGTCTTCCCCTTGAGCGTGGTCATGCTTGACCTTATAGACGTCTGCCGGACGAAAGGTAACCTCGCGCAGGATCGTGGAGGCAACGATGCCCAAGCTCGAAGGAAAGTTCGCGCTCATCACCGGTGGCAACAGCGGCATTGGGTTGGCAACCGCCAGGGCCTTCGTGGCGGAAGGTGCGCGGGTGGCAATTACCGGGCGGGATCCGAGGACGCTGCAAGCGGCGCAGAAAGAACTCGGACGAGATGCGTTGGTCTTGCAGAGCGATGTAACGGATCTCAAACAAATCGACGAACTCTTTACCCAGCTCAAGAAGCATTTTGGCGCGCTCGATATTCTCTTCGCCAATGCGGGCATCGGGAGATTCAAATCTCTCGCTGACACCACCGAAGAGACTTTCGATCAAATCTTCGACATCAACGTGAAGGGCGTATTCTTCACAGTGCAGAAGGCGATACCCCTTCTCAGACCTGGCGCGTCGATCATTCTGGACGCATCGATCGGAGCGCGGGTGGGCCGACCCGGCGCCGCCGCCTATGCGGCCAGCAAGGCGGCGGTTCGTACCTTCGCCCGGAATTTTTCCGCCGATCTGGCGCCTCTGGGGATCAGAGTGAACGCGGTCAGCCCTGGGATGATCGCGACTCCGATTTGGACGCGCGATCGAGCCGACGCGAAATGGGACAAGGCGCTCGAGCAGCGTTTACAGCGCACGGTACCGGCAGATAGATTGGGTGCTCCGGAGGAGGTCGCGCAGGTGGTGCTGTTCCTGGCTTCCGACGACTCGCGCTTCATGCTCGGTTCGGAGATCGTGATCGATGGGGGAACGACCGAGCTGCCCGCCGCCGCTCCACTCTATCGCTCGGCTTTGTCTGAGCGTGGCTCATCGCAACCCGAGAACGAGTCCGGCGAAGGCTCCAGCTAGAATCAACCAGACGGAATTGATCTCGAAGCGAATCAACGCGACAGCGCTGATAATGGCCAGCAGCGCCGTCGGAACATCGATGATCGCGGCGCGGCCGAGTTGCCAGGATACGAGGGTCATCAAGGCCACCGACGCGACGTTTACCCCATCGAGAAACGCCCCGATGATTGGCGACTGTCGAAGCCGCGGAATCAACCGGCCGCTCGCCGCGACGAACACAAACGAAGGCAGAAAGACGCCCAGGGTGGCGACCGCCGCCCCGGGCACGCCTCCGAGCAGGTAGCCAATAAAGGTGGCGGTGCTGCTCACCGGACCTGGGGTTACCTGGCCGGCCGCTACCGCATCCAACAGCTGCGCCTCGGTCAGCCAGTGGCGGGTGTCCACAAAGTCAGCGCGCAGAAACGCCAGCAAGAGATAGCCGCTGCCAAATAGCACCGTCCCAATCTTGAGGAAGACGAGAAAGAGCGTGGTGAGGCTAAACGGGGCGGCCGAGGCGATCCCGCCCGGAAGCCCGAGATTCACCAGCACCACGCTTGAGCGCGCCGTCTCGCGAGCGGTCCGGCGCATCGCGACGCTCAGCACACCGGCCCCAAAGAGTACCAGCAGCAAGTTGGCACCCAGTGCGGCCGCCACCAATCCCGCGAGCGCAATCGCCCCATGTGTCCAACTGCGCACCGCGGTACGGGCCAGAGACCAAAGTGCCAGCGCAACGATCGCGATGATCACCGGCTTGATTCCATAGAGCACGGCGTTTCCAGAGGGCAGCGCGCCGAGGCGCGTGTACGCCCAGGCGAGCGCCAAACTGAGCACCGCCGCTGGCCCGATAAAGCAAATCCCGGCGAGCAGAAGGCCCGGCCAGCCCGCGTGCAAATGGCCGATGTAAATGCCCACTTCGGTCGACGTTGGCCCGGGGATCAGGTTGGCTGCACCGAGCAGGTCGAGAAACTTCTCTCGGCTCAACCACCTTCGCTTGCGGACGAACTCCTGCTCCATCATTGCGATATGAGCCGCCGGGCCTCCGAACGCCGTCGCGCCGAGCCGCAGAAACACCAGCGCGAGCGTCCACAGGCTGGAATCACTCCCGGGCGACTGGCTTTTGTGTTCCCTTCTCAACCCCACCATGGCGCAGCCCCGAGGAAGAGCGTTATAGCGCTGCGGGTGAGTGGACCGTGGGTAGATGACACGAATGTCGCCCTGCTGGCCGATCTCTATCAATTCACGATGCTCGAAGCCTATTTGGAGGAGGGATTGCAGGAAGAGGCGGCATTCACGCTGTTCGTTCGCAGGCTTCCTCCGCGGCGAAACTTCCTGGTCGCCTGCGGATTGGACGCGGTCTTCGGCTATTTGGAGAACTTGCGTTTCACGGAATCCTCCCTTGAGTGTCTTGGCTCGCTCGGTCGTTTCTCCAATCGACTTCTGCGTTACCTGAGGGGCTTTCGGTTTACCGGTTCGGTCGCCGCGCTTCCGGAAGGAACGCCCCTGTTCGCCGAAGAACCAATATTGGAAGTTGTCGCGCCGCTTCCTCAGGCGCAGCTCGTCGAGACATGCCTGATGAATCAAATTCACGTCCAGACGATGGCCGCATCCAAGTCGGTTCGGCTCGTTGCTGCGGCGCAAGGTCGAACCGTTGTGGACTTCGGTTTGCGGCGGGCCCATGGCGTGGATGCCGGGATCAAAGTAGCCCGAGCGGCCTACGTGGCTGGAGTTCAGTCCACGTCCAATGTGCTCGCTGGCTGCATGTATGGCATTCCCCTCGCAGGCACGATGGGCCATAGCTATATCCAGGCTCATCCCGATTAACTTTCCGCCTTTCAAGCCTTCGCCCGCAGCTACCCGCACAGCATGCTGCTCGTCGACACCTACGACACCCTGGAGGGGGTCCGAGACGTCATTCGTCTCGCCCGGCAACTTGGACCCGCTTTTCAGATCAGCGGCATCCGCTTGGACTCAGGAGACTTGATCAGCCTCTCGCGCCAGGCTCGGCAAATGCTGGATCAGGCCGGGTTGCGGGGCGTTGAAATCTTCGCCAGTGGCGGCCTCGACGAAGATCATTTGGAGGCATTGGTCCGCGCGCGGGCCCCGATCACCGGCTTTGGCGTCGGCAGCGCAATCGATGGCACAGACGACTCCTCGCACCTGGATCTGGCGTACAAACTGGTCTGGTACGCGGGAGAAGGGCGAATCAAGCTTTCCCCAGGAAAGGAGCTTCTCCCCGGGCGCAAACAGGTATTTCGGGTCGAGCGCAACGGGTTCGCGGAACGGGACATCCTTGCGGAACGCGGGGAGTTGCAGCCCGGCCGCCCAATGCTCGTAGACGTGATGCGCGACGGGGCGAGGATTTCGCTTGACTCCACGCAACTGGAGACGGCTCGGCTTCGAGCGCAGGAAGAGGTGAACCGGTTACCCGAGCGGATTCGCTCGCTGAAGGCCGCCGAACCTCCGTACCCGGTCGAAATCAGCTCGCGCTTGAGAGCGGCGCGCGAGCAAATCGAGGCGCGCCACCGCGGCGAGTCGTTGCGCGGCGATTGAGCGCCTGGCCGAGCGTGGGAGCGCTACTCTGACGCCGACGAGGTTTGCGGTTGGGGCGGGATGACGGACTTCGCCAACGTCGGCGTTGCGCCTCCCGGCTCGGGGACGAGCTCCCGCTGCAACAGGGTCAGAGCGCTCTGGGGATCATCCACGTAATGGAAGAGTTCGCGGTCCTCCGGCGCGATCGTTCCGTAACGTACCAGCGCTTCAAAGTTGATGACATCGTTCCAGTAGCTTGACCCATAGAGAATTACCGGAATTTTTTTGTCGAGTTTGTGGGTCTGGGACAGGGTGAGTACCTCCATCAACTCATCGAGGGTACCAAAGCCGCCTGGGAACGCGATGAAGGCCCGGGCTGGATAGGCAAACCAAAGCTTACGCATGAAGAAATAGCGGAACTCGATGCACAGCTCCCGGGTGATGTACTGGTTCGGTCGCTGCTCATGCGGCAGACCGATGTTCAGTCCAATCGTGAGGCCTCGGGCGTCCGAGGCGCCGCGATTGGCAGCCTCCATGATCCCGGGCCCCCCACCGGAGCAGACAATGAAACGACGAGATTTGGCGGGCAATCCCTTGGACCACTCGGTGACCAGCCGCGCCAACTCGCGTGCTTCCGCATAATAACGACCCAGTGGACCATCCTCGCGCAGTCTGGCGGAGCCAAAGAAAACGATCGTGTCGCGGATTCGCTCTCGCCGAAAGATCTGAAGCGGCTTGAGGTATTCGGCCAAAATTCGGAGCGGCCGTGCGTCCTCACTATCCAGAAAGCTCTGGTCCAGATACGCGACAGTGTCACAGCTTCGGTCTTTCATTGCGTTCTCCGACACGGTTCGATTCGATCCGAAAATGCACGAAGAAGATGCTACGGCGTCGGCAAGGTCTGAAGGCGGCCGCGAACTAGCAGGCTAAACACGAATGCGCCGGCCGCGACGGCCACCACGGCGGGGCCCTGACTGAGGCGAAGATTCGCAGCCAGTGCCATTCCGAACGCGACCGACCCAATGCTGATCAGAGCGGAGATACCGAGAAACGGCGAAAGCCGGGATGTCCACTGGCGCGCGACCGCGGCCGGAATCACCACCAGCGCACCTGCCAACAGAGTGCCCAGAAATCGCAGCCCCACCAAAATGGTCATCGTGAAGATCAGCGAGAAAACAAGATCGATTCGGCTGCGATTCAGACCGGTCGCCGAAGCCAACTCGGACGAGAAGAGATTGAGGATGAATTGGTCCTTCCAGTGACGAAGCGCGATCAGGATTGCGACCGTCAGGCCGAGCGCAAGCACAAATTCGAGCGTCGACAGGCCTCGAAAGCCTCCGAAAAGTGCCGCGATCAGATCCTCGCTGGGTGTGAGCAACCCACCCAGAGCCAAAGAGGCGGTGAACACCACCCCTACGACGGTCTGGGTATCGAGTCCGGTTTGGCGCTCCAGTCGCCAAATCAGGACCGCACCCAAGAGCAGGGTTATCGCGGCGCCGACCAGGGGATGAATGCCGAGCAACAGCGCGATGCCAAGTCCCGGCAAGGCGATGTGGGAGACCGCGTCGCCCGCCAGGCTCATCCGCCGCATCAGCGCAAAGCCTCCGACCAAGCCGGCGGCTAGTGACGCGGAAAGGGCGAGGACGCTTGGGTAGACGCTTTCGACGCTCATCGCTACGGCAGATGGTGGTGTTGGTAAAGCTGATGATGCTCCCCGTATAGAGCTTGCAGCGCCTGCGGGGTCAGCACCTCGTGCGGAGGCCCGAAGCACAGGCCCTGTTGGTTTAAGCAGAGCACTTTGTTTGCGTAGCGATACACCATGCTCAAGTCGTGCGACACGACGATGAAGCTCAGCCCTAACTTCTCCTGCAGCCGCCGCATCAATTCATAGACCCGTTCTTCGGTGAGCTGGTCGAGACTGGCGGTGGGCTCATCCATGATCAAAACGTCCGGGCTTCCAAGCAGAGCATAGGCGATCAGCGCCTTTTGAAACTGACCTCCCGAGAGGCGGCCCACCGGTGTCTCGAGAACTTCCTTGGACAGGCCGATGATCTCAGAGACCGATCGCACCTCCGTGGGTGGCAGGTGAAGGACGCGCTCCTTGGCCTGCAGCAGGTCGCCGAAGCTGAGCGGAAGGTGGCGGTCGGCATCAATCTTTTGAGGGACGTACCCAAGCTTTGCGCCCGGGACCCACACGATTTGTCCCCGATGCGGAACGATTCCCAACAGGGCCCGAACCAGAACGGTCTTGCCTGAACCGTTGGGGCCGATGATTGCCAAATTATCGCCGCGCTCGAGCTGGAACGAGAGGCTACTGACGACGGTTTTCCCATCAAGGACGACTGTCAGATCCTTGACTGTCAACAGTGGTTTCATTAGCGGCGAACCTTAATCCCCTTGGGTCTCCGAAGTCGCGCTCCTTTCTGCGCTATCGACGCCTCCGGCCACGACTCGGCCCACGATGGGACATTTCTTTACAAGTTACGGATCTGCTGTTTCTCTCCGCCCTTCTTCTCAACAGCCCTTTCACTTCATGTTTGGACCTCGCCACCTGACGCTCTGGGGATTGTTTGTCTTGGCAGCGGTTGGCGCGGCATCGGCTCGAGGCGAATCCGAGGCCCTTCGCTTGCCCGAAACGCTGTCGGCAAGCCCCAACACCCCTGCTTTCGGCTACATCTGGCGCCGGGGGTCTCGCATCGTTCTGGGTTTAGCGATTCCGGTCCTCGGCGGTTCCTCGAGCGCGCAATGGGGCCTGCACTTGACGCCCTTCGTTGAGCTTCACAACACTCCGGGATCATTCTCCCTTGTCTCCAATGAAGAGTGGCGGGGTAGGGCGTCCTTCGAACTGTGGCGAAGCTGGGTCAGAGGCAGCGACCCCGCCGTTGCGCCCTGGCTTCGACTCGGAGTGGGCTTCGATCATGAGAGCGACCACGGTTCGGTTCGCCGGGAGGTTCCCGTTCCTCCTTTCAGCTTTCGGCAACTCAACGACATTTCCTTTCGGGCCACGGTCAGCACCGCGCCTAACCGGCGGTTGATTGCTTCGGGCGAACTGACCTCGCTCCTGTTTCTCGCCTCCTGCACCCAGCCGCGAGTCGACTGTTTGCTACATTGGGACACCTCCTACGGAGGGTCCTTGGATTTGGTCCTGCAGCATCGGCTTGGCTCGGAGCAAACGTGGCGCGCTTTTGCTTCGCTGTCGCTGTCCTGGATCGTCCCGGCGGGCCGGGTGATGCGCGAATCGCGAGTCGTTTCCCATGTCGGCTTGTGGCATCGCGGATGGGTAGGGGCGTGGCAGATCTTCGTGCTCGGCTTCATCGGCAACGACGTCGGCATCAGTCGCGAAAAGGTTGTTTACGAGTGGGGCGCCGGTTTGCGGTGGAATCCATGAGCAACCCGTTTGACGCGCGGCCAAGAAGTCAGACCCTGGTGTTGGCCGGTGCCATGGTTTTCCTCGCCAGCCACTCGTTTGGGCAGGGTTCCGTCGGCATCCTCGACACGGACGGGGAGCTTGGCTGCCTTCATGGCGCACTGGAGCTCGGGATCGGCGTGGCCTACAGCCAAGGCGTTGGCAGCGTCGGAGGAGGCGATATCCCTTCCTTGACCGCCACCGCGGGCGGAGGCGAGTTGCTGGAGCTGGATGTCGGCTGGCGACTAAACCCAAACCTTTTGTTCGGCGCCTACGGCAATGGAGCCAAGTTGAACCCGCGCATGGCGTTCGCGGGCGCCGACGTTTGGTCCTTTGCCGCCGGACTTCATGCGAACTGGCACTTCTTGCCTGGGAAACCGGTGGATCCCTGGATCGAGTTCGGCGGGGGTTATCGAGTGTATTGGATCGCCCAGCCGGAAGGTACCGACTATCGCCACGGCCTCGATGTCGTGCGTATCCAGCTGGGCGTAGATACGCCCCTCACCAGGCAGATTGCGATTGCCGCCTTCGTCGGTGGAGCGCTTAGCCTCTTTTTGACCCGGCAAGGCCCGCTCGAGAATTCCTATTCAAGCATCCCGAGTCCCCAAATCACCGCGTTCTTCAACGCGGGATTGATGGCGAGGTTCGATCTGTTTGGTGCTCAGGCCTGCCCCTGAGTCAGTGTGAATCGCTGCCGCCCTAACTTCTCGATGGTGGTGATCACCTCATCGCCAGCTTTGAGCCACACTTGCTTTTCTGGGGGATAGCCCTGGATCACTCCGCTCGGGGTTCCGGTGAAGAAGATGTCCCCCGGCTTGAGGGTAAAGTGCTGTGAAGCGTAGCTGATGATCTTCGGAACGTTGAAAATCATATCGCTCGTGTTCGCGGACTGCCGGACCTCGCCGTTCACCCGGCACTCGAGAGTGAGATTGTTCGGATTCGGAATCTGGTCCGCGGTCACCAGGTAGGGGCCAATCGGACCAAATCCGTCGGGAGTCTTTCCGAGCAGGTACTGGCTCGTTTTATACTGCAAGTCCCGTGCGGTGAAGTCGTTGCCGACGCAGTAGCCAAACACGTACGAAAGCGCGTCCGCTTCGCTGACGTTTTTGGCGAGCTTGCCCATCACCACCACCAGCTCCACTTCGTAGTCGAACTTTTTTGCGACCGTCGGCAGGGCGATGGTTCCGTTGTGCGCGTTCAACGCATTGTTGTACTTGTTAAAGAAGACGGGCGAGCTCGGCACCGGGGCTTTTACCTCCATCACGTGCTTCATGTAGTTGTGACCGAGCATGATGATCTTCTCGGGATTGGTGACGCAGGGGCCAAACTGAGCCTGGTCTTCAGGAACAAAAATGGCCTTCGACTTGTCCTTCGCCGCCTCATCCACCAGCGCCCTCAGTCCTTGCGTTTCGCCCTGCAGCACTTGCTCAATGGTCGTGGGAACGTTTCGACGCAATGCCGCGGCCGCCCTCTTCACATCCAGAACCCCCTGGTTCGTCTTGATTCCCAGGGTAAATTCACTCCCCCTGCGAAGAGTGCAGAAACTCATTTGCTTGGGAAGCTCTCCATTGGCGGATTTCTTCGCTCCATCGGGAGCCTTGGCCAGTGTCTTGGCAGCGCCGGATTGAACGGAGGTGCCGGCGATTACGGCGATACCCGCCGCGCCTGCACCCTTGAGGAATTTTCTGCGGGAGTGAGTCATATCGGTTGCTCCTTATTCGACATGGGTCACCGAAATTACTGCCTACCGAAATTACTGCCTGAGGAGCGCTCAGGGGAGGGCTCAGGCCTAGCCCGTTACCATACGAGCGTCGGTGGGACAACTTGTTCTCGATCCAAGGGTTCGGTTGGGCGAGCTGTAACCAATTCGCCATCGTTGAACCCAAAGGCTCGATATACTCCCCAGGGTATGTTGATAAAGCTTGACACTCTCGCGCGCCGGGGTTACTCCCGCGCCGAATTTTGGCGGATTGCTCTTGTTAGGCCAGGCGTCCGCGCGAACATAGGCCACTGTCCCGAAACGACCAGAGTCGCCAAGGGGTAGACCAGGGCTTGCCGGCTTAAGGCTTGCTCTAACGTGGCTGAGGGGAGTGGCGGTCGCCTCCTCTACGTCGCGCGGTGCTGAAGCTCAACGTGGAGAGCGAGCTGGACGAGCACGGTGGTCGTGCCTCGGCAGTTGGTTTCTTCATACGAGGGCTCCCGAACCAGAGTTCGGCGGAGGGAGTCGAGATGCAGAACACTTATCTGCTGAAGCAGCACGCAACTGTGTGGAGCGTGCTCCCATTCTATGTTTGTCTGGTGATCCTCGCGGGGCTGATCTTGTGTCTCGGCTGAGCCGGCAAAGTGGGTTGAATGTGAATTCTTGTTTGACCAATCGATCGTTCGCCTCGGGACGCATCCGCCGCGGACCCAGGCCGCGGGCAAAATGGGAGGCTGCGCTTTGGGTATGCGCGATCGCGGCAAGCGCAGGTCGGGCGGGCGCGGTCGGGCCTCCGACTGCGCTACCGCCGCCCCAAATCACTGCGGCGGATGAGAAGTCTCCGGTCGAGGACGAGCGCTTCAACATTCATTTCCAGGCTACCGTGGTGAGCCAATATCACCCCGCATTCTCAGCGCTCTATTCAGGAAGAAACAGCATGCGGCCCGACGCGGAGTCAAAGACTTCTGTCGTGATGGATATCTTCACCGGCCTTCGCCTTTGGAAGGGAGCGGAGCTGTACTTCCAACCGGAGTTGGCGGCTGGGTTGGGCCTGTCCACGACCCTCGGGGTTGCCGATTTTCCGAGTGGCGAGGTTTACCGGGTGGGCGATCCGAAGCCGGTAATCATTCCGGCGCGCCTCTTTCTTAGACAAGTGATTGGCCTCGGGGGCGGCGCAGTGGTCGTAGAACCGGGGCCAAGTCAGCTTCGAACGACACGGGACCGAAACGCTCTGACGCTCACGGTTGGCAAGGTCTCCACGCCTGATTTCGTGGACAGGAATCCCTACTCGTATGATCCGCACACTCAATTCTTAAGCTGGGGCCTCTGGGCGTCCGCGGCGTACGATTACCCCGCCGACACGCGAGGTTACACCTGGGGCGTTGCAGCGGACTTATCGATCGATTGGTGGTCGGTGCGCGCCGGGATGTTTCTCGAGCCGCAGTACTCGAACCTGATGCCGATGGAATGGCGCATTGACAAAGCCCGCGGGCTCGCGTTCGAGGTCGAAGCCCGCTACACCGTTGCGGGCCTCAAGGGCGCTGTCCGCGCGCTGGGATTTTACAACGACGCTCGCATGGGCAGTTACCGGCTGGCGATCGAGCATCCCGGGCCCAATGGTCCCGATGTCACCGCCTCGCGCGCGTTTGGACGCACCAAAGCCGGCTTTGCGGCGAGCGCCAACCAGGAGCTTGGTGGAGGGCTGGGCGCTTTCATGCGGATCAGCTACGACGATGGCGCAAACGAAACCTGGGCCTTTACCGAGGTCGACCGCTCCGCCGCGGTCGGCATAGTCCAATCGGGTTCAAGATGGGGAAGGGACGGGGATGAGCTCGGTGCCGCGTTGGTGGTGAGCGGCCTCGCCAGCATCCACCGCCAATATCTCGCCGCCGGAGGTTTCGGTTTCATTATCGGCGATGGACGGCTTGACCGGTCCGGGCCGGAGATCCTTGGCGAAGTCTACTATCGCGCCTTGGTGCGTAAGGAGCTCTCGATTGGCATCAATTACCAGCCGGTCTTCAATCCTGCCTACAACCGCGACCGCGGCCCGATCCACATTTTCTCAGGCCGCGTTCACGTGGAGTTCTAAGAAGCCATGATGCCAAAGCGAATTCTCCTCATGCTAGTCCTCGGCGCTTCCGGCTGCGCCACCCATGCAGATTCGGTTTGCTTCGACATTGCCTATTGCACCACGCTTAGCAGCGATCAGGAGCAGGCATGCGAGGCCCAGGGTGGGGCGTTGAAGAATGAGGCATCGACATCCGGCTGCTCGGGACAGTTCGAGGCGTATTTCTCGTGCGCCGACAGCCACTATCAGTGCAATGGTAACGTTCCCAGCTTTCCCGGATGTGAAGGCAAATTCGACGCGCTCAATGCGTGCCTTGCCCAGGGGCGATCGATGAACGCCTGCGGCGAGCTCGCGAGTCGATTGGCACAGTGCCCGGGGTATATGCCGCCCGATCCAACCATCCCGCCGGCGCCGTGCGGCGCGCCCGAAGTTTGTTCGACTCGGTGCTATCTCAACAGCGTGATCGACGTTTGCCACCCGCAGCCGGCTGAGATTACCCAAGCGACGAGGTGTGCCCAGACCTGCCCGGTTTAGGGGCCGAGCACGTTAACGGTCCCGAACATCCCCTGAGCCTGATGCGCAGAGCAGTAGTAGGGATAGACACCCGGGGTAGCGAAGGTGAAGGTCACGCTGCCGCCGCTGTTCGTACCCTGAATCGGATTGTTTGGACTTCCAGCATCCGCGCCGCCCCGTTGGCTGGGCGCCAAGCCCGGCTGGAGGGGATGAGCGCTGAAACTGCCGTTCCAAGTCACCGACTGTCCAGCGGCCACCGCTAGACATTTCTGATCGTAGGCGTTGCCGAAGCTTCCACCGAAGTTGATGGTCCGCGACGCGCTGGCCGAGGTGGCATTGGTGAAGGTCGTACAACCGTTGATGCCGGGCAGAAGACTGCTTCCGCCACTATTGCTTCCGCACTCAACTCCGCTCAGGGCTACCACGAGGATTGAGCATCCAAGAAGGGCTTGCCGCAAGGAACTTGCCTTCCCCAGCCCTACGCCGGGCCGCACTGCGTTATTTTCTAACGACGATTGACTCGTGCCAAGAAGATTGCCGAGACAAATTCCCGACGTCGGGAATTTGTCTCGGCATGTTGGGGCATGGAGCCGGGGCCGTAGCCCTGAACAGGCTCAACCGATGAGTGGAGAACTCATCGATGAGTTTCACATCGAGCGTCTCGCCATTTTTGCGGAATCCGGACACTCGGACGGAGAGACCTGGTCTGGCGGCAGCACATCGCACTGGTTGCTACCGGCCTGTTGCTTGATGTTGTTTCGTATTTGCAACGGGCCTTAAGTGCGGCCCGCCACCCAAGACCACGAATGAACTAATTCTTTTCATTCCTCGGGAAATAGGCATTATCGGCGGCAGACCTTGGTCAGGAGGGGTTCATGAAACGTGCGAAGTGGTGGGTTTGCGTCGTCCCACTGATGGTTGGCACTGGGGCGTGGGCCGGTAAAGTTCAGCTCCCCGCGATCCCGGGGCTCGAAGACGCGAGCCTGAACATCAATGCTCAGCTGCAAGCGTGGATCATGGCAACGGAAAATCAGTCTCCCCAACGGGGTATCAACACCCAAGTGTTCATGCGGCGGATCCGCTTGATCACGAGCGGAGACATCACGAAACAGTTTCACTTCTTCATCCAGATCGACAGCCCGAACTTCGGAAGGCCAGCTGCTGGTGATCCCACCGGGTTGACCGGTGGCACCGGCGTTACCAACGGGCGAGTCCTCCTGCAGGACGCACAGCTCATTTATGAACCCATTCCGGGTATCTTCATCGAAATGGGCTTGCTGCTGCTACCGATCTCGCACACTCAAGTTCAGAGTACGACGAGCTTCGTTACCCTCGATCTCCACGCCAACACGATTCGCTTCCCGGGATTTAATGCGGGGGTCAACACGGCAACTGTCGCTTCGGGCGCTGTGGGTGCGGCCAATACTGCGACGACTGGCTTGCGAGAGCCTGGTATCCAGGTCCGCGGTTGGATCTTGGACAAGAGATTGGGATTTCGACTTGGCGCCTACAATGGGGTGCGCGGGACTTCAGGGCCTTTAGGGACCGGTATTAATCCCGGAGGTTACAATCCAGGCGATCCGAATTCGAACGCAGGCGTGAACCCGTCTGGTGCTCCGCAGCTTGGAGCGTATCTGCACTACAACTTCCTAGACACCGAAGAGCGGGGTTGGCTGTACCAGGGCGTCTACTTCAATAACAAGCCGATCCTCGGGGTTGGAGTTGGTGCTGGATGGCAGGCGAAAGCCATTCGTGGGTGCAACGCACTCTGTGGTCCGGGGACCACCGTGCCCCTCGGTCCTCAGGACTGGCGCGCCGTCGCGGCCGATGTCTACACCGCGTGGCCGCTCTTCCCGGATCACGAGCTGATCGCTCAAGTCGCTTTCTACAATTACGATTTCGGTCCGAACAATGCCAACACCGGCAATGGCGGCTTCGCCGAGCTTGGATATCGGTTCGAGCAGTTCCAGCCGTTCGTTGCCTACGAAGCCTTCTGGGGGAGCGAAAACAACAAGGGCGCCGATGCGCGTATCTGGTGGGCGGGCATCAACTGGTGGTTCCGACGAATCAACTCCCTCAAGTTCGAGTTCGAAGTCACCAGAACCGGCTATCTTCTGAACAGCAATACGGCCATTCGGAGCGCAACGATCCAGTGGCAGTTGTTCTTCTAGAGTAAATTCAGGGCAACGGTTCCAAGGGAGCGCGCGAGGGTAACCGCGCGCTCTTTTCGCGTCCGCAGAGGAAAATGTCAGCCAGGAGGCTGATTGACAGCGCGCCCAGGCAGGTCCCAACCACTCCCCACCAACCCCAGATCTGCCAGGCGTACCCGGGAATCGCCGAGCCGAAGCTGGCCCCCAGGTAATAGAACGAGACGTACAGAGATCCAGCCGCGCCTTTGGCGACCATCGCATGAGCGTTCACGAAGGCGGGCGCAGTCGCTTGGACAGTAAACATTCCAACGCAGAGGATCACCAATCCAAGCAGCACCATCGGCACCGTGGGCACCCTGGTCGTAAGCACTCCCACGGCAGCAATCGCGATCCCCATCCCCATTACTTCTCGACCACCAAAGCGCCACGCCAGCCGACCCGAAATAAGCGACGTAAAAACGCCTGCCAGATACACCAGGTAGATGCTCGAGACAGCGGCCACCGAGAGCCGAAACGGCGGCGCGGTCAAATAAAAGGGGAGGTAGGTAAAGGTTCCGATCACCGAAAAGAAGACCCCCGCGCCAATCAAGAACGAGCCTACCAGCGTGGGATCTTTGAAGTGGCCAAACATTCCACGATACGCGAGGCGCAGTTCGACGGTCTGGCCTCTTCTGCGCGGCGGAAGAGCGCGCGCCATTACAATCGCGGCCACCAGGGTCCACAGTCCAAAGAAGACGAACGGCGCCCTCCAGTGAATCCAATCGGCAATCAGTCCGCTCAGAACTCGGCCGCAGAGCCCTCCGGCTACTGAGGAAGCGATCCAGCCCCCGACCTTGGGACCCAGATCGGCTCCCGCGTAGTAGTCTCCCAGGTAAGCGACCGCGACGGCTGTCACTCCCGGCATCAGCAGGCCCTGGAGCGCTCGCAACAACATCAGCGCGCGGAACGAGGGCGCAATCGCGCACAATACGGTGGGAATCACGAGCAGAAGGCAGCTGGTCACCATCACCGGCTTTCGCCCTAGAATGTCGCTGAGAAAGCCATAAGGCGCTGAGACCAAGGCGATCATCAGCACCAGGATGGAGATGGTGAGCCCAGCGGTCGCCGGAGATACTCCAAACTGGCGCGACAGAATCGGGAGAATCGGCTGGGTGGTATAGAGGTCCGCGAAGACCACGATCGCTGCAAAGTTCAGCGCCGCCACCATCGAGCGAGATATCGGCTCAGGGTGCGGCGCCGGCTGCGGCAGGGTCCCGATCTCTACGGCCAAAAGTAGACCTCCATGTCCTGCTCTACCAATGGCGTGCTGAGTGTCACACCGAAGTCTCGGCCGCGTGACAGCTCACCTACCGCAAAGGGCAAGCTTTCCTCATCGACCCTCTGGCGGCTCAGAGGCCCAGATAGGCCTGGCGGATTCGCGGATCCTCGAGTAGCTCACTCGCCTTGCTAGCCTGCACCACTCGACCCGTTTCCAACACGTAACCGCGATGCGCCTGTTCGAGCGCGACCTCCACGTCCTGCTCCACCAGCAGCACGGTTACTCCCTGCTTGTTGATGTCGATGATCAGCCTTAACAGGTTGTCCACCACCAGCGGCGCCAGCCCCAACGACAATTCATCGATCGCCAGCAGGCGAGGCTTGCTCATCAAGCCGCGGCCGATCGCGCACATCTGCTGCTCGCCTCCGGAGAGAAGGCCCGCGTCCTGATAGAGTCGCTCCTTTAGCCGAGGCAATATCTCCAGCACCCAATCGAGGGTGGATTGGATTTCGCGCTTCTCCTGGCGGAGGTAAGCGCCTTGGAGGAGGTTGTCCTTTACCGAGAGACCGGGGAAAAGCCGTCGATCCTGGGGAACTTGGACCATTCCCGCACCCACCATCTGGTCCGAGGAGGCGTGGGTGAGATTCTTCCCATCGAAATGGATCGATCCGGACCACGGGCGGATCAGCTTCGAGACGGTCCACAGTAGGGTCGTCTTGCCGGCTCCATTCGCGCCGATCAGAGCCACCACCTCGCCCAGTCGAACCTCGAGCGATACATCCCAGAGAACCTGCACTTCGCCGTAGCCGGAAGAGAGGTTGCTTACCTCGAGCAGCGGCTTGGCCGGAGACAACGATGGCGCGACTTCGGGGCTCACCGCTTCTGCCGCTCGCCTCGCGCGCGTTTCGCGAAGCGCTCCCCAAGGTATGCCTCAATCACTTGCGGGTTTTCGATCACCTTGCTCGGGTCCCCCTCAGCAATCTTTTTGCCGAAATGGAGCACCACGATCCGATCCGAAATGCCCATGATTGCCTTCATCACATGCTCGATCACGAACAGGGTGATTCCCGAGCTGTTGATGGTTTGGAGCATCTGCATCGCGCGCTCAACTTCCGTCGGATTGAGCCCGGCCATCACCTCGTCCAAAAACAGCAGCTCGGGATCCATTGCCAACGCCTTGGCAAGCTCCAGCCGCTTTAAATCCGGCAGCGTAAGGTCCGCCGCCAAATGTGTGCTGCGGTGCTTTAAGCCAACCTGTTCGAGAACCTGTTCAGCGCGGGCCCGAGCCTGCGAGGTGTTTCGCTTGCTTCCCCCCGCGCCAAACATCGCTCCCACCGCAACGTTGTCGATCACGTTGAGCTGTCGAAGAGGCTTGACCACCTGGAAGGTCCGCGCCAATCCGAGCCGGCCAATCGCGTAGCCGGGCATGTGGGTGATGTCGACTCCTTTGAACAGGATCGTGCCCGAGGTTGGCTTGTCCATCCCGCTGATGCAATTGACGAAGGTCGTCTTGCCGGCGCCGTTGGGACCAATCACGCCAAGGATTTCGCCTCGGCGAATCTCGAGGTCCACTCCCTGGAGAGCCGCGACGCCGCCGAAGTGCTTGGTGACCGAACGCGCCTGAAGCAACACCTCGGCCGATTGGGCGACGGCAGGCGCTTCCATCAGGTCACCCGATGCGCTCGAACGTTGGCGAGCAATGCTTGCAAGCGAAAGCGCCGCCGCCCTCGCGCGACCTCGATCGAGCCGGTCAACACGGGCATCAGCCCACGCGGAAGAAAGATGATGAACAGAATGATGATCAAACCGAGCACGGTGGGGTGCAGCTCCAGAAATCTCGTCCAAACGTAGTTCGAAAGTAGCTGGTAGACGCCGGCTCCCAGCACCGGACCCAGGATCGTTCCGGTACCGCCGATGATCGTGGCGATGATCATTTGTAGCGTGTACTCGATCTTGAAGAAGTCCCCCGGTGTGACATGAATGTTCTGGTAGGCGGTCAGGCCGCCGGCGATCGCTGCAAACATCGCGGAAAACGCGAAGGCGAGCACCTTCATTGCCGTGGTGTTGATCCCCAGCATCCGCGCCGCGTCCTGGTCTCCTCGGATCGCCACCCAAGCGTAACCGATTTTGGACCTCCTCAGAGCGATGGTGACGAGCACCCCCAACACCACGAAGGCCAGGGCGCTGTAATAGAAGAATTCGCCCTCGGTGCGCACTGGAAGATCAATCCCGGTGGATCCTTGGGTGACGCTATCCCAGGTATCGGCGATTTGACGGAAGGCTTCCGCCACGCCCAACGTCGCAATCGCAAAGTAATGGCCCTTGAGCCGCAGTACGGGAAGGCCAATCAACGCCGCGATCAACCCGGCCAAGAGCGCGCCGCAGAACAGGGCCGGAAAAAAGGGCACCTGCAATTTCGAGAGCATCAAAAGGCCGGTCGTGTAGGCCCCCAATCCGAAGAAGGCCACGTTGCCAAAGGCGGCGTAGCCAGTGTAACCGCCGATCAGATTCCAGCCTTGCGCCATCAGCGCGAGGACCAAGAAGCGGGTGTACGTCAGCAGATCGTATTGACTCTGGAATTTCGGAAGAATCAGCAAACCCACCAACAGGACCGCGGTCGCCGCCAGTCCGATCCATTGCCCGACGCGCAACCCACGGCGCTCAGGCATACAACTTCTTTCCCGCGATGCCCTGGGGTCGTAGCACCAACAAGAGTACCAGGACGCCGAAGGTGAAGGCCTGGGACATCTCCGGCAACCGAGCGCCGACGAATACGTCCACGAAGGCGTACAGAATCGCGCCCAAAATGACATTGCCCACGTCCCCCAAGCCCCCCAACACGCAAATGACGAAGGCCCTTTGGGTGTAAGTCTCGCCCAGGTTGGGATCAAAGGGGACGATCATCGAAAGCAGCGACCCGGCTCCGCCAGCGAGCGATGCCCCGATTGCAAAGGTCAGCGCGTAGATCTGTGCAACTTTGACCCCGGTGAGGCGAGCCGCGTCGATGTCCATCCCCGTCGCGCGAATCGCTCTGCCCTGCCGGGTAGACTTGAGGAATGCCGCGGTCACCGCCACCAAGAGCAGCGAGATGCCCAGCGCGGCCAAGCGAATATAAGGTATGCGCAGCGGCCCCAAGCTCATCCCGGTTCCGGTGTACCGAGTGGTCACCGAGCGCAAATCCGCTTTGAAGAAGTAATTGACCAAGTTGACGATCAGGATCTCAAGGCCGAAGGTGAGCAAAAAGGTCGCGAGTAGCGGCGCTCGAATGACCTGATTGATCAACACCTGCTGCACCCCAAATCCGAGGAGAAATAGCGCAAACATCACGATCGGAATCGTGACAAAGGGATCCAAACCCACCAACTCGTGGAGGAAGAAGGTCAGATACGCCCCGAGCACGACGAATGCGCCGTGCGACAGGTTGACGATGTTCATGATTCCCCAGACGAGGGAGAACCCCAGCGCGACCAGGGCCAGGATGCCGCTGAGCAGGACGGCGTTGACCGCGATCTGGCCGAATTCGGTCGGGTTCATTCGTTAGCGCTTAGCTCGTCGGTCCCAAGGTGCCATCGGGTAGATTGCCGTCTTTTCCGCGACATCGATCGGGAACACCGTGTACTTGTTGCCGTCCGGCTGCAGCTGCTCAATCGCCATCGGCTTGTAGACGTTGACCCCGCGTTTGTCGAACTTGATCCGACCGTAGAAGGTCATCATGTCGAGAGCGGCAATCGCATCCCTCACCTTCGCTGGATCGAGAGTGCCAGCCTGTTCAATTGCGCGCTGATACACGACCACTGCGGCGCTCGACTCCGCGACCTGGTACGGGATGACTCCGTACGCCGGATATTTGGCTTTGAATGCTTGGGCGTAGGCCTGCGGCGTCTTCCACGGATCGTCGCCGTTGTACTTGAGGGCGCTCGTCCATTGGGTTGCGCCAAAAATGTAGTCGCCGTCGGATTTCAGGTTTGCGCGAAACTCCGGAGAGGAGGGTCCCACGCTGAACCCCATCGCCCGTGGCGACACTCCGAGATCTTTGGATTGTTTCACCACCAAGAGTGAGTCTTGGAGGTGACCGGCGCCAAGCAGGATGTGCGGGTTTTTCGCCTTGACGTTGGTGAGGAGCGAGCTGACGTCCTGGGTATTCGATGGATAGAGCTCGTGATAGACGACCTCCAGCCCAAGTTGTTTGGCGTACTCCGCCGCGCCTCCGGCCACTTCCTTCGAGAACGGCTCGTTTTCGCCCAGGATCGCCACCGTTTTCGCGTTCGGATCCAGACTCTTCACCAGATCAAGTACGCCGCGAAGGTACAGCTTCGCCGGACTGAGCACCATGAAGGAGTAGCGGTACCCCTTATTGAAGATGCTTTCCGCCGAGCCGTTCGCCTCGACCATCGGGATCTTGTATTTCTCGGCGATCGGCGCCGCGGTCGCGGTCGGCGCTGAGGCGTAGGGCCCAAGCAGGAATTGGACCTTGTCCGCGTTCACCAATTTTTCGACCAGCTGAGCGGTTCGTTCGGATTTGGACTCGTCGTCGTAATATTTGAGGGCGGCCTTGTAGGTTTTGTCTCCAACTTTGATTCCGCCCTGTTGGTTGATCGTATCAATCGCGAATTGATACCCGTCACGGGTGTATTCGCCCTCTTTGGCGGTCTTGCCGGTAACCGAAATCGCGGCTCCGAAGACGATGGTGTCCGCCGCAATGGCTGTTTGAGAAATCAGCGGGGCCGTTCCCAGCCCAAGGACAAACAACCCAGCCAGTCTGCTCACGAGCCTCATGTTGCCTCCTTCCCCGATGGCCTATTCCACGTGCGCTTCAACTAGCAAGCAGTTTTACAGACTGCTGGATGGAGTCTCCGGGCTTCCTCGGCTGGCGACCGCCAGTTTCTCCTCCGTGCGTCCGAGCCAGATCGCCAGCGCGACGAAGATCGCAGACAGAGGCACGGCCACCCACGCAATTCCGGAAAGTCCCAGTCCCAGGGCAGACAGTGCTGCGTAGGTCCATGCGGCGATCTGGTCGCCCGCCCGATAGACGAATGTGTCAATAAAGCTCTTGGCTTTGAACTTGTCTTCGCGCTTGACCACGGTGAACAGCACTTCCTTCGCGGGGTTCATTAGCCCGAAGTTGGTGCCGCGCCGCAGAATCGCAAAGGCGACGAAGCATGGCAGCAGCGCTGTGGCTTGCAACGCGCTCAGGCCGATCGCGCTGAAGCCGATTGCGCTGATCACTGGCATCACCGCCAGGGTAGCCGCGAGGCCGATCCAGCGGATCACCCGCCCTGTCAAGAAGAATTGAATTAATACGGTGAGCAGCTGGGACCCGAACTCGAGCTTGGCGAGCATTTCGGTCCTCGCATTTCGGCTCGAGAAATATCGCCCCACCACCTCCGTCTGCTCGAAGTAGAGGAAGGTCGATCCGAGGGTGTAGAGGAGCAGAAAGGCGCAGATGCCGAGCAGGTAAGGCGACTTCGTGACTCGAGAGATCCCGGCCCAGGCCGATCCGCCGATGATCGACGATGGCGGCTCAGACTCGCTGGCCGGTTGGACGGCGCTCGGCTTGGGAAAGCTGAGCACAATCAGGAAGGTTACTTCCAGCAGCGCAGCGGAAACGAGCAACAGTCGGGTGGTTCCAATCCTAACCGCGAGCAAGGCGGTCAACGCCGATCCGCAGATCGATCCCACTGTCCCACCCATCCCGATGAACCCAAACAGCCGCTTGCCTTGCTCGCTGCGGAAGTTATCCGCGATGAAGCACCAAAAGACGGAAACGACGAACAGGTTGTAGACGCTGGTCCAGATGAAGAACGCACGCCCCAGCCAGGGCTCTTCGGCGGTGGAGAGGGCGCGAGAGAGCACGTAAAAGAGCAGGAGGTTGAGAACGAAGAACTGGTAGGTGATGCCGATGAATTGCTTGACGCGAAAACGGGCAACCAGCACCGAGAATAGCGGGTTGCACAAGAGCATGGCCGCCAGTGTGCCAGCGAAAAGCCAAGGCAACTTTGAGACGCCGGCCGCCACCGCCATTTCGTCCCGAATCGGCCGAAGGATGAAATAGCTCGCGAGCAAAAAGAAAAAGTACAAGGCAGCGAGCACCATCGCCTTTAGCTCCGAAGGCTTGACCTCGACCACCGTGCGCAACAGCTGGCTCAGTGGCCGGGTCTCCGGTTGCGCGCCAGGCTGTTCGACACTCACCTCGTGCTCCGACCATGCCACGCGGCGAGCACCGCCTTCTCGCGGTCCGGGGCCAGGCCGGCGCGCAGCTTCGCTTTGCGCTCCTCCGGCTCGGATTGATAGAAGTCCAAGGTGTCCTGGGCGGTGATTGCAAGCGGGCGGAAGGTCAATCCTTTCGAAAGCGCGCGGCTGATATTGCGCCGGGTAAATCCTGCCGTTTCACCGGAAGGCGGCACCCATACGGGCATGTCGATCCAGGGGCCGACATTTTGTCTTCCAAGGAAGGTGGCATCCACCCAAGTGAGATAGGCGTCCGAGCTCATCACCGAGCGAATTCCCCCGAGCATCTCAGCCATCGTGAGCTTGGACCGGGGTCCGGTGCAGTTGTACACCCCGGTGGTGTGGTCCTCGCAAACCCGGATCACGAACTCGGCCAGGTCGCGCGCATCGATGATCTGGACCGGGTCGGTCGGGTCTCCCGGAGCGAGCACTTCTCCTCCTCTGGACAGCCGAGCGGGCCAGTAGGTGAACCGATCACTGAGGTCTCCGGGGCCGACGATCAGCCCGGGGCGGATGATCGTCGCATTCCCCCGAAACGCCTTTTCAGCCTCCTTTTCCGAAAGGGCCTTCAGAGGGCCATAGTACCTGCGCGCGTCTTCGCTCTCGGGCTCAGGGGCGTCGAGGACCGCGGCGCTCTCATCGGCATCGGGCGCGTCGTTTTTCGCGTACACCGAGATGGTCGAGACGAACACGTACTGCTTGACGCGCCCCTTCAAAGCAGCAGCTGCTTCCCGGACCCAACGCGGAATCGTCGTCGGATTGTCGATCACCGCGTCCCATTGCACGCCTTTTAGCGTCCGGTAATCGCCGGCGGAGCGGTCGCCCTGGAGCTTCTCGACTTCTGGAAAGAGTCCCGGGTTGGTCTTGCCACGGTTGAAAAGCGTTACTTTGTGCCCTCGCGCGATGGCGTAACGCACTTCGTGCGGACCGATGAAGCCAGTCCCGCCCAAAATCAAAATCCGAAGCGACTTCGCCGCCTTGGTCGTCGGTCCGGCCTCGCCAGCCCTTCCGGCGAAATGAAGCGTGCCAACTGCCAGTCCGGAGAGTTTGAGAAAGTTTCTTCGGGAAGTGGACATACGGACCCTCACGCCAAGACCTTCCGTTTACTATGGCTCGCCTTGAACGATGCGCGCTAAAGAACATTTCCATTGCAGGAAAATGAGGAGCAGGGTGGGGAGCGTTGGCCAGGGTTCGAAGCGGGCAAGACATGAATGATCGGCGAAGATTTCTCGGTTTGGCAGTGATTGCGGGAAGTGGTTTCGCACTCGCTGCTCTTCCATCGAGGGCAGAGACGAAGCGCAAATCCAAGACGGCTCCCAAGGCCGCGCCTCCGCCACTGGCAGCCACGGTCAATCCGACCGAAGACCTGATGCGCGAACATGGCATTTTGCTCCGGATGCTGCTGATCTATGAGGAGGGGGTGCGGCGGCTAGAGGAGGGCTCGACTATTTCAGCCGAGATTTTTGCTTCGACACTACGGCTCAATCAGCGTTTTTCGGAGGGCTATCACCAGAAGCTCGAAGAGGATCACGTGTTCTCGAAGATGGAAGTCGCCGGCAAGCTTACCGAATTGACCCGGGTGCTTCGAGGCCAGCACGATGCAGAGCGAAAGTTGACCGCGCAACTTCTAAAAAATGCCACACCGTCGGGGCTCGGAAGCAGCGAGCGGCGAACCGCTCTGGTGGATGGATTGCGGTCCCTCAATCGGATGTTGCGACCCCACACTGCTTGGGAGGACACAGTGCTGTTCCCTGCCTTCCACCAGCTCTTGACCGAACGAGAATTTGAAAAACTAGGAGAGGTTTTCGAAGAAACGGAACATCAGGTGCTTGGACCGGCAGGATTCCAGGGGATTCTCGGAGAGGTGGTGCAGCTCGAAAGGGGCCTAGGAATCGACAAGCTCTCGAGCTTCACCGTTCACATCTAGATGAGCAGGCTTCCTTCAGTCGAGATTGGGATCGGCATTCTGGTTCTCACCGTCTGGTCAGCCGGTGCAGCGCCCAAGCCGGATCCGAGGCCAATTCATGACTCGGCGCTGGTGATTGATGGACACGCCGACACCCCACAGCGCTTTCTCGACGAAGGATTTGACATCGCCACCGATACGCCGGTGTCCGAGGGTCATCTGGACCTGGGAAAGGCTCGCGCAGGCAATCTCGGAGCGGAGTTCTTCTCGATCTGGGTGGACCCCAAGCCGCATGTGGGCCGATTTGCAGTGCGCGCACTCCAGTTGATTGACTCGGTCCTTCTCCAGATTTCAAGGCATCCTGACCAACTGGCCTTGGCGACCAGCACCCAAGACATCCTTGCGGCGCGCATGGGTGCGAGCAAAAAACTGGCCTGCCTGATGGGCCTCGAGGGCGGACACGCGATTGAAAACGACCTGGGGGTGCTGCGCGACTTCTATCGGCTCGGGGTGCGGTACATGACTCTGACTTGGTCGAACACCAACGATTGGGCCGATTCCTCGGGCGATCTGCACGATCCCAAGGTCAAGCATCACGACGGCCTTACCGATTTCGGTCAACAGGTGGTTCACGAAATGAACCGACTCGGAATGATCGTCGATATCTCGCACGTCTCGGACAAAACCTTCTACGATGTTCTTAAAGTCACTCGAACGCCGGTAATTGCTTCGCATTCATCCGCCCGCGCGCTCGCCAACAGTCCGCGAAACATGACCGACGAAATGCTGCGCGCGCTTGCGGCAAACGGTGGCGTGGCGATGGTGAATTTCTTTGCGGCGTTCATCGACGACAATTACCGCAAGGCCGAGCAGGCGCAACGGGCGAACCGGATCGCGGCGATCAACGCCGCGACCGCCAACCTCAGGCTCGACCCGGGAGCCAGGTTGCGGGCGCGCCGGCAGGTAGAGCGGGAATGGGCGGCGAAGATCGAGCGACCGCCTTTCGAAGCGCTGATCAACCACATCGATCATGTGGTCAAGGTCGCCGGGATCGATCACGTGGGGCTCGGATCCGACTTCGACGGCATTCCCTCAACCCCGAAAGGAATGGATTCGGCCGCAGACCTTCCCAAAATAACCGAGGCGTTGGTGACCCGCGGCTACTCGGGCGAGGAGATTCACAAGATTCTCGGCGGAAACTTTCTGCGGGTCTTCAAGAGAGTCGAACAGGTGAGCGGGGAACTGAACCCTCCGCGGCGATGACTACGCCCAAGGCAGAACCGGTGCCCGAATCCGAGCGCAAGGCGATCGCCTCAGAGCCTCAGCGGCGGTGGTTGGACGCAGAGCTTGCGCCCCTGCCTGCCCTGGAGGATGCCGAGGGCACTCATCTGCCCACGCAGCTGCCCCCGGTGGTGGACGCGCATGTGCACCTCTTCCCGCCGAGAGTCTTCGCCGCGATCTGGCGCTGGTTTGAAAATCACGCCTGGCCGATTCGCTATAAACTCCAGTCGCAGCAAGTAATCGACTTTCTATTTCAGCGAGGGGTGTCCCGCTTTGTCGCGCTGCATTATGCGCACAAGCCGGGCATGGCTCGCGCACTGAATCAGTACGTCGCCGAGTTATGCCGCGCGGAGCCGCGGATCATCGGACTGGCGACGGTGATGCCCGGCGAGCCCGGCGCCGCGGAGATCCTGAAAGAGGCTTTCGCATCCGGCCTTAAAGGGGTGAAGCTTCATTGTCACGTTCAATGCTTCAGCCCCGATGAAGAACGGTTGGAGCCCATCTACCGAGCCTGCGAGGACGCCGGGCTTGCGGTGATAATCCATGCGGGCCGGGAGCCGTCCAGCCAACATTATTATTGCGACACGCACCGGCTCTGTTCGGCCGAACGGATTGAGCGGGTCGTGCGGAGTCACCCGCGCCTCAAGCTCTGCGTGCCCCATCTGGGCGCGGATGAATTCGACACCTACCAGCGATTGATCGAGCGCTATGACAACCTCTGGCTCGACACCACGATGGCAATTGCCGACTATTTCCCTGCGCCCGTTCCGATCGACCTGATTCGCGCTCGGCCAGAGCGAATTCTTTATGGCACCGACTTTCCCAACCTCCCCTATGCCTGGGATCGGGAGCTGAGGCGGCTGACCGAGCTTCGGCTGCCCGCGGACGCAGAAGCGAAGATCCTCGGGCAAAACGCGCTCTCCCTCTTCGAATAAGGATGGATTCCCCTCCGCCCCCGATGTCTTCCGGCGACTGTGAGCTCAGTGCGGTGATGATCGTCTACAACGGGATCCGGACGGTCGGTCGTGCTTTGGACTCGGTGTCGTTCTGCGACGAGATCGTGGTGCTCGATGACTGCTCGACCGACGGGACTTGGGAGTACCTGCAGACTCGCAAGAATCTGCGCCTCTACCAGCGGCGGCACACCACGATGGCGGGACAGCGCGAGTACGTGACTTCGCTGGCACGGGGGCGCTGGATTCTGACCATTGACTCCGATGAGTACGTGACCTCCCGGCTCGCGGACACGATCCGCAAGGCGATCAGCCAATCTGAAGCTCCGGATGGTTTTTACCTCTTGTGGCGCAACCCTTATCCCCCCACCTTGCGCGGCGAGGTCTGGGGCAAGCATCCCCGATTGATGCGAGCGGGTAGGGCGAGATGGGTGCAGTCAGACCATTTGCATTCGCCCTTGGACTTTGCGGGAATCCGGATGGGGCTTCTGACGGGCGGTCACGTGGACCACGAGCCGCTTCCCAACCTGGCCGCGCTTCTGCGCAAGTACATCAACAAGAGCGCGATCATGGCTACGCAGGAGCGGGCGCGCGGCGTGCGCGCCAGCGGCGCTCGGCTTCTTCTGAGCACCTTCGGTCGCTTCTTGAAGTTCTACTTCATCTACGGCGGCTGGCGGTACGGGGGCAGCGGACTGGCGATGTCCTGCGCTGCCGCCTTTGAAGCTTTTAGCAAGCAGGCTTTTTTGATCGAAGCGCCGGTAGCAGTTCCGGAAGAACTGCAAGATGGCGGACCTGGATCGTTCCCCTCAGGCGTTCGGTTCAGCGCTCCAAAGGAAGCCCCTCCGGTAGCTGCGGGTCAGGCCAAGGAGCGAGAGAAATAAGACTTGGCACATGGGCATGCGCATTTTAGTGACAGGAGCTTCTGGCTTTCTCGGATCGCACGTCGCCGAACAGGCAGCGCTGAATGGCTTTCAGGTCCGTGCGCTGGTGCGAGCAACCAGCAATCGACAATTTCTTGAAACCCTTCCGTCGATCGAGTTCGCCCTCGGCGCGGTCGAGGACGTTCCCTCTCTGGAGCGAGCGGTGGAAGGCGTGGACGCAGTGGTTCACGCGGCAGGGATAGTGAAAGCTCGGCGGCTGGTGGACTTCGATCAAGTCAACGTGCAGGGGACCCGGAACATCGTCGCTGCCGCCGTCCGCCGGGCGTCCAAGCTGCGCCGCTTCGTGCAGGTGAGCTCGTTGGCAGCGGTGGGTCCGTCCCCTGATGGAAGGCCAATTGTCGACGGCACGGAACCGAAGCCGGTATCGCGCTATGGGCGCAGCAAGCTCGAGGGCGAATATGCTGTCCTGTCGGCAAGCGATCGGATGCCAGTGACCGTGATTCGACCGCCCCTCATCTACGGGCCGAGAGACAAAGAGTGCCTGGCGTTCTTTACCTCCATCCAACGAGGCGTTCTGCCCATTTTGGGCGACGGACGGAACACGTTGAGCCTGATTACCGCTCCCGATTGTGCGCGGGCGTGCATTCAAGCGCTGACTGCGGATACTCCCAGCGGGCGGAATTACCTGATCGATGATGGAGAAATCTACGTCTGGCGCGAGGCGCTCGCGGAAATCGAGAAGGCCCTTGGTAAGCGGGCCTGGCTTCGCTCCGGCCTGCCGCTTCCGATCGTCTTCCTCGCCGCGGCGGGAAGCCAGCTGTGGGGCTCGCTCACCAATACCGCTCAGATGCTCACCCTCGACAAGATCAAGGAGTTTCGGCAACGACACTGGGTCTGCTCCGGCGCCAATGCTCGGCGGGAACTGGGCTGGTCACCCGCCACGCGCTGGCCCGCAGGTGTCGCGCAAACACTCACCTGGTACCGCGCCGTCGGTTGGCTTCGAGGCCCGAGAGCATGACTTGCTTCTCAGTTTGATTCCAGACCCCAGTACTGGAAGGTTGATGGGGATCGGCTCCGCGAGCGAACTGTGATAAGTGGAAGGTGGGAGCTCTCCAATGCATCGACACTCACCCGAGCCCGGGCCATCCCGCTGTTGCCTCCCTCTCGCAACCTCTCGAACAATGTTGATCCGTACGTTGGCGGTGCTGTCGTTCAGCGCTAGCACAGCACTCGCTCAGGGCGCACCGAGCAGCTCGCCTCCGTCCCAGTCCTCCGATCCTGCGTCCGCCTCGACTACCCCGCCTCCGCCGACCGAAGACGCTCACCCTACGCTTCGGGTGGGATTGCTGCTCGGCGTGGTTAGCGTTCCCCGGCCGGTTAACGTTGAGCTGCAGGCCAAGCTGTGGGACTGGGTCGGGCTTGGAGTGAGCTACACCTATTTGCCGAGCTTTATCTCGGACTGGTTGCTCAAGCTCTACAACATCAATGACGTGTCGGTTACCTCCTCCTCCTGGGAGGTGGGTCTACGCGTTTACCCGTTCCACGGAAGCTTTTTCCTCGGAGCGAATCTGGGAGTCGGGAACGTGAACGCGACGACAACCGGCAGCCAACAGGCGGCAACGGCAGACGTCACCGCTCCGTTCGTCGCGCCTCGGTTGGGTGGGTTGTGGATTTGGAACTCGGGATTCGCGCTTGGCACCGATGCGGGCGTCCAGATTCCGATTGGCAACCCACAGATCCATTTCGAACCGCCTCAGTTCCAGAACTTCAAGCCACTTCGCGACGCAGCCGACCGAGTGGGGAAAAGCCTGCTTCCGGTGCTGAACTTTCGGATCGGCTACTTTTTCTGATCGCGACGCACCGACTGCCCGCCCAACAGCTGTAGCAAGCCGTCCGCGCGAGCGCCCAGCTCGTCGAACCAGCGCGGCCGAGAAAGCCCGTCGAGAATCGGCATGTTTTCTCCGGTCAGATAATCGGAGAGGGCGGCCGGCTGGTGTTGCCCGCGAGGGAGGACGTGGACAAACTGGGTTGCGGTTTCAGCGAAATGGCAACCGTTGCACGACTGAAGCGCGAACTGGTGGCGCACCTCAAATGGGTCCTCGATTCCGGTCGCATTCCAGAAGTAGTTCAGCGTCGCGTACCCGCCGAGCATCTCCTGGGGGACCTGATTCGTGCCGGCCAGAATCTCCTCCTGGTGCTCATTGATGTACGTGGCTAGCGCCGGCGAGCTCTGAAACGAGCCGTCGGGCGTTTGGGAGAGCGAACTTAGGTTCAAGCCTCCGTTCGAGATGGTGAATGCTCGCATTTCCCAATCCACGAAGGTCACCTGGATCTCGTTGGTTCGGATGTCACCCAACTGGCCGTCCAAGTCGTCCGTGATTTGCTGTAACGCCGCATTGAGTTCAGGGCCGAACTCCAGATCCCCGAGGTGGTGCCAGCGTTCCGCCCAGGCCACCACCTCCTCGATGCTGATTGCCGGCAGCGTATATTCGAATGCCACCGAGAAGCCGGACGCCCGGCAGTTGAGATCCACGGCGCTGTACAAGAAGCGTGCTTCTCCAGCATCGAGTGGAACCCCGTCCTCGCTCGCCCGCAAATCCATCCGATTCACGATCGCCAACAACCGAAACGGTGCCCGTGCGAGATCCAATTGATCTCCGCCGCTGGCCTGAAGCCAGGGGCCGATCAGCGCGCCCTCCATTCGCGGTCGACTGGGTACCGGGAATCCATTGACCTGCTGGTCTTGCTCCCAGCTGCGCAACCATTGTAAGGCGAACGCGGGCGGATCGTCTGAACCTGCCTGGCGCGCTACGCGACCGATCTGCGCTGCGAAGGTCCACGGCCCTGGCTTGGAAACAGGTTGCTCGCAAGGATCGAGGGTTCGCTCGGGATCCTCTACGACCGACAGATCGCGAATCAAGAGCTCTTTCTCTGGGTCCACACTCCGCAGCGCTTGGGTCCGGTGCGAATTGGTGGAAAGAACCGGGGGTCCGAATCCAGGTGAGCAACCGAGGTAGATGGCCGACGCGACGAAGCTCATCAGCCAGGACGGGTCTTGCCTGGCTTGCGTCGTTTGCGGGCTGTACCGGAAGACTCGCACAATGGTGTCAAACAGAACGGATCGGGCGCACACCTTATCCGTTCGCCGACTGAGATGAAACTTGGCCTTTGACCGGGCCACGCACAGCCGCTAGTTTGCGGCACGCGGTCGGGGACTTCTTCTTCATTCAACAAGGGGAGAACAGCATCATGCGACGCTCGATATTGCCTAAATGCTTACTCGCGATCTGCCTCGTGGCTCTCATTGCCACTCCATCGTATGCGCAGTCCGAGTGGCTGCAGTTTGGTCACAACGCACAGCACAACGGCTATCAACCGAACGTCGTCGGTCAGCCGCTCGATGCCATTCGACTGGTGATGACCAACGATACCCAGCCTCATAGCTTCATCGACATCCACTACGCGGTCCCAATGCCGGACGCTGCTGGCAACATCTACATCAGCTTCCGAGAACCCGGGGTCCACTTGAGCGTCAAACAGATTGATGAGAGTGGGGCAGTCCATTGGACGTACCCGAGCGACTGGGTTCCGCCGCCCTCTGGGTGGGAGCCGGTGTTTCATCCGGTGATTGGAAACGGATATGTGTATGCGCCCGGCGCGTACGGCGCGATCCATGTTTTGAGCCCCAACGATGGCTCGCTGCTGTTCGATATCGCCTCGTACGACATCCCGCCGGATCCAAACATTCGCAATCAGCTGCGCACCACGGTGTTCGTCTCGGGCGTTCCGACGATCGCCGATGACGGCACCCTGTATTACTCGGTATACGCGCTCCCCAGTAACCCGCTGGGGCTAGTCAGCCACCTCGTTCAAGTGACTGTCGATGGAACCATTTCCTCGGTGAGCTATGCCGCTCTCACCGGCGACAGCCAACAGCGGCCCCCGTTGAATGCCGCGGCCGCAGTGGCGCCTGATGGAACGGTCTACATAGGAAGTACTCGGGGGAATGCGGCGGGGTGGCTGGTCGCCGTGAACCCCAATCTCTCGCTGAAGTGGATGGCCTCAACGGCCTCGGATCCGAATCACCAGGCAAACTTGATCGACCTTTCAACTTCATCTCCAATGGTCGCGCCGGACGGCCGCATCTACTATGGCGGACACAACGGCAATGGGCTGAGCCAAGGCTACCTGTATGAGTTCTCCCCGGACGGTCAATTTTTAGCCTACTTCGACTTTGGCTGGGATACCACGCCCGCGATCTTTCCCGATCCCGATGGCGACCCGACGCACTACTACCTGGTTCAGAAATACAATCGGTATGGCGACGGACGCTACTGGGTGACCGCGCTCGACCCGAACACCAACCCGATGACCATCGTTTGGCAGTGGGAATTGGTGGGGAACGAGTTCTGCATCAACGCCTCCGCGGTCGATCAAACCGGTACGGTTTATGTCCTGGGTGAGGACGGATATCTCTATCGGATCGCGTGGGGAGCCCAGGATGTAACCCGCGTTTTCCTCGATCGGGCCATTTCCGCCGCGTACACGCCTGTCTCGTTGGGTCCCGATGGCACGGTGTACGCGCTGAACAACGGAAAGGTATTCGTGGTCGGCGCGGCGCGATAGCCAGCGCCGATTTTTCGCGGCCCGCACCCCGCAATCGCGAGGCCTACGCTCATAACCATGCGAAAATCTGAGCAGAGGTGTGGCACGTCCTTTGCTCAATCGACCCCTGGCAGGGCCGGATGGAGGAAGCGATGTCCAACAGAGCAGGCGCGATTGCAATGCGTTGTTTTCCGGTGCTTTTCGGTTGCGTCCTAGTGAATTGCGGCGGAACGGCAACCTCGTCCAATTCAGCACTGCTTGCGGATCAAGCCTACTTCGCAATTCGAGCCGATGGGCGCTTATGTCCGTCGCCGACCTGCGGTGGCTTTTGGGTGTCCGAACTGAATCAATCTGAAACCCATTGCGCAGACGGGACCGTGGCGACGCAGACTACGGGTTGCTACGTCGTGGAGATTAATTCCGACACCCAGGGGCTAGCGGATAGGACTCGCCAGGTCGGTACCGCAATCGTGAAGGGGAAAATTCTCCCCAAGACATTCGGATCGTTCGGCAATCTGGGCCAGCTCAGCATTTCCGAAGGCTGGCAGCCGATTACTCCGTAACAGACGTCGAAACGATCTGCCGCCGAGAGATCGGGACCTAGCCCTCAGCCCTGAGCGCGCGCAACGTCCAGCCCGCGGCATGGTAGAGGCGCGCGTCTCCTCTCGCTGGCCCGACGAGCTGGATTCCGATCGGCAGTCCGCGATCGCCCCGTCCAATTGGCAAATTGATGCAAGGCAAATGAAGCAATGTCCAGACCCGGTTGAAGGCTGGATCTCCAGTGGAGAGAAGCCCCACGGGCGCTTCACCGCGGGCGCTGGGGGTAAGCAGAACGTCAAAGCGCGCGAAAATCGCCTCGATCTGCTGCCGGCACTCCAACGCCCTGCCTAGCGCGAGCTGGTAGCGCTCGGCCGAGCAGGCCTTGCCTTCCTTAAAGATTTGCAGGAGCTCGGTTCCCAGCTGATCCGCATGTCGTTCGCGCTCGTCACGCAGGGCCTCTGTCATCTCGACCGCCATCACCAATTTTTGTACGTCGTGCAGGCCGTGAAAGGCGGCGCTCAGCTCGATCTCCTCGATGCGCGCGCCGGCGGTTCGAAGCGCCTCTGCGGACTCGACGAGCACCCGCTGCGCATCCGGGGTTGCGAGCGGCCATTGCTCAGTGCGGCAAAAGGCGATCCTCGGTGGAAGATCCGCCGCCGGCAACGACCAGGCATTGCCGCCAAAAACCTTCCAAACGAGCGGCAGGTCCGTGAGATCTCTTGTGAACACGCCGAGGGTGTCTAGAGAGAGCGCCAGTTGCTTGATTCCACTGGTTGGGAATTGCCCGAACGTCGGCTTGAAGCCGATCACGCCGCAGAACGAGGCCGGCCGTATAACCGAGCCAGCAGTCTGGGTTCCGAGTGCGATCGGGACCATCTGGTCAGCGACTGCCGCCGCTGATCCGCTGGACGAGCCTCCTGGCGTGTGATCCAGCCGGTGAGGGTTTCGCGTCTTTCCAGGCGTGAAGTAGGCGAACTCGGTGGTGACGGTCTTGCCGAGAATCACGGCGCCCGATCGACGGAGAGCAGCGACGCAGGCCGCATCAGCAGCGGGGCGGTGTCCTGAGAAGATTGAGCTTCCGTATTCAGTGGGCATGTCCGCCGTGTCGATGATGTCCTTGATCCCGATCGGAACGCCGTACAACGGCGCAATCGGGGCAAGGTCGAGTTGGCGAGCTTGATCCAGCGCGATTTTTTCGTCGATGAACTGCCAGGCCTGGACACGTGCGTCGCGGTCGGCGATTCGGTGCAGGCAGGCACGGGTCAGCTCCTCGGCGGAAATCTCCCGGCGCGAGAGCAGCGCCGCCGCTTGGCTTGCGCTGAGCTGAGTGAGTTGCCTCACAGCGTGCACCAGCGGCGTGCAATTTCGACGTAGGCCTCTACGGCCTGGCCGATCCGGTCGACTTCGCACCATTCATCGGTCTGGTGCGCAACCGATGGCTCGCCCGGTCCAAGGACGATGGTGGCGACACCTCCAAAGGCGGGGGTGAGCGCGCTGGCATCGGTGAAGTAGGTCGCGGCTCGCGCCTTGGGACGCTCGCCGAGTATCGGGGTCATCAGTTCAAAAACCTCCTGGACCCACGGATTCTCCACTGGAGTCCGTATCGATGGGACGTCCACCACTGGCTCCAGTTCCACTTCTCTGCCGAGCGCGGCCTGGAGCGCGGCGCGAAGCTCCGAATGGCGCTGACCCGGGATGGTCCGGATATCGATTCCAATCTCTGCCTGGTCGGGCACTGAATTGAGATTGAGGCCTCCGCGGATAGTACCGACGTTGAGAGTAGGCGAACCCAGAAGGCCATCCGGTACGACGTCGAAGCGAAAACTTTCGAGCGCGGCAACCGCCCGCGCGGCAGCGTAGATGGCATTCAAGCCCTTCTCAGGCATCGAGCCGTGCGCGGTCACGCCGCGCGTTCGCGCGCGCAGCCACAGAGCACCCTTGTGACCAACCAAAGGGTGGTTCGAGCTGGGCTCTCCAATCACCATTGCGCCGGCTGCGCCGATATCCGCGTGCCGCGCCAGGTGAAAAGAGCCTTCGCAACCGGTCTCCTCGCCCGCGACAATCAGCAGGGTGAGCCCAGCAGTAGCGGCCGCGCCAGAGGCCAGCTCAAGCGAGGCGACCACGAAAGCCGCCACCCCGCTCTTCATGTCGCTCGAGCCGCGTCCATAGAGCTTTCCATCGGATATTTCACCGGCGAAGGGGTCGCGCGACCAGGACCGTGCGCCCAGCGGTACGGTATCGGTGTGCCCTACGAAAACGAGCGGGCGCCGATCGGGATGACCTCCAATCCGTGCGACCACGCTCGTCCGATTGGGCGCAAATTCATGCATGCGGATTGAGAAGCCAGCCTGCTCGAGAATTCCCGCTAGGTACTCGGCACACGGGCGCTCCGGACTGGTGGGATTGATCGTCTGGAATCGCAACAGCTCCTGAGTGAGAGAGATCGCCCGCTGGAATGAATTGCTGCTCATGTCTCGGCTCCCGCGGTTCCAAAATACGCCTGCTTCACTCGTTCGTCCGCCAATAGCTCAACCGGGGTCCCGGAGGCCACCACCCTCCCTTTGGACAAAACGTATCCATGGTGGGCGATCTCCAAGGTCTGATGCACATTTTGCTCGACCAGGAAAACCGTCACCCCCTGTTGGTTGATGCGCTGCAGGATTGCGAAGTTCTCCTTCACCAGCAATGGGGAAAGACCTAGCGAAGGTTCGTCGACCAGCATGATGCGCGGAGCCCCCATCAACCCACGGCCAATTGAAAGCATCGCCTGCTCGCCGCCAGAAAGCGTTCCGCCGAGCTGATCGCGCCTTTCCGAAAGCCGCGGAAACCATGCGAAGACTTGTTGCAGCCGGTTGAGCAACACCTCCCGCCGAGTTTCCAGATAGCCGCCCACCCGCAAATTCTCGAGCACCGTCAGCTTGGGGAAAACCTTTCGCCCCTCGGGAATGCAGGCAATACCGCTGGCGACGATCTCGTGAGTCGGCCGACTGGTGAGGTCTACGCCGTCGAAGAAAACGTGTCCGCGGCGAGGACGAGTCAGTCCGAGAATGGCTCGGATCAGCGTTGTTTTGCCGGAGCCGTTGGAGCCGAGAAGGCAAGTGATGCTGCGGGGAGCGACGGTGAGTGAGACATCCTCGAGGACATCCGCCCGGTCGTAGCTGACCCCCAAGCCTTCCACCCTCAGCTCGCCCTGACTCGAATTGCTCACGAGATCCCCAGGTAAGCCTGTCGTACCAACGGGTTCGTCGCCACCGTGGCGTAGGTCCCCTCGCATACCTTGCGACCGTAATCCAGGGCGATGCAGCGACCGGTGCACCGTTCGATCACCGACATCTGGTGTTCAATCAGAATGATCGTGAGTCGACCGAAGCGCCGCTTCACTTCCAGGATGTCGTCCATCAGCCGCGTCGTCTCATCGCTCGTCATCCCAGCAGACGGTTCGTCCAAAAGTAACAGGCGCGGTCGGCTGATCAGCGCGCGGCAGATCTCGATTCGCCGCCGCTCGATCAGCGAAATGCCGGCTGCTGGAGCATCCATCCGTTCGCACAGCTCGGGGTCAAATACCCGCAGCAGTTCGCGCGCTTCGGCCAAGCTTTGCTCGAGCTGTCGGCGGAAGAGGGAGCGTCGAACGAGGTTGGCCCACGGTCCGTGATCCAGGCGTTTGTGATTGCCAATCATGATGTTGTCGAAGAGCGACAGCGTCAGACAGAGGCGAGAACGCTGGAAAGTCCTGCTGATTCCAGCGCGATAGACCTCCTGCGGGCTCAGGTTGGTGATCGGCTGAGCCGCAAATTCAACTTCGCCCGCGGTCGCCTTGTACAACCCGGTGAGCACGTTGAAGAAAGTGGTCTTTCCTGAGCCGTTGGGACCGATCAGGCCGAGGATCTCGCCCTCGAACAAATCGAAGCTGAGACGGTCCAAGGCCAACAGACCGCCGAAGCGACGCGTCAGATCGCGGCAAGACAACAAGGGCGAGGTGGTGGCGTTCACGCCGGCTGGCCGAAGTAGCGCCGCATCGGCCTCGGAATCAGGCCGGACGGACGGAACCGAAGAATCAGGATTACCAGGGTGGCGTACAGCAGGTATCGGTACTCTTGGAGAATTTGAAGCTTTTCCGGCAAAAGAACGACGAGAAAGGCGGCCAACGCCAAACCCCACGGGTTTCCGATTCCGCCCAGTAGCACGATCGAGACCAGGGTGAGCGACTCGGGAAAGGTGAAGTTGTTGGGAGCCAGAAAGCCCACCATGAATGCGGACAGTGCGCCGGCCACGCCGATCAGAAAATTGCCGAGTGTGAAAGCGAGGATCTTCCATCGTGCAATCTCGAAGCCGAAGGTGGCGGCGCCGATCTCGTCCAACCGAATGGCATCCAGAGCCAGGCCGAGCCAGGAGGCTTCCAGCCGCTGCACCAGAACGAACGCGAGCGCAAGCAAGGCGGAGGCGAGCAGCACGTAATTGAAATAGAACGAAGCGTGCAGCGGACCCACCGCCAGCTCATCGTTGAATTGGAACCGAAGGATTTGCAGCCCACCGAGCTTCAGCCCCTGCGGGCCACCGAGCGAATCGTTCACCTCCACGAAGGTGCGGAAGAGAAGTCCAAACGCAATCGTGATCAGCGCGGCATAGTGGCCACGGGTGCGCAACAAGGGCAAAAGCAACAATGAACCGATCAGCGCGGAAGCAACCCCGCCCGCCACCAGCACCAACAGATGGGGAATGCGCGTGTGAGCACTCAACACCGCAGCGGTGTAACCACCCACTCCAAAGAAGGCGGCGCTAGCGAAATTGACGACTCCCGCGGCGCCAAATTCGAGGTGCAGGCCGAGGCAAGCCAGTGTGATCAGGATCACTCGGCCAATCAAAAAGAGTGAAAAGTGATCCTCGCGAAACACCCCGCAAAGAACGAGCGTGCTGATCCACGCGCTGACGCCGATCGTCGCTCGGTGCCCCAGGGCCCGTTGTAGCAGCGGGCGCAGGATGCCGACTCGGCCGGCCGCGAACGCGCCGATGCTAATCGCCAGAAGTAGCAGAAGGATTCCGCGATCGGACTCGATCGAGAGAAAGGCGATTGCACCGATCATCGTGGCGGCGACCAGTCCGATCGCGGCCAGCCGCCCAACCAGTCCGGAACGTCCTTCCATCACACCCGTTCGCTGGCGCGCTCGCCGATCAGTCCGGTCGGCCGCCAGGCCATCAAGAGGATCACCACCGCGAATGCAAAGACGTCCTTGTAGGCGCTGGCCAGCGGGAGCGCTACGGCGCCGATGGTCTGCAATCCGGCGAAAAGGAAGCCGCCCAGAATTGCTCCGTAGACGTTTCCCAGTCCGCCCAGAACCGCGGCACTGAACCCGATCACGCCCAGCAGTAGGCCCATCGCGAAGTTGATTTCATTGTAATACAGCCCGTGCATCACCCCGGCGAAGGCGGCGAGGGCAGAACCAATCGCAAAGGTGAGCAGCACTACACTTCGAAAGGGAATCCCCGAGGTTCGAGCCGTTTCCTCGTCCTGAGCCACCGCTCGGATCGCCAGGCCCAGGCGGCTGCGGGTAATGAACAGGTGCAGTCCACCGATCAGCAGCCCGCCCGAGGCGAGCAACAGCAGGTTGTCCACCCGCAAGGTGAAACTGCCGAGCCCAATCGCGCCGGCGCCTAGAAGTGGGGGAAAGCGCTGCGGCTGGGACCCGTTGGGAAAGAAAAGCCTGATCGACTCTCGCAGAACGGTGCCTGCCATCAGCGTCAGCAACAGAGTATTCAGCGCAGGGGCAGATCGAAGCGGCAGCACGAGGCCGCGAGCGATCGCTACGCCGAGCAGGGCCATCGATGCGGCTGCGCCAACCAACGTCAGCATCACCAGCAGAATTGGACTTTCCACCGCCCTGCTGAACGCAAGATAAACCGCGAGGCCCGCAAAGGCTCCTCCTGTGACGACATCGCCGTGAGAGAACTGGATCACGTCGAGCACGCCGAAAAAAAGGCTAAACCCGACCGCTACCAACGCATACATCATTCCCAGCATCACGCCGTTCATGACGTATTGCCCGAGCAGGCCGATGTTCATGCAAGCGTCTACTTGCCCCGCAACTTCCGCTTACCATTGGAGTATTCGCTGTCTTCCCACGGGACCCACTTACCATCCTGGACAACGTATTTGGTGATCACCGCGACGGTGTTTTGCCCGTGGTCATCGAAGGTGATTTTTCCCACGATCGAATCCTGATTGTTTACTTTGCCCAGCTCGGCGATCACCTTCTTGCGATCCGGACCCGTCCTTTCGATCACCTCAATCAACAGCTCCGCGGAAGCGAACGCAAACGGCCCATAGGCTTCCGGTGCTCCGGTATATTTCTGCTCCGCATACTTTTCCCCGAAGAACTTGCCACCCGGTAATTTCTCTACCGGTGCACCCTCCCGAAACGCGAGTGAGCCCTCGGCCAACGGGCCCAAGCCTCTGATGAAGTCGTCCGAAAGAATCCCGGACGTACCCTGAAACTGGGCTTCAAGCCCGAGCTTGTCCATCTGCTGGCGAATTCGCACCCCGATCGGGGTGAGCCCCCCGAAGTAGAGCGCCTGCGGCTTTTGTGACTTGATTTGGGTCAGCTCGGCAGTGAAATCTTGCTGGTCAGCGGTCACTCCAAACGTGCCCACAATTCGACCGCCCAGCTTCGATACGTTTTCGCTGAAGTACTTATTGTGGCCCTTTCCGTAGTCAGTGGTGTCGTGGATTACCGACCAAGTTCGGTAGCCCTGCTGGAACATGAAATTGGCCGCCGTCTCATTTTGGTTGATCATCGTCCCGTTGACGCGGTGAATCTCGGGGAACTTGTGGCCATAGGTGATGTCGGGCAGCACCGCGCCCCAAACCACCGTGGGCAGCCCGAGCTTGTGGTAGGTGTCCACAGTCGCGACCGCCACGACCGAGCAGTAATGCGTCACTCCAGCGACGATCGACTTATCCGCGCCGGCCTTGGTCGCCACTTGCACCCCTGCGTCGGGTTTGCATTCGTCATCGAGAACGACGAGCTCGTAGTGGTAGCGGGACTTGGAATCAGCGTTGCGCAACCTGACCGCAAGATCGGCGGAATTGCGCCCTCCGATTCCGATCGCCGAGTTTCCACCGGTGAGCGGACCGATGAATGCGATCTTGACGGTATCCTTCGCGAATACCGGCGCGACGAAGGTTCCCACCGCCAGGGCCGCCAAAGCCATCCAGCGAGCACCTGAAGATTTGATCGGCATGCTCATCTCCGGCGCTCGGGTTTCGCCGGGCGCGCTGCCCTTGGCATATAGCAAACGCCGCTCAGGGTGGTACAGGAGAAGGACCGCGATGAGCTGGGCCGATCGCGATGCATCAAAGGGTGAATTACTGCCGCAACGCGCCAAGGGGAGCGCCGCGCTTATGCGATCCGGAAGTAGTCGGTAGAACTAAAAGCGTCTATAAGCCCCGCCACTATGAGAAGGACGCGAAAAATCGCTCCAGCCGTTGTTCTGGCTCTTCTGGCTTGCGACAAGCCCGATCTCGCGGAGGTCCACCAGAACAAGGGCGACGAGCTCTTCGTCAAGAATCAATTCAAGGCGGCGGCGGAGGAGTACCGGCTTTCGTTGGAGGCAAATCCGCGCCAAAAAAAAGCTGACAAGCTCCTGGAAAAAGAAGCCTACGCCTACATGAAAGCCGGGGATACCGATCAGGCAGCTGCCATCCTGCTGAAGACGATGGAATCCAAGACGGACCCTAAAGAGCGGGTTGAGCTGCTTCACACCATCGCCAATATCTACGTGGAGAAAGGCCCGCCCGAGAAGGTGGAGCAGTACTATCTCGAGGCGCTCAAAATAGATCCAAGGGACCTGGATGCGCTGGCCTGGCTCGGGGAAGTGGCGTCACAGCAGGGAGGCGCGCGTTCGGCCAAAGCGGGAGCGGTTCCGAAATACCTGGAGAAAGCCATCGGGTACTACGATCAGGCGATTGCGCTCAATCCAAAGGCTCTTCTGCCATACGTGAACAAGCGGATTGCTCTCCTCAAGTACGTGGAATACGAGCGGCTGGAAAAGGAAGCCGCCGAGCGTGATGCGCAGTATGCCAAAAAACGTTCCCCCGCGGTCGCCGAGGCCAAAGAACGCGCGGCCAAAGCCCAGGTCAAAATGGATGAACTCAGGGCGCAGATCGAGCCGATCTCGGCCAAGATTTCAGAGATGACGAAAAAACCGGGCAAACCGGACGCGGGAACTGACGCGGGTTGAGCTAGGAAGCCGCTCGGTTTTCCCGCTGCCCGATAGCTTCCATTCTTGCTTGCTCGTACGCGCCGCGGACGAGGTGCGCATACCGCAGAAATTGAGGAAGTTGCTCGAGGCGAAGCGCCTGAGGCCCATCGCAGAGCGCATTTGCCGGGTCTGGATGAAAGTCGACCAGCACGGCGGACGCCCCGGCGATCAACCCCTGACCCACCACGTGAAAGATGTCGAGCAGGCCGTCGGGACTGAGATCGGCTCGGCCGACTGCGTGTGATGGATCGACGCACACCGGCAAGCGAGTTAGCCGCCGAACCACCGGCACATGGGCAAAGTCCACCAGGTTCCGATGAGGATCGCCCAAGTGGGTCTTGACGCCTCGCAAGCAGAACAGGATGTTCGGATTTCCCTCGCTTGCAATGTATTCGCAGGCGTTCAAAGACTCTTCCAGGGTGATCCCCATTCCTCTCTTGAAAAGGACGGGGAACTGCGCCTGCTGACCAACCTGCTTGAGCAACTCGAAGTTCTGCGCGTTCCGCGTGCCGATTTGGAGCATCACGCCCGTGGCGTTGCCAGACGAGCGTACCGCCTGGTTGATTTCGTCGATGTGTCTAGGATCGCTGACCTCCATTGCGATCACTTTGATTCCGTACTTTCCCGCCAGTTCGAAAACCCATGGCAGGCACTGCGCTCCGAGCCCCTGAAAGTCATAGGGGCTGGTGCGGGGCTTGTACGCCCCCATCCGAGTAGTCGCCAGCCCATTCGCCTGGAGCGCGCGCATCATCGCATCCACGTTCGATGGCGTGTCCACCGCGCAGAGCCCTGCAAAGACATAAAGCGAGCTCTCGTCAAAGGTCAGGCCGTTGTATTGAAAGCCCAGCATCTCGGTATGGCCGGCGTGCCTGCCAATCCGGCGAAACTTCACCGAGACCCGAACCACGCGCCGCACCCCAGGAAGCTCCTCGAACTCTCTCAGCTCGATCGATTGGGTAGGTCCCAGTAGATAGATTTCAGTCACCGTGTGGCTGACGCCCTTGACGACATGCTTTTGAGCGGTGATGCCCGGGATGCGGTGCGCGTGCTGCAACACCGCCTCCACCACGGATTCCGAGCAATCGGGTTCCAGCATGATGATCATTGGAGCTTCCGCGGCGGTGGAGTCATGACTACCAGCAGCCGCGCATCCTCCGGGCCGGGGTTCAAAACGCCGTGAGGCTCACCGGCCGGGCAGTGAACTGCGGCGCCAACGCCGTGCTCGGCAGTGTCGGTTCCCACGGTGAATGAACAATGGCCCTCGAGCACGACGTACACCTTGTCTGCATCGGCGTGCACATGGGCCGATTGTGCTTGACCGGCTTTGAGGCAATAGACGTCGAGAAAGAACCGGTCGGTTTGAAACAGATTGTGTTTGAGCAACTTCTCGGGCGACGTTCTTCGGTAATCCGAAAGTAATTTCACGTTCATTGCAGTTGGCTCATGCCACTGGCCAGCCGTTTTTTCAATCGAGCTTCCGCTGTGGGGCCGATCGATGTTACCTGAAGCGTCGAATGTACCCGATCGGGCGGCAGGAGTTGTCTACACCTTTCGAAACCATTGCTGAACTGGTTCCAAGGCTCGAGCAAACCTCCAAGCGGCTGGAAAAGCGCACGCTGATCGCAGAATTCTTGCGGCGCCTGTCTCGCGCGGAGGTCCCGCCGGCAGTGCTGCTGATGGTCGCGGGAATCTTCCCGGAGTCCGATTCGAAGGTGCTGAACATAGGCTTTGCTACCGTGCAGAGAGCGCTGGAAACGGCTGGCGAGAGGCCCGCGGGGGCACAGCCGCTCACCATTCTCGAGGTTCAGAAGCGGTTCGAGGAGATTGCGGCCGTCCGCGGACCGGAGTCGACGCGCGTGCGACAGCGACTTCTCGAGGAGCTCTTCGGCCGAGCCTCGAAGAAAGAGCAACAGGTCCTGCTGAAGAGCATTTTCGGCGAAATGCGCATCGGGGTGAACGAGGGGGTGATGATCGAGGCGATTGCCGATGCCGCCCAGCTCGACGTCGCCACCATCCGTACCGCGAACATGTACTTGGGTGACTTGGGCAAGGTCGCGGCGATCGCGCTGTTCGAGGGCGCCAAAGGCGTGGAAGGGGTGAGCGCCGAGTTGTTGTTTCCGATTAAGCCGATGTTGGCGGAGCTTGCGCCGGATTTGGATGAAGTCCTGGCTGAACATGAAGGCTTGACCGCGGTGGAATTCAAGCTCGATGGCGCGCGAATTCAAATCCATCGCGTAGGCGATCGCGTGCGAGTATTCAGCCGGCGGCTGAGCGACGTTACCCGCAGCGTTCCTGAAGTAGTCGAGATTGCGCGCGAGCTACCCGCGTCGTCGTTTATCATCGAAGGCGAGGTCCTTGCGACCGACGAGACCGGACGTCCTCGGCCATTTCAGGAGCTGATGCGTCGATTTCGACGGATTCATGAGATCGAAGCGCTGCGACAGAAGCTTCCTCTCAGACTCTTTTGCTTCGACCTGCTGCATCTCAATGGGATCAATCTGATGCCGGCTCCCTATCGCGACCGCTGGGAGGCCTTGAAGAAGCTGGTCCCTGCGTCCTTGCTCGTCCCTCGGCTGGTGACGTCCAGTCGAACCGAAATCGAGCAGTTTCTCGAGCAAGCCCTGGCGGCGGGCCACGAGGGACTGATGGCGAAGCGATTGGGCGCCGCATATGCGGTGGGCAAGCGTGGCAAAAACTGGTTCAAGATCAAGCCAGCGGACACGTTGGATCTGGTGATCCTCGCCGCCGAGTGGGGTCACGGCAGGCGCACCGGGAGCCTCAGCAACTATTGGCTTGGAATCCGCGATGGCTCGGGTTGGCAGATGATTGGAAAAACGTTCAAGGGGCTTACCGATCAGCAGCGCGCGGCTCTGATGAAGAGGCTTTTGGAAGCGAAGTCGCTGGAGGAGTCTTGGGTGGTACATGTTCGTCCGGAAGTGGTGGTCGAGGTGACTTACAACGAAATCCAGCGCAGCCCGCGCTACGAGTCGGGCTTCGCGCTTCGCTTCGCTCGCATCACCCGAATCCGGGACGACAAGGCACCCAGCGACGCGGATACCTACGAGCGCTTAAAGGAGCTCTATGCCAAGCAGTTTGAACGCAAGGGCAAAGGCTTCGCGGAAATTTGAGCTGGCCGCTACCACGCCCGTGCCGACACCGATGATAGTTCTTCTGAAATCTGCCAGTTTTCGCATAAGACCGTCTTTCGTGGAAATCGCATAAATCATGGAAATCACATAAATCTGGGATCGGCGCTGGGTGAGGAAAGGGCTGCGAGGCGCCAGTTGCAGACGGCATCGCGCGAGCACGTCATCCGAGGGGCGTATAGTTCCCGACCTATTGTCAAGGACTGAACGTCATGACATCGGATGGGGGTACCGGAATCTTTTTACCGAGCTCACCCAACCGGCACAGTCCGCAGGTTCGCGGCCGGTTCCTCCCTCCTTGAGTCACCGAGGAGGACGGCCATGAGTAGCAAAGCAAACGCGGTCGATGAAATGACTCGGCGTGTCCTGGAAATCGTGTATCCCGACGGAATCTTTCCGACCGACTATCCCAAAGCGATTGGGATCGTCTCGATGATCGCCCTAAGCACCGACGGCATTTTGGCCAAGCCGGCCCACCCCCCCATTCCCCCTTCCGCGCCTCGAGAGCGAGAGCGAGAGCGAGAGCGCAGGCGTGCGGAGCCGGACGACGTGGCCCCTGCGGAGGAGCCCGGCTCACGCCGCGCAGCCTGGGATCGCGCGGTGGCTCGCTCACAAATCGGGCAGCGAAGAGACAATCCGGCCGGCGGCGCTGACGGCCAGGACGACTGAGCCTGCACTTAGGTAGGACGCCTCAAGCCGCATCTAGCCCTTAGTGGGTCAGCTGAGACATATCGACTTTCGAAAAACCAGCCGGCGGCCGAAACTTATCGGCTGAAACGCTGCCGCGCTTGATGCTGGTTACCGTTTGGATGTCGTACGACTTGCCGTCGTCTCCAACGTTCTCCCAAATGCCGGGGAACCCGGGAGCGTTACGAAGCTCCTCCAAGACTCCGTGTCGCGTCATCCCGGCCCAACCTGCCTGGGCCATGAATTCCTGCATCTTGGTCAGCGGGGCGATATCCGCCTTGGTCAGCGCGCCCGCATTCCAAGGAATGTAGCAGCCCGTGGCTTTCACTTTGTCTTTTTTTACCTGTTTGAAACCCTCACAGGGGTACCCCGCTACCGTCTGGGTCGAGCCGGTGCGCTCCCATTTCGCCGGCGGCCCGGCGGCCTCAGATTTTGGATCTTGGGAGGGCATTCGCCCCGACATCATCTCTTGCATTCTCTTGCGTTGCTCCGGATCCATTTGTGCCATCGCTGCGTCCATCTGCTTGCGCTGCTCGGGCGACATTTTTGACATCGATTCCTGCATCTTCTTCTGGGCATCGGAAGTAACTGCCTTGAGGCTTTCGGGGGTCATTTCGGTAAACGTTTTCTTCTTCGGCTCGATAGCGATCATCTTCTGGCTATCTCCGTCATAGATGAGGATCGACTCCTGATCTGAACCCACCCCCTCAATGCGCATCTTGTTCCCTTCGAAATAAAGGGTCGACTCCTCGTTGCCTTTGCGCTGGCCACCTTTCGCAGTGAGGATGACTCCCGCAACGGCACTGCTGGCCGTCATTCCCAGCGTTGCGATTGCGAGCAAAGCGATTGGAAGATTCATTGTGCGGCTCCTCTGGGCGTGAAGATCGTTGCGCGACTACCGCTGCGTTGACGGCGCCTGTCAAGGGGTGAGATCGGTCGGCTTCGTCGCGCGGACAGAGAGGACGCAGCGATCAAGCTACTGGGCGCTGCCCAGCCCCTTGATCTTGCCGTCCCAGATGGTCTGCTGGCACGAGGTGGTGTAGTCGACGGTCAGCAATGGCTGGAAGGTAGGCTCGGCGTTTTCCCGAGTGTCAAAGCGTTTCGCGGATATCGGCAAAAACTCATCGGCGGCGAAAACTCCCCAGCCGTGGTTGCTGTCCGGCTGATCAAGCCATTGCTGCACGTCTGCTACCATCGCCGGATTAAACGTCGAGTCGAAGCTGTAAAAACCGACTTCTGAAACCGCCGCGCTACCGCTGACAGCGGTAGCGAATTCACCGCCGGGTTGAGCCCAAAAATCGGTGTCATAGAACGTATGTAGCCAGGTCGCGTCTCCCGGCTCTGCCGGGGCGCCCATTCCCTCATTTCCTAGTGCTACCGACGCACCCTCGCCCCAGCCGGTCAGCACCTGCCGCAGGTCCACCTCAATTTCGACCCCGGTCAGAGTGCGGGACATGTGCAGCGTGAGGATGGCACTGTGAATTGTGGAGCCTGCGGGGATGTTGCCGGCGATGTCGAAGGAGATCAGGCCCCGACGAATTAGCCCGTTGGCCACCCGCCCGGCGAAGAAGTGCTGCCCCTGACCGTTGCTCAACTGGCCAAAGTCGTCCTGGTAGAGGGTATTGTCCTTGATCGGATTCAGCAGGACGGTATCCGCTCCCGCGCGCCGCTCGCCCAGAAGGACGAGAACGGCAAACACCACTACCGAATTCCAGCCGATGCGCATTGTTGTGTTCCTCTCGTTGTGGCGGGATCTCGGTGAATTGCTGCGCTTCGCGAGGGGTCTGCCGCTGCCGTTTGGTGCATGCACCGGCAGACTAACCTCGGTCGATGCTTCGATCCAATCAGCCGTTGTTCATGAAGCCCAGGTCGGTTTGGGCGAACTGGCCGATGTTCGGGAAAACGATGAGCATGTCCGCGTCGGAGACCCCGAACCATCTTGCCAGCGTCGCTCCGTACTGCGCGGTCGACGTGGAAGGAAGCCAGCGTCCTCGGGCATTGGGACCGGTGTCCGTGTCATCGGGCCCGTCGAGCGCGAGCGTCGGATAGGTGCCGTAGCAATCACCGCCGCGTACCGCGCCTCCCAGGACGATGTGATGGCTCCCCCACGCGTGATCGGTGCCGCTCGCCTGGGCTCCAATCTTGAACGTCCGAGCGAAGTCGGACATCGTGAACGCGGTGACCTGGTTCGCGATGTTTTGCCGCACGAGCTCGTCATAAAACGCAGCGAGCGCGGCCGACAATTGGGTCAACAGGGAGCCCTGATTTGCGTTTTGGTTCGCGTGGGTGTCGAAGCCGCCGAGTGAGGCGAAGAAGATCTGCCGTCCCATCGGCCCGCCGCCGCTCAGCACGTCGCGCAGCGAGATGAACTTCGAGATCTGCTTCAGTTGATTGCCGAGCGAGGTGTTGGGGAAGGTGCCGACCGTCGGGTCGGTCTGAAGCTGGCCTCGAGTACTGAGTGATTGCGCCTTGACATCCGCGGCCGCCCGCCTCAAGCGCGTGCCGTCGTCCAAACCGAGGATCGCGTTCACCGCGGCAAGCGTGTCCTGACGCATCGGATCATACCGAAGTGCCTGGTTGAGGGCACCGGTGGGCGGAACCACCAGCGGCCGCTGGGTGATCGCGGTCTCGTAGATCGTTACCCCCGCTACCGAGACTTGCAGCGGGAATAGCTCGCCTCCATACACCCGCTCCGCAAGGCGACCGCCCCAGCCGGTTTGATTCGATCCTTGATAGATCGCGCTCTGGTTTTCGTCCTGCTGGTTGGAGTGAGAGAACAACTGGTCGGGACGAAGCTCCGGATGCGCTAGGTAGGTCGGCTTGTCCATTTGCGTCACCAGCGTTCCGGCATTGCACACGAACGCCAGATTCCCAGCCTGGTACAAGTCGAACATGCCCGTCGTGTTGTAGGTGGTCCGGTTCGGAAGCCCGAAGGTCTGAGCTTGGCTGGGCGCATTGATCTGCAGCAGATCCGCTTGTGCGATTTCGAATGGCGCCCCGGCCCGAGCCGCAGCGTAATCCGCGTAGTTGTCGTACGGGATCAGCATGTTGTTCGCGTCATTGCCGCCAAAGAGGAAGATGCAAACGAGCGCCTTGTAATTTGCGTCGTCTGGCGCGTTCGCGGTGGCGAACAAGTTCATCAGCGAGAGTTTGTTGAGGCTCGCGGCGTACGCGGCGCCGCTGAGCGCCATGCATCCAGTCCCTGCGAGGAATTCTCTTCTGGTAGGTTTCATTGCATCACCTCTGAATTTGATAGGCGGGTGAGGTGCTAACGAGGAACGTGGCTTCAACGACTCTCTCGGCCCCGCTCACGCCGGAGATCGCGTTCACCACAATGCTTCTGAGGTCATCGGTCATCTGCCCGTGCAACAGTTGTTGATTGAGGGCCTCCACCAGAACGCCCGCATCGTCCGCCAGAGGTAGAAGGCCGGATAGATCCGAGCGCACGAAGTTGGGCCGGTAGAGGGCTTGCGCTGCCACCGTCCCCCGGAGGATTTGATAGAAGAGATTGTCGCGCGAGAGCGAGGTCGAGGTTGAGAAGATGTTGTATTCAGGGCCCTGCAAGTCGACGCTGCCGGGTAGTGGGAAAGAGGGCGAGAAGAAGTTGAATACCGTCGGTGCCCGGAAGACGTCCTCACTCTGAGCCATGTAAGCGGTGGGAGTTCCGCCGGGATTGGTCAAGGCCAAGTCCGAGACCGGATCAGCATCGATCGAAGCGTCCGGAACCGTGTAGCCCAGCGTGCGCAACAGGTTGGTGACGGCGAGAACGGGCTCGCGCAGCTTGCCGAACTCGGGCGCGGGCGATTCGTTGCGGGCCTCGGGATCGAGCAGCACTGCCCTGATCACCGCCCCCAGGTCTCCACGCACCCCTTGACCGTTGTCGTTGAATGCGGCGCTGACGTTGGCGACGTATTGAGGGCTGGGATTACTGGTGACGAACATCTGGATCAGCGCTCTGCCGATGAACGGACCGACGTTGGAATGGTTGAAGAGGATGTCGATCGCGCTGTTCAGGTCCTGCTCCACGGTCTGTCCGGCTGGAATGGTTGCCTCGAAGGGTGACCCGGCGAAGAGGACTTTCGTTCCGGTGTCGTGCCGTCCCGCGTTGGCAACCAAATCATCGCGATAGTTGGCGAGGTTCTGGTTGGTCTGGTTGTTACGCCCGAGAATCGGAGCGTTTACCCAGCCGCTGAGCGTTCGAGTGAGATCCACCACCGTGTCTTGACCGTAAGACGGAGTTCCGTCGCTCGTCCCATCTGGATTGAGCACCAGCAGGCCGATCGAGAACAGCTGCATGATTTCCCGGGCGTAATTCTCGTTCGGCTGAGTCCGCGTATTGGTGATGTTGTCGAGGTATCGCCCCATCGTCGGATTCTTCGATAGCGCGTAGAGGATGTCGCGGTAGTTGCCCAATGCGTTTTCGTCGAGCATTCGAAGGTATTGGGTCATGTAGTCTGCGTAGTTGATCGCCGCATCCTGTGCCGAGGTGACCAGGATTTGATTCAGAGTAAAGAACAGTCTCTGGCGGAGCTGATCAGGCGCGGTAAGCGCGTTTCGATAGAAAATCTGTTGCAGCCTCCACATCGTGTAGTTGTCGCGGCGGCACGGCGTATTCGCCGGGCAGTCACTCGGAGGCGTGGTTGGAAACGCATAGAAGTCTTCCGGACCACAGGCGGTGACTGGTTCGGCGCAGGTGGTATCGCCTCGCGAGCCATCGCAACACACGGTCGGGTAGTCGGAAACCCCGATCGCGAGCTGCTCGTCGATCCACGCGCCGAAGTCCCCTCCAAGATCCTGTTCGAGGTGAGCGATGTCCGCCTGCGTGGGCCCATAGGTAGCCTGCTCCAGGAACCGGACCAGATCGTTGTGCGAGTTAGCGATCGCCTTTTGCGAGCGACCGGTTTGAAGGACGCTACCGGGCGTGCAGGAAATGCCTAGTACCAGGCCCAACCAGCCCAGCCACTGCAAATGCCTCTGCGCGACGGAGTACGACGTTCCAACGTTATTCACGTGCTCCCCCTTTCGGGTTTCACCAAGGTCACACTGCTGCCGCTGGTTGGGGGAAAACTCCTGCTGACGGAGCGAACACTTTTCAGATCCCCTCTCACAAGCAGCGCATCAAAGACGACTGGGAGTAACGACAGCCGTCGGCTCCGGGCTTCCTCCGGCGCGGAACGCGTGCATAACCCCGGAACCCAACCGGGGGTTAACAATTCTCTAGATCCGCTCAAAACACCCGCAACAGCGGGCCCACATGGTTGCAAGGACCACTCAGCTAGGGTGGCGGGCTACGGCTCCCAATAGCCGAAGGAGACGAAAAATGAAGAAGGGAATCTTGTTCGGAGGCATCTTGGTTGCGGCCTTGGCGCTGCTCGCCGGCTTTGCCGCAAACCACGAGCTGCGCCCCAAGCGGGCGTACGGGTTTTTGAGCTACCGGGTGAATTCCATCCTGGATGAGATCAAGGCCAACGATGCGCAGCGCGCTCAGGTGAACGCTATTAAGGATGAGCTGTTTAAGGACGGCTTGGCCCTCAAGCAGGCGAACCGAGCTTTACGAAAAGAGCTGATTGCGCAGTGGGACTCGGACGTGGTGGATTCCGCGAAAATCCATGCGCTGGTGAATGAGCGCGTGGAAGCATTCCGAGCTTTCGCCAGCAAGGCCGCGGACGATGCGGTCAAGGTCCACGATCTCCTCAGTGCAGAACAGAGAGCGCAGCTCAAGCAGGAGCTCGAGGACGCTCACTCTCACGACTAAGGCTTACTGATCGTGAAATTCCAGACCCTGTTGCTGTATTCGACGCTTGCTGGCCCCGACGGAAGTTGATCGTACTGCTCGGGGGTAAGCGCGAATACGATCGAGCGGGTATCGCCGGCTGGATAGTAGCTTGGCGCCACGATCGTGCGGTCACCGGTCCGCAGTCTCGGCAAATCATTTTGAGCAAGGAAGGGAAGGCCGGTACTTCCAATCTCTAACTCGAAGCCTGGGTCGCCGTTGAGTGCCGCCGACGCCGCGACCGCGCGAACTGACTGAACCGTTGCGGAGCTGGTGATCGGCGGAATGATCGGCTCGGCATTGTAGCCTGGCTGGAGGACCGTTTGGGAGCCGCGATTGGCCGCGCCGCGCGCCGGCGGGTTTCCACTCAGCATCGATAGGCGAAGGTTCGCCACGTAAATCGCTCCGCTCGTCGTGTCGTTGAAAGACAGCCGCACGCCTCGGACTCGACTCAAATCCGTGGCGAAATCGGGTAACGGGATCCGGGCGGTCTGCAAAATGGGGTGCAACCCTCCTGGCCCTCCCACCGGTCCCCGCAGGTCCGTATAGGTGCTGATGTTCACCGCCGGCGACAGCGTGTCGTCGTCCAGGGACAAAGCAACCGCGAAGTTGGTCGGAGTCATCGGATTGAGGCCGCTGTTCTGACGGGAAAGACGCAGATCCAGCGTCTTGAAGCCGCTGATGTCGTTGCCGGTGCCGGCAGCCGCCCAGTTGCTTTGGAAGTACGTGGCGTCCCCCGAAGAAGTCCAGGAGATCTGCCCGGCTCTCTGCACCGGAGAATGGTTGGGAACGCTCCCATGATTGATACTGATGTTGCTGGCATTGTTCGGAAAACCGTAGGTGTTGGTCCCGGTTGGCTGATCGAAGTCCTCGAACACGGTGGTGATGCTGGAGTTGGGGGAATCGGTGTAGCCGCGGTCAACGCGCGTGACCGAGGTTACGACGCCAGGAAGGTCGTATTGAGGATTGAAATTCTGGTTGAACGTAGCGTCTGCACCGGGTCCGACATTGCCGCGAAAGAGCGCATTCACGCTCGCCAAGCTTGTCATGCGCTGCTCGGGGGAGCCGATGAGCGGAGGAAAGATCGGCATATGGCCGAGACACCCTCCGGAATCCGAGATCTGCCACTCGGTATTGTAGAAATTGTGGTTGGCTCCCCAGACCGTGTAGCTCGCTTTTTGAGTGGCGGGGCTTTCAGCAAAGCGCCGGAGGTCGCGATCAAAGGGGATAATCCCCTGAAGGGTGTTCACGTCTCCGTCGCACATCGGCAGTAGCACACTCCAGACGACGCCGTCGGAGTCGAGCATCCGCGACGTCTGTCCATCCACAGGCGCGATCTCGAAGATCGAGGCGAAGTTGACCGGCCCAATCCGATCTGGCCAGGGGCTGCCGACATCGCGGTACAGGTTGTAGGCGGCCCGCATGCCCTCCCCCCCGCGCGAGTGGCCCATCAGGCCGAAGTTGTTGAAGTCGAGCTGACCGAACAAATCGATCCCTAACTCCGGAGGCGTGGTGCCCGGGTTATTGTTCCAATAGCTGAGCATCGCCATGTGCTTGAGGACCATCCGACCTCGCATCAAGTTCAGCCCCGGATCTCCGACGATGCCGCTGCCGCAGGTGATGCCTCGGTTGGTATTGATCGACACGATGATGTAGTTCCACGAGGCGAGGACTTCGGCCAAGTACGTGTAGCCCTCGTGATTGGGGACGACGATCGGCGAGCTCGGAGGGCAGGTTCCAAACGTTGTGTACTGGCAGTTGTCATCAATTCGCGGATTGGAGCCATGGCCGCAGGTGTAATGATTGCCGTGCAAAAAAACGAGCAGCGGCAGCGGAGTTCCCGGTAGTGGATCCGGCCAATACACTCGGGCCCATTTCTCGGTAGCGCGATCGGCCGTCACGTCCGGATCGATCTCCGGCGAGAATCGGTATTCTGCCGAGGTGACATTGGTCGCGGGATTGGCGCCAGTGGCGTCCGGCGCAGTATCCGCAAGAGACAGCGTTCCGACCAGGCTCAGCGCCGCGGCAAAGACTCTAGTCATGTTGTTCCCCCCGGGCTTTTGATTGCTCGCCCGATCACGACGAGCGCAGCCAAGCTACACTGGACCACGGCAACATCAAATGCAAATGACGCCGCTCCCTCCAATCGTCGGGATTCGAACGCTACTTTCCCCGGGTGAGCTCGGCAGCCAAGTGACGGCCTGCCTCGGCCAAACCCTCGAGAGCGGTTTTCCTGCCTTGCTCGGTTTCCAGCGCTCGGCGAGCCGTTTCGCTCGCGGTTCCCGCCTGCAGGTCCGCCAAAAGCAGGAAAGCGCTCCACGCCGAGTTTAGTTTTGCGGTTCGTCCTGCGCGCCGCGGACGGTCACTAAGAGTCTGAGCCACCTTCTCCAACAGCGCACTTTCGTCCGCACGCGGTGCGCTTTGCCGCATTGCCTCCCACGCGTGCGCCAACAACTCATCGAGCAGCTGGCCTTGCAGGGCGCTGGTGAGTCGAGCCTCGGCCTCTTCCTCGTCCATTTCGTGCGCGGCTGCGAAGGTAGGCCACAGCTTGGCGACCACTACTGCGCGGGTGGCGAGGTGGGCGAGCCGCGGCGGGTATCTCACGGACCACCTCGCAATTGGATCGCGAACGCAGAGGGCAAGACGGCGGTCAGTCCTCGTCCACCACCGGCTTGAACCCACTCTCCTTGATCACCTGCTCCTGCGTGTGGGCGGGGCAGAAGTCGTAGTGATCGAAGGTGATCGCGAAGGTCCCCTTGCCATGGGTCATCCCGGTCAGCACTGGCTCATACTCGAGGGTCTGAGCCAAGGGCACGAACGCAGTGATTGTGGTGGTTTCGTCGTTGGCATCCGTGCCCACCACCTTGCCGTGCCGGCTGCTCAAATCGCCAACGACGTCGCCCATCGATTCGCTCGGGACGGTAACCTCGATCTTCGCGATTGGTTCAAGCAGTACGGGATGCGCGGCTGCCGCTGCGGCCCGAAACGCGCGATAGCCCGCGACCTGGAATGCCGCATCGGAAGAGTCGACCGAATGATACTTTCCGTCCACCAACCGCACTTTGACATCAACCACCGGGTAGCCGGCGATTACGCCTTGATTCATCGCCCGCACCACGCCCTTTTCGACCGAGGGAATGAACTGGCGAGGAATCACGCCCCCCACAATTGCGTCCTCGAAAACGAATCCGCTTCCGCGGGGCAGCGGCTCGAGGTCGACATAGCAAACCCCGAATTGACCGTGCCCTCCAGTCTGCTTCTTCTGCTTTCCCTCGATGTTGGCGACCTTGCGGGCCATCGTCTCGCGGTAGGGAATCCGCGGAGGCCCCAACTTGCAATCGACGCCCAGGCGGCGGCGCAGCCGCTCAAGGGTGATCTCCAGGTGCAGTGCGCCCAAGCCTGAGACGATCAGCTCCCGACTCTCCTCGCGGTGGGAGAAGCTCAGCCCGGGATCCTCCTCCACCAGGCGTTGGATCGCGACGGCCACCTTTTCCTCCATTCCCTTGGACGTCAGTACTGCTCGAGAAAAGAGCGGGGCAGGCCGATTCGGAAGCGCCAAGGTAAACACCTGCTTCTCATCGCTTAACGTCTCACCGGTTCGAACCGTCTTCAGCTTCGTGGCGCAGACCAGATCTCCCGCCACCGCAAAGGGCAGCGGTTTGAGATCTTTGCCTGCTCCATGCAGGAGCTGCGCAACTCGCTCGCGGTGACCGTCTTTCGGGCAAACCAGTTGCGCGTCGGAGCTGAGGGTTCCAGAGAGGACTCTCAGGTAGGAGCTCTTTCCGGCGTGGGGATCGATATGGGTTTTAAACACCAAGGCCGCGACCGGAGCGTCGACTTTCGGCTGGCGCTCGGTCGGATTCTTCTCCGAATTGGTGCCCCTCCAGGTTGGACGGTCCGTCGGGGACGGAAGCAGATCCACAATCGCATCCAGCAGGGCCGCGATTCCGATTGGAATGGCGCTCGACGCGCAATAAACCGGTACCAGCTTGGCGGCGAGCACCGCTTTGCGGGCACCCTCATTGATTTCCTGCTGAGGTAGATCGCCTTCGGTGAGGTAACGGTCGGTCAGCGCATCATCCGTTCCGGCGATGTCATCCACCAGCTTGGCATGGACCTCATCGACCTGCTTCTTCATTTCCGCGGGTACCTCACAGGGCTCCAATGCGGTAGGCGCCTCGGGTTTGCCAACCCAGGCTTTCCCGGTGCGCTCATCCACCACTCCCCGAAAGGCCGGCCCGGTACCGGTCGCGACTTCCATTACGGTGATCGGCTCTTTGAGGGCGCGTACTTCGCTGATCACCTCCTCGATGCGGGCATGTTCATCGTCCACCTTCGTCAGCACCACCAGGCAAGGTGTTCGGCTCTGAAGGATCCATCGACTGAGCCGTTCGGTGCCGGTTTCCACTCCGCTGCGAGCGCTTACCACCAGCAGTACTGCATCCGCGGCGTTGAGCGCCATCTGGGTATCAGCGAAAAGGCTGGTCTCACCGGGAGTGTCGATCAGGTTCACCTTCTTGCCACCCCAGATCAAGCTCACCAGCCTCGACTCGAGGGTAGACATGTGGGCGCGTTCTTCGGGCGAATCGTCGAGTCCACAGGCCCGCTCGCCGACCTTACCGAGCTTGGGTGCCACCTTCGCCAGGTAGAGCATCGCTTCGATCAACGCGGTCTTGCCCGCACCCTTGTGACCAACGACAGCCACATTTCGAATGTCCTCGGATTTTATTCCATTCATTTGAAAGAGCCTTTCCCGCGCAGTGGGCCGCAGAGCACGTCCGTGGCGCTCTTTTGCGACAGCGGAGCCAATTGCGCAAGGGCTGTCCGAGCCGAAGGTCTGCTGCTTATGGCTCGCGCAGAACCACAGGGGCTAAACCGTGCGAATCGGCAAACAGCTGCCCAACCGTAACCAGCTCAAATCCCTTTGCTCTCAATCCGGAAATGATTCCTGGCAGAGCTTCGGAAGTGTGAAAGCGGCGATGGTTGATGTGCATCACGATGATCGATCCTGGCCGCGCCTTCCGCAATACCCAGTCGATTAGCCGCTCCTTTGTGGCATGAGCGTCCGGGTCTCCCGAAGCGACGTCGTATTCGACTGTGGTGAGTCCCAGTTCGGCGGCGATCCGGACCACGCGCTGGTCATATTCGCCGTACGGCGGACGGAAAAGCTTGGGTTCGACGCCGGTGAGATCATAGATCTCCGCCTGCGTTCGCTCGATCTCAAGACGGATTCGTTCTTCGCTCTTGATCGCCGTCAGATGCGGGTGCGTGTACGAATGATTGCCAAGCTCGAACAACGGAACTGATGCAATCTCTCGCACATGCGCCGCTTCCTCCCTCGCCCAGCTTCCGCCCAAAAAAATGGTGGCGGGGACTTTGGCGGCGATCAACTCGCGTGTGACCCGTTGGTCGTATTGACTGACGTCCCGCGTCGAACAGGCGTCGAAAGTCAACGCCAGATGCGGGAGGTCGCGCCGGCCGTGGGCCAGCACCTGGGGGGCGACAGGCGGCAGCGGTGGCGCGGGCCAAGCGCTCGCAGTTCGCAAGTCCGATTCGGCTTTGAGAGCGACGCCCTGGTTTAGGTGCCCGGTTTGCTGCACGAGCACGGGAGCTGGGGAAGGGTGTTGGCACGCCAAGGCCAGACTCACCCAAAGAACGGACTCAAGAAAACGCCGCACGCAAGCCTAGAATAGTACGAAAAACCGCATCCGCTGCGGGGGCTTACGTTTAGTGACCGACCCCGGCTAAGGTGCGCTTTCCGGGCCCTCGGAGGAGTCATGGTGAGGAAAGGAAAATCCGCGAAGGCCGAAAAGCGGCCAACGCGAAAAAAGCGCAAAACTCCGGACGAGATTCGGAAGCCATCGCCGCCGCCTAAACCCACCGGGGACAAGCTGGCAAGCGCTCCGCGAAGACCGATCCGCGACAAAGAGCCAAGCCCAACCAGGCCGGTTGGCGACAAAGAACCCAGCCCCACCGCCCCGACTGGGGACAAGGAGCGAAGCGATGTGCCGCCGAAGCCGATTGAGGATAAGCCGCCGGCTGAGGCCCCAGAAGCCAAGCCGCGGGATGAAAAGCAGCCCCGTTTCCGAACTGGGCGACCGTCCAATCCGTTCCTGGTGCTACATCCGCCGCCGCGCCTTGGACGTCGCCGTTAGCGCCGGCGACTAGGCTTTCGGCCGGTACACATTCATTACATCCCTGAGCAGCTTGAGCGCCTCTTCTTTGGGGCGCTGGAAGGAGTTGCGCCCGATGATCGAACCGAATCCTCCGCCGTCTCGGATCGATTTGATCTCTTCGAGGATTGCCTGGCTATCCTTCGCTTCTCCACCCGAAAAGATAACGATTCGATGCCCGTTGAATGCGGACTGCACCACGTTCCGAACGCGGTCGGCGAGCGTCTTTATTGGGATGTTGTACTTCTCGTAGACTTTTTTTGCCTCAGGCTGCTCGATGTTCTCCTTGGGAGGCTTCACCTTGATCAGGTGCGCCCCCATCTGAGCGGCCAATTGAGCGGCGTAGGCGACCACGTCCACCGCCTGCTCTCCTTCTTTGGAGATACCGCTGCCGCGCGGGTAACTCCAAACCACCGTTGGCAGCCCATGGGATTTCGCTTCGAGCACAATTTCCCGAAGCGCTTCAAACATGGTGTTCCTGGCCCCCGACGCGGGATAAATGGTGTAGCCGACCGCCACGCACCCCAAGCGAACGGCATCCTTTACCGAGCCGGTGATCGCAGGCGCCGGATCGCTGAGCTTGGAGAGCGAATCGGAGCTGTTCAGCTTCAGGATCAGCGGAATTTCTCCCGCGAACCGAGCGGCACCCGCCTCGAGGAAGCCGAGCGGAGCCGCATATGCGTTGCAGCCCGCGTCGATCGCGAGCTGGAAATGGTAATCCGGATCATAGGCAGGTGGGTTGGGCGCGAACGAGCGATGAGGCCCATGCTCGAAACCCTGATCCACGGGGAGGATGACCAACTTGCCGGTCCCCCCAAGAGTTCCGTGGTTCAACAGTCGCGCCAAATTGGTCAAGGTCCCCGGATTGTCTGACGGGTACCATGACAGGATTTGCTTCACTCTCTCCGAAAAGGCCATCGCCAACTCCTCCCTCGCTTGCTCAATGTAGCGCTGATGGTTCCTTTGGCTCCAGTACCCGCAGTGGCCACGAACCGAGTTCCTGTCCAGCGACTCGCACAGCTACTTGATAAGCGCCGCCAGTGCGGCAGGGCGTGGGGTCCCACTCCACCAGGTACTCCACCTCGTCTCCCTTGACACCGCGAAACGAAAGCTCGCCGTTGGCGAATAAAGCCGCATTCCCACGCGGATCGAGGATCGTTATCTGGATCGGCGCGGCCATTCTGTCAGGCGATTTAATCCGAACCAACGTGCTGAATTTCTCTGTGGCTGGTGGGCTGCCCGAAAGTGAGATCGCCGCCAATCGATCGCCGATCGGTAGACGGCCGGAGCTCGATGATCGAAAAGACTTGGCATGCTCGATCTTGACCACCGAAAAGTGCACCTCGCTCGCCGTGGGCCGCTGGTCGAGTCGCTCGACTTGGGGCGGCTTGAGACCGTCGGCCTTTGGGATCTCCCCGAAGGAGGGCAGGGAAATCGTAGGGGCCTTTTCCTTTGTGCCGCCATCGCGGCATAGGGCAGGAGTGCTGACGAGGCAGCCCAGCGCGAAGCCGATCGTCCACTGCTTTGGCCAGCGCATCGAGGAGTTCCTTTGCACCTGCTAAACCGGTCGCTCGTACAATCGGTAAGTTTTGTAACGCCGGGCTCCCATCGACTCAATCGCTCGATTGATCAGGTGATTGTCCTCTGCGGTCCAGCCGATCTCCGCCACGGTATACCCGAGGCTGCGCGCGGCATGCAGGGTATCGAGGTAGAGCACCGCGTCCAGACCCCGCCGTCGATAACCCGGTTTGATCCCAAATAGGAGCACCCGAAGTCGGTCGATGCTTCGAGCCGCCCACAGCATGCGCAGCAGCCCTACCGGCAAACCATAGTGGGTCAGGCGACCTTGGGCTGCTTTGATCGCAATGTTGGAGTCGGGCAGGGTGATCGAGAACGCAACCGGCTCGCCTTTGACTTCGGCGATCAGAAACAACTCGGGACGGATCTGCACCAGGGGCCGAAGCCGGGCGGCGATGAAATCGAACTCTTCCTCGGTCATCGGAACGAAGCCCCAAATGCGTTCTAGCATTGCATTGTAGACGTTCTTTATCCTGCGGATCTCCTCCTGGAGGCGATCCATTCGGATCGGGCGCACCTGAACGCCCACTTGTGCACGAACTTTCTCAGCGATCCGCACCACCTTTTCCGGCGGAGCCATCGCGGTAGATAGCTCATAGGACCAGAGATCCTTGGCTTTCCTGAGTCCGTTCGCTTCAAAAAGCCGTGGATAGAATGGAGGGTTGTAAGCCATCATCATCGTGGGCGCGTGATCGAAGCAGTCGATCAGGACCCCGCAATCGTGATTGAACGATAGGTTGACCGGCCCCATCAGTTGCTTCATCCCCTTCTCGCGCACCCATTGTGCTGCCACATCCAAGAGGGCGCCGGCGACTAACTCGTCATCGATGCACTCGAACATTCCGAAGAAGCCGCACTCGGTATTGTGAAACTGGTTGTACTGAGGATCGTTGGTGGCGGCGATCCGACCGACAACTTCGCCGTTGCGCTCTGCCAAAAACAAAGAGAGCTGGATGTGCGAGAGAAATGGGTTTTTGCCCGGGTCGAGGAAGTCTCGTCGCTCGGCGACGATCGGAGGCACGAAGTATGGATCATTTCGATAATGATCGAGCTGATACTGGATGAATCGATCCCGGTCGGCGAGGCTCCTGACCGGCTCGACGCGCAGGCCGTCGACGCGCAAGCCGGCGGCCGATGACGACTGCAGCGGGGCGGTGCTGTTGAGGATGCGTTCCATTCAGAGTGCCCGCTGGTAGATTCGGTACGTCTTGTAGCGCGTTCCGCCCATCGTTTCGATTGCGCGGTTGACGAGGTCATTGTCCTCGAGCGTCCAAGAAATCTCCCCGCCGGTGTAGCCCAACCGACGGGCGTTCAGCAGCGTGTCGAGGTACAGCACCGCGTCAATACCTCGCCGCCGAAAGCCTTGCTTGATTCCCAACGTGATCAAGCGCAGGCGTTGAATCTTGCGCGACGCGAGCAACAACTTGATCAGACCGATCGGTATGCCAAAGGTCGTCAGGCGACCATTCACCACCTTCAACGCAACATTGGCGTCCGGCAGCGTCATCGCAAAGGCGACCGGCTCGCCTCGAACCTCGGCGATCAACACCAGCTCCGGAACGACGATCGGCTTCATATCCTTGGCGGCGTGATTGAACTCCTTGTCGGTCAGCGGAACGAATCCCCAGTTTTTCTCCCACGCGGAATTATAGATTTCTCGAACCCGGTTCACCTCGTTGGCGAAGTCCCGCAGGTTGATCGGCCGAACCACGATTCCTTCGCGCTCTCGAATCTTCTCTGCGACGCGGACGATCCTAGGAGGAGCCGCGATCGAGGACGACAAATCCCAGGCCAGGAGGTCCTTGGCTTTTTCGAAGCCGCAGGCCTGGTACAGAGCAGGGTAATAGCGAGGGTTGTAGGCCATCAGCATTGCGGGCGGCGCATCGAAGCCCTCAATCAGGACCGAACATTCATAGTTGGTGGAAAAATTCACCGGGCCGATCATCCGCTCAAAACCCTGGGCGCGGTTCCGACTGGCTGCCGCATCGAACAACCCGCGAGCGACTCCCGGGTGGTTGATGCATTCAAACATCCCAAAAAAGCCCAGCTTGGTGTTGTGAAATTCGTTGTAACGCGGGTCATTCACCGCCGCGATTCGCCCCACCACTTTGCCGTGCCTTCGCGCCAACAGCAGCTCCACCCGGCCGAACTCAAACCAAGGGTTCTTCTTCGGGTTCAGAAAGTCGCGCCGCTCCATCAGCAAGGGAGGCACCCAGTTCGGATCGCCCCTGTAGTGCGAGTACACAAACTGGATGAAATCCTCTTTATCCTGCGCTGATTGCACCGTGGTGACGGTGATGTCGCCGGGAACCTCCGGAAGCTCGCCGCGATCGAGCCGCTCTGCGATCATTGCCATTGGACTTCTCTAGCTCTCGAGATGCTTGCCGTTCTTGAGCAAAAGGCTGGCGCTTTTCTCGAGGATCAGCCCGGGCAGCTGCCCGCGGTTCTTCCACAGCCGCTGAGGCGTATCGGTAAATCGCCAGAGATCGGTTGCTTGGAAATTGGCAGCTCGCCAGGTAATCGTCTCTACCGCCTCGAAAAACCGGTTTGCAACATCTCGCGAAGAGAGCTTCATCAGCTGGTCGATCGAGAATTTTGAATCGGCCAGACCGGAGGAGGCAGCGGCCCATTGCTGAGAGGCCTGATTGGCCCGTACGAAGGTGCCCGGGCGAGCGATCTGCACCGGATCGAATCGAGTGGGGCGCGTCTCGGGAATGATCCGCAACTTTCGCCCAACCTTCTCGAAGATTCCCAAAACCCGGTCGAGCTGCTCGTCGGTGTGGGTGGCCATGTAGCTGGTCCGCAGCAACGCATGACCTGGCTCCACTGCGGGTGGGATCACCGGATTGGCGAACACGCCGGCCTCGAAGAGGGCTTTCCAGAAGCGGAAGCACTTCACCTGGTCTCCGACCAGAACTGGAACGATCGGGGTCACCGAGACTCCGGTATCGAATCCAAGCGCCCGAAGGCCATTGTGCATCCGTTCGGCGATATCCATCAGTCGGGCTCGGCGCTGCGGCTCGGCCTCGATGATTTCCAGGGCCTTCAAGGTCGCAGCCACCGAAGCGGGAGTCATCGACGCGGAGAAGATGACTGAGCGGGCTTTGTGCTTGATGTAATTGATGACGTCGAAAGGCCCAGCGATCACCCCGCCCAGAGAAGCAAAACTCTTGGAGAAGGTCCCCATTTGGAGGTCGGTCTGAAGTTCGACCCCAAAGTACTCGGGCGTCCCTCGGCCTTGCGCGCCCAGAACTCCTATCCCGTGCGCGTCATCGACCATCACCCGCGCGCCGTACTCTTGGGCAAGCTCTGCAATCTTGGGCAGGTTGCAGATGTCGCCTTCCATCGAAAAAACGCCGTCGGTGACGATCAACTTGGGAGCTTCGGGATCGGCGCTCTCCAAGAGCTGCTCGAGGTGCTCAACGTCATTGTGACGGTAGCGGCGGTCGGTGCCATAGGAGAGGCGGATTCCATCAACCAGCGATGCGTGATTCTGCCGGTCCGAAAATACGAGATCGTGCCGTCCGAGCAGAGCCGACATGGTCGCGGTATTGGTCTGAAAGCCGGTCGACACCACCAACGCCGCCGGGCGATCAAGGAATTTCGCGAGCTTGGCCTCCAACTCCTCGTGCAGAGTCAGGGTGCCGTTCAGCAGGCGCGAGCCAGAGCAGGTCGTCCCAAATCGTTTCACCGCATTGAGAGCCGCTTCCTTGACGCGAGGATCAGTGGAAAGCCCAAGGTAGTTGTTGGAGCCAACCATGATCAGCCGTCGCCCCCCGATTTCGACTTCCGTCCCGCCGTGGGAAGCTTCGATCGCGCGGAAATAGGGGTACAGCCCGGTCGCCTTGGCGATTTTGTAATCCTTCCACGCCGTGCACTTATCGAAGATGTCGCTCATCCGATAATCCTCGTCCCTCCGGTGCAGGCTTCCATGAGGTGGGCCCGAAAACCCGCGCGAGTTAGAAGGAGCAACGCCGTCCTCAAGGACAGTCTCTATGGAAGGTAAGAAGCTCTACCTGACTGTCTTCCTTATTAGCAGGGCACCTTGGGTGTTGCGAGTTTTGATTCATCAGAGAAACCCGACGGTTGGCGCACGGACGGGCCGAGCAATCCCTGGTATGGCGCTTCATTCGATGGCCAATTTTTGCTCACACCATCCGTCACATGTGAAGGCGAGCGTACCCGGAGCGCAGCCTTGCGGCACTCGGATCGCAGTGCTACATCGCGTGCATGGCTGGTCCCCACCCTCGAAAGCTCGCGAGAGTAGCTCGTCCAGTTGCCTCCAAGACATCTAAGCCAGCGAAAGTTCAAGAGAAGGCGCGCGCCGGCTCACGCAACGGCGTAGGCCGAGAAGGACTGGTTGAGGGGACTCGAACCTACACTCCCAACACCCTGGCAAAGCTCGCCTCCGAGGTCGCCGATTGGCAGGCTCGAGACCTAGAGCCAGCTAAACACAAAACTCCGCTGAGGCGGCCGGAATTTGCGACTGATTCTGGAATCCCGATCCCGGACGTCTTGTCGCCGGCGCAGCGCTCGAAGGAAACGATCGAGCAGATCGGGTTGCCTGGGCGATTTCCTTTCACCAGGGGAGTTCAGCCAACGATGTACCGAGGCCGCCTCTGGACAATGAGGCAATTCGCCGGTTTCGGCACGCCAACGGACACGAACGAGCGGTTCAAATATTTGATCAGCCACGGCGTGACAGGTCTGTCCACCGCTTTCGACATGCCAGCGTTGATGGGTTACGACGCGGACCACGCGATGAGCCGAGGTGAGGTGGGCAAGGAGGGCGTCGCGGTATCGTCGTTGCGCGATTTCGAAATCCTCTTCGAGGGCATCCCACTCGATCAGGTGACCACCTCGATGACGATCAACGCCTCGGCGATCGTCGCGCTGTGCATGTACATCGCCGTCGCACAGAAGCAGGGCGTTCCGATGGCGAAGCTCGGTGGCACCATCCAGAACGACATGCTCAAGGAGTACATCGCGCAAAAAGAGTGGGTCATTCCTCCCCGGCCGGCGGTGCGGATCGTGATCGACATGATCGAGTTCTGCGCCAAGAACATGCCGAAATGGCACCCGATCTCGATCAGCGGCTATCACATCCGCGAAGCAGGGGCGACTGCGGTGCAGGAGCTAGCCTTCACCCTCGCGGATGGGATTGGCTACGTCGAGGAGTGCATCAAGCGCGGGATGAACATCGATGACTTCGCTCCGCGCCTCTCCTTTTTCTGGGACGTCCACAACGACTTTTTCGAGGAGATCGCGAAGTTTCGCGCGGCTCGGCGAATCTGGGCGCGGACGATGCGCGATCGATTCGGAGCGAAAGACCCGCGCTCGATGCAGCTTCGCACCCACGCTCAGACAGCGGGCGTATCACTCACCGCCCAGCAGCCGTACAACAACGTGGTCCGCACCACGGTTCAAGCGCTGGCTGCAGTTTTGGGTGGTACCCAGTCGCTGCACACCAACTCTCTGGACGAGACCTACGCGCTGCCCACCGAGGAAACGGTCACTTTGGCGCTGCGGACCCAGCAGATCCTTGCCTACGAGTCGGGCGTGGACCGGGTGGTGGATCCGCTCGCGGGCAGCTACTTCGTCGAATACCTGACCGACGAGATGGAAAAGAGGGCTCTGGAGTACCTCAGTCGCATCGACCAGATGGGGGGAATCATTCGTGCCGTGGAGCAGCATTTTCCCCAAAAAGAGATCGGCGAGAGCGCCTACCGATTCCAAAGAGAAGTGGAGCGGGGCGAACGCCTGATCGTGGGAGTGAATGCCTTCAGGGCGGATCAGGAAGAGTCAGTAAATCTGCTGAAGATCGAGGAGCGGGTGACCCATGAGCAGACGGCCCGACTGCGGCAAGTCCGTGCCGACCGCGACGAACAGGCGGTCCGGGCCCGCCTCGGGGAGGTCGAGCAGGCCGCTCGCTCAACCGAGAATTTGATGCCGCCGGTGCTGGCCGCGGTGAATGCCTACGCCACGCTTGGCGAGATCTGCGATGTATTTCGGAAAGTCTGGGGGCAATATCGCGAGGGCGGGGCGTTCTGAATGATCCAGCAGACCGCTGAACAGCCCGAGCTGGGCGCGCCGATTCCCGTCGGGATCGGCAAAACAGAAGTGCTTGGGCCCAGCCCGCTTTTGGCTTTGGTTCTCGCCATTTTGGTGGGCCTGGCGGTGTTCGGCTTGCTTTGGAAAATCCGGAAGACGTTTGGAATGAAGGGGTAGATGCCGGACAGCAAACTGAGAATTCTGGTCGCCAAGCCAGGGTTGGATGGGCACGACCGCGGCGCCAAAATCATCGCCCGCGCCCTGCGCGATGCGGGCATGGAGGTTATCTACACCGGCTTGCATCAAACCCCGGAGATGATCGTCAACGCCGCGGTGCAAGAAGATGTCGACGCGATCGGGATGTCGATCATGTCGGGCGCGCACATGACGCTCTTTCCAGCAGTGATCGAGCTGTTGAAAGGCCAGAACGCTGAGGACATCCGCGTCTTCGGGGGTGGAATCATTCCGGACGAGGATATCCCCAGGCTTAAGCAGATTGGGGTCAGCGAGATCTTCACGCCAGGCAGCTCGACTCAGGACATTGTGCAGTGGATTCGCAAGAACATTCAGCCGCGCATCTGACCTGGCTGAATCATCTACCCGCTGCCGTCGAGATCTACGAGGTGGGTCCACGCGATGGCCTGCAGAACGAGCTGCGCACGCTGCCGACCCGCGACAAGGTAAAGCTGATTCAGGCGTTGATTGCGGCCGGTGAGAAACGGATCGAAGTGACTTCGTTCGTTTCGCCCAAATGGATCCCTCAGCTCGCGGACGCAGATCAGCTGTTGCGCCAATTGGAACGGCCGGCCGGAATAATCTTTTCCGCGCTGGTGCCCAACCTTCGCGGCTTGGCTCGCGCTCAGGATGCTGGACTCCAGGAGGCGGCGGTCTTCCTCTCGGCTACCGAGAGTCACTCGAAGAAGAACATCAATAAGACGATCGCCGAAGCCATGGAGATTGCCCGCGAAGTGAGCAAGGCCGCCGAGCGCGCGGGAATGCGGGTACGGGGATATCTTTCTACGGTATGGGGCTGCCCCTATGAAGGGCAGGTCTCGATCGAGCGGGTGGTGGATATCTGTCGGCGACTGGCCGAGATGGGCCTGTATCAACTCAGCCTCGGCGACACGATTGGAGTGGGCAATCCAAGGCAGACGGCAGCCATCCTGGAGGCGATCCTGCGCTACCTTCGTCCAGAGCAATTGGCCCTTCACTTCCACGACACGCGTGGGACGGCCCTCGCCAATGCGTTGGTCGGGTTGTCGGCTGGCGTGACAACCCTCGATGCGAGCATCGGAGGACTGGGCGGTTGCCCCTATGCGCCCGGAGCGGCGGGCAATCTCGCGACGGAAGACTTGGCTTTCATGCTCCAGGGAATGGGAATTGCCAGCGGCGTTGATCTGGCAAAGCTGGTTGAAGCAGGCGAGTTGGCTCAGCAGATGATCGGTCGCAAACTTTCCGGCAAGTACTTGCAGGCGGCTTTGGGGGAGCGGGAAAAGACGCGGGCCCGTCGAGCGCAAACCTGATCTAGGTGCAAAAAATGTCTGAATTCACGGTGGAGAAGGTGGGTCGCCTGGAGATCTGGACGATACAGGGAGAGGCCCGCAGAAACTCGATCAACCGCGCGCTGGTAGCGGAATTGGACGCGATGTTGACCCGCGTCTCGGGCGACGCTGGAACCGGGGCGGTGATCCTCACTGGTGCCGGCGACAAAGCTTTTTGCGCCGGAGCCGATCTGAAAGAGCGCGCCGAGATGACCGAGGATCAGGTGCGCGCTTTCCTACTCAAGCTGCGGCTCCTGCTGCGAGCAGTAGAGAACAGCGACTGCGTCTTCATCGCGGCGATCAACGGACTGGCTTTGGGGGGCGGGGCGGAAATTGCGCTGTGTTGCGACTTTCGAGTTGCGGTGGCGGATGCGGAGATCGGCCTTCCCGAGGTTCGCCTCGGCATCATCCCGGGGGGCGGCGGGACTCAGCGACTGTCGAGGTTGATTGGACCTGCTCGCGCCAAAGACTTGATTCTGACCGGACGCCGGGTGAGAGCCGAGGAGGCACTCCAGATAGGTCTGATTCACCGGCTTGCGCCGGCCGGTGAACTTCGCAGAGTGGCGATCGAGTTGGCACAAAGCATTTTGCAGAACGCGCCGATTGCCGTGGCGGCCGCCAAGCACGCCATCGATCGGGGATTCGGATTGGAGCTGGATCAAGCCCTGGCGTTGGAGCACCAGCAGTATGAGCTGGTGCTCAAGAGCGAGGACAGGTTAGAGGGCCTGCGGGCCTTTGCGGAGAAGCGGCCACCTCAGTTCAAGGGGCGTTGATTGATCAACCCCTAGGCGCGAGGCCGCTGTTCGAGCTCGGGCTTCACGTTGGTGATTGAATCGAGCACGTCGAGAGCTTTGTCTTTGACTTCCGCGCGCAACTGGGCGCCCGGTTTAGGTGCCAACGCCAGGCCGACCACGACGCCCGCCGCCGCGCCGATCAACAGCAGTGATACCCCGGCGACTGTGCTCTTGACCGGGGTGTAGGTAGATAGCCCCACACGGCGCAGCAGGTCATCGCGATCAAGGTCGATTTTCTTCAAATTCTTGTTCACGAATTTGGCCAAGTCCTTAAGCATGTTTTTGTACACATACGCCTTGAAGATCGTCTCCATCATCATTCTCGCCCCTTTCCGTTCTTTGTCTAAAGCTAGGACTGGGTTACCGCCCGTGCATCTGCCTGCGTGCTGCCGAGCGCTCGATCGTAGCCGTCCCCTCTGGTATGTGGCGCGCATGTCATTCGACGAACGGTTGAAGGCCCGGCTCGAGCAGGTTGAGCAGGGTGGCGCGGCCAAGTATCACACCAAGAACCGCGAGCTTGGTAAGCTGTTCGCGCGCGAGCGGATTTCGCTTTTGCTGGACCAAGGCTCCTTCTTCGAAGACGCAAAACTGGCCAACAACGCTGACCCCGAGTTGCCGTCCGACGGAGTGATTACTGGCCTTGGTCGAATTGAGGGCCGGCCGGTGGCGGTGATGGCCAACGATTCCACCGTCAAGGCGGGCAGCTGGGGCCGCCGAACGGTAGAGAAAATCATTCGGATCCAGGAGGTTGCTCAGCGGCAGCGCTGGCCGCTCTTCTACCTCGTCGATTCGGCGGGTGCGCGGATCACCGACCAGGTCGAAATGTTCCCTGGCCGCAGGGGCGCCGGAAAGATTTTCTACAACCAAGTTCACCTGTCTGGCTTAGTGCCCCAGGTCTGCTTGCTGTTTGGCCCGTCGGCCGCGGGCGGTGCATATATTCCGGCCTTCTGCGATGTGGTGATCATGGTGGAGGGTAATGCCTCCATGTATCTGGGCAGCCCGCGGATGGCCGAGATGGTGATCGGTGAAAAGGTCACCCTCGAGGAAATGGGCGGCGCGCGAATGCATTGCTCGGTCTCCGGCTGCGGCGACATCTTGGTCAAAACCGAAGCGGAGGCGATCGAGGCAGCCCGCGCGTATTTTCGCTTCATGCCCGAAAACTTCTCAGAGGCCGCACCCGATTTGCCGGGTCGGCCGGCGAAGACCTCGGCGAAGCGTATCGAAGAGATCATCCCTTCCGACCAAAACAAACCGTTCGACATGCAGCAGCTGATCGCTGAGATCATCGATGAAGGATCTTGGCTGGAAATCAAGAAGCTTTTCGCCCCGGAGGTAATCACTGGATTCGCGCGAATTGACGGCCGAGCAGTGGGCCTCGTGGCCAATCAGCCCAAGGTCAAGGGCGGGGTACTGTTCGTGGATTCAGCCGATAAAGCGACGCGCTTCATCTGGCTCTGCGACGCGTTCAACATTCCGCTTTTGTATCTCGCAGATGTTCCAGGTTTCATGATCGGAACCAAGGTCGAGCGCGCGGGGATCATTCGCGCTGGGGCGAAGATGATTTCCGCGGTTTCGGAGGCAACGGTTCCCAAGATTTCGGTGATCGTTCGCAAGGCCTATGGCGCGGGGCTTTACGCGATGTCTGGACCCGGCTTCAGTCCCGACTGCACGCTCGCGCTGCCGCAGGCGATGATCGCGGTGATGGGACCAGAGGCCGCGGTCAATGCCGTTTTCTTCAACAAGATTCAGGAAAAACCGGAGGCGGAGAGAGCCGCCTACGTTCAGCAACTGCGGGAGGAATACCGCGCGGATGTGGACATCTACAAACTGGCGTCGGAGCTGGTGGTCGACGATATCGTACCGGGTGACCGGCTACGGACCGAGGTTGCCGGTCGTTTGGCGATTTATGCTCAGCGGTTCGTGGCTCCGCGCCACAAGAAGCGTGGGGTTTATCCTGTATAGCCCTCGGATTCCGCATGCTGTTTGAGCTACCTGAACACCACCGGGCCTTGCAGGCTTCAATCCGTGCCTTTTGCGAAGAGCGAGTCAAGCCCTTTGCGGGGGAGTGGGACAAAACTGGGCAGTTTCCAGCCCAGGTGGTTCGACAGCTCGGCGAGTTAGGGGTGATGGGAATCCTGGTCCCGCAAGAGCTGGGCGGCGCGGGAATGGACGCCTTGGCGATGGCGGTGGCGGTCGAGGAGGTGGCTCGGTTTGACGGTTCTCTGGCGCTGACCGTCGCCTCGCACAATGGCTTGGGAAGCAGCCACATTCGACTGTTCGGAAGCGCCGAGCAGAAATCCAAATACTTGCCGAAGCTCGCGACCGGAGAATGGCTTGCGGCATGGGCGCTGACGGAACCCGGTTCAGGCTCCGATGCCTCGGCAATGAAATCCACTGCGGTGCGAAGCGCCGGCGGCTGGATCCTGAACGGCTCCAAGACATTCATTACCCAGGGCACCGTGGGCGACGTTTTCGTGGTGCTCGCGTCCACCTCGCCCGAGAAGCGCCAAAAGGGAGTCACCGCGTTCATCCTCGAGAAAGGCCTCCCGGGCTTTTCTCAACGGCCGCTCCACGGAAAATTGGGAATGCGATCCTCGGACACGGCCGAGCTGGTGTTGGAAAATGTGATGGTGCCAGACTCTCATCGGCTGGGCGAGGTGGGTAGCGGCTTCATTGATACGCTGCGAATCCTCGACCGGGGCAGAATCACGATTGGAGCGCTGGCCGTCGGACTGGGAAGAGGAGCGCTGGAAGAGTCGCTGCGCTACGCGGCTGAACGTACCGCGTTCGGGCAGCCGATTGCGGAGTTCCAGGCGATTCGTTGGATGCTGGCCGACATGAAGCTCGAGAATGAGGGAGCCAGGCTTCTGGTCCACCGCGCGGCGGTGTTGGCGGACTCCGGCCGCCCCTTCAGCAAGGAGGCGTCGATGGCAAAGCTCTTCGCCTCCGAGTCCGCGACCCGCGCGTGCAACAAGGCGATTCAGATTCACGGGGGATATGGTTACACCAGGGACTTCCCGGTGGAGCGTTATTTCCGAGATGCAAAGCTCTGCGAAATTGGCGAAGGCACCAGCGAGATTCAGCGCACCATCATTGCCCGAGAGCTGTTCAGGTCCGGATGACCTCATTCGGGTGCCACGCCCAGGCGGCAGGGTGGCCGCGACGATGAGCGCCGGGCTTGCCGAACGCGTGCTCCAAGGAGATGTCCGTGCCGCTTCCCGGCTGATGCGGCAAATCGAGGATGGGGATCCGGCATCCACTCAAAGCTTGCGGGAGCTTTTCCCGAAAACCGGGCGGACCTATGTGGTCGGCGTCACCGGACCACCGGGCGCCGGTAAGTCGACCTTGACTGATCGGCTGATCGCTGGGCTTCGCCAGCAGGGGACAACGGTGGGGGTTTTGGCCGTGGATCCGACCAGCCCGTTCACCGGCGGCGCGATTCTGGGTGATAGGGTGCGAATGCAGTCGCATGCGACCGATCCAGGGGTGTTCATCCGTTCCTTGGCGACCCGCGGCCATCTGGGAGGGCTCTCTCGCGCCACCGGGGACTGCATCCGAGTGATGGATGCGATGGGTTGGGATGTGGTGATCGTCGAGACCGTTGGGGTAGGGCAGGACGAGATTGAAATCGCTCAACTGGCGCATACCACCGTGGTGGTAGTCGTCCCCGGAATGGGCGATGATATCCAGGCGATCAAGGCGGGGATCCTGGAAGTTGCGGATGTGTTCGCAGTAAACAAGGCTGATCTGGACGGGGCGGACCGGCTGGTCCGAGAGCTTCGCGCGATGCTCGAGCTTCGCCATGTAGTCCGGGAAACCAAGGTGGTGCACCACGGACGTCGAGTCTCGGTCAAGGCGACCGGTGCTCCTGAGGCGGCTTCGAATGATTGGGAACCCCCGATTCTCAAGGTGATCGCCGTGAGAGATCAGGGGGTCGCGGAATTGTGGAGTGCGATCGCGTCTCACCGAAGCTTTTTGGACCGAAGCGGCGAGCGCAAAGCGCGCGATCGTTCGCGAGAGGCAGCGCAATTCGTCAGCCTTCTGCGGGATCGACTGCTCAAAAATGCGCTCAGCAAGCTCGAGCGGGAGCGCGGGAGATTGGAAGAGGTCGCCACCGAAATTGCTGAGCATCGAGCGGATCCCTATGCGCTGGCCGACGAGCTGGCCAATCGGCTGGGGAGTTAACTTTGGAGAAGCTCTCTCCTCAGGAATGCGTCAGCGCGCTGGAAGCCAAACTTAAGGTCGTCTTTCCAAACCGCGCCCTGGGCTTGGCGGCAGTAACCCACAAAAGTTATTCCAACGAGCACCGAGAAAGCTCGGCCGCCGATAACGAGCGACTCGAATTCTTGGGCGATGCGGTAGTCGATCTCGCAGTCAGTCACCGCCTGATGGAGCGTTTTCCCAACGCCACGGAAGGCGAGCTGTCCAAGCTGCGGGCGCTGATCGTAAACGAAGAGGGATTGGCGCGGATCGCCAGGCAGATCGGCCTGGGTGAGATTCTTCTCCTCGGTCGAGGAGAGGAGCTCACGGGTGGGCGCCAGAAGAACTCGGTACTCGCCGACGCCCTGGAAGCGGTGCTGGGCTCGGTTTACCTGTCTGCCGGGTGGGACACGGTGCTCGAGTTGGTCGACCGCCTCTTCGGCGAGGCCTTGGAAGGCGTCGCAGATGGGCGCAGTGGTTACGACTACAAGACGCGCCTTCAGGAGCAGGTCCAACTCCGCCTGCGTCAAGCGCCGAAGTACCGGGTACTCTCGGAGACTGGACCGGCCCACGAACGAGTATTCGAAGTGGAGGTCACGATCGGCGACGAATTGACCGCCCAAGCTACCGGCCGCAGCAAGAAAGAAGCAGAACAAGCGGCTGCTCGGAAGGCATCGCTGCTCATTTCGGACCTGGATAAACCCAACTCCTCCGACTAAGGTGGCGCGCACTGTTGCAGACGTTCCTGGACAAACGAGGACTGGAGAAATGATGTGCCGGATGATGGGAATCGCAGGCTTGGTGATTGCAACCGCGGCGTTCGGCGCCGAAGCAGGGAAGTGGACCAAAATGGTGAATAACGGGAAAGATTTGTACGCGACATTCCATACCAGTGAGGGCGATATCGTGGTTCACCTGTTCTCCAAGGAGGCACCCAAGACAGTAGCGAACTTCGTCGGGCTCGCCACCGGCGAGAAGGAATGGACGGACCCCAAGACTCGTCAGAAGTCGAAAAAGCCGCTCTACGACGGGACTGTTTTTCACCGCGTGATACCCAACTTCATGATTCAGGGTGGAGACCCTACGGGGACTGGGATGGGCGATCCTGGTTACCGCTTCGAAGACGAATTTCAGAGCGGTCGGAAGTTCGATAAGGTCGGTCTGCTGGCAATGGCCAATGCGGGACCGAACACCAACGGCTCTCAGTTCTTCATTACTACCGCTACGCCGCAGCACCTGAACAGCAGGCACACCATCTTCGGTGAGGTGGCCTCCGGCTACGACGTAGTGGAAAAGATTGCGGCGGTTCCACGCGATCGGCGCGACAAACCGAACAAGGACGTGGTGATCAAGACGGTAACGATCAGCGACAAGGCTCCAACAGGCGCGGCGGGTAGCCCCGCAAAGGCGGAAAAGCCGAGCAAAGGCTAGCCGCGGCCCCGCCCGAGAGAAATGGCATCGGTTCGCCGCAGCGGCACGGCCGCTTTGGTTGGGCGCCCGAACGTCGGCAAAAGCACGCTGCTCAACCGCTTGATCGGGATCAAGGTAGCAATTGTTTCCGCCAAGCCGCAGACTACCCGGAGCCGAATTCTCGGAGTGCTGAACGCGCCCGAGGGCCAAATCGCCTTTTTCGACGCACCGGGCATTCACCGCGCAAGCGGTGCGCTGAATAAATATCTGGCGGAGCTCGCCTGGCAGACGATTCGAGAGGTAGATGCAGCAGTCATGATGGTCGAGGCTGGAACGGGGAGCGCGTCCAAGGCCGAGGTGGAGGATCGGCGCATCCTCGAGAAATTGACCAGGTTGCGCAAGCCGATTGTGCTCGCGATCAACAAAGTGGATCGCATCGCAAAGCCGCTTTTGCTGCCGCAGATCGATCGCTATCGGGGGAGTTTCGAGCTTGCGGAGATCGTTCCAATCTCGGCGAGGATGGGCGACGGCGTTACCGCGCTCCAGTCCGCGGTGATTCAAGTCTTGCCCGAAGCGGAACCCCTCTTCGATGACAACCTGTTGACCGATCAGACCGAGCGGATCTTGGCCGGAGAATACATTCGCGAACAACTGCTTCGGCATTGCCGGGAGGAAGTGCCGCACCGCTCCGCGGTGGTGGTGGATTACTTCGATGAGTCGGAACGCGGAAAGGAAGGAGTCGCCCTGGTCCGGATCGGCGCGACAATCTATGTGGAACGGCAAAACCAGCGAGCGATCGTGATTGGCAAGCGCGGCCAGATGCTCAAGAGCATCGGCTCCGATGCGCGTCGTCAGATCGAGGAATTGTTGGGCGCGCGCGTTTATCTTGAGCTTCGAGTGGCGGTGGAGCCGGGCTGGAGCGACCGGGCCGGTGCCCTGGGCAAATTGGGCTATGAATGACCCCGCTGGTAGCGATCATTGGCCGGCCCAATGTCGGTAAGTCCACGCTGTTCAATCGGATAGCGGGCAAGAGGATGGCCTTGGTCGAGGGCGTGCCGGGAGTCACTCGGGACCGGTTGTACGCCGATGTGGAATGGGGAGGGCACGCGTTCACCGTGATCGACACGGGCGGTCTGGTTGAAAGCGGCATCGATCGCTTGCTGGAACAGGTCAATGCCCAGACGCAGGTAGCGATCGAAGAGTCGGAGGTCGTGCTGTTGGTGCTCGACGCGCGAGCCGGGCTGAACCCGGCCGATCAGGAGGTAGCAGAAAAGCTGCGGCGCAGCGGCAAGCAGGTGATCGCGGTGGTGAACAAGGCAGATACCGAGGCGGACGTTGCGCTGACCTCGGACTTCTACCGACTGGGGTTTGCCGAAACCGTGGCGGTCTCCGCTGAACACGCGCGCAACATCGGCCCGCTGCTGGATCGGCTGGTCAGCTTGCTTCCGCCTGTCGAATCGGTCTCGCCGATTGCCGCGCCGGAGGACCCGGTGCGAGTGGCGATTGTCGGGCGACCCAACGTGGGCAAAAGCTCACTCGTCAATAAACTGCTCGGTCAAGAGCGATTGGTCGCCGGTGAGCTTCCGGGCACCACCCGCGATCCAGTGGACTCGCAGCTGACGATCGGGGGCGAGCACTTTGTCCTCACCGATACTGCCGGAATTCGCCGGCGAAAGTCTCTGGCCCAGCGAGTTGAGCAACTGTCAGTCCTGGCGGCGCTGCGGGCCATGGATCGCAGCGAAGTAGCGGCGCTGGTGATTGACGCTCTGGAGCCCGGGGTAGATCTGGACGCTCGCATTTCCGGTCTGGCCGAAGAAAAGGGTCTCGCGCTGCTATTGGTGGTCAACAAGTGGGACCGGGTTCAGAAGGCGAACGAGAAGGATTTTCGCGCCGAGCTGAAATACCGCCTCCCCTTCGTCGCTTACGCGCCGGTGGTCTTCACCTCCGCTTTAACTGGCTCCAAGGTAGAAAAGGTACTCAAGCTCGCCGCCGAGTTGCGAGAGCAGCGGCGCTTTCGGGCTCCGACTCCACAGCTGAATCGCCTGCTGCAGAAGGTGACCGACGCCCATCCACCGCCATTGGCCGCCGGCCGGCCGCTGCGCCTGTACTACGCTGCCCAAGTGGGCACCGAGCCGCCGACCTTCGCATTCACCTGCAACTATCCGGGTCAAATTCCCGAGCAGTACCGGCGGTACCTGAGTAACCAGGTTCGCCGAGCGTTCGGGCTGAGGGTCCCGATCAGACTGGTTTTTCGCGAGCGGCCGGGTAGGGCGAAGCGGGCCTCGCGCACCAGGCCCCGGTCGCGATGATTGACACTCCAAGGCCCCCCTCCGTACAGTCCGCCCCCTTCAAAGGATTGGAGACTTGACGGCGTGGCTGAGAGATTGAGCCGAAAAGAGCTTCGAGCACCCGACGCGTTCCAACGGATTGGGGCCGAGGCCAGGGCATGGTTACAGGAGCGCCAGAAGATGCTGTTGATGCTTGCCGCGCTGGTGGTGGTGGCCAGTATTTCGGGACTGTTCGCGAGTTACTTTTCCGGGAAGGCCGAATCGCAGGCGGCTCAGATGTTGGGTGGCGCGCTCAAACTGTTGAGCCGTCCAGTGCACGCATCCACTGCGCCGGTCGAACAAGATGCGGAGGAAGAGACTCCGTTTCCGAACCAACGCGCAAAGGACGAAGCCGTCGCTCAGGAGCTTTCCCGATTGCGCTCGGCGCATCCCAAAACCCGAGCGGCGGTGACAGCGGCGCTGCCGCTGGGTGAGGCTTGTTATCGAGTGGGCCAGTACGAACAAGCGCTCAACGCATTCGAGGATTTCCTCAAAGGGGTGCCCAAAACGGATCCGCTTCGTGCCGAGGCTCTGGAGGGTGAGGGGTACGTCTTCGAAGCCAAGCAGCAGCTGGAGCAGGCGCTACTCACTTACGATCAACTCGCCAACGTCACCAAGGGGGAATTCATGACTGGGATGGGCCTTTACCATCGAGCGCGGATTCTCGCTGAGCAGGGCAAGATGGAAGAGGCGGCGAAGGCTCTGGTCGAGCTCAAGAGCACCTACCCCGCAAGCGCCGCTGCCCGGATGGCGGGAGAACGAATCAGCCTGTTGGAACGACAAGGCGTGAAAATTCCTCCTCCCCCTGCGAAAGCTGCCCCGGATGCCGGGTAAGCGGATGGCGGACTTCAAGCCCTCGATTTGGAGCGGGGTGGCGCTTGGCGGCATGCTGCTGGCCAGTTGTCGGCCACTGCCCGTTTTGCCCGAGAACACCGCCCATCACGTGCTGTATTCGATCGATTGGTGGGCTCCGCTGGTAAAGCCAGAGGCCCTTGAATACCTCCCACGAGAGATGGCTTCGCCAGCCGCCGATCTAGAGTTGCCACCGGGGCAAACCGAGGTGATTACGGCGACCCGAGATCACCTGGTGCGAGGCATCAGCCCACTGGGCAAACTAGACTGGATCTTCGAAACTCGTGGGCACTTCGTCGCCGGCCCCACACTCAGGGACGGGGTGGCATACGTGGCCGGCGGAGACGGAACGCTCTATGCGCTCGACGCGCGAACCGGCAAGCTGAAGTGGCAGTATGATTCGGGCGAGGAGTTGCTGACCTCGCCCGTCCTGGACGAGCAAACCGTGCTCGTCGCGACGGAAAACGACGCTTTGCTCGCCGTCGAGCGGCAGAGCGGCAAGTTGCGCTGGCGCTATCATCGGGATCTCCACGGCGCGGCCGGATTCACCATTTACGGGGCCGCCGACCCGCTGGTCCATCAAGGGACCATCTGCATCGGGTTTTCCGACGGCTCGCTGGTGGCGCTCAAACAGTCGGATGGGACCGTCAAGTGGGAGCGCTTCTTGACCACCGAGGGCAAACAGTTTCTCGACGTAGATACGACTCCAATCATTGATGCGTCCGGGCGACTGTATGCGGCTTCGTATAAGGATGGGCTCTACGCATTGGATTCTGAAACCGGTGCAATCAAATGGCACACCACAAAGGCCGGAATCACCGGTCTGGCGCTGCGAAGATCTCTTCTCTTCAGCTCGGGCGACCAAATGCTCGGTGCCTACTTGAGCGATTCCGGGAAGCAGATTTGGAGCCTGGATCTGGGATCCAGGGCATCGCGTAGACTGCTCATTGCAAAAGGCCTCCTGATCGCCCCAACCAGCGCGGCATTGCTGTTTGTGGATCCAGTCAACGGGCGTACCCTGAGTTCGTGGAATCCGGGAAAGGGAGTTACCGCGGTGCCATTCTGGGCTCAAGGGCGGCTGTACGTCCTCTCGAACCTTGGATACCTCTACGCCTTGCGTCTGCACGGCGGGAGATGAGGTTGAGCGCGTCTGAGGTTCCGAAAGTACGCGTGGTCGCGGCGCTGATCCCAGATCCGCAATATCCTCAGCGCTACCTCGTCCAGCAGCGATTGCCCGGAGGGAGCCGCGGATCGTTGTGGGAGTTTCCGGGAGGGAAAGTCGAACCTCAGGAGTCAGACCAGGCGGCGTTAATCCGGGAATGCCGCGAGGAACTGGGAGTGGAGCTGACGGTGGGTAACGATCAGTGGCGGGGAACCCATCACTATCGGGATCTCTGGGTTGAGCTCGTCCTCTATGCCACGACGATTCGCGCGGGTGTCCCAAGACCGCTGAGGGCACAACAGCTGCGGTATCTGAGCCCGAAGGAAATGACCGAGCTCCCATTCTGCGCGGCAGACCTTCCGCTGATCGAAGCGCTGAGGATCGCGGAATCACGTCCCGCGAACAATGATTCGTAACACGTTCCAGCTCATTCCAGGTGTCGGCCCGTGGCGAGAAAAGGACCTCTGGGCACGTGGCATTCTCACCTGGGACGATTTTCCTGCCACCGAACCGGCGGTTGGAATCTCCCGCCGGATGGATGCCCTGGTCAGGCTGCGGATCGAGGAGTCGAGGGCAGCGTTACGCAACCGGGATCTCAAACGGTTGGCGGAGCTGATTCCTCCGCGCGAGCATTGGAGGCTTTACGCCGAGTTTCAGAGGGAAGCTGCCTTCTTCGACATCGAGACCGAGGGAGGTTCGCTCTTCCAGCCGACGGTAGCGAGCGTTTTCGACCGCGAGGGACTCCACGTGTTCATCCGCGGCCGTAATCTGGATCAGTTTCCAGAGGTCCTGGCCGCGAGCAGGCTGTGGGTCACTTTCAACGGAAGTTGCTTCGACATCCCCGCTCTCAAGGCGCATTTCGACAGCTTTCCCACGCCTCCAGTGCACGTGGACTTGCGCTTTGCTTGTAGGCGGGTGGGCCTCTCCGGGGGTCTGAAGCAGATCGAGGATCGCCTTGGATTTGGCCGCCCGCCGCACCTCAAGGGCATCGATGGTTGGGACGCGGTGATTCTCTGGCGCGCCTACGGACGCGACTTAGACTTGGAAGCGCTCCGTTTCCTCGTTGAATACAACCTGTACGACTCCTTTCAACTCAAAACGCTGGTGGAGAAGGTCTACAACCGTGCGGTGGACCTGCTGGGATGTGAGGTGCCGAGAGTCTCTGTCTTCGACCGTGGCGATGTGCTCTACGATCTCAGTAAGCTCTTACTGGCGTTGGGGCGACCTGAACACGAACCACGTCTGCGCGCCCGACTTCGAAGCGAAAGGCGAGCCTTGGTCTAGCATCTGTGTGTGGCGCCGGCGTCTTCGCTTCTTGACCTTCGACGGAGGCGGGGCTTTTTCACGCGGGCCTTCGACTTGAAACTCCAACCGCTGTTCGGACTGCGGACGACCCTGCGGGTCCAAAATCGACTCGCCAGTCTGCGCATCGATTAGCAGCGTGTACCGATGGCCTCGCTGGAGCAGGGACGGGAATCGAATCTGGTATTGAAGGTTGTGGTCGCCCTCGGTCGCAAGATCGTCGGACACCAGGGCGCGATCCAATTCGTCGAAGACCCGGATTCGATAATTGTGAATCGAAAAGTTGGTAGTGAGCTCGAGGAGACGGGTTGGTTCAATCTCGGGCCCAATGCCGCCATCGAAGCCAACCATCTCCATTCCGCCATCCGAAACCTGATGGCGAAGCGTAAGAACCAGTCGTTCGGGGGGTGGGTTTGGCCCAGCGTCCGAGGTCACGCTGAGTGCGGCGTCGTCCATCTCGGAGGGACGATCTTTCGGGCAGCCTCCCGCGATCAGCGGGAGAAGCAACGCTCCTATTCTGGAGCCTGAGCGAAGGACCGGATGCATTCGGGTCTGGGTGATTTGCCCGGAATTCAGGGCGCGGAAGCAGGAGGGCGGCGGTTGCTGCTACCTTGCTCATAGGAGTAAGCGAGGCGCAGCAGCGTTATCTCCGCAAAGGGCTTGCCCATCAACTCCACCCCGATCGGTACGCCACCGGACGAAAATCCAGCGGGCACGGTGATCGCAGGGAACCCGGTGATGGAAGCGAGAAAGCCGTTCCGCGCGACCTGTGATTGCCCGATCGGCACCACGAGAATCTTTTGGTGCGGATACACGATCGCGTCGAGTCTCTGATCAGCAAATATCGCGAGTACCTGTTCTTGCAGAGCCTTTCTGCGGGGCCCGATCCGCTGCAGATATTCGGGATCGTTCTCGGGGTGATCATAAGGTTGAGCTTCCCGAAGACCTTTCTCGAGCGTCTTGTCGAACTTGCCCGAGGCGACCCAGTCATCGAAGGTATAGATCGCAGGAGCCCCGGGGCCCAGATCGCGAAGCCACTGGTCAATTTGGGTTTTCGACTCCCATTTTTGGACATCGAGGGTGGCAATGAGCTTATCGACATCGAGAGGCACCGAGAGCTCGACCGGTTCGGCTCCGAGCGCACGCATCTGATCAATCGCCTCCCCAACCACCCGGTTGACCTCGGCGTTTTCTTCCTTGTTGCCAAAGAAGCTGCGGAGAACGCCAATCCGGGCGCCTTTCAGACCGTCCTTGACAAGTGCCGCGCCGTAATGCGCTGGCTCCACGCCAACCAAAGCTGCAGTGGTGGGATCCTTTGGATCGGGTCCTTGGATGGCCTCGAGCAACAGGGCCGCATCGGACACGGTGCGGGTAATCGGTCCAGCCATATCTTGCGTCAACGCCGCTGGGATGATCCCGCTTCGGCTGACCAGGCCTCGAGTCGGGCGCAGACCGACCAGATCGCAGGCGGAAGCCGGCGAGCGAATCGAATTGACGGTGTCACTTCCCAACCCGACAGTGACCAGGTTCGCAGCTACCGCGGCAGCAGTGCCGCCGCTGGATCCGCCGGGAGTGCGTGAGAGGTCGTACGGGTTTTTGGTTTGTCCACCCAAGGAGCTAACGGTCGTGCCGGCACGGGCAAGCTCGTGCAAATTGGTTTTGCCCAGGATGATCATTCCGGCGTCACGGAGCTTGGCGACAATGAATGCGTCCTGTTGGGGTTGCGCCCCGGCAAAGGCCAGCGATCCTCCGGTGGTGGGAAGGTCCTTGGTATTCATGTTGTCTTTGACGGCCAAGGGAATCCCGTGCAGCGAGCCGCGCGGACCTTTCTGGGCTCGTTCCTGGTCGAGCGCGTCAGCTTGTTCGAGCGCCTTGGGATTGACCAATAAGAAGGCGTTCAGCTGTGGCCCATTCTTGTCATATCGCGCGATGCGATCGAGATAGTGCTGGACCAGGGCATGTGAAGTGAGCGTCCCATCCGCGAGGGAAGATTGGAGCTCGGAGATCGTCGCCTCTTCGATTCGCGGAGCAGTCGTGGAACGCGTCGGCGCGTGGGAGCAGGCAATCACTGCACACGACACGAAAAGGACAAATCGCTTATTGCTGCCAAGCTTCAAGCCGAGGACTGTTTACCTCAAGCGTCGGCAGCTCGGGTCGAAATCGGCAATTTGAGCTGCGTCGTCAGGCATCAGGTCTCATAACGGACATTATGTTAACTTCGGTTGCGGTGGACCACGGTCGTGCTGCGCCCCGCCTGACCAGTCCACCTTCGGCGGTTTTTCGTTTATTCGATTAGCGATAAGAAATCTCGTTGCCAGTCAACTACCCTAGTTCCTACGCTTGGTGCGATGCGTTCGATTGAAAACGGTCTGAAGATGGCGTTGGCGGTGCTGGTTCTGTCACTGGCCACCCGAGCCTGGTCTGAAGAAGGCATGTGGACTTATGACAACTTCCCCAGCGCGGAGGTGAAGCGGAGGTATGGCTTCGAGCCAACGGCCGCCTGGTTGGAGCACGTACGTTTGGCCTCTGCCAAACTTGCCCAGGGTTGCTCGGGAAGCTTTGTCTCGTCCGCCGGTCTGGTGCTCACCAACCACCACTGTGTCAGCCGCTGCCTGGAGCAGCTGTCGAACGAAAAGGAAGATCGCCTTTCCCGTGGCTTCTACGCGCAGCAAGAAAATGACGAGCTGCGCTGTCCTGCTTCGGAGATCGACCAATTGCTGCAGATCTCCGATGTGACCGATCGGGTGAATCGCGCTACCCGCGGTCTGTCCGGCGCTCGTTTTCACGATGCCCAGAGGGCGGAGATGGCCAAAATCGAGAAAGAGTGCGCGACGAGCGATGACATTCGCTGCGATGTGATCACCCTTTACCAGGGCGGCCGGTATCACCTTTACAAGCAGCAGCGCTTCCAGGATGTGCGAATCGTCTTTGCGCCCGAGCTCGATGCCGCCCATTTCGGAGGAGAGCTCGATAACTTCATGTTTCCTCGCTACGACTTCGACGCGGCGTTCTTGCGCGTCTATCAAGATGGTCGCCCAGCAAAAACCAATCACTACTTCAGTTGGTCTTCGCGTGGTGCCGATGACGGAGAGCTGACCTTCGTCTCCGGCAACCCGGGCAAAACCGACCGTGGCTTGACCGTGGCGCAATTGGAATTCGAAAGAGACGTCTCGCTGCCCACGACGCTCTTCCGCTTGTTCGAGCAACGAGGGTGGCTCAAGGAACTTCAGACCCGTGGCCCGGAACAACACAGAATTTCAACCGCCCGCCTCCTCGGAACGGAAAACAGCATCAAGGTCTACAGGGGACGGTTGGCGGCATTGAATGACCGGGCGTTCTTTGGCTCCAAAGTCGCGGCCGAGCGCGAGTTTCGAGCCAAGATCGGCCGGGACTCGGCGAAGAAGCGGCTTTACGGTGCCGCGTGGGACGCAATCGCTCAATCGTTGGTTGAGTTCAGGCGGATTCGAACCCGATACACCCAGGTCGAGTTGGGTTTGGGCTTTCAGTCCGAGCTGTTCGGGCTCGCCAGGCAACTGGTTCGGGCCAGCGAGGAACTGCCCAAGCCGAATGGAGAGCGTCTTCGCGAGTTCGCGGACTCGCGCTTGCCCGCGCTGACGCACAGCCTTTTCAGCCCCGCTCCCATCTACGACGAGCTGGAGATCGAGTCGCTCAGCTTCTCGTTGGATCGTTTTCGCGAAGAGCTGGGCCCCGATGATCCTCTGGTGCAAAAGATCTTTGCCAAAAGCACGCCGAGGGAGTTGGCGGAGGCCCTGGTCCGAGGCACGCAACTGAAAAGCGTTGAACAGCGCAAATCGCTTTTCAATGGCGGAAAGAGTGCGGTTCAATCCTCGACGGATCCGATGATCCTTTTCGCGAAGTCGATCGATCCCGAAGCTCGGGCGGTGAGAAAGCAATTCGAAGAAACGGTGGAGGCTCCGCAGGTCAAGAATGGCGAGCTGATCGCCAAGGCCCGCTTCGAGCTCTACGGAACGAGCCTCTATCCGGATGCGACCTTCAGTGCCCGGCTCTCTTACGGCCAGATCAAGGGGTTTCCGCAATCCGGCAGGCAGGTCCCGCCGTTCACCTATTTTCGAGGAGCTTTCGAGCGCGCCACCGGCAAGGATCCATTCATCCTCCCGAAGCGATGGCTGGATGGAAAGTCTCGACTGGATCTCAATACCCCCGACAACTTCTGCAGCACCCACGACATCATCGGCGGTAACTCAGGCTCGCCGGTGATCAACAAAGAAGCGGAGATAGTCGGACTGATATTCGACGGAAACCTCGCCTCTCTGGGAGGCGACTACGGGTACGACGGGCGAGTAAATCGCGCGGTCTCGGTTCACAGCGCGGCGATCTTCGAGCCGCTCGAGAAGCTCTACGGCGCGAGCCGACTGACGGCAGAGTTACGGCCTCACGCCGGCGCGAGCGGGCCCTGAGCACCGGCTGCCGCTATTCCCATTCGATTGTCGCCGGAGGCTTGGATGAAATATCCAACACCACCCGGTTGATGCCCCTCACCTCGTTGGTGATTCGGGTGGAGATTCGCTCGAGCACATCGTGCGGCAGTCGAGCCCAGTCGGCGGTCATCCCGTCCAGGCTGGTCACCGCCCGAAGCACCGCAGTGAAGTCGTAGGTCCGCGCATCGCCCATAATCCCGACGCTCTGAACTGGAAGCAAAACGGCAAACGCCTGCCACAGCTCATTGTAGAGCTTGGCCCGACGGATTTCCTCCTGGACAATCAAATCCGCCTTGCGGACCAGCTCCAACCTCGACGGAGTCACTTCGCCAATCACCCGGACCGCCAGACCGGGCCCGGGGAATGGGTGGCGGGTGACCAATTCTTCTGGCAGGCCAAGCTCGCGACCTAGAACCCGTACCTCATCCTTGAATAGCTCCCGCAGGGGCTCGATCAGCTTCAGCTTCATTACCTCCGGTAAGCCACCGACGTTGTGGTGACTCTTGATCGTCGCCGAAGGGCCTTTGGCCGACACAGACTCGATTACATCCGGATAGAGCGTCCCTTGCGCGAGGTAGCGGACGTCAGGAATGTCCAGGGCTGCCTCCTCGAAGACGGCAATGAACTCGCGGCCAATGATTTTCCGCTTTTGTTCCGGGTCGATCACGTCCCTCAGTTTGCCGAGGAATCGTTCTCGCGCATCGACCGTCTTCACCGGAACGTGAAATCGGTCGGCGAAAATTGCCTCGACCTGATGACGCTCGCCGCTGCGAAGCAATCCGTTGTCCACGAAAACGCATTGGAGCCGCTCGCCGATTGCGCGATGAATCAGCAGCGCCGTCACCGAGCTGTCCACTCCTCCCGACAGGGCGCAAATCACCGTGCCCTCGGGCGCCTGACGTCGGATCGCTTCTTCCGCTCCCGCGATGAAATTCTTCATCGACCAGCTGCCACTGGCCTTGCAGTCGGTAAACAGGAAGGATTTGAGCATTTCCCTCCCCTGCGGGGTGTGGACCACCTCGGGGTGGAACTGCAGACCGTAAATTGGCTTAAATTCGTGAGCAGCGGCCGCGTGCGGTGAGTTCGCGCTGCGGCCAATTGGAATGAATCCATCCGGCAACTCCTCGACCCGATCGCCGTGATTCATCCAGACCCGAACCCGTTCTCCCTTGCGAAACGACGCAAACACTCCGCGTGCCCTGAGTATCTCAACGTCCGCGGGCCCGAACTCTCGGTGTGCCAGCCGATCGATTCGACCACCGAGCATCTTGGTGATCAATTGCAATCCGTAGCAAATGCCGAGGACTGGCACTCCGAGCTCGAAGATCACCGGATCGCAGCGAGGCGCATCGGGGTCCTCCACCGAGGCAGGACCGCCGGACAGGATCACTCCGATCGGTGCAAAAGCACGGATTTCGGCGGCGGAGATGTCCGGCCGGTGGATTTCACAATACACGCCCAGCTCGCGAACTCGGCGCGCAATCAATTGGGTGTATTGGCCCCCGAAATCAAGAATGAGGAGCTTCTCAGCGTGAATATCCATGTCGTGCCCAGCGGGTCAGAGAATCAGGAACCCACCCGATAATTCGGCGCCTCCTCGGTGATGATCACATCGTGGACGTGGCTTTCTCGAAGACCGGCGGCGGTCACTCTCACGAACGTCGCCTTCTTGCGCAGATCTTCGATCGTCGGGGTGCCCAAATAACCCATCCCTGCCCGAATGCCCCCGAGCATCTGATAGACGTTCATTGCCAACGAACCTTGGTACGGCACTCGACCTTCGATTCCCTCCGGCACCAGCTTCATCTCATCCTCGACATCCGCCTGGAAGTAGCGGTCCTTGCCTCCGTCTTTCATCGCTGAAAGCGAGCCCATCCCGCGATAGCTCTTAAAGGAACGGCCCTGGAAGAAGATGACTTCGCCGGGAGCTTCCTCGGTTCCGGCGAAGAGAGAACCGATCATCACCGAGCTGGCGCCGCCGGCGAGCGCTTTGACGATGTCGCCCGAGTACTTGATTCCCCCATCGGAGATAATCGGAATCCCGTGGCGGTCCGCTTCGCGAGCGCAGTCGTCGACCGCGGTCAGCTGAGGCACGCCGACCCCAGCGACCACTCGTGTGGTGCAGATCGAACCGGGACCGATCCCCACCTTCACCGCGTCGGCTCCCGCCTTGATCAGCGCGGCCGTCCCTTCGGCGGTGGCCACGTTGCCCGCCACCAGCTCGATCCCGGAGAAGTTTCTGCGGGTATCCCGGACTGCTTCGACCACCCGTTTCGAGTGCCCGTGGGCGGTGTCAATGACGATGACGTCGACCCCGGCTCGCAGCAGCACCTCGATCCGCTGCTCCCAATCGCCGCCAATCCCGACCGCCGCCGCACACAACAAGCGCCCCTTCGGATCCTTGGCGGCATCGGGGTGAGCACGATTTTTCTCGATGTCCTTAATCGTAATCAGTCCCTTGAGCTCGAAGTCGTCATTGACCACCAGCAGTTTTTCAATCCGATTCTTGTGCAACAGCTCGGTGGCCTCCGCCTGAGAAATTCCCTCTCGCGCGGTAATCAGCTTGCGGGTCATGATCTGCTCCACCCGCTGATTGAGGTTGCGCTCGAACCGAACGTCACGACTGGTGATGATTCCGAGAAGCCGCTTGGACTGGGTGACTGGAATTCCGGAGATCCCGTTCTGCCGCATCAGCTCGACGGCGCGATAAACGGGCGCGCCCGGCTCGATCGTAACCGGATCGAGAACCATCCCACTCTCGTATTTTTTGACCTTGGAAACCTCCAAAGCCTGCTTTTCCGGGGTGAGGTTCTTGTGGATCACCCCGATCCCGCCCTCCTGGGCCATCGCGATCGCGGTTCGCGCCTCGGTCACGGTGTCCATCGCCGCGGAGACGAGCGGAATCCGCAATCGGATGTTCCGCGTGAATCGGGTCGCCAGGTCTACTTGCCGCGGAAGGACTTCGCTTTCCGCCGGCTGCAGAAGAACGTCATCGAACGTCAAAGCCAAGCGCATATTCGGACTTAACATGGCGACTCCGGATACTGCAGCCTAAAAAGGGGAGGCAAAATACGTCCTCTGGAATGCCTGGCTCAACTGTGCCGCCTATTCTGCCGAATGCGCTGACACTCGAGGCCCCTGCGACGTTGAGCCATGGGCTGCCTTCTTGCTCCCCGAGTCCTCTTTTTGCGAGGCAGATTGGAGCGTTGCTGAGGGGGTTGCAGATGACCTCGAAGACGGCTGCGAGGCGGTGCTAGCGCTCGGATCCATTCGCCGCCGGAAATGCCGATAAAGCAGATAGAGCACCACCGCCGTGACCAACACCACCAGGCCGATTGCCTGGCCCTGATGGATCCGGCGTTTGAGGTAGCGCAGGTGGCCTCCGAAGTGGCTCCCGAGGTAGACGAACAGCGGGGCGGAAACCAGCGCGGCCAGACCATCCCAAAAAATGAACCGCCAGTAGCTCATTCCTGCCGAGCCGGCAGTGAAGTAGGTGACGGCGCGGATTCCCGGCAGAAATCGCGCCACCATTACGATTTTCTGACCATGCACCGCAAACAATCCTTCCACCTTTGCTCGTTTTTCGGGTGTCACCAGCCGCGCGAAAAACCCAGTCTCCTGGGAGAGCAGTCCAACCCTTCGTCCCGCCGAGTAGATCAAGCTGTCGCCGGTCAGAATGCCCAAAAACCCCACCACCATCATCACCGGCAGACTGGTCACTCCGAGGTGGGAGAGAAAGCCGCCCATCACCAACGAGATGTCTTCAGGAAGTGGAATGCCCAAGCCGCAGGCCACCAACACCACGTAGATCAGCAGGTAAGCTGGGATTCCCTTGGTGTGAGTTAGCAAATTTATGACGAAGGCTTCCAAGGTCGGGACCGACTCAGCTGCGCTCTAAAAGCGCTTTGAAGTTCTCTCGATTGTCCATCACCTTTTGCCCAAAGGTGGAAATGATGCCCATCAACAGCTTTACGCAAGCTTGGGGTTTTTGCCCGAGCAGCCTTTGGAAATCCGCGTGCCGAATCTCCACCGCCAGCACTTGGTTGATGGCGGTGGCAGTACACATTCGCTGTCCCTGTTTGATCAGCGACAGCTCGCCGAGGTACTCCCCTGGTCCCAGTTCGCCGAGCGCGGCCTGTTCGCCTGCCTTGTTTTTCGTCGTCAGCTTCACCCTCCCCTGCGCCAGCACCAGAAGCGAATCGCCGACCATGTTTTCTGCGAACAGCGGGACTCCGGTGGCGAATTTCCTTTCAACCGCGATCCCCGCCAGGATTTCGAGCCCCGCGGCGGTAAAACCCTTGAAAAGTGGGCATGCCTTCAATGCGGCGACAGGTCCCATGCGTTTACGCCACCTTAGCAGGGGTTCGGACGCTCAGGGAGCTAGTAAGAACGGGTCCCAAACGCCTCAGGGTTCTCGCGGTTTTGTCTCAAAGCCCCACAGATGCGACACCACTGTGTACCAGAGCAACCCTCCCGCAGAGGAACCCACCGCGTCCGCGACAAAGTCCCAGATCTCAGAGGAGCGGTCCGGCGTGAAGAGCTGGTGGATTTCATCCGCTGCGCCATAAAGCATGCAGATAAGCACACCCCATGCGAGCGCCCGCTTCTCCCGGACTCCGTAGGCGTAGAAGGCGCGCACCACCAGGATTCCAAACACGCCATATTCAAAGAAGTGAGCCACTTTGTCCGAACCGGTGCCCGGCAAACTCGGCAGGTGACTTCGCGAGGAGAGGAAGAAAATCAAGCCGGCATAGAGAGCAGCCGGAGCGACATAATCGAGAAAGCGCTTCAGTCCAGGCACTCGACTCCCCGAACAGTGTCTCGTTGGGTACCGCGCAAGGCGTTTGCGCTCGCGCCCTCGACCCGCACCATAACGAGCGCGCCGGGTCGACCATCTCCCTCGAAGTTCACCGTCCGATTTTCTGGGGTCCGTCCGAAGCGCTTGGCCGGATCGAATTTCGATGGCCCCTCGACCAGCACCTCCACCTCTCGGCCCACCTGTTGTTGCATGATCTCCAAACTAATTCCACGCTGGATGGCCTGGAGCCATTCCAGACGTGCGATCTTCAACTCGTGAGGTACCGGGCCCCACTGCTTTTCGTGGATCCCAGCGGCAGTTTTTGGCCGAGGTGAAAAAACGAATGAAAACTGGTTCTCGAATTCCACCTGTTCCGTCAGATCCAAAGTGGCTTCAAAATCCTCGGCCGTTTCTCCCGGAAATCCAACGATGATATCGGTGGTGACCGCGATCCCAGGTCGCGCCGCGCGCAACCGCCCCAGCCGCTCGAGGTACTCCGCGACGTTGTAGTCGCGGCGCATCGATTTGAGAATTCGATCCGATCCTGACTGAACTGGAAGGTGAAAGTGCGGGGCGATCTTCGGCTCAGTTCGAAAAGCCTCAATCAGCTCGTCCGAGAGGTCGTGAGGATGGCTGGTGGTAAATCGCACTCGATCAATTCCAGGAGACTGAGCGACGCGACAAAGCAGCTGAGGAAATTCCAAGCCGCCGCGATACGAGTTGACGTTTTGGCCGATCAGAGTCACTTCGCGCACACCCACCCGTGCGAGGTCGGCGATCTCGCTGAGAATGTCTTGAAACGGGCGGCTCACTTCCCGACCGCGGGTGTGGGGCACCACGCAAAAGGAGCAGACGTTGTCGCAGCCCTTCATGATCGTGACGAATTCGGTCACTTTTCCGCGCGCGGTGTCTGGGTCGGCCCGAGGGAAGACGTATTCCTCGGAGTCCATCCAGGCGGTATCCACCACTCGAACTCGATCCTCTTCCACCCGACGCAGAATCTCCGGCAGCTTCGCAATCGCATCGGGACCAAAGACAAAATCCAAGAATGGAATCCGCTTCAGCAGCCGATCCTTTTCCTGCTGAGCGACGCAGCCCGCCACTCCCAGAAGGGCGCGCCTGGACATTTTCACTGTCCGATACCGTCCGAGCGCCGAAAGCATTTTTTCTTCCGCTTTCTCCCGGATCGCGCAGGTATTGACGATGATCAGATCGGCATCTTGATAAGCGGCAGTCGGAACGTAGTGAAGTCGTCCGAGCACCTCACCGATCCGAAGCGAGTCGCTGACGTTCATCTGACAGCCAAAGGTGTGAACGAAGTAGCGCTTCTGAAGAGCCATTATCGCCGCGCTATTTATGCGACGCGTCTACCGCAAGCAAGGATCGACGCGCCCGCACAGGCGCGAGTGACTCTAAAGCTGTCCAGTGCCTGTCGGCAGTACCTGCTCAGCCGCCTGTAGCGGGACCGGCCCCTGCCCTACCGCTCTCAATTTGGCATCAAGCAGCGCCTTGAGGGCCCCCACCGCTTGTTGTGAGCGAGTGCCAGATCCGCTCAAACCCTCAATCGCTTCGCGCAGTGCTTCCGCCTCCCTTGCCTGCTGTTCTCGCATTCGATCCACTGCGGCACGGAACAGCGCAAAGAATTCCTTGAGCTCATCGTCGGTGCGGAGATCGCGAAGGACCGGGTAGCGCCCCTCTCCCAGTTCGGCGAAGTGCTTGCTCATCACCGACAGCGGACCTGCGATACGGTGGGTCGCGACAATCACAATCAAGTAGAACGCTGCGAACGAGCAGATCGTCAGAAGGAAAGCACCCAGGGTCAACGACGCTAATCTTCGATCCGAAACCAGAACGTCGAGCGCGGAATCGACGCTCCCGGTCGCGTGAAATACACGATAGACAACCGAGCTGGTCATCAAGGTGAGGAAGATGCTGAACGCCACCACTACCAGAGCGTAGTAGGACTGGAAGCGATACAAGACGAACGTCTTTCGACGCCATTTGCTATAGACGGGCTCGGTTGACTCCATCGGGCTCTCCACGCGCAACTGAAGGGAAAGCGTAGCGTGCCGGTCCCCTGACTGTAAAAGGTGGGCGCTATCGAACCGGGAGCAGCTGATCGGCGACTTGGGCGAGATCGCTGAAGGTTTCCACCACCACCACCTGATCGCAGGCTCCCGAGTAGGTAAGCATCTCACTGTCGCCGAGCCCCCAGGCGCGTCGACCCTCGGAACAGATCCAGATTAAGCGCCGTGCCTTGCGACGGACTTCGTCCAAAACCCAGGCATTGTTCGGATGGTAGTTGTTGCGTCCGTCCCCGATGATCAACACCGTGGTGCGCCGATTGATCGCTCCCAGGTAGTCGCGGGCGAGTTGACCCAGCGCTCGGCCATAGTTCGAGTTTGCGTGGAGGGAGACCGCTTTGCCTGCGGTTGCCAGGTCGATCGCGTCATTCACTTTTAGCTCCCGAAACCAAGGCGTCACTTCCCCGAGATCCGAGACAAAAACCAGCGACCGCACCCGACGAAATAAACTCTGCAACGTGTAGGTGAACAGCAGCATCATTCGAGAGACGTTGCGAACCGAGTCCGAGACGTCGCAAACCACCCACACCTCTGGCCGCTCGGGCTTGCGTCGGCGAAAGGACGGGATCATTGGAATCGCCCCCCAGGTCAGATTCCTCCGCAGCGTCCTGCGCACGTGCAGGACCCCGCGCCGCGAGCTGCGCGCTCTTCGGATCAACCGGCTCTTGAGTTTTTGCGCAAGTCTTCGGACCGCCTCTTTCATTCGCTCCACTTCCGCCACCGAGAGCGTATGCAGAGGTCTGTCCAGAATCGCGCTCCCGCGCTTGGCCATTCGCGCTCGGACTTCGCGCTCTACCTCGCGTCGGGCTGCACCCTCCACCTTGCGCATTGCCTGCGAAAGACGCTGGGAAACCAGCTGCAGCCCGGCGGCCGAAATTCCTCGCGCTTTCAGCTCCGCTTCGATCTGCTTCAAATCAGCCCAGGCTCGGTCCCCGCCCGCCGCTGCGAGCAACCGGCGGGCGAAGAAGCCCGACTGAAGTTGGCTCTCCAGCCCGACCAGGTTCAGCTCCAGCATCGATCCGGCGAGTATTTTGGCGAGCCCGGCGCGGTCGCCTTGGAGCGCGGCTTGCGCCAGGGGAGACAACTGAGCCGCCAATTGCCGCAGGCTCGCAACCACCATCGCGAGTTCGTCGCCTTCGAGCAACCCCTCGGCTTCGAGCGCTTGAAGGAGCGAAGTATCCAAGCCTTCCAGTGTCTTGGTCGCTCCCAGGAAGAAGAATTCAAAAGCGCGGTCGAAGACCTCGGTGTCGGCTCCCCGCTTGACTAAAGTCGACCGCAGCGCGGACCGAAACACATCTCGACGCTCGAGACCGAGCTGCGCCACGGCTTGGGTGGCATCGACCACTTCGGAAGTGCCGACTCGAACGCCGTTCTGGCGAAGCACCTCTGCAAATTCGACGATTCGCGCATCCATTGGTTCTTACGGTTTTCGACCTACCTGGACGTGCTGCTCGGGTCCAGGGGGGACGTAGGACCGAAGCGCGGTGAACACCTCCTTGGAGGTCGCCTTGAATGAGTGTGCCACCCCAGGGGGTAGATACACAGCGTGTCCCGCCACCAGTGGAACATCCTGTCCTTCCATCCTCAAAGTGCCCGAACCCTGGGTAACGAACCAGATCTCCGCTTGCGAGGGATGAGCGTGCTCCGCCATCCCACCGCCTCGACGCATCGTGAGCAACTCCAACGATACGACCGCCTTAGTCGCGATTCTCTGATCGAGAGCAACTTTGGTAACGCCCTTCCCGCCTGGCAGGCCGTATTCCCTCACACCATGGATCGACCGGAACATCGGCTTGGCGGGGGCGAGCGGGGCGGAGGTTGGCGGAACCAACGCCCAGAGGAGCAGTCGAACCGGCTGACGATTTTTCCCGTTCCATCCGAATCGCGTTCCTCGGTTGGGTCGATACAGCAGATCCCCGGTTGCCAGCTGATGTTTGGCTTTGGACTCGGGCACCTCCAGTTCCGTCAACCCCTGAAGTACATAGACGAGTTCCGGGACCATGTCCGGCCGAAGCAGCTCATCCAAGCCGACTGCCCCACGCTCGATCTCCAGCCGAATCAATCCGATCAGGCCACGGGGGGTCTGCCGCTCGAAGAGCACCTGGATATGGCCGGCGTTACCTGGAAGTCGTCGCGCCCGCACCTCGCTGGCCTTGGCGACGTGAAGTCGCACCAGTTCAGCTCCTTGGCCTGGATCGGCAGTCGCCGCCAGGATCGGACAGGAAAAGAAAATCGCGAGGATCGTCAGGTTCGTAAGTCTGGGGGGGATCATCGACTCGAATCGTAGAGCGCCCCCTCAAGATGGAGCAAATCGCACACTCAGCCCTACGGGTGAGAGGCGAGCGCGGATATGCGAGAATCGAGACCGCCAGCATGCCCGCCCTCCTGAAAGTCGCGCTGCTCGCGTTGTCCGCCGCAAATCTGGTCGAGCCGTTGTCCAATGGCATCCGACTCTCGATGACTCGAGAAGAGATCATCGCCAAGTTTGGACCGCCCAACGAGCCGACTTGGGATCCGCGTGTCTTTGGTTACCCACAATTTGTCGTCGAGGTGGGCGGCGTCAATCAAACCATCTGGCGGCTAGTTTTGAAGGAAGGCGTCTCGCTTAGCTGCGGAGTACGAATCGGCAGCTCCCGCCAGGAAGTGATTCGCGCCTTTGGCGCGGGGGACCAGGTTGTTCATCAGAAGATCCGATTGCGTTTCGCATACAGGCAAAATCAACTCACCCGAATCGAGATCGAACCCGCGGTTGGCGAATTCGCTCGAAGCTCAAACGATTCTGGCAAAGCGCCGCGAGAAGCCGGCTTGGACCGATCGAGCGGATCCTCATTCCTTGGTACCTGGTACGGAGCCAACGTGAAGATCCAAATCACTCTGCAATCGGATGGGACCTACGTCTCCAATGTGGGCTCGGGTCGCTACGCCCAAGAGGGCGAGAAGATCACTTTTACCGGTCCGCTGCGCCAATGGAATCGCGGGCGCGCTCGGGTCGCCAACGGAGCTCTGGAGTTTCACTGGAAGGATCCAAACGGCTCAGTGCACCTGGTTGCATTCAGCAAGGACAGCGAAACCGACCACGCCGACTGATCCGAAGGGTGGGTCCATTCCCACCGTAAGTTCAAGATTTGCGCACCATCGGTTGCATAGCTTGCCCGAGCCCACCGATTTTTCGCGACTTACCCGCAAAACCACTCGGCACAACCCTTGCCGTTGATCAGCTCGGATCAAGGTAGCCGCTTCGAACATCTTGAAGGTGGAACCATGACACACCGCGCTCACTGCACACCTCGCTCGTCGCACCTTCAAATGCTCTGCTGCGTGCTCGTCTTGAGTTTGGCAGAGGCCCCGGCGGCCTGGGCGCTGAACGATGCGATGCAGTTTTCGAGCGGTGCTCTGATCATTCCAGAGCAAAGCGCCTTCCAGAATCCATGCGGAACGGTATCCGCGTACGGCCTGGTCTGGAGAATCCTTCAGTCCAACCAACCAGGGCACTACAACGCGACCCACCCGGTTACGGTATACATCGCGATCAACGGCAACAAGCTTTCCCCCAACCGTTGCAGTCTCAGCAATCTCTCCACTCCGCCTACCCCCAATGCGCCGGGACCCAGTGGGGCCGCAAACCACTGGGACGATCCGAGATGGAACGACGGCTGTGATGTCCAGATCGTCAATCTGGGGCAACAGCCCGTAGTGCCGGTCGACTACACGGGCCCGTTTCCCGGGACCGGCATCTACCCCAACGCCCCGATTCCAACCATCGACACCACCGACGTCGGTTATACCTACAGCTCCTGGTACATCAATCCACCGGTGCGGGTCGCCAGTCCGTCGCTGCGCCAAACCGTTGATCTCAACAACACCGTTTCACCCCGATTTACAACTGTTCAATACATGGGTGGCCCCTTCATCATCGATGCCCCGGACGCCCAGAACGTGATCAATTTTCTGCAAAACGGAGACTCGTACGTCAGCGCGTCGCAGCTGTCGACGTTCACTACCCCGTGCACCTGCAATGGAACCTACGGGGTCTACCCCACGCCGACGTGTCATTTCGTCCGAATGCATCAAGCAACCACCAACTTCATTTCGCCGGTTGGAAGGCGGATGAACAAGGTTCCCTCCAAGATTGCGCTGCTCGATTCCGGTTCCGGCATTCAGTATTATCCGCATACCGACCAGCCGTTGCGGGTCCTTGACGGTTACCTTCAGAACGCGGGCTTGTACGTTAGCGGGACGGCAAACCACACCGACTCGGGAGGTTGCCCCGCCGGTACACTTTCGGGCTGTTCAATCAATGGGGGTCAGCCGGGCCTAATCTATGACCAGTTCAATTCCTGGTCCGATCTCGTCACCCGAGCTGGTTATCCGCACGGCCTGCTCAACGCCACCGATGTCAACGGGAATCTGATCTACAAAGTCTTCTGGACTCCGCACTGGGACGTCTCGAACAGCATCGCGGGCCGCACCTATACCGGCAGCGATTGTACCACCGGTGGGCAGCCACAATGCCAGGGCGGCAGCAACTACACCTCCGATGCACCCTGGCCGCCGGTTCCGGACAATCGCCAGAATGCTCTCGACAACGTCGCTTACCTGTTGAGCCAAAGGTCGACGGGACTGATGGCCGAGTGCAGCGCGATTCAAAACTATGAGGGCGCCACAGGCGTGACGCCGGTCAGCACCAATACCCATTTTCTCTTTACAGGCCCGGTCGCGCTCAATGGCGTCGGTGGCAATTTCGACGGCCGCAACTGCACCGATCCGAACTATCTGTCGCTGAGCAGCCCCCGGCCCAATTGCGCAGTGTTCCAGCACGTCAACAGTCCGTTCGCACAGATTGGAGACTTTCACTACGTCTCACAGGGCGGCTTTGTCTCAAGCTTTGGTCAGAACCCAAGCGGTGGTGGCAACTACAAGCCGGGCGTGGCGCGGCTGCTGTTTTCCTGGACTGACTATTCCACGTCCGCGGTCTTGACCAATCCTCCTTCCGGCAGCAACGGCTGGGACTTTTTCGACTTTGGGTTCATCAACAACGACGTGACCAAGGGTTCGGTGATCTATGTCGGTGGTCACGAGCAAGTTCAGTCAACGGTTGGCAACCGATTGATCCTCAACACGCTGCTGAACTTGGATTTTGCGCCGTTCGGCACCGATCGGGCTCTCTCGGCGCCGATTGCATTTGTCGATAACAACCCTGGTACCAGTGACACCGCGGGCACCCGATCGCTGCTTTTTGCAGGGACGTACATCGCCGTGACCGACGAGCCGAGGGATCCAACCTTCGCGAGCTTCACGTACAGCAGTGGATCGCACTGGCTGTATCCCTACGTGACCGGAAACTTCAGGACTCACTCCCTGATCGGAGGCAACACCCTACGGGCCGGCGAAAGCGATTTGGCCGAATTCACTCTTTGGGATGCTGCGCCGCCGTTGGCACTGGCCGCGCCCAACACCCGAAACGTCTTCACCTACTTTGGAGGCCATGTCGCGACCGGGCAGCCGGGTCCCTATGGCTTACGCCAGATCGGGTGGGTGCCCGAGATGGTCGCCGGCACCACGCTCCAGAGCCCCTGTTCAGGCACCCAGTGCGTGGATGTGATGAAGCTTCAGAATAACGGCGGACAGCTGGTGATGGTGCCCGGCTCGGATGGCATCTGCGACCTGCAGCAAGCGACCGAAATTACCAACATCGATCCCAACGGGGATCTCACCGGCGCCTGCGGCTCCACCAACACCACCAACATGATCAGCGATTACCCAATCGTGCAGTCGATGTTGCAGGTTGTTCGCGGATACTGCTTTGCGACCACCACGCAAAACGATGGCCCCGTGGCCGCAAATCCGCCGCGACTGACTCCGACGAGCACTCCCAATCAGTGCAATGGGAGCACGGGGAGCAATGGAGCGGCGCTCGGCGGGATCGTCCATTCCACTCCGGCGGTCGTCCCACCGAGCATCAACATCGATACCGGCACCAACAAGAGACCCACCGTCGCCTACGTCGGCGATTACGGAGGTCAACTGCATGCCTTCTACGTATCCGGCGGAGCCAACTACGCCGGCCCCGCCACGCCGGTGTCGCTGCCGGTTGGCAACCTTCCGGCGAACGCGTCGCGGGCGGGCAGTCCGACCGGCAGCGTCTTTCAAACCAACTGGGCCCAGCAGTTCGCCGCCGGAACCACGCCGCCCGCCGGCACCGAGCTGTGGTCCTTCATCCCGGCCAGCCAGCTCTCTGGCCTGCGCGGGAACAACGCTCGCGTCGATGCCTCCCCGGTCTACATGGACGCGTTGATCGATGTCGCCGGCAACGGCATTCGCGAGTGGCACACGGTCCTGGTGGCCTCGATCGGGCCCACCGGCAACGAAGTGCTTGCGATGGACATCTCCAATCCGCTCAAACCGGTCTTGATGTGGGACATCGTTGGAAGCGCATTCCAATGGGGACCGAGCTATCCGCAATACCCAACCGTCTCTCTCGCCAACACCTCGATTGGCGGGTTGTGGGACATCGAGTGGCTAAACAGCGGCCCTTCGCCCGCCCTGTATCGGTTCGCGCCGGCGCCCGATCCCGGCCGAGCCTACACTGGTCGATACGACTACAGCGACCTGGGCTCTTCGATCGGGATTTCGATGGGGCAGATGCGCAACGGATTGCTCCCGCTCTATGGAGTGTTCGTTGCCACCAACGCCTCTGGCCTCACCGCGGGAGGGCTTGCGAAGGGACTTGAAGTGTTCGCAATCGACGTCGCCACCGGCCAAAAAGTGTGGCAGTGGGAGCAGGCTTATTCGCAGTCGTACGTGCCCAACGCCACCCCCACGGTGATCTCGCTGATCACCGGAGTCGATGGTGTGAATCGCCTCTACGCGGGAGACCAAGAAGGTCGGGTTTGGGAGCTCGACGCCACCACCGGCGTGAACGTTGACAATGGCAACTCCGTCTGCGCGTCACCGCCGTGCAACTACCCAGTCTTCGACGCCCAGTCGACTGCCGCCAGCCCGCAGCCAATCACCACCAATATTGCGATTGCCAAGGTTCCTCAGACCCCCGATCCGGGCTCGGCATTCGCGAACTATCCCGGTCATAAGCTGCTTTTGTTTGGAACCGCGGGTGCGAACTGGGTCCCCGCGAGCGTCTCGGGCAACATTCATGCGACGTTTTGGGATCAGGCCGATCGGGTCCCGTATCAGACCGGCGGATGGAATCTCGCCCACACGATCAATTGGAGTGCCAGCCAGGCTCAGGCTTACGCAAGTACCTACGGAATTCTGCAGGAGATCTCTCCGGGTCTGCCGCATACCTTTGGTCCGGGTGAGCGGATGTACGGCGCGATCACGATCTCCGGAGTCAGGGCGTACTTCGCAACCGCCAATGGGCCGGTGCCCAACGACATCATGCTCCTGAACGGTCGCACCACCGGGGCAAGCTATTATCTGGATTTCCAGTCCGCCAATCCCACCAATCCAATCACCACCCTTCCGGTGCCGTCGTACGCCAACTATGGAGGCATGACCGTGTTCCACAACACCAGCGTCCTTGGCGCACCTACGGACGACGTGATCGGACTGGAAGTCAGCAAGATCAGCAAAACCAGCGACAGCTCCGGCAAATCCACGGCGAACAAGGCGCTCAGTGTCACCGGGCAAGGGGGGCAGATCTACTACCTCAAGTCCTGGATCCAGAGATTCTTCCAATGAACGACCGACTGGACACGGCTGGCTTCACCCTGCTGGAAACGATGATCGCCTTGGCCGTTTTGGCGATCGCTTTGATGGGTACGCTCGGCGGCTTCATCACCGTCGACACCCAGCTCAAGGACGCCCAGCTGCGTCAAGGCAAGATGGTGCTGTTGGATGCAAAGGTGCAGCGGGTACTCTTGACCAATAAGGCCGAGCTGACGGGCATCCCGGCCGCGTGGACGCCCGACCCCACCCAATCGATCGTCAACGCCAACAACACTCCCACCCCGCGCCCGGTGCCCGACCCCGATATCGATCTTTCGGTGGGAGCGTATTTTTCGGTACTGCCCAACGGCGAAATCACCCAAATCAATCTTCCCGCTGGCACGCCGTGCACCAGTGGTCTGCTGCCGGGCGGCGCATACTGTCGAGAAGTGATGGTCACCCCGGGAATGCCAAACCGCGATCCCTTGCCGAGCGGGGGGGCTTGGCCGGGACTGAATGGCGTGGTCGCTCCTCAAACCTATTGGATTCGCGTTTACCGCCGCGGCCAGAATACGAGCCAAGCGCAGGTCTACCAGCAGGTACTGATCCAATGAAACGCTCGCGAGGACTCACAGTCATCGAGATGATGATTGCACTGGGGATTGCGGTTTCGGTGATCGCGGTCGCCCTTGGGCTGGTGGTGTATGGATTCAGCAAGGCGCGCGATGCCGATGTCGTTTCCGACAGCAACAACTACGCGCGCCTGGCCGGTGAATTTATCGCCGCGAACGTGCGAAACGCCGGGATGGGAGGCGGTAGCGGTGTCTACCTGAATAACGCCGGCGCACCGCTGCTGGTCAACCCGATCTACGGGGCGGACAATCTGGTGACCAATGCCGGTGGCAACAACGTCAACCGATCCGACGATCTGTGGATCATCGTACCCGACAAAAATGCGACGATGGACAACTGCACCAAGCGTGGCTCGTACGTGTCGGTGATCGCCAACGGAACTGGCCCCTTGTCGATCACGCCCTGGCCCGCCGCGCCCTGCGTCCGCAGCTTGGCGAACGGGGACAATCTGTTGGTTACCAATCTCACCAACTCGGCGCTGATCACCAACATTCAGCTCGACAACCCAGGGCCGAATCAAATCAACTTCGCGGAGTCGGTGATCGGCGGATTTTCGGACGCGCCCACTCACGGTGGATTCCAGATTGGCGATCTCGCCTTTCGAGCTCAGCTGATTCACTACTACCTCGACGTGGATCCACTGACCAATCGCCTAGCGCTCTACAACGCCAGCGGAAGGATTGGAGCTGATTTCCTGGGACGGCCCTTGGTGGACATGAACGGCACAGCGCAGATCGTCCAGCGCTACATCGAGGATTTTCAGGTCGTCTATTGGCTGGATCCGAACCTCACCAACGATCCAACCAAGTATGTAGATCAGCATGGACTTACCCCGGCATTCCAAGCGGGGCTACGCGCGGTCGAGATTTACGTCATCTCCACCACGCGGCAAAACCTGCTCGACGCAAACGCCCAGGTGATGATGAGCAGCGCGACCGCACCCAGGAGCATTGCCAACCACGTGGTAGCAGCGACCCCGGATGGCTTTCGGCGCAGCATCTATTCGCGCCGAGTCGAAATCCCCAACCTGATGACGAGCAATCTATGAACTCAAAAGCTCAGCGCGGCAGCACTCTGATCTCGGTGATGGTGATGGTAACGGTAATCCTGGTGCTCTTGGCCAGCCTGCTGAGCTACGCGATTTCGCAGCGGGCCGCAGCGATCAGGTACTCTCGGGGCGCCAATCAGCTGACCTGCGCGGAGTCCGGAATCCAACTGGCCCGGACCTACTTCGCCCGAAACTTCCTGAACTGGAATACCTACTTGAGCCAGCCAAACATCTACAACCCGATTCAGACCTCCTGGAACAATCCGAGCTCCACTCCGCCGGGGCCAGCGAACTTCGGGCCCGGCTCGCCCCTTAGGACCTCCAATCCCGAGCTGTTCATCGACGTGGATGGAGACAATCTGCCCGACGTCTACATCTACATTCGCGACAACCAGGACGAGTTTCCACCCGCGGTTGACAATCCACTGCGCGACAACGATCAAAATGTGATCGTCGGGGCAATCTGCATCTCCACCACGATGGCGCCGTCGGTGGCGTCGGGTCAAACGACTCCACCGCCGATGCAGATTGAGTCCATCCTCAGCTATAACGTCGGCGGCCCTCAGTGTACGCAAGCCTATTGCGGCAACGGAGCTGGGAACATGAACGGCTGATCCGCGTCACCGAGCAAAAGCCATCACCGCTTCGATGTGCGGCGTCTGGGGAAAGAGGTCCACCAGCTGGAGCGTGCGCGCTCCAAATCCGGCCGCGCGCAACCGTCCGACATCCCGGGCAAGCGCGGCGGGATCGCACGCCACATAAGTGAGCTGTCGCACCCCGAGGCGATCCGCCCAGTGCCCGAGCCGACTTGCTCCCGTCCTCGGGGGATCCACCAGCATTCGGTCGAACGAGATTCGCTCCGAGATCATCCCATCACAGACGGAGCCGGCATCGCCTTGGACAAAGCGGACATTGGTGATCTTCCCTTCGCGCGCGCTGCGGCTTGCGAGCTCCAGCGCGACGGCGGACTGCTCGACCGCGGTAACGGTCGCGCCGGCCTTGGCGATCCGAAAGGTAAAGTTGCCATTCCCGCAGTAAAGCTCCAACACTCGTTCGCCGGATTGTGCACTCAGGGATGCAACTGCCGAGCGAACCAGGAAGAGGTTGGCCTCCGTGTTGCTCTGGGCAAATGCGTCCGGGCGCAAGTAGAGCGGAACTTCGAGATCGGGGTCTGCGGCCATGCGAAGCACCGGATCGCCGATCGTCGTCGGTGGTCCCTCGGTGGGCACCACCACTACTCCGCTCAGGCCCAAGCCGGCGATCGCCTGTTCGCAGGCGATCCGATGCGCAGCCCGGCTTTTCGCAACTCGCAAAAACAGCGCGAAGGCGGACCGACCCGCTTCGGCAAGCAGGTGAACCTCATCGATTTCGCTCGCCAAAGTCGCAAGGAAAGGAGTGAGTCGCCCGGGCAACTCGGTGAGCGGGTCGGCCATTGCCGGACAACGGTCAATCGGTACAGCTCGTCGGCTGCGCTTGGCAAAAAAACAGAGTCTGCCGCCGCGTACGTGCATCACCGCGCGCCGCCGATATCCCAATTGCCGGGCAGAGGCGATGATCGGCAGTACCTGAAGCTCGTCGCGGCCAATGTCTGCCAAGTGCTCGAGGCTGGAGAGTACGATCTCCAACTTCGCGTCTCGTTGAGCGGCTTCGTCAAGGTGCAGCCATCCGCAGCCGCCGCACACGTCGCTCAGCGGACACGCCGCAGTCCTTCGGCTGGGGCTGGGAGCGATGATCTGCACCAGCGCGGCGCGCTGTGGCTTTGTTCCCGGAACCAGCCGCACTCGAGCGCGCTCGCCCGGAATTACACCCTCGATGAAGACGCTCTGCCCCTGATGGCTTCCGACCCCCTCACCGGTCTTGGCGAGGCGGTGGATGGTGAGTTCGATTTCTGGAGCCAAGCTATTTTGTGTGCTTTGCCGCTTGCGTCTCCGGCAATTCTTTGCGCAGCCGATCGACCAGGCGCTGGATCCGCTCGCGCTTCTCATCGTCGATACCGATGAACTCGATTCCCATCCCCGGAACCTGGTTCGGATTGTTGATTTCGTTCACCCGGGTTACCCGGCCAGAGAGATCGAACGGAAACGCAGCATCCGGCAGGGAGATGATGAGTCGAACGGTCGTCCCCACTGCTAAAGGATTGGGCGTGTTGATGAAGATTCCACCGCGCGAGATGTTCGTGGCCCAGTCGGTGATGAATCCATCGACGGTCTTGTAGGCGACCAGCAACTCGTGCTCAAGCCGCGGCGCCTGTCGCGGCATGTTCTTCTTCTCGGTCTTATCCGCCATGCAGGCTCGGAATTATACCACCTCAGACTCGCATCTCACGCAGCCCATCGGCGATCCTGAGCTTTGGCTGGGTAATCTTTTGAACCTGCTCTGGGGTCACACCCGGAGCGACTTCCCTGAGCAGCAGACCACTCGGGGTGACCTCAATGAAGGCATATTCGGTCACGATGTAGTGAACGCAGCGTTTTCCGGTGAGTGGGAGGGAACACTCGCGGAGAATCTTGGGAGAGCCCTCCTTGTTGGCGTGTTCCATCGCGACGAACACTCGTTTTGCGCCCATCGCCAGATCCATTGCCCCACCCATCCCCTTGACCATCTTGCCGGGGATCAACCAATTGGCGAGGTCTCCCTTTTCACTCACCTCCATTGCACCCAGCACCGCCATATCGATGTGCCCCCCGCGGATCATTCCGAACGAGGTGGCGGAGTCGAAGAAGGCCGCTCCCTTAATCGCGGTGACCGTTTCCTTCCCCGCGTTGATCAGATCCGGATCCTCCTCACCTTCGAGAGGCCAAGGGCCGATGCCCAGCAATCCGTTTTCGGAATGGAGAAGGATGTCCATTCCCGCCGGGATGTAGTTGGCAACCAGGGTGGGCATTCCGATTCCCAGATTGACGTAGTAGCCGTCGCGCAACTCCTGGGCGATGCGCTGAGCAATTCCTTCGCGGGTCAGTGGCATTCTATCCCCTCTTGCGGACCGTTCGCTTTTCAATCCATTTCTGGTAGGCGCGCCCGGGGATGACGCGGCGAACGAAAATCGACGGGACCTGAACCGCGTCGGGGTCCAGCTCTCCCACCTCGACCAGGTTCTCCACCTCCGCGATCGTGGTCTTGGCTGCCATGCACATCAGCGGCGAGAAATTGCGAGCGGTTTCCCGGAAGACCAGGTTTCCCCAGCGATCTCCCTTGAACGCGCGAACGATCGCGAAATCGGCTTTCAGCGGAAGCTCGAACACGTATTCTTTTCCATCGATGGTTCGCACTTCCTTGCCCTTGGCGACCAGGGTGCCGACCGCGGTGGGCGTAAAGAAGCCCCCCAGCCCGCAGCCTCCCGCGCGAATCCGTTCGGCTAGCGTGCCTTGAGGGTTCAGCTCCACCTCCAGCTCGCCCGCCAGGTACTGCCGCTCGAACTCCTTGTTCTCGCCCACGTAACTGGAGACCATCTTCTTCACCTGCTTGGATTTGAGCAAGACCCCCAGTCCAAGCTCGGTGGTCCCACAGTTATTGGAGATGATGGTGAGGTTCCGCACCCCCTTGCGGTGAATCGCGGCAATCAAATTCTCGGGATTACCGCAGAGGCCAAAACCGCCGCTCATGATCACCGCGCCGTCCTGGATGTCCCTGATGGCTTCGTCTGCGCTCCCCACCACCTTGTCCATTCGCTTTTCTCCAGCTCGCGCTAGCGCTCGACCAGCATCGCGATTCCCTCGCCGCCGCCAATGCAGAGGGAAGCGACACCCCGCTTTTTTCCGAAATCCTTGAGCGCGTAGAGGAGCGTTACCAAGAGCCGCGCTCCGGACGCGCCAATCGGATGACCCAGCACCACCGCTCCGCCTCGCACGTTGACCTTGGAGGGGTCGAGCTTGAGCAACTGGTTGTTGGCGATCGAAACCACCGCGAAAGCCTCATTGATTTCCCACAAGTCGACGTCCGCGGCTGGGACCCGGGTCCGCTCGACCAGGCGCTTGATCGCGTCGGTTGGGGCGATGGTGAACTCCACCGGCTTGCGCGCGGCCACCGCGTAGCCAACGATCTTGCCGAGAACGGTTTTTCCCTCGGCCTTGGCGCGCTCTGCGCTCATCAGGACCACCGCTGCCGCACCGTCATTGATCGAGGAGGAGTTGGCTGCGGTCACCGTGCCATCCTTCTTGAAGACCGGCTTGAGGGAGGCAATCTTTTCTGGCCGGGCGTTCTTCGGCCCCTCGTCCTCGGTCACCAGAATCGGGTCGCCCTTCTTCTGGGGCACCGACACCGGGACGATCTCCGCCTTGAAGGCGCCTTCGCGCTGAGCGCGGATTGCGCGCTGAGTCGACTCCACTGCGTACTCATCCTGGGCAGAGCGACTGATGTGAAATTGATCGGCGCACGCCTCCGCGCACACCCCCATGTGAACCTGGCCGTACACGTCCCAAAGTCCGTCGAGAATCATTGCGTCCTTCATCTCGACGTTCCCCATCCTCGCGCCGGTGCGCATCGTATGGCTGAGGTAGGGCGCGTTGGTCATCGACTCCATCCCCCCGGCGACCACCACGTCCGCATCGCCCAGTGCGATCGCCTGAGCGCCCGCGATTACCGATTTGAGGCCGGAACCGCATACTTTGTTGAGGGTGGTGCACGGCACCGTATCGGGTAGACCGGCGAAAATTGAGGCCTGGCGCGCCGGAGCTTGACCCACTCCCGCTTGGAGCACACATCCCATCACCACCTCTTCCACCTTGCCGGGGGGGACCCCTGCCCGCTCCAAGGCGGCTTTGATCACCGTCGCGCCCAACTGAGGGGCCGTAAGGGCGGCAAGTGCCCCCTGAAAAGCCCCGATCGCGGTTCTCGCCGCGCCAACGATCACGACATCTCGCGCCATGACTGACCTCCGTCTGTGCCTATTTCTTTAACTTACTGGCCATCACGTCGCCCAGCCGCGCCTTGCTTCCCTCGGCCTGGCGGCGCAGGTACTCGCGGTAGTCGTCCTCCCCTTCATGCAACAGCGCCTTCATCGAGAGAGCCACTTTGCGGTCCTGAGTATTGATGTCGATGATCTTGACCTCGACTTCTTGGCCCTCTTGAACCACGTCGCGCGGGTTTTCTACGCGCTCTTCTTTGAGCTCGGATACGTGAATTAACCCCTCGATTCCCTGCTCGATCTCGACGAAGGCGCCGAAGTCGGTCACTTTGGTGACCTTGCCCTTCAGCCGACTGCCAACCGGCAACCGCTCCGAGAGCGTCTCCCACGGATCCTGCTGCAACTGCTTGATTCCAAGGCTGAAGCGCTCATTCTCGACGTCGATGTTGAGTACCACCGCCTCCACTTCGTCCCCCTTCTTGTAGAGCTCCCCCGGATGCTTGATTCGTTGGGTCCATGAAATGTCGGAGACGTGGACGAGGCCATCCACTCCCTCTTCGACGCCGACGAAGACTCCGAAATCGGTCACGTTGCGAACTTGCCCTTTGATCACCGAGCCAATCGGATATTTGTCCTCGAGCAGCGTCCAGGGGTTCGCCTCGGTTTGCTTCATCCCGAGGGCAATGCGCTTAGCCTTGGGGTCGATGTCCAACACCACCGCCTCGACGTCTTTGCCTACCTCGAGCATCTTCGCCGGGTGCTTCACTCGCTTGGTCCAGGACATCTCCGACACGTGCACCAGGCCTTCGACGCCCTGTTCCAACTCAATGAAGGCTCCGTAGTCGGTGATGCTCACCACTTTGCCGTGGACCCGCGTTCCAACCGGATACTTCTCGTCCGCTCGGTGCCAGGGATCCTCCTGAATCTGTTTGAGACCGAGCGAAACGCGTTCGGCCCCCGGATCGAACTTCAGAACCACCACCTTGACCTCGTCCCCCACGTTGAAGCGTTCGGACGGATGGCCGATTCGCCCCCACGACATGTCGGTAATGTGCAGAAGGCCGTCAATCCCGCCCAGGTCGATAAAGGCGCCGTAGTCGGTGAGGTTTTTCACGATCCCCTTCAGCACCGAGCCCTCGGCCAGATTCTTTAGGGTCTCCTTCTTCATCTCCTCGCGTTGCTTTTCCAAAAGCACGCGGCGCGAGAGGACGATGTTTCCCCGCTTCTTGTTGAACTTGATGACTTTGAACTCGAATTCTTTGCTGATGTACTGGTCGAGATTGCGCACCGGTCGAATGTCCACCTGGGAGCCCGGCAGAAATGCCTTGACCCCGATGTCCACCGAGAGACCGCCCTTTACCCTTCCGACGATCGTACCTTTGACGATCTCGTCCCGCTCGCAGGCGGCACTGATCTCGTCCCAAATCCGCATCTTGTCGGCCTTCTCCTTGGAGAGAACCACCATTCCGGTGTCGTTCTCACGACTCTCCAGGAGCACTTCCACTGCGTCGCCCGCTTTGATCGAGACTTCGCCGCGAGGATTGGTGAACTCCGTGATCGGAATCTGGCCTTCCGACTTGTAGCCGATGTCGACCACCGCGTAGTCTTTGGTCACCTGGACGATCGTCCCCTTGACGATGTCCCCCTCTTTCAGGAGGCCTTCGCCTCCGCGCTCTTTGAGGGACGCCTCAAACATGGACGCAAAGTCTTCGTCTCCTCGCTCGATGCCAGGCTGCTCGTTTAGGTTTTGCTGCATGAGATTGTTAGTCCTTAAAAAAACACCAATGCCCCGAATTGATTAGATCGAGGCTTCCGCGCGGGGCTTGACGTGGAATCCCTTGTCGCATCCCCACATTGAGGACGGACGAACAATCAAAGTAAGCGGTAGCCTTTTGAAACGTCAAGGGGAGTTCATTGCCTGCCGCAACCGATTCAAAATGTTGCCGCTTCTTTGAGGACCTCTCGGGCGATCACCAGTCGCTGAATTTCACTGGTCCCCTCGTAAAGCGTCTGCACGCGCGCATCGCGAAGGTAACGCTCGACCGGGAATTCGTCGATGTAGCCATAGCCGCCATGAATCTGCACTGCCCTGTCGCAAGCTCGGTAGGCCATCTCACTGGCGAACAGCTTGGCCATCGATGCCTCCTTGGTGAACGGCTGCCCGCGCTCCTTCCGGCTGGCGGCCCGAAGCGTTAGCGCGCGCGCCGCGGAGAGGTCGGTGGCAATATTGGCCAAAAACCAGCGAATCGCCTGGAACTCGGCGATCCGGGCTCCAAAGGCAGTGCGCTCCTTTGAGTAGCTTAACGACGCTTCGAGAGCCGCGCTGGCGACCCCGCAGCCCTGGCTGGCGATTCCGATCCGACCGCCATCGAGCGCGCTCATCGCTAGCTTGAAGCCGTCACCTTCTGCCGCAAGCAGGTTTTCCTGAGGAATTCCACAGTTTTCGAAGGTTAGGGCGACGGTATTAGAGGCGCGCAGGCCGAGCTTGTCCTCGTGCTTACCTACTTTGAGACCGGGGGTTCCGCCCTCGACGATAAACGCGGAGATTCCGCGACTGCCGCTTTCCCCGGTCCGCGCCCAGACGATGAGCACGCCGGCGTAGGCGCCCGAGGTGATCCACTGCTTCGAGCCGTTGAGCACCCACCTTTGTCCTCGGCGCTCTGCCCGAGTCGTCAGCGCCGCTGCATCCGAGCCGGAGTGCGGCTCGGAGAGGGCAAACGCGCCGGGCCCCGCCTCGCCGGACACCAGACGCCTGACGTGCTGAGTTTTCTGCTCCGCGGTGCCGAAGCGACAGATCAGCTCGGCGCACATGTTGGTGACCGCCATCGCTACCGATGTCGAGGCGCAGGCGGCCGAGACTTCCATCATCGCCAAGGCGTACGCCACCGCGCCAGCGGCGGCACCTCCGTATTCCGCCGGCACGTTGATTCCCATCAGCCCCAGCGCGGCCATCTCCCGCAACAACTCGAAGGGAAACTGCTCTTGGCGATCCCGTTGCCGTGCGCCCGGGAGAATGCGCTCGCGAGCAAAGCGAGCGGCCAGCTCGCGAACTTGCTCCTGCGAGTCGGTGAGATTGAGATCCAAGCTAGCGAATTGCCTTCAGATTCAGGGGGTATTCGATCGGATGCTCTCGATGATCCGGCGGTTTGGGAAAGTTTATCCCGCTCAACACGCTGACGACGCAATCGTGCAGCTTGGCGTCCCGCAGGGTGGTGCCTTTCTTCAGCACCCGCGCCCTTTTCACCGTGCCATCGGGCTGAATGCTGAATGCAGCGGTCAGCGTACCCTCGATGACCTTTTGGCGCCCAGCCAGGGTCTCCTCATAGCAATTCTGGATATCCTGATGATGCGAGGCCAGGATCCTCTTGATGCTGTAGGGTGTGAAGGGAAGGTTGGAGCTCTCCGAGCGGACTCCCCCATCCGCCGATCGATTCAAGCCGGCATCGGGATCGTCTGCAAAAGCGATCAATGCAACGAAAAACACCCCGCAGCTGATCAGCGCGTTCATCGTTCAGTCTTTTAGCAGATGGGCTGAGATGACGATCCGCTGGATCTCGCTGGTCCCCTCATAAAGCTCGGTGATCCGCGCATCGCGCACGTGTCGCTCGGCGTCGAATTCCTTGCTGTAGCCTTGGCCGCCGTGGATTTGAAGGGCTTTGTGGGTGACCCGGGTGGCCATTTCGGAGGCGAACAGCTTCGCCATCGAGCTCTCCAGCGTGTGGCGCTTGCGTTGGTCCTTGAGCAGCGCGGCCTGCAGCATCAGCAGTCGAGCGGCGTCGATTTCGGTGGCCATGTCCGCGAACATGAATTGAATTGCCTGGTGCTCCCGGATCGGCTTGCCGAAGGTTTTTCGAACCGCTGAATACTGCAGCGCCTCCTCGAGCGCGGCGCGGGCGATTCCGATGGCCTGAGCGGCGATTCCAATCCGGCCCCCGTCCAGGGTGCTCATCGCGATCTTGAATCCATCTCCCTCCTTCCCAAGAAGGTTCTTCACCGGCACCCGGCAGTCCTCCAGGAAAATGGTGCAGGAGTACGCCGCGCTGATGCCCATCTTCTTGTCCGGAGGAGCTCGGTTGAAGCCGGGCGCGTCGGTCGGAATGAGGAAGGCCGAGATGCCTCGATGCCCCGCCGGCTTGTCGGTCATCGCAAATAAGACGATCGCGTCTGCCTTCGGGCCATTGGTAATCCAGTTCTTTGAGCCGTTGAGGATGTAGTCGCCGCCTTTGCGGACAGCCACCGTCTTTTGTGCGGCGGCGTCCGAACCCGCTTCCGGTTCCGTCAGCCCAAAGCACCCCAGCTTCTCTCCGCGCGCGAAAGGGACCAGAAACTCGCGCTTCTGCGCCTCGTTGCCAAACTTGAGCACCGGGTCGCAGTAAAGCGAGTTGTTGACGCTCATGATTACGCCAGTCGATGCGCAACCCCTGCTGATTTCCTCGATCGCGAGCGCGTAGGAGACGTGATCGAGCCCAGCCCCTCCGTATTCTTCGGGCACCGCCACCCCCAAAAGCGAGAGCTCGCCAAGCTTCTTGACCGCGTCTTCGGGCCATTGGTGCTCGTGATCCCACCGGCGCGCATTGGGAGTGAGTTCGCGCGCCGCGAATTCCCGGCACATCTTCTGGGTCTCTCGCTGGATGTCGGTCAGCTCGAAGTCCATCGTCCCACTATTCACCCTTGAAGTTCGCAGGGCGCTTGGCGATGAAGGCCCGCATCCCCTCGGACTGATCATCGGTACCGAACAGCATTGAGAATGCGTGCCGCTCGAGCTCGGTGCCGGCCCGCAGGTCGCGATCGGCTCCGTCGCCGATCGCCCGCTTGGCCTGCGCGACCGCCAACGGAGCTTTGGAGGAGATCCTCGTCGCCACCGAGCGGCAATGGGCCAGCAGCTTGTCCGCCGGCAAAACCTCCAGCGCCAACCCAATCTCTTTGGCTCGATCGGCATCGATCGCCTCGCCGCTAAAAATCATTTCCCTGGCTCGCATCGGGCCAATCAGACGGCCGAGCCGCTGGGTCCCGCCGAAACCTGGAATGACTCCTAATCCGACCTCGGGTTGACCGAACCGCGCGTTCTCGGAGGCGTAAATCAGATCGCAAGCCAAGGCCAGCTCGCAGCCGCCTCCGAGCGCAAAACCATTCACCGCGGCGATGGTGGGAATGGGCAGCGACGCGAGCTGCTGAAACACCCGCTGGCCCAGGCCCGAAAACTCTCCCGCCTGCTGGGGCGTCAATTCCGCCATTTCAGTAATGTCCGCTCCCGCCACGAAGGCTTTCTCGCCCGCCCCGGTCACAATCAGCACCCGCAACTGAGAGTTGCCGGCCGCTGCGCGCAATGCGCTCTCGAGCTCTTGCAGGGTGGAGGTGTTGAGCGCATTTCGCGCCTGCGGTCGATCGACGGTTAATATTGCCAGCCCTCCTTCGATCTCGACGCGGATGTTCTTATAGATCATCGTTTATCCACTCAGTATGTGTAAAAGCCGCGGCCGGTTTTCTTTCCAAGCCAGCCGGCATCAACATACTGCTTCAGCAGGGGACAGGGGCGGTATTTGTCATCTCCCAATCCCTGGTGAAGGACTTCGGCGATGTAGAGGACGGTGTCCAAGCCGATGAAGTCCGCCAATTGGAGCGGGCCCATCGGTTGGTTGGTCCCCAACTTCATCGCAGTATCGATGTCCTGAATGCTACCCAGACCTTCCATCACCGCAAAGCACGCCTCGTTGAGCATCGGGATCAGAATACGGTTGACGATGAAGCCGGGAAAGTCCCGTGAAAGCACAGTCGTCTTCCCCATCCTTTCAGCGAGCGCGCGCGTCGCCGAGTAGCTGGCGTCAGAAGTTGCTGCTCCCCGGATGATCTCCACCAAGCTCATCAGTGGAACTGGGTTCATGAAGTGCATTCCGATCACGGCGTCCGGTCGGCGAGTGGCTGCTCCGATCCGGGTGACTGGAATTGAAGAAGTGTTGGTCGCGAGCACGCCGCCTTGCCGTACCGCCAGGTCCAGCTCCTTGAAGATCTGTTTCTTCAAGCTTTCGTTTTCGGTCACGGCCTCAATTGCGAAGTCCACTTCCTTCACCGCTGCGATCGATGCGGAGACCTTCAGCCGCTCGACTGCCCCCTTTCGCTTCGCTTCGTCCAGCTTGCCCTTTTCTTGAAGCTTGAGCAGGCCCGCTCCAATCCGCTGCACCGCTTTGTCCAGTAGCTCCCTCGAAAGATCGACCAGCGTGACGCTCAGATCGGACTGCAGGGCGACCTGTGCGATGCCAGCTCCCATCTGCCCCGCGCCCACCACCATGAGATGCCGGATCCCTTCAGAAGATGACATGGAGCCTCCAGTTTTGAGCGGACTCATACGCTGCGCTCCCAGATCGGTCAACGAGGGGTGACGGCGGAAAGCTTGGTGCATTCGCTCAGCGCAAGCGTGATCGTCCGCTCGGCGTTCACGTGTAGGGTCCCAAGATATTGATCGATCGGCTCCTGCCCGGTGCGACCGACAAAGATGCGGACTGGGTTATCGCCGGATGCGAGCGAGATCTTCTGAACCATTTCCACCGGCGCTCGCTCGAAACGCCGTTCCTCACGCTTCAGAAGCGCTCCGCGATGATCGTAGATCTGTATCTCTACCTGGCTGATTGACTCGGGATGATCGTCCAGCCTCCAGATCAGCTCCCGGGCCTGTGGGAAAAGAGTCGCGTTCCACAGCCACCACCCGAGCGCAACCAGCGCCAAGAGGGTGAGCCTTGGGATGAGATTTCGCAGCGTTCGAGAATCCGGTGTCGCGGGCTTATCCTTTTCCGCGCTTCTTTCGGCTCGCGCGCAGGTGGGTGATCTCCACCCGGGGAGCATGGCTGCGTTGGCCATCGGGAACCAAGCGAACCTCGGCTTTGATCTCAATCGCCGTCCCAGCCAGCAGCTTCAAAAACTCTTCGCGAAAGCGATCCGATTGCAGGAACCGGCGGACTTCATCAGACAACATCCGGCCGAGCTCGTCCTTGGTCCGATCGGCTTGCGAGACGATGAAACCGAGGACTTCCTTTGGCACCTTAAGTTGGCCGGCTAAACTCCGAATGCCCTCCTCGGTCATGAACAACGCGCCGAGGCCGGCCACGGCGACCTTTCGAACGAGCTCAGGAACGAATCCAAGCTTCGCCTCGCCGCCGGATTCTTCGTCGAAAAAATCGGGATCAGGTGCGTCCATCTGCGACCTCCGATTTCGAGCAATCCATTCTCACGATCACAATGTAAGTGAAGCTATTCGAGGGACGCAATTTTGAAGACCCCATTCTCTCTGACCAGGCGAACCGCTTTGCCATCGCCGATCGAGTACTCCGCAACTCCGCCGGCCTCGCGCCCGCCCCGCTTCAGAGCGCTGCGAGCGCGCCCTACCAATTCCTTGGCTCGAGGTTCCAACTCAAAGTCCTGCTTGAGTCGCGCGGGGGTGTAACGAGCCCGCCAGCTGCCGGCGAGCAATTGATAGGCGCTGTCGAAGTCCCCCTTCTCGGCCGCGTCCAAAAACTGCCCCAACACCTGATCGGAGGTTTCCGGCTGGATCGCCCCGATCTCGGTCGATCGCGTTTGGGCCCGCTCAGCGGTAGCGCAGGCGCCAAGGCCACCCAGGCACGCCAGTAGTAGAAAGAGCAACATCTTGCCGAGCCCGCTTTCGCCGCCGATTTCCAGCCACCAATCCCACAGGGCAAAGAGCTGGCTTGAGGAAATCTCGCGCAGGGCGGCAAGCAGGGACAATCGCCGGGCGGCTGGAGCGTAGGAGACGACTTGGTAGGTGGGCGTTGGCGCACCTGCCAGCTCAAGTGCCCTGCGACAGGCACCTTCAAATCCGCCGGTTCGATCTACGAGCCCGAGCTGCATTGCCTCGGCGCCGGAAAAGATGCGCCCTTCCCCTCTCTGGTGCGCCTCTTCGATCGTCTTGCCTCGGGCTTTTGCGACCTTCTCGAGAAAATCCTGGTAGGTCTCTTCGACCTCGGCTTCGAGCACCTCGCGTTCCGGCCCGGTGAAAGGCCGGCTGCTCGAGAAGATCCCGGCATTTTGGCCTCGAGTGAGGATCGCCCGGTGAATGCCAAGCCGTTCGAGCAACTCCGAGAAATCAAACTTGCCGGCGAATACTCCGATTGAGCCGACGATCGCGTGAGGAGCCGCCCAAATTTCCTTCGCGCCCAACGCAGCGAGGTAGCCACCGCTGGCCGCAACTTGATCGGTGTAGACGACCACGGCCTTCTTTTGTGCGGCGCGCCGCACCTGGTCGAGGATCAATTCCGAAGCCAGCGCCGATCCACCAGGGCTTGCGACGTCGAGAACGATGGCTTGGCACCGCTGATCCTCCGCTGCCGCCTTCAGCGCTTTTCCAATCGTTTTGGATCCAGCCACCCCAAGTCCCACCGGACTGCCGCTCATCTCTCCCGCCACGATCAGCCCGTGGAGCGGAACCCAGGCGACCCTCGGCTGCCGTTTGATCGGTTTCCACGAGAGCCCCCCGAACGGTTTGCTGCGGACGTAAGCGGTAAAGGGAGCAATCGCTGGCTCGCGCGGGGACGAGCCATTCGGCGTGGACCTCAAGCTTCGAAGGTAGTCGGGCAGCTCTTCTTCGCTGAGAAGGGCGTCGCACAACCCCTCGCTCAAAGCTCGCTTCGCGGTATAGGGGCCGCGGTCTACCTTGGCGCGCACCTGGGCTTCGGTCAGCTGCCTGCCCTGGGCGATCGCGGAGACCAGGACGGCAAAGCGATCGTCGAGGACCCGCTCGAGCGTTTCCCGCTGAACCTCGGAGACCGCAGGGAGGGTAAACAGCTCGGGCGCCGTCTTGTATTGGCCTCGCCGTACGAAATGAGCGGCAATCCCAGCTCGCTGCAGGGCAAGGCCCAATGCCGTCGCTTCGGCCATGAAGCCGGTCAGCTCGAGCCGGCCTGACGAAAAGAGCACGATCCGATCGGCGGAGCACAACAGCTCGTACTCGCCATTTGTCAGGTGGACCGCGTAGCCGACCACCAGCTTTCCCGCGCTTCGCATTTGGCGAAACAGATCAGCCACCGCTTCGCGTTTCGCCGCGGACGCGCGCAGCCGTTCGATCACCACCACGACTCCGCGCACATCCGGGTCGGAGATCAGCTGCTTGAATTGTGCCCGCAGCTCCTCGAGCGAGCGGACGTCGGACGGGGAACCCTTGCGCCGAAACAGCTGCCGTCGGCGACGCTGATAGAGGTACGGCGGATCACCCTGCAACGAATAGCGAACGAACTGCGGACGCCGGCGCAGTCGGATCAAGCGCAGCGGAAGGGCGAGCAGACCCTTGACCGCCAAAAGTCCATTGTAAATCAACGCCAGCAGAACGCGCATCGTGGATTGGTCTCACTCCTGCTTAACCGCGGCCGCCGGCGCGATCTGAACCCGCCCCGATTGGCTGACTTCCACTCTGACTGGAAGAAACTTTTGGAGCACGGAAGCATTGGTTGTCAGGTGGGAAGTGATCTTGGCGGGAGTGAATTCCGTAGTGCCCGGGTGAACGGCTCCCAATCGGCCCGCTGCGAGCAGACATGCCGGAACCAGCAACTGGTCGCCCAGATGCTCATCGACCGCACCTCCACTCTCCATGAACTCGGCCACCTGCTTCGCCGCCTCCTGGCCCACCTCTTCGGCTGGCTTTCCGCGCTCGCCCAGCGCAGTGAATCCGGCGGTAGTGTTCTCGAATTGGGCTCGGATGAACACCACGGTGCCGGCAGAAGGTGCGGCCGGTAACGGAAGATTTTCGGCGATGCAATAGATGCCGATCTCGCGGAGGGCGGCGACCGCCGCTTGGGTCTGACGTTCGGCAATCTCGAACGGCAGCGATCCGATGAACGAGGTTACCTCCATCTCGCGCAGGGTGCCGCGCGCCGGCCAATGCAGGGTGCTTGGAGGATCCACCTTGGGCACAATCACCGCCCGAAACTCCCCCGCCCCTTCCGGGTAAAACCCGGCGCGGCGCAGGTGGACCTCGCCGCCAAGGCCGAACATCCGCATCGCGGGAAGCCAGATCCAAGCCAGATAGTGAAAGCTGGGGCTGTGGCGGACGTGGGTTCCGCCCCGCAACGTGAGCTCGCTGTTACCCGCCAACGCGAGGGGAAAATAAAGGCTCTGAAACAGCAACGGAGCGCTTCCTGCAGTTCCAATCTCGAAGACGTAGCTTCCCGCGCTCACCCGCCCGGGAAAGAAGGCCAATTCGGAGCTTCCGACCTGCGCCCCCTCCGATCTCGAGTGACTGATTGCTTCGGCTCCTCGCACGCAGGCGAGGTGCTGCGGCCTCAAACCGGGAGGATCCCGGTTGGCTCGGATGTGTGAAAGACGAAAGGGACGCCCGGTGATCAGCGAAGCCGATAGCGCGGAGCGCAACATCTGACCGCCGCCTTCCCCTTCGCTCCCATCGAGCCGAACCGGTTCCGGGCTGCTGTCCGGTTCACCCATCGAGGTGATCCCGGTCCGAGAGAGAAGGCGCCAGGTGCACACAATCAGCGACGGCGACACACCGAGTGGGAACTCTGGGCCGAGGCATCCTAAATCGTGTCATACCCCAAAGCGGCATCTGATTTACCCCAAAAGGCTATCGCGGTGCTTAAATCCTGCCTGGATGGATGATACGCGCCGCAAGGTTTGCGTGGGAGCTGCCGCTGCGGTTGCGGTCGCGCTTGTTTGGGGGGCGAAGGTTCTAGGGGCTCCATCGACGAGCTCGGCGCCGTCTAGCGGCGCACCTCGCGCGCATCCCGAGTGTGCTGCTGGGCTGAAGCCGGCGGCTCCAAAGGACATCAAGGTCGGCTCGCGACGCGCATCCCTCGCTGGCTACAAGCTCACGTTCCTCGACCCCGAGCCTCACCACCGTCTGACCCTCGGCATCTTGGGCCCGATCAACGAGGATTCCGGCAGAAACATGCTCGCGCTGCGAAAGTACCTGGCATTTTTCGCCGAAGAGAAGGCCAATGCGATTGTCGTCACCGGCGACGTCGGGGAAGTCAGCGACGGAATCGCGAGAGTTCTCAAGGTGCTCGCGCGGTCCCAGCTTCCGGTTTTGGTGGTGATTGGCAATCGCGAGTGCCGCGCGGACTTCAACCAAGGCGTAGCCGCGGCCCAGAAGGAGCTCTCGAACATCGTCAATCTGAATCAGATCCGCGCGGTCGAGTTTCGGGAAGCAACCTTGATTTCGCTGCCCGGCTATCATGACCCTAACTACATCAACTGCGCGAGCGGTTGCCGCTATTACAAGAGCACCGTAGACGAGCTGGTTCAGCTCGCCAAAGCTTCGACCGCGCCGGTGATGCTGATCTCGCATGGGCCGCCTCGCGGCGAGGGTAGTCAAGCGTTGGATTACGCAATCTCGGGTGGAAATGTCGGGGATCCGGAAATCAACCGGGCGATCCGCGAAGGCAACATTGCGTTTGGTGCTTTTTCAAACATCAAGGAGGCGGGGGCGCGGGCGACTGACCTACCCGGGACCACGGTGATCCCGCCCTCCACGCCAGCCAAGACTCTTTTTCTCAACCCCGGGCCGGCTGACAGCATGCGATGGGAGATGAATGACGGCAACAAGAGTTACGGAATGGCTGCCGTGCTCACGATCGAAGGCGGACGAGCGTCTTGGAAGAATTTTCGGGTCAAGCAGCTGACCAGCGAGGAAAAGGCGCAGGCCAAAGCGCTGGACCCTGCTCCCTCGGCCCAGGAGGCCGCTCACAAGCACCTGTCTCAGTGAGCTAGACCAGCATCGTCTCTTCGTCGATTGAGATCGTCTCCACCGTTTTCAGCTGCTCCGCCTGCCGTTGGCGTTTGTCCGCTAGCTCGGCGACCAGCTCGAGCACCTGAGGGTGGGTCATCATCACGGTGTTGAAGTCTTCCCTAGGTAGGCGCAGCAGCGAGGTACGTCGGACGGCCGTTACGCTCGCTACTGCCGGAGATCGGGTCAGCAGAGACATTTCGCCGAACAGCTCGCCCTCGCGAAGTCGTGCCAAAAGCTCCCCGCCGTTTTTCGCCTCCACCTCTCCCGAAAGCACGACGTAGAGGCCATCGCTCACTTCGCCCGCCTTGAGGATCACCGTTCCTTTGGGCACCTCGCGCGCGCGGAACAACTCGATCAGTTTTTTTCGCTCCTGCTTGGTGAACGGCCGAAACAACGCCGAGGTGCTCATCACATTCGCCAAAAGCCGTTGCCGACAGAATCGCTTCAAGGCGAGGGCCATCTGAGGATAGCGCGCGGAGAGGTCGTTGAGGAGGGAGGCGGAGATCTCGAGCAAGAGGGTGTCATCCGAGGTGCTTTCAACCGTGGCGGTGCGAGGCGCATCCGACAAAATCGCCATTTCGCCGAAGAATGATCCCTCGTGGAGCATGGCTAGCTCTTGAGGCCGCTCTGGCTCATCCCGAAGAACCCGAACCGCCCCGCCGCAAATCACAAAGAACGAGTCCCCTGCGCTGCCTTGCTTGAAAACCCGGTCGCCGGCTTTCAGGGCGCGTAGCTGGCAGCGCTCAATCAGCTCCCGAAACGGAGCTGGATCCAGATCCGAGAAAAGTGGAATCTTGGGGAGCTTCTCGCGAACTCGTGTCACCACCGGATCCAGTGGCTTGGGCGTCTGCCCGTCGCGAGGACGGCCGGCTTTGGTCGCGGCGTAGAGGCTGGAAGCCGCTGTGCTCTCCACGGCTTGGAGCAGCGAGCTGGGCGCCGCTTCGCTCTTTCCTATTTGCAGATCCGGTGGCAGCTCGAGCGACAGGTCCACCTCGAGCTCGGTAAATCCCTCGTCGGTTGGTTCGCGCGGCGCCACCTTTTCCGATTTGGAGGTGGGCGCCAAGGCCGGAGCCGGATCGGCGATGGCGGGCTTTGCACCAGAACTGTTCGCGCCCGCCGCGGCGGGCAGGGAAGGCGCAGCCGCCGGGCCTTTGGTCGACGTGCCCTGTTCGGGATCGGCGTCAGGATCCGGCAGCGCCACCTCGTTGAATCGGGTGAGGTAGCCAACATGCTCAGGAACACCGGAGCCGACCTCCTCGGTCGGCTTCTGCCGCGGTAGGGGGGCTTCCGGCTCCTTGTCCCTGCGGCCATAGAGGTCAGCGAGCAGCCGTTGCATTGCCTCGTGGTTCGGGTCCAGCTCAAGCACCAGCTTGCTGGCCGCAATCGCTCGCGGCAGAAAACCGTCGCGCGCGAATTCCTCGGCCGCGGACCGGTAGGCTTCGATCGCCTTTTCACGGTTTCCGCTCTTCTCCCATGCATCGCCCATCCGCAATCGAGCCTGGAGGTTATGGGGATCTGCCTTGCAATAGTCGGTGTAAAGCTTGGCCGCCTTGGCGAACTTTCCCTTCAAGAAAGCTTCGACGGCTTTGGCCCTCAGCTCATTGAGTTCCATGTGTCTTGTCGGTCTTCGGAGCGGCGCTGATCTTCGAGATTGCCAGCTCGGCGGCCTCCCGTACCCGACGATAATAGTCTCCCTTGAGTGCCCGGAGGGACTCCAGCTGCGCTGGACCTCCGATCTCGGCAAGCGTTTGCGCCGCCGCGGCACGGATGTCGGCGCTGTCATGATAGAGGTCCCTCGCCACCACATCCGCCGCCTTTTGGTCTCCCACGTGCGCCAGGGCCAGAAGCGCCTCCTTGCGGCCGTCATTCCCTCTAGATTCGAGCCGGGCGATCAGCATTTGCGCCGCTTCGGGGTCGCCCAGCTTGCCCAAGATTGACGCGGCGAGAGCAGCCTCGGCGCCGCCCCGGGGGATCAGGTTGCGAAGCGGCTGAATCGGGCTCACCCGCAATTTGACGCGGGATAGCGCTTCCAGATGCAACAGCGTGTCCGCGTTCGGCGACTCGAGACGCTCGACCAGGATCCGCTGACCCTCCTCCTGGGCAGCCAGCGCCTGCGTCACCAGGGAGCGAACCGAAGCATCGTGATCGTCAAGGCCGCTCGCGGCGAGACGCTGTGCCTGCGGACCGAGCAGTGCCAGCCCCGCGTACGCTCCGACGCGTACGATTGGGCTCGGATCGCGGGTCCGATCGGCAACCCTGGTCTGCAGATTGGAAACGCCGAGGGCGCCTAGCGCCCGCAGCGCGTTGGCCAAGAGCTGCAACTGCTCGAGTGGTACATCCTCTACCAACTCGGCGGGTGCAGTGTCTTCGAGATCGGAAGAGCGATCCGCGATCGCTTTGAGAAGCTTGTCGGCCTTCGAAGGTGGGTTTTGAGTCGGCGACTCAAATCCGGGCGAGTAGGATTTGGGCAGGGGACCTGGAATCCAGTCGACGCGAAGCTCATCGACTCTTCGCGACTCTTCTTCGTAGGAGCCCTCCAACTCCGTCCTGGCGGACGGATCCGCAATCTCAGCCAATGCGGCCAGCGCGTATGAACGAATAGCGAACCGCGGATCTCGCAGCGAGAGCAGGACCCCCGGAAGGGTTTTTCGGGCGGTCGGCCCCAGAGCTTCCACCGCCACCAGGGCCGCGCTCAGCGTAACCCGCTCGCCTTTGCTGGCTCGGGGTCGCTGCCCCAAGGCCGCCAGGATTGGCTCCAATGGACATCCGCCCCGCCTTCGCATCTCTCGCCCTGTCGCAGCTACGTCAGCCCGCGATCCAGCGAGCGTCACCTCGCACAGCGCGCGATCCGTCTGCGCGCTGGGAGGCAGCGCAAGCAGTGCGCCGGTAGCGGCGGGGCTCGCCGCGCTCTGTTCAATTGAAACGTGCTCCAGCTGAAGAAGAGCCTCAACCGCCTGCAGCTTGCCGAGCGCCTCACAAGCCGCTTCTCGGAGCTCCGGGCTATTTTCTTGCAGCAGCGCCGTTAAGGCGGCGACCGCTTGTCGATCCCCCGCCTCGCCCAGACCGCGTGCCGCCGCCGCGGCAAGCGCGACCTGGGTGGCGATCGTTAAGCGCTCAAGATGGTCCACCGCCTCGGATCGGCCGCTTTTCCCGAGTTCTTCCGCGGCAACCGGTCGCTCTGCCAACGAGCCCTCGACGCTCATCCGCAGGTTGTGCTCCCACAAAGCTTTCGATTCCGCCGCAACTGCCAAGGCCAAAGGCTCGTTCACTCCCGCAATCCGCAGAGCCTGGACAATTGCATGGCGCGTGGAGCGCCCCCGGCGGCCAAACTGAGCCAGCAGGTACGCCTTTGCCTTTTCAGTTCGCAACTCGCCCAGCGCCATCGCCGCTTTTCCCTGTACCGCTTCGTCCGAATCGAGCAAGAGGTCCGAGAGCGCATCGACGACCTGCGGTTCCCCGGTGACGCCCAGGCTCTCCGCCGCGACCGCCCTGACCGCGGCGGCGGGATCCCTCGCCGCGCGCAGAAACAGCACCACGTCCTCGGCCCTACCCTGCTCGCTCAGTTTCTTCAGGGCCCAGACCCGATCGGACGGACGGGGGCTTTGAAGGCCGGCGAGGAGCGTTTCGCGACTCTTGTCGCAAGCCAGGGACAGCGCCGCGGCCAGCAGCGCAGACCGCCATCTGCTTGTGCCGCAACCGACGCGAAGGCCCAACCGGCGGTTCACCGTCATCCTTCCTCTTTATCAGAGGTGGACGCGCGACGATGCCGCCTGGGCGGCAGCCAAACCGTGGTCGGTGGAACCGCGCCGGCGGCTACTTTGCGCAAGGCGCTGACTTCTTGTTTGCTCAACCGCCTCCAATCGCCCGGACGCAAGCCCGCCGCGCTGATCCCGGCGTGGCTTGGGCGAAAAAGCCGCTGCACCGGATGGCCGATCGCGGCACACAGCCGTTTGATCAGGTGAGGCCGCCCCTCCGACACCACGATCGTGATCCAGCAGTTCTTTTCAGCGCGCTGGTACAGCTCGGCGCTTTTGGCCGCGGCAATTCCGTCCTCGAGCCGAATCCCGGCTCGCAATCTGGCGATCGCCTCCGTCGAGGGAACGCCCCTGACCTTCGCCAAGTAGAGGCGAGGCACGGCGAAACGAGGATGGGTCAGGCGGTGAGCGAGCGCGCCATCGTTGGTGAGCAGCAGGGCGCCTTCCGCATCGTAGTCCAGCCGCCCCACTGGAAAGACCCGCACGTTCACCCCGCGCACCAGATCGGCGATTGTCAGTCGCTGCTGCGGATCTTCCAAGGTGGTCACCACCCCTGATGGCTTGTAGAGGATGAAATAGGAGAGCTCGGAGGGAGCGTTGACCAACTGACCGTCAAAAGTGACAAGATCCCGATCCGCGTCAACCTTGCTGCCCAAGGCAGTCACCGTTCGATTGTTGACCGCGATTCGGCCGGAAGCGATCAGCTTCTCGGCTTCGCGGCGCGAGGCAACTCCGGCACGCGCAAGAAATTTCTGCAGACGCTCGGACACCTAGCTCGGCTTTTCAGGCTCCCCATCCGGCGGAGCGCTGGGCGCTAGGACCTCCGCGGCATGCTGAGCGCGCTGGTCCGCGGTGGCGATCGCCTTTTCCAGCTCGGCGAGAGCGCCCTCCGCATCCAGCCCGCTGGCCTCGAGCCGCTGCTCGAACTGTGGATCGGCCAATTCGGCGAGCGTCGGTTGCTCGCGCGCGCCCGGCGCTTCCTTCTCGACGATCTCCTGATGCTCTTTGCTTAGCTCCTGAAACTCGCGCAGGGTCGGCAGCGAGGCCAAATCCTTAAGACCAAAGAACTCCAGAAATTCGCGGGTGGTACCATAGAGAAGGGGTCTTCCGATCTCTTCTTTCTTTCCGAGAATTCTCACCAGCCTGCGATCGAGAAGTGCCTTGATCACCGCGGCAGAGTCCACTCCGCGGATGTCCTCGACTTCCGCGCGGGTAACCGGCTGCCGATAGGCGATGATCGAAAGGGTTTCAACCGCCGCGCGTGTCAGGCGCTGCGGCTTGGCCTGCAGAAGGCGGCGCACGTACTCAGAATTTTCGGGGTTGGTCCGAAGCTGAAACCCACCGGCGACCTCCTGCAGCACGAGTCCGCTGACGTCCTGCTGGTATTCGACGGTGAGCGCGTCGAGCGCCTGCTTCAGGTTCTTCCGATCGATTCCGGTGGCCTGGTGGAGCTGATCGAGGGCCACCGGTTTGTCCGACACGAATAGAAGGCTCAGCACGATTCGCTTAACCTGCTCCGGCGGCAACTGTCGGCTTCGTTGGGCGAGCTTCTCGATCGGAGTCTCGGCCTCTTCGGCCCGATCCTCAATCTCGGCGGGCTCAACTTCCTCGGCGTCGATCTCGTCCGCGGGGGCAGAAGCGGCCTGCTCCAGCTCCGCCTCCGTGAAGGAGGGGGGCTGAGGCGGACGCGGTTTGCCATTGCTACCGGTAGTCATTGGGGTCAACCTCTGTTTGTACGCCACCCGAGAGGGCATCACCCAACGGGGTGACCAAGATCTCACTGGTCGCAGATTCTTGAAAGATCCGGATCAAGCGAAGGCGGCACATTTCCAAGACGGCCAAAAAGGTAGCGATGATCTGATGGCGGTGGCGTGGAGTTTCGAAGAGTGCCGTGAAAGGCACGCTTTGTCCTGCTTGCAGCCGCTCCGCGAGCGCGTGGATCGCATCGGAGATGCTGATTCGGTCCCGGGTAATTTCATGCTGGACTTCCGGAGTTGCATTTCGAATCGCAAAGTCCAGCGCCTCGATCAACCGATAGATGCTCACCTCCAGTAAGGGGAGCTCACCATCTTCGAGCGCGTTCGCGGAGCTCGACGCACGACGGGCGAACACGTCTCGGTCCAACAGCGGCCGCGCGGACAGCGTTTCAGCCGCCTGACGGTACTTTTGATACTCGAGCAGGCGCCGAACCAATTCTGCCCGTGGATCGCTCTGCTCTTCAGGTTCCAGATCGGACTGGATCTGCGGTCGCGGCAATAGCAGCCGGCTTTTGATGTGCGCCAAGCTCGAGGCCATCACCAGAAATTCGCCGGCGATGTCGAGATTGATCTCGCGCATTCGGGCCAGGTATTCGAGGTACTTTTCGGTAATCAGCGCAATTGGAATGTCGAAGATATCGAGTCGATGCTCGCGGATCAGGTGAAGCAGCAAATCGAGCGGACCCTCGAAATTGGGCAGCGCAAGCCGAAAAGCGTCTCCCGCGGTTTGCGGAAACTCCAGCTCGCCTGTTGCTTGCTCGCTCGTAATATCGACTTCTTTATCCGATCGCGCTGACGGTCGCCCACTCCGGCGCCTCTCACCCAACGATCGAGGTGGACGGCTCAACGACGCAATCCCGTGGCCCGTCGGACTTCTTCAATGATCGGCGCAGCGATCTGGCGAGCGCGCTTCGCACCCCAGCTCAGGACACGCTCCACTTCTGCCTGGTCCTCGAGCAGCTGCTGGTGCTTCTTTCGCGCCGGGTCGAACTGCGCGTGAAAGAGATCCAGGAGGCGCTTCTTGTAATCGCCGTACCCCGTCCCGCCCTGTTTCCAGCTCCGATCAATCTGAACAAACTCGCCCTCTGGCGCCAGCAGCTTGAGCAGCTGATAGAGCGCGCTGTTCTCGGTGGGCTTGGGTACGTCCACCGGAGTCGAGTCGGTCTTGATGCTCATGATCCGCTTTTTGATCTCCGCATCGCTGGCGAAGAGATCGATCGCATTCCCGTAGGACTTGGACATCTTCTGCCCATCGATCCCGGGCACCACGGCGGTGGATTCCTGGATTCGCGCCTGTGGCAGCTTGAGAATTCCGGGCGGATGGCCGGCGCTCCCCTGCGGATCCGCGGGATCATATCCCGGTACAAAGGCGACGTTGAACTTGGTGGCCCAGTCCCGCGCAAACTCAACGTGCTGGTTCTGGTCTCGGCCGACCGGCACGAGGTCCGAGCCGTATAGCAAGATGTCCGCGGCCATCAGCACCGGATAGGCGAACAGGCCAAAATCGGAGGTGATCCCGCGGGCGACTTTGTCCTTGAAGCTAGTGGCCCGCTCTAAATGAGAGAGCGGTACCACCGTGCCCAAAATCCAGTACAGCTCGGGTATCTCCGGAATGTCGCTCTGGCGAAAAAGGATTGCCCTGGCGGGATCGAGGCCAAGCGAGAGAAACGCGAGCGCTGTCTCGAGCACCGAGGCTCGCAAGATCTCGGGTTCGCGAACGGTGGTCATCGCATGCAGATCGGCGATGAAGTAGAGGCTCTCGCCTTCATGCTGAAGCTCGACGAACTGGCGGATTGCGCCGTAGTAGTTGCCCAGGTGCAAATTACCCGAAGACTGGACTCCCGAGAGGATGCGCATGGCTAGGACTTAGGCTTCTCCATCAACTTTTCGATCTGGTCCGGCTCGCGCGGGAGCCGATCGCTGAGGACCTTGGCCCCATCTTTGGTCACTACCACTACATCCTCGATCCGAATCCCCAGCCTCTTCTCGGGGATGTAGATGCCCGGCTCGAGCGTAATCACCATGTTCTCACGCAAGGGCTCGGCGTAAACCCCGGCGTCGTGTACCTCCAGTCCGACGAAGTGGCCAAGGCGGTGGATGAAGTAATTGTAGTAACCCGCGTCCGCGATCACCTTCGAGGCCGTTTCCTGTAACTCATCCCAAGTGACTCCAGGGCGAACCTTCTTTAGCGCCGCCCGCTGCGCTCGCAATACCACGTCATAGATGCGCCGCTGCTCGGCGGTGAATTTGCCATTCGCGGGAAAGGTCCGCGTCACGTCCGAGGCGTAGTGATCAAATTCCGCGGCCGCGTCGATCAGTACCAGCTCTCCATCCTGGATTACCCGGTCGCCTCCGGGGTAGTGGAGCAAGCAGCCATCAGGTCCCGCTCCGAGGATCGGCTCGTAGGCGAGCTGCCGTCCATCGGCTTTGCGGAACGCGTCCTCCAAAATTTGTTTGAGCTCCCATTCCCGCATTCCGGGCTTGACCCGACGGATCGCTTCCAAATGCCCATCGACGGTGATTTCGCTCGCACGCGCCATTTTTTCGAGTTCGCGTGGCTCCTTGATCGATCGCATCCGCGCCAGCATTCCCACCGCGTCTTGAATTTTCGAACCGACCGCCCGCTCCTTGGTCTTGGTGTAAATCTCCAGCACTTTGGGCATCGGCGCGTCGTAGCCGACCACTGGGCCAAAAAACTGCATCTCCTTTTGCCGACGGGCGATGTCGGCGAAGACTGCGCCCATCACGTTGGTGCGCTGAACCTTCGCGAAGCCGGTGCGCAGCTCCACGGCGCGGTTGGGAAGCGCGGCGCGAAACCCAATCCAGCGCTCCCGCTCCGGATTGAGGGGCGCTAAAAAGAGCACTTCCGGTTGCGGCTCTTGGGGCGCGAGCAGCAGCGCGGCCTCCGATTCTTCGGCCAGCCCGGTGAGGTAGAGAAAATCGGCGTCCTGTCGCAGTCCTCCGATGTTGTCGGTTCGATTGGCCGAGAGCACCAGTGCCACGCCGCCCTTCATCTGGGACATTAAGCGGCGGCGCCGCTCATGAAATACGTCCGCACCCCACGGCTCGGTTGATAGGGGCAGCTCGCGGAGATCACCCGCGGCGGGTTCGGGAACAGGCCCCGTAGCCCTCGCCGCTTTTGCCTGAGCCGGAGCCTCGCTCTCCGCCGGACCTGCAGCAAAAACCAGCGCCATTACCATCAGCCCGCTTGAGAATTTCATAAGTCCTCTCCTCCGAGGGCGGCGCAGATTAGCAGGTCGGCTGGTCAGCTGCGCGGGTGATAGCGGTCGTAAATCGAGCGCAAACGGTCCCGATTGACGTGGGTGTAGATCTGGGTAGTGGAGAGGTCAGCGTGCCCCAGCATCTCCTGCACGCTGCGCAGGTCTGCGCCTCCCTCGAGAAGATGCGTCGCAAACGAGTGCCGCAGCTTATGGGGCGAGATCGCCCTGCGGATCCCCGCTTTCAGCGCGTAACGCTTGAGCAGCTTCCAAAAGCCCTGCCGGCTCAACGGCCTCGCTCTTCGGCCGACAAACAGTGCGGTGCTCGCCCGTTTTCCGACCAATGCCGGACGGGCCCGCTCGAGGTATTGCTGGACTATTTTGGAGGCGCGTTCGGCCACCGGCACCAGCCGCTGTTTTCGGCCCTTTCCGGTGGCGAGCAGATAGCCCGACCTAAGATTTACGTCGTTAATCGACAATCGGGTGAGCTCGCTAACGCGCAAGCCCGTAGCGTAGAGCAGGCCCAGCATCGCCTGATCACGCAGGCCTTGGATGCGGTTTACATCTGGCGCCGCCAAGAGTGCCTCCACCTCTGGAAGGGTGAGAAAGACTGGAAGGCGAGGCACTACCTTCGGCCTCTCCAAATCCTCCGTGGGATCTTTCGCAGAGATCCTTTCCGCCACCAAAAATCGGTGGAAGTTGCGCAAGGTCGACAGGTGGCGCGCTTGGCTGCGCTTGGAGAGGCCGCGCCGATCGAGCTCCGCGAGGTGTCGCTCCACATGAGCGGGGGTGATCTGAAGCGGGGTTTTGATCTCCATCCGCCCCAACGAGGAGAAATACCCGCTCAGATCGTGAGCATATGCGTCCACGGTCTTGGCCGACAGTCCACGCTCGGCGCGCAAGTAGGCGATAAAAGCATCGAGCAGCGGCTCCACTCCCCTCGGAGGCTAGCGGAAGCGGTTCGAGGCGCAATTATTCCACGCCTCAGGCAAGCGCCGAATTGACTGGAAAGTGCCCTTTTCCCAGGCGCAAGATTTCGACCTGATCGCCCAGCAGCGAAACGATGGTAGAGGGTTCGCTGATTTGGGTGCCTCCATCGAGGATCAGCGACAGTCCTTGGCCCAGGACCGCCTTGATGTCCTTCCCGTCAATCAGCGGGCTGTCGTCTGCACCCGTAGCCGAGGTGTTCGCAAGCGGATGGCCCAGCTCCCTGGCGAGGGCAAGCGCGACCGGGCATTGGGGAACTCGGATCCCCACTTGCTTTTGGCGCGTCGTCATCACCTCGGGCACGAGCCGGGTCGCTTCAAGTACGAAAGTGAATGGCCCTGGCGTGAGATGCCGCATCGTGCGGTAGGCGAAGTTGCTCACCCGGGCGTACTTGGCGACATCCGAGAGGTCCGGGCAAATCAGAGTGAGAGGGCGTTTTCGATTTGGGCCCTTGAGCGAGAAAAGACGACCGATCGCCTTCTTTTGAAAAAGATCGCAACCGATCCCGTAGTACGTGTCCGTCGGATATGCGATCAGCCCGCCCTCTCGAAGCGCGGCTACGGCCCGATCGATGCTTCGAGGGGCCGGGTGCTGCGGATCCACCGGAACAATCGGGGCAACCGCCGCCATCTAACGCGAAACTGTCGCTCTTAGCGTGCGATGTTGCTGTCTTCCACCACCGGTCCTTCGGTCCGGTCGGATTCCTTCGGCGCGGCGTTCTTTTGCATCGCCTCCTTTGCGGCGCGCTTACCTTCTTCGATCAGCTTTTTGACCTTCTGTCCGCCCTTGCGCCCGATCTCCTCATAGAAATGAGGCCCTCGAGTCGCCTTGACGCGGTCTCCGCCCTTCTTGCCGATCTCCTCGTAGAACTTGGCGCCACGTTCGGCCTTGACGGTCTCGCCGCCTTTGCGCCCAATCTCCTCGTAAAAAGCACGGCCCCGTTCGGCCTTAACGGTCGCTCCGCCCTTGCGGCCGATCGTTTCGTAGAACTCGCGACCACGCTCGTTGCGGACGGTCTCGCCGCCTTTGCGGCCGGCTTCGGCTACCGTCATGCTTCCTTTGTTCTCCTTCTCCGCCATTTTCTTCCTCCATCCGATCCTGCGCTACCTTCCCCGCCTAGCCTGCTCCTACCCGAAGGTTGGGACGGAGACGCCCTGATGCAAGGTCGCTCCGTACCCCTCCAGCCGTCTGAGGCGACGACTGCAAGCGAGCGAGTAAGGTCTTGATTCTCTGGCTGATATGTAAAGGCGAAACAACGGACCGACAACCTTTATTCACGAAGGGGGCTGTTTGCTTGCCAGCCCTGCGTGCGTTCGACCATGAAGCTCCAGAGCCTCGATGGCGGCTCGCAACCCCGCAGAAACCGTCTCAACTTGTGCGGGTTCGGTGACCTTCCGTCCATTGAACGTCACGTAGAAAGAGTCGAGAGCGCAGTGCGCTTCGGTCGCGATGCTGGCGAACGCGATTTCCAAATGCTGCGCCGCCAGGAACGAGGCAATGCAGTGCAGTAAGCCGACCCGGTCCTGCGCACGAACATCCACGACGCTGAAGTTCTGCGAGACGCGGTTGTCGAGCGAAACCCTGGTCTCCACCGGTGGAAGGCGGCGCAGGAATAAAGGGTTTGCCCTGCGGCGCGACAGTACCTCCTGAACCGACTGGGCCCCGGCGAGAACCGCGACCAGATCCGCTCGGGCTGCCCGCCACCTCGAGTGTTCGACCAGCCGCCCCTGGGGCGCCCAGACGTCGAACACGTCCAACACCCAGCCGTCAGGCGTGGAGGTGATCCGCGCTCTGAGTATGTCCAGGCCATGCGCAGAGAGCACCCCAGTGAGAACTGCCAAAAGTCCCGGTTGATCCCGCGTGCACAGGGTCAGCTCGGTAAAGCCGGCCTCGCGCCGATGACGAATGGCGGTGACGAGTTGCATCCGGCGCGCGCGCGCCAACATCCGGGCGTGGAGGTTCGCCGAGTTTGGATCCGCCCAGCTGAAGTATCGAGCCGGCATTGAGTCGCGAAGCGCCCGGGCTCGCGCCTCTCCAAAGGCTCGCGTCCAGTGCGTCATGAAGGTCCGTTCGATACCGCAAGCGTCCGCGCTACCCTGATCAGAGCCCTTCAAGAGCACGGTCCGCGTTTTTTCATAAAGCTGGCTCAAGAGACTGGCTTTCCACTCATTCCACATCTCCGGTCCAACTGAGCTGATGTCCGCGTACGTCAAAAGATACAGACAGGTCAGCTTCTCGGGATTGCCCACCATCGCTGCGAAGTCCGAGATCAATTTCGGATCCGACAAGTCTCTGCGCTGAGCGGTTCGACTCATCGACAGGTGCTCCAGAACCAAGAACTCGGCCAGCTCACGCTGTCTGGGCGAAAGATTAAGGCGGTCTGCGACCTGGGACATCAGCTCTCGTCCTCGGATTGAATGGTTTCCGCCCAGTCCCTTGCCAGCATCGTGAAACAGCATCCCGAGGTAGAGCGGCAGCGGATCCTCGAGGTCTCTCATCAGCCGGGACAGCTCCGGCTCTTTTTCGACCAAGTCTCCGGCGCGAAGCGCGTAGAGGCGGCGCAGGGCGAAGAGCGAGTGCACATCGACGGTGTAGACATGGTAGAGGTCATGCTGGTGATGGGCGGTCACCCGGCCAAATTCGGGCAGGACGGCCCCTAACGCGCCCAGCTCGTGCATCTCGAAAAGAAATTGCCCGCGCGTTCCGGGCCGCGCGAGCAGTTTCTTGAGCTCGTCCACCACGGCCAAGTCGCCCCGAGCTTTTTCTAAATCCGGCAACGCGCGCACCACCTGTTGTTGCGCCCAGCCATAGATGGGAAGCGATTCCTCGTCAGCGACCCGAAATAGCTGGAGCACAGTGGCCGGTTGCTGCGAAAACAAATCGGGGCTTCCCTCCAGGGTAAGCTTTCCCGCGAAGACCTTGAAAGCGCCAAGACGGCGGGTCATCCGGGTTCGCGCGCGATCGGAGGGCTCCTCTTCGCAGCGGGCGATCAGCGAATCCGCGGCTCGGCGGATCGCCTTGGCCGAGAGGTAATAGTGACGCATGAACTGCTCTACGCCCAGTCCCTGCGGTCCACTCACATACCCCAAAAAAGCAGCCGCGTGCTCCTGCAATTCGAACGTCAGCCGGTCTTCCTTGCGTCCCCGCGCGTAGTGCAGCTCGTTGCGAATTCTGAGCAAGAAATCTCGAGCGGCTCGCAACAGCTGCACTTCGGAACCGGGGAGAATCGATTGCTTGAGCAGCTCTCCCAGTCCACGGACCCGAAATCGCGCCTGGGCGATCCACAGCGCCGCTTGAAGATCCCTAAGACCTCCTTCGCTCTGCTTGATATCAGGCTCGAGTACGAAGACCGAGTCGCCGTACTTCTCTCTGCGCAGTCGAACTTCCCGGGCTTTGTCGGCGATGAACTGGGCCGCTCGATGGGTCAACAGCTCTCGCAGCAAGTGGTCCGACAACGAATGAAAGACGCGCGGATCCCCGGCCAGGAATCGGCAATCGAGTAGCGCGGTGCGAACGGTGTGATCCTCTTCCGCGGCCTTCACCGATTCCGCGGGCGTTCGCACGCTCCAACCCGGTGCGCGGTGCAAGTCCCAGAGGAAGGTAGAAAACGTGCGAGCCAGCGGCTCGACTTCGGCCTGGCGCACGCGCGGGCTCCTGAGCAGTAACAGGTCCAGATCGGAGCAAGGGGCGAGCTCTCGGCGGCCATATCCGCCCAGTGCGACCAAGGCGAGAGGGCGCGGCGCATTGAGCTCCGCCACCAGCTCCCCCCAAACCCCGACCAACAAGCGATCGCTCATCTCGGCGATCAATCTGCAAACTGAAAGTCCGGAAGCGGCTCCGCGGTGCAACTCGGCAATTCTTCCACCGGCCAAGTCCAGGTAATCCTGCGCACGGCGTCGCCGGCTTCTCGGATCCCCGGGTGGAAACGGCGGCAATTGACCGCGCTCTTCGCGATGCGTCTGAGAGGGTGCCGGCGGAGGGGAAAGAAGCTGCGTCAAGCTTTGTGCGTGGGCCCGGGAGTCTGCCAAAGCAGTTGATTCATGCCACGGCAGGACTTCGATTGCCACGCGATGGCAAAGATGTGGCCCCCTAGTTCACCGATGAGTTTCGTACGCTGCTCGACTGGAACTAGGAGGCCCCACCACCGATACTGCTGAAAGCACCGACCGGACCGCTGGCGCAATATGCCATACCTAGGCATATTTTGTCATGTCCTTCTTCACCTAGGCGTACTCTTGGCCTGGAGGCCAATAAACTATGCAAGTACCTAGATTTTAAAGGCTTTTAATCGACTCTCGCGACTTTTTGTCGATTTCCCAGGAAGTCCTGAATGCCGGTAGCGATCGCTTCGGCTGCGTCCGATTGGTACGACCTGGAGGAGAGCCGCCTCTCTTCCTCGGTATTGGAGAGGAATGAGGTTTCGACGAGGATCGCCGGCATCTTCACGCCAAGAAGCACGTAAAACAGCGCCTGTTTGGTACCCAGATCGTGAATGTCCCGGTGCCGCTGGCGCAGATGTCCCACCAGGCTTGAGTGCACATGCCCCGCCAGTCGAATCGACTCTTCGGTGTTGGCCTTGGTGGCAAGGTCCGCGAGGATAAACTGGAGATCGGAGATCCGCTTTTCCGAAGAGGCGTTCTCCCGCGCCGCCAGCCGGATCGAGTAGCGGTCGCTGGCCGTGTTCAGGCTGTAGGTCTCGATCCCGCGAAGCGTTCGTCCCGGCGCCGAGTTGCAGTGGATCGAGACGAACAGGTCGCCTTTAGCCTCGTTGGCGCGCCTCGCCCGCTCTTCCAAGGGAACGAAAGTGTCGTCCTCGCGGGTGAGGATGACTTCAAGGCCAGCTTGGCCGAGCACCTCGCGCAGACGTAGGGCGACCGCGAGCGCGACGTCTTTCTCGCGAGTGCCCCCGCGGCCGATCGCGCCGGTGTCATGTCCGCCGTGCCCAGCATCCACCACCACGCGTCGTACTTTGAGACCGAGTTGTTCTGACAGGGTGTAGGCGCTGCGCTCGCGCAAGGGGCGAAGCCTCTGGACGACAGCCTTCGTTTCTACGACTTGCGAGCGAGGCGCTGCGTTCTGTTCCTGACTTCCGTCGCGCGGAGGGGGCGAAGTTTCAACCGCAGCACTCGCCGCGCCGGTGTCCAGCTTCAACGTGATGGTCGCCGGCTTGGGCTCAAGCTCAGCGCTCGAGCTCCCGCGGATTGGCAGACGCTTCGGCTGCACCGACGGTTCGGGCCGACTCAACGCCGCTGCGGAAAAAGCCTTTATCTTCCAGTCGACGGGCGCTTGCCGTGGGGAATTGATGGCCGCCATTTTTGGCTGCGGAGCGGATCGACCCCGATGGCTCTTTTCCGACGATTCGCGATCTAGGGCTTTGAGCAGCGATCTGATTTCAGCAATTCGGTCGCCCTTTGGATTTTGCGTGATCGCCCGGCGCAAGATTCGTTTGGCCGCTTCCGGCCGGTCCAATCGATCCACCTCGATCTTCGCGAGCGAGAGGGCCGCATCGTCCGCGAGATGATGATGGGGATAGGCTTGACATAGCTCTTTGTAATCGCGGATCGCGGACTGGAGGTCCTCCGAGAGCAGGGAGATTCTGCTCAGCTCCTGGAGCGTCTCGGCCGCGGTAAAAAGTGCGTCCGGCGCCCGGTGGCTTTGAGAATGGGTGGCCGCGACTCGCTCGAAGCCTTGCGCCACCCGCAGCCAATTATGTCGGAACTTACGCTGGGTAGTATCGCGCTTGAGCGCGTAATAACGCGCCCGAGCTGCTTGGTACGCCTGCTCTGCGGCTTCGGGTCCTCCGAGCGCTGAAACGGGCAACGCGAGAAGTGCGAGAAGCCCCGAGAGCTTGAGCATGGATCATCCGCGAAAGGGCGGCAATGCGAGCACGGGATCCAACCGCGGGCAAGTTTTTCGCCGCTGCAAAAGTTAGAAGATTGAGCCCTTCCACTTCGCGACCAGGTTGAGAGCCTCGAGTGGAGTCAACGCTTCGACCGAGATTTTCGAGAGCTCCTCCACGAACGCGCGGTAGGCAGCCACCGTCTCAGTCGATTCTCCGGCGAAAAGCGGGAGCTGTGGATTTTCGCCCCGCGGCGGCCGGTGGATCAGCCGCGGGCGTCCCGCTTCATCCAGCTCCTCCGATTCGAGATTGCGGAGGATTTCCTTGGCCCGTGATACGACTTCGCGGGGCAAACCCGCCAATCGCGCCACCTCCACCCCGTAGGAGCGGCTGGAGCCACCGGACAACAGCTTGCGCAGAAAAATGATCCTTCCCTGGACCTCCTGCACCGCAATCGAGGCGTTTTTCACCCGCGGCTTTTCCCGAGCGAGATCCGTCAGCTCGTGGTAGTGCGTCGCGAATAGCGTCCGAGCGCCGATTCGATCATGGAGGTGCTCGGCCACTGCCCAAGCAATCGAGACACCATCAAAGGTGGATGTCCCTCGTCCGATTTCATCGAGCACCACCAGGCTGCGAGCAGTGGCATTGTGAAGGATGTTCGACGTCTCGGTCATTTCCACCATGAAGGTGGATTGTCCCCGCGAGAGGTTATCGGCCGCGCCGATTCGGGTGAAGATCCGGTCGCACAGGCCGATCCGCGCGCTCTTCGCCGGAACGAACGAACCCGCCTGCGCCATCAGGACGATCAGCGCGACCTGTCTCATTGCAGTGCTTTTCCCCGCCATGTTTGGACCGGTGATGATCAGGATCTGCGTGCCCTCCCGGTCCAACTTGAGATCATTTGGGACGAAGCGCTCATCGCTGAGCATGCGCTCGACGACCGGATGCCTCCCCGCACAAATGTCGATCTCGAACGATTCATCCACGAGCGGCCGCTGATATCCGTATTCCGCTGCGCATTGCGCCAGACAGACCAGCACGTCGGCGGTGGCGACTGCCTCGGCCGCGGCGCGGATCTCCTTGGCGCATCCGACGACTCGCTCGCGCAGCTCCTCAAAAAGCCGATACTCCAGGACGCTTCGCCGCTCTTCAGCGGACTGCACCTTCTCTTCGTATTCCTTCAGCTCTGGAGTGATGTATCGCTCGGCGCCGACCGTGGTCTGCTTACGGATATAATCCTGCGGCACCAGGTGAAGATTGGAGCGGGTGACTTCCAGGTAGTAACCGAACACCCGATTGTAGCGAACCTTGAGCGAGCCGATCCCGGTTCTTTCCCGCTCCCGAGCTTCGATCCGCAGTAGGAGCTCCTTTCCGGACGTGGTGAGCTGAATCAACTCATCCAACTCAGCGTTGTAGCCTGCGCGAATCAGGCCTCCCTCTTTGACCGAGATTGGCGGCTCATCGACCAGAGCGGAGCGGAGGACCTGCTCGAGCTCCTTCAGTGCCGTAAGCGGATTGAGCAGCATCCGGATCAGAGGGCTCTCACACCGCGCGAGAGCTAGACCCAGCTTCGGCAAAACTGCGAGCGAATTGGCCAGCCCTTTGAGGTCTCTCGCATTTCCCGAGCCGAGCGACAACCGCCCGCAAAGGCGTTCGAGGTCCAAAACTCCCTTGAGCAGCTCGATCATTTCTGAACGCCAAAGGGCATGGGTGGATAATTCCTCGACCGCGTCCAAACGCGCGTTGATTTCCGGAATGGACCTCAGCGGCGCCGTCAACCAGCGGGAGAACTTTCGGGCGCCCATTCCAGTGGCGGTGCGGTCCAGCACGCCCAACAGCGAGCCGGCGCGACTTCCGTCTCGTACGGTCCGGAGGATTTCCAGGTTGGCGCGGGTGGATTCATCCAACACCAGCACGTCTTCCCGGTGGCTGAACTGGATCCGATCCACGTGGCGGGCATCGGTCTTCTGGGTATTCTTGAGGTAGCGGAGCGCCCCGCCGGCAGCCGCGACCGCCCGCGGGGCTTGGCCGAGGCCAAATCCTTCGAGCGACGCGACCCGAAAGTGCGACTTGAGAAACGCTGCCGCGCGCGCAGGGTCGAACGCGCCTCGGTCGATCGAGGTCAGCGAAGGCCGATGGGTCAGGGAAGCAGCCAGTTCCTGGACCCAGGGTCGCGGCAGCTCTTCTTCGGAGACCAAAAGCTCCCTTGGCTCGGCTTGGCCCAGGCGCTCCTTCAGCTCAAAAAGACTTTCGCATTCGAATGAGATCAATTCTCCTGTCGATGGGTCCAGCAGTGCGGAGCCAAAAGCACCCCCGCTCGGCACGATCGAAGCAAGAAAGTTATTGACGCGAGCTTCGAGCGCATCCTCGTCCAGCACCGTCCCAGGGGTGATGATTCGAGTCACCTCGCGCTTGACGATTCCTGGGCCGTTGCCGGCCTCCTCCATCTGGTCGCAGATTGCGACCTTCAAACCCGATTCGATCAGCTTGGCGATATAGCGGCGCGCCGAATGGTAGGGTACTCCGCACATCGGGACCCGCTCATCGCCCTTCGAGCGCGATGTCAAGGTGATCTGCAACAGCTCAGAGCCCTTGACCGCGTCCTCGAAGAACATCTCGTAAAAGTCGCCCAGGCGAAAGAAGAGGATGGTATCCGGATGGAGCGCCTTGATCTCCAGGTACTGGCGCATCATTGGAGTGGCGGGCGCCAGCTGCCGGTCCGCGTTCTGCCCGCTCTCCCAGCTCGCCGCTGTCGTTCCCATCCCCAGCCCTTGTCTCACGCGAACCTCGGCGGAATCAACGGCGAAGGCACGGGCTGCCCTCGCGCTCAAACGCGCTGCTATACCAGCGTTAGCTGACGGCACCGTTCGTCCAAGCCCGCGGACGGGGCTGTTTCATTTCCCGACTGCGCGCATGCCTTGGGCGCTAAACTGGTGAGAGATGACGAAAAACGATTGGGATGGCGCGGCGTACCACCGAGTTTCCAATCCGCAGTTCGAGTGGGGTCTGGAGGTGCTCGGGCGCCTTTCGTTGCAGGGAAACGAGACGGTTCTCGACGCGGGATGTGGCACCGGTCGGCTCACCGCCAAGCTGTTGGAGCGACTGCCCCACGGGAGGGCAATTGCGGTCGACGCATCCTCCAGCATGCTGCAGGTGGCGCGTCAGTATCTGGTGCCGCTGTTTGGCGATCGCGTTTCGTTCCTCCAGGCGGATTTACAAGGACTCTCGCTGGAACAAGTGGCCGACGGAATCTTCAGCACTGCCACCTTCCATTGGATTAGGGACCACGCGCAGCTGTTCGTGCATCTATTTGCCGCGCTCCGGCCCGGCGGCTTTCTGATCGCGCAGTGCGGAGGAGCAGGCAATCTCTCCACATTTCACGAGCGAGCCACTTCGTTCAAAGCCTCCGAGCCGTTTGCGCCCTATTACCGGGACTGGCAGGAGCCCTGGAACTACGCGGACGCGAAAACCACCGAGAAGCGGTTGCGCGACGCTGGCTTCGTCGATACCCGGGCCGAGATTAAGGCCGCGCCCAGTTCGTTCACGAACGCGAAGGAATATTCGGACTTCATCACTGCGGTGGTGCTTCGGAATCATCTTGCCCCTTTGCCCGATGCGTTGCGGGCTTCGTTTGTGGCGGGGATGGTCGAGAAGGCGAAGGCCGACAACCCGCCCTACACGCTCGATTACCGCCGGCTGAATCTGCGCGCGATTCGCCCGCCGCGAACCTAGGCGCTCTCCAAAAGCGGGACTGGCTTTTGCGAGAGGCTCAACAGTTGCGCGCCTTGCTTCTGAAAGATGTCGCGCAGCTGGGGATGGCAGGTAAAGGCCACCACCTGGTGGACCTTAGAAATTCGAGCAAGCGTTTTCACCGCATGTTGTGCCCGCTCGGGATCGAAATTGACCAGGATGTCGTCGAGAATCACCGGCAGCGCTTGACGCGTTTCCCCGAAGTCCTGAATCACCGCCAAGCGAAACGCCAAATAGAGCTGTTCGCGTGTCCCACGCGAGAGCTGCTCCGCTCTCCACTCTCTGCCCTGCGCATCTGCGACGAACAGGGTCTCCGGAGCGTCTGCCTGGGTGTAGACGCATGCGTATCGACCGGCGGTTAGCTCCGCAAAAAGTTGCGAGGCAATTCGAATCACCTTGGGCTGCTGTTCGCGTTCATGCCGCCAACGCGCCTGCTTCAAAAGCCCGGCAGCCAAACGCTGCACCACATATTCTTGGGAAAGGTCGACGATGCGCCCGCGAAGGAATTCTTCTTGGGAGCGCAACTGGGCCAGCTCGGAATCTTTCTCCCAGGCCTCCAAGTCCTTGGCGATGCCGCCCTTGCGCTCGGCGAGCGCTCGCTGCCGATTTTCCAATTCGGATAGCTGCGGCTCGAGGGTGCGAAGGCGTTGGCCGCAGGCCGCAAGAAGCTGTTCCTCTGCATTTGCATCCGAGTCCAACTCCGTTTGCCGACGCAGCTTAGAGATCCTTTGTTCGAACTGCCCGGCGGTTCGAGTCAGGCGCGAAGCGCGCTCCTCATTCTGAGCCAATAGATGGTTGGCCCGCTTAAGATCGGCCGCCGCCTGGTCAGCCCGATCGAGCAAAGCGCGCAGCTCGGTGGCTGCGCCCAGCGGCTCCTGAGCAGTGAGGCCGGCGCCGGCGGACGCCTCGAGGACCGAGTTGGCCGCCGTCCCACACGCTTGCTCCTCGGTGACCAACGCCAACCGGTTCCCTCGCAGATCGAGAAAAGCTTGGCGAATACCGCTCAACTCTGCCCACAGCCGCAACGCTGCATCCGCGGAGAGCTCCGCGGGCAATCCTTGCGCTTGCAACATCGACTTGAGGCTCGCCCGGAGTTGGCTCATATGCTGTTCCGCGAGCTCGAGCTCGGCGATCCGGCTCCGTTCTTCTTGCAACCGCTGCTCGTGCATTGATTGTTGCTTCTCCAACTCGCGACAGAGCCGCTCCCGCGCGTCGATGCCATTGAGCATCGAAAGCAGTGCATCGGCCCGCTCCTGCAACGCACGGTGATCCGCATCGGCAGGGATCCCAGCCTCCTTTGCCGTCGCCACCACTCGTTGCTGGAGATCCGCCCCCTGATGATCAAGGTCCCGAAGCTCCGCCAACAATTTCGAGCGCCTCTCGGCCTGGGCGAACCGCCTCGTTGCGGCATCCGAGGTGGCGGCTTCGAAAGCGCGCCTTGCGCGGCGCTGAATGAAGAGCACGAGGGCGGCGAAGCACAAAGAGCCGGCCAAAGCGACCGTCCCAAGACTTGGGCCGGAAAGGTGGGCCGCGATGCCCCCCAACCCCAGGAACGCGCCACTTGTGATGAGCGCCCAGGCAAACGGAAACAGCTCCTTGGGCAAGGGCGGTTCTATTTCGAGGGTTGCCAGCGCGTCGTGCCGATCCTGCCGGACCGTATCGAGTGCGGCCCCCTGCGCGCGAAGTCCCGGGAGGCGTGAGAGCGCGGTTTGTGCGCGGCGCAATTCCGAGGCAGGAAGATCCGGCAGGCCGACGATTTCGGACCGGATTCGCTCGAGCTGCTGCGATGACGCCTCTCGCGCGTCGCTCGCGCTACGGCACTGCTCGCGAGCTCGAGCCACTGGTTGCATGGCGTTCACCAACTCCGCGCCAAGCAGCTCCAGCGCCCGCTTGGCAGATTCTGGCTCGCGTTGAATGAGATCGGTGGAAGCGATCGGAAGAGCGAGCGAGGCGAGCTGGGCCTGAAGCGTCCGCTCTTTGTCCTCGAGCGATTGCCGCCTTCCTTCTAGTGTACGCCACTGCTCCACCCGCGCCTCGAAGCTTGCCAAAGACGAGCGCCACCGCGCCGCGTCTTGCTCCGCGATGCAGAGGCGCTGGAGGGATTTGCGCTCAAATTCCAGCTCCTGGCTCTTCCCCTGAAGCGCGTTCTGCTCAACCCGTAACTCGGCCGATTGGCAAAGCAGCGCTTGTAACTCTCGAAGCACGTCGCGCTCGCGTTCAACGGCACGCCGGGCGGCCGACTGGATTCTCAGTTGCTCGTCGAGGGCATCCAGCTCAGCGCGTTGCTCAAAATACTGTCGGGGTCGATCGCCAATCGCCGCGATCCGCTGCAGCACCTCCCAGAGCTCCGCCAACAGGCTGTTCAGTTGGGCCTTGGAACCGCGTGAGGCGAACAACGCCTTGGAGGTCTTCTCGAGCGAGGCGAGGGCGAATGGCAGCCGGCGAGCGCCGAGCATGCCGGCGGCGAACAGGGCCTGGGACACGGTGCCCTCCGACGCCAGCTCTTCGAACGAGGACAGTTCGTGCAGGCCAAACGCGAAGACCTGGCAAAAGAGCTCGCGCGAGATGGCGCACAATGCCTCATTCAAACGCGATGGCGGCAGCCGCTCGCCCTCCTGGCTTCGCAGCAGTAGCTCGCCCTCGGAACGCCGCGAGCCGGAGCGCCGCACCCAGAATGCGCCCGCTGCGGTTTTGACCAGAAGCTCTCCGCCGATCGTACCCCGGTCCGGCTCGTAGCGAGCAGGCTCGCCGCGCTTGGAGAAGCCGAACAGGACCGCGCGAATAAAGGCGAGCAAGGTGCTCTTGCCGGCCTCATTCGGTCCATGAAAGACGTTCAGCCCGGCCCCCAGCTCCCGCTCGAAGCTGTGGAATTGACCGAACGCATCGATGCGCAGCCGTTCAATCTTCAAGACGATCCTCTTGAAGCAGGTCCAAGGCGTAAGCGAGCGCGCGGTCGACCAGGCCCGGTCCACCCTCCTGCAGGGACGGCAAGGCTGCGCGCCGGATGGCGAGCTCGAGCCGATGCAGTTCCGTGTCCGACCAGAGTCCATCGACGGCCTTGCGGTCCGACTTCGCAAGTTTGGCAACGGTGACTAGCGCGGCTCCCAGCCCGCCTGCAGAATGGACTGCCTCGAGATCCAGGTTGGCCCGACTCAAATCGCGCACCGACTCGAGAACTACCGGCGGCTCGCGTCCGCCGAGAGTCTCCCGGAGATGATCTTCCAGGGAGGCAACCGCTCCAAGTCGAGTCAACTCGGGCTGAAGAGGACCCCGCCCGACCAGCTCCACCCGAACCACGTGCGCATCATGCGAGCGGTCGCACCAGGCATTGAGCTGCTCTTGAACCGCCGCCTCGATGCCCTCGAGCGAAGTTACCGACGAAAGCTCCACTTCGAGCCGGTGCCAGCGAATGGCATCCACCGCGAAAAAGCGGCGGTTCGCGCCAGCCTCCGACACTTCGATCAGAAGGCAACCCCGCTCACCCAACTCGCGGATGTGGCGGCCTTGCGGGTTGCCGGGATAGGCGGCGATTGCGCCTCCGGGCAGCGGGTATTCGGCTCGGGTGTGCACATGTCCGAGAGCCCAGTAGTCCAAGTTGCGGCTGGCCAAGCCTTCGGCGCTGCAGGGCGCGTAATTTTCGTGCTCCGCGTGCCTTCCCAGGTTCGCGTGAAGGACGCCGATCGTGAACTCGGGTCCCTGCCGGTGAAAGAAACGGGAGAGGTCTTCGGTCACTCGCTCGTGCGGATAGGAGATCCCTTGGACCCGGCAAAGAATCTGTCCGTTGCGCGCGACCTGCGCTTCTTCCCAGCATGCTCCGAACACCTTCACCGAGGCGGGCAGGCCCACGAAGCCTGAGTCCGCCGAGAGCGGATCGTGGTTGCCATGCACGATAAAGGTGGCGATGCCTGCAGCGTCCAACCGAGCAAGCTCTTTGCGAAGCGCGAGCCGCGCCCGGACCGACCGATCCTTCAAATCGAACAGATCGCCGGCGATCACCAGAAACTCCGCCCGTTCGCGCAAGCACAGATCGACGATTCGCGAGAAGGCCTTCAGCGTCGAGCGGCGAAAAAGCTCCCACAGCCGCCCGTCGGTGGCCACACCCCGAAAGGGCGAGTCGAGGTGAAGGTCGGCGGCATGAACGAATTTGAAGCCCACACCTGCGGACTTTAGCCAAACGGCGTGACACGCCTGTGGGCAAAGGTTTGCCCCGCGTTGGAGCCCATGAGAAGTTGGCAGGCAGGTGATCAGAGAGACATTTCAGGATCTCAACCGGTTGCGCCAAATCGGGGTGATTGCCGCTCGGCACGGCTTTGCCGACCTGCTGGAGCGCGCCGGCGTGTGGCGAATGCTCGGTCGCAGCGAGAAGGTGGAAGTGTCAGCCGAGGCGCAACGGGCCTCCACGGCTCGCCGATTCCGGATGCTATTGAATGATCTCGGTCCCACCTTCGTGAAGCTCGGGCAAATCCTCTCCACTCGCGCTGACCTGCTGCCCGCCGAGTTCATCGAGGAGCTCTCCACCTTGCAGGACCAGGTGCCGCCGATCTCTTTGGAGGAGGTCCGGATCCAGATCCGCGAGTCATTTGGGCGCGATCCGGAAGAGCTGTTTCGCACGATCGAGCCTCAGCCGATGGCGGCCGCGTCAATCGCTCAGGTACACCGCGCCACCACCCTCGATGGCGAAGACGTGGTGGTCAAGGTGCAGCGCCCCGGAATCAGCGAGCAGATCCGCGCCGATCTGTCGGTTCTGCGATACCTGGCGAGGCTTTTGGAGGCGGTCGTCGAGGAGACCGGCATCTACACGCCGGTGGGGATCGTCGATGAGTTCGATCGCGCAATTCACGAGGAGCTCGATTTTCTCCACGAAGCGTCCAACATTCGCGCCTTTTATGAGAACAACCGCGACCGGACTTTCCTGAGGATTCCCAAGGTCTATGAGGATCTCTCCAACCGGACAGTCTTGACGCTCGAGTACCTGCGCGGGGTGAAAATCAGCCAGATCGATCTCACCCAGCACGACCGCGGGAAGATCGCTCGCCACATCGTGGAGGGCGCTTTTCGGCAGCTGTTCGAAGACGGCCTGTTTCACGGCGACCCTCACCCGGGGAACATTCTGGTGCTCGAGGACGAGGTGATCGGCCTGTTGGATTTCGGGTTGGTAGGACGGCTCACCAAGAGAATGCAGGAGACCTTGGTGATGCTGGTCCTGTCGATTGCACTCAAGGACAGCGACTCGGTGGCGCGTCTGCTTTACCGGCTGGGCGTTCCGGACGGACGAGCCGACCTTCTGGGGTTCAAGACGGACATCGAGGGGATCCTCACTCAGTACCTGCCGGGAGGCGGCACCTTGGGAGGGATCAATACTCGAAACCTGCTGCGCGACCTGTTCGATCTGGCGGTGAAGTACAAGATCCGAATCCCCAAAGAATACGCGCTGCTCTCCCGCGCCTCGGTGGAGACCGAGGGCGTTCTGCGCAGCCTCTACCCTGATCTAAAGATTGTCGAGATCGCCCTACCCTACGCCAAGCAGCTTCTAGCCGAGCGGTACGATCCAGGTCAGCTTCAGGGTGGGCTGATGCGCACGCTGCTCCGGCTGCAGACTCTGGCCACCGACTTACCGCTCCAGTTTTCACAGATCCTGATGGATCTCGAGGGGGGAAAATTCGCAGTCACGGTTCGTGGCGAACAATTGGAGCGAATGAACGCAACCCTGCGCAGCATGGCGTTGATCGCCTTTTTGGGCTTGGCCGCATGCGGGTTCATCGTTGGAACGTTTATCGCTTTCGCGCAGCAGCCCTGGGCGATCCGCGGCGTTCCGCTCCTGGGAATTCTGGGGATCGCATCGGCAGCCGGTTTGTTTGGTGCGACCAGCACCTGGTACCTGTTTGGCGGGCGCTTCCGAAAGATTCGTCTTAGTCGATTGCTGGGTAAGAACCGCTAAACGGCTCCAGCTTTTAGTATCGCGCGCGACATACCAAAGTTGTTATCGGATCAAACGTGGCGGAAGGGTTGTTGAGCGGAATCTCGCTGTCGCGCGGCGTCGCGCACGGCACTGCGTACGTTCTCAGGACCGCAGCGGAATATGCGGCCCCGATGCTGTCGATCCGCGAGGCAGAGATTTCAGGCGAAATCGATCGATTAAAGACTGCCCTGGCAGACGCGACCACTCAGCTGTCCACCTTTCAAATCGGGGTCGAGCAACGACTTGGCGCGGAGGTGGCTGAAATCTTCAGCGCCCAGCTCCTGATCTTGGAAGACCCGAGCTTCCTCGAAAGAATATCCAAGCTGATTCGCACCCGGCGAATCAATGCGGAGGCCGCTCTGGCCGAGGTGATTGACCACTACTCCCGAGCGCTCAGCGATGGGCCCGATGGGTACTTGCGCGAACGTGGAGCGGACATTCGAGACCTCGGCCGGCGCGTCCTTTCGGTGCTGATCAAGAGGCAGGCGACTGACGCGCTGGCGATTCCAGACGGATCGATTGTGGTTGCGGACGAGCTTCTGCCGTCGGTGACCGCCGGTCTCGACGTGTGCAAGGTCCGCGCCTTCGTGACCGAACGCGGTGGAAAGACCTCGCACGCGGCGATCCTTGCCCGTACCAACGGGACTCCGGCCGTCAGCGGGATCAAGGGAGCGCCCGCGGTGATCCGAACCGGGGATTACCTGGTGGTGGACGCGATTGCCGGTGCGGTGATTGTCAATCCCACGCCCGCCGTAATCCACGAATACGATACGGTTGAGGCCGACTTCCAAGCGTACCAAGACTCGCTCAAGAGTCTTCTGGACCTGCCAAGCCTCACCAAGGACGGGGTGACGGTCGCACTGCTGGCGAACATTGGAAAAACCGCCGACGCCGAAGCTGCGCTGCTGTTCAAGGCCGAGGGGATTGGCCTGTACCGGACCGAATTCTCCTTCTTAATTCGCTCCAAGCTCCCGACCGAGGACGAGCAATACGAAATCTGGAAACGGGTGGCGGACCGACTTCAGCCGCGGCCTTTGGTGTTCCGGGCGTTAGACATCGGCGGAGACAAAACCCTTTCCTACCTTCCGCAGCCGCGGGCCGAAAACCCATCGCTCTCGAAGCGCGGGATCCGCCTGATGCTCGGCTATCCGGACATTTTGAGAGCTCATTTTCGCGCTCTGCTTCGGTTGAGCGCCGAACATCCGATTTCGATCCTGCTGCCGATGGTGGGCTCAGTGGAGGAGGCGGTGGCCGCGCGGCGGATTCTTGACGAAGCCAAGGATGAGCTGAAGCGTGAAGGCCGGGCCTTCAACCCCAGCGCTCCGCTCGGAGCGATGATCGAGACGCCCGCCGCTGCGATGATCGTCTCTCGGCTGGCGCAAGTCGTGGATTTTTTCAGCTTGGGCACCAACGATCTGGTCCAATACCTGCTCGCCGCCGATCGACAGGATCCGGCGATGGACCGCTATTACGAGCCGCTTCATCCCGCGGTGCTTGCGACCATTCAAAGAGTGGTGGCAGACGCGGAAACTGCTGGCAAGGACATCTCGATCTGCGGCGACATGGCCGGTGATCCGATCTACACCGAATTGCTGCTCGGACTTGGGTTGCGCAGTTTCAGCGTCGCGCCAGGTGAGATTCTCGAGCTGAAAAAAGCGCTGAGATCAGTGGACTTAAGCAAGGCGGTGAAGTTGGCCGAACAAGCTGTACACTGCAACACCGCTACTGAGGTTTCCGCGTTGCTGAAGTCCAAAACAGATCGAACCGGGAAGTTTTAGGTTTCCGGATCCTCCTCGAATGTTCGGGTGGAAGCTGGAGCCGCAACCGCCTTCCCTTCAATCGTGAGGCGGTCGAAATCGCAGTGCAGGTTGCGACAACCCAGCGCGATCCGTCCAGTGCGCGTCGTCAGGCGCTGCAGGATCCGATGAGCAAAGCGTTCGCCATTGACGAACGCCTCGACTTCCGTTCCGCCACCTTTGTGCCGACGAAGCGTGAGTTTCATCCGGAACGGCGTGCCATCGGGCGGAGTGGGCATCTCGTCTTGCACCAGGCCTTGGGTGTCCTCCGCGCTGCTGCCGGTGACCTCGGTGCCGGTTGCACTCTCGTAGCGCCATTGCAATCGCATCTGGAGGTCGTCAATCGCGAAGAGAGAGATCTGCAGCGCCTTGTTTCGAAACGCCAGCTCGGCGAAGTGCGCCGCGTTTTGCTCGCTGGGAAAGTCGGCTTCGAGATCGCGCAAGGTGACCTGCACCTCCGCGGTCGTCTCATCGGTGGTGAAGTAGCGGCGCGCCACGTACGCGCGGGAAATCACCTTGTGGCCCCCGGTTTCGCTGCCGGCCTGGGTGACCTGAAGTTGTCCTCCCTGCAGTTTCCAGGCGCCGGCGTATGCATCCAACTGCTCCCTGCCAGGATCGAACGTGAGGTTTAGGTGAGTGTTTCCGCTTGGCTTCTGCTGCACCTGGGAGCCGATGAACAGGGATCCGTTGGTGTTGGGCGGAAATTTGCCACCCGCCAGATGCCCATGTTTTTTGAAATGGGACAGCTCAAGGCCGGTGGCATCCAAGGTCACTTTCGTGCCGTTTCGTTCTCCAAGCTGAAGGGTGGCCGGGCCGAAGGCCCATCTCACCAGCACGGCCACGGTGACCAGGGCGCCGATGATTGTCAGCGCCAAACGCAGGCCTCGCCAGCCGGTTGCCACCAGTTGCTTTGAACTCGAAATCGTTTTGCATGACGAAACTGCGGGCGCGCCAGCAGGTCGGTCGGAGGCACTACCCAGAATTTCCTCCAACTCACTGGCCAAGGTGGCGATGCGTGGATAACGGGCGTGGGGATCCGGCTCGAGCGCCCGGCTGATCAGCGCGTCCACTCGCGGATCGAGCTGCGGGAGCCTTTCCGAGGGGAGCTTGAATCGCCCGATCGGGATTTCTCCGGTGAGCATTTCATAGAGCATCACTCCCAGCGAGTAGATGTCGGCGCGGCCATCGACGTTCTTCGCGTCTCGGCGCTGCTCCGGCGCCATATAGTTCATCGTGCCCATCGCGACCGCAGTCGCCGTGAGGTTCAACCGGGTGTCGGAATTTCCGATCCCGGCCAGGCCAAAGTCGGCCACCTTGGCGTGGCCCTGCGAGTCAATCAGGATGTTCTCTGGTTTGAGATCGCGATGGATGATTTGCTTCTGGTGGGCGTATTCGATTCCCGCACAAATCTGCAGAGCGAGCTTGAGCGCCTGACGGAAGGTGATCTCGCCGCAATTCATCAACTCCCGCAAAGGCCGTCCCTCAACATATTCCATCACCAGGTAGTAATGTTCGCCGACGATCCCGCGGTCGATTATCTGGATGATGTTGGGGTGGCTGAGCGAGGCCAACGCGGTGGCCTCCTTCTCGAAGCGGACGATCGATTCAGGGTCGCGGGCCGACTTCGGCGGCAAGAGCTTGATCGCTACTTCTCGGCCGAGCGATTTCTGACGCGCCCGCCAAACTTCGCCCATTCCACCGCGGCCGAGCACTTCCAGCATGTCGTATCCAGGAATATCGACCCGCGCCCCGGCGGAGATGAAGGTGGCCTCCGCGACTGGGTTCGAGGTGGTTCCGGTTGGGCGACGGGTGATGAGATCGTCGCGCTTAATCTCGAACCGAAGGCCGCAGCGGCAGAGTACCTGCTGGCCGGTAACATACACGCTGATGTCGCGAACGAGCCCGCAATTGGGGCATCTCTGGGTATTCATGACGCCTGGTCGGCCGCAGCCTGGTCGGCCGCAGCCAGTCCGGTCACCTTGTAGATGACGACGCCCCTTTCCTTCCCTCGGACTTGAGCAATCGGAAGCGCCTCGGCCTGAAAGCCGCGACCCGCCTTTTGAATTGCCGCCTCGCTGGCGAGCACTTCGCCGGCCTTGGCCAGGTTGCACAGTCGAGAGGCGGTGTTCACCGAGTCCCCGATCGCGGTGTACTCGTGGCGCTCGCTCGAGCCCATGTAGCCGACCACCGCCTGACCGGTACTGACACCGACGCCGATCGCAATTGGCTTTCGGCCCCCGGCCGCGCGTTGCTGGTTGAGCGCGTCGACCTCCGCTTGCATCTCCAGGGCGGCGCGCAGCGCCCGAGCGGGATCGTCGGGGTGTGAGGAGGGCGAACCCCAGACGGCCATGACGCAATCCCCAATGAATTTGTCAAGGTTGCCTTCGTTGCGGAAGATCACCTGGGCCATTGCAGTGAAGAACTCGTTGAGCATCGAAACGGTTTCCTGGGGTTCTTCGCTCTCGGCCAAGGTGGTAAAGCCCCGGATGTCAGCGAATAGGACGCTCACTTCAGCGAGCCGACCCGCTCGCAGCAGCTCGACCTGTCCGCGCACCACCATTTCGGCGACTGCCGGCGAGAGGAATCGAGACAGCTCGGCGCGGGTCAACGCCTCGCTTTCGATCTGGCTCGCCAGCTCCGCGTTCTCCAGTGCGATCGCCGCCTGAAGCGCGATTCCGGACAGAATCTTCAAATCCTTTTCCGAGAAGGCATGGGTTCGTTCGCGAGTATCGAGAAAGAGGATCCCCTTGACCACTCCCTTGGTCAAAAGAGGCACCGCCATTGCCGATCGAATCCCCTGCGCAACGATGCTTTCCGAAGAGGCGAAACGAGAATCGACGATCGCGTCGGCGGTCAGCACCGCCTGGCGGGTGTCTCGAACGCGCTGGAGCACCGTCTCCGAGAGGATGACTTCGGTGCTTTCGCCAAGACGGTGCTTGACCGCGTGGGGAACGAACTCTCCGGTCTGCTCATTGACCAAGAAGACCACGCCATTGTCCGCGGGCAGCAACTCGAAGGCGACCTGGATCACCTTGCTCAGGAGGTTGCTCGGCTTTCGCTCCAGTCCGACCTGCCGCTGCAACTCGTGGGCGATCCGCAATTTCTCGTAGTCCTGCCGTAGCGCGGCGATATCGTTCAGCTGATCGGCGGGGCGAAATTCACTTTCCTCGGCTTGGTCGATCTGGGCGAGAAATGCTGGAATCGACTGCGCGCTCGCCACCACCGTGACGCGTGGCGAGGATGCCCGCTCGCCATCCCCGGCGTGGAAGACCAGCCGGCAGTTTCCGATCACCAATTCATCGCCCTCGCGCAGTTTCAGCTCGCGAATCCGCCGGCCGTTGACGAACGTCCCGTTGGAAGAGCCGAGGTCGCGCAGCACGAAGGCGGCGCCGTTTCGCTCGATCGCCGCGTGTTCCTTCGAAACCTCGCGATCGGTCAGGCGGATGTTGTTCTCCGGATGCCGGCCGAGTGTCATCCGCGCGCCCAAGGGAAATTGGACCCACTTACCATCCGGCAAATTCCCGCTGAGGTGGGCGCCTCGAAGTGCGCTCGGCTTCGGGGTGGGCGAGGGATCGGCAACCGGGCGCATCAGCCCCTCGCCACACGCGGGACAGGTCGGAGGCAGCGGAGACGGCAGGAGGGTTTGACACCCAGGGCAGGTCGGAGACACTGGAGCCAAGGAAAGCCTATCAAAGGAGCGCACTGGGCGACAGCGTCCCCGGAGGTCGCCTAGCGTGGTTTTCCCGCCCCGCTCTGGTGTTAAAGGTGGCAATGTGCGGATCAAACAGCGCCCAGAGGACTTCCGGGTCACCGAGTCGTTCCGATTTCGTCCGTCCTCGCGCGGCCGCTATCGCGTCTACTTGATGGACAAGCAAAAGCTGTCGACCTTCGAGGCCGTCGATCAGATTCGGCAGCGGTTCGGGTTGCCTCGTGGCAGCATTTCCTTTTGCGGACTGAAGGACAAACAGGGTCGGACTGAGCAGCTGATCGCGGTGGATGGCGAGGAGGTGGAGATGCAGGAGCCTCGGCTTCGGCTCAAGTACCTCGGCCGCACCGACGAGCCCCTGACCGCCGCGAACACCACCTCTAACCGATTTTCGGTCACCGTTCGGGCCCTGACGGAACAGGATCTGGGTCCGCTCAACCAGTCGGTGGCCGAAGTGTCGCGCCTGGGAGTGGTGAACTACTTTGACAGCCAACGCTTTGGATCGCTCAAGCACGGACAGGGCTTCATTGCGAAGGACTTGATTCGGGGGGATTTCGAAGCCGCGTTGCGTAACTACCTCGCCAAGCCCTCGCCCCTGGACCACAGCGAGGACGCGAAGGTGAAGGCGTTCTGGGGCAAGCACTGGGGAGAGTGGCACCGTCGGGTGCCTTTCGAGGCCAACCGAAAGTACCAGCGAATTCTTCGCGTGCTCCGGGAAAACCCGACGGACTTCGTAAGCGCGTTTCTTGAGATCGAACGCAACTACCGGGCTCTGATTCTCTTCACCTACCAAAGCTTTTTATGGAATGAGGGCGTCCGTCGCCTACTTCAGCTGCTGCTTCCGCGCGAGCATCTGTTCCCCCATCCCTACCAGGCGGGAACGTTGCTCTTCCATCGCGACGCCTCCCCCGAGGTTCTTGACTTTCTGCGCAACGCAACCTTCCCGCTGCTCGCGCCCGATTCGTCGTTTCGAGACGAGCGAATCGAAAAAGCCGCCCAATGGGCGCTGGGCCGCGAAAAGCTTACCCTCGCCTCACTGCGAATCGCCCAAGCGCCAAAGCTCTTGTTCTTCAAGCACGAAGAGCGACCGATTCTCGTCTATCCGGAAAAGCTGGTGGTCGGCCGCGCCCAGCGCGACGAGCTCAATCGCGACCGCCTCAAGCTGAACGTGGCCTTTACGTTACCTCCGGGCTCCTATGCCACGCTGGTGATCCGGCGGTTATTCCACTTCTGCTACCGGGAGGAGAGCGCGCAGGAGATTACCGCCGCCCGGGCGAGTCTCCGGGAGCCGCTCCAACCGCCCGCCCGCTCGATCCAGGACCGACGCAAAATCGCGCCAGCCCAGCGCGGCAGGCGCATTAAGTTCTCGTAATTGCGAGGGTTTTGTGGCCGAATGGACAAGGCTCTCGAGCATGCAATCGAGGCGCGTAACAGGCCGTATTCGAAAACGTGACAAACGCTCATCTTGCCTCCCTGTTGCCTTCCATCGCCATCCCGATGACGTTGCCTGACGACGGGAAGTCGTTGCCCTGGAAGAAGGATGTGGTCGCCGCGAGGCGCGGAGATCACTCCGCGTTCGCCTCGCTCGTTCGCAGCGTGCAGCGCCCGGTCTACGGCCTGTGCTTGCGTCTCCTGAAGTCTGACGCTGAAGCGTCCGAAGTCGCGCAGGACGCCTTCCTACGGGCTTTCCAGAATCTGCACCGCTACGACGAGGGCCGCCCTTTCGATTTGTGGGTGATCGCAATTGCCCGCAACCTTTGCCTGGACATCCTCCGCCGACGCGCCAAAGTTCGCACCGAGGACATCGAGGAGATGAAGGAAGTGCTTCCGGCCGGCGACGAAACACAGGAGAACCGGGCGATCGCGCACGAGGAACACAAGTCGCTTGAGGGAGCGCTCGCCACCTTACCCGTCGAGGACCGCGAGGTTTTGGAACTTTACTACGTGCAGAAAAGGACGACCAAGGAGATTGCCGGGGTGATTGGCGTGGCGCCTGGCACTATTATGGCCCGCCTGTTTCGCGCTCGCGAAAAGCTGCGCAAACAAATGGCGCCGAGGGAGCTGTCATGAGCACCACCCAATGTCCCGAGCTCGAGCTTCTATTCAACGAGCTGTCGGCAGGCAGCGGCGTTTCACTTGAGCACGCCAAAAGCTGCGAGCGATGCACCGAGATTTTGAACGAGCATCGCGAGCTGGAGCGAGAGCTCTTCCGTCTCTCCGATCCGTTTCCACCCTCTACGTTCTTGCACCAGGTGATGGCCAGGGTTGCCGCACACCCGGTTTCCGCCTACCGCGAAGTCAAAATAGGGCTTGCGATTATGTTCGGCGCGTTCACGCTCGCGCTCGGCGCATTGGTGATGGGCGGTGGCATCGGCCGGATGGGCATTCTTGCCGCTTCGGCCGTCGTGCATAGCCAAACCCTGGCGGTGGGCTTAAACAGCGCAATTTCCACGCTCTGGGCAGCCGCGGCTCTCCCGATGCTGGTCTCGCTCGCCTTGGTGCTGTTCGCAGCGCTGTTTGCGCTCAAGCGCTTAATGGCGGGAGCCCCTCAGTTCTCCGAGGTGAAGATATCTTCATGAAGTACCTGCGGCTCACGCTCTCTCTGCTGCTTGCTCACTCCTTTCTCAGTTTGGCTTCTCCCGCTGCACCGGCGGCGGAGCGCCGGAAGGTCTCGATCGAATTTCGTGGACCGTTGAACGAAGCGCTCAAGCAAATCGCAGCGAAGGGCTCGATTAACCTGGTGGTGACCGGCAAGCTGGATGAGCCCGCCGAGGTCTACCTCAAGAACATCAGTGCTGAGGAGGCGCTTCAGGCGGTGGCAAAGGTGCATCACCTTCGCTTGGAGCAGCAAGGTAGCGTCTGGATCATTCAGCCCGGAGAGGAAGCGGCGTTCGGCCCACGCGAAGCACCCACTCCTCCTCCGCCTCTTCCGCCGGTCGCCCAAGATAGACCCGTGCCACCAGAGGCGGCTGAGGAGTCGGGAAAGGAACTTTCGGGCAAGGACGCGCGCAAGAAGGTCAGGGAAGTCACCAAGGATCTCAAGCGCAAATATCGCAAGCAGGGCAGCCAGATCCACCATGGCGACCTGATCATCGCCGAAAACGAAACCGTTCGCGAAGCGGTGATTTACGGAGGCAATCTCGTCGTCAACGGGATGAGCGAAGGCGATGCCGTGACGTTTGGGGGCAACATCGAAGTCACGGGGCACGTAGGCGGAAATGCAGTGGCGATCGGCGGCAATGTGCATCTTGCATCCAGCGCCGTGGTCGATGGCGATGCGACCGCGATTGGCGGAAATGTCTCCAAGGAGGAGGGCGCCACCGTCCACGGAAATACTGCGTCGGTGGGATCGGGAGAGGGGCTTCAGGTCAATGTGCCGAGGATCATCGGCGAGGTCATTCGAGGGTCGAGGTGGGCACCCATCGCCGTTCATCGGGACGACGGTGACGTTCGCGTTCACGTCGGCGGCTTTGTTCACTTCGTAATGTTTTTCGCGTTGACCTTTGGATTGGCCTTTCTCGCCCTGCTTCTGTTCCCGGAGCGGATCAAGCGGATTCAGACTGAGCTTCGAAGCGATCCCCTCAAGTGTGGATTGACCGGTGTGGTCGGCAGCATGGCCGTTTTGGCGATGACCATCCTGATGGCCGTGACGCTGATTGGCATTCCGCTTTCGATCCTGCTGTGCATCATCTACGGCGTCGCGCTGGTATTGGGGATTGCTCCGGTCGCGAACGAGATTGGCAACCGACTTCCGTGGTTCAAGGGCAGGCGAACGCAGGCCGGAGTTCTCGCGATGGGGACGCTGGTGCTCTCGTTGGTGTGGGTCGTCCCGATCATGGGGCCCTTGATCATCGCTCTGCTGAGCATGATTCCGTTGGGGGCGATCATCCGCACTCGGTTTGGGCAAAGATCGCCGCCGTCTGCGGGGCCTCAGGATCCGATACTGGCGCAACCCGCCTAAGTGCGCGTTGACGATTGCCTTGCCAGGCCGCGCTTAACGGCGATCGCTCTTGCGATGTGGTTGCGAGCTCGCTCGGGCGGCTAGAGGTGGAATCCGAGCGTGAGGCTAAGCAGGTTGGCAACGCCGCCGTACCTCCCTGGCAGCAGCGGCGCCGTGGTCTTCGCATGGGTAACCACCACCAGCTGATACCCCGCGTCCACCGCGAATTTGCCCCCGAATTGGTTCCATTGATAACCAGCGCCGACCGCGATGTTGACGCGATTCGCGTCGGGCACGTCGGGCGTGATCGTGTCTTGAGGGGAAGGCGTCGGGTCATACATCAGTCCGCCTCGGAGTCGCCATTGCGAGGTAAGATCGTACTCTGCGCCCAAGTGATAGTTCCAAGTGTGATTCCAATTCTTAGGCTCGACGCTGTTCAGATTCGGGTTTTCGAAATTGATCGCCAATCGCTGAACGGCCTGCCAGCCGACATAGTCCATCTCGAATGACAGCTTCAGATTCGTCACGCCTTGGTAGGCGAGGCCCAATGCAAACTGTCCAGGGAGGCTCAGGTGAGTGGAAACGTTCTGGTCTCGGAGGGTGGTTTGCAGAGGAAGCGGAATATTGGAGAAGTGTGCTCTTCCGTTGATATCTGAACTGACCGAGCTGCGGTAGGTCGCGCCAAAAGTCAGCATGCTGGGAATGATATCGATCTGCACCCCACCGTTACCTCCGACTCCCCAGCTGCCGCCAGCCAGCTCCACGATTCCGAAGTTGCCCGGGGAAAACCTGATCGCTCGTTTGAGCGATACCGTGGTTCGGACGACTTGGACGCCCGCCCCCACCCGCACGCGGTCGGTTATGCGGTAGGCAATCTCTGGATTGAAGTAGTACGTCCTGAGGTCGGACTTGATGGACAGGAAATTTCCTTCCCAATTGGTGTGCCAGGGAACCACCAGTCCATACGGCGTAAAAAATCCGAAGCCGACGCTGAGCTGATCGGTGATGCCGTAGGATGCGTAAGCATGGGGAGGTGTAGTGACGCGAACAATGACAGAGGAGGTTTGCCCAGTATTATCGCTGTGGAAATTGAAAGACGGGACGATTGGCGTTGCGCCAATCCGCACGTCGAGCCCCTTGCCCTGCGCCAACCCGGCCGGGTTGTAGTACGCCGCCTCGGCGTCGTCGATGAAGGCTGTCACCGCGGCAGCCATTCCTGTCGCTCGAGCGCTGAGCACGTCGAGGGCAAAACCGGCTGCCCACGCTCGGTCCGCGATACAGATGAATAGTAGGGCGACCAGAAGACGAAAGTTTTTCATGGAGCCTCAGGGACAGGTATATGTGGCGGGATTGGTGACGTAATCGTGCGCCTGCATCTGAGCGCGTGAGGTGACCGGAGGCGACACGTTATTAAGCAAGAACCCATGCCGAGCTGCCAGTGGGAGCTGCGTCAGCGATGGATTGTATTGACAAACATCGATCAGTCTTCCGGATGGGAGAGTCTGATTTGCGGCATTGATGAGCTCCAACGTCGTTGGATTTGGGACCACCTGATCTTGAGTAATGTATTGGATGAGTGCTTTGCGCGACGCCGGTGCATTCGGCCCATTAAGAACACCAAAGCCTGCGTTGATCGGGTCCGCGGGATCCAATATCCACTTCGAGATTCCAATGAAATCGTCGAACGCGGGAGTACCCGGGGTGATTGGCGGATTTTGTGCCGCCAAAGTCGCAAGGAATTGGTTTGCAGCCGCGGCAAAGGCAGGCGACGTCAGCAGGATCGTGGGAAGGTCGGCTCCCGGGACGTTGAGAACGACGTTTTGAATTTCTGGCGCAACCTGCGTATAGAGCCCGCCCAAAATGCCACCAAGGCTCTGCCCTACGTAATTAATATGCGTTGGATCTAGGGCTTGTGCGCCCAATAGAACGTTGAGGCTTCCCGGCCCGGTCGCTTGAATCACCCTCGAAAGCTGAGCCAAGTCGATCACGTCTTGACGGAAATTGTCCCTGGTGGCGAACAGATTAGTCAGGTTGAGAATGTTCTGGCCGGAGACGCAAGGGTCATTCGTCCCGTCGGTAGTGGTATTGAAAGATCCACCTTCACACATCAAGTCCGTAGCGATGCAGCGCCCCTGGTTGTGGCTGTTGCAATAGAAGTCTCCGGGTTGGCCGCCGGTACTCACAGGATCGCAATTCAGGCGTGCGGTGCCAGGACGTGCAACGCACCGACCGGCGGAGCTGGCAAACAATGGGCAAGTGGCGTCCTTGCAGCACATTTGGGTGTTGGGCATTGCGCAGGCCGAATCGTCAGTTGCGTTCGGGATCGCCGGACAAGGTCCCGCGCCGGACATGAGAAATGCAGCTGACCCGACGCAGGTTGCGCGATCGCCATGCCAAACCGTATCAATTGCAATCAGTGCCTGTGGTTGCGTCGCCGTGACGAACGATGGGCCAATCAGGATGGAATCCAACCGGCTTCTTGTCAGGCCATGCCCAAATATTGTGACTGGCCAGCCACCGGCGGGTGGAGGGTTCGTGGTGGATACGAAGAGCACAAAACGAACAGTTTCGGCACGTGGACTGGCTGGATTGAACACGCCTCCGGGTCCTGTCAAGAGATTGGGCACGACTATCTCTCCCTCAAAAGTAGTCGTTGGAGGTGTTGCCGAAGGTTGGAGGAACAATGGATTAACCGGCGTTGATATCGCGCGAAGCTGGCGGAGCGTTGTCGCCTCGCTTTGAGTTCTGAAAACCGTCGCCAGGACCAAATGTTCGCGCGTGATTCCACTGCCTTGCTCCAAAGCGTCCAGCGCCTGTTTCATCGATTGACGCGCAGGCTCCAGTTGCTGAGCGAGAGCGGTGGGGACCGTGCTGATTGTGCTGTTACCGGATGCATCGACCAGGGCATTTCGGTTTCGAAGCAGGGCCCACGCTGACGTGGCCGCGACCGTCCCTCCATCTCGATCTTTCAGATTGTCGGTGAAGTAGGCGATGTAGTTCGTGCGCTCGATCAGAGGAACGGTCGGAATCAGTTGAAGCTGTTCCGGATTGTTTGGCATTCCGCCATCCGGCAGGTTTGAGGCGAGGCAATTCGCGTTCGGTATGTCGGTCAGGCACGGACGAATCTGAGGCTGAATCCCGCCCGGATTGAGACTGAGCACGCCGGTCCCGCCATCGGTAATCGTCGCGGGATCCAGCAATCCTTGCGACAGAGCCGGGAGAGGGTCCGAGTTCTCGGAAACGATCGGGGCGGTGGTGGAAAAGCCATCCAAGGTGTTCAAACCGCCAATCAACTGGGCCTGAAGAGTCGAGCCCCCGTCAGGAATCGGGAGGTTTACGCGCAGGCCTCCGTCCGGCAGCGGAAGGGCAGCGAGGTTGTTGGGAAACGGAATGACCTGGTTGGCCGGATCGAAGGTCATCACCGGGCGCGAGAGAATCGTGAACGTCCACAGAAGGACGATGTCACTGCGGTTGACGCCTTGTGCCGCCAGCGCGTTGATGAGCGGCGCATAACCAAGGCGGATCCTCTCCAACTGTATTGCAGTCGCCGCTTGGTCGGCGATTCGTCTCGCGGGGTCGGTTTCCCGTGACGGAATCAGATCGGTCGTCGCGCGGCAACCGGGGTCCGCGAAGTTGTTGTTTGGGCAGCTGACCAACGGTGTCTGCGACGAAACAAGCGCCCACACGGCGGAGCCCACCACTTGTCGGCCGCCCGCGCCCATCAGCCCGTTGGTGCCGGCAATCAGCGCGACCATGTACCGGTGGCCCGTGGTCCAGCCCGTTGCTGGAATCACGCGGATTTGTCCTTTCGGCGGATTGCCGACGTCGGCGTACTGCGGCGTTGTTGCTACCGGTGCGGGCGCGGTCGGCGTGGTGATGTCGACAACTTGCACGCTGCCTCGCGTCACGCTGTTGGGTTGTAAGTTGGAGTCGAAGTTTGCGTATGCCGGCGTATCGGGAGGATAGCCGTCGAGCGTGTTGAGGTATCCGATGAGCTCGAGCTCTGCCGGAGACAAGTTTCCGCCATCTGGGATGTGCAGCCGGCCGCTGGCCGGGTCTCTCACCAGATCCGTCGGCGTCGGTACATCTTGTATCGACGGATCGAAACGAGCGGTGACGACATCCGGAGGCGGATTGTTATCCAGGGAAGGCGTACAACTGAAGAAGGCAACGCCTAGCAACGCGCACCGACCCAAGTATTTCATGTGACCCCCGTTGAACGTCGGAGACGGCGACCGGCCTGGTTCGAGCGCTTGTAGAACATTCCGATTCTGTGCGCAAAGAAACCTCGTGGGTCTCCTTGACCCCTCTTGCCCGCTGTTTTAGTAGGCCGGACTCGCGCGGCCACTCGGGCCGAGTAATCACTACACAGAGTGAGAATTATGCGTCGTCGAATCGTCAGCGTTGTTTCACTTTTGATTGGAACCGGCATTTCGGCCCAAACGACGCCCGCGCCTGCAAAAGCGAAGTCGGGCGGCTTTTCGATCGACTACCTGGACAAGAGGGCCGAACCTTGCGTCGATTTTTATCAATTCGCCTGCGGCAACTGGATTCGGAACAATCCCCTTCCCCCGGACCAGGCCACCTGGTCGCGCTTCGCCGAGCTGA
>DAIQBK010000012.1:173957-178875 GCA_036781205.1 Myxococcaceae bacterium
CGGAACAATCCCCTTCCCCCGGACCAGGCCACCTGGTCGCGCTTCGCCGAGCTGACTGAAAGGAACCGAGAGAAGCTGCACGCGATTCTCGAGCGCGCCTCCACCCCGGATCCCAAACGGAACGACCTCGACAAGAAAGTCGGCGACTTCTACGCGTCCTGCATGGACGAGAAACTGATCGAGGCCAAGGGAGCTCAGGCGTTGAAGCCAGACCTCGACCAAATTGCAGCAATCCGAGATCAGGCCGCTTTGATGGCAGCGGTCGCGCACCTGCATCAGATCGCGGAGCTCACTTCCAGTAGAGTTCCTGGGGCGCCGGGTGAACGGGCGCTATTTTTCTTCAGCTCCCGTCAAGACTTTCACGATGCGAGCCGAATGATTGCGAACGCGGATCAGGGCGGATTGGGACTGGTGGACCGCGATTACTATTTCAAGGAGGACGCGAAATCTAAGGAGCTGCGCGCTCAGTATCTCGAGCACGTAGCCAAAATGTTGGAGCTGACCGGAGAGCCAGCGGCGGCGGCGCAGCGCGACGCTAAGACGGTAATGGCGATCGAGACTCGACTCGCGAAGGGCTCGATGGACCGGGTGGCGCGGCGCGATCCGTTGAAACTGGATCATCCGATGAAGCGGGCTCAGCTCAAAGCGCTCGCCCCGAAGGTCGACTTCGAAGATTATCTAAGTAGCGCGAATGCGCCTTCCTTTGATCGGCTGAACGTTTCCACCCCTGACTTCTTCAAGGGCCTGAACGACGCGATCAGCGCGGTTCCGATCAACGACTGGAAGATCTATCTGCGTTGGCACTTGATTCATGCTTTGGCCAGCGCGTTGCCAGCGAAGTTCGTGGACGAGGATTTTGGCTTTTACGGGAAAATTCTCAGGGGCGCCAAGGAGCAGCAGGCACGCTGGAAGCGATGCGTCGTCGCGACCGATACCTCGTTGGGTGAAGCGCTTGGCCAACGGTACGTCGAGGAGAACTTCGGCCAAGAGAACAAGAGCCGCACCCTGGAGCTGGTTCGCACCATCGAACATGCCTTGGAGCGGGACATGACCACGCTGCCCTGGATGACCGATGCGACCAAGAAACGCGCCCTGGAGAAGCTGCACGCGATCGCCAACAAGATCGGTTACCCCGACAAGTGGCGCGACTATTCGAGCGTCGAGATCGTCCGAGATGATTACCTCGGCAACACCTTGCGCGCCCGCGCGTTCGAGCACCGGCGACGACTCAACGAAGTCGGGAAGCCGACCGATCGCAACGAATGGCGAATGACCCCTCCGACCGTAAACGCCTACTACATGGCTTCGGAAAACAGCATCAATTTCCCAGCCGGAATCCTTCAGCCTCCTTTTTACGATGCGAACCTGGATAACGCGGTGAACCTTGGCGGAATTGGGGCGGTGATCGGCCACGAGCTGACCCATGGCTTTGATGACTCCGGCCGCAAGTTCGACGCGGTCGGCAACCTCGAGAATTGGTGGACGCCGGAGGATGGCAAGGAGTTCGAGAAGCGGGCCACCTGCATCGCTGATGAGTACTCGAGTTTCGTGGCAATCAAGGATCCACCGCTCAAAGTAAACGGGCGACTCACGCTCGGCGAGAACACCGCCGACAACGGGGGTGTCCGGGTCGCCTATCTGGCGCTTCAAGAATCCCTCGCCGGCAAGGAAGCGCCCAAGATCGATGGATTCACTCCGGAGCAACGGCTGTTTTTGGCCTACGCGCAAATCTGGTGCGAGAACCGGACGGAGGAGAGCATGCGGCTGCAGGTTTTGACCAATCCCCACTCTCCTGGCCGCTACCGGGTAATCGGCGTGATGCAGAACATGCCGGAGTTCCAAAAGGCGTTCAGCTGCAAAGCCGGTCAGCCGCTTGTTCCAAAGACTCAGTGCCGGGTGTGGTGAGATCGAGCCACAGCCGCTTGAGCCGCTTCACTTTGACGTTGGTGACCTTTCCCGCTCGCTCCAGCACCCCCTCGCCCAGAAGGAAAACCGAAGTGAGGATCTCGCGGCGAAACCGGTCGAAGAGGGGGGGTTCAATCACCAGGTTGCTGATTCCCGTCTCATCCTCCAAAGAGATGAAGCAGAACCCCTTCGCGGTGCCAGGTCGCTGACGGCAGATCACCATTCCTCCAACCCGCACCGACCTTCCTGCCGTGGCTTGGTGGAGATCCTTCGCTGACAGCGCTCCGAGTGCGCTCAATCGCCGGCGCATCAGCACGACCGGATGCTGCTCCACTGAGAGCCCGGTCGTCTCGTAATCGGTGCACACCCGCTCGACCGTGCTCATCGCTGGAAGCTCCACCTCCACGCGGTCCATCGGCAGGCCAAAGAACAGATCTTCCTCTTCGAGGGGAGAAAGGGACTGAATTTCCCAGAGCGCTTCGCGGCGTCCGCGGCTCAGCGAGGCCAGCGCACCCGCCATTGCCAATCGGATCAACTCGAAACGGGGGATTTTGGCCCGGCGTGCCATCTCGCTCAAAGATTCAAACGGCCGATCCGCCTTTTCGATCCGGCGAGCCGTTTCCTGGCGCAGCCCCTTCACCAACCGCAGCCCCAGGCGCAGCGCTCCATCTTCCAGGGTGCAGTCCCAACGCGAGGCATTGACGTCCACTCCGCGAACTTCGACTCCGTGCCGCTTCACGTCGTCCACCAGGGTATGCGCGGCATAGAAGCCCATTGGCTGAGAATTGAGGATCGCCGCGGTGAACGCGGCCGGGAAGTAGCACTTGAGGTACGACGAGGCATACGCGATCAGCGCGAACGAGGCGGAATGGGATTCCGGAAAGCCGTAGTGGGAAAATCCTAAAAATTGGCGGAAGCATTTCTCGGCGAAGTCACGCGGATAGCCGCGCGCGACGCAGCCTTCAATAAAGCGATTCTGATAGGGCAACAGAAGCTCTTCCGCCCGCTTGTGGGTGAGAATTCGGCGAAGCTGGTCCGCCTCGCCGGGCGTAAATCCCGCCGCCACGATCGCCAGCTTCATTGCTTGTTCCTGAAAGAGCGGGACGCCGAGCGTCTTCTTGAGAATCTCCTCCACTTCTGGCGAGGGATAATCCACTTTTTCGATGCCATCGCGGCGGCGGATATAAGGATGGACCATGTCCCCGATGATCGGCCCGGGGCGGATGATCGCGATTTCGATCACCAGATCGTAGAAAGTCTTGGGTTTGAGCCTGGGGAGCATGTTCATCTGCGCGCGGCTTTCCACCTGGAAGACCCCGATCGAGTCTGCCTCGCAGAGCATCTCGTAGACCTGGGGATCCTCGGCGGGAATGGTAGCGAGCGAAAGGTCGATCTGGTGGTGCTCGCGAATCAGCGCGAACGCCTTGGAAAGAACGGTCAGCATTCCCAAACCGAGGAGATCTACCTTGAGGACTCCCACCGCGTTCAGATCGTCCTTGTCCCACTGCACCACGGTGCGGCCCTTCATCGCCGCCATCTCGAGAGGGACGATCTGGGAGAGCGGCTCGCGGGTAATCACGAAGCCTCCCACGTGGATCGACAGGTGGCGCGGAAACCCCTCCAACTCGCTGGACAACTGCGCCGTCTTGCGCACCTTCGGGTCCTTTGGGGAAACGCCGGCTTCGAGCAAAAGTTCGTCGGTCAAACCCGCATCGCCGCGCATCCCAACCACGCGCGAGAGCCGATCTACCTGGTCGAGTGAGAGCCCCAACGCCTTCCCCACCTCGCGGACCGCAAGCTTTCCGCGGTAGCACACCACCTCGCAGACCATTCCCGAGCGAGCGCGGCCGTGCTTCCCGTAGACGTACTGCAGTACCTCTTCGCGGCGCTCATGCTCGAAATCCACGTCGATGTCCGGAGGCTCGTTTCGCTCGGCACTGATGAATCGTTCGAAAAGCAATCCCATCCGGACCGGATCGATCGAGGTGATCTGCAGCGCGTAGCAAACCGCCGAATTGGCGGCCGAACCGCGGCCCTGGCAAAGAATGCCTCGCTCGCGAGCGAAACGGACGATGTCCCAGATCGCAAGGAAATATCCGGGGAAATTCAGCTTCTCGATCAGATCCAGCTCGCGTTCAATTTGCTTTCCAACGTCGGCGGGCGTCCCTTGGGGATAGCGCGTGAAAAGGCCCTTCAAAGTGAGCTGCCGGAGGTAGCTCATGGGTGTATGCCCGGGTGGAAGCGTTTCCTCGGAGAAGCAGTAGCGGAGCTCCTCGACGCTGAAGTGACAAGCGTCGGCAATCTCCAGTGTTCGACCTACCGGTTCGGGTTGATCGGCGAACAGCTCGGCCATCTCCCGAGGTCCTTTCATCGTTCGCTCGGCGTTGGGAAAGAGCTTGTTCCCCGCGGCGGCCAAGGCGGTCTTGTGCCGGATTGCGGTCAAGACGTCCTGCAAGGGCTGGCGCCTTCGCGAGTGGGTGTGGACGTCGTTGTGTGCGCAGAGCGGGGCGCCGAGCTTCTGCGCCAGTTGTTCGGCTCGAGCGCGGCGGACGGCGTCATCCGAGCAAAGCAACCGCGCGGTTCCAACGTAGAACCGCCCAGAAAACGCTTCGGCGAGCGGAGCCACCCGATCGATCGGCGCGGGGAATGGAAGCAGCGCGATCAGCCCGCGTGCGTGCTGGGCCAAGAATTGCCAGGGTACCCCGGCCTCCCCTTTGGGATGGCTGAGCCGGCTTTCGGAGATGACTCGAGAGAGGTTGCGGTAGCCCTCCAAATCCTGCGCGTACACGATCATCGAGGGCGCATCCGTCAACGTGAGCTGGCTGCCGATCAGGAGCTTGACGTTGAGCTGCTTGGCAGCAAGGTGCGCCTTCACCACTCCGTAAAGGCCATCGCCGTCAGTCAGCGCGAGCGCGTAAAGGCCCTCGCGCGCCGCGGTAAAGACCAGATCCTCAGGGTGGGAGGCGCCCCGAAGAAAAGAGAAGTTGGACCGGCACACCAGTTCGGCGAACAC
>DAIQBK010000013.1:0-173142 GCA_036781205.1 Myxococcaceae bacterium
AGGCCAGCCACTTCATCCAATCTGTTTTCAGGTGACCGCGTTTGGCCGGTTTTCACGTGACCGCTGAGGAGCAGCAGTTGATTGAATCGCTTCGGGCGAGCGGGTTGAGCACCCCAATCTTGGTTCGTCCCCATTCCACGCCTCAAACCCAGTCCGGGCAAACGCCGATCGCGAACGGTTACGAGCTCGTTTCCGGCGAGCGGCGTTGGCGAGCCGCCAAAGAGTTGGGCTGGGAGAGCATCCGCTGCATCTGTGAGGACATGAACGATGCCGAGGCGGCGGCTCGAGTCGTCACCGAAAATGAGATGCGAGCCGACACCAACATCCTGGAAAAGGCTGCCGGCTACAAACGGCTCACGCAAGCACCTTGCAGCTTCAGCTTGAACGAAATCGCCAAACGATATGGCTACAGCAGCCATGCTTCGGTGAAGCGAATCATCGACCTTCTCGACCAACCTGAGGCTATCCGTGACCTTGTGTCACAAGACACAATCGGAGAGGGACACGTCAGATTTCTAAGTCGAATCAAGGACTTAAAGGCCAGGACCAAACTGGCGAAAAGGGCTGCCGAGGAGGGGTGGACGGTCAGGGCGACTGAAAAGCACGTTGCAAAGTTGCTGGCCAAGACCGAGAACCGTCCGCTGTACTTACGCGGAAAAAGAGCTCCATCACAGCAGTACGAGTACAACGGCTTTCACTGTGCGCTGGTTGGCGACGAGGTTGTCATCAGCGGTCGGAATTTCAAGCGAACAAAAGATTTGGTCCGCCAGTTTGTTGCGGACTACCAGTCGGCGCTCGAATGCTTCCTGCGCGATATCGATGGGGCATCCGCCGAGCAGCGCACGGCTGCTACGACTCGTTCGCAAGACTCGGCTGGCGCTGGCCCCAACCTGGCATTGACCGACGCCCCTGCACAAGCCGATGTCGCGAGCCCTACTCTCGCTGCCGATCTGATGAAGCAGGCTGCGGAAGTCGAGGCCGCGGGCCAACCGCTCAAACTCCTTTTCTCCGAGATCGCAAAAGCCGTTGGATCCGAAGGTCCCGCCCTCAGTGACCTGCTCACGTTCTTCAACAAACCCAAATCCTCGGGATGAGGCTCGCGAGCGTGATTGCGTTGAGCAGGAAAAAGGCAATTTGGCTATCTGTTGCTCAACCCGGGGAGCAGAGCGTGCAAGCCTTCCATCCCGCCAGGCGCCTACTTCGTTGAGTGAGCCTACCGGAAGAGCGGTAGGGGCGTAGGCGACATCCTCTCGCGGACCCATTGACAGCGCCTACTTCGACGTCCTATGGGCTCCAACCCGTTCGAGGCTTTTCGCTCAAACGGATAGAAACCTATGTCGCAACCGATGATCAGCATTGAGGGTCTGACCAAGGACTACGGCACTACCCACGCGCTCCAAGGACTGAACTTCCAGGTTCCCCGCGGTCAGATCGTGGGCTTTCTTGGTCCGAACGGAGCAGGCAAGTCCACCACGATGAAGATTCTGGCGGGCTACGCCACCCCCACGGCCGGAACAGCCCGTATCGCGGGGATGGATGTGACGGTCGACTCGATCGCCACCCGGCGGTTGCTCGGCTATTTGCCAGAGAACAATCCGCTCTATGAAGAAATGATCGTGGTCGATTTCCTGGACTTTGTTGCCCAAGTTCGAGGCATCCCGGCAGCCGAGCGACGGGCCCGGATGAAGAACACTGCCGAGCGGTGCGGACTGGTATCGGTGATTGGAAAGAAAATCGGCGAGCTGTCCAAAGGGTTTCGACAGCGCGTTGGGCTCGCGCAGGCGATTCTCCACAATCCGGATCTGTTGATTCTCGATGAGCCGACCAGCGGATTGGATCCCAATCAGATCGTCGAGATTCGCAATCTGATCAAAGAGCTAGGAGCGGCCAAGACAGTCATTCTCTGTACCCACATCCTCAGCGAAGTCCAGACGACCTGTAACCGAGTTCTGATCATCAACGAAGGCAAGTTGGTGGCCGACGATACGCCGGAGCATCTGACCACCGGTCAAGGGGGAACCGTCCAAGTGGTGCTGGCCTCGCGCTTTGGAGGAACGCTCCAGCCGACTGAGGTCCGCTCCCTGCTCGAGCGCATACCCGGCGTTTCCGCGGTTGAGTCCGGACAGGCCGAGGGCCCAGGGACGCTCGGGTTCGTTCTCCGTTACGCAGATGAGGATCCGCGCCGAGGTCTTTTCGAGGCGGCAGTAAAAAACAACTTGCTGATCCTCGAAGTCCGACGCAGGCACGTCAGCCTGGAAGAGACCTTCCGCAAGCTCACGGCCGGGGAGCCCCAGCGTAAAGAGCCTCCCGCAGCCGCCGCCTAACCCAGATTCAGAGGATTTATGGACACCGCATTGGCAATTGCTAAGCGAGAATTCAAGACATTCTTCCAGACGCCGCTTGCGTACATCGTGATCGGCGCGTTTTTGGTGTTCTCGGCCTTCTTCTTCTTCATCGCGTTCTTCCCAGCGGGAGTGGCCTCGATGCGCAACTTCTTCGGGCTGGCCCCGCTGATTTTCATGGTGTTCGTCCCAGCGATCACGATGCGCCTGGTGGCCGAAGAGCGAAAAAGCGGAACGCTGGAGCTTTTGCTCAGCATGCCGGTGAAGGACTGGCAGGTGGTGCTTGGAAAATTCGCCGCCGCACTCGGGATGCTGGCAGTCGGTCTGCTGTGGACGCTGCCGTTCGCATTCTCGGTGGCAAGCCTGACCGCGAAGGGCTCCAATTTCGACTGGGGACCGGTGATCGGAGGCTACCTGGGCCTTCTGCTCATGGCTTCGAGCTTCGTCGGCCTCGGCTTGTGGGGCAGCGCGCTGAGCCGCAACCAAATCGTCGGGTTCATCGTTGGTCTGGTGTTGTGCGTCGCCTTCTCGTTGATCAACCGAGTCGCAATCGTGCTGCCCGAGTCGCTGGGTGAAGTGTTTCAGTACCTTTCGGTTGACTACCACTTCGAGAACATCGCGCGTGGCGTCTTCGATACCCGCGACATCGTGTTCTACCTTTCGCTCACCGCGGTCGGACTGGTTCTCACCACCCGCGCGCTGGCCACGGCTCGACAGTGAGGCTCACTATGAATCACGGCACCCGAAATGCCACCATCTTCATCGCCGCGGTGATCGCCAGCCTGGTGCTGCTCAACCTTCTCGGGCTACGCGCCTTCACCCGCTTCGACGTCACTCGCGAAAAGGTCTATACCCTCTCCAAGGGCTCGAGAGAGACAATGGCCTCATTGCAGGATCCGGTGACGGTCAAGGCCTACTTCAGCGAGAATCTGCCGCCACAGTACGCTGGAAACGCCCGCTACGTTCGAGACCTTCTGCAGGAGTACCGCGCGGCGTCGAAGGGCCAGCTCAGCTTCCAGTTCATCGATCCAATCGCGAAGGACCGCGACACCAAGAAGGAAATGAAGCGAGACATCTTCGGCCGGGCAGTGCACGAGCCGACCCAAATGGAAAGGGAACTCGCGCAGGAAGGCATTCAGCCACTGACGATCCAATCCTTTAAAGAAGACCAAGCGCAGACCGTGCTGGCGTACATGGGAATCGTGCTCGGGTACCAGGAGAAGAAAGAGGTCATTCCCGTCGTCCAGGACACGAGGAATCTTGAGTACGACATCACCGCGCTGATCCGAAAGATGACTCGTTCCAAGACCCCGGTGATCGGCGTGATCCAAGGCCATGATGAGCCAAAGCTCAATGAACGACTGCACCAGTTTGAAAATGCCCTGAGCGAGGTCTACCAAGTCCGTCCGCTCGATCTCTCAGGCAAGCAGAAGATCGAGGACGAGATCGACGCAATTATGGTGGTTGGCCCGGCCAGGCCGTTCAGGCCCGAGGAAATGAAGCTGGTCGACCAGTTCATTATGCAGGGCAAAAGCGCCGGCTTCTTCCTCGATGCCGCCCAAGTGGACCTCAAGACCTTCGAGCCCAAGCCGACCGAGCATGGCTTGGGTCCACTGCTGGCCAGCTACGGGATCACTCTGGAAGATAAGCTGGTCGCGGACGTGCAGTCCGCTCAAGTCGGAATCCAAGAGCGCCGCGGCTTCATGGTGGTCACGATGCCGACGAGATACCCGTTCGTTCCGATTTTGCAGCGGCTCGAGGGAGACAGTCCCGTGAGCAAGGGACTGAGCGGGATCACTTTTCCATTCACGATGCCCGTGTCGGCCTCTTCCGGAGAGGGCAAGCGCATCGCGGTTCTGGCGAAAAGCAGCTCGAAAAGCTGGCTTGAGTCCAAGCCCTTCAACCTCAACCCGCAGCGAGACTGGGGCTCGGAAAACATCACCTTCACCGGTCCCTACAATCTGATGGTGCAGGTGAGCGGAAAGATCCCAAGCCATTACGCTTCCGAGGCACAAGCCTCGAGCGCCGCCACCAGCTCCGGCGCCCCGCTGGTAGGGGAAAGCAAGTCGGAGGCACGGATCATCGTCGCCGGCAGCTCATCGCTGTTCCTGGATGACTTCATGGGGCGATCGGCCAATCCCAAGCTTCTGTTGAACGTCGCCGATTGGCTTCTGCTCGATCCAGCGCTGCTTGCGATACGTTCTCGAGGCATGTCAGAGCCACCGATCCAAGCCGACCTCAGCACCGCCACGCGTAACGCGGTGAAGTTCGGAAACATCCTCGGAGTTCCACTCCTGCTCGTTCTGTATGGAGTCGTGCGCTGGAGGATGCGAGAAGGACAACGCCGCGCGATCACCATCTAGGGAGAGCATTTTATGAAAAGGGCCACGATCATCGTCGTCGGAGTGTTTGTCCTACTCTTGGTGGTGTTTCTTGCCACTCGCGAGCGAGAGGTCAGCGTCGGCGTCCGAAAGCTGGAGCTGCCGCAGATTGAGAAGGACAAAGTAATTGCCCTAGAAATCTCGGGCGCCAAGTCGGCTAGCCTTAAAAAGGAGGGCGCTGGTTGGACGGTGGCGGATCCAGCAAAGCCAGAGCAAAAACACCCGGCCGATGAAGCGCAGGTGAACTCCGTGCTCGACGCGCTCAAAGAGCTCAAAGCGCAGGATCTGATTAGCGAGAAGGCGGAGCGGCAGGCGGAGTACGAGACGGACGAGACCAAGGGCCTGAAAGTCAAGATTATCAGCCAGGGCGCGCCTCCTCTCGACCTTGTGATCGGCAAATCTGCCAAGGCCGGTGGCGTTTATCTTCGCAAGGCTAGCGAGAACGCGACGTATGTGGCCCAGGGCCGCTTCCAATGGCTGGTCCGCAAAGATGCCAGTGGCTGGCGAAAGCGAGCGATCTTGAACCTCAAGCCGGACGAGATCAGCGAACTATCGGTGCACCCTAGAGGTGGTGACCCCTATGTGATCCAGGCGAAGACCGAGGGTGGCGGATGGATTCTCAAGGAAGGAACCCCGCTTCCGCCAGGCTTCCGCTTCGATAGCTCGGCGGCGCAGGGCAGCGTGCAGCAATTTGCCTCGATCCGCGCACAGGACTTTCTCGATGCTCCGGCCAGCGACGAGTCCCTTGGGCTTTCCGGCGATCACACCATCCTCGAAGCTCGGCTCAAGGACGGTAAGAAGCTCGTGCTGCATTTGGGGAACGAGTACGAAGGTAAGGACGTGCAGACCAAGGGAGCGGTCGCGGCGCGGATGGAAGGCGACCCGCAGGTGTACTTAGTGCCAAAGTACAGCGCGACCAATCTGAGCCGAAAGGCGTCGGAGCTGCGGGATCTCACGCTGTTGTCCTTCGATCCGCAAAAAGCGACCAAGGTCACCATCCAGTCACCCGGCAAGAAGACGGTCGTGCTCAAGGAGGGGGACAGCTGGAGAATAGTAGAGCCAAAGAAACTTCCGGCTGGGTTCGAATTCGATCCCGGTCAGGTCCAGAGCCACCTGCAAATGCTCAAGGCTCTTCGCGCCAGTCGCGTCGTGGAGACAGCGGCGAATCCGGCGCAGACCGGTTTGTCGCGGTCAACCACGATGGTGGACATTGCGGTGGAGGGTGGCGCCACCCAGTCTCTTCGCTTCGGCAAGGAGCTCAAAAGCGACAAGGGCAAAGAAGCGTACGTGAAGGGCTCCGCGGACAATCTCACCTATGCGATCTACGACGCTGTCCGCACTCGGTTCGAGACGGGCATCGAGCTATTCAAGAAGCAGCCTCCTCCGCCTCCGAGCACGGGAGGCGGAATGCGCGGCCTCGAAAACCTTCCGCCCGACGTGCGGCAGAAGATTGAGGCCCAGCTGCGCGCTCAGCAGCGTCCCTGAGACCTGCCTAACGTCCGCAGCCGCGTCGGCGGTTTCGGGATCGCGGCAGCCACACCAGGATGAGTGCTGCTGACCCAAGCACTCCAAACGGAGTCTCACCGGGCGTGGATTGACAGCCGCCCCGATCGGGCTCGACAAATTCAAATCCACTGGCAAATATCCCAGCGGTTCCATCCGGGTTGGTGACCACGACATCGACGAGCCCCTCTGAATGGGGCGGCGTCCTGGCACTGATCAGGTTGGAGTTCACCACCGTCACATTTGGGGAGGCAGCGCCACCAAAGCTGACCGTTGCGCCCGAGACGAAGCCGCTTCCGCGGATCATCACCGTTCGTCGTCGGAACCCGGAGCCGAATGGCGGATCGATCGATGAAAGCGGAAGCGCTCTGGTCGGAGCCAGCTTGCTCACCAGGACATCATCGCCGCCCGCGTTTGAAGTCTGCAGCGCGGCCAAGGTGGGGTAGTTCGTCGAGGCCGTAATCCCAGTTAGGTAGACATTTCCGGAAGGATCCAGAGCGATCGCGGTTCCCTGGTCGCCGCCCGAGCCGCCCAAGAAAGTGGAGTACAGAAATGCCATCCCAAGCGGATCGAGGGCGGTGACGAAAGCGTTGTAGGTAGCGGCCAGATTGGATTGGATCGCATTGACCGCTGGAAAGTCGGGAGATGACGTTAACCCGACGATGTGCGCATTTCCTGCGGAGTCGAGAGCGACAGCATTCGCCCAATCATCCCGGGACCCGCCGAACAAGGTTGAGTAGATCGCCGACCCTCCGTCGGGGGCGAGCTTAAAAGCGAAGGCGTCTCCATACCCGGCGTTGCCCTCCTGGACTGCGGCGGCCGTGGTCGGAAAAGCCACTGACAAGCTGTAGCCCACCACGACCGCGCTTCCTGATCTATCGAGCGCAATGCCCTGGGCCGAGTCCGGTCCTCCACCGCCGAAATAGGTCGAGTACACCAGGGCCGATCCCGCCGGGTTAAGCTTGCTGACGAAAACATCCGCACTACCCGCATTTCTGCTTTGCAGGGGAGCGACGACCGGGAAGTTGGTGGAGGTTGTATCGCCCGCGAGATAAGCGGCCCCGGAAGCGTCCACCGCAATTGCGTTCGCGTGATCCTCCCTGCTGCCGCCGAGATAAGTTGAATACACCAGCTGTGATCCAGAAGGAGCCAGCTTCGCTACGAAACCGTCGGTCCCTCCCCCACTCGAAGCCTGAAGTGGCGCCAGCGTTGGAAAGTTCGACGATCGTGTCTCTCCACAGACGTAGGCGTTCCCCGCTCCGTCCACCGAGATTCCAAAAGCGCTGTCCTGCCCACCGCCACCCAGGTAGGTCGAATAGACGAGTGCGCCGGTGGGGCTGAGCTTGGTAACGAATGCGTTCCTCCGGCCTCCGATTGAGTTCTGAACCGGATTCAGTGTGGGAAAGTCGCTGGATTCCGTGTCGCCTGCCACGTAGGCGTTTCCAGAAGCATCAACAGCGATTGCATTGCCGCTGTCTCTGCCAATGCCCCCGAGATAGGTCGTATAAACGATTGCCGTTCCCGCCGGGTTGAGCTTGGTCACGAAGGCATCGCTCAGCGAGCCGCTTGGCCTTTGCGTGCCGGCCACGATCGGAAAGTCCCCCGATGTGGTCACGCCGGTAATGTAAGCCGCACCGCTTGAATCGGCGGCGATTCCAAGCCCCTGGTCATCTCGGCGGCCACCGAGGTAGGTCGAAAACACCAGGACGGGGTCAATCGTCAACGCCTTTGCGCGGTCGTAATCGCCGAGCCGGAAGGCTACTTCCCTCTCACCCGTGATTACGTACTCACCCGCAATTTCACGCTGACGTCCGCGACTTAGCGATTGAAAGATGCGCGGCCGCGCCTGACGAACCTCCGCACCTCCAACAGCGACCACCAGGCTCCCATCCGAATCGAGCCGCAGTCCGCTCGTTCCTTCGAAAACCCATCGGATTGCTCGTGGGTCGGCTCCCGGGGCCACCTTGAGGTCGTACTCCAGTTGGCGCTGACTTCCGTAGAAGATCAGGTCGACTCCAGGTAGAGCTCGAATCGAAGCGACCTGCCGATAGATCGGAACGCCGGTTCTCCACGCCGAGGGATCGTCGCCAACGAAATAATTAACCTTTCCGGGCTGGAGGTCGCGACCCTCTAAGCGAGCCGGTTTCGCGCCAATCAAACGCATTCGAAAACTCTCACCCGAGACGAGAGCGAAAACGGGCCCCTCGGCCGTGAGAAACACGTTTGCGCCAGGCGTGCGAGCCAAAAACTGGGCTTCGCCCCACTGCCGCCCGCGGTAAGGCTCGAAAGCCAGCGGTAATTGCAGCGAGGTCAACGGCCGGGCAGCGGCGACAGCGCTGCTGATCACAAGAGCAATGCAGCCGAAAAATCGCAGTGCCGGGATGAGGAAACTACGTGTAATACCGGATCGATCTCGAGACATTGGTCAGCCCCCATGGGACGCGAGGTGGGTTGATGCTCTCAGGCGATTCCGGCCGGATCGCCTAAAACGGATCTAAATACATATGCCGCGATGGGCGGCAAGTTGCTCGCTCAGTAGCATACCGGACAATCTGGTCAAACGCCGCGATGCGATCTTCTTTTCTCCCCGAACTCCGCGCCGCTCTGCGCAGTGTCGCCGATTCCGCGAAAGCTCCGCAGATGCAGGCCTACATGAAATCCAAGCAAAATTTCGCGAGGAGCGATACGCGGCGATCGAGCTCAGGGGAGCGAAACGATATGCGGCGTTCCAGTCCGCCGCGAGTGTACCAATGTACGAGGAACTCGTAGTGACGGGGGCTTGGTGGGACTACGTCGACGTCATCGCCTCACGGCGATTGGCCCGCTGCTCAAGCGTTATCCGACCAGCATGCGGCGGAAGCCTGATCACCAGCGTTCCCTGATAACGAAGATCCAGTACTTAGCTCTCGCGATTCCACCTTCTCACCGACAGCGTCTTAGTGACCCGCGCGATCGGAATACCCTCGAGATCGGCTACCGTGACTTCGAATACCGGGTTCACTTTACCCTCTCGCTCCACGCCATCCTTGATTCGCTTGAGCTGGTCCTCGCTGACGTCAAATCTCGCCCGGACTGCGCCCCGACCTGGCTTGAGAAAGTCAATCTGCGCCGACTTGTCCCAGACGATGTACGCCGGCCCCAACCTCATCATCACCAACAACATGAAGAAGGGATCGCACATCGAATACAGAGATCCACCAAATTGAGTGCCAACGTAGTTTCGCGTCCAGGGCCTCAGCGGCATCTCAACCTCAATATAGCGCAGCGACGGATCGATGTTTCGCACGCGAATGCCCGCGCCGAGATAGGGCGGGTAGAACCGCATCGCCCAAAACAGCCGGCGAGGTCCAAGCCACTCCGTCATCTGCTGCAGGAATGTCATGAGGGCCGAATTAATGCACTTCGGCCCAACACGCACTCCTCCTTCTTTTGCTTGACGGCCTCGCGAATCCCTGGGTAGAAGCGCGGCGCCTTCGGGTGCCCATGTCGGGCTAAGAGGGAAGCCGGTGAGAATCCGGCGCGGTCCCGCCACTGTATTCGGGCGGCCTTCATAGGAGGGCCTAGAGACCTCGGTAGTCGCCACTTTGCTTGGAACAAACGCAAGGGAAGGCGGAGGTCTCGATCGGGGTTTGGCGTTCGCTGAACCCTGAGTCCCGAGAGCCAGGAAACCTGCCCAGGGTGCGGCAGCAGTTTGCCGCTTTGCCTTCTCTCTTCGAGCGAGAGAGCGGAAGGAAAAGATGAATACGTTCATTCGATGCGCGTCCCACGCCCGGTGGGGCGTGGTGGCGGTCTTTGCAGCAGCCCTCATCCTGGTCTCGCAAGTCGTTCACGCCGATCAATCTGGCGAGGAAGCTCGGAACCCGTCCCAGGCGAAGCTCGAGACAGTGGTCAGCGCGACACGCACGGAAACCCCGGCCAGTCACGTCGGTAGCTCCGTGACGGTGATCTCCGCCGAGGAACTGAAGGCAAACCAGTATCTGTGGATTTCCGAAGCCCTACGGCTGGTCCCCGGCGTGGACGTGGTGCGCAATGGAAGCTATGGAGCCGTGACCTCGGTGTTCATTCGAGGCACAAACTCCAATCACACATTGGCGCTGGTGGATGGAGTGGAACTTGCCGATCCAAGCAGCCCGACGGGGGCCGTCGACTTCTCTGACTTTGCCCCCGACAACATCGCTCGGATCGAGGTGCTGCGCGGATCGGCCAGCAGCCTTTACGGATCCGACGCCATTGGGGGGGTGATCAACATCATCACCCGGGAAGGATCTGGACCTCCCCGCTTCAGTTTCGTTGGAGAAGGTGGCAGTTATCAGACGGTTCATGGATTGGTTTCCGCCTCCGGCGGGACCCCTTGGGTCAACTACGCAGTCAGCGCAAGCGGCCTTCGCACCGATGGAATCTCCACAAGCCCATTGCAGACCCGACCTTATTTACGATCCAACCTCAGCGCCCGTCTGAGCACATCCTTCCTGGAATCTTGGAAGCTCTCACTCGTAACTCGTTACCTCAACTCGCGAACCAATATCGACGACATTCAAAATGGCCGCGCCGTTTATGACCCTAATTACATCTCGCGAATCGACCAGGTGCTGATGCGCCCTGAGCTGCGCGGGGCTCTGCTCGAAGGTCGCTGGCTGCAAACGCTTGGTTTCTCCTGGGCCCATACCTCGCGTTCTGTGGATAACCTACCCGATGTCGTCAACCCCGCGAGCTCCAAAGGGCGATTTCTCGGGATCAAGAGCAAGTTGGATTGGCAGCACCAAGTGAAGCTCTTTCGCGGGAACGAAGCCCTGGTGCTGCTCGAAGCCAAAGAGGATACCGCCCAAACTTCCTCTTCGTTTACCGGCTTCGGTTTCACTTTTTCGAGCGCCTTCCCGCGTACCTCGGCTCGGACCTATGCAGTGACGGTGGAAGATCGCCAGCAACTGTTTGAGAGCCTCTACCTCACCGGATCAGCGCGCTGGGACCATCATTCCCTCTTTGGAGACGTAGTGACCCAAACGGTGGCCGTCGCGTACGAAATCGTGCCCACAGGCACTCGCCTTCATGCCACCGAAGGCAGCGGGTTTAAGGCGCCGAGCCTGTTGCAGCTCTACGATCCGCAATATGGAAACCGGGACCTTAGACCGGAACGCAGCCAGTCCTTCGATGCCGGCCTCGACCAAGCGCTCTTCGACGGGGTTCTGACGGTAGGCAGCACGTTCTTCACGACCGATGTCACTCAACTGATTGGCTATGACCCTTTTACCTTTCAGTCGATCAATACGAGCTCGGCTCGCATCACGGGCGTGGAAAACTTCGTCGCGCTCTCCTATCGAGCATTTAACGCTCGAGCGGACTACACCTGGATGCACCCATTGGATCGAAGCACGGGCCGAGACTTGATCCGCCGGCCGCGCCACAAGGTGGATGCGCAAGTTCGTCAATCCATTGGAGGATTGAGCCTCGGAGCGCGATTCACTTACGTGGGAACCAGGGACGACCTCGACTTCAGCTCGCTGACCCCGATGCAAGTGTCCCTCGCATCTTATTCCCTACTGGCCATCACCGCGGAGTATCAGCTCACCAGGAACGTGGGGCTTTTCGGGCGCGTCGAGAACGCCCTAAACGAGCGTTACGAGGAGGTGCGCAGCTTTCCAGTCCCCAGCCGTACTCTATTTCTGGGCGCCCGGGCTGACCTCTAGTTTCCCGATCGACGATCCTTAAAGAAACTTGTGCTAATTACCGTGACGGCAATAAAGGAGCACCGATGCTGCCAATTCTGATGCTGCTAGCTTGTGTGGTTCTTCGTCTGGTCCCACACCCTCCGAACTTCGCCCCGGTGGGGGCGACCAGTGTCTTCGCAGGGCGAACGATGCGGCTAGGGAGCGGAATGCTCCTCACTCTGGCCGCGATGTTGATCAGCGACTTTGCCCTTGGAACGCTCAAAGGGATTCGCGCCTTCGATGTCGGTACCCCTTTCATCTACGCTGGGTTCCTGGTCCAGCTCCTGCTGGGCCGATGGCTTCGTGCGGTGCGGGGCGGCGCAATCGGGGCGGCGGTTTTGGGCGCGGCTGGGTTCTTCGTGCTGTCCAACTTCGGCGTCTGGATCAAGGGAATCTACGGGCTGACGCTGAATGGGCTCGCGGCTTGTTACGTAGCCGCGATTCCGTTCTTTGGCGGAACGCTGGTCGGCGACGTGGTGTGGACCGTCGTGCTGTCCATCGCGTACCGATGGATCGCCCGGCGCGTGGAGTTGACGAACCCAGCTCTGATACCGGTGCCAACGGCTCAGATCGCCGCAGTCTAAGTGCGTCTCATTCAGCCTGCGCGCGGACCTTGAAGCGCATCGCGGTCCACGTCTCGTCCACAGAGACGAGCGAAACCACGCCCCAGCCGAGCCGATGCATCGGATCCCATCCAGCATCGCGGGTAAGGTCGGTCTCGATTTCTGAGCTTTGCTTGGGATAGGCCACCCACAGATCCAGCGCGCTCGACAGCTTGTCCGCGATGGTCTGGACGTGCTGACCCAACTCTTGGCTGTTTCTCACAAAGAGAAGAACCAGGTCCGCGGGGTTGTCCAAAGTCAGCTGAACCGATGCCTTTTCCGGCATCGGTCCGAGGAGTGCATCGGGCGGCTTGGGGCAGTTCAGCACCGCAATCGCGGTTCCAGCACGAACGCGGAGCTTCTCGGCCAACGACCGGGTACTCGGTGTGGCCCGCCTACTGGGTGCCCTGCTTTTCACCGACGGTCGGGCACGCACTTGCCGTTTTTTCGCTCGGTCCGTCCGCCCAGTCCTGGCCTTTGGCTTTCGCTTCATCTCAATCCCTCCAGGCCGAGCCCTAGCATCGTCGAGTGAGGCCTTGCCAGCAGAGCTCGAAAAACCTGCGGGCGGAGTTGGCAGCACCTCCGCTTGGGCGCTACCCTGAACATCTGTATGGCTCAGCGAACAGGAAGCGCCGACTTGCCGCTCCATGGAGGCCGGGTTCCCGCTTGGCTATCCGGTCGCATGGCCAGGCTTGGCCGGGTTCTCGTCGAGGCGATCGTCCTTCACTATGGAAAGAAGGAATTCCTCAAGCGCCTTTCGCACCCGTTCTGGTTCCAGTCACTCGGCTGCGTGATGGGAATGGATTGGCATTCGTCCGGCATCACCACCAGCGTGCTGGGAGCGCTCAAACGCGGCCTGGCGCCACTCGAGACGGAGTTAGGAATCCACGTGTGTGGAGGCCGCGGAAAGCATTCGCGACGTACGCCGGCGGAGTTGCAGGCGCTTGCCGATCGCGTTGGGCTCGATGCCGAAGCGTACATTCGAACCAGCCGCTTGGTTGCCAAGGTCGACAACGCGGCAGTGCAGGACGGGTTCGAGCTGTATCTCCACAGCTTTGTGGTGACCGACGAAGGCGATTGGGTGATCGTCCAGCAGGGAATGAATCCCGCGAGACGCCAGGCGCGGCGCTATCACTGGCTGTCCGAGGGATTAACGAGCTTTGTGGATGAGCCCCATTCGGCAATCGAGGGACAGCCCGGACCACCGATCGTGAATCTCACCGACCGGCGCGCTGGTCTGTCGCGCGACGCCCAAATCGAGCTCGTGCTCGAGGGCCCGGACAGGGTTGTTGCCGAACTGTCCCAGCTGCGCATGCCGCGCGAAAACCAATTCGTGCTTCCTCATCTGCAAATGCCGTCCCACCATCCGGTCACGTCGCAGGACGTCGTGCTTCGCCGCCTTCATGGAACCCTTGCCGCCGCACGGGAGCGGGGTCCCAAGGATTTCGCGGAGCTACTTCTCACCCCGGGGCTTGGAGCGAGGACCGTTCTCGCCCTTGCGACGGTGGCCGAGGTGCTTCACGGCGCGCCCTGCCGCTTCAGCGACCCAGCGCGCTTTTCCATCGCGCACGGCGGAAAAGATGGACATCCATTCCCGGTGCCGTTGCGCGTCTACGACCAGACCTTGCAAGTGATGCGAGCCGCAGTGAATCAGGCCCAGCTGGGTCGAGACGAGAAGCTTGCCGCGATTCGGCGGCTCGATGAAGAGGCCCGTCGCTTGGAGCAAACGACCTCGGGGCCGACCTGGGACGAATTTGAAAGCGCGGAACGAAGGGAGCCGCAATTTTCTCGTAAACTCGCCGATTATTAATCCAGGTTCCTGGTTGAATTAACTACGTATGCGTACAGGGGATTGGCCCAATTGCAATGCGCCCACCTATCGGCAAGAGTTTCGACTTTGAGATACTGAATCGAATGGGTGAAACAACGCCGCGCACCTCGCCGGCTGGCGAGGCGAGCCCGAATGCTTCGCCGCCTCGTCTTCCGTTCAATCGTCCATCGCTGACCGGTAAGGAATTCGAGTACATCTGGCAGGCGCTCTCCGCGGGGCACATCTCCGGGGACGGAGCGTTCACGCGCAAATGCCGTGCTCTGCTCGAAACCGCGGTGGGTACCAAGGCAGCGTTGTTGACCACTTCGTGCACCCATGCGCTCGAGATGTCCGCCCTTCTCCTGGATATTCAGCCCGGGGACGAAGTGATCGTTCCATCGTTCACCTTCGTTTCCACTGCAAACGCTTTCGTGTTGCGCGGGGCGCGACCGGTCTTCGCGGACGTTCGACCGGACACCCTCAACATCGATGAGAATCAACTCGAGAGCCTGATCGGCCCGCGGACCAAGGCGATCGTGGTCGTGCACTATGCGGGGGTCGGCTGCAACATGGACCGGGTGATGAAAATCGCCGCCGCCCGACGCATCCCGGTGGTGGAAGACAACGCGCACGGACTGTTCGGCAAATATCGCGGACAAAATCTGGGCACCTTTGGCGCAATGGCCACTCAAAGTTTTCACGAGACCAAGAACATCACCTGCGGCGAGGGCGGCGCGTTGCTGGTCAACGACCCCGCTTACATCGAACGGGCGGAGATCATTCGCGAGAAGGGCACCAACCGATCGCGCTTCTTCCGAGGGCAGGTCGACAAATACACCTGGATGGACATCGGCTCCAGCTATCTGCTCTCGGATGTGCTCGCCGCCTTCCTATATGCACAGCTCGAGGTTTGGCCGGAGATCCAGAAGCGGCGCAAGCAAATTTGGGAGTTCTACCATCGCGCTCTCGGGCCATGGGCAAGCCGTCATCAGATCCGACCGCCGATCGTGCCGGACGACTGCGAGCAGTCCTACCACATGTATTACCTGCTCCTCCCCTCCCTCGAGGAACGGCAGAGGGTAATCGCGAAGCTCAAGGACTCCGGGATAACCAGCGTCTTTCATTACCTGCCGCTGCATCTTTCCGGAATGGGACAAAAATTCGGAGGGAAGGCTGGCCAGTGCCCCGTGACCGAAGAGGTCAGCGATCGGTTGCTGCGGCTTCCGTTCTATAATTCAATGAGCGAATCCGATCAGGCGCGGGTGGTGGACATCCTCACCAGGTAGCCGCTCGACTCGCTAAGCGGAATTGATGGACCGTCCCGGGTGGAATGCACGCAGGTGGGTGGCGTTGGCCGCTGGCCTTTTGTGCTACGCCTGTTTCTGGGGGTTGGGGCAGACCACTCCAGGTCTTTCGATCAGGTTCGTCGCGCCCTTCACCAACAGCAATGCGGGCGAGCTGCAATTTTGGCTGGGGTCGGCGCTGTTGCTGCTGCCGGGCGGCGCATTGCTCGGGTACGCCCTGCACCCATTCATTTGGGAGGCAGCACAGCGCGCGCGGCGGGCCTTGGTGGAAATGGATTCGCGCCAGTTGTCGCTTGCCCTCGTCGCGATTTTCGCCGTGGCGGTCGCGGTGGCACGCCTGGGCCGCGCAATATTCCTTCTGGACTACCCAATCACCGACGATGAATATGCCGCCCGCTTTGGAGGCCAGGTATTGGCAATGGGCCAAGCCTCGGTGCCCGCCTTCGATCCGCTCGCGGCGCTTCCGACTCGATTCTTGTTCTTGCACGATGGGAAACTCTCCGCATTCGATTGGCCAGGCGTCCAGTTGGCGTGGGCCTTTTCGGAGTGGACCCAATCCGGCCCGTGGATATTCGCCTTCGCTTCCGCGCTTGCGGTGAGCTTTGTTGCCGCACTGGTTGGACATCGGCTCGGACGATTCTGGGGCGCTGTCGCCGCGGGGCTGGCGCTGCTCTCGCCGATGATTTGCACCCTGTCGTATACGTCCCACGCTCATCTGCTCTCACGCGGCCTGCTGGCGCTTGCACTCTGGTGTTACGTGATGTCCGAAACGCGAGGCAAACCAGGGTGGTGGGTGGCCACCGGTTTTTGTATGGGCGGTGCCTTTCTTTGTCGGCCGACGGAGATTGCCTGCCTCGCTTTGCCTTTGGTCTTGAGCCTGATGATCCGGGCGGTGCGGCGTCAGCCTGGGGCACCTTTCGCCTCGGCCGGATTCGCGTTCGGAGTCGCCGGCCCGTTGTTGGCTTTCGCCGTCTTCGATTGGGCGGTTACCGGAAACCCGCTGTTGCCGGCCCGGTTCGCGGCCAATCCCCTCCTGACCGAAGCGTGGGCTGGACCTCTCGCCGGCCTGAAAGATCCCGCCCTGTTTTGGCATCGCTTCGGTGCTAACACGAGCCACAACCTGCTGATGCTGGTGATCTGGTTTGCGGGTCCGCTGGGGGCGGCTCTCGCTGCGCTCGGCTTCAGCGCCGATCGGCTGACCCGGCTGCTCGGACTGGGCGTTCTATGCAACCTCGGGCTCGGGCTCACGCACGACAACTTCGGCCTGCATCTGGTGGGACCGATCCATTACTCGGAGGCCGCAGTACCGCTGACCGTGCTCGCGGTCCACGGAATGGTCCGGATCAAACGCTGGTGTGAGGAGAAATCGATTCCCTTGCCTGAGGTGTCCGGCGTTTTGGCCGGCGCGCTGGCGCTTAGTCTCGGAACCTTCTCTCTGTGGCAATCGGTTGCCTTACAGCGCCAAGCCGTCGTGCAGCGGGACATCTACGGCTTCCTGGAGTCCGCCGGCCTGACAAACGCAATCGTCCTGGCGCCTCGCTATGGGCCATTGTGGCAAGGATTGTCCGACGAATACCGGCGGACGGGGTCGTTTATCTATGACTGGCGCCGTCCGAGGCCCGATTGGAGCGACGACGTTCTCATTCTCCATGACGCTCCAGGCGTGCTCGAGCCGCTGCGTCAACATTTCGCGAACCGGCATTTCTTTCGATTGCGAGCGACCACGCAAGCGCCCTACCTCGAGCTGAGGTCGATCGGCGGCCTCGAGTCGAAGTAGGACGGGAGCAGGTCTTACTCGCCCGCCAAATGTATGCAGCTTTCGCTGCGGATAGCGGTGCCGCGCACCAGGTGGAAAGCCTCAGATCAGCCTGTACAATGTCGAGAGCACCAAGCCAGCGCCACCACTCGATATTCTGGCGGTGCGACCCACCAATGAAAGAGATCGACCTCGCAGAGACACGCTCGATCGACTGGGACGATGTCGGCCGCCGTTACGATCCCAACCTGGACTGGGAGGACATGCTGTTGATTCGGCAAACCGCCCGACTGATTGAACGCTACGGGGGCGGTGCCAAGCGGGTGATCGAAGTTGGGGTTTCCACCGGTGTGATGACCCGTCTGCTCCTCCAAACGTTCGAGCAACTGCACATTCTCGATCCGGCGCAGTTCAATCTGGACCGGGTTCTGGAAATGTCGCCGCAGGACCGAGGGCGAATCGTTCCCCATTGCGGGACAGTGGAGGAGTTCAAATCCAGTCAGCCCTTCGATCTCGCCATTTTCAGCTTCGTCCTGGAGCACGTCGCGGATCCGATCGCCGCTCTTCGCGCCCTCACTCGCCTGGTACGGGTAGGAGGCCAAATCGCGATTGCAGTGCCTAATTTCGAATCCCTCAACCGGCGGTTGGGTGTCGAGCTAGGGATGGTGACTCGCTTGGACTACTTCCAAGAAAAGGACGAGCTCGTAGGTCATCGCCGCCTCTACTCCGTGGCTCGGTTGCGCCAGGATTTGGCCGTCGCAGGGAATCTCGAGGAAACGGCGCTACGCGGTCTTCTGCTGAAGCCATTGTCGAAAGCGCAGATGGAGATCTGGCGCCCCGAGGTACTCGAGGCCTTTTGCAAGGTCGGGCTCGAATTTCCGTCCCTGTGCGTCGCTCTCTTTCAGATGCTGGAGCGCAAGGCGTGACAGCCCCTGTCCCGGCTCTCTCGATAGTAGGGTCGGTCTACCAGGGCTCGGCAACCGTCGAGCGCTTCTACCAGGAAGCGACCGAAGCTGCGGCCCAGACCGGGCTGACTTACGAGATCGTCTTGGTGGATGACGGCAGTCGAGACGCAAGCTTCGAACGGATGCGAAGGCTCCAGCGAGCCGACCCTGCGCACGCCAGGGTTTTTCAATTGTCTCGCAACTTCGGACACCATGCCGCGGTAGGCGCCGCGCTCGAACTGGCGCGGGGAGAATTGGTGTTTCTCCTCGACACCGATCTTCAAGATCGGCCCGAGCTGCTCCGCACCTTTCTAGATGAGTTTCGCGCTCAGCCGGTGGATGTCGTTTACGGCTATCAGAAGCGCAGGCGCGGTGAGATCTTCGAGCGGGTCTCGGGAGCCATTTTCTGGTGGCTGTTCAACTGCCTTTCGGGGATGCGGATGACGCCCAACCCCGTCACCACGCGCTTGATGAGTCGCAGGTATGTCGACGCCCTGCTCGGGCTTCGGGAGTATCACCGCTTCACCGCAGGACTGATGGAGTGGATCGGATTTCCTCAGCGTGCGATCCCAGTTGTCCGAGCTCCTCGACCAATCGGCAAAAGCCACTACGGCATGACGCGAAAGCTGCAGCTGTTTCTCACCGCTTTGACGTCATTCTCCGCTTATCCGCTGCAATTCGCCACGCGGTTGGGATTTGCTGTCACGATCGTAGGGACCACACTCGCCTTCTACATTCTGGTGCGAAAGCTCGTTCAGCCAGACCACTATGCCGCGGGTTGGGTATCGCTGTCCTCGCTGATCGTGGTCTTGGGTGGCCTGAATTTGACCTTGATTGGAATGGTGGGCTCCTGGCTGGCGAGAACTTACGAGCAGGTGAAGGGCCGACCGCGGTTCATCGTAATGGAGGCGGTCGATCAAACCGACACCCCCACGTTGGTTAAGCGCGACAAACAAGTTCCGCTCGCTGGCTAGAGAAGGCTGCGCACCCTGGCGGCGGGCATCGGGGAAGCTTGCGTGCCTTGGGTTAAGAGCGCTTGGCCGTCGGGAACGTCCTTTAGCACCAACGCAGCTGCGCCTATGAGACAGGCCGCGCCAATCTTGACGTTCTCCCGAACGGTGACGTTCAAGCCGACGAAGCTGTGGTGTCCAACTCGAGCCGCGCCGCCAAGTACGACTCGCGCTGCGAGGTAGCAGTACTCCTCGACCACCGCATGGTGGCTGATCAGGTTGCCGCTGCCGAGAATGACCCCCTCCCCCAGGCGCGAAAGGGGCTGAAGAACGTTGCCCTCCATCACGAGGCAGTTCGCGCCGAGCACAAAGCCCGGCCACAGATCGGCTTTCGAGCTGGCGAAGCTGGTCAATCGATAACCGCGCTGAACCGCCATCGCGCAGCGTTCAGACCTTTTGCTGTTGAGGTCTCGATATCCAATCGCCACGAACATTTCGTACTGGGATGGGGGAAACGACTCTGTAATCGTCTCGAACGCCACCACCGGAGTTTCAAGAAGCGCATCGCCTCGCAGGTAAGCGGCATCGACGGTAAAGGCAGCTACTCGGCGGCCAGCGTCTTCGGTGAAATAGAAGTGAGCCAGCTCAGCCAGCTCGCCGACTCCGAAAATCACCAGCGGCTTGCGGCCCGATCTCAACCGGCCGCTCGCTTTCGAAGCGCATCCGCGAAGAGCGAGAAACTGGCCAGCGTAGCGACCTCCTGCTCTGAAAAAGACACTTTGAACTCATCTTCCAAAGCGAGCACGAGTTGAATCTGACGAAGCGAGTCCCAACCGGCGAAGGTGCGCATCGACATCTCCGCGGAAATTGCTTCCCGCTCGAGGTTGAAGACGGAGGCAAATACCTCTCTCAGTCGGCCGTCCAGGTTCGCTCTGTCGTCCACGACTTTCAATCCTCGAATACCCGAATGAACGTCGGCGACTTCCACCTGCGTCCAGCGGGTACCAGCTCGAAAAAGGCAGTCTCGTCGCGCTTCGTCGTTCGCAAAAACCCTTCCTTTTCCCAAAACCCCGCGACCTGTCCATTCTTCGCGGTGGGGATGTATTCGGCGCGAAATAAGCCTGGATTCCAACTCGTCGAAAGTTCTTTGAGGCAGTACTCGACAAAGGCGATTTCCAAGTCACGACCGAGGACGCGACAGCTCATCAGCAGGCTGTCGATCCTCGCGATGGTCCCTTCTCTGCGGGCAATCAAGACCCCGGTAAGCCCCAAATCACCATGGCGATCGCTCGCGCTCAGGGTGAATACGGCAGTGTTCGGATCATCCGCCCAGGCGGTGATCTGGGCGGCCGAATAGCGGCGGGTGGTGAGGTTGAACTGATTCGTTTTTTGAGTGAGCTGCGCGACCCTGGGTACCTCTTCCGAGCGGACCCGATGCACCTTCGCCACTTGCTGCAGCGAGAGAAGGTACTCCTGCAGCGACTCCTCGGGAGCGGGGCGACGCACAAGGTCTTGACCAATCATTGTGGACCGAGCCGCGTCCTCGGCGCTCACCGCCAATGACTCGAACCATCCCTCCTTTGCGAGCAGGTGCGGCAGCTCGCTGCGCTCGGTTGGAACCGAGACCACCGCAACTTCGGGTAGGGCCCGCCGAATCCGGTCGCACTCCGCCGGGTTGTCATCGACAAAAACCAAGCTGTCGAGTCCGAGTCGGAGCTCCCGAGCAAGCGACACCAGATACTCGGCCTTGTCCTCCCAGCCGATTCGAAAGGATGCGAAATGCTCTCGCTTCAAGAGGCAATGAGGATGCTGAGCAAGGACCTCCCAGATCTCCGCTTCGTTGTTTCGCGAGCAAAGGGCCAGTAACACGCCGCGGGCGGCAAGTTGCAGCAGCGCTGCCTGGAAGTCGTAATACGCACTGCCGGGATGCTCCGCGGGGTGGAGCTGAATCCCTTCCAGCCCGTCTTCACCCACCACCCCACCCCATAGGGTGTTATCGCAATCCAGGACCAATGCCTTCTTCGCGTGCCCTTTGAGCGCAGCTACCGCTCGAGCCAGCTCCTGCGCGTACAGGTTGAGGAACGGTGGCCGAAACGGCGCTCGCGCAAGGTAGGCGTATCGACGATCGAAGGTTTGTCGCTCTCCCAAAATCCGGGCGAGCCTGTCCCAATCGACGAGCACGATCTCTCCAGGCCTGGAGGCCGCAAATTCCCGGACGGAGTCGTTGAGCTGACGGATCCGCTGTGACAGGTCCGAGCCATTCGGCGCGAGATTGCCGAACGAGTAGAGGGGGCAGATGAAGGTGTTGATCGCAAGCAGCGACCCCGAGTGGTGATGGGCAAGCTCAAAGAGCTCTCGCAGTTCTCTTCCAGTCTGGTGCGCGTCCCATCCCGGCAGCCGAGAAGAAGGAGCAAATTCCTCGAGCGTCAGGGCCAGGACCAGCAGATCCGTCTGCGTGCGCCGGCTCTCCCACTCGGGATTGAGCAGATCTTGTCTCGGAGTGTTGAAGCCTCCAAAAGAAATGCGGGGCTGCAAAGCCGCTCGATAGAGGTGATATTTGAGGAACGGCTCGATGCCTTCGAGGGTCAAGTTCCGCAAAAAATGGATCGAGGCGGCCTCCGAAAGCTTCCAGTCCCGGTTCTCAACCCGGTGCAGGGTAGAGAGAACGGAGGACAAGCTGTCGGCGGAAGCCTGCGAAAGAACCCGTTCGAGCTCAGCGGAGATCCGCATCGATTACCAGACCGATTGTGAATTCTAATCCCGCTCACCCTCTCAGCCAGTAACGGTCTTGCACGAACGCGAGCACTTTCGAAATTCCGGAAGAGAATGGAGGTGGTGTAGGCCGAAGGAGGTTTCGCTCCGGCATCCAGGCCTGGTGGAGCGGAGCTACGATGCAGCCAATCTCCATGGCCTCGAGTTGGGAAGAGCAGCTGCCTGCGAACCTGAGGGTACTCTCAGAGCTGCCCACCGACCACGCGGGTTTCAGCATTGCGGATCAGCGCGGATTGCAGAGGTTGTCCGAAGCTGAAACGCGCCACTTCTGGTTTCGGACTCGCAATCACTTCATTTCGAAGCGGCTTACGGTCTTGGGATGTGTGCCTCCCGCAAGAGTGCTCGAGCTCGGCTGTGGAGGAGGAGCGGTCTGCGCGCACCTTGCGAATCTTGGCTTCGAGGTGACGGGCGTGGATGGGCACCGGGCACGAGTCCTCGACGCTGCCCGGCGGGTCCCCGGGGGAGTCTTTTTCGTGCATGACCTGGCGAACGGGATAGCCCCATTTCGAGAGGGTGCCTTCGATACGGTGGGGCTTTTCGACGTGATCGAGCATCTGCACCAACCCGGTGAGGTATTAATTGCCGCTCTGAGCTGCGCGCGCCCTGGCGGTCTGGTGGTGGGCACGGTTCCCGCCCTGATGTCGCTTTGGAGCGAAGTGGATGCGCACGCCGGTCACCACTTGCGCTACGAGGAGCCGATTCTCAGCCAACTTCTTCGCTCCGTTCCCGGCGCTTCGCTGATCGAGATCCGCCCGTTTAACCGCGCCCTGGTGCCGGTGCTATTTCTTCAGCGGCATCTGTTCCGGCGACGCAGCTCGGCGATTTCGGCGGGAATGCACTTGAAAGTGCCGCCAGCGCCTCTCAACCGTGCTTTCGGTGCCCTGCTGCGACTCGAGCAATCGCTCGAGTCGGCGTTGAACCGACTGCGGTTGCCGGGCGCAAGTCTCTGGTTTGCGCTGCGAAAGGATTAGCCCAAATCAGCTCGGGCGCCCGCGGACCCTTCATGAACAGCAGATCGAGAATCGAGACCTGGGGATCGTAGGGCGGATACAGTTGTTGGTATTCCGGATAGCGGTAGTCCATGTATTCCAACCCAATTCCGGCGGCATCGAACTTGTCGAGCTCAATGTATTGCTTCGCCGAGGGGCCGCTGATGTAGTGAGAGGCCCCGAGTTTGTCGAGGATTGAAATCACTCGGTCGGTCTTGAATCCGTTTCCGCCTACCATCGAGGATCGAACGAATCGCTTCCCCCTCAACCCGAGTAGATCGGAAAGCAGGACGGTCAGCTCGATCGTGAAGTCGGCCAATAAGGCAGGCCGCGATTGGAAAACCCTTTCGAGCAGCGGAGCGTAGTCGTCAAAGTAGGGAGCCTTCGCGTACGCGTGGCGCAGGGTGGAGCAATGGGTGGAGTTCCAGGAACGATCCCAGCAAATTGGAATCTCGTTGATCGGCGTGCCATCGCTCTGGTGATTCTTGCTTAACACCGGGATCGTCAGCCACTGCGTACCCTTGGCGGTCTTGATTCGATTTCGATTTCGCCAGCCGCGTCGGTCGAACTGCACGTCATCGAGAAAGACGAAGACGTCCGCTTTCTGGATTTGATGAAAATATCCGCGCCAGGGAATGTAGGACGGCTGAAGTATCACGCACTTCACGCCGGGATTGTCGCATGGATTAAATCATGGCGTTGTTGCACACACTGACTTCAACACTGGATGCCGAGATTCAGATGTGGCTCTCTGTGCGATCGCCAGTCTCATCTGAAACAAGAGTGCAGACACAAACTTGAAACGTGCGATGTTTTGCTACAACCACGACTCGCCAGCAGCCTCCACACGCGCTTACGCCTTATCGGGCTGGCTTGATCCGGTGATCCGCGCGTCGCGAGCGGCAGGACTTCGTGCCCGGGTTGCGAAAGCGGCCCCGGAGAGCACCAGCGCGCCGCCCAGCAAGAACCGCCCGCCCATCGGCTCGCGAAGAATAGCGGCCCCTAGGGCAACCGCGATCAAGGTATCCAGGATCGGGATGATTCCGATCACCACCATCGGGATCCGCGGGATCAGCCAGAAGAGCGACAGAAAAGTCACTACGGTTCCGGGTATCGCCAAGTAGAGCAGGGCTCCCAGAGCCCGAGGCGTCCAGCGCGTCACTTCGGTCGGTTCGAGGCAGAAGTGCATCACCAGCAGGACAGCCGCTCCAACCAGGGTCTGTGTCCAGAGATTGATTGAGAGCGGAACGTCGCGGAGGTGCCGCTTCTGCCAAACATTTCCCAGCGCCGAGCTGATCGCGGCGGCCAACGGAAGAAAGAGTGCGACCGCGACGCCGGGCGCGAGTTGGACGCTCGCCAGGGCAGGGTATTGAAGGACTACGATTCCAAGTATTCCGAGCGCCGCAGACGCCACGTGCAGCGGTGTGAGGCGCTCATCCGGAAGGAGGCTGTGCGCCAGCCCAACGACCCAGATTGGATAGGTACAAAACAAGACCGCGGTAAGTCCTGAAGAGATGAAGCGTTCGGCGGCGAAGATCGCGGCGTAGGACAGCCCCATTTGCAGAGAACCGACCGCTACCACCCAGAGCCACAAGCGATCGGGAAGCCGCGGCAAGCCCTGGCGAAATGCCCAAGGTGCCAGGGCCACCGAGGCGATCAACATCCGAACGCCTCCAAAAAGAAACGGCGGCAGATCGTCCAGGCCGATCTTGATCACCAACCAGGTGGAACCCCACAACAGGCAGCACAGGCTGTAGAGAATCAGTGCTCGACCGCGCATCGGATGGAGCAATGCCCTCTAACATTTGCGGGTGGCCGGCGCTACAGCTCGACCGCGACGGCGCCGGTTGCTTCGCTCGCGGGTGAGTTGGCGGGGACGAGCGTGGTTCCCTTCAGCACGCGCAGCCGATTCCCGCGCCAATTCACCTTGTCGCTTACCAGGCCGCAGAACCAAGCCGCCGCGACCAGGAGATCCTTAATCGGTACCACCCACAACGAACGCCAAACAAATCTGTTTTTGAGCAGCTGCTGGGCGGAGCCACCGTCCAGCGCCAGTTTGACCAAGCAGCAAGCGATCCAGATCGCCAGCGCCCGTTCGGACTGAGCAATCAGCAAGCCGCCCGATGCGAACAGCAGAGGGTTGAGTAGAAGCTCGGCGCAATAGATTGGTGTTCCCATCACCTTTCGCTGCATCACGCTCCATCGAGCATACCGGCTGATGAACTCAGCGACGGATCGACAAGATGAAACATTGATTACCGGGGTGCTGCTGATCACCACTCTTTTCTGCAAGAGCCTGCCCACCCGGTACCCGGTGACGTAGTCCTCGGCCAGCACGTCCTTCACGGCTTCGAAGCCCCCGAGTGCAGCCAGATCCCGCCGTCGCATCGCCATCGATTTGGCCACCACGAAGTCTTTGCCGGTGACGCGTTTGGCGGCCACCACTCCTGGCCCGATGCTGCTGTTGAGATGGAGGTTGTCCATCCGCGCACCGAGTCCATGCTCGACGATGCCGGCGAGCGGATGGGTGACGAGCCCGACGCTAGGGTCCTCCAGATGTGCGGCGATTTCCGAAAGATAGTTCTCGGCGACGCGAATGTTCGAATCGCTGACGACCAGAATGTCGTAGGTTGCCGCTGCAGCAAGGGTAATCAACTGATTGACCTTCGGATTGAAACCCGGGGCGCCACGCTGCACCACCACCCGATAGCGGTTTGGCCAGAGGGCTTGGGCACGGCAAGCGACCGGATAAGCGAGGTCGTCGCAACTCTTCACCCCCAGCACGACTTCGTAATCGGGATAATCGAGGGCGGCAAAGGTGCGCAGGTTTGCAAACAGCTCATCGTCCAAACCACTGAGAGGCTTGAGGATCGAAATTCCGGGGTGACGGATGGGTTTGGGAGCGCAGTCGCGCAGGTGCACCCTCAGTGCGAGGTGCAGAGTGGCGATCAAAGTCAGACCGACGATCGCCAGGAGGAAAAGAACCAGTGGAAGGGCGGTCATGCTTCGAAATAAAATCATCGCAGCGCTCGGTGTCGAGGATGTTTCAATCATGAAAACAGTGCGGGAATTCTACGACTACAGCCCGCTACATCCCCTTGCTGAGTAACGCTTGCGTCAGCTGTCCCCTGGGCTACGGTCGCCTCTCGCCAGATGTGCGCTACGCCGACCGTCCCGCCCGTGGTGGTTTCCATCGACATGGGCTACGGCCACTTGCGAGCGGCCTCTGCTCTGGCGGCAAAGCTCAAAACGGAAATGTTGCACGCCGATCGCGCGCCTTTGGCAGATCAAGACGAGCAGCGACGTTGGGCACGGGTGCGCCGTTTCTGGGAATCCATCTCTCGTTCGTCCCAGAAGCCGGGGGTGGGAGGGGCGCTCGGAGCCTTTCTCGACGCAGTCACCTCGATCCCCCGCCTGCATCCCTACCGCGACCTGTCGGCGCCGACGCTCGGAGTGAAGTCGCTCTCTCGCCTCATCCAACGAGGTCTGGGACGGGGGCTGCAAGCCTATTTGCAGAAAACCGGCGCCCCCCTGCTGACGACTTTTTACGCCCCGGCGATTGCCGCGGACCAGCTCGGTTGCGAGCGCGTGTATTGCGTAGTCACCGACAGCGACATCAATCGGGTTTGGGCCCCTCTCGAGCCTCGGCAAACTCGGATCCACTATCTGGTGCCGAGCTGGCGCGCACAGCGTCGCCTTCAAGCTTATGGCGTGCCCGCCCAGAACATCGAATTCACCGGTTTTCCACTTCCTGACGAGCTCCTGGGCGGACCAGAGCTGCCCGCGCTCCGAAGAAATCTGGCGGCTCGGATGGTTCGGCTCGACCCAGATGGCTCATTCTGCAATTCCCACCAGTACGAAATTCTCCACACGCTCGGCGCTTTGCCCACCGATCAGAAGGGCCGACCCCCGCTCCTGGTATTCGCAATCGGGGGCAGCGGGGCACAAGTGGGGCTCGCGGAGCGGCTGATCGCTTCCCTCAAGCATTCAATCCTCAAGGGTCGGATGCGCTTGGCCTTGGTCGCCGGGGTGCGCAGCGAAGTCGCCGAACAGATTCGCTTCTGGCTCGAACGGAATGGGCTGGCCGGGTTGTTGGGCTCGAGCGTTCAACTCCTGGTCGAAAACGACTTTTCCACCTACTACGCGCGCTTCAATCAGCTGTTGGCCGAGACCGATGTCCTATGGACCAAGCCGAGCGAGATGACGTTCTACGCAGCGCTCGGAATTCCGATGATCCTCTCCTCGCCGGTGGGCGTTCACGAATGGTCGAACCGGCGGTGGGCCCGAGAGCACGGCGCCGGGCTGAAGCAACGCGATGCCCGATTCGCCGCTGGCTGGATCGATGAATGGTTGTCGGATGGAATTTTGGCCGGCGCTGCCTGGTCGGGATTCATGCGACTTCCAAAGGATGGCCTTTACCGAATTGCGGGAAAGTTCGGCCCCGTCTAGGCCTGAAAACCAGAGTCGATGATAGATTTGGCAATTCGAGAGGACTCGATGGCACGAATCCTGGTCGTCGAAGATGAGAAGGATCTGGCCGACCTGCTGGTCTACAACCTGCGACAGACGGGCCACCAGTCGGAGATTTCATCGACCGGGGCGGGCGCGCTTGCCAAGGCTTCGACGTTCAAGCCGGATGTGGTGCTCCTCGATCTGATGCTGCCGGACATCTCCGGACTCGAGGTGATCCGGATGTTGCGCAGCTCTCCGCAACAGAACCGGACCGCAGTGATGATGCTTACCGCCAAAGGCGCGGAGTCGGATCGGGTGCAAGGATTCGAGCTCGGCGCGGACGATTACGTGGTCAAGCCCTTCTCCGTTCGAGAGGTGCTGCTGCGAGTCGAAGCGATACTGCGCAGATTGCTCGAGAGCCCCAAGGGCGATGCACCGCTGGTGGCCGGCGAAATTCGCGTCGATCCGGGACGCCACGAAGTCACGGTCAAGGGCTCCTCGGTGTTCCTCACCCCGCTGGAGTTTCGGTTGCTGATGATTCTGCTCGAGCGGCCGGGACGCATTCAAACACGTGAAGCGCTCCTCGCCGATGTCTGGGGAATCCAAGCAGAGATCGAGACCCGCACGGTTGACACCCATATCAAGCGCTTGCGTCACAAGCTTGGCTCAGCCGGGGAATTGATCGAAACAATCCGTGGCGTCGGCTACCGGTTGATGGACTTGAGCGCGGGAGTGAAGCGTTGAACCTGGGCGGCAAGCTCTTGGTGACGTGCGCGCTGGCGGTCTTCAGCACGGCCGTCTTGGTGTACGCGCTGGCGACGGAAGGTCTCGATAGCCAAAGTCGTGGGTTGCTGATCTTCGGCAGCTTAATCGTGCTAGCGATTGCATTTGCTTCGGCCGTGAACACCGCTTTACGACTCTCGCAGGACCTGCGGGTCGTTTCCTCCACCATGTCGCAACTGACGTCTGGAGACCTGAATGCCCGAACCCATTCCTCGTCGGCGGGAGAACTGGGCGAGTTGGCCAGGGCGTTGGATCGGCTCGCCTCCCATCTCGCGCGCGGAATGGACGAGCTGCGAGCGGACCGCGACCTGCTCGGAGGCATCGTCGGAGCGATGCATGAAGGGCTGCTGGTGCTCGATTCCGAAGGAAGGATCGCGATGGTCAATCGCGCTCTCCGCGAGATGCTGCTTTTGGGTGGGGACATCATTCGCAAATACCCCCTGGAAGTCATCCGCCACGCCGACTTTCAAGAGGTTCTCGCTCAGACTCGAACCACCAATGAGCCAGTGCTCAAGGAGCTTGAGCTGAGCGGCCTTCGTCATATGCGACTTTTGGTACACGCGGTTCCGCTCTCGGATCCGGGTGGTCTGTTAGCGGTCTTCGTGGACGTCACCGACATTCGCCGCCTGGAACGGGTGCGCACCGACTTCGTGGCGAACGTTTCGCACGAGCTGCGAACCCCGATCACCGCGATCCGCGGCTACGCGGAAACGTTGCGCGCCGGTGCCCTCAAGGATCCGGCGGTGGCAGCGAACATGGTGGAGATCATCTTTCGGCAGTCCGAGCGGCTGTCGCAGTTGGTGGAAGATCTGCTCGACCTCTCCAGGCTCGAAGCCAAGGAGCGTCAGCTCGCTGCCGAACCGGTTGGGTTGCTGGAGGCCGCCAACCGCGCGTCGGAAGTCGTGCGTCCGAAAGCGGATTCGAAAGGAATTTCGCTGGTGATTCGAGTCCCCCCCGATCTGAAAGCGACAGGCGATGAGCGTGCGCTCGAACAGGTGCTGCTCAATCTGCTGGACAATGCGGTGAAGTACATGACCGGCGGCGGCAAGGTGGAGGTAATCGGCCGCGAAGAGAATGGTGAGTGCGTCCTCGAGGTACGGGACACCGGGGCGGGGATTGAGGCCAAGCATCTTCCCCGGATCTTCGAGCGATTCTATCGAATCGACAAAGGACGAAGCCGCGACATGGGCGGGACCGGCCTGGGTCTTTCGATTGTCAAGCACCTGGTTGCGGCAATGAAGGGTCAAGTCACGGTGGATAGTAAGCCGGGCGCCGGCTCTACGTTTCGAGTCAAATTACCCCGCGCCGTAGTTTCGATTTCAGCTGCGCCCGAGCGTCGAGCCGCAACCCGCTAAGCGCCATTCACAAGTTCGTCACCCAATTGTCACTGAAAATTCGCCACTCCGAGCAACGCACGGGTGCATTCCCCTGTCACCAACATGTTGCGGGCTTGTCATCGTGCGCCTGCGGCAGGGCACTACAATACTCGCGCATGTCCAGCATTCTCGTAGTGGAAGACGAGCCGGATCTTGCCTCGCTGATTGCCTTTAACCTCAAGCAAGCGAAATTCGAGGTAGAAGTCGCCTATAACGGCGAAACAGCTCTCGACATCGCCGGCGTTCGCCGCCCTCACCTGGTGGTTTTGGATCTGATGCTGCCCGACATCTCCGGCGTGGAGGTGTGCAGGGAACTCAAACGAAGCACGAACACCTCGTACGTTCCAGTTCTGATGCTTACCGCGAAGAAAGAGGAAGCAGATCGCGTGGCGGGCTTCGAGGCGGGAGCGGACGATTACATCGTCAAGCCTTTCAGCGTGCTGGAGCTCGTCCTTCGGGTAAAGGCGGTGCTTCGACGTGCCGGGACATGGGAGGCCGATCCGAAGAGCTTGGCGGTGGGGTTGATCGAAGTCGATGTGGTCGAGCACCGCTGCACCGTCGCCGGACAGTCAATCCCACTGACGCTGCTCGAGTTTCGACTGTTGCATTATCTGATGACCCGGCTGGGTCGGGTGCAGCCGCGCGAACAGCTGCTCCAGGACGTGTGGAAGGTGCAGAGCACGCTCGAAACTCGCACCATCGATACCCATATCAATCGCCTGCGGCAAAAGCTGGGCGCCGCTCGCGACTACCTGGAAACCGTGCGCGGGATCGGCTACCGGCTGATCAATCCAGGCGCCAACCAGTAGCGATGGGCACTGCTCAGAGAGACGGACGCCAGCGCGAGCCATCCTCGACGATAGTCCTCGGGGGACGGGCGCCTGAGGGCTCTGCCGGTGGGCGTGGGAGGCGCGCGGCTCTTTGTCTTGCGCTAGACAGTTCCTGGGGGGGTGGGTTGGCACCCTGCCCGCCTGCCATTGAGCATTCGACCAATTCCACGAGCCAGGGGTTGCAATGAGAGAGCTTGCTTCGATCGGTGAGCAAGGCAATGAGCTGTGGATTCCCGTCGGAGAGGTTTTCGACGTATCCGAGGCATGGCGGGTGCGTGATCTGATCACCTCATGCTCCAGTCATGATGAAGTCCTGCTCGATTTCCGCAGGACGCATGAATTCCACGATTTTGCATTGGCGGTGCTCCTCGCTGGGCTGGCCAAGGCGAATCACCCTCCAGTTGCCGCCCTAGGCCTGGGCGCTCATCAGATCGCCAGCCTGCGATATCTGGGTTGCGATCCCCGGAGCTTGGAACCGCTGAGAAAGGCTTGAGGCGGCCGACGCGGCTCAGGTGACCTCGAGCACTCTCTCTTCGAGCCTCCGGCCGCGACTAACCCCCAGAATCAGAACGCCGCGGCTGAGCAGAAGTCCGACCACCCGGCTGATCACCTCCTCGGGCGGACCGGTGAAGCGAACGACCAGACCTCCAGAGGGGTCCAACATTGCGCTCCTGCAGCCCGGCACGGTTCTCAGCTCTTCGATCGGAACGATTCCCCGGCCTATCTCCACCCTGAATTCTGCGGACTTCGAGGTCAGCTCGGCCATCGTTCCCGCCTCGACCAGTGCGCCTCGATCCAGAATTGCCGCAGCGTCGCAAAGCTCTTCCAATTCGTGCAAGTTATGGCTGGAGACCACCAGCGTTCGCTTACCTTTCATCTCTCGCATCAGCTGTCTCAGCTGAGCGGCGATCCGCGGATCCAGCCCTGCGGTGGGCTCATCCAGCAGCATGACCGGCGGCGCGCCCATCAGCGCTTGTGCAAGCGCGATACGTTTGGTCATCCCATGAGAGAGCGCCTGGATGCTGGTGTCCCATGAATCGATCAGTTCCACTCGCTCGAGGGCCTCCCGAGCCTCGCCTTCAGGATTGGGCAAAGACGACAGCCGAGCCCAATAGGTGAGCAACGATCCCACCGTGCCCGGCGCAGGAAGGGCCGCATCCTGTGGCAGCACACCCACCAGACCCTTGAGTGCGCCAGAATGGCGGGGATCCCTTCCGAGGATCCTAATCTCGCCTTGGTTCGGCGCGAGGTAGCCGCACATGATCGAGAAAGTGGTCGTCTTACCCGCTCCATTCGGCCCAATCAGGCCGTAGCATTCTCCACGGCGAACCTTGAGCGAGAGGTGATTGACAGCAATCGTGGAGCCGAAACGTTTGAACACATCGATGAGCTCGATCGACCAGTCGTTCACAAATCCCTCGCGCGCAGAACGAAGTAAGCGCCGGCGAGAAAGAGCAACGCGAAACCGGCGTAGGCTCCGACGCTGGCGGCAAAAGGAACCAGGTGCGGGTGCAGAAGGCCATTCGAGTAATGAGAGGGCGACAAATACCGAAGAAATTCCCTCGACGGATCCGTCGCGCCTAATACATCCAGCAGCCAAAAGCCCATCAACGCGAGTAGGTTGAGGACCAAGCTCACCGCGGGGCTGCGCACTAGCGTGGAGCAAAGGGAGGTCAAGGCGATATACGCCGAGGAGAAAACGATTGCCGCGAGCCAGAACTTGAGCAGGTTGGCACCGAGCGTGGAGGTCGGAAAGTCTGGGTTGGTGAATTTCGCGTAAGCGAACATTCCGAAGTTCACTGCCATCACCAATCCCAACAGCAGCGTGGCTTGTGAAAGCACCTTTCCGAACAGGATGGAGGCACGGCGGGCCCGAATGGTCAAATAGCGAATCGATCGATTGACAACATCCGCGCTGACTTGATCGAAGCCCATCAACGCGACGTATGCCGGCAGGAAAAACAATGTCGCCTTGAACGGAATCAGTACAACGATCGGCAGCTTCTTCAGCGCGTCTAAGATCGCCAAATCCCCGCTGCTGAAAAGCAGCGAGAGAACGGCGTTGCGACCTTCAGCGAACGCCATCTCCGCGGCTTGGGGATCACCTCCCGAGTCCCCGAGCTTTTGGACCAAAGCGTTAGAGACCGTGCCGACGATCAGCAGAACGATCAGCGAAAACAGCGCGTAGAGCGTCAGCAGCACAATGATCCGGCCGCTGCGCAACGCGCGTTGCAGCTCCGCCTGCCAGATCGTCTTGATTTCACTGAGCTGCTCCAAGAAGCGCCTTTCGTCGCCGCTTGTTACAGCGAGTCCCCCGCCATTTTCAACTGCAGAGCAACTCGTTGCCGCCGTTATCCGCCGTCATCATCCAGTTTGGGCAGCTGCAGCTTTATTTTTTGAGGGCGTTTATGGCGAAGAATTTCGAGCGTGATCGGCTTGCCGGGATCGAAAGAATGCAACACCCGCACTGCTTGCATCGGCGATTCGGCCGGCTGTTCGCCGATCTTGAGGATCACATCGCCAGGCTTCACGTTCAGCTTGCTCTCGCGAGAACCACGCACCACCAACAAGCCATGGTCGGTTCCGAAATACTCGCCCAGCTCGGGATTCATCCCCACCAATTCCAGCCCTTGCCAGCGGGCAGGAAAGGGCAGGTTCTTGAGGGCGTTCATTTCCGCGATCCAAGGCGAATGCTCGCCATGTCTCGGCCCTTCGATCGACACTTCCGCGTCTTTGGTTTCGCTTCCGCGACGATAATGCACTGGTATTTTATCGCCGCTGTAAGAGCTGTGCACCAGCGCCAACAGTCGAGCGACGGTATGGGCAGTGGACTCGAGTCCTCCATCCGAAGGTTCGATCAGCCGTTGCCCCTTCACTGAGAGCAGCACATCGCCAGCGCGAATGCCGGCTTTTTCGGCCGGCCCGCCAGAGACAACTCTATCGACCACCACACCATCCTTCTGCGCTGGATCGGTTTTCACCCAAACTCCGAGCATTGGATACAGACCCATCCGTCGCTGCTCGCGCAGCATCTGGCGCATCTGATTCCTGCTCTCGCGGATTGCGCGCTCCGCCTCTCTCATCTGCTCCTTGATCATTTCGCGATCGAGCCGAGCTCGTTCGCGCTCCCGTCGCGCCTCCTCACGCTGACGCTCCGCCTCTTGGCGCGCTCGCTCCTGCTCGCGTCTTGCCTCCACCTGGGCCCGCTCGCGCTCACGCTCTGCTTCCTGCCTCGCGCGATCTGCTTCTTGACGCGACCGTTCGCTCTCCGCCGGCTCGTTTTGCTGTGCGAGGATCAGCCCAGGCGTCAGTACCGAGAATGCGAGCAGCAGTGAACCAAACCAACTCATGGAGAATCCTCTTGGCCCATCCTCACAACGACACCAGCGCAACCGGCGGCTTTCGTCGAGAGATCAGCTCATCCAGGATTTCAAGCCGGGTTTTGTACAGCGCTGAAATCTCCACCGGGCTGCCCGAGCCACGCCGAAGCTGTTCGATGCACTTATCAATGAAGGCCAGTCGATCCTCGAGGTCGACCAGAGTCGCCGCGGCCCCCATGCTGAGTGTGCTGGGTTCGGGCAGCTGCCGCAACTTCGCCTCTAAGGCATCCGACCTGTCAATCAACTGAGCCAACTCCGAAGGATTACCGACCGGCTTCTCCACCGGTTTCTCCGCCAACGGTGCCGGGCTCGGGGGGACCGGCTGACGCCACAGCGCCGACGCCACCATCAAGAAAGCGATAGCCGCAGCCATTGCGAGGGCCCCCCATCCCACCTGGCGTCGCCTACGGTCGGCCCGGAGCGCACGCTCGATGGCTGGCCATCGATCCATGTTGGGGCGAACTTCCGGCAGGGCTCGCAGGCGCGCTCGCCGCGCGGCAAGCGCCTTCTGCTCCGAAGCGCATTGATCGCACAAAGCCAGATGCTCCCTCGCCTCGGGCCGTGGGGCCGCATCCTCCAGTTCGAGAAGCTCTTGAAGGCTCAGATGCCGCACGCAGGATCCTCTTTCGTCTCGCTCAGCCAATCCCTCAGCCGCGCATGGGCGCGTGAAAGCTGGGATTTCGAAAAACTGACCGTCTTACGCAACAGCGAAGCTATCTCGTCGTGGGTATATCCCTCGACGTCATGAAGCCACACCACGACTCGCGCAGTCGGTTGTAGCCGCTCCAAAACCTGCTCCATCTCCGGTCCGGGGCCGTTGGTGCGCGAGTCAATGACCCACAACGTCTCAGGTGCGGACGACAATTCTTCGCAATCCTCCAGGACATCGGTTGAGAAGCGATTGGACTGGCGCATCCGCATCAGGGCCTTGTTGACGCAGATTTTCTTGATCCATGCCAGCAGAGAACCCTCTCCCCGATAGAGGTGGATACTGCGTCCTACTTCGACGAACGTGTCTTGCAACACGTCATCGGCGTCGTGGTTAGTACCGCACAGTCGACGGCCCAGGCTGTAAACGGCGCCTTCGTAGTTTCGGTAGAGGCGCTCGAGTCCCCGCAAGTCTCCCTTCCGCAGTTGACGCAGAATGGCCTGATCGCTTTGGTCGGCCAGCGGAGGCAACGTCACGCATCCTAGATGCACCAGGCTGGCGAAGGGTCGCATCGGGTCCCAAATACCCCCCTCCTTGTCCTGGAGCTGGGGTCTCGGCGGCAACCGATATGCGTACTGCAATCCTACTGGCTGGATCCAGCGGCCTGGGTAACAAGCGAGAAGGAGCAAGGAGATGGACGCCAAGGCTTTCATCGGGTGCCCTCCGATTCGATCCGCTTCATTGATCCACCAGATGCACGAGCCGCCAAAAGGGTCGCAACTAAGGTCAACTCGGCTAAAAGGGGCCTGATTTCCCCGATCCCGGCGAACCGGGTCCAAGCGATGAGCGAAAAAGGGCCGCCCGGCTGGAAGTGGATCGCCATTGGCGGAATGGTGCTGGCCTTGTTTATCGCCTGGCGCCTATTGCCGATTGGCGAGTGGATGGGGGCTTTTCAGGGTTGGGCAAAGAATCTAGGCGTTCTGGGCGGCGTGCTGTTTGGCATCGCCTATGTGATTGCCGCGCTGCTCTTCGTTCCTGGCTCGGTCCTGACGATTGGCGCAGGCTTCACCTTTGGGTTGCTGTGGGGCACGGTGATCGTCTCGGCTTCCTCGGTGACCGCAGCGGCGCTTGGATTTCTGATCGCGCGTTACGCCGCGCGAGACCAGGTCGAAAGGTTGGTACAACGCAATCGGAACTTTCAAGCCATTGACCGCGCAATCTCTGAGAAGGGTTGGAAGGTAGTGGTGCTCTTGCGGCTATCGCCGTTGGTTCCCTTTAGCGTGTCGAATTACCTGTATGGACTGACCGGAATCCGCTTTCATCAGTTCATTCTCGCAAGCTGGGTGGGGATGTTCCCGGGGACGCTCCTCTACGTTTACCTGGGAGCCGCTGGTCAGAGCATCGGCAGAGCCCGGGAGCGAAGTGTTTGGGAATGGGTTTTGTTGGGCGCTGGGCTGATCGCCACACTTGCGGTTACCCTGTTACTCGCTCGGGTGGCCAAAAACGAGCTTCAAAAATCAGGAGTTGAAAACAGGAGGTAGCCATTGCGTCATTTCGGAATCGTCGCGTTCCTGTTCTGCTCACTGGCGACGGCCGCAGAGAAGGTCCCAGAGCCCCTGGACGGCATTCATCGGACGTTCCAGGATGCGCTCCTTGATCGGATGGTTGGCCATTGGGAGCTGGCCGGCACGGTGATGGGTCGCCCCGTGCAGAATGACTTTTCAGCCGAGTGGTGCTGAATCATCAGTTTCTCCAACTGCATTTCAAATCGAACGATCCGCCGTCGAAAGGTCGGCCTCCGTACCAGGCCCTGGTCTTCATCGGATACGACAACACCAGCGAACGATACGTAGCGCACTGGATAGACGTCTTCGGAGGCCGGTATTCAGAGACGCTCGGATTCGGGCGCCCCGAGGGTAATTCAGTGAAGTTCTTGTTCGAATACCCTGATGGCCCTTTCACCAACACAATGACTTACCATCCACAGACGGACAGCTGGACGTTCCTGCTCCGCCAAAAGACTCCCACCGGCGCCTGGACCGATTTCGCGCAAGAAACGTTGAAACGGAAGATATAGAAGCGGTAGCCCGAAGCCGATCTTAAGTTCTCTGCAACGGGCAGGAGTTCGAGCATAGACATCCGCCCAATGGAAAGAGGTGCCTAATGTCATTCGACAAAAAGCTCAGAATTCCCACTCAGGAAGAGGCGCTGGCTGGCCGGCCAGAGCGCATGCCCGTCGCCGCGAAGCACGTGGTGCTCGGAACTCCGATGGAGCCGCCTTTCCCGGGCAAAGAACTGGCGATGTTTGCAATGGGTTGCTTCTGGGGCGCAGAGCGGAAATTCTGGGAACTTCAGGGCGTGTACAGCACGGCGGTCGGCTACGCGGGCGGCTCGACGCCTAACCCCACCTACCGCGAAGTCTGCAGCGGCATGACCGGACACGCGGAAGTCGTTCGAGTGGCTTTCGACCCAAAAATCGTGAGCTATGAGAAGTTGCTGAAAGCATTTTGGGAGAACCACGACCCGACCCAGGGTATGCGCCAGGGAAACGATGTCGGGACGCAATATCGCTCGGCCATTTATTGGTACAACCAAGGGCAGCGAAAAGCCGCAGAAGCCTCCCGCGATGAGTACCAGCGGGTGCTTCGAAACGCTGGCTACGGAAACATCACCACTGAGCTGCGAGAAGCGCCCGAGTTCTACTATGCGGAGGATTACCACCAGCAGTACCTGGAAAAAAATCCCGAAGGGTACTGCGGTCTGGGCGGAACCGGAGTGAGCTGTCCGACGGGAATCGCAAGCCGCGCCACAGCGCAGCAATGATTTGTTGCAGTCGTTTATGAAACCATCTGGACCGGGAGGCGCAGCAAGGCATTGCAGCCGCGCCCACCCACTGCGTTGCGCAAAGTCAGGGTCCCTGAATGTGCCTCGGCGATTTGGCGGCTGAGCACCAGGCCAATCCCAGACCCCTGCGGCTTGGTAGTAAAAAAGGGAACGAACAGGTTGGCGCTGTCAACCAGACCCGGCCCCTCATCAGCGACCAAAATTTCGGCGGTCGCTCCGTTCTGGCTCCACGAAACCTCGACACCCCCGCCGGTCTCGAGAGCCGCATCGGCCGCGTTGCGGACGAGATTGATCAGCAGTTGTTCCAACTGGTCCGCATCGGCACGAACATGAATCGGTGGGCCCGCGGCCACTTTGACTTCCAGCCGCTGCTCCAGAGCAGCGATCCGCCTCACCAGCGTCTCGAGCTCCACCGGTCCGAGACGAGGCGCAGGCAAGCGGGCCAGCTGGGCGTAGGCGGCCATAAAGCGCGATAGCGCCGCGGATCTTCGCTGCACGACTGCCAGGCCATCGCGCACGTCTGACACCCAGTCGCCCCCGGCGGCATGCGCTTGCAAAAGCTCCTGGAGGCTGGCGGCAATCGAATGGATCGGAGCCAAGGAGTTATTGATTTCGTGGCTGAGGACGCGCACCAGGCGCTGCCAGGCTTGTCGTTCCTCCTGACGCAGGGCACGGCGAAGATCCGCAAGCACCACCAGGGTATGGGACACGCCGCCTTGCCGAAACTGCGCGCGGCGAAGCTCCCACGGTCCAGAAGCACTCCCAAGCGTAAGCTGAACGGTTCTGGGAGACTCCCCCTCCAGCAGCGACGCGACTCCTAACTCTTGTGCGCTACGGTTCACCGCGTCCGCCGAAGGCAGATTCAGCAACTGTTCGGCGGCACGATTGAGTAGTTTGATCTGGCCAGCTGGATCGAAGGCAAACACCGCCACCTCGATCTCGTCGAGGACTTGACGCAGCAACACGCCGCTTTCCAGCTCGCTGAGCCTCTGGTGGTGGAGTTGTTCGCCGAGCGCGCTCAACTCGAACAAGGCGTAGCCGAGATCATCATCCGGTTGGCGATTGCGCGCTCGAATCGAATAATCCCCCTCTCGCAGGGCGGCCACCACGTTCGCGAAGGTCTGAATCGGACGAACCGCGCGTGTCGCGGCCGCGGTTGCCCCCGCCAACCAGACAATCAGTGTCAGCAGGATCAGCGTGATCTGCACCTTGAGGCTGAAGTCAAAGGCCCGCAACAGCACTATCGTAATTGCTGATCCGGGCAGCCCAGCGACCAGCGCCAAGAGGAAGATCGTTCGCTCCAAGGTGAGCTTCCTCAATCGAGCAGCCACCGACCCTAACTCTCTTTCAGCCCATAGGCTTCCAGCCTGCGATACAGTGCGCTGCGCGAGACGCCAAGCAGCTTGGCCGCCTCGCTGACATTTCCATCGCACTTGCCCAACGCGCGCTGAATCAAGTACCGCTCGGCCTCTTCGAGCGTCATTTGCTCGAAATGGCTCGCCGATTCAGAGGCGGGGCGCAGCGCGAGGTCCGCCGCCGTCACTTCCTCACCGCGGGCAAGCAGGGTCGCTCGTTCAACCGCGTGCTCCAACTCACGCACGTTGCCCGGCCAGCTGTAATCAAGAAGCGCTCGCAAGGCTTCATTGGAAAAGCGGATTCCTTCCCGCCGGTACTTGCGGGCCTGGCGCTCGAGGAAGGCGGACGCCAGAGGGACGATGTCGTCGCGACGATCGCGCAGCGCGGGCAGAAGAAGCTCCACAGTGTTGAGCCGATAGAGCAGATCTTCGCGAAAGGTGCCTTTTTGGACTGCAGCCCGGAGGTCGGCATTGGTGGCCGAAATCACCCGCGCATTGGTTTTACGCACTCGCGACGAGCCGACCGGATGGAACTCGCCGGTCTGCAGCACTCGCAACAGCTTGGCCTGTTGCGAAAGTGGCATGTTCCCGACCTCGTCGAGAAAGAGCGTACTCTCGCTGGCAAGCTCGAAACATCCGGTACGGTCCGACTTCGCATCGGTGAAAGCGCCCTTCACGTGGCCGAACAACTCGCTTTCGAATATCCCTTCGGAGAGCGCGCCCGCGTTCACCGGCACCAGCGGCCGCGTCGCCCGAGGGGAAAGTGCGTGCAGCTGGCTAGCAATCACTTCCTTCCCGGTCCCGTGCTCGCCGGTAATCAGCACGTTGGCCTCCGAGGGGCCAATTCGCTCGACGATTTCCAGTACTGCTTTCATTGCGGCTGATTCAGCGACCAGCGAAGGCAGGGCCGCTCGCTGCAGACGCGAGGTTCCCTCGGAGAGCTTGCGCGCATCGTGCAGCGCGCGTCCAAGCTGCACCTGCACGCGCACAGTGGTCAAGAGTCGAGTGTTGTCCCAGGGCTTTTGGACGTAGTCGCGCGCTCCCAAACGCATCGCTTCCACTGCGCTTTCGACGCTGCCCCAAGCGGTCATCACCACCACCGGCAGGTTTGGCCAGTGCGTACGGATTCTTCCGAGTAGATCGAGCCCTTCGCGCCCGGAAGTCGTGTCTCGCGCGTAATTCAAGTCGATCAAAGCAGCATCGAACTCCTGCGCTTCCAGGGCTCCAATCACGCCAGCGGGAGAATTGGTGGAGACCACCGCATAGCCGTCGCGCTTGAACAGAAGACGCAGCGCTTCGACAACGTCGGGCTGATCGTCGGCGATGAGAAGGGCAGGCGCGGACATGGGTAGGCTAATCGACAAAATCTAAGCGGGCTTTAGGTGAATTCCTAGCTGGCCCGCATCGCAATCGCGGGATCGATCCGAAGCGCGGCCCGGGCTGGAATCAAGGAAGCGCTCAGCGCTACCAGGGCGAGGAGGGCGACCACGAACGCCGAGGTCGTCGTGTCATACGGGGTATAGCCAAACAGGGCGCCGCTCAACGCCCGACAAGAGAAGATGCTCGCCACCGCACCGATCGCCAGGCCGATCAAACATGGAAGCATTCCTTGCCAGACGACCCATCGCAACAAGGAAGCACCGGGAGCGCCAAGCGCCAGTCGAATCCCGATCTCCTGGGTGCGCATGCTGACGGTGTACGAGACCACTCCGTAGATGCCGATCGCGGCGAGAAACAAGGCCACCAGGGCGAGAATGCCGGTGACAATGCTTACCGAGCGGTAGGCGCTCAGCGCCACTTCGTCCAAAACCACCGTCAGGGGATTGATCTCCCAGATGGTCTGGGATGGGTCGATCGCCATCAACTCCGCCCGAACATTCTTAATCACCGGCTCCATCGAACCGTTAACCCGCATGAACAGTCCGTACTCGCACCCGGTTCGCCGGAACAGCGGTTGCCAGTGGGGATGGAAGAGCGGCAGGTAGACTGTATCCTGGCTGTCCTTCCCGCCTTGCTTCGCGATCGCCATCTGGTAGCGCACACCCGGCACCACGCCCACGATTCGCACCCAATCCGGCGTGCGGCCAGGGTTGATTCGAATGCGATGGCCAACTACGCCCTGGTCAGGCCAAAAGCGGCGGGCGAAGCTTTCGCTCACCACAGCCACTTTCTCCTCCGAGAGCTCGTCGTCGGCCACGATGCCGCGCCCTTGGAGCGGCTTAACGCCAAGTGTCTCGAAGAAGCCGGAGGTGACCAGATTGACGGAGACGCGGCTCCGCTCCGCTGGACCGGATTGGCCTTCCACTTCAAATGGAAAATCGGAAAAGTTGGAAGCCAGCGGCAGCAACAAGGTGCCGGCGGCGGATTGGACTCCTTCGATCTCGGAAAGACGAGTCACCGCCGCTTCCAGGTATCGGCTAAAGCCTATCTGGTGCGAATCCTCGGGCGGTGAGGTAACGATCGCGGCGAGCAGCGTCTGCGGACGAAAAACGTCGCTCTCCTTGGCCAGCCGACGGAAACTCCGAGCGGTCAGCTGTGCGGTGACCACCAGCATCAATGCGAGGGCGCTTTCAGCGATCACCAGGCCATGTCGAAATCGGTTGGTGACCCGCGCGGGAGTGAGGCTTTTCGCCTCGCGCTGAAGCACCTGATGGATGTTGACGGATGAAAGCCGCAGCGCGGGTACCAGCCCGAACAGGATGGCGGTAACGCAGCACAGGATGAAACCGAAGCCGATCACTCGGGGCGTAACGCGGATCTGATCAAAACCCGGCACGAACTGGTTGGCCGCAGGAGGATAAATTGAACGAAGCGCGTCGGTGGTCCACAGCGCCAGCACCAACCCGAACACGCCGGCAATGAACGCGAGCAAAAGACTCTCGGTTAGCAGCTGGCGCACGATCCTCGGTCGACTGGCCCCGAGGGCGGCCCGGATCGCGATTTCGCGCTCCCGTTGCGAGGCGCGCGCCAGCAGCATGTTCGCGATGTTTGCACACGCAATCAGCAGGACGAATACTGCAGCCGCCATCATCACCAGCACCCGGGTCCGGCTTCCGGTCGCGATTTCGCTGAAGCGAACCACCCGAGCTTGCGAGTAGAGATCGAGTTCGGGATGGGCCTGTTGGGATCGAGCCATCAATGAGGAAAGGTCTGCTTCGGCCCGGGCGGGGCTCACCCCCGGGAGCAAGCGACCGACACCGTAGTACTGCCTCAGCTCGCGGTCATTCCCTTCGGATCCGGTGGGAACCAATGGAATCCAGAACTGTGCCGCGTGGGGGAATCGGAGCCGCTCGCGGACGACCCCCACGACCGTATACCGAGCGCCGTTGAGCAGAACGGTCTTGCCCACAATGTCCGGCGCACCCTGAAATCGGTTTTGCCAAAGCGCGTGGCTGAGCAAGATCACCCGCGCGCCAGGATTTTCGTTCTCCTCCCGTGAAAAGAGGCGCCCCAGGCTGGGCTGCATCCGGATCAACTCGAAAAAGTCTGGCGAGACGCGAAAGCCAAGAATCCGTTCGTATTCGGCGCTGCCGCCGAGATTGAACTCGACCGGCGAAACGGCGGCGAGCGACTGGAAGGTTTGGTTGCGCGCTTTCCAATCAGCAATCAGCGGTGCAGAGACTGGATAGAACTCCTGGCTCGGTGGTTTCTCGACCGCGATTACGAGGTCGCTGGTATCGATTCCAAACGGGTCGAGCAACAGGGCATCGACCATGCTGAACAAGGTGGTGTTGGCCGCAATGCCGATTCCCAACGCAACCACCGCAATCAAGCTGAAGACGGGCGTGCCGATCAGGTCTCGCCACCCATATCCCAGATCTTGACGCAGCCGCTGAACCCAGCTCATCCGTCGTTCCCTGACTCGGCGCACGGATGGGGCATGGGCAAAGGCTCTACAGTTGGAAAGGTGCTTGCGAGGGCTAAGGCGCGTTGGAGCGATCGGGCTGCGACAGCCGCCACCGCCAGGTGCTTCGCGGCACGAACAACGTGCGGCCGAAGGTTCAACGCTTCGAGCCACCACTCCGGATCGCGCTGATTGGGTACGTGACTCGTCAGTTGTTGGTCATCCATCGGGGGCCGCCAAATTGCGCGGGACACCGGATTCGGATGGCTCGACAATCTTTCTGCGTTACGGGTCGAGCAGGTTACAAACAGACCCAGAGCTGCCAGCAGGATCAAATCAAGAAGGGCTTTCACCTGTGCACCCCCTTCGCGAGGTTGTCCGCCACGATGCGTCCATCGAACAGGCCGATCGTTCTCGAGGCCCGGCGCGCGTACTCGTCGTTGTGGGTGACCATGCAGATCGTCGTGCCACGCGCGTGCAAGCCCGCCAGCAAGGACAGCACCGACTCCCCGTTTTTCGAGTCGAGATTTCCGGTGGGTTCATCGGCCAACAGCAACAACGGCTCTCCGGCCACCGCGCGAGCCACCGCGACGCGCTGCTGTTGGCCGCCGGAGAGCTGCCCGGGGAAATGATTCGAGCGATGGCGCATGCCCACGCGATCCAAGGCCGATTCCACCCGCTTGCGTCGCTGCAGGGTGTTGAGCTTGCGGAAAGTGAGCGGCAGCTCCACGTTCTCATAGACGGTCAGATCTCCAATCAAGTTGAACATCTGAAAGACAAATCCGATGTGCTCGTTGCGCAGCCGGGCTCGCTCACTGGGAGCTAGCGAAAGCACATCAGTGCCGTTGAGCCGATAGCTTCCCTCATTCGGTGTGTCGAGCAGGCCAAGAATCGACAGGAGCGTCGTCTTGCCCGAGCCGGAAGGCCCGACCACCGCCAGCCATTCGCCGGGAACAATTCGGAGGTGAATGCCCTTGAGCGCCTGGGTCTCGAGGTCTTCGCCCGGGAAAACTTTCCCAACCCCGACCAGCTCGACCAGCGGCGCAGCTTGGCGTTCTGAGGGCGCAAGCGTCGGTTGGTCGGTAGCTACGCTCGGCAGTGATGGCATGGGCCTCCCGCGAGAAGGAGAGCAACCCGCATGCCCAGGCCAATCAAATGAAATCAGGCCTGTTTACGCTCGAGAGCACACGGCAACTGACCGAAGCTGGGAAATCGCGTCCCAGAAGCGGACATTGACCGGTTCTGGGACACGGATTTCGAAAGCGCACAGCTTTGCGACCGATGATCCGCCGAACTCTCTGTCGTTTCAGCGACTTAGACCGTGGCACGTACCGTGCTCCTTGGCGTTGGCGAGAACCAATGAGCCTGAAAAGGAGACAACTGTGAACGCCTCAACCAAGAGCCCCTCAGTCGAAGTGACCGGAATCCCCTTTCTCACCGCCGCCGCCACTGCGGACGGCCGTTCGAGCATTTTGGCCGCGCTGGCTATCGCCAGCATTTGGGTTCTGGTCGTCGCCGCCGTCCTTTTTGGAGTCCTTGCCCCGCTGAACAACTCGTTTGCGTGCGCATCAGCCCCTCAGGGGGAACTGAGAGCCTTCAACGGTTCGCATCTCAAGTGCGAGTTCAAGAAGGTCTAGAAGAAGCCCGCCGGGCGGGAAAGAGAAAAAATCGCCTTCCGAAAGCGGTGTTTCACCCTCGGAGGTGCGGAGCTTCGCACGTCCGGATGCAGCGTCGAGAGCCTCCTCGGTACCGTGATGGAAGTGAAGTGGACCCAGGGCTGGTCTTCTGAACGCACAATTTCATTGATTCCTCCCCGACCCATGGTGCTCCGGTTGTGGTCCGGAATTCAGGCCTGCGCAACAGATAAAAAGGCGGCCCGAGAGCATGGATGTGAGCGAGAAGTCCCGGGTCGACGGGCTTGCATGCCATGACGCTGCCCGTGGGTCGGTCTGCTCAATGTCCCAGGCGAACGACAACGCAAGTAAACGTTTTCATCCTCTCGGGGTTTCACGATTAGAAGGTTGATGTGATGGCAGTCAGTTTGTCGTTATATCTAGTGCGGCGGCCGCTCTGGGAGGCAGACGGTCGCAGGGGGATGCAAAATGCTTTCGGCTAAGAATGGGCGGCTGCTTCAGCTGCCGAGGCGCGGGCGGACCCAGCGCTATCAAGTAAAGTTTGATGATGAAGAAGTCACGATTCTGCAGCGAATCGCTCAGCAGCGCCGAATTTCGGCAGCGATCGCTCTTCGACAATTGGTACGCGAGGCGGAGTCAGACTTTGTGACACCCAAGCTGCGACGCCGGGCTCAGTCGACCGCTCCGAGCTCGAAACAGATGGTACAGCTGGTTCAAAAGTTCCAGGGAAACGTCAGCGCAATCGCGCGCGCGATGAGCAAAGACCGAACCCAGGTCCGGCGATGGCTCAGCCGGTACCGGATTGACGCCGATCAGTTCCGCCCTCTGACTCACTGAAAGCGCGAAAAACCTCTCGTTCCTCGTCGTAGTCGAACAGATCGGCGAATCGTCCCCATTTGACGAAGGTGTCAAATATCGCCTCGTAATTCTCCAGGGGCATCGCCAAAACGATGTTTTCGAGAACGAACTCCTTCGTCACTCGTCCCTCCGGACTGCGCTCGATCGCGCGCAGCACTTGCTGAAACAGCCCAAGGGTGAGAATCCGTTGACGCCAGAGGACTTTCCGGTCGGCAATTGGAGCCCTCACCATCCTCGTGCCCTCCGGCGCAAGCCGGACCAGCCGCTTCGGGGTTTCCACGAAATCCAGCATTTCGGCCGCGTTTACCACGCTGATCACCGTGCCAAATTCCCGCTGGGTATCACTGGCGATCCGAAAAACATCCTCCTGGCCGCCACGGGCATCGAGGTACTCGAGTAAGCCGAGAATCTCTCCCACCGAGACCGCGGGAAGAGGTTCGATCGCCGGGGCCCCCGCCGCCGTGGCCGCGGGGACGTCGGGCATTTCGATCCCGGTGATGATGTCGTGCAGGTGGTCCACCAACTGCAGCAAAGCCGGGGATCGATAATCGCGGGGCCGAGGTAGCGTGTTCTCGACCATCTTTCTCATCACGCCTGGGTGCGCGCCCATCACGATGATCCGATCAGCCATGTAGACCACTTCTTTGATGTCGTGACTGACGATCAAGATCGACGAAGTCTTCTTGTCCTTCGCAGTCCAGATGTCGATCACCTCGGCGCGAAGGCTTTCGGCGGTGAGCGCGTCCACCTGACTAAAAGGCTCGTCCATAAAGAGCATCTCAGGGTTCAAGGAGAACGCACGCGCCATTCCGACCCGCTGTTTCATCCCCCCGGAGAGCTCGCGTGGGTAAGCGCCCTCGAAGCCCGCCAGGCCCACCGTCCGGATCGCCTGTTCCGCTCGAGCGCTCGAGTCGCTGCGGGAAAATCCCGCGGCGTGGAGCACGGCCTCGACGTTCTGAAGCACCGTCATCCACGGGTACAAGGCGAAACTCTGGAAGACGATCGCCACTCCAGGGTTCAAACCGTGAAGACCTCTGCCATGGTAGAGCACTTCGCCCTGGGTCGGCGCGAGCAGGCCCGCGAGGATCCGCAGTAGAGTGGATTTGCCGCAACCAGATGGGCCCAACAGAGCGACCACTTCGTTGGCTCGGATCTGCAGATCGATGTTCTCCAGCACCCTCAGCCATTGCCCGTGTGGCTGGGGAAAGTCCTTAGTCACATGCCGAACCTCGCAAAGAGGCGAGCCCGGCAGCACGCGATCGGTCTGCGGCGGTGTGTTCATTTGCTGAGAGAAAATCGGGTTTCGGCGAGCATATTGAATCGCTTCCAGACCAGACGATTGAACGCCACGACCATCGCGGACATCACCACCACGCTGGCGGACAAAAGAGGAAAGTTCCCCGCGGCAGCCGCCTGGCTGATTTGCGCACCCAATCCCCAGGTGGAGAGGACTTGTCGGTTGAAAGTGACGTACTCAGAGACGATGCTCGCATTCCACGCGCCTCCAGCGGCGGTGATCCAACCGGTTATCAAATAGGGAAAGATCGCGGGCAAGTACAGCTTCCACAACCTTTCGGATCTCCGAAAGTGGTAACTGATCGCAGCCTCTCGCAAGTCGGCCGGCACCGCCATCGCTCCGGCAATGACGTTGAACAGCACGTACCATTGGGTGCCCAGAAGCATCAGCACGACACTGCCCCAGCCGAGTGAGACCCCGGCGGCAGCCAGGATCGCGGTGACCGCGGGAAAGAGCATCGGCGCGGGAAAGGAGGCGAGCAGCTGGATGACCGGCTGCAACAGCTGGGAAAGCCGCGGTGACAATCCGATTGCAAGTCCGACCGGAACGGTCCACACGGTGCCCAACGCGGTGGCGAGCAGGACGCGCCCCAGGGTGAACAGTCCGGAGAAGACCGTCTGCTTCCATTGGGCGATGCTCACCAGGCGCAACAGCTCGAACAGCCGGTAACCTCCGAGTAGGCTGCCAAGGAGCAGTGCCAGCAGCAACAGTATCGAAACGGTCTTCCCTAGCTTCCGCGAGCGGGCGGGCCCGGATCGAATCGCGCGCTGTTGCCGCGAATGATCGCGGCTGCTGGGTTGCTTCAGCCGCTCGACCAGCGATCCGATTAGTTGCGAGCGGCGCAACCAACTGAGAAACCACGAGCTTTGGGCATGATCTGCCCCACCCTCCTCGACCCGGAACTTCTCTGCCCAGACCACTACCGGCCGCCAGAGAAGCTGATCCAGCAGGACGATCATGGCGGTCATTGCCACGATCGCATAAAGCATCGCGCCCGTGTCTCCACGAGCGACCGCGACGCTCATGTACGAGCCGAGCCCGGGAAGCCGAAAATCATTGTCTCCCAAGACGAAGGCTTCGCTAATCATCAGGAAGAACCAACCCCCAGCCATGCTCATCATGCTGTTCCAGACCAGGCCAATGGTCGAGAATGGTAGCTCCACCCACCGAAAGCGCTCCCAGGCGGTGAATCGGTAAATCGTGGCTACCTCCTGCTGATCGTTCGGGATCGAGCGCACTGAATGGTAGAAGCTGAAGGTCATGTTCCAGGCTTGACCGGTGAAGATCAGTAGAATCGCGGCCAGCTCAAGCCCGATGTTGCTCCTGGGAAATGCGGCGACCAGGGCAAGTACCACTCCTGGAAGAAAGCCCAGCACCGGAATGCTTTGAAGGACATCCAGGATTGGGATCAGCACCCGTTCGGCGATCCGGTCCTTTGCCGCCCAGTACCCATACGCCAGGCTAAACAGCAATGACAGAACGTACGCCACCAGCCCGCGAGAGAGGGAAAGCAAGGTGTACTTGGGAAGTGCTCGAATCGAGAGATCGATCTCCACCGCTGGACGCAGCGCTCCGGTCCATTGCTGGGCGGTACGGCCGATGCCAAAGATGACCGCGGCAAGTGTCAGGAGGACGATCGCGTCTACCCAACTGAATTGCGGGGAACGACGGAGGGTGGCGGTGGCCTTCCCCCAGATCGCGGGCATCAGTCGATTCACGTTGGATGGCTAATGGCAGCCGACGGTTACCAGGAGGGCCACCGGATTGTCCGCAACTTCGTAGGTCACTTGGCCATCGCCCGATCGATACAGTGGCACGTCGGTACGGGTAACCAGATCATACGCGCGCGAGGCAGCGAATCCCGCGGGCAGTTGCACGGTGGCCGGAGCAGGATCGGGAGAAGGCAAGTCCAGCCAGTCCCCTCCGTTTGGATAGGATCGCTGCCACCCAACGTAAAGAATTGAATTCGAGGTGTCCGTATCCGATTGCGTGCCCACCAACGCAGCCGTGGTGAGCGGATAGAATCCGGCGTAGTCGATCACAGACGGTAGATCGCCGTCGGAATAAGGAAGGGGCGGAAGACCAATCCCCGCTGCGTCCGCTACTAAGCCCTGAATCGCTACGTACGACGCAAGCGGGGTCTGAGTATTTGCATCGACAAACCCGTAGTGTCCACCGTTGTCGGCGAGCCGATAGAAGTTGATCAGCGAAATCCCAAGCGCTTGAAAGAGCAAATAGTGGCGAACAACGAAGCGCGCCTTGCCAATCTGGTTGGTGGTATCGCGCCCCGTTTCGGTGATGTTCTGCTCGATCCGCCACCCCTGTTCGATCTGGTTGCGCAGGTTGTAGCGAGCCGCTGATTTGAAGTTGGAGCCAGCGTTGGTGCCAATCAGGTGACAGGTAAACTCGCTGCGGCTGAAATCAGCGAGGCAAGCGGGATCCCAAGCATGGTCTTCGGGGGAGTTGCCATAAGGGTGATACGACTCCGAGGACAGGCTGCGGTCCACCTGTTCGAACGTCGGGTGCGGGTCCATTCGCGGGCCCAGCAGCGAGTTGAAGCCGGATTTGTGGCTGCCAGCCCAGTTGTACCGGACGCCGCTGGGCGGAAGCGTGGTTTGTAACCGAGCAGCGAATCCGAACTGCACCGCAGGTCGCTCCAGCTCCGGCGGGGGGTTGTCGTAGAAGCGGTAGCGGGTATCCCAGGGGTCGTGCGCCCAGGGCGGCTCGTTCCACAGCTCCACCCTGCCGCTGATCCCATGTCCGTCCACACGGTTGGCCAAAAACTCCGCGTAGCGAGCATAGGCAAGGACCGAAGGATCGGCTGGATCGGTGTTGGGGATGCTTGAATAGCGCAAGCAATTCACCGCCAGGCGATCGCCAGCCACAAGGCTGACATTGGTTCGTGCGGCAAGCGTCAATGAGCGGTTCTGCAGATCGACAGAATGGATCAATGCGCCGTAGTAGGCCCATCTGCCCTCGGGGACAATCTGCGCTCCGTTCGAGCGCTGCACGTGACAGAAGGGCTCGACTCCTGAAAGGTCTTCATCCGCTGGGATCTGGTACGACCCGCTCGGTACGTCCCGTCCGACGGTGATGGTCAGGACCCTGCGGCGCGGCGGCCCATAGGCTGCCACGATCAGGGGCTGCAAACCATACTGCGCGAACCAACCAAGGGCGTTCTCGGCAGCGGGAGAAAGGGCCAGGTCGCCGTCGAAGTTCTCGACCGCCTCCCAACTGAACTGCACGCGGCCCTCGACCGCACCCGCTTCGGCGGCCATCCGAAACTCCCATTCATTCGCCGGATTGATGTTGAAACCTAAGCCGCTGGCGGCCTGCGACGCTGGGATGCTGCCGAGATTCTCGACGGTGGTGACCAGGGGCTGGAAGAATGGAGCTTCGTCGGCGATTGAGATCGACGGGAACAAGGCGACGAGAGCGAGGATCCGCCAGGGCGTCATGCGGGGCTACTTAAGCCGATTGGTGCTCAATCACCAATGCCAAAGCAGATCATCATTTTGGAACTTGACGGACCGAAGCGGCGCGGTGGAAACAGGATCGATTGATCGCTTCTGCTCGCACCCTTTCGGACCTTGGGTTTTCCGAGGTAACGCGCGCGCTCGCGGCTCGATGTCGAACCGAGGTCGGCCGCAGCCGCGCAGCCTCCCTGGATTTCCTTCAAACAATAGAGGAAGTCAGCGCAAGCCTACGACGAATCGAAGAGGCGCGCGGGCTCGCGGACAGCGCTCCGCTACCGTTGGATTGGATTCCCGACGTTCGGCCCGCGGTTCGGCGGGCGGGCAAGGGTGCAGCGCTTCAACCCGCTGAGCTGATCCAGATCTCCCACATCCTGTTCGGCATTGTGCGCCTCCGCGAGTCCCTGGAGAACGTCAGGTCCGGCGTTCCGCTCCTCAGCGCGATTGCCGAGCGCCTGCCAGTGCTCGACACACTCGCCAGCCGGCTGGATCGCTCCTTCGAGCCTTCGGGGGAGATTTCCGATCGCGCCAGTCCCGAGCTCAAGGAGGCGCGGGAGCGATGCCGCGCTCTTCACCGGGGGATCAAGGCGAAAATCGAAGCGACGCTGCGCGACGAGAAGTTCTTGCCCGTACTGCGCGAGAACTACTTCACCATCCGCAACAGCCGCTACGTGTTTCCGGTGCTGGCCCAAAGACGCTCCGAGGTCCCGGGAATCGTCCATAACGCGAGTCAGACCGGACAGACGCTTTTCATCGAGCCGGATTTTCTGATCACTCAGGGCAACGAGTTGGCAATCGCTGAATCGGTGATGCAGGAAGAGGAGCGCCGGGTGTTGCAGGAGTTGAGCTCGGCGGTGGGTCGGGTTGAGGAGCAGATCGTGGGCGGCGTGGAGGCGGCGGCGGAGCTGGACCTCGCGGCCGGCGCCGCCTCGTTGGCCCGCGACCTCGACGCCAGCTCACCGGCGATCGGCGACAGCTCCGATTCCATCGATTTGGTTCAGCTTCGACATCCCCTGCTGGTGCTTCGCGGAAAACAGGTTGTTCCCAACGATTTTTCGATCACACTGCCCGTCAAGGCGGTAATCATCTCCGGGCCGAATGCCGGCGGTAAAACCGCCACCCTCACTGCAGTGGGTTTGTCTGCCCTCATGTTGCGGGCGGGTCTACCCATTGCGGCTCGCGCCAACTCGCGCATGCCGCTTTATGGAGGGGTTTATTCCATTGTCGGCGACCCGCAGGATCTCTCACACGACCTGTCAACCTTTAGCGGCCACGTGGAACAGCTGCGGCAGATTGCTGGCGCGGTGGATGCAGACTCGCTGGTATTGATCGACGAGATTGTCGCTGACACCAACCCTCGAGAGGGAGCGGCGATCGCGATGGCAGTCCTCGAACATCTCACCGCGCGACAGGCGACGGTCCTGGCAACCACCCATTTGGAGGAGCTGAAGTCGCTTCCTCATCTCGATCCGCGGTTTCTCAATGCAAGCGTCGGGTTCGACGCCGCCCGGTTGGCGCCCACGTATCGCCTTCAGATGGGCGTTGCCGGCACTTCGTCCGCAATCGAGATTGCGGTCCGGGCTGGACTTCCGGCCAGCATCTGTGAGCGAGCGCGCGAGCTGATGCGCGGGGCCGCCGGCCCATTCTCGCAAGCCCTCACCGCGCTCGAAGCAGAGCGCGCGCGCCTGACGTTGGAAGTAGAGAATACCCAGCGCGCTGCCGCTGCGACGGAACAAGCGCGGATCGAGCTCGAAGCGGAACGGCTAGCGAACGCGCGCCGCGCCGCGGAGCAGGAGCTGTCACATCGAGAACAGCTCGAGCGAGATCTTCACCGGGCCGCTGAGGATCTAAGCACCCTGTTGGCCAACATTCGCGCGGAGTCATCGCCACAGGCGATCCGGCAGGCTCAGCGGCAAATTGAGCAGCGGGTTCGAGAAGAGGCCGAGCGGATTGACGAGATCAAACGGTCGCTCTCACCCCCCGAAACGCGATCGGGCATGCCGGACCTAAGGCAACACGGCTGGGTGCATTACCACGGGCTCGATGCGGACGTGGAAATCCTGGAGTTGGCTGAAGATCAGGCACTGATCTCCGCAGGAGCGTTGAAGATGCGCGTCCCGGTCTCCCAGCTCACCGCGGCAAGGCGTGGGCGCCCCAAGCCCGAGTTCGAGTCGAGCGGACGCGCCGAGCGGGCCGTCCAGAAGGCGGAACAACTTGCGCCAGCACTGGCCGAAGCGAGCCAGGCGACCTGCGACATTCGCGGCCTGCGGCTCGAGGACGCGATCCGGGAGGTGGAGAAGTTTCTCGACAGCGCGTTTCGGTCGGGGCAGGGCCAGGCGCTAATCATCCATGGACACGGGACCGGCGTTCTGAAACGAGCGGTGCGAGAGCTGCTGGCCGATTCGCGCTACGTTCGGCTCTACCGGCCGGGGGACAGCCACGAAGGAGGCGATGGCGTAACCGTGGTCGCCCTTCGCAGCTGACGGCCCCTAGCTGGAGTTTCCGATTGCTTTCAGCAACTGGGCGCGAGCGATCGCCAGATTGAATCGGGCCCCCACCTCTTGAGCTGCGGCGGCGGTGGCCGCCACCTGCGCATCGCTCAGCTCGATCACGCTCCCAACCCCGGTCTGGTAACGGCGCTCCGCGAGCCGAAGGCGGATTCGGGCGTTGGTGAGCGCTTCCTCAGCAGCACCCAACGCCTCTTTCGCCGCTAGAACCACGAGGCGATCTGTCTCCACCTCCAGGCGCACCTGCTGTCGGAGAATGTCGCGCTGCGTCTGAAAGACAATCAAATTGGCGCGCGCCTCGTGCATCTGCGAGTTGGTCAAAAAACCTTGGAACAGGTTCCACTGCAGCGTCGCCTGCGCCGTCCAGTTCCAGGTCAGGCTGTCCAGCCTCGGACCAATGTCGGAGAAGGTAAAGCCCGCCCCGAGGCTCGGGAAGTAGGCGCCGCGGACGGAAGCGATGGTCAGTTCTTGAGCACGCACTTGCTGGTCTGCGCTGACAAATTCCGGACGGGTGTGAAGCGCGAGGTCCAACAGCGGAGCGAGTAGCTGATCCTCCTGGGCGAACGGGGGAATGGTGTCATTTCCCACGTCGTAGTCTGTAGGTCCTTCAACGCCCATCGCTTGGTTGAGCTGTGCTTTTGAAATGGCATAGTTGTTCTCGGCGGTGATCAGCTGGACGCGCGCATTGGCCTCATCGGTGCGAGCCTGGGCAAGATCGATCTCTGGTCGGGTTCCCACCTGCACGAATCCAGTGATCTGCTTCAGATGCAGCTCCTGATTGGCGAGCGTCTCGCGTGCCACCTGCACGAGGTCTCGGCGTGCGCCAGCATTGAGATAGGAAACTTGAACATTGAGAATCGTAAACAGACGGAACGCCTCTTCCGTCGCGAGCTGTGCCGCAGCAATCGCCTGCGCCGCCCGCCAGCGGTCGAGCGTCAGGCCAAAGTCCCAGATCAACTGCGAGGCCGCGGCTCCGAACTGAAAGAAATTGAAGCTACGAAAGCTGGCACCAGCGGAGGAATTGAAGGTGTTCGGAAGTTGTCCCGGTCGTGCCACGAAGTTGCCGGTTTGCCGCGAATAGATCGCGCTGGCGCTGACCTGCGGAAGCAACGGCGATCGGGTCTCATCGGCCCGCGCGTAGGCGGCATCGGTTCCGGCCTGGGACTGCCGAAGGGCTGGTTGCTGGGCCAGCGCCGTTCGAACTGCCTCGCTCAAGGACAAAACTCTCCGCGCGGGTTGGGCGGTCTGCGCCGCCGCCAGGCTGGTCAGCAACGCCAAACAGGTTGTAATCGCGGTCTTCAATGAGCCCTCCGTTTCCTATCCGGGAGTGACTCTTATAGCGGATAGCCGCCGTCGACCCTCCGGAGAAATCCGCTGGGCCGCCTCAATGAACGATTTTAGAAATTGATCCTCGAAAGCTGCGCGGCGGCCTCGTGCTTCCTCGATCGCGCGACGAAACGCCTCGGGGTCGAATGGCTCGACGCTGAGCGCTTCGAACACCCGCTGGCGAGCGCGCTTGAGCTCGAGCTCCTTGCCAGTCAGATCCGGCAGATGGGGGCCGAGCGCTGCCTCGAACCTGCGCGAGTCCTCTTTCGAGAGCTCGGAATTTACACGCGCGAAAAACCGCTCGAGCTTGTCTTGACGTTCATACTGCCGGTGGCGCCACACGTGCGATGCAACCAGGAAAACGAGGAAGACATTGAGGGCGACCGATAGAGTAAGCCCCTTCCGTAGTGTCCAGAATCGGGAATTCATGGACCGATCCCAGCGGTGTCGCGCATCAACAACGACGCAACGTCATCCGCCGAGCCTTGCACATCGCCCGGCTCGGAAATCACCCAGCCTAGAGCGATCGCGAGCACCGCAACCGCAGCGAATGCGCCCGCTCGTACCCATCCGAAGCCGAAGGTAGCGCCCCAAAAACCCGCCCGCTCCGGCAAGCGGTCGAGCTCGCTTCGAAGCGCCCGCCGCAGGGCACGAGCGCTCGGCTCCTGTTCGATCGGCAGTGGCTGGGCGTCCAAGGCGCGATCCAACTGTTGCTCCTCCGCCCTCAACTCACGAGCGGCCGCGGAATCTCGCAACAGGGCCGCCGCCCGTTCTCGTTCCCCCTCTGGCCACCGCTGGAGATCGCTCCCCCAGGTGTTGAGCAGGCGTTGGAATTCGGAGAGTGTCATCGGCCTGACCCCCTAGACATCTTGTGACTGCAACTGTTTCTTCAAGAATCGCCGCGCGCGAAGCAACAGGCCCTCTACGGCCTTGAGCGAGGTGGAAAGCGCACTCGCGGCCTCTTCTCCGCTCAACCCCTCATAGTAGCAAAGCGTCAGCGCTGCTCGTTGGCGCGCGGGCAACTGTCGAATCGCCTCGGCGACCGCTCGTCGTCGCTCGAGATCTTCTAGCGCTGCAGACCCGAGAGGGGAGGGATCGGCAGGATCCGCTGCCGCTTCGAGGGGTTCGGCGGACGGCCGGCGGCGATGGTCGAACGCCAGGTTGACGATGATCTGGTAGAACCAGGTGGTGAACTTCGCCCGGTTCGGGCGCCAGCTCCGACTGCGGGTCCAGACCCTGAGCATCGCTTCCTGGGCGATCTCCTCGGCGTCGGCGGAGTTTCCGACAATGCGAGCGGCAATGCGCAGCGCACGCTCGAGGTGGCGGTCGACAAGAGCGTCGAACGAGCGCCGGTCTCCCTCCACGACCCAGGCCATCAGCTGCTCGTCCTTGGCAGCCCCGTAGTCCCGTTCGAACACGCGTATTTTCGCCCAATCCGTGCGAAACCTTGCTAGCAGCGGAACGGGCGAGAGTGTAGCGCGGAAAGCAAATTCCAGCGGTTGCTCGTATGCAATCGGGACCAACACTACCCATGATACGAGCCAGCCGATGTTTTCCCCCGTCTCTCCAAGGCTCAGAGTAAAAGCCAAGAGTAAAAGGGCTGTGCGAGTTTCCGAACGACTGCGCGTATTAGATCCAATGAACCCAATGGCCCGACGATGATCGCGATGTCGCGAAAGCGCTGGATAGGATTAACTCTGCTGTTGGGGTTGCTGGTGGGGGTTGCGGTGGTTTTGCGAGCAGGCAGCAAAACCAAGGGCCAACCCTCCGATCCGCGCGCTTTGGCCGGCAACTTCTCCGTACCGGTGATCACTGCGGTGGTGGTCCAAAAGGACCTTCCAATCTACCTGGAGGGCTTGGGGACGGTGGTCGCATTCAACACCGTGACCGTGAAGTCGCGGGTGGACGGTCAGTTGATCAGCGTGGCTTTCCGCGAGGGACAGGAGGTGCGTCAAGGAGACCTGTTGGCGCAGGTTGACCCCAGGCCATTTGAAATCCAGGTGAAGCAGGCGGAAGCGGCGCTCGCGAAAGATCAGGCGCAAGCGACGCAAGCCAGGCTGCTCCTCACGCGCAACGAAGCGCTGCGCAAAGAGAACCTGATCGCCCAGGAGCAACTCGACGAGCAACGCGCAATGGTGGCTCAGCTTGAGGCCGCGGTTCAGGCGGATCACGCTCAGGTCGACAACGCCAAGCTTCAGCTGAGCTACTCCCGGATCACTTCGCCGCTGAACGGACGAACCGGCCTGCGCCAGGTGGATCCCGGAAACATGATCCATGCGAACGATCCCAACGGGATGGTGGTGATTACTCAGCTCGATCCGATCGCCGTACTGGTGACGCTGCCTCAAGACGATTTGGCGGCGATCAATCAGGAAATGTCGCAGCACCCGCTCAGTGCTCAGGCCCTCAGCCGTGACGGACGGACCGATCTGGGTACTGGCGAGGTATCGTTGGTGGACAACCTGATCAACCCAACCGCGGGCACTCTCAAACTGAAAGCGGTATTCCCCAACCCAAAGCGAGCGCTCTGGCCGAATCTGTTCGTCAAAGTGCGCGTGCAGCTCAGCACACGCAAAGGAGCGCTGGTGGTGCCGGCCTCCGCCGTCCAGAACGGGCCGAACGGGACGTTTGTTTACGTCGTCAAACCGGATCAGACCGTTGACGCGAGGCCGGTCACCGCGGCGAATTCCGGTGACAACGCGGTGATCGACGCCGGGCTTAGGGTCGGCGAGGTGGTGGTATCGGAAGGGCAGTTCAAGCTCCGGCCGGGTATCCGGGTGGACACCAAGGGTTCTCCAAACGCCCCCGAGAACAAGCAAGCTGCGACGACGAACGGCGGCGGTTCTTCCACTGCCGAAATGAGGTCCAGTCAGTGAGCATTTCAGAGCCGTTCATTCGGCGACCGGTCGCGACGTCACTGCTGATGGTGGCTTTGCTGCTGGCGGGAGCGCTCGGCTACCGCTTGCTGCCGGTCGCCGCCCTTCCACAGGTTGACTACCCGACGATCTCGGTCTCCGCCATGCTGCCGGGCGCCAGCCCGAGCACGATGGTCTCGTCGGTCACTACCCCTCTGGAGCGACAGTTCGGGCAGATGCCGTCGCTGAACCAGATGAATTCGATCAGCAGCTTCGCCAACTCGCAGGTGACACTTCAATTCGAGCTCGAGCGGGACATCGATGCGGCAGAACAAGACGTGCAGGCCGCGATCAACGCGGCTTCCAATCTGCTACCGCGCTCGCTTCCTTCGCCTCCCACTTACAGCAAGAGCAATCCGGCCGACGCCCCGATTTTGACCCTCGCCGTTTCCTCGGACTCCACGCCTCTGAGTCAAGTGGACGATTATGCCGATTCGGTGCTTGCGCAGAAAATCTCGCAGGTCAGCGGAGTCGGGCTGGTGACCTTGGGCGGAGGACAGAAACCGGCGGTTCGGGTGCAAGTAGATCCCGCGGCGGTCGCAGGCCTGGGGCTGTCACTCGAGGACATCCGGGCAGTGCTGATTCAGGCCAACGTCAATCAACCCAAGGGCAACCTGGATGGCGCCAAGCAGTCCTACACCTTGGCCGCGGATGATCAGCTCTACAATGCTGCGTCGTACCGCCCATTGGTGATCGCTTATCGCAACGGCGCGCCACTCCGGCTCCGTGATGTGGCGAACGTGGTCGATGGGGTGGAGAACGCTCAACTGGCGGGCTGGGCCAACAACCACCGCGCGATCATTCTGAACGTCCAGCGCCAGCCCGGTGCGAACATCATTCAAGTCGCCGATCGGATCAAAGCACTCTTGCCGCAACTCAAGGCCTCGATGCCGCCCGGAATCGACTTGTCGATCCTCACCGACCGCACCGAGACAATCCGAGCTTCAGTTGCGGACGTGCAGTTCACCCTGATCCTGACCATCGTCCTGGTGGTGCTGGTGATCTTCCTGTTTCTCAGAAGCCTTTGGGCCACGATCATCCCGGGCGTCGCGGTGCCCCTCTCTCTGATCGGCACCTTCGGGGTCATGTACCTGCTCGGCTACAGCCTCGATAACCTTTCGTTGATGGCGTTGACGATCTCGACCGGCTTCGTCGTCGACGATGCAATCGTGATGATCGAGAACATCTCCCGCTTCATCGAACAAGGCGATTCAGTGTTCGAAGCAGCGTTAAAGGGGGCCAAACAGATTGGCTTTACGATCGTCTCACTCACCGTCTCGCTGGTGGCGGTGTTGATCCCCTTGCTCTTCATGGGCGGGGTGATCGGTCGCCTGTTTCGAGAGTTCGCGGTCACCTTAAGCATCGCGATTGTGGTCTCGGCCCTCCTCTCATTGACCTTGACCCCGATGATGTGCGCCAAGCTTTTGCGGCCGATTCACGAGTCGCGTCATGGCCGGCTGTACGAGTGGTCAGAACGCTTCTTCAAATCGATGATCGGGACCTATGACCGAGGCTTGAAATGGGTGCTGCGACACCAGCGAACGACCCTGCTGGTGACGATCGGCACACTCTGCCTGACCCTGATTCTGTTCTATGTCGTTCCAAAGGGATTTTTTCCGCAACAAGACACCGGTCTTTTGCAGGGCGTTTCCGAGGCGGGTCCGGATGTCTCCTTTCAAAAGATGATGGAGCTCCAGCGGGCGCTTTCGGAAGTAGTGATCGCCGACCCGGACGTGAGCAGCGTCGCCTCGTTCATCGGGGCGGACGGAGTTAACACCACCACCAACAGTGGTCGGATGTCGATCGCCCTCAAGCCCAGGGATCAACGCAGCAGCGCCGCCGAAGTGATCTCGCGGCTTCAACCGAAATTAGCGAAGGTGCAAGGAATCACGCTCTATCTGCAACTGGTGCAGGACCTGAGCGTGGAGAACCGGATCAGCCGGACCCAGTTCCAATACACGCTCGAGGACGCGAACATCGAGGAGCTTCAGGCTTGGGGACCTCGAGTTCTGGCGAAGCTTAAGACCTTGCCCGAGCTCACCGATGTGGCGAGCGATCAGCAAACCACCGGGCTTCAGGCTAGCTTGAAGATCGACCGCGACACCGCCGCCCGCCTGGGAATCCTGCCCCAAGCGATCGACGACGTCCTCTACGATGCATTCGGTCAGCGTCAGATCTCCACCATCTTCACCCAGCTCAACCAGTACCGGGTGATCCTCGAAGTCAAGCCCGAGTTTCAACAGAGTCCAGACGCCCTCAAGCAAATTTACGTGCGCTCCAGCTCGGGGGAGGCGGTGCCACTCAGCGCCTTTGTCAGCTTCGCAACCACGACCGCCCCCCTTTCGATCAGCCATCAGGGCCAGTTTCCGGCAGTCACCTTGTCATTCAACCTCGCTCCCAACGTTGCTTTGGGTGACGCAGTTTCCTCGATCCGCCGGGCTGAACAGGAAATCGGAATGCCCGCTAGCATTCGGCCGAACTTCCAGGGCACCGCTCAGGCATTCCAGTCGTCGTTGGCCACCGAGCCTTTTCTGATTCTGGCAGCGCTGATCACCGTTTACATCGTGCTCGGCGTTCTCTACGAGAGCTACATCCACCCGGTGACCATTCTCTCCACCCTGCCCTCCGCCGGGGTCGGGGCGGTGTTGGCCCTGATGTTCAGCCGGACCGAGTTCAGCGTGATCGCGTTGATCGGCGTCATTCTGCTGATCGGCATCGTCAAGAAAAACGCGATCATGATGATTGACTTCGCGCTGGAAGCAGAGCGACAGCAGGGGCTGAAGCCGGAGGACTCGATTTATCAGGCGTGCCTGTTGCGCTTTCGGCCGATCATGATGACCACAATGGCCGCGCTTTTGGGCGGAATTCCGCTCGCGTTGGGTTCCGGCACCGGTTCGGAATTGCGGCGCCCACTCGGTATTTCAATTGTCGGTGGGCTGCTGATCTCTCAGGTTCTGACGCTCTACACGACACCCGTGATCTACCTCTATATGGACCGGGCGAGCAGATGGTTCGCGCGCTGGAGGACCAGGGTGAGCGTCCAGCCCAAGCCGGTTGCCGAGGGAGAGGCGATGTGAACGTCTCCGAACCGTTCGTTCGAAGGCCGATCGCCACCTCGCTGCTGGCGGCCGCGATTCTACTGTCCGGCGCGGTGGCCTATCGAATGCTTCCGATAGCGCCGCTGCCCCGGGTGGACTTCCCCGCCCTCGCCGTGTCCGCTGGCCTGCCGGGCGCCAGTCCCGAAACCATGGCTTCGGCGGTGGCCACTCCGCTCGAGCGGAGATTCGGGCGGATCGCCGGAGTCAACGAAATAACTTCTACCAGTACGCTCGGCTCGGCGCAGATTACCCTGCAGTTTGATCTGGATCGAAACCTGGACGCAGCCGCTCGCGACGTTCAAGCGGCGATCAACGCGGCGGGCGGCGAGCTTCCCACCAATCTTCCGAGTCGGCCGAACTACCGGAAGAACAACCCGGCGGATGCGCCGATCATGGTGCTCGGGCTCACCTCCGACAACATCCGGCTGGCCGAAATTTTCGACACTGCGAATACCATCCTGGTACAGAAGATCTCCCAGATTCCCGGCGTCGGTCAGGTGTTCGTCGGCGGCGGACAACAACCGGCTGTGCGAATCCAGGTGGATCCAGTCGCGCTGGCCGGCACCGGCCTTACTCTTGAGGACGTTCGGGCGGTGATCGCGCGGGTCAACGTGAACGAGCCGATCGGGAACTTCAATGGCCCGAGCCAGGCCACGACGATTTCCGCGAACACCCAGTTCTTCGTCGCCGAGCCGTACCGATCGTTGATCATCGCGTATCGCAATGGAGCGCCGGTCCGGCTGGGCGATATCGCGACGGTGATCGATTCGGTCGAGAACAATCGACTCGCCGCGTGGTTGGACGGCAAGCGCGGAATTGTAATCGTCGTGCGCCGACAGCCTGGGGCCAACATCCTCGAGACGATTGATCGGATCAAAGCCCTGCTGCCAAACCTGAAGGCGTCGATCTCTCCCGCGATCGATATCACGATCACGACCGACCGCACCGCCACGATTCGCGGATCGATCTCGGACGTTGAATTCACCCTGATGGTGACATTTGGATTGGTGGTGCTGGTGGTGTTCGTTTTTCTGCGCGACCTCAGAGCGACGATCATTCCGTCGGTAGCGGTGCCGCTCTCACTGGTGGGTACCTTCGGCGCGATGTACTTGCTGGGCTACAGCATCGACAATCTGTCGCTGATGGCCCTGACGATCTCTACCGGCTTCGTCGTGGACGACGCGATCGTGATGATCGAGAACATCACCCGCTACATTGAGGCAGGTGACTCGGTGCTGGACGCATCGCTCAAAGGATCCCGCCAGATTGGTTTCACCATCGTTTCGATCACCGTTTCGTTGCTCGCGGTGTTCATTCCGATTCTGCTGATGGGCGGAATCATTGGTCGTCTATTTCGAGAATTCGCGGTCACGTTGAGCATCGCGGTGGCGCTCTCGGCGTTGGTGTCCCTGAGCGTCACCCCCGCAATGTGCGCCAAGTTTCTTCGCGACGAGAGAACCGTCAGGCATGGCCGCCTCTACCGAGCCTCAGAACGTTTTTTTTCCGACATGCTGAGCGCGTACGAGCACTCGCTGCGATGGGTACTTCGGCATCAGCGGCTCGTTCTAGCGGTGACGATCGCCACGATCGTTCTCACCGTCGTTCTCTACATCAAGGTCCCAAGGGGCTTCTTCCCCCAGCAGGACACCGGTATCCTGACCGGGTTCTCAGAAGCGAGCCAAGACATCTCTTTCAACGAGATGAGAAGGCGGTCGGAGGCGCTGAATCAGGTGGTGCTAGCCGATCCCGCCGTGGAGCACGTCAGCTCCTATATGGGCGGAGGCAGCACCGGGAACACCGGCTTTCTTATCATCCAGCTCAAGCCGCTCAAGGTCCGCAAGGTCAGTGCCGACCAGGTCGTCAACCGATTGAGACCGAAAACGGCCCGAGTGCCAGGCATCAACCTCTACCTCCAAGCGATCCAAGACGTTCGGATGGGAGGCCGACCTGGCCGAACCCAGTATCAGTACACGCTACAAGACGCGAACCTCCCGGAGTTGCTGCGCTGGGCGCCGCTGCTGCTCTCGAAGCTCCAATCCTTACCGCAGTTGCGCGATGTCGCCACCGATCAACAGGTCGCCGGGCTTCAGGCGACCGTGAAAATTGATCGCGATACGGCCGCACGACTTGGAATTCAGCCCCAAGCGATTGACGACACGCTTTACGATGCCTTCGGGCAACGGCAGGTTTCCACGGTCTACACCGAGCTGAACGCGTACCGGGTGGTCCTGGAGGTCAAGCCCGAGTTTCAGCAGAACCCAGATGCGCTGAAGTACATTTACATCCGTTCGTCCAGCAACGAGCCCGTTCCCCTCAGCCAATTTACGCACTACGAACCAGGTCTGACGTCTCTAGCGGTCAACCATCAAGGCCAATTCCCCGCCATCACGCTGTCGTTCAACCTCGCGCCCGGCGTCGCGCTGGGCGATGCCGTCACCGCGATCAACCGCGCCTCACAGCAGATCGGAATGCCTCCAACCGTTCAAGCCAATTTCCAGGGGACCGCCCAGGCCTTTCAGGCTTCGCTGAAGACGATGCCGGTCCTGATCATCACCGCATTAATTGCGGTCTACATCGTCCTCGGCATTCTCTATGAGAGTTTGATTCATCCGATCACGATTCTCTCGACGCTCCCTTCGGCCGGAGTGGGCGCATTGGTGGCGCTGATCCTCTGCAAAACCGAGCTCAGCCTGATTGCGGTGATCGGCGTGATCCTGCTGATCGGAATCGTGAAGAAGAACGCGATCATGATGATCGACTTCGCGCTCGAGGCAGAACGCGATCAGGGGATGAAACCGGAAGAGTCGATCTTCCAAGCCTCCCTGTTGCGTTTTCGGCCGATCATGATGACCACCATGGCGGCGTTGTTGGGTGCGCTGCCGTTGGCCCTTGGATCCGGCGTCGGCTCCGAACTTCGGCAACCACTGGGAATCGCGATCGTCGGCGGCTTGCTCTTCTCTCAGGCCCTGACGCTGTTCACCACGCCGGTGGTGTACCTTTACATGGAGCGGCTCGCGCAGCGGCTGGGAGGAAGACGCCGAGCGCTTGGAGCGAGCCCCGCGGCCGGAAGCTAGCCGCGGACGCGTTGGCGGCAGACGGTAATCGTGATCAAGCTCCGATCGGCGGCACGCCGAATCGTCATCGGCACACAAGTTCCTTCCGGTCCACGAATGTGCTGGACCGCGCCATTGAAGCCCAGTTCAAGCACGGTCTGTCCGTCGATTGAGAGGATCTCATCCCCGACCACCAATCCTGCCTGAGCGGCACCCGCTCCGGGCATCAGCTCGGAGATGACCAGAACGTCATTCCTCGCCATAAGAACCGCACCTATTCCGGTCAGCTCGAGCGTGGGCTCTTCGCCTTCGGCAGTCGGAGTCAAATCCAGCTCGACTGGCCCAAGCCGCTGCCCATTCTCAAACTGCAGCCCGGAGACAATCCGGGTGTGGTGACCCTCGGCACTCACCGTAACCGAGCCCAATCCACCCGCCAGCCCTCGCAACTCGAAGCGACCGGCGGAATCGGTCACCGTCGAGGATAGCAGCGAAATCACCGATGCCGAGCTGAGCTGTCCTTCCAGATAGACCTGTGCGCGCGCAAGCGCCGCGCCGCTCTTTCGGTCCACTACCCTTCCAAACAGCTCAGCACCTTTTTTCAGGTCGAAATCAATCAGCTTATCGGAGGGTCCCTCCTCGTTGGTAAAGATCGCCTCCGCCGAAGGTGAATAGCCATAACCGGCGACGATCGCCGCGTAATTGCCTGGCGGTAGTCCCGATATTTCGTACTTGCCTTGGCCATCCATGAAAGCGACCGAGGTCAAGGCATCTCGTGAAAGCGGGCCACGGACCCGCTGCAGGCTCAAAGTGAATGCCGCGATAGGCGCTCGGGTCGCGGCATCCCGGACTGTGCCGCTCAATCGGGTTCCCAAAGACAGCTTCAGCACGACCGAGCTTGAGCCCGATGGAATCGAATCCGCCTTGGCCGGGGCATAGCCAGGATAGCTCGCCCGCAAGTCGTACTCGGCCGGCCACAGATCGGTGATTTGGAACTGTCCATCGGGATTCGATCTCACGTCCGGGTGGAAGCGGCCTTGCCGTCGGCGACCGCGGCTGCGCACCGAGACGGATGCACCTTCGATTGGCGTTCCCTGCGGGTCCAAAACGCGCCCGGCAATGCTCTCGAGTTCTACCGACGGACGCAAGGCAGACAGGTGGATCTCCAGGCGGCGAGAAGCCAGTGCGTATTGACCCAGGTACGCTCGGCCCGCAGAGAAACTCGGATGATTGGCTTCCAGCCATGCCCCTTCGGGAGCACGAAAACGAAACTCGCCGCGATCGTCCGATGTGAAGCGATCCGGCAGCGGCGCCAAGGCGGTAACGCCCTCGGCTGCATTGAGCAGGCGAACGTCTGCGCCCGCGACCGGCTTGTCATCGCGATCCAGAACCACTCCGACGTACTCAACAGCGGGGGACAACATCAAAACCACGTCTTCGATTCGCTCGCCCACACGGGCATTGAATGTGATCGGACTTCGGCCCCACTCCGGCGCGAACGGCAAAAAGCCATCTGCGGTGACCGAGGCCAAGCGGTACGTGCCGATCTCCGAAGGCTCAAAACGAAACGCTCCTCCGCTTCCCGTTCGGATCGACGTTGCGCCGCGCGCGAACTCGAAGCTGAGCTCAGCTCCGCTGATCCCCTGCCCGGTCGCGCTGGAGAGGACATGCCCTCGCAGGGACCCAGCTATCGCCGTCGTGTCTTGAGCGGACGCTCCGCGGTTAAGCTGGATGGGTGAAGCCTCGTCCAGCCGCCAGGCCTCGATTTCACCGGCGGTCCGCTGGATGCGACTGGGGGCGCGAGCCGGAGAATGGCTGGCTGGCGGAGCGACTGAGGCGCGGAGCCACCAAAGCAACAGCAGCGCAACCACAGCAGAGATCAATCCAACACCGATTGTGCGCCGCCCGGACACGATCGGCCTCTACCAGCGCAAACCTTTTGTTCGCAATTGGCGCAGGCGTGAAATAAAGGAGAGCACTTGTGTCTTTAGCAAGATTGTCCCCGACCCATTTCGCCCGCAACTCCGCACACGCCGTTGTATTCCTGACCTGGTTGCTGGCGCACCAGGCGCTCGGGCAACGCTGGGATCCCAGCCAATTTTCAGAGATGCAGTGGCGATGCATCGGCCCGTTCCGAGGCGGGCGAACCGTCGCAATCACCGGCGTCGCGCGTCAACCCAACCTGTTCTACATGGCCGCGGTCAATGGTGGCGTCTGGCGAAGCTCAGACTATGGACAGGTATGGACTCCCATCTTCGATGGCCAACCAACGGGCTCGGTCGGTGCAATCGCGGTCGCCGCCTCTAATCCAAACATAATCTACGTTGGAAGCGGGGAAGGCCTGCAGCGGCCCGACCTTTCCGTTGGGGACGGTATCTACAAGACAACCGATGGGGGTCAGTCTTGGCGTCACTTTGGGCTCCGAGATGGACAGCAGATTGCCGTGATCTTGATCGATCCGCGCGATCCAAACCGGGTTTTTGCAGCGGTGCTTGGTCATCCCTATGGACCCAACTCAGAGCGCGGAGTTTTTCGAAGCGTCGACGGCGGTGAGACCTGGGAGAGGATCTTGTACCGCGACGAGAATACCGGCGCAGTGGACCTGGCGTTTGAACCCGGCAATCCACAGACGATGTATGCCGCGCTCTGGGCGGCGCGCGTCGCCCCGTGGGAAATTCGCAGTGGCCAATCGATCGAAGCCCCGGGAGGCGGATTGTTCAAGTCCACAGACGGCGGCAATACCTGGCGGCAGCAGAGCCGTGGTCTGCTCAAAGCAGACGAGTGGGGACGGGTTGGGCTGGCGATTGCGCCTAGCCGGCCAAACCGGATCTACTTGCTGGCAGAGTCGAGAAAGGAGTTCAGCGGGCTCTACCGCTCCGACGACGGGGGCGAGAGCTGGGACCGGGTCAATGCCGAGCGGCCAGTGACTGGCCGCGGACCCGGAGCGAACGGCCTTGCAGTGGCACCCGACAATCCGGACGTGGTCTATCTGGCGAATCGTTCGACTTACCGCTCGATCGACGGCGGGCGCAGCTTTACCGCGATCAAAGGAGCTCCGGGTGGAGACGATTACCAGCGGATTTGGATCAACCCAGAGCATCCAGAGATCATCGCGCTAAGCAGCGATCAGGGCGCGACGATCAGCGTCAACGGCGGAGGAAGTTGGAGCAGTTGGTACAACCAACCGACTGCGCAGCTGTATCACGTGATTACCGACAATCGCTTTCCGTATTGGGTCTATGGATCGCAACAGGAAAGTGGATCGGTGGCCATTCCTAGCCGAAGTGACTTTGGCGAGATCAGCTTTCGGGACTGGCGTCCCGCTGGAATCGAAGAATACGGCTACGTGGCGCCAGATCCGCTCGATTGGAGAATTCTCTACGGCGGACGAATCACCCGAGGCGATCAGTCCTTATCTGAGAGTCAAGACATCTCACCCGAACCCGTCAGACTCGGAAAGTACCGGTACGTTCGCACCGAGCCGGTCGTCTTCTCACCGCGCGACCCTCACACGCTCTACTTCGCATCCAACGTGTTGTTCAAAACCACCGATGGCGGCCAAACTTGGAAGACCATCAGCCCAGACCTCGCCCGCCGGGACTACGCAGTACCCCAGAATCTAGGAATTTTCCGCGACCTGGATCCGGAGAAGGGCAAACATCGCGGCGTCATCTACGCACTTGCGCCGTCGTTCCAGAACATCAAAATCATTTGGGCCGGAACCGACGATGGGCTGATTCACCTCACCCGCGACGGAGGCGAGCATTGGTCAGACATCACGCCCCCCGATTTGACGCCCTGGAGCAAGGTTTCGGTCATCGAGGCATCGCACTTCGACGCGGACATGGCTTTCGCAGCAATCAACCGGTTCCGGCTGGACGATCTGAGACCGTATCTCTACCGGACAAGGGACGCGGGAAAGACATGGCAGAAGATCACCGCCGGACTGCCGGACAACGCTCCCATTAATGTGGTTCGCGAAGATCCGGTGCGTAAAGGACTGTTGTTCGTGGGTACCGAACGATCCGTATACGTCTCGTTCGATGAGGGAGACAGTTGGAGCTCGTTACAACTCAACCTGCCGCACACCTCGATGAGGGATTTGACGATTCATGGCGACGATCTGATTGTCGGGACCCACGGACGTTCCTTCTGGATTCTCGACGATATCACTCCGCTGCGGCAGCTCTCGGCTGACGAATCCCCGCTCTACTTCTATCGCCCGCAGCCGGCCTACCGAGTGCGTTGGAACCGCAATACCGATACGCCACTTCCGCCGGAAGAATCCTCAGGAAAGAACCCGCCCGACGGGGCGATCCTCAACTACTACCTTCGAAGCACGGCGACTTCGGCGGTAACCCTCGAAATCTTCGATCCTCAAAACAGACCGGTCCGGCACTTCTCCAGCACCGATCGACCGGAGCCACCGATCAAGGACATGAGCGTGCCGACCTACTGGGTGCGTCCGACCCCCATTTTGTCAGGAAAAGCGGGAATGCACCGGTTCGTTTGGGACCTGCATTACCCACCACCGGCCTCGATCGAACCCGATTACCCGATTTCGGCAATCTACCGAGACACGCCTCGATTTCCCCGCGGGCCTAGCGCGTTGCCTGGCAAATACACACTGAAGTTGACCGTGGGCGAGAACACTCGCACCCAGCCGCTAACCGTAATCCTTGATCCCCGTCTCAAGAGCACGCCGAAGGAGCTGGCGAGAAAATTCCAGCTCGAGAGTGACATCGCGCGGGCAATGGATCAGGATTTTGCCGCGCTCAGCGAAGTGAAGTCCCTGCACGAGGCAATGAAAAAGGCGCTGCTGCACGCCGAGTCGAAAAAGATCTCCGATGCAATCGCGCCTCTGAAGGGAGAGGTAGCTGCCCTGGAAGGAGAAACTGAAGACTTCTATTCGCCACCTGCCACTGGAAAGAGGAAGCAAGATTTCTCACGGCTGAGTCAGAATTTGCAGCACTTGCTGCAGCTGGTGGACGGCTCGGAGCGCGCGCCGACCCGAGCGATGGAAGCGACCTTCCGTGAGCTTCGCCAGGCGCTCGGGCTGCTCCTCGCAAGGTGGCAACAGCTGCGCGATCACGACCTGCAGCTTCTCAACCAAGAGCTGCGCAGGAATGGCTTCGCAGCAATTGAAGCCTTGTCCCCGACGGGATCAGACCCGGCCTCCTCCTCCAAATAGGCTAACCGCCCTGGAGTAGCCCATGCGCCGAGTCGTCCGCCACGTCGTCTTGCTGCTGCTCCTGACCACGGTCGGATGCAGTCACGCGCCATCCCGATCGGAGCGCTCGCGCGATAAGCGAGCGCAGGTGATTGTCTTCGTATGGGATGGTCTCCGCCCCGACGCGATCACCCGCGCCGACACACCGAATCTCTACGCCTTGCGCCAAGCAGGTGTGGATTTTCCGGATCACCACTCGGTCTACCCCACCTTTACGATGGTGAATGCCACCGCGCTGGCAACGGGCAGCTTTCCCGGGAGCAACGCCTTCTACGGGAATTTTGTCTTTCTGCCGGGGCCGGTAGGCAGGGACACGGCGGGAAAAGCCGTGCACTTCGATCGGGAGGTTGCTTTCACCGAAGACTACGGGGTCTTGCGAAGTCTCGATGCCAATCTCGGCAATCGACTCCTCCTCAGGCCGACTCTCTTCGAGGTTGCGCAGCGCACCGGTTTGAAGACGGCCACCGTGGGGAAGGCCGGTCCGGCGTTTCTGCAGGACCTTCACTCGGGCGGGATGGTGATCGACGAGCAAGTGGTGATTCCCGATGCACTTGCAGAAGAGTTACGCGCCGCGCTCCCTTCCGTCCATTGGCCACTCGGCCCAGAGAAGCTCCAGACCCTTGCGGACGGTGTGACTCCCGACCCGGAGGCGAAGGCCTCGCGGCACACGAAAGTGAACGCATTGATGCTCGACGTCTATCTCGATCATGTGCTGACAAAGGGTCCCGACCTGACCGTGCTATGGCTTCGCGACCCAGATTCGACCGCGCATGTCTACGGCCTGGGATCGCCGGCGTATCGCGACGCTCTTGCGCGGCAGGACGCTCTGCTCGGAAGACTCCAAGAGCGGCTCCGTGCGGATGGAATCCGCGGAACGATAGATCTCCTGGTGATGAGCGATCACGGGCATACCACCGTCGGTAATCCGCTTGGTTCCAGTGTGCGACCGACCTGCAGTTCAGAGGTCGAACCTGGGGAAGTGCGACTCGCGCACTTGCTCACCCAGGCAGGATTCGAGGCTTACGACGGGAACGGCTGTCTGTTCTCGCCAGTGCTCGCTCCTTACCCGGTGCGCGAAGGCGAAGGCGCCTGTCCTGGGCTCGCGCGGTACAGCACCCCGTCATACGTGCTGCCTGCCCAACTAGGCCCGCGCGCGGTGATCGTCGCGGTCAATGGAGGCAGCGACTTTTTGTACATCCCATCCAAGGATCCGAAGCTCGCTGCGGACCTCGTGCGCTTTGCGCAGGGTCGCTCGGAGATCGCCTCGATCTTCGTGGCGTCGCGCTACGGTGCTCTGCCTGGAACCCTTCCTCTGTCGGCGATCTTCGCCGAGGACAAGGTCGGCCGAAATCCAGACGCGGTGCTAGGATATACTTTCGATGAAACCCAAGCGGTGCGGTGCGTTCCCGGCGTCGAGTTCGCGGGGATGACCCGCTCGCGTTACCGAGGCATGCACGGCACGCTTGGTCCAGACGACATACGCGCCGTCCTGATCGCTCAGGGGCCTCACTTCCGCACCCACTTCCAAGACCCCTTGCCGAGCGGAAACGCGGATATCGCGCCGACAATCGCCGCCTTGCTCGGCCTGGATCTGCCGAGCACGGATGGACGCGCGTTACTGGAGGCAATCGAGGGTAGCGCTGCAGGATCCAACGACTACACAGTGGATTCGGTGACGATCGCCCCGGCTGAGGCCGCCGATCACTTCAGTTTCACGCTCTATGAAAAGGTTCTGCGCCGAGCTGGGTCGACGTTCACTTACCTCGAGAAGGTCCAGCCCATACGGCACTAGCCGGGGTAACACCCGGCAGCACGCGCGCGTTGCCGCACCAGCGCCAACACCACGTCGCAGGTCGGTGTGGGCAAACCCACGAGCCGCCCCATTTCAACTACGGCACCGAGCAGTGGATCGATCTCCATCGGTCGCCGGCGCTCGAGATCAACCAGCGTCGAGGGCTTATGATCTCCAACCTCAGCGGCGCCAGCGATTCGGGCGTCGACGTCGATCGGAAACCGGACCCCCAGCTTCTCCGCAACCGCCTGGGCTTCGACCATCATCGCGCGCGCGACGGCGCCGGTTTCGGGATCTCGCGCAACCACACCCAGGGTCGTCGTGGTGAGTGCGCAGATCATGTTGAACGAAAGATTTCCCCAGAGTTTGATCCACAGGTTGTCGCGGATTCGGGGCCGCACCGGGCAGCGCAAGCCGGCTTTGATCATCAGCTCGGAGAAGGTGACTGCACGATCGCTCTTGGTCCCGTCGGGCTCGCCAATTTCGAAGCGATTGCCGTAGGTATGCTCGATCACTCCCGGCTCAATCAAATCAGTGGCGGGATAGACAATGCAGCCCACTACGCGCGATGGCGGGAGCTTCTCCCAGAGCTGCCCGTTGGGATCGACCGACTGCAGCCGCGTGTTCTCGTAAGGCCCCGGCAGTTTGTAGAAGTACCACCATGGCACGCCGTTGATCGCCGGGACGAGAGTGGTGTTGGGCCCAAGCAGGGTTCGAATCGAATCCGCCGCGGGCAAGAGCGCATGGGCCTTGACCGCGAGCACTACGTAGTCCTGAGGCCCTAGCTCTTTGGGGTTGTCGGTGGCATACGGGCGCGCCAGCAGAGTGTGCCCTTCGCTAATTAGCTTGACACCTCGTTCTTTGATCGCTGCCAAATTCGGGCCGCGGGCCACGAACGAAACCTCGGTGCCGGACAGGGCAAGCTTGGTACCGATGTACCCGCCGATCGCGCCAGCACCGAAGATGCAAATTTTCATGCAGCTGATTCCGAGGGTGCCAGCCCGAGCTTTGCGGCCAAGCCAATCCGCTGCAGCTTTCCAGTCGCCCCCTTCGGTATCTCGTTTACGAAGACGATCTTCCGAGGGACCTTGAAGTCGGCCAAGCGGCTGGAAGCGAATTCTCTCAGCTCGCGATCGGTCAGGGTCTGGCCATCGCGGACAACCACGGCCGCAGCCACCTCTTCCCCGAGGTGATGGTGAGGCATGGCGAAGGTTACCACCTGGGCGACCGCGGGGTGATCCATCAGCACCTCATCGACCTCCAATGGAGAAACCTTCTCGCCGCCGCGGTTGATCAGCTCCTTGAGACGGCCGGTGAGTCGAAGGTATCCGGCTTCGTCGAGGACTCCCTGATCCCCGGTTCGGAACCAGCCATTGGTGAACGCTCGCGCGTTGGCGGCGGGATTGTTCTCGTATCCGCGAGTCACGTTTGGTCCGCGAATCACCACCTCCCCGGGAGTCAAAGGGGGGAGCTGTTTGCCGTGCTCGTCGAGAATCGCCACTTGCGTCAGCGCGACAACCCCAACCGACCCTGGCCTGCGCACGCGAGGGGGCAAGGGATTGGACGCGATTTGGTGCGAGGCCTCGGTCATTCCATAGCTCTCGATAACCGGTGCATGGAAAACTTGCTCCAGCTCGCTCATCACCTGCGGGGGCAACGGCGCCGAGGCCGAGCGGAGAAAGCGAAGCTGCATTCGCTCGATTGTGTGGCGATGCCCGCGCGCGCGGCCGAGAATTGCTTGGTGCATGGTGGGCACGGCCGTGTACCAGGTGGGCTTCAGCTCGTCGACCCAACTGTAGAAACGAAGGGCGTTGAAGCCTGGCGTGCACACCACCGAAGCTCCAGCGCCGATCGACGCGGTCACCCCGGCCATCAACCCATGGATATGAAACAAAGGCATGATGTTGAGGCAGGTGTCGGAAGGCGAAAGGTGCAGGCTGGTCAGGATCTGCCGAGCCGAGCTGGCAATGTTCCGCTGCGACAGAGGGACGATGTTCGGCCGGGACGTGGTACCAGAAGTATGCAGCACGAGAGCAATGTCATCCGGTTCCGCGAATCCGGGCGACCCGCTCGGCAGTAAAATCTTCGCAGGCGCTTCCAGGTAAAAGTCGCCGGCTCCAGATTCGCGATTGGGCCTAAGCTCGAGGATGGGGATATTCAGCCGGGCCGCTGCAACGCGCGAAGGAGAATCCTCGCCCGCCTCGACGATCAGCGCCTTGGCCTTGAGGTCGGTAAGGTAAAACTCGAAAGCATCCTCCCGATAGCCCGGATTGAGCGGCACAGTCGTGGCGCCGGCCGCGACCACCAGGAAGGCGGTAGCCATCTCCGGTCCATTGCTCAGAACGATTGCCACGCGGTCGTTCCGGCCGATTCCCATCGCGTTCAGAGCGCTGACTGTTCGGTCCACCAGCGAGCGTAATTGGCCGTGAGTCAGCCACTTTCTCTTTGGTGCGCCAATCGCTGGTGAGTTTGACTCCCCCCACCCCAACATCTCCGCCACCGTTCTAAAATCCCGCATCTCCCCTCACCCTTTGAAATATGCGCATCGCGTCACAATGAGCAGCTGACTGATTGGAATTGCGCCCGTAGGCGCGCTCTCCCGTGCCTCTTCCAAAAAATTCACATTCTAAGCGTCGCGTTACCGCTCGTGCGCTGGGTGTCCAACTACCGCCAAAAGCATTGCTTACAGCATTGCTGAGATGCTCAATCGGCTCGGTTGTTACAGCTAAGTAGTGAATTTCACGATTCTCAATCTTCTTGACAGGGCTGGTGCTCGAGCGGAGTCTCACGGCGCTTCGGGGGTCCCTGACCACAATCGCTAACGAGGAGCGGCAATGGCTCGACCGGATTGCAAGCTCTGTTCGATCTGCTTCACGCTTTCGCTTTTACTTCCGTCAACCGCACCGCTTGCCCAGTCGCCAGTGCGCTACTGCAGCGACACTCCACCGCCACCATTTTGCCGGGCCGTGCCGGGAGATCGCGCCCAGGGCTACCTGCGCCAGTCTCGATCCGAAGTCATCGCTCAACACGGGATGGTAGCTACAAGCCAGCCCCTTGCCGCTGAGGCCGGGTTGCAGATTCTCAAACGCGGCGGGAACGCGATCGACGCTGCCGTTGCAACGGCGGCAGTTCTCAACATCGTCGAGCCGATGAACGTGGGGATCGCGGGTGATTTGTTCGCATTCATCTACATCGCGAGAGAGAACCGACTTCACGTTCTCAACGCGAGCGGCACGGCACCGACCGGCGCAACCCTCGCGCGCTTCAACTCGCTGGGTTACCAATGGGATCCTAGGAATTGGGGCCCGGGCTCTGGCATGCCGAGCGGCGGAATTCTAAGCGTCACGGTGCCGGGCGCCGCCTGGGGGTGGGATGAGGTGATTCGCCGCTACGGCAACTTGACTCTGTGGGAAGTGATGCAGCCGGCGATTCATTACGCCGAAGACGGATTTCCGGTTTCGGAGCGGATTTCCAACGACTGGAATCTTCCCAACGCCCTGCCGCTCAGAAACTGCTGTACCGCACGGGATCCGGACTCAGTCGCCACGTGGTACATCAACGGGGTCAAGCCAGCACCGGGCCAGCTTTACAGAAACCCAGACCTGGCGCGCGCCTTTCGGATTTTTGCGGAGCGGGGACGCGAGGGTTTCTACCGGGGGGCGGTGGCGGAAGCGATCGTTCGCAAGTCCAACCTACTCGGTGGAACGATGACCCTACAGGATCTCGCCGAGTACCGGGGGGAGTGGGTGGAACCCGCGACCACCAGCTACCACGGTTTCGACGTGTTCGAGCTGCCGCCGCCTTCGCAAGCTTGGAACGCGACCGAGATTCTCAACCTCCTCGAGGTCTGCGTCGCCGAGTGGGCACCCGGCGAGTCGCTCGCCAGCATCGGGCCGACCGACAAGCGCTACTGGCACTTCATCGCTGAGGCGAAAAAGCTCGCCTATTGGGATCAATACAAGTTCAACGCTGACCCTGATTACGTCAAAGTCCCGTTGGAACTGTTGACCTCCAAGGATTACGCGCGGGCGCAGTGCCACCGGATTGATCCCAATCGGGCCGGGTGCCTGACCGCGGACGGGTATGAAACGTGCCCTCCGATGCCGCGCCTGGGCGCCAAGGTCAACGGGGACGGCGACACGATCGTCCTGTCCACGGCTGATCGCTGGGGCAACATGGTCTCTTGGGTGAACAGCAATTTCGCCGGTTTCGGTTCCGGGATCACCGTTCCTGGATTCGGGTTCGTTCTCCACAATCGCGGATCGCTCTTCACCCTTGATCCGAACAGTCCGAATCTGATCGCTCCCCATCACCGGCCCTACAACACGCTCTCAACCGGATTCGTGATGCAGAACGATCGGCCGCTGATGACCCTGGGATTGATGGGCGGCGACATGCAGGCACAGGGGCACGCGCAGGTGCTGGTGAACATCATCGACCTCGGCGCGAACGTTCAGGCTGCCACCGACATGGCTCGCTTCCACCACAGCGAGGTTCCAAATATTTTGCAGCTCGAGGGGTCGCTCTATGAGCTGCTGGCGCCGGACTTGGCCGAGATGGGCCACAACGTCATGAGAATTACGGGATCCGGTGTAGGAGGATACCAAGCGATCATGTTCACGCCGTACGCCGGCGATTCACAGTCGACGAGCGGCGGCGCGCCGGTCTTGAACGGCTTCTACCGGGCAGGTTCAGACCACCGGAAGGATGGTCTCGCCATCGGTTGGTAACCGGCGCACCGGATGCATGGCCCTACGGCTTGAATGCCGGAACCGCCGACGGTTGCGCCCCGAAGTCGGGTAGATCGCGGGCCACCGGAACCTTCATTTTCCGCAACACGAAGTAGGCAAGCACCGCCGCGGTCAAATCGAATGCAATCGCAATTTGAAACACTCCCGCCCAGCCAATCTTCGGCAAGCTGAACTTCGCGTCGAAGGGCGTCCACACCTTCGGCATGACGGTCAGCACAATGCCATAGGTGACCAGCACCGCTGCTATGCCGAGCAGGATCTCCCTCGTTCTCCGAGTGACGGCCAGATGCAACACGGTGGGAGCAAGGAAGAGCGCAAACAGCAACACGCCGCCACCGAGCACGAGCAGAATGTCCGCACGGAAGTCGAACGCCTTCCCGGCCGCCAGCGCGGAACCGATCGGAACGAAGACTGAGGCAGTGCCCTTGGCAGTGTAGAGGAAGCCATAGTTCGCGGTCGCGTACTTGCGGCCGAAGAAATCACCACACAGGGCCGGGAACAGCGAGAAGATCTCTCCCCAGCCAAAAAAGGTGAAAGCACTGCAGATGACGAAGGCTAGCGGGTTTCGGGCGAACTGAATCAGCACGAAAATCGCGATCGCCTCGAGGCCGAAGGCAAGGGTCATCGTCTTCTCGCGGCCGATGTGGTCGGAAACCCAGCCCCAGAATGGGCGGCACAAACCGTTGATCACCCGATCTGCGGAGAGAGCAAACTGAAGCGCCGGCATGGTCAGCCAAAGGACCGTCACCGGAACCTTCGCCACTTTGAAGTCCACCGCCATCGGGTTGAGCTGCGCCACCGCCATCAAGCCGCCGGTCGCGACAAGCGTCATCATCAAGTACATCAGCCAAAACTGCGGCGAGGAGGCCATCTGAGGAGGCGTGAAGTCCACCGGCGTCTGCCGCTTCTTTACTTCAGTGGTCGCCACTTCCTGCTTCCAGCCTCGCGGCAGCCATCCGGCCGGGGGAGCTTTCAGAAACAGTGCGGCGATCACCACCACCGCGCCCTGGATGATGCCCCACTGGATGAAAGCAGCCTGATAGCCGTGGGTGTTGATCATGTTGGCGATCGGCGAAACGGTAAACGCCGAACCCGCGCCAAACCCCGCGGCGGTCAAGCCGGCCGCAAGCCCTCGGTGGTCGGGGAACCACTTCAGCGCGCTGCCGATCGCGGTTCCGTACACCACGCCAGCGCCAATCCCGGCAACCGCATACGAGAGGTAGAGGCCAGTCAAGGACTCCGCGTATCCGCTGCCTACCCATCCCAAGCCCGCCAGGATCCCGCCGATGATCACCAGGATCCGGGGCCCAAACTTGTCAACCAACGTACCCTCGAATGGAACGAGCCACGTTTCGAGAAGCACGAAGATCGTGAAAGTCACCTGAATCAGAGATTGCTCCTGACCCAGGTGCTTCTGCAGGGGCGGCACGAACAAGGTCCAGCCGTACTGGAAGTTCGCCACCGCCACCATGCTGAGCACGCTGAAGAACAGGATCAGCCAGCGATTGTGGAGAAGAGAGAGCCGGGCGTTTTGCTCGGTCGGACTTGCCGCGACGTTTACTGCAGCCATGTTTGCACCTCCCGAGAGAATCCTTCTGTTCAGCCCCCTATCCCGGCGCGTTGCTTGAGCGCCAGCTTAACTCACGCTGGCGCTGGATCGGCTTCGATCTGCTTGCGGAATGGGATCACGCCCGGAATCACCCAGCGCTCCCACATCTCATCGACCTTGCTCTGGAAGTAATCGATGTCGTCATCGGTGAAGTGCGCGAAGCGCCCCTGTCTGAGCAAATAATCCCGCACTGGAATCCGCTTGAGCTGTCGGTCGGCGATCGCCCGGGTCTTCCCGATCAGCTTAAGAACGCCGTTCTCCACTTCGTACAGAGGCCAAACGCCACTGGCCACCGCCAGCTCGCCCAGCTCGTGCGATTGGATCGGATCGTAATCCCATCCCTTGGGGCAAGGATCGAGGGAGTGGATGAACGTCGGGCCGCCGATCGAGAGCGCCTTTCGCACCGAATTCATCGCGTCGACGGCGTAGGACATGCAGACGGTTGCCACGTAACGACAGCTCGGGTGACCGGCGGCGAGCATCGCGGCGGTGTTCTTCTTCCAGCGGTGATGCATGATTCGCTTCACCTTGCCCGGCGTGCTGAAGGTGGTGTTGGCGCCGTAGGGCGTCGAGCCCGACAGCTGGATGTCGGTGTTCGCGTAGGACTCGTTGTCGTACATTAGTATCAAGAGGTTGTAATCCGGATGCGTGAGCGTGGCGGAGATCGCCGACAGTCCCATGTCAGCTCCGCCTCCGTCCCCGCAGAAGGCGATCACGTTGATCGGCTCATTCTTCATCTTGCCCTTGCGCATTAGCGCCTTGAGGCCGGCCGCGGTCCCCAATCCGGCCGAACCGCTGGACCCCAGCTGGGTATGCATCCAGGGCACGACCCACGAGGTGCTGTAGTACGTGGTATTTGCCACGTACATGCAGCCGGTGCTGCCCAGGACGATCGTCCGAGGCCCGGCCGCCTTGACCATCATCTTCATCACCAGCGCGGATTCGCACCCCTGGCAGGTTCGGTGCCCCGAAGTGAAAAACTCCTCCAAGGGGACCTTTTTCACGCCCTTGAAGGCGTCCAGCTGCTGCGTTGGCTGCTCCCTCAACAACTCCGCCAGCTCTCTGTCATTCGCCACAGTCGCCATTGCCAATCCTCCTACTCGCGCAATCCGATCCACTGCGTTCCGGCCTGGGGCTTTCCTTCCGCAGCCAGGTAAATTTTGTCAGTCATCTTTTTTACATCCGGCACAGTCACCTCGCGGCCCCCCAGCCCGCAGATGAAGCCGATCACCGGCGGGCGCTTGGCGGCGGGGTACAGTGCCGCGCGCACCTCGGTGGCGAGGACGCCGCTCAGATACGGTGAACCGAGCGAGAAGTCGCGGTCGATCACTCCCACCGCCTTGAAGCGGCCCAAGCTCGCGGCGAGTTGCTCGGCGGCGAATGGCCGGAACCAGCGCTGCCGCACGAAGCCGACCTTCTTGCCCTGCTCACGCATCTGCCGAATCGCCACCCTGACTGGATTGGAGAGCGTCCCCATGCCGATCAGGACCACGTCGGCATCGTCGGTCATGTACTCTTCGAAGAACGGGTTTCCATATTTCCGGCCGAAAATCTTCTCGAAGTCGGCATAGGCCTCGCGGATCACGGTCAGCGAGCGCTCCATCGCGGCCGCGTTCTGCCGCCGGATTTCCATCAACCAGTCCTCGTTGACTTGCGGTGCAACGGTGATCGGATTGTCCGGGTGGAGCAGTAGGTCTCCCCGGTCGTAGCGAGGCAGAAAAGCGTTCACCTTGTCCTGGGATGGAATCTTCACCAACGCCTGCGAGTGGGTGAGAAAGGCACCGTCGCAGCTGATCGCGCAGGGCAAAAAGACCCTCCGATCCTCCGCGACCCGGTAGGCGATCAGTGCGGTGTCGAGCGCCTCCTGGGGACTGTCCACCCAGACCAGCTGCCAACCCAAGTCGCGCACTGCCAGAGCGTCATTGTGCTCGACCCCGAACGCGCCCGGATCATCCAGCGCGCGGTTACCCACCATCGCCACCATCGGGATGCGCAGCCCCGGCGTGACGGTGAGCGCCTCGAAAGCGTACATCCATCCCACCCCGCTGGAGCCGCAGAATACGCGAGCGCCGACCGCCGAGGCATGCTTGACGATTTCGAACTGGGAGTGCTCACTTTCCGCGACGATGTACTCGCAGTCCAACTCCCCGTTCGACACCAACTTGGCGACGTACTGCATCACCGTGTCGTAGGGCCGGATTGGGTAGGCGGTAATCACGTCCACGTCGGCCAACTTGCAGGCCACCGCGATTGCCTCGCTTCCGGTAATCAAATCGGTATGTTCGCCGACGCTGGGAGTCTGTTGAATCGGGGGTGCTACCGGTACCTGCGGATCAACCTTTGTCTTGACCTGTGCCTCTGGCATGACGGCTCTCCCTTTCGAAAGCGTTGGTTAACCCTCTCGGGCGATTTCCAACATCTCTGGAACCTGCTCCTCGTACTGCCCGCGGTAACGGAAGCCGTGGGAGCGCTCCGGCCGGTTTGCGATCTTCGCATCGAGCCATTGATGGTAGCCTTCCTTGTCCTTCCTCCACATCTCCCACTGGCTCGCGTTATCGGTGAACTGCGCCTCGTTGACCATCGTGACGCATTTGTCGACCGGGCAGACCGCCTCGCAAACTCCACAGCCGCAGCACGCCTGCATGTTGGCGTCGTAGAGCCCCTCCGGGGTGACATCGAAGCAGGAGTCCGGGCACTGCAACCAGCAGAGCGTGCACTTGATGCAGGTATCGAAGTTGACCACTGGTCGCATCGTGCGGGTGGTGAACTTCTTGAAGGTCGGGTTTCGCTCAGGTTGAAAACCGCCCGATTTGCCGGTGCTCGGATCGGTCATCGCGTGTCCTCGAGGAATCGCCGGAATCGTGATTCCCTCGCGCATCTCGGTCCACTTCGGCATCACGAACTCGTAGGGCTTTTCCGGGTTGCCCTGGGACTGCGGCACGGTAATCGAGGCGGCCCGAGCATGGGCGCGCCCCGCGGAAGTCACCTTAAGCTCGTCCTTCCATTCTTGGCGGATCGCATGCTCGACCGAAGCCAGACTGAACAGCTCGGGCAGGACTTTGGCGATCGTCCCGAGGATCCGAACATCGCTGTGGTCATCCTTGTAGACCCAGAGGCCCGAGAAGCTGGGGCTGCCCTTGACGATCGCCAATTGATACGGGTGCTCTTTGCGATGAGCCATGGCGATCAGTGTTTCCGGCGGCTCGTGCGAGGTCACGATCAGCGTGCCGTTTGGCTTCAGCAGCCGGTTGATTGGCTGCAGCCCGTACCAGGCCCATGACTCCACGCCCTTGCACAGCGTGTCGTCCACGGCGATCGTCACGTCCACTTCCTTCGGCTCGTACTTGGCCATTCCTTCTTCGAGCGTCAGGTCATCGGTGGCCACGATCGCGAAGTTCTTTGCAGGAATGCCGTTGCGTTCGGGACTGTCTCCGTACCGGCCGAAAGTAATCCCGGGCTTCCCCTCGTGGTGCGCCGCAAGCACGATCGCCCGCCCGATGTTTTTTGCCAAAGTCTTTTGGAAGATGCCTCGATAGACGATTTCGACTGCGAACAAACGGCCCATCTCACGCCTCCGATCGGAATTGCCGCATCACAACGCCTTGAATCTCAATCAAATGCTGGCGCGCCGCCCGGCTTGCGCCGGCCGGATCGCGACGCTTGATCGCGTTAAGCACCCGGACGTGACCCGCATACGAACGCTCTCGCCGTCCCCTCACCTGCAGGGACTGGCTGCGGCTTTCGCGCAGCAGGTCCATCAGAATGTCCAGAACTCTGAGCACCACACTGTTCTTGGCCGCGAGCGCGATGGTGCGGTGAAATTCGGAGTCCTCCGCCATCGTGTCCTCGCCACGGCGCATCTTGTCGCGTTGCCGATGAAGGATTTCCTGCAGCTGCGCAATCTGGGCGTCGCTCGCATGTTCCGCGGCGCGCGCAGCCAAGGCAGGCTCGATCATCCGGCGTACGTCCAAAAGCTCAGCCACCATCCCGCGCTTTCGCACCAACACGCTGGCCAGCGGCACCACCAACGAGTCGGTCGAAAGGTCGCGGATCACCGTTCCGCGGCCGTGGTGAGATTCCAAAATGCCAGTGACTTCCAAAGTTCGGATCGCGTCACGAACCGAGCTGCGGCTGACGCCCAATTGAGCGGCCAGGTCGCGCTCGGCGGGCAGGCGATCGCCCGTCTTGAGCACCCCTTGCGCGATCATTTGTTGAATCTGGTCAGCGACCTGATGGTAGCGGCGCGCCTTGTGGACCGTTTTGAATTGCACGGCCGTTCCAGCCGCCAGCGCGCTCTTCCCAAACGATGCCGCCGAATTCTTCATCCGCTTCCCCTGTTGGTCAGGTGATCGGACCACTTCGTTTCTGGCGCGTACCGTACTTTATGGGCGGGCGTCAAGGGTCTTCTCAGATCCGCGTTCTTGCTCCAGCAATCGCAGACCTCTCGAGGGCCTACGGATGAGCGCTCGGCAGATCCAAGCTGAAAACGCAACCTCTTCCCGGAACCGAAAGAACGCGAATCACACCGCCGTGCGCCTCGGCGGCTTGCTTGGCGCTGGCCAGGCAAAGAGCGAATCCGCTCTCATCCGCGCCGAGTTGCACGAAGGGGTCGAACATCTTTTCAACTTGTCCCTCTTCGAGCCCGCCGCATTCATCCTCCACATCGACCAAAACTCGGCCTTCGGCGGCACGCGCGCGAAGCAGCACCCGACCTCCCTTTTTGGTGAATTTCACCGCATTGCGAACCAGATTCATCAGAGTCGAACGCAGCAGGCGCCGGTCGGCGTGCAAACGGAGGTTTCGTTCCGAGATCAATTTGAGCTGAACATTTTTCGAGCCGGCAGTGAACGCCGAGGCCACCGCCACTTCTTGAAGCAACCCGGTCAGACTCAACGAGAATCGGTGCAGAATCGGCCCTGGCTTCAGACGCAAGTTGAGCAAAGCGTTGTCCACCAGGTCTGTCAGCCGTGTGAGACCGCGATTGAGCATTTGCAGGTGCCGTTCGAATCCAGCGCTCTGCTTTCGGTTGAGAAAACCTGCCGCAAATCGCGCGATGCCCAGGGCGTTCCGGATTTCATGGGCGAGAAAGGCCAGGCGCTTGGCAGTGTGCGCCTGGGCTTCTCGGTCTCGAACGGTCGAATATTCCTCGGCGGCTTCGGCGGCCGCGCAGTTCATGCACTTGCAGAGGATACTTGCCTCAGCCACGGTGATCGCGATCTTCCGCCATGCTGCGAGCTCCAAAATGGCATCGGCGAGCAACCCGTATTCCCGAACCACCGCGCCGACGTCGAATCCGAGCTTGAGCCTTTGCGTGCCGTGTTCGCTGGCCACAGCGGACGCCGGTGTCCTATCGGCTCGCAGGGCTTCCACCAGCTCATCCAGAAAGCGTGGCAAGCTGTCGATCACGTGTGCTTCAGGTAATGATTTTGGAGCGAGGTTGGCGCGCACCTTATCGCGCCAGCGGTCGATCAGCGCCGTACGGTCCTCAATCAACAATTCATAGAGTTCCATTGCAACGGCGCCCAACCTTGCAAACCAACAGCGCCCGAGGCTGTGTGATCGGCTACATGGCCGCCGATGCCAGGCCTTGATCGACCTGCTCCAAACAGCACCGGGCCAGCACATCGACTAGACTGCGAACTTCGTAGGGCTTGCGGAGCAAGTAACGGGCACCTTCCGGGAGATCGTCGATCGCCGAGGTAACCACCACGGGGACGCTCTGAAGGACCTGGTCCTCCCGGAGAAATCGTAGAAACTCATACCCATTCATGACCGGCATTGTGAGATCCAAGAGGATGACCGAAGGGCGTCCTCGACGCCGAAGCAGGTTCAGCGCGTCCACTCCATTCTGGGCTGGAATTGCCACGAATCCAGCGGCCCCTAAGAATTCACACGCCGCGTCGCGGAGATCACTCTCATCTTCGATCACCAAGATGGTCGTGGGGCCAGCCAAAGTGTCCACGCTCGAAAGCTAGTAACCCGCTGGGCTGCAGCGACCCTGTCAAGCGGGCCGACTCGTCTGTCTGGTCGGGGGGTTGCGTCAGTACAAGGAGCCAAGCGACGGATGTGTTTAGCTGCTAGACCGGATCCAGCCCGAGGGCGATTCTTCCCGTAAAGCTGTACTGCTTGCGCTCCTGCCATGGGTGGAAGCGTGCGGCCTGCACGTCGCGGAACAACCGTTCGAGTCCGAGCGAACGAAAGAACGACGAGCCACCGCAGACCTCCATTGCTTTTTCCACCGCCTTGATCACCGCCTGCGTCGCGAGCGTCTTGTACTGTAGACTGAACTCGAGCGGGCGACGGTGGGTGTGAAGTCATAGTCGTTGGCCAGCGAGATCATCTCGCGAAGGGCGAGTTGCGCGTTGGCGAGCAGGGTCTCCATTTCGTCGACGGCATTTTGCACTAAAGAATCATCCCGCTTCCTGTTTGCGTGATCGAGGGCGATAACCCGCGCGGCCTCCGCCACGCCAACGTAAACGGCCATCACCAGCGGCCAGACCACTGGGCTGAGCACGTCGAAAAACGGATCCCACTTGCCCCTTGGCCTTCGCAACAACACCGAAGCGGAGGCCACCGTCTAACGCAACTCATCGGGTTCTGGGTGACGGATTGACGGGGGCGCCGTTTTTGCGCGAGCCGCCCCGCCCCTCACCGAGGAATGGGCCCTGCCCTAGCTCGCCCTTCCTCCCCGCTCGGTCCCGCCTCGCGCCTGGCTGACGCCTACCTCTACCGCAGGGACTTGAAGCGACCCGTGGGGCGATCCGTTTCAGCTGTGTCGTGGGCCGGTGCGCAGACCCCTGCGCCAGTGGCCCAATGTGATGCCTGGTGGGCGCACCGCCGGGCTGGACAGCCTCCCGCATTCGTACAGCATCGGAAGCGTTTGTTGGTCGGCAATCGGTGCGACCGAGCACAGGGATTTGAGCGCTGCTGGCACCAATTAGCTTTCGTCGACGCGAGTGGACGCTCAAAGAAGCGGACTCTGCGAAATCAGATTAGTTTCACAGAGCTCACGCCACTCATGCGAAAGACGAATCGCGCAATCACCACGGTTACGCTGGCGCTCAGCCTATTCCTGGCGGCGTTGGAGATGACCGTCGTATCCACTGCGATGCCGACGGTGGTTGGAGAGTTGGGTGGGATTGAGCACTACGCCTGGGTCTTCACCGCTTATTTACTGGCAGCGACGATCACCGTTCCGGTTTACGGAAAATTGGCCGACCTTTACGGTCGCAAGCCAGTGTTCCTCTTTGGGGTCGGATTGTTTCTTCTCGGCTCCACCTTCAGCGGATTGTCCAACAGCATTGGCGCGCTGATCGGGTTCCGGGCACTTCAAGGGCTCGGCGCAGGCGCCATGCAGCCAATCGCCCTCACGATCATCGGCGATATCTTCACGGTCAAGGAGCGCGCCAAAGTCCAGGGGGCATTCAGCGGCGTCTGGGGACTGGCTGGCCTAGTGGGCCCGCTGACCGGAGGCCTGTTGGTGAAGTATTTGTCCTGGCGGTGGGTTTTCTTCATCAACATTCCTTTCGCGTTGGCGGTGATCGTATTGCTGATCACTAGCTTCCACGAGCAGATCACCCGTAAGGAGCACTCCCTGGATTGGTTAGGCGCCGGCCTGCTAATCGTCGCGGTGTTGGCCCTTCTGCTCGGCGTTCAAGGAAATATTTCGCTTGCCTTTGCTCTGCCGCTCGCCGGTGCGTTCTTGACGGTCTTTTTCTGGGTCGAGCGACGGGCACTCGAACCGGTGCTGCCGCTTCAATTGTTCAAGATTCCCGAAATCGCGATTTCCGGCGCTGCTGGGGCGTTCTTCAGCGCCGCGATGTTTGGCGCGATCACGTATGTCCCGCTCTTCGTGCAGGGAGTACTCGGGGGGACTCCGACCCAGGCGGGCGGGATGATCACGCCAATGATCGTGGCTTGGCCGATTTGCAGCATCATCGCCGGGCGGCTGGTCACGCGAATAGCGTTTCGCCCGGTGATCGTTGGCGGATTGCTGGTCGCGAGCTTTGGAAATCTGATGATGGCGATGGTCCTCAAAGCGGGCTCATCGCTGTTCATCGCACAAGTCGCGATGGCGCTGTTCGGGGCAGGCTTGGGTTTCGCGGCAACGTCCCTGCTAATCGCTGTTCAGACGAGCGTAGGGTGGGAGCTGCGCGGCGTAGCCACCGCCAGCAACATGTTTTTTCGGACGATCGGCGGAACGGTTGGGATAGGAATGATGGGGGGCGTCCTCGTCGGCCAGTTGACCCGAGATTCCAGCGTCCCGATCGAAGCCGCCAATGCCCTGTTGGGCCCGGAGCACGGACGTTCGCTGTCCGCGGACATGCTGCGGATCCTTGGCAGTGGACTCGAATCCGGTCTGTCGATGAATTTCTGGATCATGTTTGCGTTCGCGTCGGCTGCTTTTTTGGCGGCCTTGTTCTTTCCACGCAAACGACGAGCCGTCGCCGATCCAACCCAGAGCCTCAGCACCGCGAGCGGCGAGGCGATCTAAACGGGTGGCCGCGCTTCAGGCCTGCGCCTTTTTCTGATCGATCCACTGGGCGACGATCCGCTCGAGCAACGAAAGCGGCAGGCTACCGTGGCTGAGCATCTGGTCGTGGAACTCGCTCAGCCTGAACCGCGAACCGAGTGCCTCTTTAGCGCGGGCTCGCAGCTCGAGAATCTTCAACATCCCGGCTTTGTAGGCCAGCGCCTGCCCGGGAGCGACGAAATAGCGCTCAATCTCCGCGGTCGCATCGCTGCTGGCCATGCCGGTATTTTCGATCATGTAGGCGATCGCTTGCTCCCGCGTCCATCGCTTGGAATGGATTCCGGTATCGACCACCAAACGCACCGCCCGAAACATCTCGTCGCGCAAACGACCCAGATTGTCGAGCGGCTCCTTCTCGAATCCGACCTCCCAAGCCAATCGTTCTGCGTAGAGCGCCCAGCCCTCTGCATACGCGGTGAAGGGCAGTACGCGGCGGAAGAAGGGCACTCCTTTGAGCTCCTGTTGCAGGGCGATCTGGAAGTGGTGCCCCGGGATTCCCTCATGATACGCGAGCGTCCGCATCGCGAACTTCGGGGTCTCGGCCGGATCTCGCATGTTCGCGTAGAAAACGCCCGGGCGAGCTCCATCGAACGAGCCGGGCTGGTAATAAGCTCCAGGCGAGGTGGCCTGCGCGAATTCCGGCACCGGCTTGACCTGTACTCCAAGCTTCGGCCGAACGTTGAAGGTGTCGCCCAGAGCCGCGTTCGCCTCGTCGAGAATGACTTGATACTGGGCGATCATTGCTTGCTTGCCCTCTGGGGTATTGGGGTACTGCTGCGCGGGGTCCTTGGAGAGTTGCTGGACGCGTGCACCAATGCTGGCCTCCTTCAGGCCTTTGCTTCTCAGGATTGCATCCATCTCGCTGCTGATTCGAGCTACCTCGTTGAGGCCAACCTGGTGTAGTTGGTGCGGCGTCATCTCTGTGGTGGTGTGCATCTTCACGCACCAGGCATAAAACGCCTCGCCATCGGGCAAGTGCCAAACTCCGTAGTTGCCGACCGCTTTGGGTTGCAGCGCGACGAAGTAGTCGATCACCTGTCGATACGCCGGATACACGCCGTTCTCGACACCACTTTGGACGCGGCCTAGCAGATCGGCGCGCGTGCTTGCGTCCATTTGCGCCGCGGGGATCTTGTCCAGCTTTTCCTTAAAAGTAGCGTAGAGTGGGTTGTCGGTCGGAGGCTTGGAAATGAAGCCCTTCATCTGGGTCAGCACCTCCTCCACCGTAAACTGCGGGGGAGTGATGCCCTTGCTCTCGCGCAGCTTCAGCCCTTCGATCAACTGACCAAACTTTTGCGGAAACCTCTGCAACCGTTCGATATACGCGGTGGCTTCAGCCTTGTTCGTGACCTGGTGAACTTGGCTCATGAAATTCGGCAGGGTCATCTGCACGCCGAACGTCTGGTTGACCGGGTAAGTGTGGAAGCGAAAGCGGTCGCCCTCCACCATCACCGAGAGGAAGTAATCCAGTACGTCGTACGAAAGTTGGCCCTCCGCGTCCAATCCCTCGCGGTTGTAGCGGTGGAGCATCGCCAGATGTCCCTTTGACATCGAGGCCAGTTTCGCTTCATGGGCGGGCGACGCGTCATCGAGCTTGGCGCTGTAGAAGTCCATCCAGGGTGGCAGGATCCGCAGCTTGCTGAGCAGCTCCGGACTGTCGAACGCAAATTCCGCGAACACTCGCGTGTAGAACCAGTCGATCTTCGCGGGTTTGAACCAAATGGTTTGGGCCAACAACACCGCAAATGCAAACACTCCCACCAACACCAACCGGAAGAGCCACTTGAGGACCTTACGCATCAAAACTCCCTTGGAAGTGCCGGGGACTGTAACAAACTAAGCCAGCGCAAACGCGATTAGCGACCGCCATACGAAGAAAAAGAATCCCGATTGCGAACGACCGATCCCAAAATCGCGTTCGGAATTTGCCTTGACACGAAACCGGGGTAAGAATACCTACCGAACGGTCGGTCGAAACCTTCGAGGCCCGCGGGTGCGATGAAATCAAAATTGGCGGTAGGGCTACTCGGATACGGAGCCTACGTCCCGCGTCTTCGATTGCGGACCCAATCGATCGCTCGGATTTGGCGGGCGCCTGGCTCCGCTGCGCCGGCAGTGGCCGAAAAGTCGGTGCCCTCGCTCGATGAAGATGTGATCACGATGTCGATCGAGGCGGCTCGCACCGCAGTCGATCGCGCCGAAATAGCTCCGGATCGGATAGGGGCGGTTTGGGTTGGAACGGAGTCAAAACCGTACGCGGTCAAGCCGTCGGCGACCGTCGTCGCACAGGCGCTCGGAATCACCCCGTATTTGGTCGCCGCGGACATCGAGTTCGCCTGCAAGGCAGGAAGCGAAGCGATGCAAGCGGCGGTAGCATTCGTGGGCTCCGGCTTGGTGGAAGGTGCGCTGGCAATCGGGATGGATACCGCGCAGGCGCGTCCTGGCGATGCGCTGGAGTACACCGCCGGCTCGGGCGGAGCTGCACTGATCTTCGGCCCGGCCTCGAACGCGCTCGCAGTGGTGGAGGCATCGACGTCCTTCGTCACCGACACTCCGGACTTCTTCCGCCGCGAGCATGCTCACTTTCCCGAGCACGGCGGCCGGTTCACTGGAGAGCCTTCCTACTTTTACCATACGCTGTCCGCCTCGAGACGCTTGCTGCAAGAGATTGGACGCGAGCCAAGGGAATTCGCCTACGCCGTCTTCCACCAGCCTGTGCCGAAATTCGTAGAGCGGGTGGCGGCCGAGCTGAATTTCACTGAGGAACAGATTCGCGTCGGTCTGGTCGCTCGCCGGATGGGCAACGCGTACGCAGGGTCGTCCCTCCTAGGATTGGCGGCGGTGCTCGACGTATCCCGGCCGGGAGATCGGATCTTCTTCTGCTCCTACGGTTCCGGCGCCGGAAGCGACGCGTTTTCATTCCAGATGACCGAGGCTGCGAATGCGCCCCGCCGCGGCGCAACGGTGGAGGATTACCTGTCACGGCGGCGCCAGATCAGCGAGTACGGGGAGTACCTGCGGGCTCGCAGAAAAATCCGCTCCTGAACATCGAGGACATGCGATGACGCGTGATGTCTACATCATCGGAACCGGCCAAACGCCGGTGGGCGAACACTGGGGTCTCGGACTGCGCGAATTGGCCGCCGCGGCTGTCGGCGAAGCAATCGCGGAAGCCCTGACCGAGGGAGTGGACGCGGTCTATGTGGGCAACATGCTGGGCGGCTGCGTCAATGGCCAGGAGAACGTGGCCACACTGGTGGCGGACGCCGCGGGCTTGTTGCCGGCCGAAGCCATGAAGATCGAAGCCGCCTGCGCTTCCGGCGCCGCTGCGGTTCGCGCAGCTACGATCGCAGTTGCATCGGGAGCCCATGAGATCGCGGTCGCGTTAGGAGTGGAGAAGATGACCGACGCTCCCTCCGATGTGGTGAGCTCGGCCCTTGCCACCGCCGCGGATCAGGACTTCGAGGCAAGCCACGGGCTGAGCTTCGTTGCGCTTTCGGCGCTGCTGATGCGACGCTACATGCACGAGACTGAAAAAGGCCGGGAAGCATTCGCTCCCTTTGCCGTGGCGGCGCACCAGAACGCCGCTACCAATCCTCGTGCGATGTTCAGGGAACCGATTACCGCGGAGCAATTCGCAAGCTGCCCGATGGCTGCGGAGCCGATCGGAATCCTCGATGCCTCTCCCGTCTGCGACGGCGCCGCGGCCGTAGTGGTTTGCAGCAAGGCGATGCTGCGTCCACATCACCGCCCGGTGCGGATCGCCAGCTCGTCGATCGCCACGGATACCATGGCACTCGCCGCCAGGCCGGACATCCTCAACTTGCGGGCCGCCGCTCGATCGGCCTCTCGGGCCTTCGCAAGCGCCAAGTGCTTGCCGGAAGACATCGATCTTTTCGAGGCTCACGATGCGTTTACGATCATCACTGCACTTTCGATCGAAGCGTGCGGGTTTGCGCCTCGAAGCGAGGTTCTGGCGAAAGCGGCGGAGGGATATTTTGCCCGCGGCGGCCGGCTGCCAATCTCGACCTTTGGAGGGCTGAAAGCGCGTGGACATCCGGTGGGTGCAAGCGGCGCGTACCAGATCGTCGAGGCGGTCCTCCAGCTGCGTGGGGACGCCGGTCCGAATCAGATCCCTCGAGCGCGCCGGGCGCTGACTCAGTCGATCGGCGGTCACGGCTCGGTCGCGGTGGCGCACATCTTGGAGGCATAAGCGATGGATTTGCCCCGCTATCACCGGCTGCGTTCGCCCTACTACCGGCTGGAAGGGCAGCGGTGCACATCCTGCGGCACAATCCAATTTCCGGCGCGAGCCAGCTGTCGCTCATGCCACTCTCGCGGGCTTCAGCCCCATCAACTGAGCGGTCGGGGAACGATCTTCTCCTACGCGCAGGTTGCACAGCCACCCCATGGCTTCTCCGGTCCCTACCTCGTCGCCATGGTCCAGCTAGAAGAGGGCGTGCGTGTCACCGCCCAGCTCACCGATGTTGAGCCCGACGAGGTCGCGATCGGCCTTCCGGTGGAGATGGTAGTTCGCAGACTGCGCGAGTACGGGCCCAACGGATACCTGGTTTACGGGTACAAATTCCGGCCCCGGATTGGCCGGGGAGCAAATCCATGAGCCAACCGGCTTGGGTCTCACTTGAGGAAGCGGTCGCGACGATTGGCGATCGCGCGTCGCTCGCGCCCGGTGGATTCATGCTCAGCCGTGCTCCGATGGCGCTGATTTTCGAGCTGGTCCGCCAGCGTCGCCGCGATCTGCACATCATCTCACTGCCCAATCCGCTTCCGGCGGAGATTCTGGTTGGAGCCGGAGCGGTTGCACGAGTGGAGTTTCTCTTCAATGCCCTCACGCTGGGAGGACGGGTGCGGAACATGCCCTGCCTCAAGCGAGCAATCGAAGCGCAGAAAGTGGCCTGGGCCGAACACGACGGATACCGAATCGTCCAGAGATTTCGAGCGGCGGCGATGGGTTTGCCATTTCTACCGGTTCCAGATTTCGACGCCTCAGAGGTTTCCGAACTCGCGCCGCTTCCGCGAATCAAGGACCCATTTACCGGCAATTGGGTTCACATCGAGCAGCCTTTTTACCCGGATCTGGCGCTGCTTCATGCCCAAGCCGCCGACGACGAGGGAAATCTCCACATCGAGGACCCCACCACCGATCTGCTACTCGCCAGTGCGGCGCGCCGGGTGATTGCCACAGCCGAGCGACGCGTCCCGCGCGTGTCTCGTGCGACGATCCCAGGATTCATGGTCGACTTACTCGTCGAAGAGCCGCTGGGAGCGTTTCCCACCGGGTGCACGGGCTTCTATGCCCCCGATTTCGCACACCTCGAACGCTATCTCGAGCTGGCTGAACACCATCGGGAACGAGAATACTTTGATGCGGTAGTTGCTTCGCGCTGCCGGCACGCGGCCCTCGCGGAGGCCTGGCCCTCTCGGGATGCTGCCTGATGATGTCGCCCGGCGTCACCGTTGCCGAAGTGGTGGTGAGCGCGATGGCGCGCGAAATCCCCGAGGGCGCGGTGGTGGCAACCGGAGCTGCCTCGCCGCTTGCGATTCTTGCGATCGCGGTCGCCAAGGCAACCCATGCGCCTCACCTGACCTATTTGGCTTGCATTGGTTCGATCAATCCGAGTCTGGCTCGGCTGCGATTGTCATCCGAAGACACCGCTTACCTGGATGGGCGCTGTGGGGAATTCACCATTCCCGATCTGTTCGACCACGCGCGGCGCGGCCGGATCGACGTGATGTTCTTCGGAGCGGCGGAGGTGGATGCGACCGGCGTGACCAACTTGACCGGTACCGGGACGCTCACGAACCCGAGGGTGAAGTTCCCCGGAGTGGCCGGCGCGGCGACGCTCAGGCGCTGGGTTCGTCGGCCAATCCTGGTGGTGGGTCGGCAGAGTCGGCGCAACCTCGTGGACAAGGTGCAGATCGCATCGACCTCGGATCCCAGTCGGCGCACTCGTCTGCTCACTGATTTGGCGTGCTTCGACTTGGGAACATCGGGTGCGACCTTGATCGCGCATCACCCGTCGGCCACGGCGGAAGGCATTCGCGAGCGCACCGGCTTTGATTACGGGCTGGCTAAGCCTCTGGCGGTGACGCCACTGCCCTCGCCGGAGAGTCTTCTCGCGATTCGCAGCGTCGATCCGGATCGAATTCGAGACTCGTTGGTGGGCTGAACCGAAGGAGAGCTCATGGATGCCGTTGTGCTTCAAGCGTTTGGAAACCCCGACAACCTGCGGGCGCAGTCGGTTGCAGATCCCGCCCCAGGACCGGGTGAGGTTTTGCTGCGCGTCCAAGCCTGTGGAGTTTGTTTCCATGACGTAATCAATCGGCGCGGCAACCTGCCCAGAACGCGGGTTCCGGCGATTTTGGGTCACGAGGCCGCTGGCGAAGTGATCGCGGTCGGCAAGGGAGTGACCGGCTGGTCGATCGGGGATCGCGCCGCGACGTTGCAACGCCTTTCATGCGGATCGTGCCCCGCCTGCCGCGCGGGCCGACCCAGTCTCTGCAAAGTGGACGCGCGATTCTTTGGCGAGGAGTTACCCGGAGGATATGCATCCTTGATGGCTGCGCCGGTGAACGGCTTAGGACGCGTTCCGGACCAGATTCCGTGGGAAGTCGCGGCGACCGCCTGTTGCACGACCGGTACGGCAGTTCATTGTGTCCGCACGCGCGGTCGGGTGCGGCCCGGCGAGACGGTGCTGATTACCGGGGCCAGCGGAGGCGTCGGCTTGCAAGCGGTGCAACTCGCTCATCACGACGGCGCCCGGGTCATCGCAGTCACATCGAGCGAAGCGAAAAAGGAAGCGCTGCTTGCCGCAGGAGCCGACGACGTCGTGGTCTCGCCCGATCTCGACTTTTCCGCCGAAGTGCGGCGGCGAAGCTTCGGAGAGGGCGTCAACCTGGTCCTGGAGATTGTCGGCAGCGGTACATTTCTCCAAAGCCTGCGTTCGCTCGCGCCCGGCGGACGAATGGTGGTGATCGGTAACCTGGAAACGGCTTCGGTGTCCCTCAATCCAGGCTTGATGATCGTAAAGGAGCTCACGATTCTTGGCGCGTACGCAACCACCCAGGGAGAGCTGCAGGAAGCTTTCGAATTGATCCAAAACGGCGCCGTGCGTCCATGGGTGACCGAGGTTTTGCCTCTTCATGAGGCAGCCCACGCTCACCAGCGCTTGGAAACTCGGCGCGTTGTCGGGCGATTGGTGCTCAAGCCACGGCATTAGCTCCCGCCGCAGCCGTTCTGAAACATCCACTGGTTCATGCATCAACGCGCTCGCGATTGACTTGAATATCCGCTGGTGCAAAGAGCGCCGCGAGCAATCGAAACCGGGAGGTGGTCACGGCACAGGCGATCGAGAACGCTTCGGAGGTGCGTCCGAGTCGTCTGCGCGAGTTCATCGGTGAACAATTCGGGCGCGCCGAGGACGTCGTCTATATCGTGCTCGGGTTTTTGCTCGCGTGCACTGCCGGCGCCTTGCTGGTAACGAGTTCAATCGAGCTCATGCGATCGATCGTGCAAGGCAACCCGATGGACGCGATGGTCTCCTTGCTGGACCGGCTGCTCCTGGTCCTGATGGTTGTCGAGATTCTCTATACAGTCCAGGTCTCATTTCGTGCGCACGCGCTGGTGCCCGAGCCCTTCTTGATCGTGGGGCTAATCGCGGTAGTCAGGCGAATCCTGGTGGTAACGGCAGCGGTGTCGGCGCTGATGGAAAAAGGGCAGGCCGCCCACTTCCAGGAGGCGATGATCGAGCTGGCGCTATTGACCCTGATGGTAATCGCTTTGGTCGTCTCGCTCCGGCTGCTACAGGCCCAGAAGAAAGACGCCAAGTAGCGAATGCGAATGGCGACGCGCCAAGTGGTTGACGGTGCGCTGCTGGTGGACTTCCCCGAGGTTTCGACCCCCGAGGCAAACCGGCTCGCGGTGGCGGTGCGTGAACATTTGATGGTTCGAGCGGTCTCTGGGTTTCTCGACGCAATCCCCGGCGCCAGGACCTTGCTCATTCTGTTCGATCCACTCGTCGTAGCCGCCGAGGATCTCGAGCAGTCGCTGCCCAACTTGTCAGGCGTGAGCGCTCTTAGGCAAACGCGCGCTTTCCGGATTCCGGCGCGCTACGGCGGAGAGCTGGGGCCGGACCTGGCCGCGCTCGCGGGTGAACGCCGCTTGTCGACCCGCGAAGTGATCAATGCGCACGTTGGGGCCGAGTACCGCGTCGCCTTTCTCGGCTTCGCGCCAGGATTTCCGTATCTGATCGGCTTGCCTGAGGTGTTACACGCCGCACGGCTTCTATCGCCGCGGCCTCGCGTGCCGGCCGGGAGCATAGGAATTGGAGGCGAATACACTGGGGTCTATCCCTCTGTCTCCCCAGGGGGTTGGAATCTAATCGGGCGCGCGGCAGTGAACCTTTTCGACCCGAACGCCGATTCTCCCTCGCTGCTGGCCCCCGGTGACACCGTGCGCTTCGAGGAAGTATCAGAGACTGATTTTTCAAAGCTGTCCGCCGAAGCCCGGCCGCGGCCGCGTTCTTCGCCAAAAACTCCGCCCGCCTTCCGGGTGCTCCGCCCAGGCCTTTACACCAGCGTGCAGGGGCCACCGCGCTTGGGGCTAAGCGGATTCGGAGTGCCAACGGGCGGCGCGATGGACCTCGATGCGCTGCTGCGCGCAAATGCTTTGCTCGAAAACCCGCTCCTCGCGCCTGGACTGGAGATCACGCTCGCCGGGCCGGAACTGGAGGTGCTGCAGGGATGTCGATTGTGCCTTGCAGGTGCTCCCACCGAAGCGGAGCTGGATGGGAGCGCACTTGCGCTCGAGGAGCCCCGCGATGCTGCGGCTGGGCAAAGGCTGCGTATCGGCCCCGTCTCCCAGGGGGTCCGCAGCTATTTAGCGATTACGGGAGGGTTCGCAGACCGCGGGTTGCCGGGAGAAGCGACACAGCGGATCCAAAAAGGCGATCAGCTGTATGTGGCGGAAAGGCTCGATCAGCTGCGGCCCGCCGTCAGGTTGAAATCGCTCTACAGTACCTTACCGTTGGTGCTACGCGCGCTGCCCGGACCGCAGGAGCGGCTCTTCACCGAGCGGGGTCTAGACGCTTTTTTCTCCAGCGAATACCGGGTCTCAATCCAAAGCGATCGACGCGGAATCCGCCTCGAAGGTTCATCGGTCGAGCTGGTCGGCGGCTCGGATATCCCGCCAGAGGGCACCGCCCCCGGCTCGGTGCAAGTCCCCGGCAACGCTCTACCGATTATTTTGGGCCCTGATCGTCCGGTGACGGGAGGCTACGCCAAAGTTGCGACAGTGATCGGCGCGGATCTGGGGAAGCTTGCTCAAGCCCGGCCCGGAGAGCGGATCCGATTCGAGAAAGTGACGATCGAGCAGGCGTTGGCCGCCCGCTTAGAATGAGCGTTGAATCCACCGTGTCTTTCGAGTTACGGGTGTGCCTCGGATGGCCCAGAGAATCGATTTGAACGCTGATCTCGGCGAGGGCATGGACGATGCCGCGATTTTGCCGTTCATCACCTCGGCCAATGTGGCATGTGGCTTACATGCCGGCGATCCGATGGTCATCGATCGGACGGTAGAGCTGTCGCTGGCGCGCGGCGTGCGAATCGGCGCGCACCCAGGTTACGCAGATCGCCAGAATTTTGGCCGAGTGGATCTGAAGCTCAGCTCGGAACAGCTCTCGGCTCTGCTCCTATATCAGCTGGCGGCGCTCGACGCCCTCGTGCGAGCCCGCGGAGGTGAGCTGTCGCACGTCAAGCCCCATGGAGCGCTCTACAATCAGGCCGCGAAGCAGATCGATCTGGCGCGATCGATCGCCGATACGGTGCGTCGATTTCGGTCGAGTCTGGTGCTGGTCGGGCTCTGCGGCTCCAAGCTCATTCAAGCCGCCGAGGAGTGCGGGCTTCCGCTAGCACGGGAAGCTTTCGCGGATCGTCGATACCTCCGCGATGGGACTCTCATGCCGCGAACCAGCCACGGCTCGGTGATCGACGATCCGGAGCAGGCAGCGGCCCAAGCGGCGATGATCGCGACTCAGGGAGCGGTAATCGCCGAGGGGGGACAGCGTATCTCGCTCCAGGCCGACACCGTCTGCTTACACGGTGACACGCCCTCTGCGCGGGTGATCGCGGCGGCGATTCGAGCGCGGCTCGAGGCGAATGGCGTCGCCATTCGTCCCCTCGCCGCGAGCTGATTGCACCCAAATCAGAGGCCGAAGGTACTGTCCGCGGCGCTCACCATCGCCAAGGTAGCGGCGGCGATTCCGATTTCGGCCAATGCTCCGACCGCCAGTGGCCGCAGCCCCTGACGGCGCAGATCGACGAAATTGGTACGCAGCCCCACTCCGGCAAAAGTCAGCAAAAACGCCCAGCGGCTCAGGTTTGCCAGGCTGCCGATCTGTGAAGCGCCGAGCAGATGCGCGCTCGCCAGCGTGGATAGCAGCAAGAAGCCGAGGACGAACTTGGGAAATTTGGACCACACCAATTGCGCGCGGGATCCTTCGAAGCGCCTCCCGGCCCGAGCGGCGAAAAATACGGCGGCTGCGAGCACCACGAAGCCAATCGTCGCGTTGCGCGCCGTCTTGGCGAGCACGGCCCATTTGCCGGCCTCCTCCGAAAAGAGCGCTCCCGCCGCAGTGGCCTCCGCGGTGTTGTCCACCGCCAAGCCCACCCACAAACCAAACGCATGATCGCTCATTTGCAAGGCATGACCGATAGCCGGGAAAACGAAGAGGCTGACGGCCCCCAAGGCGAGGATCGCACCGATTGCGTAAGAAGCATCCTCGTCGCTTGCTTCAATTGCACCCTGGGTGGCGATGATTGCCGACACACCGCAGATCGAGGATCCGACCGCAAGCAGCGCGGTGAGTTTTGGCCCGAGGCGAAACCATTTCCCCAGGCCCGCCATCATCGCCGTGGCCAGCGCAAACTCGAGAGCAACCAGAACGAGGCTGATTCCTCCCAACTTCACGACGTCGGCGAGCAGAAACCGTACTCCTAACAACGCGATGCCGAGTTTGAGGAAGAATTCGTAAGTCGCGATTCCGGGTGCGAATAGTTTGAACCACCGGAATCCGGCCAGCGCATTGCCGAGAATCAACCCGAAGAGGATCGCCCAGAGGACGTATTCGATGTTCGGGAGCGAGAGATGGCGACTTGTGGCATAGGCGCGGATCCAGGACTCGACGTACTTGCCCGCGTATCCGATCGCGAACAAGAGCGCGAGCCCCGGAACCAGGCGGAGCGCCCGCTCCACTGCGGGGGAATCGACGACTTGCGAACGTGCCGCGACCGAGGTCACCATGGAATCCTCGCGATCACTCCAAGGCGAACGGCCGCAGCAACCACTAATGCAATCACCAATGCCGCCCAGTCGACCGAAATGCGGAACCGGCGTCGTTCAGAACGCCCAGCTGGATCGCTGCTCTGATCAGGAATTTGAGTCATTATTTTCTCCTATGTGGTCCGGAAACTTGGTTGTTTGAATGAACGGAACGAGCGTCTGGCTAGACAGGTCGACGGCCCGGAGTTCCCGGTCACCAGGAGCGGCGGATCGGAGGGGTTCCTACAGAGCGAGCCGCAGCTGGACGCCGGAATCACACCGGGCCTGGCTACAACAACAGCAGCGGCAAAACCTCTCGCTCAAAGTGTGCGGAAAGTAACCAAAAGCGAGATCAGGATCAAGCGACCGTGGAGACCAGCGAGGAGGAGTGAATCTCGTTAAAGCAGTGAAATGCCCGAAGAACTGGCGATCACCTTCCAACCAACCCTGTTCGACCCACAGCGCGTCTCGTTCGATGCCTCATTTTCCCAGCTGCAACGAGTCCCGCTGGATGCCGGCGCTTGGGTGGACTACGCGCCGGAATGGGTGCGGGGATCGGACGCGCTCTTTGCAGAACTGGTGAGGACACGAAAGTGGGGGCAGAGAACGCGATGGATGTACGAGAAACGAGTCATCGAACCCCGCCTTACCGATATCTGGATGTTCGAGTCCGGAGCTCCGCTTCAGCCTCCGGTCTTGGATCAAATGCGACTGTGTCTCTCCGAGCGGTACGGCGTTTTGTTTGATTCGGCTGGTTTCAACTTCTACCGCGATGGGGAAGACAGCGTTGCGTGGCACGGGGACCGGATCCGCAAGGAGATCGTCGACCCGGTCGTTGCTCTCGTTTCCCTAGGCGAGCCACGCAAGTTTCTCCTTCGGCCAAAGAGCGGAGGTCGGTCGAGGGCCTTCGCTCTGGGTCGGGGCGATCTTCTCGTGACGGGAGGAAGCGCGCAGCGGCAGTGGCAACATAGCGTTCCAAAAGTCGCTCACGCCGGCCCGCGAATCAGCATCGCCTTCCGCCACGGAATGAACGCGCGGGCGTATGGCCAAAGTGAGTAGACGCATCGGGTAAGAAGCTGGCTCAGCGGTGCCTGGCGCCGTGCCAACCACCGCCGCCGCGGAAACCACCGCCGATGCTCAGGCCGCCGTGGAAGCCGCCGACGAATCCACCTCGATGGCCGAAGCCGCCGAAGCCCGGACGGTGGCCGAAGGGCGGAACCCATCCGCCACGGAAGGCGTAGAAGCCCCAGCCGGGCCGATGCCATCCGGGACCGTGGTACCACCCGAAGTATCGCGGACCCCAATAACCGAAGTAGGGCGACGGACCCCAGCCCCAGACCCAAGGCGAGACGGCCCAGGTCCAGCCGTAGGTGGGGTAATAGACGTATGAATACGGGTAGGCGCCTTCCACCGTTGGTTCGTACGTGTACTGAGCGCCGTACGGTAGCCAGACCCAACCGTATTGATTCGTAAATACCCACTGCCCCGTGCCCGCCGGCTGTGGTTGAGCTGCAGCGCTGACTTGTGAATTGCTGTCGACCTCGGCGATAGGCGGTTGAGCTGGTGGAGCCGGAGGTATTTCGGTCGGCATCGGAGCGTTGGGTTGGGCTACCTGCTCATCCTGAGCATTCGCGTAACCAGCTAAAAACAAAAGGGAAATTAAGGGAAGCGCTGCGGTCTTCATTGATGTCACCTTGTCTCTATCCCTTTAGACGCATCTCACCTTTCGCAATTCTAACCGTACCTCGATTCCTGATCGAGCGACGTTTGCTGTCATCCATGCGGCTCCACTTTCCACCCCCAGGGTGGAAGTCCCGATGCCGGCTCGGGACCCAAGTTGGCCGTCAATGAGACGCGCGAACGCACCATTGTTACCACCTTGCCGTCGATCGAAACCCGGGGCCACTCCCTCGAAATGCATTCTTGATACTGCCGCCTGAGTTGAAGAAGGTTCCGGTAGAGGTCGCGCATTGCGCCAGCCGAACCATCCCGACGATGGGTCAGCTTCGAGGCGGTGAAAGTCTCAACCGCCTGAGGATCAGGAACCTCCGCTTCGCCCCTGGCGATGAACTCACGACGGCGTCCCTCCGACACCGCCTTCGCCAAAGCCGGTTCCGAATGACTGGTGAAATAGAGAAATGGACGAGTCTCTCCATATTCTTCGCCCATGAAGAGCAATGGTAAACCCGGCCCCAGGAGCAGGATCGCTGCCAAAGGCGGCCAAGCTTCTTGGGGCAAAAGGCTGAAGAGTCGTTCCCCATGCGGGCGGTTGCCGATCTGATCGTGGTTCTGAAGCGCGAACACAAAATTCGAGGGAACCAGCCCAGCCGGGGACAAACCATGGGCGCGGTTTCGGAACTTTGAAAGCTGGCCCTGATAGGTGAACCCTTCGCTCAGCGCCTTTACCAGACTCCGCGGATCGCCGAAGTCGGCATAATAGTGGGCTCGTTCCTGCGTCAACCACGCATGCACCGCATGGTGAAAGTCATCGGCCCACATTGCGGATGCTCCCCAACCTGCGGGCCCTGCCTCAACCACACGGCGATCGTTGAGATCGCTCTCCGCGATGACGTGGATCTGCCGATCTGCCCGCTTGGCGAATTTGCGAATCGCGTGGGTGATTTCACGGACGATGTGTCGCGGGCTGTCATCGGCGATCGCGTGGACCGCATCCAACCTCAACGCGTCGGCGCGGAAGTCTCGCACCCACTGGAGAGCCGCCTCGATCACGAATTGCCGGACGGGCGCGCTTTGCTCGCCATCGTAGTTGATGCCATCGCCCCACGGAGATCGATGCCGGGAACTAGAATACGGCCCAAATTCTTCCAAGTAGTTCCCTTCCGGCCCCAGGTGATTGAAAACGACATCGAGGCAAACCGCTAGACCCACTCGATGGGCGGAATCGATGAAGCGCTGAAGTGTCTCCGGACCGCCATAGCCTTCGTGCACTGCATAGGGGAGGACACCGTCGTAACCCCAGTTCCGATTCCCGGCGAATGGCTGCAGCGGCATCAACTCAACGCAGGTAATTCCCAGCTCAGCCAATTCCGGGAGGTGACGCACCGCCGCGTCGAGTGTCCCCTGATCGGTAAACGTGCCCACATGAAGCTCGTAGAACACCAACGATTCAAGCGGCCGGCCCTTCCATCTTGCATCGCTCCAGCGAAACGCCTTCGGATCAAAGAGGGCGGAGCGCTCGTGCACGCCCTCCGGCTGCCGGCGCGAAGCGGGATCAGGCCTGAGCCGGCCATCCTCGAATCGGTACGCATAGCTCATCCCCGGATGGGCATCCGGGCGAAAGAGAGAGAATTCTCCCGGACCACTGGCTGACATCGGGTAATTGCGCCCGTCCAGATTGAGTTGCAGTGCGCGGTGCTTTGGCGCCCACACACGGAAGGTGGCTCCTGATTCGCTGACCTCAACGCCCTGCTTCATACGAGATTAGATATCGGGGTTCTCAAGCTGGTCACCTGGTATCAGCAAGCCAACCGACGTCGCTCTTATCGGGAGCGGTTGTGTAAAACCGTACACGTTCCGACGTTCTATAGCGTTTTGTCCAAATCCTAGCCCGGTGCTGAACCTGTACCCAGAGCTCCGATTACAATGACCTGATGGTCACCGAGTATTCGGCGGCACAAGCCCCGTCATCTTTAATCGATGTTCTGCCGCGCATCTTGGGCGAGATTTCTACCGCCGAATTCTTCTCCACCTATTACGGTCGGACGCCGCTGTTACGGCGAGCCGCCGCGCAATGGGTGAATCCAATCGCGACGGAGCAATTATGCGAGCGACTCGTTCGCTCCGATCAGGTCGATTTCCTGGCAGTACGCGATGGAAAGCCCTTCGCCGGCAAGCGACCACAGCTTGGTGAGGCGCACGAGTTGTTCAGCACGGGCTACACCTGGGTGATGCGCGACGCAGAACGCGGCGATCCTGGGCTCGCCGAATTTGGGCGGGCGCTCGCCTCCGAAATACACGGTTCACTGCACTTGCACGTCTATCGCACGCCACGAGCGCACGGCGGCTTCGGTTGGCACTTTGATCCGGAAGAAGTTTTTTTCTTTCAGACCGCGGGACGCAAAGTCTTGCGGGTCCAAGAAAACACGCTTCACCCGAAACCTCTCCATGACCAGATGCCGACCCAGCTGCAGCCCAGCTCCGAGCGAACCCCGATCGACGAGTGCATCCTCCAACCGGGCGATTGGTTGTACGTTCCGTCCGGCTTTTGGCACAGCGCGGAAGCGCTCGAGGACTCGATTTCGATCTCAGTCGGTATTCTCGCTCCCTCGTATCTGGACGCGCTGGCAATGGTGGCTCAACAGCTTGCACGAGATCCGCGGTGGCGACAGCGACTTTTTCCAATCGGTCGTGCAAGCCCGATGTCCGAAGCGGAGCGCCATCGCGCCTGGAGCGAACAGTTGAAAGAGCTCGGTGACGAAGTAGTCAGTCGCCTGACGTCCGGCACATCGGTAGCCAAACTCTTCGCCGCCACCGGCTGGTGGAGCCGACGCTGACCACCTTCGGCGCAGGTTCGTGGCTGCTACTTCACTACGGCCACCGCCGCGCTTGCGCATTGCGCATCGTGCTCGCTTAAATCTCCCGAGACGCCGATTGCGCCGACCAGCTTTCCGCCCGACATCAGTGGGAGGCCACCTTCGACGGGGACCGCGCCTTCGAGGCCAAGAACGCGCACGCCGAGACCACCGCCGGCGATCGCGTCTTGAAATGCCTTTGTCGGACGCTTGTACAGCGCCGCTGAACGCGCCTTGTCTATCGCGACTTTAGCGCTACCGATCTGCGTATCATCCATCTTCTCGTAGTAGATTAACGAGCCGGCGGGATCGACCACCGCAATGGCCATCCGCCAGTTGTTCTTGCGCGCCTCGGCAGCCGCAGCCGCGGCGGCCCTTTTCGCCGCATCCAGGCTGATCGTCGCGCCGATGGGGATGGCGTAGGAGCTAACGGGCGCTGCGGGCTTTTCGTCGGCGCCGAGAGCATTTGACGAGAGAAATAATGCCCAAATTACCAACGCGGCACCTGTGAGCGATTTCGAAAACGGCATGTCTCCCTCCTGTTTCGTTTCCAGCGGAGCGCCCTGTAGCACAAAGACGCAATCGTCGTCTTACTTTGCCGTCTTGAGATCGGTCCGCTTCTGCTTTTCCGGCTCGACGGGCTTCCTTCCGCTCGCCTTCCGCTTAAGGCTTTCCTCAAGTCCAAGAAGTAAACCGTTCTCGACGACTTTCTCGAGCGTCGGCCAAAACTGGAGCTTTGGATCAGTGAGATCATCGGAGACCTCGATCCGACCGGAAGGTTGAGTCCCCTCGGTTGGACAGGAGACCTTCATGGAAAGCGAAACACCTCGCTGCCGGCCAGCAGGAACCGCCCCACGCCGTATGGCTGAGCATCCCCCTGATGAGAGATTGCAGGCTGGGATCCGGGCAGTTGAACCCATCCGAGCTTCCCATCCTGGTTGACAGCTTGGATCAGTGCAGTCCAGCCGTTGAGTACGGTGCTCGAGTACTGGTCCGCATCGAGAATGCCTTCATTCATGCCCCGTGCAAGCGTAAATGAAATACCTCCTGCCATGGATTGGGCAGCCACGTGCGTAACCCTGTTGCGGGAAACAAATTAAGTTTCAACGAGTTATCCTCAAGCATGGAAAAGCTCAACCTGAGTCAGAAGGTGCTCCCAGTAGCCGTGCTGATCAGCGCAGTCGCACTCTTCGACGGCTCGATGCACGCGCTCGCGCAAGATGCTGGCTCCCCCCTTTCGAGCGATCGGGCTCGCGCCGCAGAAGAAATGAAGCAGGGAGCTGCGGCATTTCGCGAGCGTAAGTACGACGAAGCGCAACGCCACTACCGCACGGCGTTTAGATTGGATCCCTCGCACACAACCGCGCTGGTGTTGTTGGCCCGTTCGATTCGCGCGCAATACAAGCCGGGCGTGAAGGATCCTCGCAACCTGGCCAAGGCGAAGGAAGCGATCGCGACCTACGAGAAGGCGCTGGAAGCCGATCCGAACCAGGACGAAGCGTTTGCCGCGGTGATCGATCTTTATGGCTCATTGAATGAAAACGGAAAGAAGCGCGATTGGCTTCTCAAGCGGGCGGGCTCAGTAGAGCTCGCGAAGCTGAAGCGTTCGTCGGCGTATCGCCGCCTCCTGGAATTGGACCTCAGTTGCGCGAAGGAGAAGGGAAAGAGCGTAACCGAAGCGGACCAATGCGCGGCCGAAGGCCTGCAAGCTGCCGACAGGGCCGTCTCCCTGGGCGGCGATGAAGAACCGATCCTCAGCCAGAAGGCGCAACTACTTCGCGAAAGAGCGAAGATGGCTCCGTCATTGGGAGGCCGAGCGAATCCCAGCGCCTATGAGGAGCAGGCCCTCGCGGTGGAGAAACGAGTCGCCGAGCTACGCGAGCAGGTTCGAAAAAAGTCGGAATCGTTGCCCACGTATTGAGGGTTCCGTAAGAAAAACGGCGCGCGGGCCGGCCCGATACGCCGGGCCCGAGCGCTGATCACTGAAGTAGATCGCGGTTGGATAACTTTTACATTCGGTGGGGCCGCTTCCCATCATCGTGGTCCGGAACCTCCGGTTCGATCGTCGTCGTACGGGCCGTATGGTCCGTCGTAATGTTGCCGGTGAAAGTCGGTAGAATGCGCGCGTGGGTTACTGCCTCGAAGCCCGAGGCCAACCTGATCAGCGTCGGTTCGCTGAACGCTGTCCCGAGGAAGCTGATGCCCTGCGGCATCCCGTGGAAATTGCCCGCGGGCACCTGCACGATCGGATAGCCCGGACCGCCGGCCAGTCCCGAGCTGGCGAACAGGAAGTGATCGGAAAGCAGCAGATCGGTGGTCCACCCAGGACTATCGGTCGGCGCGACGATCGCATCGAGGCGGAACTGACTGAGTGCCGTGTCGAGGCTCGCCCCGGCATTGTGGTCGAGCGCGCGCGCCTGGTTGTAGGTCAAATTGCCGAAGATCGGCTGTGGGTTATCACCCGGATTCGGACCACTCGTATTGATCGCCTGCGAGAGCTGGAAAATCTCTTGGAAGAAATACGGCATCTCGGTGTCCGCATGGGAGCTGTTGAAGGCGATCGCGTCCGCCAGTGTTTTGTTTGCCATCGGCACGCCGACGCGGGTCGCGAAGTACTGCTGCACATCCAGCTTGAAATCATAGACCAGGACCAAGAACTCGCCGCTCGCCGGAGTGATCGTAAAGACAGCGTCCAGGTCCACCACCGTCGCCCCGGCAGCCCGAATCGCGGCTACAGCCGCGTCGAAGATCGCGATCACCTGCGGCGGAGCGTTGTCGATGCCCTGCCGCGTCACGCCGATGCGCGCCCCGCGCAAGCCGTTCGGATCCAGAAACGCGGTATAGTCGGCCGGAATCGGCGGCCGGGACCGGCCCGTGCCCTGCCACCCGAGCGGCACCCCGGCAGTCGCGGGATCGCGCGAGTCGGCGGTGCGGCTGACGATAACGTTCAGCACGGTGGCCGCGTCCGCGACGGTGCGGGCGTGCGGTCCAACCGTGTCCTGCGTGTGCGAAATCGGCACAACGCCGCCGCGGCTGGTAAGGCCAACGGTCGGCTTGATTCCTACCACCGAGTTGACATTCGCCGGACAAACGATGCTGCCATCGGTCTCGCTGCCTAGCCCTACCGCAGTGAAGTTGGCGGCAACCGACGCGGCGGACCCTGAGCTGGACCCGCAGGCGTTGCGATCCAGCGAGTACGGATTGTGGACCAGCCCACCGCGGCCCGACCAACCGCTGGTCGAAAAGAAGGAGCGGAAGTTCGCCCACTCAGAGAGATTGGTCTTGCCGAGAATTACCGCACCACCCGCCCGCAACTTCGCCGCGACGGTGGAATCCCTGGTGGCCGGGCTCCCGAAGAGCGCAAACGATCCTGCCGTGGTTTGCATCCGATCTCCGGTGTCGATGTTGTCTTTGAGCAGCACCGGGATGCCGTGCAATGGCCCCCTGACGTTGCCTCGGGCGCGTTCCGCGTCGGCGGTATCCGCCATCGCCAAAGCATCCGGGTTGAGCTCGATGATTGAGTTCACGCCCGGGCCTTGACCGGCGTTCGGTTGGTCCAGAGCGTTGATCCGGTCGATGTAATACTCGGTCAACTGGCGCGAGGTCAGCCTCTCGGAGGCCATCAAGGCCTGAAACTGCGCCAAAGTGAATTCGTTGAATTGGTTCGGCGGAAAGTCCGCATTCGCCGCCCATGCGGCGAACACAACGACCGCCAATACTGCACGCAGAACAATACTCCGCAGATTTGCTTTGTTGCCTAACATTGGTTTCCTCCCCTGGCTGAAACCCTGGAACTCTGGGCCAGCAGCCCGCTCCATAACATAGAGGTCGATCGCGACCAATCCCGATCTTGGAACATGCTTCCAATGATTGATCCATCTGGTGAACTGTGATTAGTCCGCAATCCCCCGCGGGGATGCATACAAGAGTTTGGGGTCGAGGGGACTCATGGAAAATCGGAACCTGGGAGTGTTCTTGCCGGCGCTGGCCGCGCTTGTCGCCACGCACGGCTGTTCAAAGTCGGAGCAGAGCAGCTCCGCGCTCGTACCCTTACCGACGATAAATAGTTTCGTCGCGAGCGCGACAACCGTGCCATCCGGCGGCACCACCACGCTGACCTGGGTGGTGCAAAACGCTGAGCAACTCATCGTCTATCCGGACAACCGGGACGTCACCGCGATGACTTCCCTCCGCGTCTCGGTCGTCGCCACTACGACGTACACCCTCAAAGCGTTGAACGCGAAAGGAGAGGCAACGGCGAATACCGTGGTTACCGCCACCACCTCCCAGTCGCCGCAGCTGGTCTATACCGATCCGCCGCCGGGCGGAAAAATCCGGCTGGTGAGAGACGCGCAGCGATCCACTCCGAGCGCACTCGCATTGAAGCTGGTCGCCAACGCGGACCTGACCGGATACTTCGTCGGCTTCAACCTTCCGGTTGCTTCCGGAAAGGTGCAATTGGGATCGCCGGCGATCTCTGCCGAGAGGGACGCGCTCGACCCAGGTCAATCGCCCCAACCGCTCGCCGCGGTGATTCCAACTAACGGGCTACTCGCGAATGTATTGGTCACTGGGATGAGCCAAAAGGCCTCGGGCGCGGGAGCCGTGCCGAACGACGCGCGGATCTCGAGCGGGCAAGTTTTCTACACCATCTGGCTTCGGCCGAGCGGCAACGCCGCGCCGGGCATAGTGTTCAGCGGCAACGCTTTGGGCAATCGATTCCGAGCCGCGCTGCGCGACAGGCTCGGCAACGAAATCGCGTCGCAGAGTGATTTCGCGATTGGCACACTTGCAATCCAAGTTCCGTAAGAGGGGGAGCCAACCTTGTCTATTCAAACACGATCGAAAATCCTCGGGTTCGGCACGGCGGCGGTGTTGCTTCTGGGCGCTTTCCCAGCCGCTCAGATCTGGAAGGAAATGGAGCAGCGCCGCGAAAGCGCGATTCAAAGACTCAAGGAGGATATTCTCCGCGAGGCCCTGGAGGGCGCGAGGGGCAACGCCGCGCGTTGGAACGATGCGCCGTTATCGCTGTCTGCGGACCTCTACTGGCGGACTGAAGAGGGTGTCGATCGAGAACCGGATCCGCTGATGCGACAGGCGGCACTCGCCCGCTACCGCGGATCCGGCGATCCGAGAACGCTGCGAGTGGCGCTCGAAGAAGCGCGTAAGGAGGCCGCACGCAGAAGCGCAAACGGCCCTCGTGATCCGTCAGACCCTGTTGACGATACCGCAACGTGGGTCGGAATCGGACCTACCGATGCGCGCTTTGAAGTCAACGGCGGCATCTATTTCCAAAATGACTCGGGACGGGCGACGCATATCCGAGTCGACCCGAGGGATCCGAATATTCTGTACCACGGGACGGCCACCGGAGGGATCTGGAAGAGCTACAACGCCCTCGACGACAATCCCGTCTGGATTCCGATCACCGAAGACATCGGCGGGATGGCAATCGGTGCAATGGATATCGATCCATCGAACCCAGACACCCTCTACATTGCAATCGGTGATGCCTACGACGTTGCCGAGGGTGGACACGTGCTCCGGAGCACGACCGGGGGCGGAGACTGGACCCTCCTTACCGAGCAGCTGCGCGGCACGTATCCCGAATCGGCAGGAGGCCGAACCGAAACTGCCAATCAGATGCGGGACATGAAAGTCGATCCTCGCAACCCAAACCACATCCTGATTGCCACCGAGGTCGGCCTGTTTCGTTCCACCGACGCAGGGCAGAGCTTCGCGTTGGTGCCGCTGCCCACCTGGCCGAACGGAACCATTGATCGCGAGGCAAGCGCCTCGGCGGTCGTTTATCTAGGCACCGCCAATGGTCAGTCCCAATGGCTCGTCGCCGGCCAGCCAGCTTGCGGTACCCCCGCATTTCCGTTTCCCCCGCGGCGAAGTTACTACGGACTTCCACCTGATCCCACGAACCCTGCCTGTCCCGACGGCAATATGGGCGACATCTGGAAGAGCGTGGACGGCGGCGCGACCTGGAGCTCTCGACGAGTTGAGGGAGGCCTGGGCCATTACGGACCTGACGATCCTTACATGATCGGTCAATGGAAGGACGTTGGCCGGATGGCCTTGGGAGCCAGCAATCCCGATCCGAGCGATCCTGATCACACGGTCGTCTACGCATGGGCGGAGGCTTCGCGCGAGATTGGAATTTCAGGACAGCCGGGCTTGCTGGCGGTTTTGAAATCGACGGATGGTGGCGAAACTTTTTTGGTTGCCGCGAAAGGCATTGATCCAGTGGCGAATCCGACCACCGGAAGCGCATGCCGCCGGGTCGACGTAGGCAATGGCCAGGCTTGGTACAACCAAGGCTTGGCGGTGGATCCGATCGATCCAAATAACGTGCTGATCGGCGGAAACCTGTGCGGTGCACGGAGCCGGGATGGCGGTCAAACCTGGGAGAATGTCTCGCACTGGTTGCCGCATGCCGGAGGAGACACCGGCGATGGCAGGCTTGCCTATGTGCACGCCGACTGGCATGCCGGGGCGATCGCGCATCTGGGTGATCAGATCATCACCTTCGCCGGCACAGATGGCGGCAGCTTCCGAGCGACCAACCTGTTCTCCGAAAATCGTCCGGTCCTGGTCAACTGGAAATCTCTGAATCGCGGGATTACCAGCCACCAGCTCTACTCGATTGGCTCAGGCGATCCAGTGGATGGAGATGAGTTCCTCGCCTTTTCCGGGTTGCAGGACAACGGAACGCGGATCCGCGACGAGCAAAGCGACACCGACACGGTGTTCGACCAGGTGATCGGTGGGGATGGTGTGGCGAGCATCCGACTCCGCGTCACCGATACTCTGCCGCCTACCGCGCGTCGGGTGCTGTTTGCCGCCCTCCCGGGTGGTCCGAGATACGCGTGCAGGACGCCCCTCACCGGCAATGACTGCAATGTGCCCGCAGGCGCGTGGTTCGGTCTTACCATCCCCGTACCGAGCGGCGATTCTGATCCGTTTCTGATCAAGTACGCTTCATTTCCCCGCACCGGACCCGACGACTCGGAGCAGCTCATCACCGTCAGCACCAATAATGTCTTTCGCCTCCATTACATCCCCGGACAGTCCGGCGGACCCAACGCCTACCTGGGCAACCGCCGTCTGAGCGCCTGGACCAATCCGTCGGATCCGAACAACTCGTTCTACATTGACGGTGCCAGCCAGCCGATTCGCAACGTCAACACCTCACCCACGCTTTACACCGATGAGCGAGGTGCCTTCCGGCTGATTGGCGTGAGCCTCGGCAGGAACGAAAGGGTGGTTGCACCAGGCGGTGGATATTTCTCCGTCGGGATCGATCGGAGCCCAACCGTTACTGACGTCGATGTGGAGTGGAGAAACAGTGCTCAGCTCGGCATCGGACCGAACGAGAACCAGAAGCTCGTGGGGACCAGCTCCGTGACATTCCCCTCGTCCGCAGCGAATTTCCTCGAAGGTGCGGTGGACGGACAGGTTTACCTCGTCACCAGCTTTGCCGCTCGGATGGCGGACAACACCACCCAGGTTCCAGATGAGATTGGACACCTGTTCCTCACCGCCGACTTCGGCCAAACGTGGACGCCATTCCACGGAACCGGATGTGGGTTTGATCTGCCCAACATTCCGGCAAGTCAGGTCGTCTTTGACCCGCGGGATTCGACTGACCAGACGATTTACGCCCTGACGGACATCGGCGTGTACCGGACAATCGACCGAGGTGAAACGTGGCGGCGCTTCGGCATCGGCCTGCCGATGGCCCGAGCCGAACAGATGTTCATCTCCGCCAATGGTGGGCTGATCCGAGTGGGAACCTACAGCCGAGGAGTCTGGGAAATCTATCCGAATGCCACCGAGGCGCGAGGCGTCCGCGGCGACGGCGATTGGGATCGCAACCTGCAGATTGATTTCATTGATCTCGGTGCGCTTGCAAGTCGGCTTGGCACTTCCCCGGTTACAACCCAACGGCCGCTGTTCGATTGGAACTTGGCGCTCGGCGGCACGAACTCGGTCACCGAATCCGACCTGGTCGCGCTCCTAGCAAAGTTTGGGCAACACCCGTAGGAGTCTGCCGCTCCCAGCGGAAGTATCAGCCTCGCTGCGCGCGCGAGAGCAGGCGGCTTGAGTTCAAGAGGAACACCAGTTCCGAGGAGACGTGGATAAAGGTCGCGAGGAGTGGATTTAGGAGACCGAACGCTGCGAGCAATACCCCCACCCCATCCACCGCCAGCGTTCCGATGAAGTTCTGGTAAATCACTGACCGGCACCAGCGCGCGACGTCCACCGTCTCGACGAACTTAACTAGATCGTTGCCGAGCAGAACGACGTCCGCGCATTCACGGGTAGCGTCAGTCCCCGAACCCATCGCGACTCCCACTTCGGCTTGGGCCAATGCAGGCGCGTCATTAATTCCATCGCCGATCATCGCGACCTTCTTCCCGGAGCTTTGCAGCAGCTTCACGTACGCCAGCTTCTGGTCGGGAAGCAGATCGGCCTGAACCTCGCTAATGCCGAGGCGGCTGGCCACCGACATGGCGATCGATCTCGTGTCGCCCGTGAGAAGAACCAAACGAAAGCCCATCGCCTGGAGCCGATCGACGGCGAGTGAAGCCTCGGGCCGCATGACGTCCGCCACCTCGAGCCAGCCAAGAAAGCGACCGGACTTGGCAACCAGGATGTTGGAGCCAGTTGGAACGGAGTGCGGAACGGCGATGCCCTGCTCCTGAAGATGTGCTCGGCTTCCGACGATGATCGCGACGTCTTCGCAGAAACAAACGATGCCACGACCAGGCGTGTAGTTAAAAGATTTTGCACGACACGGTGCGATCGACATCGCTCTCGCCTTGTTGAGCACGGCCTTTCCAAGGGGATGCTCCGAAGGAGCTTCGGCGGTTGCCGCCGCTGCGACAATCTCGACATCAGTCACGCCATCCGCTGGGTGGATCCCGACGACTTCCGGAGCTCCGAAGGTTAGGGTTCCCGTTTTGTCGAGAACCACCGTGTCGACCCGAGCGAGAGCTTCCAAATAAAGCCCGCCGCGGATGATCGCACCATGTCTGGCGGCGCGGCCGATCGCACCCAGGATCGCCAATGGAGTTCCAGCAGCGATACCACACGCGCCTGCGACGATGATGACCGAAATCGTTGATCGAGGGTTGTGGGTGATGAAGAACGTGAGGGCGGCTGCGCCAATCGCGAAATAGACCAAGTAGCCGGCGAGCCGGTCCGCGGTCCTCTGAATTGGCGCGCGCGACTTCTCCGCCTGCTCCACCGCCACAAGGATTCTCGCGAACGCGGTATCGCGGCCCACCCTCGAGGTACGAATCTCAAGAGCCCCGGATTGATTGACTGTACCCGCAAAAACCGAGGCGCCAACAATCTTCTCTACCGGCAGGGACTCACCAGTGATCGTCGATTGGTCGACAAAGGAGTCGCCGGCCACGACCATTCCGTCCACCGGGATGCGACCGCCCGGCCGAACGAGCACCACATCGCCGGGCCCGATCAGATTGACGTCAACCTCCTTTGTGCCGGCGGATCGCCGAACCGATACGGTGCGTGGAAGAAAGTCCAAAAGGTCCTTGATCGCCCGTCGGCCCCTATCAACCGTCATCCGTTCCAGAACTTCAGCGACGAGCACAAAGAGCAGGATTACCAGCGCGGTGAACGTCTCCCCAATCGTCAGTGCCGCGATCACGGCGATGGTCATCGACAACTCCATCGTCATTCGCCGAGCGAAAAGATTCGAGAGCGCCTCTCTGAAGACCGGATAGCCGCCAACCGCGGTGGCGAACAGCGCGACCAGGTCGAACCGCGGGACAGGCCGCCAGACTTGAAACCAGGTCGCCAAGACAGCGACCGCGACCAAGCCGATCCTTAGAAGCTCGAGCTTCTCATCGTGGGGCTCGTGTTCCTCGGGGCGTGTTTGATGATCTTCCCGATCCGCGCGATCGGCTGCGATTGTCTCCATTCGCCCGGTCTTCTTTCCCAGTTCCTCGGCGGATCCTCAAGATACTGGGTACCAGTATACGGGCTTCAGGGCCAAATTCATCCAATAGTTCAGCCGCTAGGAAGGATTTCCAGGCTGTACATCCCCCGCCCAAAGGTCGATGCGAAAATCTTCCCTGCGAATGCGCTAAATGCCAAATCAGTAACGGGCGTTTGTGGAAGCCCGTTGCCGGCTCGGTACCAGGCTGCGCCCCCATCATCGGTTGCGAAGACCCCGAGGTCGCTGGCGACCAACAGGCTGCTGCTGTTCACGATGAGGACGTCATTCAATGGAGCGAGCGGCAAGTTTGACGTGATATCCTGCCAGGTAAGCCCGCCATCGGTGGTCCGAAACAGGTAGCCCTGCTGATTGCCGGCGCGAAACCCTGAAAACGCCACATACGCGATGTCGGCGTCGGCGGGATCGACCGCTACCCGCGTGACCCAGGCAGTGGGAAATTGCGGATCCTCGAGTCTCAGCCAGCTCGAACCAAGATCCCTCGTGGTCCACACTCTTCCATCGTCAGTCCCGACGTACAGCACGCTCGAGTCGGTGGAAGCGGCAGCGACCGTGGTGATTGTGCCGAACGGATACCCATCAAACGAGGACGGTCCACCGGTCAGGTCGGGACTAATCGGCGTCCAGGTGATCGCCGAGTTCGTCGAGCGGTTGAGAATGTTTCCCGCGTAGTACATGACGCTTGGATCCGTGGGGTCGAACTCAACTGGACTCAACCAATTCCGGCGCTGAGAACTGGTCGGCCCGAATAACAGCAGCGAGTCGCCGCCGTCCATCGAGCGGCCACAGGAGCCATACTGGGCACATCCGTAGACTTTGTACTGATTCGTCGGATCGATTCGAGCCGCCAGCCCGTCTCCACCTACGAAGCTGTTCCAGGCGTCCGGATCTCCGCCACCCGTGCCTCGGTAAGAGCGGTTTACGCCGTTGTCCTGAGCCCCTCCGACGATACGGCTGGGATCGGACCGACTCACATCGACTGTGTAGAATTGCGTCCAAGGCTGATGGGCTCCGCGCGTCCAAGTGCTCCCATTGTCGAGCGAGGTGAAGGCTCCACCGTCATTTCCGAGATAGACCCGACCGGCCAGGTAGGGATCCCAAGCCATCGCGTGCTGGTCCGCGTGCCCGGCTGGATTCCCGTCCCATCCCCGCCCCGCTGCACGAGAGTGGACGAGGTTCACACCTGCCGCCCAGACGCTGTCCGCGTCCGAGGGGTCGACCCAAATGCGGCCAAACCACCATCCGTAGCTCGCTTGCGACTGCGAGAGGATCGAATCCGGCGGCTGTCTGGTAAACGAGGCTCCCCCGTCCGCGGAAACGTAAAAGCCCTCGAACAGACCGTCGGATGGGAATCTGGGAGTCGACTGAGTCGTGATCACGTAGACGCGAAGCGGATCCGATGGAGCAACGGCGATTCCAATTCGTCCGATCAGAGGGGACGCAGAAGGAAGCCCGTTCGTAAGGCGCGTCCAACGATCTCCGCCGTCGGAGGAGAAATATGCGCCTGAACCGATGCCGCTGTAGGTCCGACCAGCGGGCGCTCGACGGTGATCCCAGAGCGTGACGAAGATTCGACTTGGATCTCGTGGGTCGATCGCGAGGTCGGCCGCGCCGGTCGTTTGAGTGTCTCCTGCCAGCACGTGCTCCCAGGTATTGCCGCCATCCTGCGAGCGATACACCCCACGCTCACCGCCCGGAAGAAATAGGTCGCCCGATACCGCTGCGAAAATGCGAGCCGGGTCACTCGGATCGATCGCAATCCGAGCGATCCGGCTGACATCTTCGAGGCCAACCCGATTCCAAGTCTGGGCGCCATCAGTGGATTGGTAGAGACCCGTCCCGCCGTACGTCAGGCTTCCACCCCCTGGACCCGTCTCGCCGGTCCCCGCGTAGAGCGTCCCATCTGGCGCAATCGCCAGCGCTCCGATCGCCTGGCTAGCCTCGTCAGGCCACGCGACGCTGAAGCTCCTGCCGGCGTCAACGCTCTTCCACACGCCGCCCGACGCGGTAGCCACGTAAAGCGTGTCGGCCTGCGTCGGGTCGACGGCAATATCCAACACCCGTCCGCCGATGTTCGTCGGGCCGACGAACATCCAGGTCCCACTGAAGATGCCGCCCTTGACGGCGAATCGGTCGATTGCGGCGGCTTGCCTTGCAGCCCTGGCCAGCGCCCCGGGCGGAACGCCTTGGTCGTATAGCCGCTGCATCACGAACCAGTCCTCAGGGGGCGAAGATTCGCTAGGCTCGGGTCCCCCACTTCCAGGTTTTCGTGCGCACCCCACGGACAATGCGAAGGCGATCAGAACAACAGTCCGGTTGCCCATCAGTGCCTCCACGCTGAACATGAGTACCCCTACCCCGCAGGCTTTTACCTCCGCCGCGAGCTCGTGCCCACCTCGCACCCCGGTCTCGTTTAACTTTGATCAGCCGTGACCGACATTGGCGTGCCGCTTCTTCTTCGGCCGTGCGGCCGAAATCAGATGTGCAGCAATCAAGAGGGCAGCCAGATCCGCAAGATGACTGACACTTCCCGACCTTGCGGAGCAGCCGCCGCCCCCACTGGGGAGACTGCAGTGGAGGGGGTGCCCCCGGCAGCCGGCTGGAGTAAGACCATCGCTCAGCTCCGGTAGCAGCGTTGATTGCGCGCAGGTACCCGTTCCCTCCGGTGGCATAAACGGTATCGCCAACCACGATCGGATTGGCGATCGCGCCGTATGGCATCGACGCTCGCCACTTCACGCCCAAAGTCCGGGCGTCCGAAGCGGTCAATGTCTCATTGGCGTTGCTGGTTCCGAGTGCGTCGTGGCGATACACCGGCCAGTCCCCCGCCCAGACTAACGCATCGCCCAAGAGGGCCGAAAACATCAGCAGCCGCACAACCGGCTTGAAGATTGTCATCCCCTTCCCTACCGGTAAAGCCTCTCCAGCAAGAGCAGTGCCGAGGTCGCACTAAGGAAAGCCGGCGGGCAGGACGGAAAAGTGATTCCACTGAGCGGGAAGCAAACGGCCCCACCCTGCCCCCTGGGGTCTACACTCCCGTCGATGTGGGATGAAGCCGATTTCGAATCGCCGGATCTGGCCGGGCGTCGCAACCCATTTGAAATGGCTGTCGGTTTGGGCCCAAAATGAACGGTGGCCAACCGGTGAGCGTCGAACACGCGATTACGCTGATCCCCGCAGTTGGAGATCGTCTCTACGCCGCACACCGGCTGATCGTCGCCTGGAGCAGTCTGTTCGAAGGCTCACTGCTCAACTGCGACCTTGCCTACCACACCTCGTCTTCTCGGCTATCGGCGATCGCCCGCTTTGACCCCAAGTCATATGGGCCTGATGTACGGGCTCGCTTCTGCTTCTGGGCATCCCGGGCCGGTGTCACCAACATGGTGCTGACCGATCTGCGGGACAGTGCGCGAGCGCAATTTCTCGCCCGGATTGAACAAAGCAACTTGAAGCGGAAGGCGATTCCCGCCAAGGGGCTAGTCGAAGCGCTCGACTCACTCTGGACGAGCATCGGGATTCCGCCAGAGCGACGGAGGATGCCCAGAGTCCTGGCCCAGCTCTCCTTGGATCTCGGGCCGGTGGGTACGGCGGTCTCCTATGACGCTTCAGAAGGAGGGCTCTTTGTCCGAGCGACCGAGGCGCCGCCGATCGGCGACAGCCTTCATCTGCGACTGACTATTCCCGGAGTCGACCAACCGTTCGAAGTCGATGGGCGAGTCGCCCACGTCAGGTCGCCCCAGCAGTCAACTCCGGGGAAACCCGCTGGGTTTGGTATTTCCTTCGCCTCCCCCTCCACCGAGTTGGTCTCGGCTTTGTCGCAGTACTTTGCCCAATGCCAGCCGAAACCGACCGCCGACGATCGCCGCACCGCACCTCGTTACCCGACCCATGCGCGGGCGAAAGTCACTGCCCCCGCTGAAGTGGTTCGGCTTCAATACACTTCGGATGCACAGCTGGTCGCGGAGTACGTCCAAAACCTCTCGGTCGGCGGCGCGTTCGTTCGCAGCGCCGCGCCGCTGCCGGTGGACACCCCGGTCAAGTTGGAGATTCAACTAGCGGACGGCCACCTGCTCACCGCGCCCGGACGAGTCGTCCACGTGGTCAAGGAGGGGATGGGCATTCAATTCGAGCTCAATGCCGCCGACAGCGACGCGTTGGAGTCAATGATCGTCCGGTTGACCGCTCGACCCAAACGAGCGCTGCTGCTGGATTCCAACGCCGCCTCCCGTGCAATGCTCTCGAAGGAGCTCGCAGCTCTTGGCTATGAGATGCTGTGTGCGAGCACCGGAGATTCCGGACTTCAGGTGATCTTCGATGAGCTTCTTACCTTGGAAGTGTTGGTCGCCGATCTCAACTTGTCGGGGCTCGGCGTCGAGGCGCTGGTAGACATCATTCGGCGCGCCGGAGGCGAGAAAGACCTCGCGATTGTTGTAATCGCGCAAGCCGCGCCGGCGGAAACGCGAGAGAGGCTCAGGCGCATGGAGGTTGACGCAGTGTTGGAACGGGGAAACGGAGCGCAGGCGCTCGCCAAGCAGATCGCGGACCTGCTGGCACAGAGACCCAAGCCGAGCAGTTCGCGCGAAGAGACTTCAGGGCCGTAGCTGCGCCAGGCCGTCGGAATAGGTACGCAGCGACCGCCACTGAATGGCGTCAAAGCTCGCCCAATCCGTCCACCCGAGCCGCATCAGATCCGCGTGGGCATGCTGCCAGGCTTGTCGCTCCGCTTCTAAAATCACGGTCTTTTGCGCCAGGGTCAGCGGTCCTCCGTGACGAAACGACTCGTACGCGGATTGAGAGCGCCGTTGGGTGTGGTCGAAAATAAAATGCCCGCGTTCGTGCGCGAGAGTGCACACGTCCTCGATCGGCCGGGTCACCAGATCAGGCTGTTGCAGATCTCGCGGCAGATTACCGGTGCGGTAAATCAGGATGCTCGGAGCTCCACCATTCCAGGCATACTCTCCAGAGTCGATCCCCCCGACTTGGAAGCAATAGGAGACGGTACTTCGGGACAGTCGTGGGCGGATCGACGCGCGAACCAATTCCTGTTGGGTCTCGGCCCACAAGGCGGTGAAGATTTGGGCGATGTGACTGCTCAATGCGCGCTGTAAACCCGAGGCGAGGACGATCCGCAAAGAACCAGTCCAGCTTTCACTCGGTGCAAGATACCTGAAAACCTGCGCCGATTCCTGGACTCATCGCATCGTTGGTTAACACACCTTCAGGTGCATGGGTATCTGAATTGTCGTACGAGGGCTATGGCAATTCTGCGAAGTCTGTTTTTGCGCGTATTGCTGGTTGCTACGTCGCTGGCGCGTGCGCGCATGGCGGGAAAGTAATCGCTATTCGTCGTCCTCGTCATCTCGAGACCGCGTATCGCACGAGGGCGGAGTGGGCGAAGGCTCACGGCCGCTCGGCGAGTCATGCAGACCCGCTGCGACTCCTGCCGCGATCAGTCGCTCCAATTCGGAATCGAAGTCCTCGCACAGCAACAGTCGTTGCCGGACCATCCGGTTGAGGGCGTGGGTAACCTCTCTCACGTAATGACTGAGCGACTGATAACGTTCTTCGACAGACGGACGCGGATCGCCGGACGCGATCCGTTCCTCCAAGGTTTGCGCGAAGGGAATGTATTGCCCCGTCGATTCGCACCCGTCGTCGGCCCAAACGCCAGATCGCAGCGCCCAACCGGTGAACGTCGCGAGAGGCACGGTCAGGTCCGCGAGGCGGATACCGGCGATGTCATTCCCGTCGCTGTCCGTCTTGGGAATGAAGCTCGGATAGATGGGCCCATTCGCCTGATTGTCTTCATAGGGTGGCGTAATCACCGGCGGGTTGATGGTCGCGATGCCGGTCTCGTAGAAGTCGGGACCGAAATTGAATCGATAGCGGGTTGTTTTGAGACCCGTATAGGTGACCCCCGGTATGTTGGGAAATCCCATCTCCGATTGGGGCAGTGGGGGCACCAGAGTCCGGTCGGAGAACCTCGGCACGCGGCTGCGCGGAGGCTGTCGGTGCCGCGTCGCCCACTCGTCAAGCGCGTTGAACAGGGCGCGCTGCACCGGTGCCGAATTCAGCGGATTCTGAAACTGCTGGCAAGCTCCCCGAGAAGTCGGATCGCCGGTGCCGTGCTGATGGCTGGAGATGAGGTAATTGCGCGCGAACGGCGAATCGGGGAGATCCGTCGTGCCCTCGGGATCGGTGTGCAGAAGCGAAGCGGCCTTCACCCAATACTCGTTGGCCGAGTAGATCTCCATCGCTAGCGGACAGGTGTGGCTCCTCTCACAGCTCGCGTAGCGGCTGGCCGTGATCCCAGTGAAGGGATCGGTCGTCATCACGTTGGCGAAGGGAAAGACGGCTTCGCTGAAGAGGTGGTCCTGTCGGTTGCGCTCGGTGCGACCCGGCTGCGAGAAGCGATAATTCATGCTCAGGCCGTCGCCGGCGCCAATCCACTGGAGCATTCCGTCGAAAACGATCCGGCCATTTTCAGCCTGGTTGAACCCAAGATGGGTGAAGTCATTGAGGGTGCGAGCGGGCTGAGAAACGACCTCGGTGTAAATCCTCCTCACGTCGCCGGCGAGCGGATTGGGCGTGCCGTCGTCATCCCTACGCTCGTAGCGAAGCCAGGCGTTGAAATCGCGGATTGCAGCGAAACCCAGAGCGTTCACGGTCGGATCCTTTGCCGGGTAGGAGAATTCGTAGATGTCATTCGCGACGAAATTCCCGTCCGTAAGCCTGATCGCCGTTCCGGTCGAGTCGGTGTATGCCCAAGCGGAGGGCGGAAGTACTGTCGGGATGTCGTTGAGATGAATCCGATGAGTTAGCGTTGCCTCGTTCTGATCGAGCGTGGCCGCAGGATAGGTCAGCGCATACGTAGCCGCAGAGGTCACGATGTACTCGAACGACGGTCCGCTAATCGACGCGCCATCTGGATTGGTGGCGATGGGCAACGTTATCGTCGCATTGAAGTTGGCCGAGTTAGTGCCGGCGGCCTTGTCCCAGCCGCTCCAAACCATCGTGTAGCCGCGCGGCATCAAGAACGCGTTCCCCAGGACGGTTGGGTTGGTGACCGAGCCCGGATCATTGCCGCCCGGAAAACGACCCAAGGTGCCCCACGTCTTGTTCCCGCGGTTCGGCGGCTCGTACATCACTCTGTGTGCACCCCTACTCAGGTGGATTGGCTTGAGAATATAGAAGTCAAACGAGTACTCGACGTTGCCGTTGGCGTTTCGCGGCGCGAGCTGGATATCCACGATCCCCGCATTCTTGGGATCGATGGGATTCACCTCGGCATATGCCTTGCCAGCCATCTTCTCGTACCGGCCGACGCCCGGCCATGAGTAGCCGCCGAAAGTCGGCGACTCCACGGTCGTGACCACAAACCTGGTGATGCGCGCTTGCGCGACGCGTGGAACCAACAGCAGGATCACAGCCCCCAGCAGCAACAGAGTTGCTTTCATTGGTACTCCTATCGATCGCGGGATGCCCGCATCGAAGGTGTGTGCTGGACTGCTCGATGCGCGGCCAACGATCTCGAAGTGCCTAGTCCTGCCATCACGCAGGTGTCAATCACGGTGAGAAGGTCGTGTGTCGTCTTTTGGCATCCCCTTCCGATCCTCTAGTTAGGGGCGGAGTCACGATCCCCAAAGGAGGACGGAAGTGATAGGGACTTTGAGGAGTTGTCTTGTTTCACTCGCGCTGTCTTCGTTGTTTGCTACGTCGGTCGTCCACGCGGACGATTGCAGTGACGGCTTGATGGCCGAGTCATGCGCTTGTATGTCGGCCACACGGAGCGAATCGAGGACTTCTAAAGGCTCCGGCAAAAGTGCCCGCGCGGGTAGTGGCCTAACGCGGGAGCACCCAGGCAAGAAAAGTGCGAAAGCCGGGCGACAGCCGAAACTGGGCGGCGCGGATCCTGCGCAGCTTGGGACCTCTAACGTCGCGGCTCAAGTCGGTCAGTAGTTTCTCGGCCTTGGGCCTTTGGCCTTCGAGCCGTAACAGCCTGACGAGATCGAGCGTTGCGTCGAAGTGCGACGGCTCGAGCACGAGCACCTGCTCCAATAACTGAATCGCGAGCGGGCGCTGAAAGCGCAAGCGAAGCTGGTGGCGGCCCTGCAAAAGCGTACGGATGGCGTCCGCCTTGTGTCCCCGCTTCACCAGCTCGTTGGCAATACGCTCCCAGTAGGGAACGTCTTCTGGGAAATGCTGCGCGGCCATCGTCCAGACCGCGACGGCTTTGTCTGCGAACCCCGCGGCGAGATACCCCTCGCCAGCAGCGTGGAAGCTCTTTCGCGAGTCTTCCCAGCGCCGCACCTTGGCGAGCAAGGGCGCGAGTCGCGCGTGCACCTGATAGTCGTTGGGTTCGTTCTGAAGGACCTTCGAATAGCCGGCGATGGCCTTCCTTACCCGTCCCCGGCCGCGTGCCTTATCGGCGGCAGCGAGCGTAGAGGTACGATTGTAGGGCTTCCGCCAGAACATCGCGGCTGATCGTAAGGCCCGCACAGGTCCTTTCCAAGTTGGAGCCTCTTTTCAGGACCTGCAAGCGCGCACAGCGCCTCCCGTGCCTTGGCGCCGCCAGCGCTCTCGGGCGGATCCCTGGTGTCGTAATCACCCCGCCAAGGCCCGGGTGAGAAGCTCGTTCAGCGCATACGTGGGCAAAGAAACTTCCATCGAACCACAAGTCAGCAGAGTACGCTGCCGCGGCAGCTCTCTAACGAGCGAACTGGAGGCAACGTGTATGAAGGCAATGGTGCTGCGGGCTCTGCGTGGTCCGTTGACCTTGGAAGATGTACCGATGCCGAGCGTCGGCCCCAACGACGCGTTGGTGCGCGTGCGGGCCACGGGAGTCGGCCTGACGGTGGTGATCATGACGGCGAACCCCGGACTGGTCACCCGCTATCCGCGGATCCCGGGCCATGAAGTCGCCGGAGAAGTCGTCGAAGTCGGCTCGCAGGTGCAGACCGTAAAGCCAGGCGACCGTGTTGCTTGTCACTTTTATCTAACCTGTCACGCCTGCCCGTTTTGTCGAAGCGGGCGAGAGACCCTTTGCCCCAACTTCAAAGGTTATCTGGGCATGGCGTCGGATGGAGGATACGCCGAATACCTGGCGGTGCCTGCCCTAAACCTCTGCCCTATCCCGGCCGACGTCTCTGACCTCGAGGCCGCCGTGGCAACCGACGCGATCGCTACACCCCTTCATGCCTGCCGAGAAGAGGCGAGGGTCGGCCCGGGCGAAAAGGTCCTGGTGGTTGGAGCCGGCGGCGGCGTTGGGATCCATGCGGTTCAGATCGCGAAGCTTTGCGGGGGTTACGTGATCGGCGCGGACATTAGCGATGAGAAGCTCGAAATGGTGAAAGCTGTGGGCGCGGACGAGGTCGTGGACTCGAGGGGCGAGGAATTGTCAAAGCAGGTGATTGCAAAGTGCCACGGCCGGGGCGTGGACGCTGCGATTGACCTGGTCGCCTCCGCGAGCACGCTCGAGGCGTGCATTCGCTCGCTGGCGCCAGGCGGACGGCTGGTAATCGTGGGCAATCGGCCCCAAGTGGTCTTTGGCGAGGACCCAACCTTTCGAGTCGATCCCGGGCTGATGCTCAGGAAGATGCTCGAAATCCATGGTTCGCGTTACGTCTCGTTGGCTGAGCTCGCTCAAGCTTTGGAGCTGTTGAAGCAGAAACGAATCCGCGCTGTGGTGACGCGCACCTTCCCACTCGAGGAAGCAGAGGCTGCCCACCAGCTGTTGCGCGCCAACGCGGTAGTCGGCCGCGCAGCGCTCGTTTTCACTTAGCCGGACGACTGATCACTGGAGGCGCTCGCGCATCCAGTCGCTCATCGCAGGTCGGTACTTGTAAGGGATGTTGTTGCAAACGTGGTTTCCATCCGGGTACATCAGTAAGGTCGCATTCGGCGCCTCGCGCACAATCCGTTCGGCTTGTTCCGGTGGGAAGAGACGGTCGCGTCCGCCGTGGATAACGAGGAGCGGACAGGTAACCCTATCGAGGATCCCGCGGAGAGAAAGCGCTTTGGATTTCTCGAAGGCCTCAGCCTCATCGCGCGACTTGGTGTAGAAAACATAGCCTCCCTTGGTGAGCGGGTTGAGCGCCCGCCAACACTCGGAAAGATCGTAGGGCCCGGCGAGCGCGATCACCGCGCGCAGTCGCTTCTCCTCGGACGCAGCCCGGGGGCCGTAGATGCCACCCATGCTGATGCCCATCAGCCCCACCCGATTCAGATCGACGTCGCTGCGTCCGCGAAGCCCGTCCAAAAGCGGCCCAATCACCGAAGCCCAGTCTGGGCGGATCGGAAAACGGGGTGCGTTCTCGCCCTGGCCGGGCCCATCCACCGAAAGGGTCGCCAACCCCCGCCGCAAAAATTCGTTCTCGATCGCGTAGAGCTCTTCCTTGACCGAGTCGAGCCCGGGCACGAGGATCACCAGCGGGGGCCGGGGGACATCGCCGGGCCGGCGCAGGAGACCCGGGATCACAGCCCCCTCAAAAGGTACTTCCACCCGCTCTCCTGGCGGTTCGAGGTGAGGGAGGGCCTTGGCATAGCTATCCACCGTCAGCCGGTGAAGCCGCTGGTGCAAGTCGCGGTCCTCGAACCAAAGAAATTTTCCGAGGTGGTAACACCAGGCCGCGCGCTGGTAGCCGTCGGTGGCAGTCACCGTTCGGCCTGCGCGCGTCGCCTCCTCTGCCAGGGCGAGGTGGACGTCGCCCATCGCGAGCCAATTCGGGCCCCAGTCTTTCCAGTCGATCGTCGAGCTGACCATCCGATCGAAGTCATTGATGTCGATTCCATTCGCGGTGAAGCGAGGCCGCCAATGGCTCGCTGCAATTTGGACACGGCTCCGCAGATCAGCGGTCATCCGAATTCTCCTTGATCTTCTGGTACTCTTGGCGCCAGGTATCCAACCCGCGGCGTTCGTAGTGGTAGGTAAAGGCGTCCGGCTGAGGGCGCGTGAGCTCTGCGTAAAGCTCCGGCCGCCGGTCGTGCGACTGACCGGGCCGGCAGCCGAGGATCTCATCCTCTCCGCGCGGCGGCGAGAGCAGCTCCTCATCGTAGTAGCGGGAGCGGATCGCATCGAGTCGCGCGAGGTCGAGATCCGCGATCAAAATGCCGGGATCGTCGCGCTGGGCAAGCATCCTCTCGGGCGACGCGATGCAGGCCCGACCTCGACGGGAGGCGCTGAAGAGGTTCTGCGTCACCACCACGAACACCAGATTTTCCGCGGCACGCGCGCGCGCGACTGACCGCCAAGTATCCTGGAGTTGGGTCCGCGTCGAACCGTGCACTCCGCCCCCCGGCGCGACAATCAAGTCCGCCCCTCGCAGCATCAGGATCCGAGACAGCTCTGGGACGAAGAGCTCCGAACAAATCAGAGGCCCGATCCGTCCAAACGGCGCGTCCACCGTGATCAATTCGTCCCCGGGGAGCACGTGTTGACGGCCGCCCATCAGGTACGCGTTGAAGATCGGATGATTGGGCTGGACTCGCCGGTAGCTCGCCCGGACCGTTCCCGTATCGTCAATCAGCAAGTGGGTGATGTGGTAGGTGTCGGGCAGTGCCGCACGCTCCAAGCGACCGGCGCTCACCCATACCCGGCGAGCCCGCGCCTGCTCGCGCAGCCTCTCTAGTGCGTCATTTTCCATTGGACCCGAATAAGGTCCTGGGTATCCCTCGGGAAAAATCACGTACCCAGCACCGGCGGCGGCCGCGTCGTCGATAAAGGCGCATGCCTGCGCGGCGTTGCGATGCTCCTCTTCCCCCGCGAAGGCTGGCGGTTGAACCACAGCGACCCGCACCACGAAGGGAGCGGATCGGCGCAACTGAAGACCCTGCGATCTCATGCCGCACCAACACGTCCGGCCGGCGGTTCGGGCTGGCCGTCGAGTCCGTCGTTGATTGGAAGATTCTCCGGCTGGAGCGTCAAACGCGCCGCCTTGGCCTCGAGCGCCAACAACGCCGCGAAGTCGCAATCGACATAGCCATTGCCGATCAGGCTCTGCACGATCTCGCGGACCATTGCCGCCACCGGCATCGGCACCTCGAGTTGGTGGGCAGCGGCCAAGCCGATGTCAAGATCCTTGCGCAAGAGCGTTGGCGTGAAGGTCGGCGCGAAGTCGAGATTGACGAAGGCCGGCGTCTTATACCGGGTGAAGGTCGAGCCCAACACGCTCTTGTTGATGAAGTCGAGGACTGCGTGGCGCGGCACGCCCGCCTTCTGCGCCAGTACGGTGATTTCGGCGAGCGACTGAGTGACTACTCCGAGAAACACGTTGTGGCAGACCTTGACGATTCGCGCCAGCTCTCCCTCGCCCACGTAGCTCACCCCCTCGCCCAGGCTTTCCAGGTACGGAAGCGCTTGGTCGTAGACTTCGCGCGTGCCCGAGACCACGATGCTCAGCCGGCCTGCCTTGACGACTTTGGGATTGCCGCTGACCGGAGCAGCCAACAGCGCGCAGCCGGTGGCGGCGGCGCAAGCACGGACCTGCGCCGAGGCCTCTTGCGACACCGTCGAACAATCGATCAGAATTCTTGGTGCTCGATCGGCATGCGAAAGCAACCCGATCGGTCCGGTGACCACCTCGAGCAAGTCCTGGGAGCCACCTACCATCGTGAACACGATCTCCCGGTCGGCGAGATCGGAAGGCGCATCCACAATTTGAGCGCCGAGGGAGGCCAGGGGCTCAGCCTTGGCGCGCGTGCGGTTGTATGCCGCCAGATCGCAGCCTTTCTTGAGCAGCCGCGCCGCCAGCGGAAAACCCATCCGGCCAGTACCGATCCACCCGATTCGATGTTTCTTGAGATCATCGGATCGCACCCTGCTCGTCATTCTCAACTCCCTCCCCGGCGTTTTCGCTCAACCGATCGTGGGTCCAGCAGAGCCGCTAACGCAATCGATTGCACAACTTCTTAACTGACGGCCCCCCTAGGTGGCAAACGGATCGTCTCCTGGGAGGGCCAGCACGCCGACTCCGAGGAGCATGCTTGCTGCCTGGCCGCGCACTCTTTATAGATGCCTTGCATGGCTCGACAACGCATCACGCTGCGCGACGTCGCACAGCGCGCGGGGGTTCACCCTTCGACGGTCTCGCGGGTGCTGAACCCAGACACGCGCCAGATGATCAGTGGAAGGATCGCCCAGCGCGTGACCACCGCAGCGAACGCGCTAGCATATCAGCCCAATCCAATCGCGTCCGGTCTCAAGACAAACCGCTCCCGAATCGTGGGCGTGCTGATTCCGGACATTACCAACCCGGTCTTTCCGCCGATGATCCGCGGGATCGAAGACGCCTTCGCCGAGGCGGGGTATATCGCAATCCTCGCCAACACCGACAATGACGCGGATCGCGAGCGCCTCATTCTTCGAAACATGCTCGCACGGCGGGTCGACGGGCTGATCATGGCAACCGCACGGCGCCGCGATCCTCTGGTGGACCACTGCCTTGCCGAGGATATTCCGCTGGTGCTGATCAACCGAACCGTCGACACGGGCGAGGTTTCCTGGATCATCACCGACGATGCATTTGGGACCGAGCTGGCCGTCGCCCACATGGCTCAGCGTGGCCATACCCAAATCGCCCATCTTGCAGGCCCGCTGAGTCTGTCGACCGGCTTCGCGCGCCACAAAGGCTTTCTCAGCGGCCTCCGGGCTGCTCAGCTCAAGGCGGATCTCAAGCGGATTGTCTTCTGCAATGCGTTCACCGAGAGCGAGGGCCGGCGTTGCTTTCTGGCGCTTTGGGCCCGCGATCACCGCTTCACCGCAGTGGTGACCGCAAACGACTTGCTTGCGCTCGGATGCTACGACGCGCTCCTCGAGCTGGGACTGCGGGTACCCGACGACATCGCGATCAGCGGATTCAACGACATGCCGTTCGTCGATAAGCTCCGGCCACCGCTCACCACGCTGCGCATCCCTCATTACAAGATGGGTGCACAGGCCGCGCGCACCTTACTTGCGCGCTTGAGCAACCCGGTGGCGCCGGTGGAGCACATTCGATTCAAGCCGGAGCTGGTGGTGCGGGGATCGACCGCGCCGCACAAAGGACGGGAACCGGTAAGCGGCCTTCGGCAGCGCGGAGCCCGATCAGCGCTCCGTGGTGCGGGGCCCAGAAGTTGATTCCAGCGCGGCGGACCAATCTCCGCCTTGGAGAATTTCCTTCAGGCGGCGCAGATAGGCGGCTGAATAGGCTCCGTCGAACGCGCGATGGTCGAACGATTGTGCCAGCACCCCGATCGGGCGAATCGTGACTGTCTCGCCCTCCGCTCCCTCCACCACCACTGGTTTCTTCACCACGCCATCGATCGAGAGGATGGCGACCTGCGGCGGATTGATAATTGGAGCAGTCAGAAGCGTGCCAAAGCTACCGGAGTTCGAGAGCGTGTAGGTTGCTTCGGTCAGGTCGTCAGGACTAAGCAGGCGCGCGCGAGCCTTCTCGACCAGCGAGTGGATTGCGCGCGCGAGCTCCGGCAGGGACTTCTGGTCCGCGTCCTTGACAACCGGAACGATCAAACCGTCGGGACCTAAATCGACAGCGATGCCAAGGTTAACCCGCGGGTGCAACATGAGCGAGTCGGCTTCGAGCGTCGCGTTCACCGCCGGAAAATCCGCGACCGCCTCGCAAACCGCACGGGCCACAAAAGGCAAATAGGTCAGCGACCAACCTTCTCTTGTCTTCCAGACCTGATGGTGTTCTCGGCGAAGGAGATCCACCGCGTGGAAGTCGACTTCTACTGCCTGCAGAACGTGGGGAATGCTCCTCCAAGAAAGAGCCATCTGCTCGGCAGTCCGCTTGCGGATCCGGCTGAGCGGCAGCCTTTTGCCTTCGCCGCGCGGACCACTCACCGCCTTGTGCCGCTCAAGATAGGCGAGGACGTCATTGCGGGTGATCCGACCCTCCGCTCCGGTTCCAGGAATCTCGGCCGAGTCGAGCTGATTCTCGGCGATCAGCTTGCGCACCACCGGCGAAAGCAGCGGCTCGCTCTCGCGGTGCCGTGGCGCCGGTGCAGCCACCTCGCTCAACCCTTGAGCCTGCTTCGCCTCCTCGATGGTCGCCAGCCTGGTGCCGACACTCACCGTTTGACCTGCGAGAACCACAATCGCCCTCAGGACGCCCGAAACCGGCGCAGGGATCTCGGTATCGACTTTGTCGGTGGTGATCTCGAACAACGGTTCGCCCTCTTGGACCCGCTCCCCCACTTGCTTGTGCCAAGCGGTGACAGTCCCTTCCTTGACCGTCTCACCCAACTGCGGCATCACCACCTCCATCAGCCGATCGTCCTTCGTACAGTCTCGACGATCCGCTCGACGGAGGGCACCGTATGGTCCTCGAGGGCGTCGGCGGCAGGAAGCGGTACCTGAGGTGTGGTGACCCGAACGATCGGCCCGTCCAGTTGGTAGAAGCACTCTTCCGCGACGATCGATGCGATCTCTGCACCCCAGCCGCAGAGGCGCGGGTTCTCCTCAACCGTGTAGAGACGGCCGGTCTTGGCGGTCTCGGCGAGCAGCATTTGGGTGTCGAGCGGTACCAGTGAACGCAGGTCGATCACGCTCGCCGAGATGCCATGCTCGCGTTGTAACCGCTCAGCCGCTTCCATCGCCCGCGGGACCATTGCCGCAAGCGCGACCAGGGTAAGGTCGCTGCCTTGCCGCAACAGCTTGGCTGTGCCGAGGCGGTCGACCAACTCGCCGTCTGGCACTTCACCTTTGGTCGCATAAAGCCCCTTGTGCTCGAAAAAGATGACTGGGTCCGGATCGCGCACGGCCGCGGCGAGCAGGCCCTTCACGTCCGCGGGGGTCGAAGGAGCCACCACTTTGAGCCCCGGTACGGACATCGCCCAATTCTCAACGCTCTGAGAGTGCTGTGCCCCGAAGCGTGCGCCCGAGCCATTTGCAGTGCGAATCACCAGAGGTAGGCTGATTTGTCCCGCGGACATGTAACGGGTCTTCGCGATTTCATTCGCGATCATGTCCCAGCACACCGCCAGAAAATCCGAGAACATGATCTCGGCGATCGGGCGAAGGCCGGTCATCGCGGCGCCCATCGCCGCCCCGACAATCGCTTGCTCGGAGATCGGCGTGTTGCGCACCCGCCTTGGGCCGAAGCGCTCGAGCAGTCCCACCGTCGCCTTGAACACCCCACCCGCGTCAGCGACATCTTCGCCCAAAAAAACCACTCGCTCGTCTCGCTCCATCTCCTGGGCGATGCCCGCCGCCACCGCCTCGCGATAGGTCAGTTCCGCCACGAAGATCCTCCATCCGCCCACACATCCCTCTCGATCACCTCAGGTGGTGAAGGCGGCGAAGCCTTGGCCGCCTCCGTCGCCTGGTCGACCGCGCGCTGCACCGTACTCTCGATATCCCCGAGCGAGATTTCATCGAAGCCGAGCTCGACCAGCCGGTTTCGATAGAGCGCGATCGGATCTCGCCCAAGCCAGTCCTCCAACTCCCCCTTGGGCCGGTACTTGGCGGGGTCGGCGCGGGAATGACCGGTGGTTCGGTAGGTCTTGGCCTCGATCAGCGAGGGCCCGCCTTGGGCACGAGCCTTGGCGATCGATTCTTTCGCCACCCGGTAGACAGCGTCTGCGTCGTTGCCGTCGATCTTGATCGGCTCGAGACCATAGGCGCGCGCGCGATCGGCCGCCGGATGCTCCACTGCGGTTACGCTGCCGATCGGCGTGTACTCCATGTAGAAGTTGTTCTCGCAGACGTAAACCACCGGCAGCTTCCAAACGGCGGCGAGATTGAGGGCCTCGTGAAACGCGCCGATGTTGGTGGTGCCGTCGCCGAAGAAGCAAACCGCGACCTGCTCAGTGCCGCGATACTGCGCCGACCAAGCCGCGCCGGCCGCCACCGGAAGGTGGGCGCCGACAATCGCATAGGAGCCCATCGCGCCGTGCTGAACGCTGGTCAGGTGCATCGATCCACCCTTGCCGCCCATCAAACCGCAGCTGCGGCCGAGCAGCTCGCCGAGCAGGGCCGCCATATCGGCGCCACGCGCTAGGGTGTGGGCATGCCCCCGGTAGGTGCAGTAGGTATAGTCGTCGGGTCGCATCGCGACCGCGAACCCTGCGGCGATCGCCTCTTGGCCGAGCGACAAATGGCTCGTACCCTTCACCAGGTTTTGCAGGAAGAGATCATAGGCCCTCTTCTCGAGTAGGCGGATCTCGAGCTGCGAGCGATAGAGGGCGAGCCGAGTGCGTGGATCGATATCGTCGCCTGCCGGCGCCGCGCTTCCAACTTTCGTCCGGGTTGTCAAAGCTGCCTCCGATGCCGCTACTCCATTCGCCTGGATGGACGAGCGCGCCCTGTTAGTAAGGGTTGGCGATGAAAAGCTCCTCGGCTGGGAAGAGGGTGATCACCCGACAACCCGCATCTGTGACCACCACTTCTTCCTCGATCCGCGCCGCAGAATGACCATCGCTCGCCGGGCAATAGGTCTCCAGCGCAAAGACCATCCCTTCCTGAATTTCCATCGGCTGGTCGAACGAGACCAGCCGACTGATGATCGGTCGTTCGTGGAGCGCGAGGCCAAGGCCGTGCCCGAACTGGAGCGCGAAGGCCTCCATCTCGTTCGCAAATCCGAATTCCTCGGCCCTCGGCCAGCAGGCGGCGATCTGGTCGGTAGTGACGCCCGGCTTTACCAGGCTGAGCGATGCATCCATCCACTCGCGCGCCCGCTTGTAGGCATCCCTTTGAGCGTCGGTGGCGCGTCCAACGTTGAACGTTCGGTAGTAACAGGTGCGATAGCCGGTGAACGACTGGATGATGTCAAAGAACGCCTGATCGCCGGGCCGGATGATCCGGTCGGTGAAATTGTGTGGATGAGGGCTACAGCGCTCGCCCGCGATCGCGTTGATGCCCTCCACGTCGTCAGAGCCCATCTCGTAAAGGGTCTTGTTGGCGAGCGCCACGATGTCGCACTCACGGACGCCCGGCTTCAAATGCTCGGCAATCACTTGATACACGCCATCGACCATCGCGGCGGACATGTTGAGCAGCATGATCTCGTCGACATTCTTGATCTGCCGCGCGTCGAGCATCGTCTGCTGTCCGTCCATCACCTCGAGCCCCGCTTCCCTGAGCGCGAAGATCATCGGCAGCTCGGCGATGTCCAGACCGATCGGCATCTTGGCAACGCCCTGCTCTTTGAGGATCGCCTTGATTTCCTCCGCGGCGCGTTTGAACAGACCCGCCTCGGGCGCGACCGAGCCCCGCAAGCCAACCATCCCCGCCAGACAATGCTGGCGCGGCAACCAGGGCGCGTAGAGCCGATGATGGAGCGCGGCCGATCCGAAATCCCAGAGGAAGGGATCGCCGTTGCCGGTCAACAGCGCGAAGCGGCACATCTTGTCGCGCGACCACTCCCCGATCACCGTGCTGGTCAGGTAGCGGATGTTGTTGTTGTCGAAGCAGAGGATGGATCCGAGGTTGGATTTGGCCAGCGCCTGACGGGCGCGGTTTAGCCGGTAGTCGTGGAGGCGGCGGAAGTTGACCCTCTCCTCGAAGTCCACGCCGGAATGTCCGGGCGCGGGAATCTGCCGGCTCCAATTAAACCCCGGTTTGAGCGCCTCCGGACTCACCACCCTGTCCGGCGCGACAACCTTCGGCTCGCGCGGATTGATCGCCATCGTTTGAACCCTCTCTCCTCGCACCGGGCCCGGGCAATATTCTGGCAAACGTTTGCAACGCCTTCATTCCATAGCCGGCGCAGGTGGGTCAATAGCTAGGCTGGACGGCGCTGCTTCAATCGCGCCGACTCAGAGAAGGAACGAGGCCTGCAGGATGACCTGGTGCAGCGTCGGAGTAGTGCTGAGGTTACCGGCGTTGATCAGCCCGACGAATTCGGCGCTGAGTTTCGCTTGGTGGCCGATGAAGAAGTAGTTCACGCCGGCCGCCCACTTGCGCATGCTTTGCCCCTTATCATCGGCGTTGAACCAGAAGAAGTTTACCTGCGGCTCGATCTTGCCGAGGCGGTAGCCGAGGTCGCCGGCGGCGCCGAAGCCCGTTCTCCGGTTCCCCGAGCCATAATCGAAGCGGTAGCCGTTTAGCTGCAGCACCGCTTCCGTGTCACCCGGCAGCGCGAGGTCAACGAACACATCGGCCGCGAGAGCCAAGTAGTCCGGGTATGCGGCCCCGCCAGGGACGAGCCCACCCACCGCGCCCTTCCCCTGCCACTGCCCTCCAACCCCAACCGAAACGCGCGACTTTCCGTCCAAATAAATCCCGGGATAGCCAGGGAAGCCTGTTTCGTCGCCGAGGAAATTCCAGCGGGCCATCCCAGCGAGGACCGGCCTGCCGTTCGGATTCACGACCGGGGCGTTCGGCGCGGGCGCGGGAATGCCTTGGCTGCTGCGCGCGCCCTCGTAGACCCCACCGCGGAACAACAGGTGGCGGTCGAGCAGCAGGGTCCGGATCTGCACCCCTGCCTCGCGGCTAGCACGGGCAGCATTGTTCATCAGCCGGCCAGCGAGGATCGAGCCCCCGGCATCGATCGCGCTCTGAGCGCCCGGGTTGGACACCGAGCCATGCGAGAGCGGCATCAGCAGGAAGCCAAAATCGATGAAGGTCTCCCTGAAGGGCTCGAACGAAGCGACCAGGTCCTGAATGAAGGTCGCGTTATTTTGATTGAAGCCGTAATTTCCCCGCACCCCGAAGTTCGGAGTGTCCAGAGTGACCAAGAAGGAGAAATATTTGTAAAGAGTACCCCGCGCGTACATCCGTCCCCTCTTGACGAAGAAGTCCGCGTTGAAGGTACCGGCGTAGGAGGCGCCGTCCGGGGCGATCGAGGTAGCGTCGGTGGGGCGGACGCCGTCGAAGTCGCCCTGGAAGCGCGGCTGCACGACTACCCCGATGTTGAGATCGAAGTCGGGGCCGGTGGGGATTTTGATCGCCAGCGCAGAAGAGGAGGTAAGAAGAACAGCTAGCGGCAACACGGCGGCGCGGCGCTTCAAGTAGCTCATGAATCCATCCTTTCGACTGGGGTACTCGGAGAGGCGGTTTTGCGTCGGAGTGGTGCGTCGGACGAACATCCCTCGAGCTGGAACTCGGCCCGGCGCGCCTCGTCCATCAAGGTGTTCCAAACATGCTCGCGAAGCTCAGCGAACAGCGGCGACGCAAGGGTTTCGCGGGTGCGCGGGCGCGGCAGGTCTACCTTGACGATCTCCGACACCGTGCTCGGCCGACCCTTGAGTACCACCACCCGATCGCCCATCAGCACGGCTTCCTCAATCGAGTGGGTGACGAAAACCATCGTAGTGGGCCGCACCCGCCAGATTCGCAACAGCTCGAACTGCAGAATCTCGCGCGTCTGCGCATCGACCGCTCCGAAAGGTTCATCCATTAGGAGCACGTCTGGTTCGACCGCCAGTGCGCGGGCCAACCCGCAGCGCTGCTGCATCCCGCCCGAGAGCTGGTAGGGGTACGCTCCTTCGAATCCTCCCAACCCGACGAGATTGATGAACTGGGGGACGCGGTCCTTGATCTGCGCTTTGGAGGCACCCGCCAGGCTCAACCCATAAGCGACGTTTGCGCGGACGGTCTTCCAGGGGAAGAGACCGAAGTGCTGAAATACTACCGCGACGCTTGGCGGAGGTCCGTTGACCGGCTGGCCATCCACCAGGATCTCCCCCTCGCTAATTGGAATCAACCCATCCAGGCAACGGAGCAAAGTGGTCTTGCCACACCCCGAAGGTCCCACCAGGGCGACAATCTCGCGATGCCCAACCGAGAGATTGATGTCGCGGAAAACCTGAAGCGGTCCAAAGCACTTGGCCGCTCGCGAAATCCGGATCCGCGGTCCTTCCCTGGATGCGTCGTGCTCGCTCATCGCGCCGAGAAATGCCTAGGGACTGGGCGTCCCGTCGCGTTTGGCCCAGTACTCGGGGGACGCCTTGGTCTTCGCCAAGGCTTCGGGCGTCTCGGTACCTGGCGCCATCGATGCCGAGGTCCCCGCCAACACTTGGTGATGCTCGATATTTAGAGTCTTTAGCCACCGCTGCTGGCCCATGGTGATCGCGACGAAGTAGCCGAGCTCAACCAGTTCGGGCTCGGTGAAGTGCGCATGCAGGCGGTCCCAGAGGGCATCATCGGTTTGGAGGTCCCAGGTGATTGCTTCGGTATAAGCGAGCGCGGTCTTCTCGCGTGCGCCGTAGCGATTCGAGGCGTGGAAATTCAGGAGGTCGAGGTAATCGTCCTCGACCAGCCCAGCGCGGGCCGACTTGATCGAACGCTGATTCCCGCAGTACTCGCACTTGACCGACTTGGAGACGTAGACGCGGCAAAGCTCTTTGATGCTGTGGTCGAGCACCCCGTTATGGAACACATCGCGCCAGGCATTGGCGAAGGACCAGAAGACGGCCGGCACGTGGGCTCGGATCGCCTGACTCTCAGGGCGCGGGGTGCCCTCGCGTCGACACCGCTCCAACTCTTCCCGCATCTTTGGATCCCCAATCACTCCCGGATTCACGTAGCTGATCCGCTGCTGGGACATAAACCCTCCGCTCGCACCGCGGTTCCCTTCCCCCGTACCTCGCGATCAGGCGCCCTCGTACAACAGCGGGCGACTTAGTGCAAACGATTGCGTCAGAATGCTGGCTGTGCCTGAGCGTCGTTCTTGACGGGAAGGGGAAGGCCGCGTAGGTGATGCCGGGCGCTGCGAACGGTCCGAGCAATTCGCTTGGAAGCCCTGGGACAGATGGGCGCCGGGAAGTGAGCCATGAAGAGTAAGAGGATGATCCGGTGGTTTTGCGCGGCCGTCTTGTTCTCACTGAACGGTGTGGCTCGCGACGCTGCGGCCGCCACCGAGCGGCTTTCCTTCGCGTTGCCAGGCGTGCCTCCGGTCTTTGGCGGGGTGGTTGCAATGGTGGCCAAGGAGGCCGGTCTCTTCAAGAAATACGACGTGGAGGTCGAGCTTAAGACATTCGACTCCGGGGCCGCGGCAGCCCAAGCGGTGGTGGCCGGCAATATCGACATGTCTTTGTCACCCACGCCAGTCGTGGTGCGGATGATCTCCAATGCAAACGTCAATCTGGTAGCGATCTACGGCCTTGAGCATCCCGATTGGCTGCTCGCGTCCGCCGATCCGAAGCTGAATCAGTGTCGAGATCTGAAGGGCGCGGCCGTGGGCGTCGACTCGGTCGGCGGCGCGCGTGCCGTGGCGCTGGCGCAGTTTCTAAGGCCATGCGGGCTGAAAGTCGAAGACGTCAAGTTGGTCAGCCTGAGCACCAATGTCGGAGCGGCGATGATCGCGGGCCAAATCAAGTTCGGAGTGCTGCACCTGGACGATGTCCCAGTGCTCGACCAAGAGCTGAAACGGCCACTGACCGTGATCGCTTCTTTCAAGGAGGTCAATCCCTTGAGCCATTACCTCGCGATCGTTTGCACCACCGATCGTCTAAAGCAGAAGCGCGACGCATACGTCCGGGCATTGGCGGGGTTGATCGATGCCACGCGGTACATGCTCGACCCCAACAACGCCGAGCGGGTCGCCCAGATTGCTACCGCGACCGGACGCACGCCGAAGTTGGCCAAGGACGCGATGGCACGATTGCACAAGATGGAGTTTTGGCCCGTCGGCCATGACGGACTAACCAAGGCGAATCTGGAGAGCGTCATCGCCGTAGAGAAGGAAATTGGTGGGATCAAACCTGGCAAAGAGCCGGTCAGCTACGCTCGCCTGGTCGACCAAACCGTCTGGAAGGATGCCAACTCGCTGGTGAAGCGATGACGGATGCTTTGAGGACACGAGGATTGCCATCGCTTTTGAGCGCTCTGCTGACGGTGCTGTGGAGCAGCCCCGCAGCCGCCGCCGAGCGAATCTCATTCGCGGTTCCCGGCGTTCCTCCGGTTTTTTCCGGCCTGGTGGCCTTTGTCGCCAAGCAGCAGGGATTCTTCAAAAAGTATGGCGTGGACGTCGAGGTGCGACCCTTCGACTCGGGCGCGGCCGCGGCACAAGCGGTGGTCAGCGGCAATATTGATCTGGCCTTGTCACCGACTCCGGTGATCGTCCGAATGATCTCGAACGGCGACGTCAATCTGGTGGGAATCTACGGGATGGAGCATCCCGATTGGCTGCTTGGATCCGCTGATCCCAAGCTATCCAAGTGTGAAGACTTGCGGGGCCAAGCAGTAGGAGTCGATTCCGTTGGGGGAGCTCGAGCGGTCGCGCTGGCGCAGCTGATCCGACCGTGTGGACTGAAGGTGGATGACGTCAAGTTGGTCAGCCTGAGCTCGAATGTTGGCGCGGCAATCATCGCAGGGCAAATCAAGTTCGGGGTCCTGCACTTGGATGACGTGCCGGTGCTGGAGGAGCAGATGACACGGCCGATCACGGTGGTAACCACCTTCGACCAGGTCAGCCCGCTGACCCACTACAACCTGATCGTCTGCACGACCGATCATCTGAAGCAGAAGCGCAACGCCTACGTCCGCGTGCTCGCCGGTTGGATTGACGCGACCAAGTACATGCTCGATTCGACAAATGCCGATCGGGTGGCCGAGATCGCCAGGGTGACCGGCCGCTCGGGAAAATTGGCCAAAGACACACTTCCGCGCCTCTACAAGATCGAGTTCTGGCCGGCTCATCATGACGGCCTATCGAAATCGAATCTGGAGAAAGTGATCGCCGTGGAGAAGGAGATCGGCGGGATCAAGGCGGGCAAGACGCCGGTGAGCTATGATCGACTCGTCGACCGGACCGTTTGGAAGGACGCGAACGCGCTGGTGAAGTAGGGTAGTTAGGTGAGCAAATGGTGAGCTCCGAGGCGCGCTGGGTGCGTTGGGTAACGGTCGCGGTCAGCGTGCTCCTCGGGATTTCACTCTGGGAGTTTGGGACCAGAGGGATCAGTCCGGCGGTCATCTCGCCCTTCTCCGCGACGATGAAGCGGCTCGTCGAGATGATTCGAACCGGCGAGCTGAGCTCTGGGGTGTTGGGCTCGCTCGCCCTGTTCTTGACTGGCTTCGGGCTCGCCGTCGCGACCGCTTTGCCGCTGGGGCTTCTTCTGGCGCGCGTCCGCGTGATTCGCGTGGCGCTGTCGGATTACATCATGCTGGTCAATGCTACGCCGCTGGTAGCGCTGATCCCGTTCATACTCTCGATCGCCGGTCTCGATTTTCCGGCCAAAGTGCTGGTCGTCTTTCTCTTCTCCTTCTTCACGATCCTTTACAACACCGTGGAGGGAGCGCGAAGCATCAAGCCTGAGCTGATCGAGGTGGCACGCTCATTCCGCTCCGGTGAGTGGGCGATCTGGCGCGACGTGATGGTGCCGGGCACCCTGCCCTACGCGATGACCGGCGTACGACAGGCAATTGGTCGCGGGCTGGTTGGGATGATCGCAGCCGAGTTCTTCTTGAGCGCCAGCGGGATGGGTCAACTGATCATGACCGCCGGACGGAACTTCGATACCGCTGCGCTGTTTGGAACGGTCTTGATCATCAGCCTGCTCGGCGCGGGCTTAATGGCGCTGGGACGGGCACTCGAGGATCGATTTACCCCATGGCGCGCAGTGGGCCGATGATGAACGAGGGAACACCTTCGCCGGTGGCACAGGCGCGCGCCGGCACCGAGGCCCGCCTCCCGCGACCCTGGACAACTTGGTGGATCGAGCTGTTCAGTACGACGCCGATGTTGAAGCTGCTGGGTGGAATCTTTCTCCTCGGAATTTGGGAGTTGATCGTTCGCGCATTCGCTCCCGCGTACGTCGCCAAACCGACCGGCATCATCCGGGTGCTTCCGCAGACGATAGTAGGCAAAGCGATTCTGGAGGGGGCCGGAACTACGCTCTGGGCCGTGATCCAGGGAATCATAATTGCGTTGATCTTAGGAACCTTGGTTGGCCTTGCAATGGGGCATCTCAAGGTCGTCCAACGCCTACTTGGCATCTACATCAATGGGCTCAACGCGATGCCAATGATAGCCATTCTGCCGTTGCTCACGATTTGGTTCGGCTACTCCTCCGCGGCGCGCCTGGCGACGATCGTGTTCGCGGCATTTTTCCCGGTTGCGATCAACCTGAGCGACGGCGCCCGCTCGGTGCCGAGCGAGTACCTCGATGTGGCCCGAGCTTACCGCGCTCGCCGACGCCACATTTGGTTCGGAGTCACACTACCATCCTCGCTGCCCTACTTGCTTGCCGGCGTGCGGATCGCGATCGGCCGTGCCTTGATCGGCGCAGTGGTCGCCGAATTCTTCATCTCAGTGGATGGACTCGGTTTTTATATTTTGTTTCAATCTCGCACCTTCCACCATAATGAAGCATTCGTCGCGGTCCTGATGCTGGCGATCTTTGCCAGCGGCGTGGATGCGCTGATCAACTGGCTCACCAGGCGCTACCTGCGGTGGTATCGCGCCGGCACTCCCTAGCTATGGTTTGGACAGCGCCTTTCGCTTCCACAGCTCCCAAGCTCGTCCAACCGTGCCGTCCATCGTCGTTTCTGCGCGCTGCGCTTCCTCTGGCGCGAGGTAGATCACGTTTTGGCTGAGGGACAACGCCTGCGCCTGGAGCCGTGCATTGACCTCGGTGTAAATGCTCCGAAAGACGACCTGAGGCAGCGATGTCCCGACCACCACCGCCCCATGACCGCGCATCAGCACTGCCGAGTTCCCGCCGAGTGCTTGGGCCAGCGCACGGCCGAGCGCGGGGGTTCGCACCAGCATATCGGTCCCGGGTCCGCCGGCGGATCTAATTTCAAAGACTGGCACGCCCGCCCGCAGAAACGCGCTCATGTGGTACAGCGGCCGTAACGGAACGCCACTCACTCCAAACGGGATGACCGACGGCGAATGATTGTGAGCGATCGCCTTGACGTCTGGGCGTGCCTTGTAAATTTCGCCGTGCATGTAGCGCTCCAGGTAAAGCGAACGGCCCATTGGATCGACGGCGTTGCTATCAAGGTCGTATTCGAGGACGTCGGCCGCGGTGACCAGCTCGGGTGCGAGTGAACGCGACATAAGATAGCGGCCGGGGTCGCGATTGTGGCGGACACTGACGTGGCCGTAGCCGTCGAGCACCCCCTGATCCGCGAGAACGCGATTGGCCGCCACCAGCTCCTCGATCAGCTTGAGGTCGGCCGGACCACTCGAAGCAGGTCCTGCTCGGCCGCCGTCCGGTATCGCGGGCGCGGCTCCGATCCCTCCCCAAACGAGAACCAGGCCAACAATCAGCTTCGGCAGGTTGCGCTTCGACGGTCTCATCTTCCCCTCCCCGTCTGGAGGTTTTAGCACCGCACCTAAGATGCGAACGCTCTATTCCGCGAGGATGCGGTGCACAAGTTGGATAGACGCGGAGCCTTCCCCCACTGCTCCCGCAACCCATTTTGTGCTGCCAGAGCGAACATCGCCGACGGCGAGGACCCCCGGCGCGCTGGTCTCCAAAACGTAGGGCGCGCGTACGAGCGGCCAACGAACGAGATCGTCGCGGCGCAGATCCGTCCCCGTTCTGACGAATCCCTTCTCGTCCAGCGCGACGCAGCCCCGCAGCCAAGCTGTATTCGGGTTTGCGCCGGTCATCACGAAGACGTGCCGGATCGACAGCGTCTGGGTTTCACCGGTGCGTACGTCCTGGATCCGCACCCGTTCCAGCTGCTCCTTACCTTCGACGCCGACGACCTTACGGAACGGGCGTACGGTCACGTTAGGGGTTTGCTCGATCCGGCTGATGAGATACCGCGACATCGTGTCGGCCAGCCCTCGCCCGCGGACCAGGATCAGGACGCTGCGCACATTCCGCGCGAGGAAGACAGCTGCCTGACCTGCGGAATTGCCGCCTCCGATGATGATCACGTCCTCGTCACGACAGAGCTGCCTTTCCATCGGAGTTGCCGCGTAATACACGCCGACGCCTTCGAAGCGCTCCAGGCCGGTCGATTCGGGTTTGCGGTACTGTACGCCGCTCGCAATGATAACCGCTCGCGCCTTCACCGATTCGCCGTTGGACAGTTCCACCACGTACGGCCGCCGCTCGCAGTCCAGCCTTCTCACCGACCGCGCGACGGCAATTTCGGCTCCGAATTTCAGCGCCTGCAGGGCTGCTCGGCCCGCGAGTTCCTGTCCCGACACCCCGTGGGGAATCCGAGGTAATTCTCGATTCTCGAACTGGTGCCGGCTTGCCCGCCCGGGGCGTTGCTCTCGAGCACAAGAACGTCGAGGCCTTCTGAACAACCGTAGACCGCAGCTGCCAGCCCCGCCGGCCCAGCTCCGACGATGACCAGATCGCGGACAGCGGCCGGATCAAGTGAGAGGTTGAACCCGACGAACTCGCCGATCTGAGCATTGGTCGGATTCCTCAGAACGCGTTCGTAGTGGCAGATCACGACTGGAATGTCGCTGGTTCGAAACGCGAATCGATCGAGCAAAGCCTGGACGCCGGGATCGCTGTCAGCGTTGCGGCCTACTACGAGAAAGCAGGAGAGCCATTGCCGACGGCTGGATCCTGATCGCACTCTTGGGAAGATGGTGTAGACCACAGGTGTTGTGGCCACCACATCGATTCCCGAACCTCCTCGGATGGAACATGATGCCCATTGCCCCTCGCCGGACGGCGATTCTTGGACTGATGCTCATGACGTTGGTCGGCTGCTCCTCGAAGCCCTCGAAGCCTGATCAACCGATGTCTTCTGCAACCAAAGAGTCGAATCCGCTGCTCGGGGCATGGACCGGCCCATGGGGTGGCGTTCCGCCGTTCGGCCGCTTCAAGGTGTCGGATCTCAAGCCGGCGCTCGAGACCGCGATGGCTGAGAACCTGGCCGAAATCGATCGCATCGCCGCCAACCCTGCCCCCGCGACATTCGATAACACCATCGCAGAGATGGATCGCTCCGGTCACGAGTTGGACCGAGTGGCTTCGATCTACGGCGTCTACACCTCGACGATGAACGACGCGGAGGTGCAGGCGGTGGAAAGCGAGATGGAACCAAAGCTCGCCGCATTCAACGATCGCATCATCCAGAACAGCCGGCTCTTTGCACGCATCGACGCGGTTTACGCACACCGCAGCGAGCTAAACCTCACTCCCGAACAGCGGCGCCTGCTCTGGCTGCGCGACACCCGATTCGTGCGCGCGGGCGCAAAGCTCGACAACGCCGCCAAAGCCAAGCTTTCGGAGCTAAACCAGCGGCTGGCGTCGCTCTACACAAAGTTTCGACAGAACGTGCTCGAGGAGGAGGGAACTCAGATGATCCTGCTCGAGCGCGAGGAGGACCTCGCCGGCCTACCAGCACCTCTGCGCGAGGCCGCCGCTAGCGCAGCGACTTCCCGAGGCAAAACCGGCCAATGGGCGATCCTCAACACCCGCTCGAGTGTCGATCCCTTCCTCACCTGGTCAACCCGGCGGGACCTGCGCGAGAAAGTCTGGCGGATGTTCACCATGCGCGGTGACAACGGCGACGCGCACGACAACAACCAGATCATCACCGAGATCCTCAAGCTTCGTGCGCAACGCGCGAAGCTCATCGGCTACAAGACGCACGCCCACTGGCAGCTCGAGGACACGATGGCGAAGACGCCGGAGCGCGCGATGGAGCTGATGGAGGCGGTGTGGAAGCCCGCGGTGGCGCGGGTTCGCGAGGAGGTCGCGGACATGCAGGCGATCGCCGACCGCGAGAAAGCCCACATCAAGATCGCGCCTTGGGACTACCACTTCTACGCCGAGAAAGTGCGCAAGGCGAAGTACGACCTCGACGAGAACGACATCAAGCCGTACCTGCAGCTCGAGAAAATGCGGGAGGCGATGTTCTGGCTGGCGGGAGAGCTTTTTGGCCTGCGCTTTTTGCCGATTTCCGACGGCTCAATTCCCACGTATCACCCTGACGTCCGAGTATGGGAAGTGACCAACGCGCAGGGGCGCCACGTCGGGCTGTGGTTTTTCGACCCGTACGCACGCCCCGGAAAAAACTCCGGAGCGTGGATGAACGAGTACCGCCCGCAGTCGCGGCTCGAGGGGGAGATTCCGGTGATCGTGTCGAACAATGCCAACTTCGTGAAGGGTAAGCCGGGCGAGCCGATCCTGATCAGCTGGGACGATGCGCGAACGCTCTTTCACGAGTTCGGCCATGCGCTTCATGGACTCAACTCCAGCGTCACCTATCCTTCGCTGGCCGGCACTGCGGTGGCGCGCGACTACGTCGAGTTTCCTTCGCAATTGCTCGAGCGCTGGCTCGCGACCCGCCCTGTGCTCGACCGGTTCGCGCTTGACTACCAAACCGGCCAACCCATTCCGGCTAAGCTGGTGGAAAAAATCGAGCGCACTCAGACGTTCAACCAGGGATTCATCACGGTGGAGTACCTGGCTAGCGCGCTCGTCGACATGAAGCTGCACCTCGCCGGGGAGACGCCGATCGATCCGCGCGCGTTCGAGCGCGAGACACTAGCGGCGCTCGGCATGCCGGCGGAGCTCGTGATGCGCCATCGCACGCCCCACTTCGGCCATATTTTCGCGGGAGACGGATATTCCGCCGGCTATTACAGCTACCTCTGGTCCGACACGCTCTCCACCGATGCATACGAAGCATTCGCCGAAGCCGGCGGGCCTTACGATCACGCCGTCGCCACGCGGCTGCGCGACCATGTGTTCAGCGTGGGGAACACCGTCGATCCCGCCGACGGCTATCGGGCCTTCCGGGGACGAGACCCCGGCATTGGCGCACTGATGCGCAGGCGCGGATTCCCGGTGCCGGCAGCCGGCGCCGGCGCATCAAAGAAAGCAACGGCGCAGTAGCTCTCTTCGAGCCCGGTGTTCCGCTCCGGCGCTACTGCTCAGCCGTCTTCGCCGACGCAACGCGGGCGGGGACCGACCCACCGCACAGCGCGATTAGCCGCTCGCGGAAGACCTTCCCCTCTTGCTTCTCCCCGGCGCGCTCGGCCGCCTGCGCCGCGCCGTGATAGCTGTTGAAGCGAGCCGGCGCCAAACGCAGCGATGCCTCGTACTCGGCGACCGCCGCGGCAGGCTGCCCCGTCTCGGCCAGCAGGTCGGCGAGCTGCTCGCGTGCCGGCAGGATCGACCCGGGCGTTACCGGATGTTTGTCGGTCGAGTCCTCGAGGTCGGCCGCCGATCGCATCAGCGCGAGCGCCTCGGCGTTTTTGTTCTCGGCGCGAGCCAGCCATCCCGCCGCGGCGAGCCGCTGGATTTCGACCTGAGTCGCCCAGTCGAAGCCCTTCTGGCCCTTGAGCGCCGCTTGGATCTCGGCCAGCGTCGCCACCTCGCGGCGCGCCGCTTCCAGGTCGCCCGAACGGGCCCCGCCCACAGCGCGCGCGAAGTGAACGATCGCCTTGGCGTAGGGATATTTCGCCCAAGGGAACGTCGGCGGTTGCGCCGTCACCGCCGCCGCCTCCTTCCACGCGCGACGCTCTAGCGCATAGCGGGCCGGGATTGCGGCCAGGGCGTAGGCGGCAGCGAACTGGGGGACGTCGAAACTCGTCATCTTGGCAACTCCGTCCACGAGCTCGCGCGCTTTCGCGTCCTGTCCGGTCTGCAGGTAGGCGTACTCTAGATAATCCCTTGCGTGCAGGGCGTCGAACGCGGTCGCTCTGGGGTGGGTCTTGGCAATCCATGCCTGCGCCGTCCGCGCCGAGGAGAGGTTCGAGTCAATCGACTCCTTCCACATTCCCAGGCGGGTAAAGATGTGCGACGGCATATGCAGCGCGTGCGGAGCCGAAGGAGCGATTTTAGCGTAGGCGCGGGCCGCGGGCAGCGCGAGCTCGGCGAGCTCGGGGTAGTCGAAGGAGTGGATCATGTAGTGAGCGATCCCCGGATGCTCAGGCTCGAGGGTCAGCAGGCGATTGAGGATCTTCGCCGCCTCCTTCTGCCGCGCGTAAGTCTTGTCGGGCGGCGAGTTGTAGGCCACGCCGAGAATTGCCAGAGCGTGGAAGATCGCCGCCTCGTGGTCGCCGGGGTTGCGCTCCGCGACGCCGGCCATTGCCTTTTCGAAGGCCACGACGCGCGCCGGGTGCGCCACTCCGTCGCCCTGGTAGTAGGCGCCGATCGCACCGATGTAGTCTCGCTCACGGGCGCTCGGCGCGCCGATGGACGCCGCCTTCTGCGCCGCCGTTCTCCCGGCGGCGAATTCGTCCTCCGTGGGCGGCCCCCAGATTGTGTGGAAGTAGCTCATCGCGATCCCCCACTGAGCCATGCCGCAGCCGGGGTCCTTCGCCGAAACACCCTCGAGGACCGTCGCCACCATGCCGTAGGCGAACGAGTGCAACAGGGCCAGCCCGCGTTCGAACACCGGCTGAACCTGGGCTTTGCACGAGGTGAGAAAATGAACCTGCCCGAATTTCTCAGGCGCCACGTGATCGTGCTCGTGCTGGGCGAACGCCCACCCGGGCACGAGTGCGAGGGCGGCCGCCAAAACGTGAGTGCCACGAAAGAACCGCATCGCTTCCTCCTCTGTTGGGGAAGGAGGCCGATACTGTCAGGTAGCACTGCGCCCGACAAGCGCCGCGCGTCCCATCGCCTCCGCGCCACCGAGGCACTTCGCGAGCGGTGCGACGAACTCGGCAGTCTCGCTCCACAGCCGCGCGAACTCGGGACTCACCCGGGCCAGCTGCGCAGCGAGCGTATCGAACTCGCTGCGATCGGCGGCACGCGCGGCGTCGAGGCGAAACCGCGCGACTGCGACGCGCGCGGCTCTTTCCCAGGCTGGCATTTGCGTGCGCTTGTCGGGGTCCATGAACATCGACCACAGGCCGTTGCGAAACTCGACCGGCCGTTTCCCGAAATCGCCTTAGAGCAGGGCCGCCGGCCGATTCCAGGCGAGCACGTCCCATCGCCTCGTCGACGCGAGCGCGGGAAACGGGTACGCATCGAGGACGCGTTTGAGCACATCGCTGACCGCCGTTGGAGCGATCACCGGGCGCGCTGCCGGCCGGCCGTGCGCGAGCTCGAAGAGATGCGCGCGTTCCGTTGGCGTCAGACAGAGCGCTCGCGCGAGGCGCTCGAGGAGCGGCTCCGAGACATGAATGTCTCGCCCCTGCTCGAGCCACGTGTACCAACTCACGCCCAAGTCGGCCAGACGCGCGACCTCTTCGCGACGCAGGCCTAGCGCGCGACGACGCGTCCCTTGGGGCAACCCCACATCGGCCGGACGAATCCGTGCACGACGGCTACGGAGAAACCGCGCGAGCTCGGCGCGTGCGGTCGCGGAGCCGAGTCTACTCGGCGTTGGACCTTTGAACGGAGCCTGATCAACGCGGTTGCGCATACGCTCCCTCACGATGGAGCTATCGTCCAAGACTGCCAAACAGGCAAACCGCTACGACGAGGCCGATGCTTCTTAATCGTCCCCTTGCCGCTGAGACTGCAGGAAGGCCAACGCTCGGCTCCAGGTTTCCGGAGAGTTCAAAATGCCCAGATGGCTGGTGCCGAGGATCGAGTCGTGCTGTCCCTGTCCGACAAGTTCAAAACGTAAGGGCACCCTGCAAGCGGGGACTCGCTGCGAAGTCGTGTGGATTGCCGTCTCGGTCCTCTGCCGGAACCGCGGGCAGAAAGCCGTCTGTCGCGGGAGCGTTGGGATATCCGCCGGAGTTGTACACGAAGTCGGCGTCGACATTTCGGATCACAAGGTAGTGCGTCGGACCTGGCGTTTCTCCGGCACCGTTGAGAGTCGCAAGCAGCGGTGTGTGATCCGATCCGTATTCTCTGCAAACGGCGCTATTCGGGGTAAAGCCTCCATTCTGGGGCAATTGCCAATAATTCGACGGGGAGGGCGAGCAGTTGACAATGCCATGATTCGGCCCGTCCACCGCGACCACGGCTCGCACCAGAGGATAGGCGTTGTCCTGGCGCATCCATTCGCGAGCTACGGTAACCCCGAGGCTGTGGCCAATGATGTCCACCTGCTCTGCGCCGGTGAAGGCCAGGACTGCGCGCACGAACGCGCGTAGCAGCGGGACCGCGGCGGCGGTCGTATGCGCGACGCCCGAACGCCGCGTTTGATCCTGCAGCAGATCGCATTGATCCCCCTGATAGCCGAGCGCCCACACTTCCTTAAGACGGTAGCCATGGTTCACAAAAAATTGAGCGAAGTCGTGAATGTGACCAAACGGGTTGCAGGCAGTAGCGAATGGGGTGTCGTTGTTGCCGTGCAAGAAGATAACAGGAACATGAGCGGTATGTCCCTGATCGGACCCGAATCCGATCACCGGCACGCCCAAGTAGGGGTTGATGATGACAGGAAAGCCCGCGGGGAATGTCGTGCCGACCTGGAGTTGTGCGAGGACCGGGATTGGTGAAAAGATCAACAACACCCCGACTGCTGCCGTAGCGGTGCACTTCATCGATACCTCCGTCAAACTGGTTGAGAGCGGAAAGCTCGCCTAGCTCAGGGGATAGAGCGGGTCAACAGATTGGAGATCAGGGGATGGGGTCGGCCAATCGTTGCCGAGACATCTTTGGTGTGACGGGTAACTTGTCGTAAACATTGTCGCTCAATTACCCAAGGGTATCGTGTCCAAATTCGTAGCAATGCTCGGCATTCTGGCCGGGGCCGCCGATGCCGAAGTGCCCGTATGTATTATTGCGGACCCTTCCTGCAAGGAATCGCTGGCGGTCGGAGACTTTAGCTTTTGGTATTTTCGTAGCTACGCGTTGCAGACGGCTAATCCGAGTATCGAGCGCGCCGTCATCGTGACGCACGGGTTGCAACGCAATGCCTCAGATTATTTTGTGGCCACCGTTAACGCTCTGCATAACGAAACGGATCCTACGCTTCTCGTCATCGCTCCTCACTTCAAGGGATTCGTGCGAAACAGCCCGACTTGTAACGATCCCTTGGAGGCGGGCGAGTTGCACTGGTCCTGCACCGGTCAGGGAAGCATCAATCGATGGGATGACGGCGGGCAAGCTCGCGACACGGGAAGTGCCGTCGTTTATTCGTTCAGCATGATCGACCACCTGCTTGAGCTCTTGAATAACCAGTCGCTGTTCCCCAATTTGACGAAGGTCACGATTACTGGGCATTCCGATGGCGGGCAGCTCACGCAACGCTATGCCGCCGGGAATCAGATGGACGGAGCGATCGCCGCATCCGTGAAGTACGTCATCGCCAATCCTGGCTCATACCTGTATCTCGATAATCGGCGGCTGCTGAAGAACGAGACCTGCTTTGAGGATGGGACCTGCACCGCGGAATTCACAGCGAACTGGGATCCCGACAGCGTGTGTCCGGACACCTACGACAATTACAAATATGGCCTGGAAGCTCGCAACTTCGGCTACATGAGTTCCGATCAGCCTGGTTTCAGCGACGACGATCTGAGAAGTCGGTTTACCTCGCGCGTGGTCGCCTATTTGCTGGGCGAGAACGATCAACGAAATAACTCCCAATTCGACACGAGCTGTCCGGGAAACGCGCAAGGAAGCCATCTCGCAGGGGATGGCAGCGACCTCGTGGGCGGGCGACGTGAGCGGGGGACAATCTTTTGGAATTACATCCGGCGACTCGGGGCTGACCATGCTTTGGCAATCGTTCCTTCCTGTGGCCACGACGAGTTCTGCATGTACGCCGCACCGGAAATGATTCAAGCCATCTTGTTCTGAGTGATACCGTCTCCAGCGGAGCTGGCAGCGCGCCGAGACGGATGCTAGCCTCGTCGGCGATCGGGGAAACGGGGGAACCGTGCTTGCAAGACGGTTTGTAGCGTGGATTGCCAGCGTATGGGCGTCCGGATTGATGGTTGTTGCCCGTGCCCATCAGCCACCGCCACCGTTGCATTCCAGCCGATTGCTCGTCGAACGCTCGAACGGGGCAGTCCGCGCATTTGTTCGCGCGAAAGTGGCGGGGGAACCCATGACTCTCCTTTTGGATACGGGAGCCGCCCGGAGCATCCTCCCACTGGGATTCGCTCGTGCACACAACCTAGCCAGGCAGTCCCGCGACAGTGACCAAAGCTTCGTGGATGCCAACGGATGGGTGAGGAAAATGCAACTCGCGACTGGGGTGCCCGTGCAGTTCGAGGGTGAGGCCGGCGCCGGCACGCTCGACTTTCTCATCAACCCGGCCGAAGCGAACACCGAGGCCATCCTGGCGCCGCAGGATGTGCTTCGCCCCGGGTGGGCCCTAGTCATCGATCTTGGACGCGAGGAGATTCGCTACGAGCCGGAGGAGGTCGCGCTAAAGCGCCTGGGTGGACAGGCGTCCCCTCCTATACGCGAAGTGGACTTCCACCGCTGCTTGCACGAAGGTCTTTTCGAGCGATCGTTACATCGCTTCGTCACCGCCACCATCAACGGCGTCTCGGCGTCGATGTTGGTCGACACGGGTGCGTCGCGCACAGTACTGACGCGCAACAATCCCGCCCTCCGTTCCATGTTCGCGGTGAAAGGTAGCCGCAGCACCACCCAGGCAGTGACCTCCACCGGTCCGATTCTCATTGTCGACGATGTCCCGATCATGTTTTCACAGACCTCGTTCGTGCTGCCGGTCATGGTGCATCCGACAACGCCAATGTGCGGTCACGGTGCGTTGGGCGCCGACCTGCTTCGCCACTGCACCCTTGTCTGGGGTTGGAGCTCTTTGTGGTCGGCATGTCGGGCCCCGGCCGAGACAGACCATTCCTCGCAGACTGACGGAGCTCCGAAGACGGAGAGCGCTTTGTCTCGAGACATCCCTCCGAGGCCCTGAGGCTCGCCGAGTGGCCTCCGCCTAGTGACCCGCCACCTTCCGGAACCAAGCCGGAGCGTCCTGCGTGGCCCGCTCGCGGTTCTTGACTCGAATCTCCTGCACGGCCGCGATCGACGGAAGCGTTGGCGCGATCTTCTCCCGCAGCGTGTTCTTGACCCAAGTCCCGTACTGCTGGATTGCGCTGCGGTCGTATTCAGGATTTCGCTTACCCTTGAGCTCCCCCGAGCTCGCCTTGCCCTTCTTATCCAGTCCGGCCACTGCCAAGCTGTCCGTGCTCTTGCCCACCTGAGCGGATTGGATTTCGGAGAACTCGTAAACGGAGGACAAACTGGCCTGGAATTCGACATTCACTACTTGGGCCACACCCATGCCGCCGCTACCTCGAACAAAGCCGGTCACTTCCTTTGGAACCAGGTGCGCGACGAGCACGACATCGATGTCCGCATTGCCGTCGCGCAGGCGGTGTGTCAGCTCGGAGTCGACTTTTGCACGGACCTCCGGTTTGTTGAAACTCGATGAGTGCAGCGAATCGCCCGATGAAGCCTCGATGAGGAATTTCAGGCGGTCATAAGGGACGAGCTGCACGCGTGGATCTCCTCTGAGCGAGGCTTCCATCATCGTCCGATAGGTGGAACACAACGAGGCCAGATCTGGCGCATCCGCGGTCGGTCCGATCAGCACGAGGCGAATGGGCTCGCTTTCGGACCGCTTCGGCGCTTCCGCATAAGCCTTGTCGACCTGCGCGAGCGCCTGCTTTCGTCCTTCCTGGACCTCCTGCATTTTCGCTACTTCTTCCGGAGGGCCGCTCCAGCTGACTTGGCCATTCTGGTCGATGCGGCACACTCCGTTGGGGTAACACTGCTTTTTCATGTTCATGCTTGCGCAGCCCACGAGCTGAGCGCTCGCAAGCCACAACAGCCACCGTCGCGCCATGAGTTTTCCTAGGGCAGGGGGAAGAGTTTCGATGGTAGAAGCGAGCGCGATGGCGACACAAGGCGCCGGTGCCGCCAGTGCGAGTTAGATTCCCTACCTAAGGCCCAGAGACGCAGGAGCTGCGCAGGGCGGCACCTCGCGGGGCGAGGACGCCCAATTTTCGCGGTCGGCTGTCGTCTTTTTTCTCTGATTTTCGATCTCAGATGCAGAGCCCCAGCTGCCCACCAGGGGCCCGAAACGGCGGAAAGGAGCCTAACAATGAGAGCATCAATTCCCTTGCTGGTGGTGTCTATGCTGATCTTTGCGTGCGGCGGGGCGACAAGCACACGTACGGCGCAGTCAGACTCGAGCACCGATATCCTGGGCGCGAAAGGCGCTCTTGAAGGCAACGATGAAGAGGGAGGGGAGCTTCTCAGACCGTTCGCGACTCCCACTGGAGCTATCCAGACTTTCACCCTCACCGGAGAGGTTGACACCAACAATCCCTTCTTCACAAGCCTGGGTACCAACGGTCGAAGTTGTGTCTCCTGCCACCAAGCCAGCGATGGGTGGACAATCACTCCGCGACACGTGCAGGCCAGGTTCAATGCGACGAACGGTCTCGATCCGATCTTCCGCAGGAACGATGGTGCCAATTCGCCCAACATCGACGATTCGACGGTCGAAGCACGCCGCCGAGGGTACAGCATGCTTCTCAGCAAGGCTCTGATCCGCATTGGAATTGGGATCCCGGGAACCGCGGAATTCGAACTTGTCGCAGCAGACGATCCCTATCACTTCGCTAGCAGCTCGGAGCTGTCGCTCTTCCGCAGGCCGCTGCCGTCGACGAACCTAAAATTTCTCGCCACGGTGATGTGGGATGGGCGTGAAACATTTCGAGGCGCATCAATCGACTTCGACTTACTCGACCAGGCGAATGCCGCTACCCGAGGTCATGCCCAGGCGATTGCGGATCTCACGCTTCAGCAGCGTCGCGAGATCGTCGATCTGGAAATGACGCTCTTCACCGCGGCGATCGACGATCAGGATGCAGGCCAGCTCGACCAGCAAGGAGCACGCGGCGGTCCGGAGTTCATCGAAAGGGAACGCTTCTACATCGGCATCAATGATGTGCTTGGCGCTGATCCAACTGGGAGGCCGTTTGACCCTCACGTGTTCACCATTTTCGACGCGTGGACCAATCTTGAGCGTGGACGTCGGGCTGAGGCTCGGGCCACGGTTGCGCGGGGCCAGCGGCTGTTCAATACCCGGGAGATTCACATCACCGAGGTGAAGGGACTCAATGACGATCTAGGGGTGCAGGATCTTGTTGGTACTTGCACGACCTGCCACGATACGCCCAATGCGGGAAACCACTCCGTCTCCTTACCGATCGATATCGGGTTGGCGGCCGAATCGCGCCGAACCGCGGATCTGCCGCTGTACACGCTGCGCAACAGGACGACAGGCGAGCTGATCAGGACCACGGACCCCGGGCGTGCCTTGATTACTGGACGATGGCGAGACATCGGCAAGTTCAAGGGGCCCATCCTGCGCGGACTATCGGCACGCGCGCCATACTTCCACAACGGATTCGCACCAGACCTCTCCGCGGTGGTGGAGTTCTACGATGGTCGCTTCAATATGCACCTCAGCGACGAGGAGAAGTCCGACCTGGTGGCCTTCCTTCGGGCGCTGTAGTGCAGCGTAGCCGCTCGCTAGAAGAACTCCCCCGATGGGCAGCGCTATTGGGGGCAGCAAGCGGCCGATTGAACGGAACCCGTTACAGGCGCTCCATAGGACGCGATAACGGTGGCGGTTCCGGTTGTCGTGTCGACCGTCGCGATGACGCGGGTGGCGCCTCCGCTAAAAGCATAGAGGGTGTCGCCGCAAAAGGCCGCCGCGTAGATTGAGTATCCCACCGGCCCGATCTCCGTGCCCACGGCCGTGTTCGGGTCCAACTGATAAAGCGTATCCGAACCGGGGCCAATCCGGAACGTATAGAGATTCCCGGTCGTGTCAAAAGCCGGTTGTCCTTCGTTCGAAAAGCCGGTGTTCCCAATATCTGTGGGGGTGAGCGTACCCGGATCGACCGTGTATAAGAGCCCCTGGGGGCTAAGGGATATGGCCCAGACATTTCCGTCCGGACCCACGGTGGAGCCCACGGCAGAATGCCCCGGCACTTGACCCAACAGGGTTGCCGTTCCCGTGCTTGGATCAATGGAATAGAGTCCGACGGACGGCTGCGGATCCGTCCCGTACAATAATGTTGGATCAAAGCAACCCATCCCGCCGATCACGGTCGGCATGGGACTGCCCACTGGGGTAAATGTATTTGTGCCGACGTCATAGCTCAGCAGTTGGCGCCCGTCGTCGGCCACATAGATGACCTGCGCGAGTGGACCTCTACCAGTCAGCGCGATCGCGCTCAGTCCCACTAATAAGGCACCTGTTTTGAAGTGAGTCATAGTTCCCCTCCCATGAATAGGCATCGTGTGAACCACGAGTGCCGGTGTCTACTGAACCGAATCAAGCTTACCCGCCTTGACAAGTCGAGACAGTCTTAGATAGGGCGCTGTGGTTTCTTCTCACGTCGGAGAAGCGACTAAGCACCGGGAGGGGCCCATGTCATTTCGATGGATTTCTCGCATTAGTCTGTGTTGTTTCGCCGCGACCGCTCAGGCAAACGCCGCGACACTCTTTTACTTCAGAAGCGATCCGGGCGATTACATTGGACAGGGACAGACTCGGACTTTTACCACCGATACCGGAAGGTTTGGGACGTCGTCAGGTCCCAATCTCGTCAGCGTTAGCTACAACTCATTCGACGGTTCGTCTTGGTGGGGTCTCGATTTTGCCAATCGCCGCGGGATCCAGGTGACTGCCGGAAATTACGAGGAGGCGACCCGTTATCCTTTCCAATCTCCGGTCAGGCCGGGCCTTTCCGTCATTGGCGAGGGTCGTGGATGCAATAGGTTGACAGGTCGATTCATTGTCTGGGAGGCGGTCTATGGGCCAGGCGGCGAGGTGATCAGTTTCGCCGCCGACCTCGAACAACACTGTGAAGGAGCCGTTCCGGCCCTGTGGGGAGCGATTCGGATCAACAGCGATGTACCGCAGCTAGTGCTCGGCCCTCATGCGGCGGCCGGACGAAACCGGATCGCGAGCGAAGGCGATACGATCGTCCTCGATGGCTCGAGATCTTCCGACAATGACGGAACAATTACCGACTACGCCTGGCAGCAAGTGAGCGGGACTGCTGCCACACTCGATTGCACCCAATGTGTACGGGCGACCTTCGTCGCACCGCCCGTCCCGACGGGAGGGGACGACCTCGTGTTTGAGCTGGATGTGATGGACGACTCCGGTCGAACGTCGAGCGATCAAGTCACGATCCACGTGGCAAGCCAATATGACCCGCAATTCGTGATCCATTATGTGAGCGATCCCGGCGATTACATCGGTCAAGGCCGCATCTGGCACATGACGCTGGATAACGGTGAATTCGGGTCAAGCCGCAACTTCGCCAATGGCGTGAGCGTGAATTTCAATGGCGATACCTGGTGGAACCTGGATTTCGCCGCCGCGGGGCGGGTGCCGCTGGAACCAGGCACCACCTATCTCAATGCTGCGAGGTTTCCGTTCCAGCGAGACGATCAGCCTGGTTTGAGCGTGTCCGGAGACGGCCGCGGTTGCAATACGCTGACCGGTCAGTTCACGGTGAACGACGTCGTCTACGCGGGTGACAGGATTCAGAGTTTCGCCGCTGATTTCGAGCAGCACTGCGAGGGAGCTCAACCCGCGCTTCGCGGGACGGTGCTCTTCAATTTCAGCGCGCCACCGTAATCTTCGAGACCGATTGCTCTGTTAGAGCGGTCTCTCTTTTATCGGCGGAGGCTTCGAGGCGGTCTGCCTTGCTGTCTTCTCCCTCGCGACAGCGACGGCGTGACTTCCTCGCTTAATTCTAGAAGCGCTCTTCGCTATCTGCGACCGGCAAGCGCAGGACTCCGCCGCCGGCGTGTCGCAATCGTCAGCTTTGGCGATCGAGCTCACGGTCAGTGCGCACAGCGTGACGAAGCCGAGCACATAGGATGCAATTCGGCGCTGAAATCGGTTCTTTGACATCGGATATTCTTCCCGAGGTGTAATTGGATTCACGGAGGTTGTGGAATGCAGACTCCGGACCAACCGTGATACGAGAATTTTGCGAGAGCCATGTACCCGTAAGCTCATCTCTTGCCTGCGCGAGTCGGAAGTTCCTTAGTGAGTCCGCGGGGACCTCTAAGGTCCCATGGCACCCGCCGCCGCTAGGTTCGAGGAGAACCACGAGAAGCGTCACTTGCTTGCATCCACCTCAGCGCGCTCGAGCCGTCCAAAGCCGCGGCCTGGACGAGCCGGCCCTGAACCTGCCTGAGTGCGCCGAGTCGCCGACTCGATCTCGTCGAGATCCGGCTCGGTAAGCTGAACGTTGGCGGCTCCGATCCAACCGTCCACCTGCTTCGCAGCTCGTGCGCCCACGATCGCCGCGGTCACGCCGGGCCAGGAAAGATCCCAAGCGACAGCGATGGAAGAGACGGAGACGTCGTGCCGTTTCGCGATTGGACGGAGGGCATCGCGTAACGCAAGATTGCGTCCAAGGGCAGGCCGTTGAAAGTCGGTCGAGCGGCGCCGCCAATCGTCCAACGCAAGTGAAGAGACGCGCTCCGCCGCGAAGGTATCGGTGAGCAGGCCAGACTGCATCGGGCTGTAACAGATGACGCCGGTATTGTGGCGGGCGCACCACGGAATTTCGTGGCCAGAAACCTCGCGATGGATCAACGAGAACGGCGGCTGGAGTGAATCGACGTGCCGGATCGCCTCACAGCGCTGGAGAAGCGCGACGTTAAAGTTCGACACGCCTCCCGCCCTCACTTTTCCCTCTTCGATCAGGCGAACCATTGTTCCCCATGAGTCCTCCACCAACGTGCCGCTCTCGTCTGGCCAGTGGAATTGGTACAGGTCGATTCGCTCAACACCCAACCTGCCCAGTGACGCCTCGCACTCGCTGCGGATCGATTCCGGCTTCAACACTCGCCGCGGCTGTGACATTGGATCGAGTGGGTCCCAAACAAGACCGCACTTGGTGAACACAAACGGGCGATCCGATGGACTCAGGTCGCGCAACAGGCGGCCAACCAGTTCTTCCGAATGACCGAGGCCGTATACGGCCGCTGTATCAATCCAGTTGATGCCCATCTCCAAGGCGTGCCGCATGGCCTCGATCGATGCGGCATCGTCTTGCGTGCCCCAGCCAAATGCCCAGCCACCTCCGCCGATGGCCCATGCGCCAAAACCGACGACGGTGATCTCCAGACCGCTGGAGCCCAAGCGCCGAGTCGGTAACTTCGTAGCCTTCGATCTTTGCACCCTCAACTCCTGTTCAGCCGCGTCGATGGTTCTGAATGCGACGTCTTCCCGAAATTCTGCAGAGTTGTTGGAATGACGGTCGGGCCTGCCGAACGTTACAGCACCGAGCTGCCCATCGAGATCGAGAGATTTGCTGCGAGCCGTGGATTGTTCCAATCCCCGGCACTACGAAGTCGAAGCACCTCGAGGAGAACTTCGGAGCAGCCAACGTCGAACTGACGCGCCTGACGACGTCCGTGAGATCGATAGCGCCGCCTCGAAGATCACGGTACAGGGGGAGCGTTATCCGGGACACCTGGAGAAGAGGACGAGGCGCTGAGGAAGTCCCGTTCGACGTGAAGGAGGAACGTACATGAGCACCAATAAGCCTCTCACCCCTGCGTACAAGGCGATCGGCGATTTCGCCCCGAAACTGGTCGAGCTCACCGACGAGGTGTTGTTCGGGGACGTCTGGGAGCGGCCGCAGCTCTCGAAGCGAGACCGGAGCTTGATCACCTGCGCGGCGCTCGTGGCAACTGGCAAGACCGAGCAGATGACCTTCCACTTCCCGCGCGCGATCGAAAACGGCGTCACGCAGGACGAGCTCGTCGAACTCATCACCCACCTCGCGTTCTACGCGGGCTGGCCCAATGCGATGTCGGCCATGGCCCGCGCCAAGGAGATGCTCGCGAAAAAGTAGGCGATGATCCAAGAGCTGATGGGCATGCCGGAAAACGACCGCTAGCATCGCAAAAGATGTCACAGCTCGGCTGGCTGAAGCTCTACCAACCAACAGAGGGTTCTTGGGATGCGCAGCTCGCCAAAGATGTCACAGGCGTCCACCCGGGACCGAGAGGCGATCCTGGCTCTCAAACTCCTCCCGAATGTCACGGGAGCGCGAAGGAAATCGATTCCTGTTGAGGCCTGAAATCGGGTCTTGGACCTGAAAGATGTCACGGATTTCCCCTGTGAAGCATTCGAAAAGATGTCACAGTCAGCGATCCCGCATCATTTGGCCGAAGGGAATCCTCGGAATCGGACGTTCAACCGATATGTCACGAAGATAGGCGCTCAATTTCCCCAACTTGGGAGGCCAGATTCGGCAAAAGATGTCACGGATTCTCATCGGCCCTCGGGGCTGCGATCTTTGCTTTCCGGATTTCTGGACGTCAAAAGATGTCACTGCCCGCTCGGTTGCTTAAAACGCCGGTGAGAACTCATCTCAGTGCCCGGATCCACCGGGCCCTTGCACCATGGGTGAAGCGACCCTACCTAGTACCGTTCTGCTTGGGACGGCAGCATCACCAAGCATGCTGCACAAGTTCCACGAGGACTTAGAGCGGATCGGGCTACGGCGTCGTCGCCAATACGATTCACGTCGGACTTTCATCAGCCTGGCGCAATGTGATCCCGAATTTTCCCTCACTGCCGCGTATCGTTCAATAATACCGACACGCTATGAGAGCTGAAAGAGAAGTTGGCCACGGCCAAGTCCAACCGACCATCCTTCTTTAAATGGCCCGCGACGATTTCCATGGGCTGCACTCCGACGGGGAAACCTTGACGGGCCTGAAACGTTCCATCCCCATTTCCGAGCAGAATCCCGACCTCGTTGGAGACTCGATTACTGACTGCCAAGTCCTCAATCTCATCGCCGTTAAAATCTCCGATCGCTACAAACATCGGGGTCTCACCGGCCGGTACGCTCATTGCTGGTTGGAATCCTCCGTCGCCAGTCCCGATCAAGATCGACACCGTGTTTGAACGGGAAGTACCGACGGCCAAATCTTGAATGAAGTCCCCGTTGAAATCTCCAAGGGCGATCGACGAAGGACTGTTTTGGACCGGGAAATGTTGAGCGGGCTGAAAGCTTCCGTCTCCATTCCCAAACAATATTGAAACACTGTTACTACCCAGATTGACCACAGCCAAGTCGAGTCGACCATCTCGGTTGAAATCGCTCACGACCATGGAGACGACGAGACTTCCAGCTTGAAAGCTTTGACCTGGTGAGAACAAGCGGTCGTCTCCAGTTCCCAGCAGGATCCACACCTCGGAGCCGTTATCGGCGACGGCCAAGTCCGGAAGTCCGTCGCCATTGAAGTCTCCCACCGCCACAAACTGAGGGTTATTGTGCGGCGGATCAAACTGATCTGCAAAGAACGTCGGACCCCGCCGAAACGTGCCATCGCCACTCCCCAACAGGATGGCTACACCGTCAGGGTTTGGATAGACGGATCTGAAAGGGATGGCTACGTCCAAAATCCCATCGACGTTGAAATCACCTGTGGCCAGGGACCTCGGTTCGCCACAGCAATCAAAGGTTATTGGTTGGCCAAATGTCCCATCGCCGCCTCCAAGCAGTAGCGACAGTTGGCCTCCGCTATAGAGGTGCGTTTGACCGAGGACGGCCAGATCCTCCGTCCCATCGCCATTGAAGTCGCCGACCTTCAGTTTGGAAGGCGCCATCTCGACTTCATAATCTACTCGCACAAAAGACAAATCTTCGGCAAATGATGAGTTGGTGATCAGGTTTAAAAACAGAGCGACACCTAACAAAATCAGGCTACCTTTAGTCTCAAACATGTCGATCCCCGGCAATCAGCAAAGGTATTTCTCCAGCCCGAGCGCCCTTCTCAGTGGAGGTCAACGCGTCGACCTATTTCGACCTGAGACCACGCCGGTCGGCGCCGGCGCGAGCGGACCCGCACGCTTCCGAATCTGTCAAGAAATGACCTCTTTTCGAGACACATCGAAAAATATTGGCGTCGACCATTGTGGTGTCTCAACAGCAGGACACTGGCCGGAGAACGCCGTTGCGCGGATTCGGTGATTTGAAAGTCCGGAGGGAGACATCGTCAGCCTGTACGCGACCCTTCCATGGGCTTCGCTGTGCGACGAAGTCGCGAAGCTGCGTGTTGAGCTGCGAGAGGGCCGAGTGCTGGAATTCCGCAAGATTGCGAGCGGCGCGTGTGAGAGTGGATTCGACGATACAAAAAAGCTCTCAAGTCGCGAGGACTTGAGAGCCATTTTGACCAAGGAGGCGGCGGGAATCGAAAGCGCGATGTTTGGAGGCGAGCTCCTCACCTTTCGCGATTCAATCCAGACAGCAGCCGATCCACGTGGTGCCCGCTGGGTCGATCCCCGTCGGCGAGCCGGTGGTGACGATGACCCTGTTGCCGATCACGTCGGCAACGGCGCCCTTCCGCGGACCTGGCAGCGGCGGGAGCGCGCTCCACAGGTCTGTCTGAGGATCGTAAACCCAGACGTCGGAGCTCGGCTGCGCACCGTTCACCGAGCCGCCGATCACCAGCACACGGTCGCCCGCGGTGAAGGTGGAGGCAGCGATCTCCGAGCGGCCCAGCGGAATGTCCGTCAGCGTCGTCCAGCTGGAGCTCGTCGGGTCGAACTGGTGCAGCGAGGATTGATTTCCGCTGGTCTCATCCCACGAGTGGCGACCTGCGACGATGTACACCTGTCCCCGCGCCACCGCGCCCCCGAGGTGGTTTCGCGGATTGGGCAAGCCAGGCGCCGCCGTCCATTCCTGGTCACCGATGGACCAGTAGGTGTTCTCGGACGAGTCCGAGTTGCCATCCGCCGCAAGTCCGCCGATCGCGTAGAACGTGCTTCCGACGTTCGTCAGTGACAGTGCTGCACGGGGCGAGGGCAACGGCGGCAGCGCGCTCCACGCATCGTTCGCAAAATCGTAGGCCCAGAACTCCGAGCTAGTGACCCAGGTCTCTATCGGCCCGCGAAACCCACCCACCACGTAGACGGTGCCGTCTTTCAGCACCGGCGCGGCATGCGTCTCCGCACCTGGGAGGTCCTGTCGCTGGCTCCAGACATTCAGGTCGGGGTCAAAGACATCTACCCGCGAGGTCACCGCCAGAGATTCGCTGATGAAGCCGCCCATCACCAGCAGCATGCCCTGCACCGCCAGGCCCATCGCCTCGAAGCGCGGCACCGGACAATCCGCGGCTTGGGTCCAGGTGAAGTCTGAGACCGTCGCATTCGGCCCCATGCCGGACGCGTCCGGTGGAGGATCGCGGTAAGCCCAGGACGAAGTGCTCAAGCCCAAGACCGCGAGAAGGCCGAGCACATGGATCGAGGGCTTGGTCGAACCAAAAATCGTACGCCGCGGAATGTCTAGTACACCAGTTCTGATGAGTCGTTGCGGAGTGATCATAGTCCCCTCCTTGAAGGCATCTACACTAAATGCCATTGAGGAGTCGGCGGAGATAAATGGAACTACTCTGAAAAGCAGCGCGTCACCCTCTGAAAAACGGCATGGAGGCGGCGGGGATCGAAATCGACCCACGCAGATCTTCAGGAACTCGTCCACCTTGCAGTGGAGCGTCCATAACCTGCTTCTTGTTGTTCAGAATCTGGCACTGCGCGGCGGAGCGTAGTGCCCCTCCCGCCGCGCTCTGCTACGCGGTCGTTTGCCAGCAACCATCTTTCACCGGATTGCCGCGAATTACACCGGCTTTCATCGGGTTGTCACGGTGGGTCGGCGCGCGGGACCGCAGCTTCGTCGCCCTCGCCCGAGTACCATCGCGGTCACTGCCCACGCAAAAAAGGGCGATCGTGAACAGTGTCTAGCCGCAGGGATGGACGGCTTTGTCTCCAAGCCCATCCTCCCGAGAGTGCTGATCGCAGAAATCGAAAGGGTGCTGGGAAGCCGCCCGGGAAATGCCACGGCGACCGAGACATAATCGAGGATACTTGGAAGGGATGAATCGATCTCGTCAGGCTTAGGTGCTTCTCGACCGACGCAAAGAGTACCAGTGCGCTCGCCAGGGTACAGGCGTACATCGCGGGCATTGCGGCCCAGTACAAGAGCGGAGAGATTCCGCTCTGCCAAACGCGGTGAGCGATGATCGTCATCGCCTTCAAGGTCAATCCGTGCACGAGGTAGTACGAGTAACTCATGTTACCGAGCCAGCGCAGCGGTGCGGCGCTCAATATGCGGGGCAACAGGCCCGAGGGCTGGAATGCCGCAAGCGTGAAAGTACCCAAAGCAAAAAACAACCAGATCGTCCGCAAGCTGGACGCTGTCCGGGCCGAGTAGTGAACGGCGTCGAACATCCGGGGCGCGGCGACGAGAAGATACGCCACGGGCAAGGCGAACACGGTCATGATTGGAGTGGCCCAACATAGGAGTCGGCGGCGCGCGGGCTCCCGGACCATTGGTCTCGCACTCGTCAATTCGTAAACAAAAACCCCCGAGGCGAACATCGCCAGCTGCACGTGCGCAATTCCCATCCAGCTGCAAAGAAGAAATGCAGCGACGAGTGCGGCGAACGTCCAAAGTCGCGCTCCTACTCCCCAATCGCGCATGCCCATCGCCGCCACGAGCAGCGGAATGAGCGCGTAAAAAAAGACCTCATAACTGAGGGACCAAGCGACGGTGACGAGAGGCGTGATCGAAAACATGCCGGGCAGCAACAGGGCGTTCTCGAGGACGTAGAGGATTGCGGCGCCACGCAGAGGTGGCAGTTTGCTCTCGCCGGGTAAGAGGAAGCAGAGCACGAGGTAGGTCCCGAAGATGCACAGGAAAGTTGGATAAATGCGCCGCAGTCGGCGCTGCATGAAGCGTGCGTAGGAAAAATCTCGTGCGGAAATGACAGCGCCATAGATCAGATAGCCGCTGAGCACGAAGAAGAGGTCCACGCCCGAATGCCCCACCGTGCGGAGGAACTCCGCCACACGACTTCCGACTGAATGAGGCGCAAGCCAGTCGCCGAAGAGCGAATCGTAGTGAACAAGAAAAACCAGGGTCACCGCGATCCCGCGGAGCCCTTCCATCGCTTTCAACCTCTGTTGGCCCGGCAATTCAAGAAGGTCTGCCAAACGGTTTACGGCCCATCTCATCGCTTCCGCCCGCCCTCACCTCCTCCGCATTATGAAGTGCGCTGCGGAGGAGCCCGCGCCCCTAATCCCCTTGCGGCCACTTGACCGTATGAATCACAGCGGAAAAACCTCTTTTGTCAGCATTTCAAGAAGCCAAGCTTCGAGGTTTTTTCACCGTCCGTTTGAGCTCGGGGAATATGGATGCATCAAAGCCCCCCGGCAAGCCCCCGCCGTTCTGATCCACATGGTCAAATCCTGATGGGAACCCACGGGGGAGCCGCCAGATGTTCTAGATCGTGCAGGAATGCTTTTCGGCGGTTGGCGCAAACGTTCGCGTTCTGCCTATGGCATGGTCGAATCGGGAACAGCTGTGGTGTGCTCTCGTCCGGCTCCACTCGGGTTGGCCACGCCTGATGCGAGTTGTTTCACGTTCGAGCCACCCAAGTCGGCCAGCAAAGCAATCACTGTGAAACTTCATGGAAGCGCTGGGAATCGAAACCCTTTGCTGTAACAGGTGTAACAGGTCGATCGCGACGATCCGAGTGGTTATCGCCCGATCGCAATTGCAGAGGCAACGACCCGTTTGCTGCCCTCTGCGACTCTCCATCGGCGACTCGTCCCGCATCGAGCGGGCGCTGATCCAAAAGTGCCGGTCCGCCACTAAGCCTTCGGCCCATGTGCCCAGCTCGAAGCTCGTGCACTCTGGGGCTGTCTCATTTCTCCTTCTCAGGAGCGACAAATGACTCTCTTGCTCTCGCACTCCTTTCTCATGCTTCAATTGCTTTCCGCAGCCGAAGACCTACAGACCAAGTTTTTCGACGCGATCACCACCGAGGACCTGCCCGCGGTGCGGGCGTTCTTAAAGCAGAAGCCCGAGCTGGCCCGCGCAAAGAACTCTCGGGGCACCTCGGCGCTGGTGATGGCGGCCTGCATGAAGGACACCGAAGGCCCCACCGAGGACATGACTGGCGCGCCTGCATTTTTTCAAGCGCCGGCAACAAACCAAGTGCTGAAGGAGATTATGCGGCTGGCGCCGCCGGCGGATGCCTATGAAGCGTGCCTGGTGGGCGATCTGAAACGGGCGCGCTCTTTCCTGGAAAAGAACCCCGGCGCGATTCGTGAGACCGACACGCCGTGGACGCTGCTGCACGCCGCCGCCTACTCGGGGAACGTCGAGCTGGTGAAGTTCCTCCTCGGCCGGGGCGCGCCGATCGATGCAGAGGCGCACACCAAGTATCGAAACACTCCGCTCCAGACGGCGATGCTCTCAAAACAGGCAGCGGTAGCTCGGGTTTTGGTGGAGGCCGGCGCGGACGTGAATCATCCTCAGTGGGAAGGCGGTAGGGCGCTTCATGACGCAGTTTGGCAGGGGAACGTGGAGTTGGTGCGGTTTTTCCTCAGCCACGGCGCGAAAGCGGATGTGCGAGACCGCCGGGGAGAAACTCCCCTTCACGAGGCAGCTCGGCTGGGGAACGTGGAGATGGTGCAGTTTCTCCTCAGCCACGCCGCGGACGTGAACGCGCGAACCGACCGGGGAGAAACTCCGGCCACCTGGGCCCGAAAGTACGGGCATCCCGAGCTCGCCGCGATGCTGGAAAAGCTCGCAGCTGCTGAACCCGATAAGAGCGACTCGAAGTCGGCGAATTGAGGCGCGCATGAAGGCTTTCTGGACGACGATTCTCTTGGCCGCGACTCTCGGGGGCTCCGCTTACGCTGCGGACTGGCCGGCCGAGGACCTCTGGTACAAGTGCAAAGCCTGTCACGGCATCGATGGCAAGGGGAAAACCAAGATTGGGGTGAAGGAGAAGATTCCAGATTTGACCTCCCCTATTTGGCAGGCGCAAAAGTCAGACGAGCAAATCACAAAGGTGATCAACGACGGGTCCGAGAAAAACCCGAAGATGAAGGCCTTCAAAGACTTCTTTTCGCAGGCGGAGATCGACTCGCTAGTCCCATACATCCGCAGCATGAAGGCGAAGTAACCGCGATCGACTCTCGGTTCGAAACTATGGAGGCGGCGGGAATCGAAAGCGCGTCTCTGCATCGAATTGTTGGAACCCGTCATGACCAGTCCCAACAGTTTCGAAGGCTTGTTGGAATCGACGCCTCGCCCCCCTGGCACATGATCAGGACGAATCACTACTCGACTGTAGGGACTGTAAGGAGCGGCTCCCCTTGAGAGATTTCCGCGAGTCCGTGGCGGGTTCGGGGATCGTGCTGGCTGCCTCGTGGATCGCTGCGGGACCTCAGGAGCGGCCTCAAGACCGAAAGGACGACGTGAGGCCAAACTCCGAAATGGCGGAAATTGACGGCCAGAGCGTCAACGGAGGGGCTGAATTGGCGGAATCTGTCACCTCCGGGCCCGTCAAACGGCGGTTACCGCGCTACCACGAGGCACTGTTGGCCGCGTTCGCGACGGGTGCTTCTGTGGGCGAGGCCTCTCGCCTCGCAGGCGTATCCGAGCGAACTTCCCAGCGCTGGAAAGCGAACCACCGGGCCGAGGTATTTGCTGCGCGCCGCGGAATGCTCGATGGACTCTTGACCAAGGTCCGAGCTGCGCTCCCTGCTGCGCTCGAGCGGCTTGAGAGCATCGCCAAGAATTCCGAGGACAAAGGCGTAGCCGTCAGGGCCTCGCTGGGCCTGTAGGACATCTTCGAACGGGTTTGTGACGGTCTTTTGGGCAACCAAGACATAGACCTGCAATCGTCTTCAGGATGAGTTAGAAGGGTGGAGTCGCTCGGATCGCCCGCTGCGTTCCGTTCTTGCCTCAACAGCAGCCAGTGTCCGTTGTGACGGTCATCGGGACGTTTAGCAGCAAGTCGTTTAGGCACACTGCGTGCCCGCCGCGCCTGGCTGACTTCAGCGGTATCGGGTTGCACACGACCCTTTCAGCATCGCCTGGTTAGCCGTGCGCGCCCCTGAGCGCTGCCGGGTTGAGGAATCAATGACGTTCGACGATTTAAACCTTCACGAGTCCTTGCGCCGAAGCTTGCGCGACGAGGGCTACACCTCGCCTACGCCCATTCAGGCGCAGGCCATTCCACACGCCCTGGCCGGAAAAGACCTGATTGGTTGCGCCCAAACTGGAACCGGTAAGACGGCCGCGTTTGCCCTCCCCATCCTTCAACGTCTCGCGGGCCCAAGAACGGGCGCCCGCGCAGTGCGCTGTCTGGTTCTGACTCCGACGCGCGAGCTGGCTTCGCAAATCCACCAGAGTTTCGAGAGGTACGGGCGCGGCAGCGGCCTGCACCAGGCCGTGGTGTTCGGAGGCGTCGATGAGGAGCGCCAAGTCCACACGTTGCGCCGGGGCGTCGATATCCTTGTCGCGACCCCGGGACGGCTCCGAGCGCTCATTTCCCGCCGGGCCGTGTCCTTTGGCGCGCTCGAAATCTTGGTTTTAGATGAGGCCGACCGCATGCTGGATATGGGGTTCATCCGCGATGTGAAGCTGATCGTCGCTGGGCTTCCACGGAAGCGGCAAACTCTCTTCTTCTCCGCCACCATGCCTTCGGACATTCAGGCGCTGGCAAACAGCATGCTGGTCAACCCCGTGCGGATCGACGTGGCGCCGGCGAATCGCGCCGCGGACGCCGTCGAGCAAAGGGTCTACCATGTGGCAAGAGACGACAAACGGGCCCTCCTGCTTCATGTTCTCCAAGACAGCGCGGTTTCAAAAGCGCTGGTGTTCACCCGCACCAAAAGTGGAGCCAACCGCCTCGCCAAGCACCTGCTCGCGGCAGGTATTCCGGCGGATGTAATTCATGGGAACAAATCTCAAGGCGCGCGGGAACGCGCGCTGGGCGCGTTCAAGCGCGGGGCGGTCCGGATTCTGGTCGCGACCGACGTCGCCGCTCGCGGAATTGACATCGACGCGGTGACGCACGTCATTAATTTTGAAGTGCCGAACGTACCGGAGAGCTATGTCCATCGGATCGGTCGTACCGCTCGGGCGGGAGCCTCTGGCGTCGCCCTGTCGTTTTGCGATTCCGAGGAGCGAGCCTACGTGAGCAACATCGAGCGGTTCATCCGGACCAAGGTACGAGTACAGGAAGAACATCCGTTTCGTTCCCGTGGCCAGCGGGCAGCCCCGGTCGCCGCGCGCGATCGCGGCTCTCGTCCGGCATTTTTGGGCTACGGCAACAGGCGGAGCTCTCTCCATCGCCGCACGAGCTAGAAATCACTTCCGCCTCGACCTGATCGTCACGCCGGACCGCGTGTTGCGTCCCCGACGTTCGCGGCCACAACCGAGCGGAATCATCCCGGACCACCTCACCGACGAGATCCGCGAGAACGTGCCCCTCTTGAGTACGCTGGGACTCACCTAGGGCTCATTCGCAGCCGATTCGAGCGGTCCGACTGACCGCCTTGGCCTATCGCCGCGGGTGAGTGCTGAGCAGACCGCCCGGCTTATGGTACAAGGCCCGATCGGGATCGGGAGGTCGGAATTCGACTGCCTCGAGAAGGAACGATGAAAGTCAAAGAACGGCAGGACAAGCTACTTTTGTCTGCAGCCGTGTTTTTCTTTGCTGCCATCCCGCAAACCCAGGCAGCCAGAGCAATCGAAGGAACTGCCCACAGCGTTTCCGGAACTGTCACCAACGGCATCACCGGGCTGCCGATTTCTGGAGCGACCGTGAGCATTCTCGACAGTGGCGTGCCGCCCGAAATAACGGATGACAACGGGATGTGTCTGTTCCCGTCGGTCTCCGAAGGAACCTACGACGTTCAGGCGAGCGCACCCGGTTCGTTGTCCCTGACGCAACCCGGAATCGTCGTTGACCACGACGTCGTACTCGACTTTGCGCTCGACTCCGCTGCGCTCTGCGATCACGTCCAGGGCAATTTGGTCGCGAACTGTGGATTGGAGACGGGTGACTTCACCTCCTGGACTCGGTCTGGCGATCCGAGCTTCACGAGCATCGACCAAGGCGCTGGCCACAGCGGAATGTTCGGACTGGTGATCGCTCCCTCCGCTGACCTTGGATTCGTTGCGCAGGATCTCGCGACCAATCCGGGCGGGAGCTATTCCATTTGCTCCTGGATCTTAAATCTCGGAGGAACACCGAATCGCTTCCAAGTGAGTTGGGGAGGGACAGTGATCCGTGATGACTCTGACATGCAGCCAACCCCTGGCTATGTGCAACTCTGCGATGACGTTGTCGCCCCAAGTGACACCACGGAAGTGAAATTCGGCTTTCTGCAGCTGCCCAGCTTCTTCGCTTTTGACGACGTCTCGGTCGCACCGCAGTAACAGCCCGCGCTGAGCTACGCCGAAGTCGCCCAAGGAACGATACGCGTCGCGATGAGGATTTGAGCCCGCCAGGCCAAACAGCACATCGAGCTCGAAACGAGCGAGACCGAGGCTGAGTTTGGTTCCGACTTCCGAGATCGGCTCGCTTCACGATTGGCTGAACTCCTGGCCAGCCGATTCCTTCAAGGGAGTGACGCGCGAGCAGCTGTTGTTGAGGCTCCAAGCGCAGCTCCGCAGCTTAACGGCTCAGGAGTGTGAGCGGCTTCTCTACGACTGAGGCAGTGGCTGGCCGGGGTATGACACATGGTGGTTCAGTAGATTGACGGATTCGCATCGTCGGTGCTAACCCCCGTCTCGCCATTCGCGCCTTTGAAGTCCACCGGAGGGGAAATTCACATGAACTGGAAATCTGCTTTTCGGCTTCTCGGTGTGTTGTCAGCGCTCAGTGCGTTCCGTGTCAACGCCACCCCGGTCGAGGCGACCTGGGACACCGATGAACTCCGGACAACGCCCGTTCCACACCGCTACATCCACGGCCTCATTCGTTCCCACGTCAAGTTCCAGGTCCTTCTACCCGTCTCATGGAATGGAAAAATCGCCATCTTCACCCGCGGCTTCTCGGGAACAGAGCTCAGCACTGGCGCCTTCCAGACGGCCGCCGTCACGAGGGGCTACGCCTTCGCCTCGTGCGACGAGGGCTGGTTTCGCCCGACGATCAAGGACAATCCGCAGGACGACTACTACGAATCACGCCAGAGTCTCGTGGAGCTGACGGTCTACACCAAGGCGCTCGTGCTGATGCAGTACGGACGAGCCTCCTCGCGCACGTTGCTCGTTGGAAGCTCCAACGGTGGCCACCACACCCGGTGGATGGTCGAGGCGTATCCGCTGATGTTCGACGGCGGCATTTCGGGGTTCGGCTACAACTCGCAGCTGACCCAATGGGGCAGCGTGGCCCGGGTGGTGCGCAACTACGACGTCATCGCGCCGCGCATCGACGACATCATCGCGGAGCGCGCGAGGAACCCGCAGTGGGACCCCTTCAGGGAGCGTTTGTCGCCGCCGCTCACGGACCCGCAACTCACGGCGTTGCGCAACATCTACGACATCCCGATGCAGCTCACCAACGGTTTCCGATACAACGACGGCCGCTGGTTCGGCTCCGAGGCGAACTGGAAGAGCAATTACAACGCCCTACTCGGTTACCTTCGCGATTCCGTACCTCGATGGGACGAGACGTACCGCGGAGGCCGTCCGACCGACGCGGAGGTCAAGCTCTGGAATCCATTGAACAGCCCGGCGTACATCCAGATCGACCTGCGACGAGAGGATTGCTTCGGCCATTTGGCCCGACCGCTCATCATCATGCACGGGGCAGCCGATCCCATCGTCGGCACGGGCGAAGCCGAGGGATACAAGAACCTCGTCGCGAACACCATCGGACGAAGGGAGGCGGAGAATCTGCTGGGCGTGTATTACATCCCCGGCATGGGGCACGGCGGAACGCAGTATGACAATCTGATCCCCGCACAGATCGACGCCCTGGAAGCTATGATCGACTATCAGCAGAGCAACGGGAGGCGTGGAGCGCCTCCTCCCGCCTTCATCGGGATCTACCCGCGCGAGCCGGTCACGGGCCCCGGTACCAGCCTTGGTTTCTACGACCTGCCGGACCATGAGCACGACGATGACGATTAGGACGCATCCCACACCCGGTGGGAGCTAAGTAGGCGAGTTCGATCGCATTCGGTCGGCCGTCGGTTGAAAGATCGACGGCCGATCCCGTTGTGATCTGAAGCTTGAGAGGCTCGTTTCACGAGTGGCTGAGCTCCTGGTCAACAGAGGCGCTGAAGGGAATAACGCGCGAGGAGTTATTGTCGAGGCTCCTGGCCTAGTTCGGAAGCTTAACGGATCGGCAGTGTGAGCGACTCCTCCACGACTGGCGCTCCGCTAAAGCAAAGCCCGATCCACGCTGCAATTTGTTTTCCGGGCCTTTTAAATCAAAGAATCAAAACCGGAGGGTTCCGACAGGTCGGCCAGGCATACAGTGCTGTGTACGGTGTCGGGCGCTTTCTGCTGACGCCCGCGCCCGACACTCCAGATCACCAACACCGGCGTTGGGTTAGTAGAGATTCTTGGCACTGTGCATCCGAGCGGAATCGCATCGTGTTGTTAAAAACAATGGAACAACAGGAGGGCAATCTGGCAGATGGGCCATTCCCTCGGGCTAAGTGTTGGAGTCATCCAAAGCGACGAAAAGCTTGCCCTTGATCATTTCGAGCGCCGCTTTCGCGATGCGTGGAGTCGAGTCGCATACTTTGTCTTGGATGACATCAATCAGCTCGATGGTCTCTGCGACCTCGAACCGTGCGTGGTCGAGATCGTCCCGCGTGTGGTCGAGGTCGTCTTTCAAATTTTTCACTATCCGCTCCCTCATTTTTGCATTGAGCTTCTTGGCTTTCATCGGACTGCTTCTTGCCTGGGTTTCCATCTTCGCTCCCCTTTTGGGTGGCTGGTTGGCACTCCCGGGTCGCCACCTTCCCCGGGTGGGTGAAGCCCTCGCCGTTTCTTCGGTGAGGCCTCAGCCCCCTCGACTTCTCCCGGGAAGGCGTCGAGGTGAAAATAGAATCGCCGCTGCCACGGGTGGTCCACGATCGCCCCGGCCGCTGCCATAGCCCGCGCGCAAGTTGTGCGTTATGCAGCGTGACCACCGGCCAATTCCGGCCCTATCTTCGGACCGCGCACGAGACTCATCGTCTAGGCCATAGCGTCGGGGTCGACTGCGAATCGCTTGGTGGCTCGGATCAGCTCCCGGCTGAGGTTCGCGTTGACGGCGTGGCCCGCCTCGTCAACGACCACGAGATCAGCGCGCGGCCAGACTCTCTTGAGCTCCCATACGCTTGCAAGGGGAGCTTGAAAATCAAAGCGGCCGTTTACCAGGACCTCAGGGATGTCGGCAAGCGCGTCGGCGCCGCGGGCACGTCGTCTTGCCAGGCACCGTCCGATCCCGCGTTAAAGCGGGCAGGGGCAAGAGGCGGACCAGGACAGAAGGTCAGATAATCGGCGATCTGTAAACTTCGATGCTCCCTTGCCTCACCGGAACTGTCGTGGCAGGCCCTGCGGCCGCGCTACGCACCGGCCTCGCAGGGGAATTCAAGGCGTATGGACGAGGTCTAGGTCTTCCCGATCGTCGCGGCTTTGATGGCGCTACTTCCTGCGGGTAATCGTCGCTACTTAGTCGCTAGTCTGCCCGGTCAGACCCATCGGGGAATACAGCAAAGTAGGACCGAAATTCCCCTCCGATGAAGCTGAAGCCTCCTGCGGCATAGATCGTGTCGCCGTTGATCGCAATGAGACCGATACGACCGTTCGGGTTGGGGTTCCAGTCTGTGGCAAGACCGGTCGAGGTATCCACTGCCGCGAAGTAATTGCGCGACTGCCCTCCGATGAAGGTGAAGCCTCCTCCAGCATAAAGCGTGTTGCCGCTGACCAGGAGCGAATATCCCCATTCATTCGGGTTGGGATTCCAGTCGGTGGCAAGGCCGGTTGAAGCATCCAACGCCGCAACGCCAATGCGCGGTTGCCCACCGATGAAGTTGAAACCTCCTCCCACGTAGACAGTATCGCCGCTCACCACAAGCGAAGTGACAACATAACTTGGGTTGGGGTTCCAGCCGGTAGCAAGGCCGGTGGAAGCGTCCAGCGCAGCAAGGCGATTGCGTGGTTGTCCCCCGATGAGCCTGAAGTCTCCTATCGCATAAACGATGTCGCCGTTGACCACGATAGAAGAGACAATGTCATCCGCGTTTGGATTAAAGTCCCTGGCAAGACCACTCGAGGCATCCAGCGCGGCAATGCGATTGCGCGGTTGTCCCCCGACGGAAGTGAAATATCCTCCCGCGTAAACGGTGTCGCCGCTAACCGCGAGCGACTGCACCCACTGATTCGCGTTTGGGTTCCAGTCCGTGGCGAGGCCGCTTGAAGCATCCAGCGCCGCAATGTTGTTGCGCGATTGCCCCCCGACAGAGGCGAAGAACCCTCCTACGTAGATGGTGCTCCCGCTCAACGCGAGCGAACTGATGATTGGATACTGGAGCCCCTCATGACCGGGCTCGGGGTTGGGGTTCCAGTCGGTCGCGCGGGCCGTGGAAGGATCCACCGCCGCAAGGAGATTTCGATTCTGGCCTCCTAGACTGGTGAAACCTCCTCCCGCATAAACAGCATCACCGTTGATCGCTAGCCTGGTGATCCCGGTATTCGGATTGGGGTTCCAGTCAGTTGCAAGACCAGTGGACGCATCCAGCGCCGCAATGCCACCGCGTGGTTGTCCTCCAATCGAGTTGAAAGCTCCTGCCGCATAGAGGGTTTTGCCGTTGATTGCTAGCGAGTAGACGCTCCCAATCGCGTGCGGGTTCCAGTCCGTGGCAAGACCAGTGGAGACATCCAGCGCCGCGAGGTTATAGCGTGGTTGCCCTCCGATCGCGCTGAAGAGGCCTCCCGCATAGACCGTGTTACCGCTGACGAATATCAGATAGACAATCGGAGGGTACGGGGGAATGCCACTCGGGTCGGGGTTCCAGTCAGTGGCAAGGCCCGTGGAGGCATCTAGCGCGGCAATGCTTCTGCGCCGTTGCCCCCCGATGAAGGTGAAACCTCCTCCCACATAGACCGTGTTGCCCTGGACCGCGAGCGCACCGGAAGAGTTGTCCCCGGGTGCGGTTAACGGACCCTGCGGGTAGGGGTTCCAGTCTGTAGCAAGCCCGGTGGAGACGTCCAGCGCGGCAATGCCGTTGCGCTCCTGCCCTCCGATAAAGCTAAAACTTCCTTGCACGTAGATGATGTTGTCGTTGAGCGCGAACGAGTTCACCCCTCCGCCATTCGGGTTGGGGTTCCAGTCCGTGGCAAGCCCGGTGGACGCATCCAGCGCAGCAAGGTTATTGCGTGGTTGCCCTCCGATGGAGCTAAAGAATCCTCCCACGTAGAGGGTGTTGGCGCTCGCGATCAGCATATAAATGATCCCATTCGGCCTTGGGTTCCAATTAGGGTCGGGCCTCCCGTTCGGAAGAATTTTCGCGAGTCCGTTAATTGCCACGGACCCTATTTGGGTGAAGCCGCCGGCAACGTAGAAGGTTCTAGGATGAGCGGGATCAGCAGTAACGGCGGTAATGCCACCGTTGACTAGTGGCCACGCAGCAAACCCGGGCTTTCCTCCTGTAACCGGGTCCAACATCGCGGCCGAGCCAGCCGGTGGACCTACCTGTGTGAAGTCGCCGCCCAAATAGAGCGTGCTGCCAATCTGCAGAAGCGCATTGATTGGACCATTGACGACGAAAGGGACGGTGGACGAAATTTTGAGCGTGAGTGTGGTCTCGGTTGAGCCAGCCGCGTTTCGCGCCGCGACGGTGTGGTCGAGAGTTGGCGTGAGGGCAGTGGGTGTTCCGGTTAGAACGCCGGTGCTTGAGCTCAACGTCAGTCCGTCGGGAAGACTCGGACTGACGGAGTACTCGGTCGGCATGCCCCCCTCGGAGTAGGGCTCATTGGGCTCAATCTCCCTACCCTTCGCGTAGACGATAGGGTTGTGAGCATAGCCGAGCGCAGTCGGCGGAGCCTTACCTCGTATGAGATTGCTTCCGTGGCGAGTCAGCGCGGGCAGGCTGCGAACGGCTACGTCATCTTTGAAGGAGCAACCCGCCCATAAGGAAGTTGTGAGGAAGAGCGCAGCATTGCGGGGCGATGAAATCATTTTCCCTCCCAGGGCCCGGGTCAGGTCTCACCGAAGTCTTCGGCCGTTTAGCTCCCTAAGCTCCGCGGATCCAGCGGCCTACCGGCCGTCACATCCTGTTGTGGTAGCCGCTTAACATCGAACTGTTACGATTGGGTTTCTAACCGAACATCAGGTGAATTGAGTTGTCGTCCCCGCGCAGCAGTTTCGGTTCCAGCCGAAAACGCCGTCTTGATGTTTTCGCGAGTGAGCACTTCGCTTCTCGAGCCGTGCGCCAACACCTGCCGCGGTGGACAGTACGTGGACCCCAGCACGGCGACAGTGGTGGGGGCCGACTCCCAAGGAGGGCTGATTCTCCGCACGACTGACGGAGGTATTACCTGGACGCGCCAATTGGCGGGGACCAGTCCTCTCTTAGGGGTCTCCTTCGTGGACGCCGACACGGGGACCGCAGTGGGCGCAGAAGGAACCATTCTGCACACCACCGACGGGGGTGCCACCTGGACGCTTCAATCCAGCGGGACGACGGTTCCTCTGTCCGGAGTCACCTTCGTGGACGCCAACACCGGGTGGGCGGTAGGCGAAGGAGGAACGATTCTCCACACAACCACTGGCGGCGAATGAACCTGGCCGTTGGCTTCCGAGGCCCTCGCCAAGTTCCGGCCCACGCGGGTTGCCGTGGAATGGCCGGCAGACTTGACCCGGGAGCGCTACGCCAAAGTTCTAGCTGGAACGCTGCCTCCCTCGCGAAACGAAGTCGTTCAGGTGGGCTTTCGTCTGGCCAACGAGTGGGCTTAAGGAAGTCAACGGGATCGACGTCGCTGGCGAATTTCCTTACGAGGCGGTTGCGGCGTTTGCGAAAGCCCACGGTCAGGAGGGGCTGCTCGCCGGATCTTATCGGTCAGTCACGAGCGAAGAAGACGCGGCGTTCGTTGGAGAGAGACTGAGGACCGTCACCAACGTGAGAAACAATCTTCCAAGCATCGGGCGAATGCTGGTCGCGGGATTAACGCAGTCAAGCACTTAGAGGGCAGTCAGCTGGTTCGGGTGCAGTCGCATGAAACCTGCTGGGAATTTTGTTGAAACACTTTGACCGGCCATTTGGGGCGGTGCTACACGGCTAGCCGCGCCTATGACTCCACGACTCGATTTGCACCCTGCGCGCGTTTCCCTGATCGGTCTTTGCCTCCTCTGCGTTGCGGACAGCGCACCCGCCAGCAGCGTGCAGATCAGCGCAGACCCGTTCACCAACCCGGGCAGTCAACACATGACCGAAGTAGAGCCGCACATTTATGCGTACGGCTCCACCATCGTCGGGGTATTTCAGCAAGGCCGCGTTTTTGATGGGGGCTGCAGCGACATCGGCTTCGCAACCTCGACCGACTACGGCCTCACCTGGCAGGCCGACTCGCTGCCGGGAATCACCGTCTGGGGCGGCGGAGGTCAATATCAGAGAGTGAGCGACCCGTCGGTGGCGTACAACGAAGCCTTTGGCGTTTGGCTGATCGAGACCCTTCCGTTTGACGGCAGCCCTCACGAAATCTTTGTCAGCCGATCAGGCGACGGTTTGAACTGGGATAATCCGGTGACCGTCACCACCGGCGGCTCGTACTTCGACAAGCCATGGATAACCTGTGACAACTGGCCCACGAGCCCGTTCTACGGCAATTGCTACATCGAGTGGGACGACGCTGGCGCGGGCGACCTCATCCTGATGAGCACCTCGACGGACGGCGGCGCGACTTGGGGGCCGGCGTTGACAACAGCGGGCCAGGCGAGAGGCCTGGGCGGTCAGCCGCTTGCGCTCCCGAGCGGCAGATTGGTGGTTCCCTACGCCGGCGGCTCGGGCGTTCGGTCCTTCTTTTCCGACGATGGAGGCAACAGTTGGAGCTCCTCAAGGGCGGTGGCGAGCGTCAACGAGCACGGCGTGGCCGGGGGGATTCGCAACGCGAACCTTCCATCGGCGGCGATCGACGGCGACGGCACCATCTATGTGGCGTGGTCGGACTGCCGGTTCCGTACTTCCTGTCACAGCAATGACATCGTGTTCAGCACCAGCAGCGACGGCGAGACCTGGTCAGACGTCACCCGGATCCCTATCGACGACGTTGCCAGCATTGCCGATCATTTCCTTCCGGGGTTCGGCGCCGATCGAAACACTTTTGCGCCCAACGTTGGCCTGGCGGTCGTTTACTATTACTACCCAGACGCGAACTGCTCGGCCTCCACGTGTCAACTGACGGCGGGGTTCATCACTTCTCAAGACGGTGGTAACTCGTGGTCCGACCCGTTTGACGTTGGCGGCCCGATGTTGGTGAGCTGGATCGCAAATACCAACCAAGGTCGGATGGTGGGAGATTACTTCTCCACCTTCTACACCGACGACGGCGTTCCCCATCCGATCTTCGGCGCCGGGACCCCGCCTCTGGGCATGTTTTTCCAGTCGATGTATTCGACTTGTGTCAACTGTCCGTCTTCGTCGTCGAGGCAGGCGCCAATCGCCAGATCGAGCGAGGAGGTCGCACCGATCGCCGCCGAAGAGTGGCCAGCCGAAGCCGCGCAATCGCCAAGTGGGGCGCTGCGGGTCAGCGCTGAGGCCTACCGAGTCAACATTGGCGCAATCGTGCCGCTCAATGCGAGCGGACCCGCGGCGGAGAACGGTGCAGTGCGTTGGGAGGTGGAGGAGGGGGCCGCGGGCGGAAGCGTGAGCGGTGGGGGTGTTTACGCCGCTCCGCTATCCCCCGGGGTTTATCACGTGATCGCGAGCAGTGGCGCCGAGCGGGCCCGGCTGCCGATCAAAGTATTCACCGTCCGCTAGTCCGGTCCACCGCTTTTTCGTATCCCGCCAGCACCGCCATTTCTGCCCCAATTGCTGGAGCCGCAGCAGCTGCCCAAGGCAAACGCTTCCCTCATGGGAGTGCGCCAGTTCGCGATGCTCGCGGGCCCTGCCAGAGCATCATGCCTCCAAGTTTCTGTGACGCGTTTCAGGAGGAGCTCCAGCGGGGTCGAGCTCCAGAGGTCATCGGGTTGTGTGACGCGTTTTGCGATCCGCGCGGCGATGGATCGATTCTTCATGGGAGCTTCTGCGATTCGCGTCGTGACGTCTGAGCCCATGTTTGGGCAGCACATCAGCGACGTTCTCCACCGACCCGACAGCCTTTCAAGATTCTTGCCCCGGGGCAAGACCGGGCAGCTGGGCGTGGCAGTCCAGTCGCACTGGTTCTCGGTGGGCTCGGTCGTTCCCTGGGCAGAAGCAGGGTCGGAGAGCTAGGTCAGAGCCTGACGCTGGAGGAAGTCGCGGCCGAGGTAGGCCTCTCGGTCTCCGGCGTGCGCAAGCGGTTACGGGCGCTCAAAGCGCGCGTGGCCGATCTGCCAATGGAACGGGATTTCTGACCTTGAACAGCGACTTCCGTTCTCCACCGACCCATCTCATTTGGACTGAGCGGAGAGCATGAACAAACTCATCGCCGTTTTAACTCTCGTCGCGCTGAGCCCATCCCGGGCGCTAATTAAGACGTGGGCTCGAGGCGAGACGGGCTGTCGTTAGCCCTGCAGTCGTACGTGTTTGACATGTGCCCGCACCATCGTGCGCAGCTTGGCCTGCTGGTCAGCGTCCCCCAGATAGCGTTTGGGGATGGTCGGCATGGGGAACGCGTCGGGAAACAGAAGAAGCCATGACGACGTTTCCAACACTCGACGAATCGACTCCCAGCTTAAATGACTTTGTAAACTGGCTTTCAAAATGTCGATTCCTGCCGCTGAGAAGGTGTACGTGGTAGGGCGCCCAGCGTCGGGGTTGCGTCTAAAGTGATTGCGCAGTGCAAAATACGGGAAAACAAAAACTGGACAAACCAGACTGCCGCGGCCGAAGTGATGGTCAGCAGCTACCGAAATCGCCACCAG